>NZ_JBICTR010000015.1:0-389500 GCF_043197735.1 Nonomuraea sp. NPDC049028
TGCGGCCGAGTCGATCGAACAGAGCAAGGAGGAACTGCACGCCGCGCTGACGCAGCTCGACCAGACGCTGGCCCAGGCGTTGCCGGACGACACCGGCGCGGTCCGGCTCGATGACGACGACAAGCTCGTCATCCCGCCGCTGTCGGCCGAAGACGTGCCAGGCGAGGCCAAGGAGCTGAGGGCGGAGCCGGCCGGGATGCTGCCGTTCGCGCCGATCGCCTCCCTGCTGATCGAGCTTGACGTGCGCACGCACTTTCTGGACTGCTTCACTCACGCCGGCGGCCGTAACCAGGCCCGCTCGGCCGATCTCAAGCGCAATATCCTCAGCGTGCTCATCGCCAACGCCACGAATCCGGGGTTGTCCAGGATGGCGGAGGCCTGCGGCATCGGCTATGACGTGCTGCGCTGGACGCAGGAGTGGTACGTGCGGGAGGAGACGCTGCGCGAGGCCAACACCTGCATCATCAACCACCACCATGGGCTGGATCTGTCGAAGGTGTTCGGCGGCGGCACCATGTCGAGCTCGGACGGGCAGCGCTTCCCGGTCCGCGGTAAGAGCACGACCGCCCGGGACATGACCATCCACGGCGGCCAGGTGCTGTCGTCCTACACGCACGTGTCCGACCAGCACTCCACGTTCGGCACGAAAATCATCGTGCCGAACGCCCGCGAGGCGCACTTCGTGCTGGACGACTTCCTGGGCAACGCCACCGATCTGCCCCTGTTCGAACACGCGACCGATACCCACGGCGCCACGTTGATCAACTTTGCCCTGTTCGACCTGGTGGGCAAGCTGCTCTCCCCGCGCATCCGCGACCTCGGCAAGATCACCCTGATCCGGGACGACACCCCCACCGAAGTGGTCAAGCGCTATCCCCACGCGGGCCCGCTGCTGGGCGCCCGCTGGAACGAAGACCTCATCACCGAGTGCTGGCCCGACCTGCTGCGCATGGCCGGGTCGCTGGAGTACGGGCAGGCCACCGCCTCGCTGGTGGTGGGCAAGTGGTCGGCCGCCTCCCGGCAGAACACCCTGGCCGCGGCACTGAAGGAGTGGGGCATGCTGCGCCGCACGCTGCACGCGGCGAAGTATCTGTCGGACCCGGCCTACCGCAGGAAGATCGCCCGGCAGCTGAACAAGGGCGAGAGCCTGCACGCGCTGCGCCGGGACCTGCACTACGCCCACCAGGGCGCCATCACCAAGCCGGCCTTGGCTGACCAGACGGACCAGGCATGGTGTTTGAGCGTTTTGACCAACTCTGTCATCGCGTGGACGACGGAGTACTACTCGCTGGCCGTACGGCAGCTGCGGGCGGCCGGCCGGGACATTCCCGACGAGCTGCTGGCCCACATCTCCCCAGCACACAGCGAGAACGTCAACTTCTTCGGCGTAATCACCGTCGACGTGGAGGCCGAGCTGGCCAAGCTGGACGGCGGCGGCTGGCGGCCGTTGAGGACCGCCCAGCTGCGGGAGCTGGGACTGGCGCCCTGAACCGCAGGGACGACAATGGTGATGGCACGCGTGAGGGGCGGGCCGTCACCATCGACGTGCGGTTATGCCTCACTGATGGTGGTGCTGGTGTCTGATGTCGCGGGATTCGCCGGCCCAGAGGAGGCGAACGGCTGTGCCGTCTTCTGGTGTTTCTGGTCAGCATCTGCCCGCAGGGCTTGGTGGCGGATGCGCAGGCTTACCAGCCCGGTCACGGCCAGGCCGGCCAGGCCCAGCGCCATGCCGATCCAGGCCGGTGCCGCGTATCCGTGCCCGGCCTCGATAGTGAGTCCGGCGAGCAGGGAGCCGAGGGTGTTGGCCAGGTTGAATGCACCGATGTTGGCCGCCGAGGCCAGGGCGGGCGCTTGTGAGGCGCTGTCGAGCATCCACGTCTGCAATGGCGGGATTGTCGCGAAAGCGGCCACCCCGAACAGGACGATCGCGGCGATGAAGGCCGGTTGGTTGTCCGCCGCCACGGCGACGATCGCCGATAGGGCGGTGAGGGTGCCGACGGAGATGTAGACCGCGGGTAGCACGGCCCGGTCGGCCAGGCGGCCGCCGAGAAGGTTACCCGCGACCAGGCCGACTCCGAGCAGCCCCATGACCACGGGCACCGTTCCCGGGGAGAAACCGCCCACGTCGGTCATCATCGGCGCGATGAAGGTGATCACCGTGAAGACGGGCGCGAATCCGAACACGGTCATGGTCAGCGCGAGCCACACGCCGCCCTGCCGGAAGATGCTCAGCTCGCGCAGGAGGCTCTGCTCTTGGGGGCGAGGGCGGGAAGGGACCAGCGCCGCCACCCCCGCAAGGCCGACCACCGCGACGGCGACGACGGCCCAGAAGGTGGCGCGCCAGCCGAACGCCTGCCCGATCGCGGTGCCGGCGGGCACGCCGAGGACGTTCGCCATACTCAGGCCGGAGAACATCACCGACAGCGCGCTGGCGCGCTTGGCCGGTTTCACCAGGTCGGCCGCGACGACGGCGCCGACGCCGAAGAAGGCGCCGTGGGAGAAGGCCGCGGCGATCCGCCCGGCCATCAGCACGCCGTAGGAGGGCGCCAGCGCTGAGAGGATGTTCCCGGCCAGGAAGAGGATCATCAGGGCGAGCAGCATGGTCTTGCGGGGCAGGCGCGCCCCCGCCATGGTGAGCAGGGGCGCGCCGATGACCACGCCGGCTGCGTATCCTGAGACCAGCAGCCCGGCGGCCGGAATGCTGACGTCGAAGTCGGCGGCCAGCTCGGGCAGCAGGCCGTTGATGATGAATTCGGTGGTTCCGATGCCGAATGCGCTGATCGCAAGGGCGAGCAGGGCCACGGGCATGAGGGGCTCCTGTCAGCAAAAAGAGAGAGGTCAGCGCGGGTAGGCGCCGCCGTCCAGGCTCAGCACTTGGTTGGTGAGATATCCGTTGCGCAGGACGGCCAGCGCTAGGTCGGCGACCTCCTGGGGTTGGCCGAACCGGCCGACGGGCAGTGCGCGGGGATCGGCGTTGCCAGGCAGCATGCGGGTGTCGGCGATCAGAGCGGGCGCCAGGGCGTTGACCGTCACGCCGCGGGAGGCGACGCGGGCGGCCAGGAAGTGGGTCAGGCCGTGCAGTCCAGCCTTGGAGGCGGCGTAGTCCGCGCCGATGATGCCGCCGGTGAAGGCGGCGACCGAGGACATGAACAGCACGCGCCCGTACCCGCGTGCGGCCATGCCCGGCAGGGCGTGCTGGGCCAGCAGGAAGGGGGTGCGCAGGTTAACCGCGAGCGTGCGGTCCCACGCCTGGAGTTCGAGCGTGGTGTAGTCCTGCTGGAGCGCATGGCCTGCGTTGGGGATCAGGATGTCCACGGGGCCGCCGAGCGCGTCGGCGGCCTCATTCAGCAGTCTGGCCGGCACGTGAGGGTCGGCGAGGTCGCCGGCGAGCGCGACCGCGTCGACCCTCGCGTTCTGGGCCTGGGCGACCAACGCGTGGGCCGGGTTGGAGTGTGAACCGTAGACGAAGGCGGTCTTTACGCCGGAGGCGATGAGGCGCTGGCCTAGTGCCTGGCCGATGCCGCCTGATGCCCCGGTGAGCAAGGCCACCCTGCCGGACAGGTCGTGATCGGTCATCTCCCGCCCTTTCCGGTGCACGCCGCGGTTGTACGGATGGTCGGGGGATCAAAGGTCTGCCGGGTGGCCTCCTCGCCGAAGGCATGGGACGAGATCCGCTCGTACGGGCTGATGACCGCCGGGCGGAATCCCGCCGTCCACGTCGGGATCGTCATGCCCGTGCCAGAGTGAAGCCGATGCCTGCGCCCATCCCCAGCCCGTACGCGAGCTGAATCAGCAGTTCCACGGCCGGCTCCAGGTAGCGGGCGTTGGCCAGCGGGCCGGCGTCCACGGCGTCGAAGCCGAGCTGCGTGCCCAACTCCAGCACGGTCTTCCTGGCGGCCTCATCGTCGGAGGCCACCGGCAAAAACAGGCCGGGGGTGTCCAGGGTGGCGGCGAACACGGTATTGAAGGCCTTGACCACCCGGGCGCCGGGCAGTGTGGCGGCGACCTGCTCACCCGCCGAGGTGGTGTGCCCGATGGTCAGCGACATGAAGTCGGCCGCCAGCGGGTTGGTGACATCGATCACGACCTTGTCCGCCAGGGCGGTCTTGATCTTGGCGTCGAGCTGGGCGATGGCGGGGAACGGCACGGCCAGCACGGTGACGTCGGCCTCGGCGACCTGCGCCGCGACCTGGTCCGGAGCGGTGGAAGAGTTCGCCGTGGTGACCGCGTGCCCGGCCGTGGCAAGACGGCGCTCCAACGCGGAGCCGACGTTGCCCTTGCCGATGATGCTGATCTTCATGAGTGGCCCTTTCCGAGATGTGAGGCGCGTCGATACACGACACGAAATGCGTCGAATTCGACGCATCGGCGCAACGGAGTCGATCGTACGGATGCGTCGAATTCGACGCAACTCCGGTAGGCTCCTCACATGAGCGAACCGCGGTGGTTGAACGAGACGCAGATGCGCGCCTGGACCGGCTTCCTGGAAACCTCCGGCCTGATCCAGCGCCATGTCGAACGCCAACTTCGAGACGACGCCGGCCTCACCATGATCCAGTACGAGATCCTGCACTGGGCCAACGAGTGCGCCCCCCAACGCCGGTGCATCACCGAGCTCGCCGACCTGATGATCACCTCGCGCAGCGGCCTGAGCTACCAGGTGGCCCAGCTGGAGAAGGCCGGCCTGCTACGCCGCGAAACCGACACCAACGACGAACGCAGGGCCATGGTCGTCATCACCGAAGACGGCCAGCGACTCCTCGAGAAGACCGCGCCCGGACATGTGGAGGCGGTCCGCGACGGCCTGATCGACCTCCTGATCGACGAGGAGATCGCCCAACTCGCCGACATCATGGACGGTGTGCGCACCCGGCTGCGTCCCCGTGTACTGCCGACCGCCTCCCGCAAAAGGGCCACCTGATCGGCACGCCGACCCGCGGCTCTCTCGCGCAGTCCCACCCAGGAACACCCGTCCCACCCAGGACCGCTCGGCAGCGTGACACAGAATGTGAATTATCTGTCACACTGGCTGCCGCCGGGTCACCTTCGCCCAGCTCGGCGCCCGCCGCCGCGCAGGCGACTCGGCTACATTATGTGTCACATCGCCTTTCGGGAGGCGGCTCCGTGTCCATCGTGGCGTTCCCCGGCCAGCCCGACCTTGCGACCGCCAGCGTGACGGTCACGGCTGCGGTCGAGCGTTTCCTCGACTCCCTCGCTGCGGCCACCACCCGCGCCGGCTACGCCGAGACCCTCACCCGGCTGACCGCGGCCACCGGCCCGCACCATCCGGTCGCCGTCCTGCAGCCCGAGCACTACGCCGCGGTGATGGACCACTGGAACGCCGCGGCCGCCGCGACCTGGAACCGGCACCTATCCGCGCTGACCTCGTTCACCGCCTGGGCCCAGCGCCAGGAACTGCTGGCCACCAACCCGGCCCGGCTGCTGCCCCGCCTGCTGACCGGCCGCACGACCGGACCGGTCTTCCTGACCGACCGGCGCGCCCCCACCTCTGGACGCCGAACGCCGACAGCCGCCGACATCTGCCCCGTCACCGGGCGAGGCCGACTGTCCTACCCGCGCGCCGAGTACCTGTTCAAGACCACCTCCGCAAAGCTCGACCCGCACCGGCAAGGGTGGACCTTGCACCAGCTCCGCCACTCGGCGCTGCAGCACCTCGCCCAAGCCGGCCGAACAGCGCCCGAACTGCAGGCCAAGAGCCGCCACCAGCATCTGGCCAGCCTCGGCCGCTACGTGCGACTCGGTGAAGAGACCTCCGCCCGCATCACCGCCGAAGCCGACCCCGTCCAGCGTCGCCGTACCCGCTGACCCCCACATCACCCGGTAGACCACCGCATCACGAGCCGTCCCGCACCAGCGGCACCTGATCATCGTCGGGGTCAGGCTCGACTCGATACCCAGCCTTCACCAGATCGACCCGATACCGCGTAAGCTCCGGCGCGGAACCTCGGCCTCGACGGCGCACGCGACAAGGAACGGCGCCCCGTCGTCCCCGCCCTCGACAAACCCGTCATGGCGTTCGCTGAATTCCCGCCGTTCCGCCTTGCGCAGCACCGTCCGGATGACCTCAGCGTCCCGATCCCGCGCGGTCCACAGCGGCCGACCGCTCGCGCCGTACCCAAACTCCGGCTTGTCGCTCATGGCCCACACGGTAAGTGAATCGAGACTGCAGTCACTTGGGCATGCATCGTCGCAGGTCAGGCAAATCCATTGGAAATTTCCCCAGGACTACAGCGAGGCCAGGGTGGGGTCGGGTTGTGGGCCCACGGTGTTCCCGGCGGGGTGCTCCGGGCTCAGGGGGTCAGGGCGTTGAGGCGGAGGCGGATGATGGTGGCGGTGGCCGGTCCCGCTTCCCAGTTACCGTCCAGCGGGGTGATGGTGACGTTGCCCGCGGCCAGCAGGGTGCGGTCGGCGTCGGTCACCGGGTCGGGGGCGGTGGCCGGCAGGGGCAGGATGCGGTAGCAGGTGGCGCACGCGGCGGAGTCGAGGGTGTAGTCGGTGGAGAACGGCAGCGAGGTTCCCAGCTTGGCGACGGTGACCTTGCCGTTGGGGGTGACGGGGTAGTTGACGTTCAGCGCGGTGCGGGCGGGCAGGACGGCGCCGCGTGAGGTCGCCGCCAGCCGGTCGACGAGTTTGACGGCGAAGGCGATCGACTGGTCGGCGCTGGGGAAGGAGCCGCCGCTCCTGGCGACGCTGACCGCTACGGCGGGGATGCCGCCGGTGATGGCGGTGATCGTCGCGGCGACGGTGCCGGAGTAGTTGGCGGTCGCGGCGACGTTCTCACCCGGGTTGGGGCCCGAGACCACCAGGTCCGGCGGGTTGCCGGCGAACACGACGCGCGTCCCGAACGCGACCGCGTCGCTGGGGCTGCCCCCGACGGCCCAGACGCCGGGCTCCTTCTGGGTGGCCTGCAGCGTGGTGCCGAACTTGGCGTTGATCGCCGTGCCGGTGATGCTGACGTCGCTGTCGGGGGCGACGACCGTCACCTCGTGGCCCGCCTCGATCAGCTTCTGGCGCAGTCCTTGCAGGTAGGCGGAGGTGTAGCCGTCGTCGTTGGTGAGCAGGATGCGCAGGTGGCGCGGCTCGTGCGCCTGGGCCGGGGCGGGGTTCGCCACTCCCAGAAAGGCGAGTAATAGCACAGGGATGAGGGCGATGCGCTTGAACACGGTCTGTCTCCTTGCCGGCTCTTACCTTCGCGCCCGACGCGGCCGCGGTGGCTGAGCGGCCTGATCTCGCTGGGCCGGTGTGTCCGCGGTGACGCTCGGGATGGGGTGACGCTTCGGAATGTAAGAGCCGGCGCGGCGGCGGGGGAAGATCGTGCGACCCCAGATGAACCCCTGATTAACGGGTGAGGCGGTTCATGCCGGGCGGACGGGCTGGCGCAGCAGTGTGCGCGGGTCGGGGTCGTCGAACGCCGTCAGGTACACCTCGTGGTGCGGCCCGTTGGCCACCAGGCCGTGCTCGTCCATGTACTCCTCCATCACCTTCAGGGTCGCGGGTTCCTCGCTGTAGGGGCCGTGGTGCAGCATCTGCACGCACTGTCCCTCGGTGAAGACGGCCACCCGTACGCGGTCGACGGCCGCGCCGCTCGCGCGTACGGACTCGCGGGCCTGTTCCAGGCGTCCGGGCTCGGGGGTGGCGGGCAGGGGCAGCAGCAGGTGCCAGCGCCACTGCTCGCGCGGCACCTGCAGCCCCGGGCGTTCGTCCTCCACCCACCACAGGCCTTCCAGCGGCCCGGCGGGGCCGCCCATCGCGCCGGCGACGGCGTGCAGGGCGCCGATCGCGGACAGGTGCTCGGCTCCGCCTGGCTCGCCCAGGCCGGTGACGTTCAGGCAGGTGACGGGGCCTTGGGTGATCAGTTCGGCGCTCATGGCTCGTCCTCCAAAGGGATCATCAGGTGGGTGATCAGCTGGTCGGGCGGGGTGTGGGCCGGGTCGGACACGTACACCTCGCGGATCGGGCCGCGCATGGGGTGGCGGCGTTCGGCGCACCAGGCCAGGACGGCGTGGGCGGTCAGGGAGATCTGGTCGTAGGGGCCGAGGTGGGTGGCGGCGGCGAAGGTACCGCCGGGCAGCACGTCCACCTGTGCTCCCCCGCCGGTGTGCCGGCCGTCTGCCAGGACGAGCGCGGCGGTCACGTCGAAGTCGTCGGTCAGGTCGACGGGGAACAGGCCGATCAAGTGCGGGCCGCCGCCCGCCGCTCCCCTGCCGGGCAGTGCTGGGGGCGTGTGGGTGTCGGTGTCGGATCGGGTCGCCGGCTCGTACAGCAGGCCGGCTGTCAGGCGTGTCATCGCGGCGGTGGTGGCGCGGGCGATGTCGGCCGGGCCGGTGGCGCGTTCGCGCACGAGTGCGACGCGGTGGGCCGGTTCGGTGACGATGCGGACCTGGGTGGCGGGCAGGCCGTCGGCTATGACGCGTTCCAGGGAGGCCAGTGTGCGCCGCCGCCGGGCCAGTTCGGCCTCCAGTGTGTCGTGTACGGACTCCAGGGCGCCTTCGGTGCCGGCCAGGACCTGGCCGACGACCGGCAGCGGCACGTCGAGGGAGCGCAGCAGCCCGATCGACATCGCCGCGCGGGCCTGGGCGGCGCGGTAGTAGCGGTAGCCGGTGGCGGTGTCCACGCAGGCGGGCCGCAGCAGCCCGATCTCGTCGTAGTGCCGCAGCTGCTTGACGCTCAGGCGGGTGAGCCGGGCGAACTGTCCGATCGGCAGGAGGTCGTCGTCCACGTCCCCCAGCATGGGGCCTCCGGCTGTGGGAGAGTCCAGCCCGGGCTTGTGCCTGACGTAACGTGAGGGTTCATGGTGGGGGTCATGAGCTTTTCCGTGGGGCAGGTGTCCAGGCTGGCCGGTGTCACCGTGCGGACGCTGCATCACTATGACGACATCGGCCTGCTCAGTCCGGGTGAGCGGACGGCGGCCGGTTACCGGCGTTACACCGAGGCGGATCTGGTCAGGCTGCAGCAGGTGCTGCTGTATCGGGAGCTGGGTTTCGCGCTGGAGGAGGCGGCCGTCATTCTGGACGAGCCGCGTGCCGATGAGCTGACGCATCTGCGCCGCCGGCATGAGTTGCTGGTGCGTAGGTCCGAGCGGCTGAGTGAGGTGATCGCCGCGGTGGAGCGGGCGATGCAGGCTCATACGATGAGCGTCGCGCTGAGTCCGGCCGAACGGCTGGAGGTGTTCGGCGGTTTCCGGCCGGAGGTTCACGAGGCGGAGGTTCACGAGGCGGAGGTGGAGCGGCGCTGGGGCGGCGGTGAGCGGTATGAGCAGAGCCGGCGCCGCGTCGCCGCCTACACCGAAGCCGACTGGGTGCGGCTCAAGGCCGAGGCGGCGGCGGTCGTGGAGGATCTGGCGGCGGTGTTCAAGGCGGGCCTGCCGGCGGACGGCGAGGAGGCGATGGACGTGGCCGATTTCCGCTCGGCCATCGCCGCCAACGCCCGCCGCTGAAGGCCGGTGGCGGGGCTCAGCCCGAGCTCGCTCTCGGGCGGCCCTTGCGGCGGATCTTGATGTCGCGCATGTCCGTGACCGCGACGCGCAGCACGTGGTACGGGTGTCCGTGGGCGTCCAGGGCGGCCATCGCGGCCGCGGTGGCCTCGTGCTCGCCGTCGTCGGGGCCCGCGGGGATCTGGCAGCGGAAGGTGAAGGCCGACACGCTCTGGTCGTGGGTGAAGGTTCCGGCCTCGGTGAAGGCGGCGCCTGCCGCGGCCCGTACGGCCTCACGCGTGGCCTCGTCCAGGCCCTGGAAGGTGCCGCGGATCGTCACTCTGAACATGGGTCAGTCCTTACGTGTGGCGTAGGTACGAAGACGGTCTCCGAGCAGGTCCTCGTAGACGTCGATGAGTTCCAGCACGGCCGCGGCGATGGCGTCGGGGCTCTGTCCTGCCGCGGTCCGTTTGCCGATCTCGGCGTAGACCAGCGCGTGGAAGCCGCCGATGTGCCAGGCCACCATGGCGGGCAGGGGGTCGCCGGGCGCGGCGCCGCTCTCCTCGGCCAGGACGGCGGCCAGTTCGTCGGTCATCTGCCGGCCGAGGTCGCCCAGGCGGGCGGTGAGGGTGGGGGCGGCGCTCATCATGTCGAAGACGCGGCCGAAGCCGTCGGTCAGGCCGAGCTTGCGTTCGCGCCGCCGTACCTCCTGGCGCAGGTGTTCCAGGACGGCGGGGACGGCGGCCTGGCCGGCGGGGCGGTGGCGCACGATGTCGGCCAGGCGCTGGGGTGAGGCCTCCTCGGGCGGCAGGACGAGGTCTTCCTTGGTCTGGAAGTAGTTGTAGACGGTGTTGACGGACACCTCGGCCGCCGCGGCGACTTCGGCGATGGTGACGTGGTCGAAGCCGCGTTCGACGAACAGGGCGGTGGCCACGTCGCGGATGCGGTGGCGGGTCTGCTGCTTCTTGCGTTCCCGCAAGCCCTCGGTCATGCCGAATAGCTTAACTCAACTCCAAACTTTAAGTCGATTGCAATTTTGGAGTGGAGTGTGGTTCTATCGGCGGCATGCCTGAACCAGCCATCCACGTCCGGGGCCTGGCCCGTACCTTCACCCTGGCCAAAGGCCCCGTCCACGCCGTACGCGGCATCGACCTGACCGTGCGGCGCGGCGAGATCCTCGGCTTCCTCGGCCCGAACGGCGCCGGCAAGACCACCACCGTCCGCATGCTCACCACCCTCCTGCCGCCCAGCGGCGGCCACGCCGAGGTGGCCGGGCACGACCTGCTCGCCGACCCCGCCGGGGTTCGCCGCCGCATCGGCTACGTCGCCCAGTCCGGCGGCCTCGACCCCGGCTGCGGCGTACGCGAGGAGCTCATCACCCAGGGCCGGCTGCACCGCCTGACCAAAAGCCAGGCCGGCGAGCGGGCCGAGGAGCTGGCCCGCGACCTGGCTCTGGTGGAGCTGATGGACCGGCCGAGCGCCGCCCTGTCCGGTGGCCAGCGCCGCCGGCTGGAGATCGCGCTCGGCCTGGTCAACCGGCCGCAGGTGCTCTTCCTCGACGAGCCGAGCACCGGCCTGGACCCCGGTAGCCGCGCCGAGCTGTGGGAGCTGGTGCGCCGCATCCGCGCCGAGCACGGCACGACGGTCTTCCTGACCACCCACTACCTCGACGAGGCCGACGCGCTCGCCGACCGCATCGTCGTCGTGGACGCCGGAGCGGTCGTCGCCGAAGGCACCCCCGCCGAGCTCAAGTCCCGCCACACCGGCGATCCGGCCGCCAGCCTGCAGGAGGCCTTCCTGGCCATCACCGGCCGCACCACCGCCGGCGAACCCCTGTCCATCTAGTAGACCCACAGGAATACGGACCCCTCATGACCCTCCTCGCCGACACCGGCATCATCTTCGGCCGCTACCTGCGCGCCACGCTGCGCTCCACGACCAGCCTGTGGTTCGGCATGCTGCAACCGCTGCTGTTCCTGGCGCTGTTCGGCCCGCTGCTGACCAGGCTCGACCTCGGCGTGGGCGGATCGTCCTGGCAGGCGCTGGTGCCCGGCGTGCTGGTGCAGCTCGCCCTGCTCGGCGGCTCGTTCGTCGGGCTCGGCCTGCTGATGGACCGCAACCTCGGCGTCATCGACCGCATGCGCGTCACCCCCGTCCACCCGCTGGCCCTGCTGCTGGGCCGCACGCTGCGCGACGTCGTGCAACTGCTGGCCCAGTCGATTCTGCTCGTCGGGCTCGGCCTGGCCTTCGGGCTGCGCGCCCCGCTGGCCGGGATCGTGCTGGGCCTGGCCTTCGTGGCCGTCCTGGCCGCCGCCCTGTCGGCCCTGTCCTACGGGCTGGCCATGAACGTCGCCACGCCGCCGGAGTTCGCGGCCATCGCCAACACCGCCGGCATGCCGCTCATGCTGCTGTCGGGCCTGCTGCTGCCGATGAGCCTGGCGCCGGGCTGGCTCGACGCCGCCTCCCGCGTGGTGCCCCTGCGCTACACCGTCGACGCGGTACGGCAGGTCTTCCAGGGCCACTACGCCAACGCCACGGTCCTGACCGGCGCCGCCGTCACCGTGGCCCTGGCGGCCGTGTGCGTGTTCGGCGGCGCCCGCCTGTTCGGCCGTAGGCGGGCCTGAGCGGCGCTCAGGCGCCCAGGCCGAGAGCCGCCGCCGTCACCGCCCGGGCGCGGCGCGGCTCCAGCAGCAGATCCACCGAGTCCGACAGCTGGTCCACGCACCCCACCACCGGCAACCCCTTGATCACCGGGTCCGACACCGATCCCAGCAGCGCCTGGACGAACCGGTCGCCGCCGATGACGCGGAAGGGCCGGTCGTGGAAGTCCCGTACCCGCTCATCCAGCGGCTCGGCCAGCGCCACCCGGTTCTGCAGCGCCGCCAGCCGCCCATAGGCGGCAGCCAGCCCGTCCTCCCGCTCCCGCCATGACCGGGCGGCCACCGCCAGTCCCAGCGACTCCCCCAGCTCCGTCGAGCCGGGCATCCGCGCCAGGGCGCTGCCCAGCCATTTGGCGTAGGGCGGGTAGCGGCGGCGCAGCAGCAGCGCCAGCCGCATCACCTCCCGGCTCAGCCGTGCCCCCACGACGGCCGAGCCGAGCTCATCCCCCACCTCTCCCGACCGGCCGGGGAACGGCTCCTCCTGGGCGATGCGCCGCCACTGGCACGCCAATACGTACCGCCACACATCGCCCGGATACCAGCGCAGCGCCGCCCGGGCCTCCTCCAGCCCGCCCAGCCCGTCATGGAACACCTCCCCCAGCGTCACCTCCGCCAGGCTCTGCCACGGCACCGACAGCCAGTCCAGCAGCGACACCCCGCGCCGCGGGTCGAACCCGAGCCGCTCCACCAGCCACGCCTCCAGATCGGCGACCACCACGCCCGGCCGCCGGGCACCGTGGTAGTCGAACACCGTCTCCAGTCCCCGAAACCGCTCGGGCAGCCCGGCCAGCACCTGCGCCTCCACCTGCGCCACCCGCTCCGGCTCCACGAACACCAGCACCCGCGGGCCCCAGTCGTGATCGGCGGAGCGGCCCGTGTCGAAGGCCAGCACCTCCGAGCCCGGCCCGATCAGCGCGGCGCTGTGCGGCACCCGCTCCACCAGCGGCGCCACCACCTCGGCATAAAAGTCTCGGGACAACTCGATACCAGGAACAAAATCGGACATCACACTGTCAACTGTGCCTGACGGCCTGCCGAACCTCATCCGATTTTCCGGCCACCCCGAATCCCGGCCCGGACGCCGCCTAGGGATAGCCCTGAGACCGCCACCGATGCGCCCCGCACCCGGCCCCGCTTACGTGGAAACGTCAGAATCCGTTCCCGCCAAAAGGGCTCAGCCATGGCATATCGCTGCTCCTTCGTCCCGCCCCACGTCCTCGACCACATCGCCAAGGTCCAGGCACAGCAGAGCGCCGAACCCTCACCCGCCCAGCGCTCAGCCGTCGTCTCCGCCCAGTTCCGCCGCGGCCGGCGCAGCACCGACGCCCTCCCCCTGGCCCAGCAGCGCATGACCGCCGAACCCGAAAGCGTCCCGCCGGGGCTCACCGTCCCCAAACCCGGCACCGGCGGACGCCTCGTCTACGACGACCTCAACCAGTGGACCTTCGACGTCACCTTCATCCGCGGCGAAGGAGACCCCGCCGTCGCCGCCCAGAACGCCAACGACGCCTACGACCGCCTCGGCACGGTACGCACCTACTACAAGGACCGGCTCGGCCGCGAGTCCATCGACAACGCCGGGCTCAACCTCGTCGCCAACGTCAACTTCGGCATCGCCTTCGACAACGCCTTCTGGGACGACTCGGGCCTGCGCATGGTGTTCGGCAACGGCAGCGGCCAGGTCTTCAAGGACCTGACCGCCAGCATGGACGTGTGCGCCCACGAGCTCACCCACGGCGTCACCCAGTTCAGCGCCAACCTCAACTACACCAACGACCAGAGCGGCGCCCTGAACGAATCCTTCAGCGACATGCTCGGCACCGCCATCGACGCCTACGCGGGCGGCCAGGACGCCCACACCCACAACTGGCTCATCGGCGACGAGATCATGGCCGACGACCTGTACGGCGAGGCGCTGCGCAACATGGCCGAACCCGGCACCGCCTTCGACAACCCTCTGATGGGCCGCGACCCGCAACCTCGCGACATGTCCGGCTACTTCGAACCCGCCGACCCGCACATCATGTCCGGCATCACCAACCGCTGGTTCTACCTCATCAGCCAGGACCTCGGCCTCGACGCCGCCACCGTGATCATGTACCAGACGCTGCAGAACCTGTGGCCCAACGCCAAGTTCGCCGACGCCGCCACCGTCGCCGTCGCCCAGGCCCGCATCCTGGCCCGCGCCGGCCTCGTCCCCCGCCAGTCCCCTCAGACCGTCCGCAGCGCCGCCAGGCAGCAGGGATTCTGGTAACCCTCTGTGCGCGGGTCCGGCGACAAGGCTTGCCGCGAGGGTTGCGCGGCCAAGCCCGCCCGGACCCGTGCGGAGCCCCGTACCGTGGGGTGAACAGCCAGCCGGAAGGACGCAGATGCGTGTCACGCTCGAAACCAGCGGCGGCTTCACCGGCCTGCGCCGTACCGCCACCCTCGACACCGACCTGGACGAGGCCGTCGACGACCTGCTGCGGCACCTCGGCTCCGGCGCGGCCACCGAGCCGCCCGGATCGTCCCAGCCCCGCTACCGGCTGACCGTCCACCGCCCCACCGGCGACCAGGTCACCGAGCTGACCGAGTCCGAGGTGCCCGCCGCCCTGCGCCCCCTGCTCACCGAACTGCTCCGCCACGCCCGCCCATAAGGGCGCAAAACCCGCCGTTCCCGTACGGCAGCGGCCCCCTCGACAGGCCCGCTCTACACCACCTGCGAGGCCATGAGCGCGCGGCGCCGGTAGCCGATCCGCTCGTACACCCCGATCGCCGCCCGGTTGCCCTCATCCCACCATCAGCGCCGCCCGGCCCCTCCCACCAGGTCGGCCTCACCCACCGGCCGATACGAGGGCCCCATCTCGCTCAGCGCGTGCCGTACCAGCCGCGTCGCGCATGCCGCGACAGCTCGGCGATCACAGAATCGAGCCCGGCTGGTAGGCCGCCGCCTCCGGATGGGCTGCCACGATCTCGCCCACCGACCGCGACACCGCCGCCACCTGCTCGGCCGCCGCGCCGGTGAACGACACCCGGTCGGTCAGCAGCGCCGCCAGAGCGTCACGGTCCAGCGGGAAACGCTCATCGGCCGCCAGCCGGTCGAGAAGTTCGTTGGCCGCGCCGCGCGAGCGCATCGCCAGCGCCGAAGCCACGGCGTGCTCCTTGATCAGCTCGTGTGCCCGCTCCCGGCCCACCCCGGCGCGGACCGCCGCCATGAGCATCTTCGTCGTGGCCAGGAACGGCAGGTAGCGGTCCAGCTCCGCCGAGATCACCGCCGGGAACGCGCCGAACTCGTCCAGGACCGTCAGCATCGTCTCCACCAGCCCGTCGAAGGCGAAGAAGGCGTCCGGCAGCGCCACCCGGCGTACCACCGAGCACGACACATCGCCCTCGTTCCACTGATCGCCGGCCAGCTCGGCCACCATCGAGGCGTAACCGCGCAGCACCACCGTCAGGCCGTTCACCCGTTCGCAGGAGCGGGTGTTCATCTTGTGCGGCATCGCCGACGAGCCGACCTGCCCCTCCTTGAACCCCTCCGTCACCAGCTCGTGCCCGGCCATCAGCCGGATCGTCTTGGCCAGCGACGACGGCGAGGCCGCCAGCTGTACCAGCGCCGAGACGACCTCGAAGTCCAGCGAGCGCGGGTACACCTGGCCCACGCTGGTGAAACGCCGCTCGAACCCCAGGTGCGCGGCCACCCGGCCCTCCAGCTCCGCCAGCTTCGCGCGGTCGCCGTCCAGCAGGTCCAGCATGTCCTGGGCGGTGCCCACCGGTCCCTTGATGCCGCGCAGCGGGTAGCGGGCGATCAGCTCCTCCAGCCGGCCGAAGGCCACCAGCAGCTCATCGGCCGCCGAGGCGAACCGCTTGCCCAGCGTGGTGGCCTGCGCCGCCACGTTGTGCGAACGGCCCGCCACCACGGTCGCCTCATGCTCCTCGGCCAGCCGCGCCAGCCGGGCCAGCAACGCCACCACCCGGTCGCGTACCAGCAGGAGGCTGTCGCGTATCTGCAGCTGCTCGACGTTCTCGGTCAGGTCACGCGAGGTCATGCCCTTGTGGACCTGCTCGTGCCCGGCCAGCGCGTTGAACTCCTCGATGCGCGCCTTCACATCGTGGCGCGTCACCCGCTCCCGCGCGGCGATGGAGGCCAGATCGACCTGCTCGACCACTTTCTCGTAGTCGGCGACCGCCTCCTGCGGGACCGTGACCCCGAGCTCCGCCTGCGCCCGCAGCACCGCCAGCCACAGTCGCCGCTCGGCGACGACTTTGTACTCGGGGGACCACAACCGGGCCAGCTCCGCGGAGGCATAACGGGCGGCCAGGACATCAGGGATACGCGGCTTGGAAGTCACGTCGGACAAGTCTATTCACACAGCTCCGCCCGTACGGCACCAGGCCGTACGGGCGGAGCACCCCTCTGCGTTACGGGGTCGGAGCCAGAACCTTCGCCGCTTCTTTCTTCGGCTCGGCCGGCTTGCGGCGCAGCCGCTCCTTGGCCCGCTCGACCATCGTGTAGAGGGTCGGAACCAGGACGAGCGTCAGCAGGGTCGAGGTGATCAGCCCGCCGATGACCACGACCGCCAGCGGCTGGGAGATGAACCCGCCCTGCCCCGTCACGCCCAGCGCCATCGGTGTCAGCGCGCAGATCGTGGCCACCGCCGTCATCAGGATCGGCCGCAGCCTGCGCCGGCCGCCCTCGATGACCGCCTCGACGATCCCCAGTCCCTGTGCGCGGTACTGGTTGATCAGGTCGATCAGCACGATCGCGTTGGTCACCACGATCCCGATGAGCATGAGCATGCCGATCAGGGCCGGCACGCCCATCGCCGTGTTGGTGGCCACCAGCAGCCCGACCGCGCCCGTCGCGGCGAACGGAATCGACACGAGCAAGATCAGCGGCTGCACGAAGCTGCGGAACGTCGCCACCATGATCATGAACACGATCGCGATGGCCGCCAGCATCGCCAGCCCCAGATCCGCGAACGCGTCCTGCTGGTCCGCCGACGCGCCGCCGATCTCGTAGGAGGCGCCCGAGGCGAGCGTGACGCCGTTCAGCTTCGTCGTCAGCGCCTGCGTCACGCTGCCCAGGTCCGAACCCGTCGCCTTGGCCGACACCGTCGCCGAGCGCTCACCGTCGATCCGGGTCACCTGCGTCGGCCCGGCCACCCGCTTGACATCCGCCACCGACGACAGCTTCACCAAGCCCGTCGCCGTGGCCAGCTTCAGCTTCTCGATCTCCTTGACGTCCTCGGGAGCCTCACCCACGCGCAGCACCAGGTCGCTGGCCCGCCCGTCCAGCGTCAGCTGACCCAGCGGCGCGCCGCGGAAGGCCTGCGCCACCGACTGGCCGATCTGCGCCTCCGACAGCCCCTTGGCGGCCGCCTTCTCCTTGTCGACCCGCACCTCGATCCGCGGGGCGCTGGCCTCCAGGTTCGACGACACATCACGCAGGCCCGAGACCTGGCCCATGGC
Source organism: Nonomuraea sp. NPDC049028 (assembly GCF_043197735.1). Taxonomy (NCBI): domain Bacteria; kingdom Bacillati; phylum Actinomycetota; class Actinomycetes; order Streptosporangiales; family Streptosporangiaceae; genus Nonomuraea; species Nonomuraea sp. NPDC049028. Next base: position 17,542 of record NZ_JBICTR010000015.1, read on the forward strand.
CGTCTTGACCGCGTCGGCCGCGGTCCGCAGCGTCTCGGCGTCGGCCGCCTGCACGACCACGTCGATGGAGTCGGAGGAGAAGCCGCCGCCGCCCGAACCGCCGACCGTCACCTCACCGACGTCCGAAAGGCCGGTCAGCTTGTCGCGCAGCGCCTGCTCCACCGCCGGGGTGTCGGCGCCCTCCTTCAGCGTCAGCGAGTAGGACGCGCGATCCGCGCCGCCACCGGCGCCGCCGCGCATCGCGTTGCCGCCGCCGACGTTCACCTGGTAGGTCTCCACGCCGTCCAGGCCGGCCAGGACGCCCTCCACCTTCTTGGCGGCCGCGTCCGTGGTGGCCAGGTCCGTGCCCACCGGCATCTTCTGCGACACCGAGATCGTGTTCTGGCCGGCGGAGTCCAGGAAGTTGGTCTGCAGCCTGCCCGCCAGTCCCAGCGTGCCGACCATCACCGCCAGGCCGATCAGGATCGTCGCCAGCTTGAAGCGCGTCGCGAAGCGCAGTACCGGCAGATAGGCGCGCTGCAGCGGGCTGCGCAGCTCCTTGGCCTCGGCCGCCTCCCGCTGCGCCCGCGCCTCCTCCGGCGTCAGCACCGGCGCCTTGAGGAACCAGTACGCCATCACCGGCACCACCGTCAGCGACACCACCAGCGAGGCCAGCAACGCCACCGCCACCGTGACCGCGAACGGGCCGAACAACTCACCCACCATGCCGCCGACCACCGCGATCGGCGCGAACACCGCCACCGTCGTCAGCGTCGAGGCCGTCACCGCGCCCGACACCTCGCGTACCGCCGACAAGATCGCCGACAGCTTCGCCTCGCCGTAGCCGAGATGGCGCTTGATGTTCTCCAGCACCACGATCGAGTCGTCCACCACCCGGCCGACCGCGATCGTCAGCGCGCCGAGGGTCAGCATGTTCAGCGAATAGTCGCCCGCCCACAACGCGATCAGCGCGATCACCACCGACAGCGGGATCGACACCGCCGTCACCAGCGTCGAGCGCACCGACAGCAGGAACACCAAGATGACCAGCACCGCGAACGCCAGGCCCAGCAGGCCCTCGGTGGTCAGGCTCTCGATCGACTGCTGCACGTAGGGGGCCTGGTCGAAGACCACCTCCACGGCCGTCTCCGACGAGTCGCCCAGCGAGCGGCCCAGGTCGGGCAGCTTCTCGCGGATCGCGTTGGAGATCGACACCGCGTTGCCGTCGGGCATCATCGTCACTGACACGCCCAGGCTGGTCCGGCCGTCGGTACGGGTGATCGTCGTCGCCTCGGCCAGGCCGCGGGTGATGTCGGCCACCGAACCCAGCTTCACCGGCTTGAGCGGCTTGGGCTGGGCGAGCGCGGTCGTCTGCGCCGGACGGCCGCCCGGCTGCTGCTGCCCGCCCGGCCGGCCCTGCTGCGGCTGCGCCTGCGGCTGTGCTTGGGCCGGGGTGGCCTGCGGCTGGGCCGGAGTCAGGTACAGGTCCTTCAGCTTGTCGATCGAATCGACCCGCTCGCCCACCTGCACCGTGAGCGAGGAGGAGCCGGAGTTCAGCGTGCCCGCCGGGATCGGCGTCCCGTTGGCCTTGAGCACGTCCGGGATCTGCGCCGCCGACACCCCGGCCAGCGCCATCTTCTTCAGGTCCGGCTTGATCGTGACGACCTCGTCACGGGTGCCCGTGACCGTCGCCTCCCGTACGCCCTTCACGGCCTGCAGTTCCGGCACCATGATCTGGCGCAGCTTGTCGGCCATCGCCCGCTCATCGCCGCCGTCGCCCACCGCCAGCACCAGCACCGGAATGTCATCGGTGTTACCCGCGACCACCTGGGGTTCCACACCGGAGGGCAACTGCGGCTGCACCCGGCTGACCGCCTGCTGCATCTTGCTGATCGACGCCTCGATGTCGGTGCCGAAGGCGAAGGCCACCTGAACCTGGGTCATGCCCTCCTTGGAGGTGGAGGTCATCTGCTCCATGCCGTCAATCCCCTGGAAGGAGTCCTCCAGCGGCTTGGTCACCTGGTCTTCCACGATCTCGGGCGAAGCCCCGGGATAGGAGGCGATCACGAACGCGCCGGGGAACGACAGCGACGGCAGCAACTGCTGCTTGAGCTGCGGGATCGTGAACGCGCCGAACGCGGTGATCACGATCGAAAGTAAGATCACGAGGCTGCGGTTGGCAAGACTCAACCGGGCGAATGCGGTCATGAGCGTCCCTTCAGAATTCGCCCCAGACTAACACTTCGCCTTGTACGAATATTTAAGCTGCCTTGGCTTTCCTGATAACCTTCTCAGGAAGCGAGAGGTGAGTGTGGACGACGAACGCGAAGACCTGATCCGCCGGATCACCGAGACCCAGCGCGGCCTCGGGCGGGCCCTGAGCCAGACCCAGTCCGCCTTATTCACCTCCAACCTCACCATGCGGCAACTCAAGGTTGTCATGCTGCTGTCGCACACCGGTTCGGCCTCCGGGCAGGAGCTGGCCCACGACCTCGGCGTCGGCCTGGGCACCGTGACCGGCATCGTCGACCGGCTGGTCAGCCATGGGCTGGTCAGCCGGCGGGAAGACCCCCACGATCGGCGCGTGCGCCGGGTCGAGCTGACGGACGCGGGCGCCAAGCTCCTGGCCGAGATCAACGATGTCGGTCTCGACCACTACCGGCGCATCATGGACCACCTCGACACCGAGACCCTGCGCTGCCTGCTGCAGGTGACCACCCGCGTCCGCGAGGTCGCCGACCAGCTCTACCCGTGACCCTCCGTAAGCCTCTAGCCTCTAAATGAGGGTATTTATTCGATTATGTGTTTGGGTTTTTGTCCCGCCCGGACGCCTTTACAAAGTAGATTTTTTGGACATGCGGGACAAGACCGGCGGCAGGTCGTTCTCGTGGGTGATCGTCAGGCGGCGGGTGGCCCTGGTCACCGCCACATACAGGTCCTGGCCGCCCATCGGTGACTGCGCCATGATGGCCGCCGGCTCCACCACGACGACGGCGTCGAACTCCAGCCCCTTGCACTGGGTCACCGTCAGCACCACCACGGGCGCCTCCAGATCGCCGCCATCCGGCAGCAGCGCCGCCACCCGCGCATGAGCGGTGTCCGGGGTGATGACGGCCAGGCGGCCCTCACCGATCAGCGCCAGTTCCTCGGCCACCAGCGCGGGCAGCCCGGCCAGGCCCGTACGGACCGCGCGGGGCTCGGCCTCCCCGTCCCTGACCGACTCCGGCACGCTCTGGGACGGATCGACCACACGCAGGACGTCGGCCGCGACCCGCATGATCTCCGCCGGCGTCCGGTAGTTGACCAGCAGCCGCTCCTCCCGCCAGCGGCCACGCAGATAAGGGTCCAGCACCTCGCCCCAGGAGCGTGCGCCCGCCGCCGAACCCGTCTGGGCGATGTCGCCCACCACCGTCAGCGAGCGGGCCGGAACCCGGCGCATGACCATCCGCCACGCCATCGCCGACAACTCCTGCGCCTCGTCCACGATCACGTGACCGTAGGCCCACTGGCGGTCGGCCGCGGCCCGCTCGGCGGTGCTCAGGTCCAGGCCGGTGTCGGCGTGGCGATCGGCCAGGACGTCGGCCCGGTCGAAGATGCCCTCCTCCAGCAGGCCGGTGCTCTCCAGCACCTCCCGGGCGTAGCGCTCCTGCTCCTCCCACTCGCCCTCGGCCTGCCGCGACGCCGACCGGTCGGCCGAGTCGTCCTCGCCCAGCAGTTCGGCCGCCTCATCCAGCAGCGGGACGTCGCCGATCGTCCACGGCGAGCCCGCCGGCCGTACCAGCGCCTGCCACTCCAGTCCCGGAGGCGAGACCTGCCACAGCGTCTCCGGGGAGGCCAGCAACTCCCCGATCAGGCGCTGCGGCGTCAGCTCCGGCCACAGCCCCTCCACCGCCTCGTATATCGCAGGCTCCTGCCACAGCCGCGCGGAGGCCAGCGTGAGATCGACCTCGTCCAGATCGCGCTCCAGATCCAGCGGCTCGGCCAGCTCCGGATCCTCGAACTCCATCTCCGCCAGCCGCAGCGCCTCCTCCACCGCCCGCGCCTCGGCCCGCGCCAGCTCCTTCAGCACTTCGGTGACGAACAGCTTGCGCGCCATGTTGTGCGGCAACCGCACCGCCCGCGCCCGCTCCCGCAACGCCACGCACACCGCGCGCGGCACCCGCAGCACCCGGCCGTCCAGCAGCACCTCCAGATCGCCCTCGGGCAGGCGCTGCCGCTCACGCACGGCCGCCGCGACCACCTCGGCCATCCGCGCGTCGCCCTTGACCACCGCCGCCCGCGGCGCGTCGACGTCGACCGCGCGCACCCCGGGGAACAACTCCCCCACCGTCGACATCACCACCTGCGTCTCACCCAGCGCCGGCAGCACCTGGCCGATGTAGCGCAGGAACATCGGATTGGGCCCCACCACCAGCACCCCCCGCCGCTCCAGCGTGTCGCGGTGGGTGTAGAGAAGGTAGGCGGCGCGGTGCAGCGCCGCGACCGTCTTGCCGGTGCCGGGGCCGCCCTGCACCACCAGCGCCCCCTGCAGAGAGGCGCGGATCACCCGGTCCTGCTCGGTCTGGATGGTGGCCACCACGTCACCCATCCGCCCCGTGCGGCCCCGGCGCAGCGCCGCCAGCAGCGCCGCCTCGCCGACCAGCGTGCGGCGCTCGCCCTCGCTCATCCGCTCCAGGTCGAACACCTCGTCATCCAGGCCCACCACCGTGCGCTCGCGGGTGTGCACGTGACGGCGGCGCAGCAGGGCGCCCGGATCGCTGGCCGTGGCCACGTAGAACAGGCGGGCCGCCGGGGCGCGCCAGTCGATCAGCACCGATTCGTGCCCCTCATCGCGCAGCCCGATCCGGCCGATGTAGGTGGTCTCGCCGCCGCTGTCGTCGATCCGGCCGAAGCACAGCCCGCGCTCGACCCCGTCCAGCTGCGCCAGCCGCCGCGCCTGCTCCGAGGCGCTCACCTCACGCTCGACCCTGGCCTGGCGGGTGCCCAGCGCGCCGCCCCGGCCGTACACCTCACGCAGCACCGCCCGCGCCCGCTCACGCGCCGCGTCGAGTCTGCCGTAGAGCATGGACACGGTCCCCTGCTCGACGTCAAGGGCTTCCGCGAGAGCATCTTGACGATTAGCCATTCGCTGGTATACTCCTAACGGGAGGCTTGTATATAGCTTTTGGCTGAAGTGCCAAGTAAGTGAGCGTACCGCCCCTCCCGCCTTCCCGCAACCGCCTCGCCGGCCGGCATCGCGCCCGTCGCCGTGCACATCGACGCCCATGGCGGCCCCGAGTAGGCCGCCACCGCAGAGGTCACCGAGGAGGTCGGCCTGACCGTAACCCGCCTCCACCTGCTGCACCAGGGCTGGCGGTCCAACCGGTGCCGCAGACCCACCGGCGGCACCGTCGGCCACCAGTGGACGATCTTCGAGACCCAGACCTCCGGGCAACTCCACCCCTCGGCCCGCGAGGTGCGCGCCCCCCGATGGCTGCACCCCGACGAGCTCCAGCAGTACGCCCAGCGCACCGCCGCCTTCGCCGGACAGATCACCGCAGCTGAGTCCGCGGCCCGGCCGGGACTGGAACCAGTCTGGGTCCGCTTCCTCCAGACCTGCAACTCGTCGCCATGCCCGGCGAGGCGCTCGACCGGATCGACGATGTGATCTGACCATGTCCCGCAGCCGATGGTCAGTGCGCCCCGACAGCGCGAGCGGCCACCAGCCGGGCTACGTGCGCCCGGATCCGGTCGCGATCCTCGGGAAACACCGACCCCCACTCCTCATCGAGGGCGAACCAGCGCGGCGGCTACCCGCTCTCCCCGCTCAGCGGCGCATCGAGACCGACGATCGCGGCGTACGACAGGCCCAGCGTCGGCGACCAGTCCGAGCGGTAGGAACGCACGCAGACCGCGGCCGGCACCTCCAGCAGTTCCACGTGCAGCCCGGCCTCCTCCACCAGTTCGCGTGCTGCCGCGGCGCGGGGGGTCTCTCCCGGCTCGACCTTGCCACCGGGCGGCACAGAGCCGCGCACCCTGTGCTTAACCAGCAGAATGTGCCCGAAGCCTGGATCACTCACCCAGACATCCGCCGCCAGCGGCTCCATCGGGTGCCGACGCGCCTGCTCCAGCCAAGCCCGCGCGCCATCGAATTCAAGGGCCGCCAGGCCGACATCGACGGCCGCGGCATCCAAGATCGTCTCTTCGTCCTCGCGGTGGATCACCCGCACACCCTATGCCGCCACCTCCGTACGGGATGCCAGCCACCGAACGAACACGGAACCGGAAAGGCAGGTCCACCATGCATCGTGAAGTGACCACACGCGGGCCTGGGTCGTCTTGGGCGGAATCCACCTGCTCAACCAGACCACGCCGCGCCGACCGGACGACCCCATCGTCCTGGTCCAGGTCCCACCCCAGGAAGCGAGCGCTTCCCCAACTACCACCGTTGTCGTCCGCTGGGACGCGCTCGGCCTCTGCCCTGTCCGCCCGCTGACCGCCTCCGGCGACACGCTCGCACCGGACCGCGATATTGACGGCAGTGTCCTCTTCCCCGACGCCATCGCCGGTCCCGATCTGATGGCGATGGCCGGCCCCACCGTGGCTCCCGGCCTCGTACCGCTGTGCTACCTGGCGCAGCACACCGGCGGCTACCACGTCTTCGCCCAGATCCGCTTCCACCCTGAGGATGCCTGCTTCATCCGCATCACCCCCAGGCCGGTTGGCGATGGGCCGGTGGAGGCTCTGCGCTGGCTGCCCCCGCACTCGAGGCCCACGCCTGCGCGGCGCTCCGCCTGAACAACCGTAAGCGGTACTTCCAGACTCACTTCGCCGGGACCGAGTTGGAGTACAAGTTCAACCTGACGCCGGGAACGGGCATCTGGGTGGCCGCCATGGAGTTGCTGAAGGCTCTGCGTCACGGCGTCCTGGACGGCTGCCAGCCGGAGTACCGGAATGAGTTCCAGATCTACTTCACCGAAAACCACCTCTTCGACCTTCATCCAGACGGTGAACGGCGGCCACGTGCTGAAGCGGAAGTGGTATACGGAGGACACCTTCGCGCGCCGCGAGCAGATCTCCCCCGACCTGGACATTTCCCTGGGCGGCTTCGAGGAGTACTACGCGAGGAGATGGGCCTTCAGGTACGGGCCATGCCGCCCTTCCGCCGCGTCCGCTACGACATCCAGTGCGAATCCATGATCACCGGGCACATCTGCGGCATCTTCCTCGACCACTGTTCGCTCCTTGCCGCACCGGACGTGAGGCTCTCGCAATGCGAGCTGGAGTACCGACGCTCGCGCAGCCTCCTGGACCACGACCAGAACGAGGTGCTGGCGGAGATGGAACGCATCAGGAATTGGCTCCAGGACTACCTCACCGCGCGGCCTGACGCAGGAGCGCACCTACTACTCCAAGCGCACCTTCCTCCGCGACGTACTCGCCGTCCGGCTTGACCTCGCCCCGGCCACTGAGCACAGGCTGGGGCCGCTGCCGCTTGGAGGCGCCCGCGATAGAACTCGCCATCACGTAGGAAGTGAATCGATCACGGCAAGCCACGGATTGTCGGGCGTCTGAAACAGTTACGCACAGCGCTCGCTAAGGAGCCCTACGTGACGGCCCGGGGGGGTAAGGCAGTCCGTCGAGTGATGTTCAGGCCGTACGCGCAGTACCGCAGAGCACGCAGTGGCCTCGCCCCGTTCGCCCCCGCACCGGAAAGGAGCCCGCTGATGTGTCCGACAAGGCAACCGTCGCCGATCCCACCCCCGAACAGCACCAGCACGGCGAAGAACAGCAGCACAACGAAGAGCTGACGTTCAACTTCAACGGCGGCGACACCGAATGGACCGATCACCTCACCTGCGCGGTACCGCTCGTAACGCTCCAGAGCGGCGGCGGCACCTCGTACGGCGGCCTCGCTGCGCAGCAGGCAGGCGAGCAGCTCCTCGTCGTGTGGCCGATCGGCCGCGGCCTCCTCCAGCAGTGGCAGCGCCCCCTCGTGAGCGCCGCTCCGGCCCCGGGCTATCGCCGCTACCCGCCGCGCCTCGGCCACCCACTTCGCTGCCATGCTCCTCAACTCAGCGAGCGCGCCCGTGGCACCATCCGAGCCGCCTGCCACGAGAGCCATGCCCTCTTCGGCGCGGCGACGCGCGAGCGCCACGTCGTCCTCGCGCAGTGCGGCCCGTGCCTGCTCCACCAGCGCGCCGAGCATCAGCGCGTCCACCTGGCCGGCGGGCAGCCCGAGCTGGTAACCGCGCGGGATCCGGACCACGACATCGGCGCCGGTAGGCCGCCCTGGTCCGCGAGACGACCACCTGCAGCGCCTTCGTGGGGTTGGCCGGCGCTTCGTCGGGCCACAACTCCTCGACCAGGCGCTCGACACTGACTCCCGCGTGGCCGTGCATGACGAGCACGGCCAGCAGGGTGTGCGCGCGATCGCCGACCACGCGCACACCCCGCCAGCGGACGCCGTCCAGCAGGACCAGTGCAGGGGACACACCTTCAGCTTACGGACGAGTCACCAGGGAGGAGCGTGCCCACGCTTCACGCTCACCCGAATCGTGCTTACGATTGGTGCGATGCCAGGACCGCATTCGAGGTGAACCGAATGGCCATGGACGATAATCGCAATAATGAGGGTCTCGAACCTCTGGAAATTCCAGATCTTGATCTGCGGTCAATGGACGCCCTAGAGGGGACCGCCCTGGGTCAGATTCTCGATGAGCTGTACGGAGCGGACTTAGACGTCGCCGCGGAGAACGGACGGCTCGGCCAGATCTTCAGCTCCCACTCCTCGCACAGCCGGTTCAGTTCGTTCAGCTCCTTCAGTTCGTTCAGCTCTTTCAGCTCTTTCAGCTCATTCAGCTCACACAGTTCCTGGTCCGGACGGTAGCCAGAGTGCCCGGCATGGGACCGCCCCTGGTGACCGCCGAGCCATTCAAGTCGTTCATCTGCAAGGTGGCCTCCCGCTGCAACCTGGATTGCGACTACTGCTACGTGTACCGGCACGCCGACCAGTCCTGGCGTCGCCAGCCGCGGCGAATGTCGATGGCCACGGCCGCCAAGCTCGGGTCGCGCATCAACGAGCACGCACAGGCCCACCACATGTCGCAGGTCGATTTCATCCTGCACGGCGGCGAGCCGCTCATGCTTGGGCTGGACTACCTGCGCGAGCTGTGCACGACGGTGACCAGAAACGCGCCAGACGTGAGAATCCGCTGGAACGGCCAGACCAACGGCACGACGTACACGCCCGAAGTGCAGGAGTTTTGCCGGGAATGGGATATGTCTTTCGGGCTGAGCATGGACGGGCCGCGCGTGGCCAACGACCGGCACCGGTTGGACCACGCCGGACGGTCGATGTTCGACCGGCTGGAACGCGCGCTCGAGTTGCTGAGCAGCGCTGACGGGCGTCGGCTGTGGGGCGGGATTCTCGCGGTCATTGATCTGGCGAACGACCCGCTGGAGACGTACTCCTATTTCCGGTCGTTCAACCCACCGTCGATCGACTTCCTGCTGCCGCTCGGTCATCACGACCACCGGCCGCCCGGAAAGGAAGGCGACCTGTCGGCCACGCCGTACGCGGACTGGCTTCTGGAGATTTTCGACGCCTGGTACGCCGAGCGCCCGCAGCCCATTCGCATCAGGCGCTTCCGCGACATCATCGCCCTCTACTTGGGGGCCACCCGCAGCTCCGAGGAATGGGGCCTGCAACCGGTGGACTTCGTGGTGGTCGAGACCAACGGTGAGATCCAGGCCGTGGATACGCTGAAGGTCACCTATCCGAACGCGTGCGATCTCGGCATGAACATCTTCACCCACAGTTTCGACGCCGCGCTCGTCTCGCCCATGGTGCATGCGCGCCAGCAGAACTGGCACACGCTCAGCGACGTCTGCCGCGCCTGCGACCTGGTCAGGGTCTGTGGCGGCGGCTATTTCCCGCAACGGTATTCGCGGGCGAACGGATTCCGGAATCCGTCGGTCTACTGCGCCGACTTGATGAAACTCATCCGCGTGGTGACCGGTCGGGTCCAGGGAGACCTGCTCAGGATCTCTGCCCAGGGAGCGAGATGAACGCGGAGACGATCGCCTCGTTCGTGACCGCGGCCGGGTGGACCCCGGCCAATCAGGTGGCGTTCACGGCGCGGTACTACCACACCCTCGTCGGCATCCGGGAGCTGCGGCGGCGGCTGGGCGAGATCGCGCCCCGGTGCCTGGCGGAGTCGGGGTTCGAGGCGAGCTTCGAGGCGATCGCGGGCGCGCCAAGGGAGGTGCAGCGGCGCGTGCTCGGGCATCCGAGTGCTGGATTCTGGGTGGACGTGGCGTGGAACCTGCTTGTCCGGCGGGCTCCGGAACGATTCCCCCGAATGCATGTGGTCCCGCACCTGCGGGAGTTCGTCAGGTTCGCGGCCAGTGCGGCGCTGCTGGCGGGAAAGGGGACTGTTTCCGGGATGGTCCGTGCGGATCTCGTCGGCCGAGTGAGTCTGCCGGGTGCCGGGGTGAGCATCGGGGGCGGTCAGCCGTACACCATGGTGGAGCTGCGGGTGGACGGTGGCGAGTTGGCAGGGGAGCCACTCCGGGTGCCGCGGCTGGCGGCGGGCCCCGAGTTGAACTGGCTGGACGGGGATCTGCGGCTGGGTGGGAGAACGCCGTACAGCTTCGCGGACCTGGACGCGGCGCAGGCGCGGCACTGGCGGCAGGTGCTGGACGGGCACCTGGACACGATCGCGGCGGCCTGGCCAGAGCTGGCCGAGGAACTGGCCCGGGGGGTCGCGGCGATTGTGCCGATCCTGTCCCCCGACCCGGCGCTGCACGTCAGCGGCAGCTTTCGAGAGGCTCCTGGCATGATCGCTCTCTCCCTGGGGGAGCCGCTCGCCACCGTCGAGGCGCTCGTGCACGAGTACGGTCACCAGAAGCTCTACGCCGTTCTCATTCTCGACCCCTTGATCGTGAACGATCCGGGGGAGGCCGTGCACTACTCGCCCTGGAGGCCGGACCCGCGTCCGCTGAGCGGGTTGTTGCAGGCGACCTACACGTTCGTGCAGGTGCTCGACTTCTACCTGGCGCTGCTCGACGTACCGAACGAGCTCGACCGTACGGCGGTGATCGAGCGTGCCTACCAGGTCGGCCGCCAGGTGGAGACCGGTCTGGAGGTACTTACCGGGCAGGCGGCCTTCTCGCCGGCCGGTGAGGTACTGGTCACCACCATGGTCAAGCGCCTCAATGAGGTCCGTGACGCCCTGCCTCGACCGCCGATCGAGGTCCGCGACCGGGTGGACACGGCCTGCGCGGCCCACCGCGCCCGGCACACCCGGCACACCCGGCAGCCCCCCATGAAGACCGAGATCTCTGCAGACGGTGATTCGGAAACCCTCGCCTCGCTCGGGCTCCCCCCGAACTGGACGGCGGACGCCATCCTGGGCCGCTGGTACGCCGGGGACTCCCTCCTCGACGCGGTCCGCGCGGCCCCCGCCGATCTCGCCGTGCCCTCGGGAGACTCCCTGGTAGCCGACCTTGCCGCCGCTCATCTCGCCTACGTCCTCGACGACTATGCGACCGCCGCCGAACGGTACGCGGCCTGTGTCCGGCGCAGCCCGCGCACCCCCTATTTCTGGCAGTGCTACGCCTTCGCCCTGCGCCATCTCGGCCGAAGTGACGAGGCACTCCACGTGCTCACCCACACCCCTGCCCTGATGGAGAGCGAAGACCTGCCCACCGGACAGACCTTGCGCATCACCCTGCCCGATCCCGAGCCGAGGCCGGTCGTTCCGAACGAGCCGCCGCCGAACTTCACCGAGCTCTTGGGCAGCCCCTACGCCGTGCGGGAACTGTGGTCGAGCCGCTACCGTGACTTCGTCGAAGCCACCGGCGGCACCCAGTTCCCCACCCTGATCGCCGTCGCCTGCGGCCTGAAGCCGTCCATGGACCTCTGGATCCCGGCCGAAGGCTGGCAGGCGTTCCTGCGCGTCGTCCACGACGCGGGCTTGCTTTACTACGTGGACGCCTGCTTCGACCGCAACTCCCCCCAGATCACCCAGGTCCCTCCGGACCAGCTCACCACCACCCGCGCCGCCTTCTCCGCCACCCTGCTCCCCGGCACAGAAGCGCACGTGTTCCTCGCCCGTGATCCCGTTGCCCTCGACAAGGTCGTCGGGGCGGGCTGGTACCCGCTGATCATCGATGGCGTGGTCGTCAACAAACACCGCGCCGACCACGACAAATTCGGCGACGCGCTGGGCTATCCCCCCTGCTGCCAGGACTTCTTCCGCCACCGCAACAACTGGAACGACGACAACACCTACTATGCGGCCCTGCTGAACACCGAGGGCGTCCCTTCCCCCCTCTGCAACCCGTTCTTGAGGCACACCGTCTTCGGGCTCGTGCCGTACATGCCGTGCTCCTACTCCTGTCCCGCCACCATCGAGTACGCCTCCCGCTTGCGCGAGCGCATCGCCCCCGACCTTCCCGGCTACCTGGCAGCCACGGACCACGCCCTCCGCAAAACCGTGCTCTGCGTCTCCGAACTGCGTATGTACTGGTTCGACGGTGAGCGGGTGAACCGCCACGGCGGCCAGGTCGAGATCCGCTACGACGGCGTGGACTCCCTCTACCGCATCGAAGCCGAGGACCCGCTGCACGGACTCCTGAGCGCGGGCGACCGCTGCGTACTCGACGGCGAGGTTCTGCGCGTCCACCGTGGAAACGCCTATGTCGGCGGCTACCAGACACGAGGAGACCGACATGGCCCAGAGTGCCCATTCGTCATCTCCTTCTCCGGATAAATCTCCTTCTCCGGCTGACCGCGCGGCCCACAGGCGACGGCTGCTCGCGATCATCGGCTGCGCCTTCGTCGCGCTCGGCCTCGGCGGGTACGCGCTGTGGTCCGGGCTCGAACAGGGCGACCAGCTTGCCAGCGTGGTCGCGGCCATCTCCGGTATGGTCGGCCTCGCCATCACCGTCCACGATCGCCGTTCCCAGCGCGCGCCGGACGTCCCGCCCACCCCCAAGGCCTTCGTGTACGGCGATCTGCCGCGTGGACCGCTTGGCCGCCAACCCCGCGAACACATCCAGAGGGCGCTGCGCGACGCCTGGCCCGCGACCGGTAACGATCCCGTCGTCACCGTGCTCACCGGCATCCCGGGCGCGGGCAAGACGATGGCAGCGGCCTCCTACGCGCGCGCCCGTCAGGCCGAGGGCTGGCGGCTGGTGTTCTGGCTGTCCGCCCAGTCGGCCGACCAGATCCAGGCCGGGCTGAGTTCGCTCGCCCACCACCTCAACCTCCCACAGGAAGGCGAGGAGGCAGCGGTGTCCGCCGGGCGGGCCCGGCAGTGGCTGGCCTCCTTCGACGGCCCCGGCCTGGTCGTCTTCGACAACGCTGAGGAGCCCACCGACGTGACGCCGTGGCTCCCACCCACCGGCAGGCTGCACATCATCGTGGCCACGCGCAACCGCGCCTTCGACCGGGTGTACCCCTGTGTCGAAGTCGGTGTCTTCACGCCGGAGGAGGCGGAGAGCTTCCTGCGGGAGCGGACCCTGCTCGACCAGTCGGCCGAGGCGTCGGAGCTCGCCGCAGAGCTGGGCTACCTGCCCCTGGCGCTCGGCCAGGCAGCTGCGGTCATCCGACAGTTGCACATCGGCTACGACCGCTACCAGAAGCTGCTCCGCGGCTCAGCGCTGCGGTCCCGGCTCCCCGCCGTGAACGGCGAAGGCTATCCCGACAGCGTGGTGGACACGATCCTGGTCTCGGTCGCCCGGATCGAGCAGGTGGATCCCGACGCCCAGGTGCTGCTGGAGGTGATTGCGCTCCTCTCGCCCAGTGGCGTGCCACGGAACCTGTTCTCGGCCGCGCTCGGGGTCGCCGGAAACCGGCTCGACGACACCTTCGCGGTCCTCTCCGACGCTTCGCTCATCACCTTCAGCCAGGACAACGAGACCGTCCTCATGCATCGCTTGGTGCAGCGTGTGCTCCGTGAGCGCGCCCAGCCCAGGATGCCCCAGGTACTTCGGCACACGATCGGCCTGCTGCGTGGTTTCGACCGCCACCTCGCGCGCAACCCCGTGAGGTGGCGGGCTCGTCCCCAGATCGAGGCCCTGGCCCAGCAGGTCTCCACTGTGTACGGCGTGGCGAGGTCGCATGGTTCCACCGGCCTCGCGCTGTTGCGTCTCTGCGCCGCCACCGGGGGATACCTGCTCGAGCTGGCCGAGCCGACCCGCGCTGCCGCGCTGCTGGAACCCACCCTGGCCGACCAGGAACGCCTGCTCGGCGCTGACGACCGGGTCACCCTGATCACCCGCAATGACCTCGCCGAGGCATACCGGATGGCAGGCCACTTCGACCAAGCCCTGGACCAGTTCAGGGCCACGCTGGAGGCCCGGGAGCGGACGCTCGGTCCCGACCATCCGGAGACGCTGATCAGTTACAACAATCTCGCCGGGGTCGAACGGGCCAGGGGAAACCCCCGACGCGCCATCGAACTGCTGGAGGACGCGCTAATCAGGCTCCGCGCGGCGCTGGGTGACGAGCACGAGTACACCCTGGTCAGCCTGGGCAACCTTGCGGGCGCGCTGCGAGAGAGCGGCCTGGAGGACGAGGCGATCCATCTCTTCGAAGGGACCCTGGCCGAGCAGGAACGCCTGCTGGGGCAGGACCACCCGCACACGTTGTCCACCCGCGGCAGCCTGGGGACCGCCGTGGGGTCGCGCCGGCATCGGTCGCGGGAGGCGATCGCGCTGCTGGAGAAGACGGTAGAGACGCAGTCGCGGCTGCTCGGCGACACTCATCCGGAGACGCTGGCCGGTCGTGCGAGGCTCGCCGGGGTGCTGCTCAGCGCGGGCCGGAAACGCGAGGCCATCGCGATCCTACGGACCGTCCTCCCGGAACAGGAGGCCCTGCTCGGCGACACTCACCCGGACACGCTGGCCACCCGCAGCGGCCTGGCGAGCGCGCTGCGCGCGTCCGGCCAGGTGCGGCAGGCCATGGAACTGCACCAGCGGACGCTCGCGGGCCGGGAGAAGACGTTCGGGCCGGACCATCCCCTGACGGTCTCCAGCCGGGGCAGCGTGGCCGGGACGTTGTGGCAATTGGGACGGGAGCGGGAGTCCCTGCTGGTGTACGAGCGTGCGTTGGCCGACGCCGAGCGTGTGCTCGGCCCCGATCACCCGGATACGGCGGCCATCCGACGGAGGTTCGACCGAGCCCGCGCCCCCCGGACCAGCCGGTTCGTGCGTTGGCTCTCCTCTCGGCGGTACTACCTGCCGAGGCTGAACGTTTGAGCTGCAGGCCCCCATACATCGGGTGGAACGCCGCGTGAGCCAGTCACGTCGAAGATCACATGGAGGCCACCCCACGAAGGATCAAAATCGCGATCGCCTCGATCCTTTCCCCTGCCCCGGCCTGAACCGTGATGGCACTGATCACGCTGCTCGCCCACGCTCAGAGCTCACTCACCCTGCCGCACTACCAGGACCCGCGAGAGATCTCTGCGGCGATGTGGCACTCAGCGGCAAGCCAGTCCAGCACGGACCTCCGTGACCAGCTCCTCGGGCTGGGAATACTCGCCGCGGTGGCCACCGCGGCGTTCGGCGTGACCGCATGGAAGATATGGCGTGGCACACGCCGGCCCACGCTCCTCCTCGCCGTGGCCGCCGGACTGACCGCCCGTCGAGCAGGGCGCCTTCGTGATGGGCGGCGCCGGAGCCGGGCCGCAACGCGACCGCGGTGAACAGACCGGTCTCGGGTTCGACCGCGAGATGGGCTTTGAAACCGTCTTGGCGGTGCGTGCGGTCTTGTGCACATGCCGGGACTCGGGATCGATGGTGGAGACCATCCGATCAGGGGCGGTGCGCTGGGCGATGTGCCATCGCCCGTCACGGCCGTCGGAGTCGTCGGCCGGTTCCACGTCCTGGCCCGCTACCAGGGCCAAGATGCCCACCGCGTTCGCGGCTTTCTCTCCCAGAGCCTGCTCGGCAGATCCGCCAGCAACCGGATGGCATCGCTGACCAGCGCGTCCACCAGCACCACCCGGGCCTGCCCGTCATTCCAGGCGATGCGCGGCTTACCCGGATCGCTGCCCGGCACCCGAGGTCAGGGTGTGGGGGTGTCGGCGTTGTACTGGCTGGCCTGCAACGCCCACAGCTCGGCGTATTCGCCCGCCAATTCAAGGAGCTCCCGGTGGGTGCCGTTTTCGGTGATCACGCCGTCCTGCAAGACGAGGATCCGGTCGGCGTGCTGCACCGAATGCAGGCGGTGGGTGATGAGGACGACGGTGCGGCCGCCCGCCAGTGCCCGCACCCCGGCGAACGTCGCGGCCTCGGCGCGGGGATCGAGGGCGGCGGTGGGCTCATCGAGCACCAGGAGCGGCGCGTCGCGGAAGTAGGCGCGGGTGAGGGCGATGCGCTGCCACTGCCCGCCGGACAGGTTGACCCCGCCTTGAAACTCGGGCGCCAACAGGGTGTCCCAGCCGTCTTTCAGCCCTTCGATGAGGTCGACCGCGCCGGCCGATGCGGCTGCTCGGGTGAGGGCCTCGGCCGTCGGATCGATCTCATAGCGGCCGATCGCGACGTTGGAGCGGACGGTGAAGGGCCAGCGTTCGAAGCCCTGCGACAGCAGGGCCACGCTGTCGAAGGCGCGGTCGCGGTCGAGGTGGGCGGTGTCGACGCCGTCCCAGGTGACCGACCCTTCCTCGGGCAGGTACAGGCCGGTGAGGAGTTTGGCCAAGGTGGTCTTCCCGGACCCGTTGTGGCCGACCAGGGCGACCACTTCGCCGCGACCGATCGTGAGGTTCACCCCGTTGAGGGCGGGCTTGCCGGCGTTGACATAGCTGAAGCGCAGGTCTCGGACCTCGATCCGTTCCGGGCCGGTCGCCGGGGTGACGGTCCCTCCGGCGGGGATGGCCAGCTCCTGGGCCTGCCGGCAGGCATCCCTCCAGTCCGCGGTGTACAGGCCGTACTCGTGCATGTAGGCCAGCGAGCTGACCACGCTCCCGAGCTGGTTGGTGCCCGTGCGGATGGCCAGGACGGCGGTACCGGCGGCGGCCAGCGCCATCCGGCCGGTGGCCAGCAGCCAGCCGAGCAGCACGTAGGTCGCCGCTGTCGTCAGCCCGCTGAGAGCGCCCGCGACCAGATCGGCTTTGGCGTCGGCGCGGGCCAGACGCGCCTGCTCAACCGCCGAGTGGGTCGCGAGCCGGTCGTAGTGGCCCAGCAGGAAGTCCCCAGCGGCGTGAGCACGGATCTCCTCAGCCGGATCTTTGCTGGTCAACAGGCTGGTGAGGCTGGCTTGCTGCCGCATGTGCGACAGCCATGTCAGCCGGGACTCGTTGCGCATCCGGGTGGCGCGGACGGCGGCCCAGCCCCGGGGAACGACGATGAGAGGCAGAAGCGGGAGCAGCAGGGGGTGCAGCACCCCCAGGACGCCGGCGGCGGCGATGATGCCCATCACCGCGGTGACGGTCTTGATGAGCTGCTCGATCACCAGGTCGATCCACCCGGCCCCGTACTGCGCGGCATCCAACAGATCGTGGAAGTCGGCGCGTTGGAAGTGCAGGAGCTCCACCCGGGCGGACCTGGCCAGCAGTTCGGTGTAGGCCAGGTGTTCCACCTTGGGCTTGAGGCGGCCGGACATGGCGTTGGACCAGGCGGTCATCACCGCGATGGCGATGCCCGAGACGCCGACCAGCGCGAGCGCGGGCAGCGCGGCCGCGATCCGGTCCGGGGTCGGTCCCGCGGTCAGGAGTTGCTGCAGGACGCTGTTGGTGGCCAGGAGCCCGCCCGCTGTGGCGGCCCCGACCAGGAGCTGGCAGCCGGTGACGATGATCAGGGCGTTGCGGTCGGCTCGCCAGCTCAGCTTGAGGCAGATGCCGACCAGCTCGGGCAGACGGCGCATCATCCGGCCGAACCCGGCCGTCCTGTCCCCTTCGTGGCGGGCCCAGCCCATGGTGTAGCGGATACCGCTCCCAAACAGTGGATCGGGCGCGCCGGCCTGCGCGTCACCCTCCTTCGGGGTGTCGTGCTGCGAGGTGTCTTCTGCCTCAGGGGGGTTGGTCCTGGCACTCACTGACGAGCTCCGTTCAGTCGGGGGATGGACTCGCGGCGGGCGCTCGACGACAGGCCCGTCTTCGGTGCAGGTGAGGTCGTGGGCAGGCTCCTCCCGTTGCGTGATCAGTGATGCTTGGCAGGGCGGTGCGCCGTGGGCGTGCGGGTGCGCCGGTCCGTGTCGGGGCGGACCCGGTTGGCGTAGATGTCAGTGACCGTCCGGTCGGGTCCGGGCAGGCCGATGGCGTGCGTGTCGAAGGCGACCATGTTGGTGAGGATGTCCAGGACGGGGCGCGGTTCGGCGCGCGGCGGGCTTAGAAGATCACAGCCGCAGGCGAGGCAGTACCGCAGACCGCGTCGAACAGGACGGCGTCGGGGATCGCGTGCTCGGCGTCGGCCAGCACGACCGTGACCCGGCCTCCGTACCCGGTCGCATCCAGCAGCCTGGCCGCCCGGTCGGTCACCTCAGAGAAGATGTCGACACTGACCACCCGGCCGGCTGTGCCCACGAGCTCGGCGATGAGCGCGGCGTAGCACGCTCATGCCCGGCCGCAGGTCGGCGTGCTGCAGCATCAAGGCCTGGATCTGCGGGGCGGAGACCGAACTGATCGCGTTGCCGTGCTCATCCCACTTGGTGCGCACCGCCTCGTAGGGGGCGTAGGCCTGCTCAAGGGTCGCCGCGGAGGTGAACTCGTGCCGGGGCACCGTCCGCATCGCCGCTTCGACCCGCGCCTGGGTGATGGTGCCATCGGCCACGAGCGCGTCGACGAGCTGGTCACGCCACTCGTCCGGGGAAGCAGCGGCGGTGCTGGTGCTCACATCGGTCACGAGGAGTCCCTTCTCGGCGCAGCGCCAGACAACCCCAGGGCGGGGCGGCGGCGCACAGCCCGCACCCGACGGGCCGCGTGCATAGTCCTACCGGAGCGGCAGCCGCCGCGCCCGCACATCCGCGCTACACGACCGTGTCTGCCAAGGCGTCACCTTCATCCCCTCACGGCCTGGACGGGGGATCCAGCGCCGCCCCTGCCCAGGGTGCCGCGCGTAGGCGCGGATGCGTGCCCTGTCCTGCGGAAATGCGCTCTTCGAGTCGTGGTTCAAGAGGGTCCACGTTGCTTCCTGCCAGCTCTCCCCCACCGGGGGTCAGCGCAGGGATACCGGCGCGGCGCGCCGCCGCCGTCGCCGACTACGAGCAGGTGGGGCACGGGTACGCGGTCACGGCGCTCCTCCACACCCCGGACGGCCCCGACCCGCTCCTGTTCACCCGCAACCGCGCCGTCGAGCTGCCCCGCTCACCACCGAGCAGTGGGTCACCCTCGCCTCCGGCGCCGAGGACGCCCTGGAGGCGCTGATCGCCCTGCTCGGCGAGCGTCCGTCCGCACCGCCGCTGGGTCACATCGCCCGCGCTGCGAGGCTCCTGGCCGACCGCCTGCCCAAGGACCACCCCGCCCGTACGACCGCCGCCGCCCGCCTGCGTGACCTGCACGAACACGTCATCAGCCCGGACACGACCCTGCCCATCGCCGCCGGGGTCACCTCGGTCACCGCCCTGGAACGAGCCGCCGGAGCGACCGCCGCCCACCTCCCAGAGAGCAGGCTCGCCATCGGCGAAGCCCTCACCCTGGACCCCGCCGGAGACGGCTACCGCGTCCACCTCCGCCCGTCCCGCTGGTCCGACCTGGACGCGCTGACCCCGGCCCTCCGCCACGGCGGCGCCACCGATGTCGCCCTGGTCATGGAGGACCTGTGCTTCCTCCGTTCGTCCGAGCCACTGCAGGCCGCGGCCCGGCTGGAGGCTCTGAGGTCAGCCAACCCTTCAGCGGCGAGCTCCGCATGTGCCGTCCGCGTTGGTGCCAGGTCTGGTCAGTGCGCAGGTCTCCCTGCCGCCTTGCTGGATTAGGCGCAGGATGCGGAACTCGGCAGGAGGCTCACACTCAAGCCCACATCAACGATCAGGCGGCCGCTGCGTACGTTATAGCCGTACATCGTGACGGCCTTCGCTTTACCAGCTAGCGACCCTGACCTGGGCAAACTCAGCATCCCCCGCGTCGGTCGAACCGTTGGGGAGCGTCATGGCCACACTGCGCGCTGCCGGCCCCATGCTGGCACTCGCCATCGACCACCTGCCCGAACCGGCCAGTCGCCACGGAGGGTGTCTTTTACGAGCCGAAATATGACGGGTATCGCGCGTTGGCCAGGATCGACAACGACGGCGGCGTACAACTGCAATTGCGGCACGGCACCCGGCTCAACGAGATGTTCCCTGAACTCGCTTTCGCCCTATGGGAGCACCTCCCGAAACGGACAATCGTCGAGGGGGAGATCGTCCGTTGGAGCGAGGCGGGCAGGCTCGACTTCGAAGCGTTGCAGCGTCGCGTGGGCGGCGACCAGCGTTATCTTTGGTGACTCTCAGTCGTGCGGCAAGTACTTCAAGTAGTATTGGCGGCTACTTGACGCACAGTATCTGGGAGTCCATACGGCATGTTGGGCAGGTCAGGTGCGGCCGAGCGGCACTACCGGGCCGAACGAGCCGCAGCCGCCGAGGTCACCAGCGAGCGGCAGCGCCGGCCAACGCCACACCGCATGGGCCTGGTGATCGACATGTTCGGTAACATATGGTAACGATTTGGTGACATATAGTACCCGGCGGGCGTGCACCAGCCTCAAAGCCGCGAACAGATACGGAGATCTCCATGCGGGCAGCAACCACACGAACCAACTCCCGATCCAGACGGCCGATCACCGTCAGCGCGGCCGTCGGCAGCGCACTGTTGACGGCCCTCATGGCCGCACCGGCCTACGCCGGCGAAACGCCGAACGTCCCCGGCAAAGCCCGCGCATCCACGGCCACCGTAGCCTCCCAATCGGGAGGCCAGGAATGGATCCAGACCGATCCGCTCACCTTCAGCCACACTCTCACCGGCGCCGACCGCGTCTACGAGCAAATCTCCGAGGTCCCGGCACTCACGATTCCCTTTCCCGGCGTGTGGGAGTTCTCCTATCACGCCCGCCCGGTCGTTCAACCCACGACGAGCGGGGCGATGTACATCCGCACAGCGTTGTTCAAGAACGGCACGCGTATCCCCGGAAGTGAGGCCGTGACCGGCCTCACTGGCCCGAATCAGATAATTCAGGCCACCGCCGGACAGACGTTCACGCACACCTTCGCCGCCGGGGACGTCGTGACGCTCCACGCGGCCCGCATCCATCCTCAGGCTGGCGCGGCCTCCATCGCTAGCAACGAAGACGGACGCACCACAGTCACGGCGCACTGGGTGAGCCCAACCTGATCCGAACCAAAGCAACTCCCGCATTGAGGTGATCTCGCGCCGTCGGGGAAGCCGTGGCCTCGTTGCCCGCCACGGCACCACACGCGGTCCGGCTGGCCACCGACGGCCGCAGCGGGGAGACCGGGAACGACGGACGGCCATCGTTCCCGGATCTCGTCGACGTTCCCGCCTCGGCGCTCTCGTCGGCGTCACTCGAACCGGTGAACAAACGTTCCTGCTCCCGACGGACACGTCGGAGTGCAGTGACGCGCTCTTAGACCCCGAGGCGCTCTCCGCATGCCTGGTTCTTCTTTGGGTCCGGGCGGAGCTCGGTCAACTTGGCCTACGTGAAAGAAGAGATCATCATCCTCTGACCTGCTGGAAGGGTCCTACAACCCCAGATAAGGTGGGCGCCCGCCACCTGTCGACAATGGAGCCCTGCCGCTACGTGATCTTCGAACTGCTGGAGATCGACAGCGTCGACGTCCGCACTCAACCCCTGGCCGAGCGCCGCAAGCACCTGGAGAAGTTGTTCGCTGGCATCCCGGCCGCGTGCCCGCTTGCCCTGTCCATGCAGACGAGCGACCCCGGCGAGGCCAGACTGTGGTTCACGTCCCTGGCCGGGCACGGCATCGAGGGCCTGATGATCAAGCCTGCCGGTGAGCCGTATCAGCCGGGCGACCGGAACTGGTGGAGGTACAAGTCCAGGACCACCACCGAAGCGATCATCGGAGGGGTGACCGGCAGCCTGGCCCGGCCCTCAGGGCTTGTGCTGGGCCGCTATCCCCCTAAGGGAGGACATCTGCGGGTCGTCGGCCGGACTACCCGGCTGGGCCACGACCTGGCCGCCGAGGTGGCGGCGTATCTTCGCCCGGCCGCCGCGGCTGACCATCCGTGGCCCGAGCAGCTGCCCGCCGGGTGGGCGAGCGGCCTACACGGCAAAGGCGACCCCGTGACCTACAGGCGGATCGTGCCGGAGCTGGTGGTCGAGGTGCTGGTCGACGTCGCCCGCGAGCGCGGCCGGTGGCGGCACCCGATGCGCTGCCTGCGTCTGCGGCTGGACCTGTCCCCGGACGCTGTACCGCGCGGTACCAGGCCGGACGGCGGCCTGACGGCCACGCCGACGCAAGATGGGCTCCCGGTCAAATTTTGTCTTGAGCCCCGGCACCGATTGATCTTGCTCTCCCGCCTGCAGGAGTGAGACGACTTAGGTCAGCAGCCGGCGACTCCGGCACCGCCCGGCCAAACCACAGCTCCAGCGCACGCGATGGCCTGGACCGTGAGGCGCAATCACGGGCCGCCAAGAACGAGGGTGACGCCGCTGCCTGAGCGGGCGAGGTTGGACGAACGGCAGAGTTCGGTCCCCGCCGTACACGCTGAGGCCGTTCGATGCCCGGTGGTTCATGCCGGGCCTGGTCGCGGAGGCGCCCACGGCGGTCGACTGCTTCCTGTTCGAGAACGAGGACGGCACCGATTGGCGCATCCTGATGTGGGACGTGCTGGCCACCGGCTACGACCAGCGCAGCACCGTGGCGATCCCTTGCGCACGAGCACCTCCAAGGAGGTGTGGTCGAGGATCGCGATCCCGCCGGGCCCGTCGTTGCCGTCGGCGCCGCCGAGCGCCGACAGGTAGATCCCGCCGGGCCCGCAGTGCACGGTGTGGGGCCGGGAGTAGCCGGCCCGTTTGGCCAGTTCGTCGGCCTCGATGACCTTGACCAGTTCCGGGCTGAGGCGGTCCTTGGTGTCGAAGACGTGGATGCGTGAGGAGCGCAGTCCGGGCACGATGAGGTAGCGGCGTTCGACATGCGGGTGCGGGGCGCTGGGGCACAGGGCGGTGCTGCAGGCGTTCCAGCCGAAGTGGTGCAGCTCGTCGCCGGTGTTGGGCAGGTTGCTCCAGCCCACCACCTGGCCGTAGTGCGGCGAGGCGGTATCGGTGTCGAGTACGGCCAGCGCGTCCGGCCTGGTCGCCGACCGGTCGAAGGCGACGACATAGGCCAGTTTCTCGGCGGGTGCGCCGGCCGCGTCCCTGGGCGAAGGATAGAACGTGGGGTCCGGGGTCCAGAGGCTCATCCCTTCACGTGTCCACCAATTTCCTACGTCAACCGGGTATGGGCCACGTTTTGTGAATGATCACGCAGCGCTTCAGTTCGGATGCGGGTAGTCCGGTGAGCGATGCTGGAAGGACAGGATGGCGGGGTTCTGGATGACGCCGTCACGGATCTCGATGGCTCGCCGGATGGTGTCGCCCTCGTCCCAGGCCTTGGGGCCGGTGAGCACCGTCCGCAGATGCGGCAGCAGGGACTCGCTGATCTCCCAGGTGGCGGAGTCCCACAGGTAGGACGGGCTGTGGTCGACGGCGTAGTAATGGACCTTGTCCCCCACCTCGAACATCGGCTGGGTGAACGACGTGGGCCGCGCCCAGCTGAAGCCCATCCCCTCATCGCACGACACGTCCACGATGAGAGTGCCCGGCGCGAAGGCGGCCAGATCGTCCTCGTTGACGAACATCAGCGGATTGTCGGTGTTCTGGAGCACGCAGTTGACGACGATGTCATGGTCGGCGATGAACGAGGCGAGCGGTATCCGGCCGCTGTCGGTGAGCGCGTAACTGCGGTTGGGGTCGTCGGCCTCGTGCTCGAAACGCACGATGCGCGCCGAGTGGATGGGAGAGGCGACCGCGGTGACGTCGCGAAAGGTGAGCAGATCGATGTCGTTGACGCCGTGCGCGTTCAGTGCCGTCACCGCGCCCCGGCCGGTCGCGCCGAAGCTGATGACGACCGCCCGCAGCCGCCGCCCGTAGTCGCCGGTCTTCCCGGTGAGCGCCAGGGCGTGCAGAACCGAGCAGTAGCCGGCCATCTCATTGTTCTTGTGCAGGACGTGCAGGTTGAAGCTGCCGTCACTGTTCCAGTGGTTCATCGCCTCGAAGGCGATCAGAGTGAGTCGCCGGTCGATCGCCAGCTGTGTCACTTCCTCATCCTGTACGCAGTGCGGCCAGCCCCACAGGATCTGTCCGTCGCGCAACTCCTTGAGGTCCTGGGCCAGGGGCTTGGGGAGCAGAATGACATCGCAGCGCACCACCAGCTCCTCCCGTGACAGCAACCCGGCCACGTGCGGCGCCAGTTGCTCATCAGAGATGCCGAAACGCTCGCCGTAGCCGCGTTCGAGGTAGATGAGGTGCTGAAGATCGGCTTCGATCCGCTCAAGGTGCAGCGGGTGGATGGCCAGCCGGTGCTCGTTCTCCTTGCGGGAGTGTGCCACGACGCCGAGACTGAGCTGATCCATACGGGCTCCCTTGGGTTGACCCTATGTCTAGCAGGTCCACATCGGTGTTACGCGCAGTGGCCATCAGCGTGAGGGTTCCCAGCCTCGCCGAGGCGCGCGGGCGCTGGTGGGCTGGTCGGCGCGGCTGACGGTAGACGATGTAGGGGCGGGTCAGGTAGCCGATGGGCGCGGTGAGCATGTGCACCAGCCGGGTGAACGGCCAGATGGCGAACAGCAGCAGCGCGCTGAGCGTGTGCACCTGGAACAGGATCGGCGCACCGGCCATCAGCGCGGGATCCGGGCTGAAGAAGAAGATCGACCGGAACCACGGCGAGATGGTGGCGCGATAGTCGTAGCCGCCCCCGATGACGTTGGCCGCCACCGTGGCGGCCAGACCGAGCACGATGGTGATGCCCAGCACGGCGTACATGAGCTTGTCGTTGCGGGTGGTGTCGGTGAAAACCGGTCCGACGGTGCGTCGCCGGTAGATGAGTACGGCCAGGCCGCCGAGGGTGGCGGCGCCCGCGATGGTGCCGAGCGCGACGGCCGGAGCGGCAGCAAGCCGTCTACGAGGCGGTCACGTCCGCCTGCCCAAAGGTTCGTACCACCAGCCCGTGGCCGGCAGTAGCAGGGCTCCCCCGCACCGCCGGCCAGTGCTATGGGCTGCGATCGTGTCAAGTGCGGCGTCGCTCCTGTCCTTGGTCGGCCGGGCGGTTTTCGCCGCGGTAAGTTGGGCGCGGCGGCGGGCGTGCGGGCGGATCGAGGTCTTTTCCGGCAGAATCGGTGTGGTCCTGTCCGGCGGGAACACCGCCTGGACCACGTTGCGGTCGCTCCTCGGCCGCGCCGAGACTGCTGGGGGAGATGGTGGGGTGCCTACCCTGCACGCCTGGAGCGGGCAGCAGCCAGTAGGCGCTGCATGACGGTGTCGCCCTGTTCACCCAGTACATGAGCCCACAGCGGATCGGCGCCATCGCCTACGGGGGCGCCGATCCCGCTGATGACCCACGATGGCACGCCTCGGGGGCACGCACCCGCGCCGAGTACGGCCGCTGGTGCCGGCACGCGTGCGGCATGGCCTGCCTGCAGATGGCCCTCGATCACCGCGACGGGCACGCCCAGCCGCTGCTGGAGCTCCTGTGCGGCTGCCGCGCCTACGGCGGCTACGTCGAGCACGACGACGGCCGGATCAAGGGCCTGTACTACGCGCCGTTCGCCGACTACGTACGCGCCGCGCATGGCCTGCACGCCGAGGTGCACCCGCACCTGGCCGTCGCGGACCTGCCCGGCCTGCTCGCCGACGGGCACCTGGTCATGGCCTCGGTCCACAAGGAGATTCGCCGCCCCGAGCTGTCGGCTCCCGGCCGGGGCGGGCACCTGGTCCTGCTTACCGGCCACGACCACGGCCTGATGAGGGCGTAGCTGCGCGGCACCAGACGCTGCTCAACGGCGCGGCCCCAAAACGCCAGCGCCTCCACATAAGGGACGGCGTCGCGGTGGCCGAGGCCGCAAAAGCGTGGAGGGCGGTCGCCGGAATGCGGGATCTTCATGAAGGTATAGCCTCCTCGGACGGGTTTGAAAATCGATGCCGAGCAACGGTGTAGGCGATTCCGTGGTCCGTCAGAAAGGCGGCTCATCGGAGAAGTCAGCGGGTCAAGGGCAGGAGGCGGGGCGGTGCCCGGGGAGCGGTCGCCCGCCAGTCAGAAGAAGGAGCCCCGCACCGGAATCAGTCCACCGTAGGTGGCCCCTTCGGCACACGCCCGCAACATCAGCTCGGCGGGGTCCCTCTGATCATCGGTGAGCCAGCCCGGCGGCAAGACCAGCAGCACCGCTTGACGGCGGGCTTTGCCCGCCTTCTTCCACTCAACGTCGACGTTTCCGGTCGCGGCATCGGCCCGCCACCACGCTCCTGCACCGCGGCGGGTGATCTCGGCGACGCGGCCGCGCTCCATCCGCACCTGCCAGCCCGCGACCTCCTCGATCCGGTCGCGTGTCAGGTCGACCGGACGCAGGCCCATGGTCAGCATGTCGGCCACATGTCCGAGGGTGCCGAAAGGGTGAAGCTGGCCAGGCTGGATGATCAGCAGCAGATAGATCGTGCTGTGGTGGCGGACTCGGGTGGATCTCCTCCTGGCTCAGCAGCACGTCCATGCCCGCGGCCACGTGGTAGACCGCCAGAGCCATCGCCACGCTCGAAGTGGCTTCCTCCCCCAGTTCCCCGCCTGGGTTCATCGCCGGGTTCGGATGCGGTGCCTGTACGCATCTCTCCCAGGACGTCAATGAGGACCGGCACGAAATCGAGCACGTCCTCCAGCACATCTGCCAGGACCGCACGATCCAGGCCTCCCACGTGAACCACCAGCGTGCGCACACCGTCATCACTGTGATCGGTGGCCAACTGGTAGACGGCCGCGGTCGCATCACCGGAGAACTGTCCGGGAGGTCCTGGCAGCAGCGACAGCAAACCCAACCAGGCTCGTGGCGGCCACCCGGTCACCGTCCAGCACCCGGTCAGCCAGGGCCTCCTGACAAGCGCGGCACCCGTCCATCACCGCACGATCAACTGCCCGACAGCGTCCATGCGCACCAACCCCGGCCGTCCGAACGCGCTGGCGTCGATCGGCGGCACAACGGGGCCGCGATGCTGGTGCAGCGTCCCGGCGGCGACGTGAGAGAGAACTCGGTCATATCGCCCAGCTGCGTCGCCACGGTCATCGCCGACTCGCCGTTCACGGCAACGGCGCTGGCGACAGTGTCGGCTGGTCGGAACCTGCGCGCACGCGCATCCCCCTCGCACGAAGGCACGCACGCCGCTCCCTCCCGACAGGCCGCCCGGCCCCGCACGTCCACCGCATGGCGTTGCAAGCGGACGGCCCCCGCGCCGACGCGATGCGGGGGCCGAAGGTCTCCAGGCAGTGCTGGTGGCGTGCCGGCCGTGGTTCTCGCCGCCCCAGCGGCGGTCCTGGACCACACTTGCGCCGTCGGCGTGGCCCACATCGGCTACGTCCGGGCACAGACGCCTGACGCTCATGGGGTTCGGCGACGCCAGATCTGGTTGAGGCGATCCTTGCAGATCGCCTGCAGGACGTTGGCGCCATGGGCGCGGCTGGCGTCCTGAACGTCCAGGCACAGGCCGCTGTGCCGGGCGATCAGCTCGAAGGCGCCGGTGCCGCGCCATTTCGCCCCGGGCGGCGTCCGCATCCTCCACTGCTGGTTGTAGCCCGGCTCCCAGCACCTCGCCTGAAGGACGTTGGCGCCGTGGAAGCGGCTGGCGTCCTGGACGTCCAGGCACTTGCCGCTGTGCCGGGCGACGAGCTTGAAGTAACCGCTGTCGGTCGGCACGAAAGACCACTGCTGGTTGTATCCGCTCACGCAGTACGCCTGCAGGACGTTGGCGCCATGCGCGCGGCTGGCGTCCTGGACGTCTAAGCATCTGCCGCTGTGCTCGGCGACGATCTCGTAGTAGGTGGTTTCGGCGTGGGCGACCCCGGGTGCGGTGAGGGTGAGGCCGGCGGCCGCGGCCGAGGCCACGGCGAGAGCACGGCGGATTGCTGCGAAAGACATGATCATTTTTCCTCTCATGTGATCCAGAGTGGGGGTGAGGAGCCGATTGCTCATCCGTCGCACAGGCGCAACGACCGCCCCAGGTCGACGATGAAGCGAGCCAGTGCGGCCCGTGCGCGGAACAGGTCGTGCAGTTCGGGAGTGGGGTCATGGTCAAGGAGCTCCACGGGGATCGCGGTCCACGCACTGCGCAGCACGAGCGCGGCGGCGTAGCCGAAGGAGACCTCGCGGGGGTCGGCGATTGCGGCCGTCGCGGCGGCGTAGGCGGCCTCGATCACCTCATGGACGGCGGGCAGGTCCGCGGGATCGAGCTCACCGGTGTGGGCCCGGCCGACCAGGAGCTGGCCGAGGTCGAAGCCCACGGCCGCCGGGTGCGGCCAGCTCCAGTCGACGGCCACGAACTGCGCCGAGCCGTCGGCCGGGACCAGCAGGTTCATGGGGCCGGCGTCGCCGTGCACGAGGGTGTGCGGCAGGCGCTCCAGCGCCTCCAGCAGCGGGCCGATCCGGTCGGCCAGAGCCAGCAGGTCGGCCCGCAGCAGGGGATCGGCATGCCGGGCGACCAGAGGGTGGCGCCAGGTGGCCGGGTCCCGCAGGATCGGCAGGAACAGCCTGGCGACAGGACCCGCGCAGTACCAGCGCAGCCCAAGGTTGAGCGGCTCGCGCGGCGCCGACGAGCGGCCCGCCACGGGCCGTGCGGCGGCGAGGTCGCCGAGCAGGCGGGCGGCGGCGCGGTAGCGGTCCAGGCCCCACGCGGTGGGCTCGACCCGCACGTCCTCCAGCCACATGACCAGCCGGTCGTCCCCCAGGTCCTCCAGCCGGTACATCCGGGGCAGCCGCAACCCGTCGGGAAGCGGGGAGCGGGCCAGGTAGGCGTCCGCGTCGGCCCGCCAGGGGAACTGCGCCAGCGCCTCGGCCCGCAGCTCCTC
Source organism: Nonomuraea sp. NPDC049028 (assembly GCF_043197735.1). Lineage (NCBI taxonomy): Bacteria > Bacillati > Actinomycetota > Actinomycetes > Streptosporangiales > Streptosporangiaceae > Nonomuraea > Nonomuraea sp. NPDC049028. The sequence continues at coordinate 46,541 of NZ_JBICTR010000015.1, forward strand.
CGGCATCCGCGCGAACCAGGCCGAGTGCTTGATCGCGTGGATCGACTTGACGAAGAACGACCAGCTCACGCCGCTGGTCGTCGTGCCGCGCACGCGGTGGAGCGAGGCCGTCGACAGCGACCCGGAACCGTGGTGGACGGGCTCGACGCGCTGCTCGGCGATCTCGGCCAGCGGATCGCCGAGGCTCGCGCGGACGAGGTCGGTCAGGCCGGTGGCCGGTGTGTTGGTCATGGCTCCAGCCTGCCGAGCGCGATACTGCCTCGCATGAGCACGGCCTACTCAAATAGGCTTTCGCCGTGGCAGCCTCCTGGCCGTTCGTCGGGCGTACGGCGCAACTCGCGGCCATCAGGTCCGCCGACCGGGGCGTGGTCGTCGCCGGACCGCCGGGCACGGGCAAGAGCCGCCTGGTGGCGCAGGCCGTACACGATCTCGACGGGGTGGCCTGGGCGCGGGCCACGGCGGCCGCCGGAGAGCTGCCGCTGGGCGCCTTCGCGCCGCTGCTGCCCGCCACGCCGCCCACCGGCAACCCGCTGGGCTGGGCGGCCGCCGCGCTGCGCGCCCCGGTGCTCGTCGTGGACGACGCCCACCTGCTCGACCCGGCCTCGGCCGCGCTCGTCCACCACCTCGTGACGCGGGGCGGCACCCGGGTGATCGCCACGCTCCGCAGCCGCACAGCCGTGCCGGACGCGGTGCACGCCCTGTGGAAGGACGGCCTGGTGCCGCGGCTGGAGCTGGAGCCGTTCTCCCTGGAGGACACCGCGGCCGTCCTGGAGGCCGCCCTGGGCGGCCGGGTGGAGTCGGCGACCGTGGCCCGGCTGTGGCGCGTCAGCCAGGGCAACGCGCTCTACCTGCACGAGCTCGTCCTGTCCGGGATCCTCATCGAGGACGGGCAGGTGTGGCGCTGGCGCGGGCCGCTGACGATCACGCCCACGCTGCGCGAGACCGTCGCCGCACGCATCGGTGACCTGACCGTGCGCGAGCGTGAGGCGATGGAGCTCCTGGCCTACGGTGAGCCGCTCGGCGCCGACCTGCTGGCCGTCCTGGGGTCCCTCGACGCCGTCCAGCAGCTGGAGGACCGTCAGCTCGTCACCGTGCAGCGAGACGGCCTGCGGCTCCAGGTACGGCTCGCGCACCCCCTGTACGGCGAGGTCATCAGGGACGGCTGCGGCGTACTGCGCGCCCGCACGATGATGCGCCGGCTGGCCCAGGCGGTCACCGAGGCCGGGCTACGACGGCGCGAGGACGTGCTCAGAGTGGCGCTGTGGCGGCTGGACGGCGGCATGAGCGGCGATCCCGGGCTGCTGCTGGCCGGCTGCGAACGCGCCAGGGTCATCCGCGACCTGGAGCTGGCCGTACGGCTCGCACGCGCGGCCGTGGCCGCGGGCGGCGCGACGCCCGCGCTGGCCGCGCTCGGCACCGTGCTGTTCTACACCGACCGGCACGCCGAGGCCGAGGAGATGTACGCCGGCGTCTGGGCGGCGGAGATGGGCGAGACGGCCCGGATCGACCTCGGCGTGCAGCGCGCGCTGAACCTGACCGTCGGGCTGGGGGACGTCGCACGGGCACGGGCCGTCCTGGAAGAGACCACCCGGCTGGCCCGCGGTGTCGAAGGACGGCAGGGCACGCTCATCATGCGGGCCGTGCTGGCCGCCCTCACCGGCGACATCGCCGCCGCCGAGGACCTGCTGGCACGGACGCGGGACATGGGCCCGCTCAGCCCGCACGGCCTGCGCATGATCGGCGGGGCCGAGGCGGCCGTCCTGCTGGCGCGGGGCCAGGCTACGGAATGCCTGGCCCGCGTGCAGGAGGCCGGCGCCCGGCTGGCGCAGCAACCAGACGCCATGCGCAGCCTGTCGGCCGCGCTGACCGGGTACGCCGCGAACGCCGCCCTGCTGCTCGGCGATCTGGACACCGCCGAGCGACTGGCCGACGAGGGATACGACCTGGGAGGCCAGTGGGGCAGCTGGACGCGGGCGATCCTGGAGTTCGGCGCGGCCAAGGCCCGCGTGCTGCGGATGCGCGGCCGGCTCACCGACGCCCTCGCCTGGGCCCGCGACACCGTCGTGCGGCTGCCCGTCCCCAGCACGCTGGCCGGAGCCTGCCTGGGCGAACTCGCGCACGCCTACGCGCTCCTCGGCGACGTCGCCGCGGCCGAGCAGGCGCTGGCGCGAGCGGAGGGCGCGGGCACGCCGATCGGCCCGTACGGCGTCCTGCCCCTGCGATTCGCCCGCGCGTGGACCATGGCCGGGCGCGGCGACGCCGCCGGTGCCGTCGAGGTCTGTTTGGAGAGCGCCGAGAGCGCGCTGCCGTGCGACGTGCCGTTCGCGCTGCACGACGTCGTCCGGCTGGGCCGCCCCGACCTCGTGGCCGCCCGGCTCGCCGCGCTCGAGGTCGACAGCCCGCTGGTCGCCCTGTTCGCGCGGCATGCCGCCGCCCGCGACGGCGCGCAGCTCGACGTGGTCTCGGAGGGCTTCGAACGGCTCGGCCTGCTGCTGTACGCGGCCGAGGCGGCTGCGCAGGCGGCGGCCCGCTACCGCGAGTCCAGGCTGTGGCGCGGCATGCGGGCGGCGCAGACCCGGGCCTGGCGGCTCTCCCAGCGCTGCCAGGGTGCCCGTACGCTCGCGCTGATGGACCTCGACGTCCCGGGCCTGACGCCGAGGCAGCGCGAGATCGCCGTGCTGGCCGCCCAGGGGCTGACGAACCGCGAGATCGCCGAGCGGCTCGTCGTGTCCGTTCGCACGGTGGCCAACACGCTGTACGCCATCTACGAAAGGACAGGCGTCAACGATCGCACCGCCCTCGCCTCCCTGCTGAGCGGGCCGCAGGGATAGTGCTGCCGGGTTCGGACGGGTGCTCACCGCGCTCATTCGCTGGTAGCCGCTCGTGCCTCAGCCTTGGTCGAAGTGCGGCCCGGCCGCCTGCCGCAGGGTCTGCAGGGCGTCGGCGAGCAGGGGGTTGCCGTTGGCCTGGCGGTGCAGGGCGACCACGGTGCGGTGGGCGGCGGGCAGGTCCAGGCGCGTCGCCACGACGCGATCGTCGGGGACATGGCCCAGAGCGGGCACCACCGCCACCCCCAGCCGGGCGGCCACCAGGTGGCGGACCACGTCATAGTTGTTGCTGCGGAAGGTGACCGCGGGCACGAACCCGGCCGCCGCGCACAGCCGGGCCAGCGACAGGGCGCCGCCGGTGCCTTCGCGGCTGGTGATCCAGCGCTCCCCGGCCAGCTCCGGCAGATCGGCACCCGGGGCGTGGTCGCGGGGCCGTAGCAGCAGCAGGTCCTCGCGCAGCAGGTGGTGGGCGGCCAGGCCGTCGGGCCACTGCTGCGGGGTGAGGCCGTACTCGTAGACCAGCGCCAGGTCCAGGGCGCCGTCGATCACCCGCGGGATCAGCTCCTCGGGCTCGCCCTCTTCCAGGAGGATCTCCGCGCGGGGGTAGCGGCGGGTGAAGGCCGACAGGGTGGGCGGCACCAGCCGTACGCTGGCGGTGGGGAAGCTGCCCAGCCGCAGCCGGCCGGTGGTGCCGGCGGCCAGTTCGCGCACCTCGTAGCCGAAGTCCTCCAGCGTGGCCAGCACCCGCTGGCTCAGCTCGACCAGCCGGTGCGCCGCGGCGGTGGTGCGCACGCCGCGCGCCTCACGCTCGAACAGCTCCAGCCCGGTGTCCTTCTCCAGCGCCGCGATCTGCTGCGACACCGCCGAGGCCGTGTAGCCGAGCTCGCGCGCCGCCAGCGCGAACGATCCGGTCCGGCACACCTCTCGCAGGGTGAGCAGATGCAGGGGTTTGATCATGCCGACTCCGCGCCGCCAGTAGAGCACCCTAAGCAGTTCTTGGGCTTTGGCGGGAAATCTATCGGTCTGCTGGGGCTTGGATTCACCCGGGATCGCCTCCATCGTGGACAAAGCCATCCGTACCTGGAGGAGATAACGCATGGTCATGGTCTCTCAAGGGCGGCTGCGCGCGGCGTTCGCGCGGCGCCTGTCGGAGATGTACGGGCAGGAGGTGCCCGCCTACCGGACGCTGGTGGAGGTCTGCCAGAAAGTCAACGACGGCGTGCTGCGGCGGGCGGGAGCCGGCGCCGAGCGGCTGGGCTCCATCGAGCGCGTCACCGCCGAACGGCACGGCGCCATCCGCGGCGGCACCCCGGCCGAGCTGCGGCAGGTCGCGCGGATCTTCGGGGCGCTGGGGATGCGCCCGGTCGGCTTCTACGACCTGCGTGAGGCCGCCGCCAGCGCCGTGCCCGTCGTCTCGACCGCCTTTCGGCCCGTCGCGGCCGACGAGCTGGCCGGCGATCCCTTCCGGGTCTTCACCTCGATGCTCACCCCGGCCGATCCCCGCTTCTTCGACCCGGATCTGCGCGAGCGGCTGGACAGGTTCCTGGCCGCGCGGCAGCTGTTCCCGCCGGAGCTGCTGGAGCTGGCCGATCGGGCCGGACGCCAGCGCGAACTGCCGCGCGAGCAGGCCGAACGCTTCACGCACCTGGCCGTCCAGGCGTTCGCGCTGGGCCGGGAGCCGATCGACCAGGCCTGGTACGAGACCCTGGAACGGGTCTCGGCGGTCGCGGCCGACATCGGCGGCGTGACCAGCACCCACATCAACCACCTGACGCCGCGCGTACTCGACATCGACGAGCTGTACGCGCGGATGACCGAGCGCGGCATCACCATGATCGACCAGATCCAGGGGCCGCCGCGCTGGTCCGGCCCGGACGTACTGCTGCGCCAGACCTCCTTTCGCGCCCTGGCCGAGCCGCGCGCGCTGCGCCGGCCTGACGGCGGCCTCACCACGGGATCGCTGCGGGTGCGCTTCGGCGAGGTGGAGGCGCGCGGAATCGCGCTGACCCGGGCCGGCCGCGAACGCTACGACGACCTACAAGCCAGAGCCGACGCCAACCTTGCCGACCGCTCGGCCGACCGCTCGGCCGACCGCCGCGTCGGCGGCGTCGACGGCCGTGCGCGGGCCGCCCGGACGCTCTGGGAGCGGGAGTTTCCCTCGACGGAGCGGGATCTGGCGGTCGAGCGGCTGGCGTACTTCACCTATCGGCCGGTGCCGGATCGCCCGCGTGACGGGCGGCGGCCCGGCACCGGGCTCGCCGACCTGATCGACCACGGCTGGGTACGCGCCGAGCCCATCGTCTACGAGGACTTCCTGCCCCGCTCGGCGGCCGGGATCTTCCAGTCCAACCTCACCGGGCAGGGCGTCAGGGACGACAGCCGCGCCGCCGCCGACTACGACAGCGACTGGCTCGCCGGCGCCATCGGGGCCGAGGTGCTGGACCCGTTCACCCTGTACGAGAGCCAGCAGCGGCGCTCGCTGGAGGACGCCGCCCACGCGCTCGGCCTGCCCGAGATCAGCTGACCCCCCGAGCCCGACCTCGTACTGCTACGGAGAACCGTTCATGACCACGACCACCCTGCCCGCCACCGGCGTCCTGCGCCGACGCGCCCTCGACATCCTGGCCCGCCTGGACGTCACCCTGAAGGAGGGCGACGACCTGCACGCCCGTACGCCGATCACCGGCGGGACCCTGCTCGGCCTCACCGCCGCGACGCCCGCCGACGCCGACGAGGCGATCGGGGCCGCGCACGAGGCGTTCCTGGCATGGCGCACGGTGCCCGCCCCCCGTCGCGGCGAGGTGGTACGCAGGCTCGCCGAACTCCTGCGCCGGCACCGCGACGACCTGGCCGACCTCGTCACCATCGAAGCGGGCAAGATCCGCTCGGAGGCGCTCGGCGAGGTCCAGGAGATGATCGACATCTGCGAGTTCGCGGTCGGTTTGTCGCGCCAGCTGTACGGGCGCACCATCGCCTCCGAACGGCCCGGCCACCGGCTGTCGGAGACCTGGCACCCGCTGGGCGTCGTCGGCGTGATCTCCGCGTTCAACTTCCCGGCCGCCGTGTGGGCGTGGAACACCGCCATAGCGCTGGTCTGCGGCGACACCGTCGTCTGGAAGCCGTCGGAGTTGACGCCGCTCACCTCCCTGGCCTGCGACCGGCTGCTGGCCGTGGCGGCGGCCGGCAGCGGCGTGCCCCGTGACGTGCACCGGCTGCTGCTCGGCGAGCGCGCCATCGGGGAACGGCTGGCCGACGACCGGCGGGTGGCGCTGGTCAGCGCCACCGGCTCGGTCGGCATGGGGCGCCAGGTCGGGCCGCGGGTCGCCGCCCGCTTCGGGCGTTCGCTGCTGGAGCTGGGCGGCAACAACGCCGCCGTGGTCACCCCGTCGGCCGACCTTGACCTGGCCGCCTCCGCCATCGTGTTCGCCGCGGCCGGCACCGCCGGGCAGCGCTGCACCACCCTGCGCCGGCTCATCGCGCACACCGACATCGCCGGCGACCTGATCGACCGGCTCACCACCGCCTACGCGAAGCTGCCCATCGGCGACCCGTTCGACGACACCACCCTGGTCGGGCCGCTCATCTCCGCTCAGGCCCACGAGGCGATGCGGCGGGCGCTGAGCGCCGCACGGTCCGAGGGCGGCGAGATCCTGGCCGGTGGCGGGCGCCGGCTCGCCGACGCCGCCCCCGCCGCCTACTACGCCGAGCCCGCCATCGTCCGCATCGACGCACAGCCGGGCAGCGACGGGCAATCGGGCATCGGCGCACAGCCGGGCATCGTCCGGGAGGAGACCTTCGCGCCCATCCTGTACGTGCAGACCTACCGGACACTGAGCCAGGCCATCGCCCTGAACAACGACGTGCCCCAGGGGTTGTCCTCCAGCATCTTCACCCGGGACCTGCGGGAGGCCGAGCGGTTCCTGGCCGCCGACGGCTCCGACTGCGGCATCGTCAACGTCAACATCGGCACCTCAGGCGCGGAGATCGGCGGGGCCTTCGGCGGCGAGAAGGAGACCGGCGGCGGGCGCGAGTCCGGCTCGGACTCCTGGCGCGCCTACATGCGCCGCGCGACCGGCACCGTCAACTACTCCGACCAGCTGACCCTCGCCCAGAACGTGAGCTTCCTCTAACAACCGCACCACGACCCAGACCAGCGATCCGGCCCACACCACCGGACCTGACCATCGGCCCTGCGGCGACCTGCCGCTCGACCGAGCCCGCGTCATCGGCGGCTGCTCCTCCCACAACGGCTGCTCCCAGACCGTCGGCCACGCCATCGACTACCGGACATGGGGACCGTCCTGGACCGACGCCTCGCTCACCGAGCTGATGCGGCACGCGGCTGCCAGACTGCGCGTCCGCCGGGACTCCGACGACGACCTCACCCGTTCCAGGCGGCGATGGAGGCCATGATCCTTTGTGGCGTACCGCGCACGGATGACCTGGACGACCTCTTCGGCGGCGCCGGCTGCGGACCTTCACCGGTCAACAACCCTGACGGCGTCCGCTGGAACAGCGCCTTCGCCTACCTGGACCCCGTACGCGACCGCCCGGAGCCGGGGCGGAGCGATCGGCGGCTGCGCGTGGTGGACCACGCGCTGGTCGACCGCCTCGAACTCCACGGCTCGGTGGTCCACCGCGCACACGTACGCCACGGGCAGGAGCGGCTCACCGTGGACCACCCCACCCTGGAGTTGCGGTTCGCCGCGAGCGAGGAACTGGTACGACGGCTCGCCGACTACAAGCGCGGGCGGCCGGTCCCGGACGAGCAGGTCATCGGAAAGGCCCTGTCGACCGGCGGCCGCGCACCCTACGACCTGCATCTCCTCCCGTGGACCGGCAAGGAGCCCGGAGGCTGGACCTGCGTACTGCCCGCCGCGTGTCTCACGCCGCGATCCCGGGGCACGCTGCGACTGACCTCACCCGACCCCGCGGCCAGACCCCTCATCGACCACGCGTACCTGACGGACCCCGGCGGGAGCGACCTTGAGGTGCTGCGGCACGGCATCGACCTGTGCCGGCGCATGGCCACCTCACCGGCGCTGGCCCCTCTCTTGGGGCAGCCTCTCGACGAGTTCACCGCGGCCTGGCTGGAGGAGTTCGCCGAGGACCCGCGCGACGGACTCGCCAGTCATCGACGCGAGAGGCACGCCATGGATCCGCGCGACGGGCTTGCCGCGGATCCCTCCCGCGACCAACCCGCAGGTCTGTCCGGCGGCAAGCTCACGGGCCCGCGCGAGGCCGCGATGCGCGCCGCCGCCGCTCACTACTGGCACCCAGTGGGCACCTGCGCGATCGGCACCGACCCGGCCGCGGGCGCCGTCGTCGACGCCACCGGGCGGCTGTACGGCAGCGACAACCTCTGGGTCATCGACGCCTCGATCATCCCGGTGATCCCCCGGGCCACGACCAACCTCCCGGTCGTCGCCCTCGCCGAACACCTTGTCCGCACCCTGCTCTGAGACTCCGCAACGGCGCTACCGGGCCGATCCAGGCGGGCGCGTCAGCCGGCCGAGCCGGCCGGCCGATGACGCGCCCCGGCTTGCCGACCCGCGAATCGGAGGGTTTCGGGTCGGCGGGGCTCAGGAGGGCTCGCCCTTGGCCAAGGCACGCGCCGTGAACCGCTCTGCGTCGATGATCACCCGCTCGTGCGTACCCTCCCCGATGACGTCCACCCCGTCACCGGCCGCCACCTCGAACCGCAGCCGCCGCCCCTCCACCGACACCAGCCGCACCCGGCAGGTCACCGTCATCCCCGCCGGCGTGGGCACCTGGTGGGTGATGTCGACGCGCGTGCCGACCGTCTGCTCGCGCGGCCAGTCCAGGTACGGCAGGACGGCCCGCACACACGTCCACTCCAGCAGCCCCACCAGGAACCCGGTGGCGAACACCGGCGGCATCACCCCGAACTCCGCCGACTCCGGATACAGCCCCGCCACGATCTTGCTCTCCGGCACCAGGAACGCGAACTCGTGCTCCAGCCCCGCGACCAGCCCTTCAGCCATGTACACCACCGATCATCCGGGCGGCCGCGGCCTTGGCCCGCAGCATCGCCGACCGATCCCCATCCACCACGACCCGGGCATTGGCCCCGTCGATGAGCAGCAAAAACGCATAACCCAGCCCGTCAGGGTCGGCCAGCCCGGCCTGCTCGGCCAGCTCGGTCAACCGCTGCCGCAACCACCCCTTGTACGCGGAGATCACCTTGCGCGCCGGATGGTCCGGATCGGGCAGCTCCACCGCGGCGTTGGTGAACGGGCACCCGCGAAACCCCTCGCTCCCATGCCCCCGCGCCAGCCAGTCGAACACCGCCAGCAGCCGCTCCTCGGCCGACCCGCCGCTGTCGAGAAGGAACTCGGTCAGCTCCGCCTGCCGTACGGCCCGCCGCCACTCCAGTACGGCGGCCACCAGGTTCTCCTTCGACCCGAACTGGGCGTACAGGGTCGGCTTGGACACCCCGGCCCGCTCCACCAGCGCGTCAACGCCGGTGGCCCGGATCCCCTCGGCGTAGAAGACCTCGGTCGCCACCTCCAGCAACCGCCGCCCGCCGGGACTGTACTTCTCCACCCCGCCATACTTACAGGTCTGTAAACCAGGCACAATCGCCCGCCTCTCGCCGACGCGAACAACTCGTGGAGACTGTTACGGGCTCATCGCTCGGCGTGCGATGCCCGGCAAGGGCGGCTACGGCGAACACGTGCTGACATCGGCCTGGCGGAAGGTTGCGCGCACGCACCTCGACGCTCTCGTCGAACCCCTAAGGGCCATCGCCGCCCGCCGAAGTGGCGTGCGCGGTGCCATAGTTGGCAGGCCACGTTCAGCCATGCGGCGGTGGCGATCGGCGACCGGCCGCGGGTGGAGCAAGCGCACCCATGCCGGCGTAGCCGAAGGCGCTAGCGCACCCAGCCGGTGTAGCGACGGCCGCCCTTCGGCTCCTCGCGCCATCCGGAACGGCGCCCTCCACCATCGGGTTCGAGTGCGGCCGAGACCGCCCGGACGAGCCAGGCGTTGACGGACAGCCCTTCGCGACCCGCCGCCTCCTCGATGCGCGGCTTGAGGCGCTCGGGGACGCGCAGCGAGATCCGCGACGTGCCACCGTCCTCACCCTCCTGCGGCACCCCCACACCGGCCGGCGCCCCAGCCTCCGAAGCCCCCCGCGCTCCTGGAGCGCCCGATACCCCTGGACCGCCCGAAGCTGTCCGCCGCCGACCACCCGCCACACCGGGCAACGCGTCAAAACCGCCCTCACCCCCGTCCTCGAATGGACGGTCCGTGGGCGGCGGCGTCACGACAAAGGAGGGGTCGCGCCCGCGCAACCGTACGTCGACCGAGCCCGGTGCGAGCTCCCGGGTGATCTCGTCGGCGGCGGCGGACAACGCCTCCAGCAGAACAAGCCGCGTCGCCGACTCCAACGGCAAGGTGAGGCGCTCGGCGAGGGCGCGCGCGTCATCGCCACCCGCCTCAGCGGCGACCGCGAGTTCGCGGCGCAGGTTGTCGACGTACGGCGCGAGATCCATGACATCACTATGACGCCATAAAGGCGCCATAGCAACTCTTACAGCTGGGGTGAAGCGCCGTTCACCTCTGACGTCATCGCCTGTGTACGGCTGCCGCCGCCATCACTCCAGCCGGATCGTGTCAGTACGGGACACGACCTCGCAACCGGCCGCGAATATAGCAGGATGATCACCCGGGGGACGGCGGCGCGAGCTGCCGCCCCGGCAGCGACGGAGGCATGACCTACCCCGCAGGCAGCATGGCTTGCCGCCCGGCTAGCGCGACTCGCCCCTCAGACACCGCGGCTTGTCGCCCAGCCAGCGCGACTTGCCCCTCAGGCGCCGCGGCTTGCCGCCCGGCTAGCGCGGCTCGTCTCTCAGGCACCGCGGCTTGTCCCAAAGACTCCGGCCGTTCGAACTCACCCGCGGCGATCATCATGCCGTTAACCGGCGCCGGGATACCGTACCCAGATGGAAACCGTCACCCTGGACCGCCTGGACCGCTGCCTGGCACACGCGCTCCAGATCGACGGCCGAGCACCCTTCAGCAAGATCGGCGAAGTGCTCGGCGTCTCCGAGAACACCATCGCCCGCCGATACCGGCGACTGCGTTCGGCCGGGATACTCCGCGTCGTCGGCGTGGTCGACGGGCTCCGGCTCGATCACGTCTCCTGGGCGATCCGACTGCGCTGCACACCAGACGCCGCGGGCGCCGTCGCCACCGCCCTGGCACGCCGCAGTGACACCGCCTGGGTGAGCCTGCTCTCCGGCGGTACCGAGATCGCCTGCGGCACACTGGCCCGCACGCCAGCCGAACGCGACGCCTTCCTGCTGGAGAAACTCCCCCGCAGCCGGCAAGTGGTGGGCGTCACCGCGCACCGCATGCTGCACAGGTTCGCGGGCGGCCCGGCAGGCTGGGCGGGCCTGCGGGCGCTGTCCACCGAGCAAGCAGCCGCACTCCTCGTCGATCCCACCGTGCATGCGGAAACCGCCCCGCCCATCGACGAAACCGTCCAGCTCGACGAAGCGGACCACGCGCTCCTGGAGACCCTGTCGAAGGACGGGCGTACCACCCATACCGACCTGGCCGCGATCACCGGCTGGTCGGAGTCGACCGTACGACGGCGCATGGCACACCTGCGGCAGGCCGGAATCCTCTACTTCGACGTCGACATCCCACCCGAACCCCTCGGCTTCCACGCCGAAGCCTGGCTGTGGATGTCCGTGAAGCCCGCCAAACTCGCCGCCGTGGGCGAGGCCCTGGCCCAGCACCCGGAGGTCACGGTCGCCGCCGCCACCACAGGTCCGGCCAACCTCTTCGCCGGCGTCACCTGCCGCAACTCCCGCGACCTGTATCGGTACCTGACCGAGCGCATCGGATCCTTGAAGGCCGTACGGCATGTAGAGACGGCGCCCCTGATCCGGACCGTCAAGCGAGCAGGCGCCATCCTGCCCGGCTTCCACTAGGAGAGACCCGATCCAGGAGGGACACGGTCCAGGAGGGGCCCGGTCCAGGAGGGGCCCGGTCCAGGAGGGGCCCGGTCCAGGAGGGGCCCGGTTCCCGCCGGGAGGAGTCCGCCTTCCCGCAGGGGATCCGGCCGACCTCCGCCAAGAGAGCCCCGGCCCCCGGCAGGAGAGGCCCCGCCTCCAGTAGGAGAGGTTCGACTTTCGGCAGGAGAGGTTCGACCCGATCTGAGACCGCTCGCCGGATTCCGGCTGATTGCCTGCCCATCATGCCGGAAACCGCCGCATCACAGCACCTGGATCGCCCTCGCCCGGGTCCGACGCCGACAGTTGCCGATGACCAGAAGGGAATCACCACCATGCATGTGATCGTCATCGGCGCCGGACTCGGCGGCCTGTGCCTGGCCCAACGACTGCGCCGTCTCGGCATCAGCGTTTCCGTACACGAGCGAGACACCACGCCGGTCTTCCGCCACCAGGGCTACCGCCTCCACATCAACGCCGACGGCCGGCGCGCCCTCGAACACGCCCTCCCGCCACAGCTATGGCGACTCTTCCTGGCCACGACGGGGACACCCGGCCCCCGCTCAGTGTTCCTCGACGAACAACTCCTTCCGCGATGGACAGCGGAGGCCGACTCCGGACCCGCGCCCCTGGCGGCCGACCGGCTGACCCTGCGTCAGATACTGCTGACCGGACTGGAAGACGTCGTCACCTACGGCAAGACATGCACCGGCTTCGAAACCACCCCGACCGACGGCACCGCGACAAACCACACCACCACCGCCACCGCGATGAACCACACCGTCATCCCGCGCAGCCGCATCACAGCGAACGGTCGTGACACCGCCGCGAACGATCCCGTTGCCACCGCGAACAGCCGCACAACCGCCCACTTCGCCGACGGCAGCACCGTGACCGGCGACGTGCTGGTAGCCGCCGACGGCGTGAACTCCGTCATCCGCCGCCAGCGGCTCCCCCACGCCCGCGTCATCGACACCGGCCTGCGCCAGCTCTACGGCAAGATCCCCTTGACCGCCCAGACCAGAGCGCTGTTCAGCGACGACATGTTCAACGTCTTCACCGCGATCGTCGGCCCCGGCAACGCCTTCGTCGGCGTGGCTCCAGTGGAGTTCCCGGAGCCGATGGACCAGGCCGTCGCCCGGCACGCCCCCGACATCCGGCTCCACGACGTACGGGACTACATGACCGTCAGCTTCGGAACCCGCCGCGAGCACCTCCCCCGCACCGACGACGAACTCCATCGGATGACCGGCACCGAACTCCGCGCGATGGTGCTGGACCTGATCGACGGCTGGCATCCCCGCGTCCAGCGCATCGTGCGGGAGTGGGATCCGGCCAGCATCTTCCCCGCCATCCTGCGTACCAGCGTCCCCATCGAGCCATGGCCCACCAGCGCCGTCACCCTGCTCGGTGACGCCATCCACGCGATGAGCCCGGCCGGCGGGGTGGGCGCCAACACCGCGCTGCGCGACGCGGCCACGCTGGCGGACGCACTGAACGAGGCGGCACACGGACGCCCGCTGGCCGCGGCGCTGGGCGAATACGAAGCCGCGATGACCGGCTACGGGTTCGCCGCAGTACGCGCCTCCGCCGACAACGGCCACCGCTTCCTCGGCCAGAATCCGCTCCCCACCGCATGAACCCCCGGGCCACCGCCCCTACAGAGGCCCCTTTGGCGCTGACTCGGACACCTGAGAGCCAGCAACCCGCCGACCCTGGTAGCAGGGCAATCCGCCGGTAAGCGCCGAAAGGCCCGGTCCACCGCTTCCTGCCAGTGGGGCGGTGACCGGTTCGTCGCCCGATGTGGTGGCTGGGGAGCAGCAGGCTGAGTCGGTCTCCTTGGTCAGGGTGCCGGCGTCGCCCTTGCCCCTCGTGAACTGGTAGACGTTGGCCGACGTCCGCCACCATCGGCGAGCCTGCGGACGAGGTGGACGTTGGACGGACACCGGCGTCGACCTGGCCGGCCCGCACCCCGACGATCTCCTGGAAGACTCCCGGTCGTACAACCAACAACCCCATGCCCCTCCGGCCCTGCCCCGTCGCGGACGGCCGTGCGCCGGATGCTAGCTTGACCCTTCGTGTCTGACTATCTTCGTGATCTCTTCTCCCTGGACGGCCGGCGAGCCCTGGTGACCGGCGGCAGTTCAGGGATCGGTTATGCCATGGCCGAGGCGATCGGCCGCGCCGGAGCCGAGGTGGTGATCGTGGCTCGCCGGGAGGCCGAGCTCGACAAGGCCGTGCACCAGCTGCGGCAGCACGGCGTGACGGCCTCCCGCATCAGCGCCGATCTCGGCGACCGCGCCGCCGTGGAGCGGGTCTGCGCCGGCGCCGGCCAGATCGACATCCTGGTCAACGATGCCGCCAACAACATCCGCAAGCCCATGGCCGAGCTCACCGACGACGACTATGAGCAGACCATCGCGGTCAACCTGACCGCCCCCTACCTGTTGGGCCAGCACTTCGGGCCGAGCATGGCCGAGCGGGGCTGGGGGCGGATCATCAATGTGGGCTCCCAGCAGACCGTCAGCGCCTTCGGCAACAGCGGTGTGTACGGTGCGGCCAAGGCAGGGATCGGCGGCCTCACGCGGTCGCAGGCCGAAGCCTGGTCAAGCCGGGGCGTATGCGTCAACACGATCATTCCCGGATTCGTGCTGACGCCGCTGACCGAGCCGGCTCAGGCCATCCCCGGCCGGGTCGAGGCGCTCGCCGCGCGCCACATGGTCGCCCGTAACGGCGTGCCAGACGATTTCGCCGGTGCCGCGGTGTTTCTGGCCGGTGACGCCTCCGCGTTTGTCACCGGACAGATGCTGTTTGTTGATGGTGGCTTTTTCGTGCACTGATTCAGCCGAGCGCCTTTACTTTGTAGATTACTTGCGGCGGATGTGTCGTACCTCCGCGCCTTCGTGCCAGGTGTCGATGACCAGTTCGTCGCTCTCGACCCGAGTCCACACCACCTCGGACAGGTCGATCCTGAACAGGTGCGAGTCGGTGCCGGGCAGGCCGGCCTCGGCCAGCACCTTCGGGTCGGTGATCTCCACCGCCCGGCCGGCCAGTTTCACGTCGCCGGCCCATGACGACGGATCCGCCTCATCAGGGTCGGGCGAGGTGACGTGGATGGCCATGCGCGGATCTCGCCGCAGGTCGAGCGCCTTGACCGCACCGGGCATGGACCCCATCCACAGCTCGCCGCCGTCAAGGCGCGACTCGGTGCCGCTCACCCTGGGAGAGCCGTCCTTACGGAGCGTGGCCAGCACCTTGTGCTTGTGACGCTCCATCACTCCCCGAGCGACCGCCGCCAGCTCGGGGGCCTGGATCTCGAACTCTTTCCACGACGTCATGTGAGCATCATGAACGAAGGCACCGACAAAAACCCCGGCCGGGAGGTACGGGCCCGAAGTACGGACCCACCGCGTCCATGCGACGGTCGAGGTCTAGACGGTCGAGGTCTAGACGGTGTTCTGACGGCTCGGCAGCGCGTTCCCCTCTCAGTCCCGGTCCGGCTCCTGGGACAGCTCGTGCGACAACTGTTCCAGCTCCGCTCCCCCCGCCATCAGCCCCGTCAGCTCCTCCCGCGTGATGTCCCCCTTGCCGTACTCCCCCAGGCTCGTCCCCCGGTTGAGCAGCAGGAACCGGTCCCCCACCGGATAGGCGTGGTGCGGGTTGTGCGTGATGAAGACCACGCCGAGACCCCGGTCGCGGGCCCTGGCGATGTAGCGCAGGACGACACCCGCCTGCTTGACGCCCAGCGCCGAGGTCGGCTCGTCGAGGATGAGCACCCGGGCGCCGAAGTGGACGGCCCTGGCGATCGCCACCGACTGCCGCTCGCCGCCGGACAGCGTGCCGACGGGCTGGTCGACGTCGCGGATGTCGATGCCCATGGCCCGCAGTTCCTCGCGGGCCACCCGCCGGGCCGTGGCGACGTCGAAGGCCAGGCCCTTGCGGGGTTCGGAGCCGAGGAAGAAGTTCCGCCAGACCGACATGAGGGGGATCATCGCCAGGTCCTGGTAGACGGTGGCGATACCGCGGTCCAGCGCCTCGCGCGGGCTGGCGAAGCGCACCTCGGTGCCGTCCACGAGGAAGGAGCCGGTGTCGTGCTGGTGCACCCCGGCGAGGATCTTGATGAGCGTCGACTTGCCGGCGCCGTTGTCACCCAGGACGCAGGTGACCTGGCCCGCCTCGACGCTCATCGACACCTCCCGCAGCGCCAGGACCGAGCCGAAGGTCTTGCCGATGTCGCGCGTCTGGATGATCAATGCTTCACCTCCTCGGCGTACCGCCGGACCAGGCGGTTGGCCAGCGTGGCCAGCAGGAGCATGGCGCCGAGGAAGAACTTGAACCAGTCGGCGTCCCAGCCCAGGAAGACGATGCCCTTGTCGGCCATGCCGAAGATGACCGCGCCGATGGCGGCGCCGATCGCCGAGCCGTACCCGCCCGTGAGCAGGCACCCGCCGATCACGGCGGCGATGATGTAGATGAACTCCTGCCCGATGCCGATGTTGGCCTGCACGGAGGTGTAGCGCAGGGCCAGGATGGAGCCGACGAGCCAGGCGGCGACCGCGGTGGTCATGAACAGCGCGATCTTGGTACGGGCGGCGGGCACGCCGACCGCGCGGGCGGCCTGCTCGTTGCCGCCGACCGCGAAGATCCAGTTGCCCACCCTGGAACGCATGAGCACCCAGGTCGCCGCGGCGGTGACCAGCACCCACCACAGGATCGCCACGCGGAAGGAGGTGCCGCCGATGTCGATGGTGCCCGCGAAGATCGTCCGGGCGGTCTCGTAGCCCGCCGCCCTGCGCAGTCCGCTGACCTGTACGGTGCCGGTCAGGGCCTTGGTGACGCCCAGGTTGATGCCCTGCAGCATGAGGAACGTGCCCAGCGTCACGATGAAGCTGGGCAGCCGCGTCCTGGTGACCACCAGCCCGTTGGCCAGTCCGATGAGCAGCGCGACGACCAGCCCGACGAGCATGGCCGTCCACACGTCGAAGCCGTAGCGGGTGGCGAGCGTGACCAGGATGAGCCCGGTCGTGCCGGTCAGCACGCCGGCCGACAGGTCGAACTCGCCGCCGATCATCAGCAGCGCGATCGCGACGGCCATGATGCCGAGCGTCGCGGCCGGGTCGAGCCAGTTCGCGATGCCCGCCGGCGAGCGGAACACCGGGGACTGGGCGGCGAAGAAGGCGAACACCGCGACCAGGCCGACGACCGCCCCCAGCTCCGGGCGGATCAGCAGCCGGCGGGCCAGGCCGACGCTGCCGATCCGTTCATCGGCGGGAACAGTGGTCACCTGGTGCCCGCTTCTGCCAGTTTGGCCACCTGCTCGGCGTTGTCCTTGGTCACGAAGCCGGGGCCGGTGTTGACGGGCAGGCCGCCACCGACGGTGTTGAGGTTGTTCTTGTACAGGTAGAGGAAGACGATCGGCAGGTAGCCCTGCAGGTACTGCTGCTGGTCGACGGCGAACAGGATCTCCCCGTCCTTGATCGCGGCCACCACGTCGCCCGACAGGTCGAACGTGCCCAGCTTGGTCTGCGTCCCGGCGTCCTTGATGGCGTCGCGGGCGGCGATGGCGACCGCCGGGTTGAGCGTGAGCACGCCGTTGAGCTGCTTGTCGGACTGCAGCTTGGCGGTGACCTTGGAGGTCACGTCCGCCAGGTTGCTCACGTCGACCTGCAGCCGCTCGACCGTGCCGCCCAGCGTCGCCTCGGCGCCCTTGCACCGCTGGTCGAGGCCGACGTTGCCGGCCTCGTGGATGACGCACAGCAGCTTGGTGACGCCGGCGGCCTTGAGCTGTTCGCCCGCGCCGCGCCCGGCCACCTCCTCGGACTGCCCGACGTGGGTGATGGCGCCGAACGCCTTGGAGGAGTCGGCGCCGGAGTTGATCGTCACGACGGGGATCTTGGCGGCGACGGCCTTGCCGATGGCCTCCTTGAGGGCGTCGGGGTTGGCCATGGACACCACCACGCCGTCGACCTTCTCCGAAACCGCCTGGTCGATGAGCTGCGACTGCTTGGCCGGGTCGCCGTCGCCCTGGTAGGTGACCTTCACGGCGTACTGCTTGCCGGCGGCCTCGGCGCCGTTCTTGACCACGTCCCAGAAGGAGTCTCCGGGTCCGGCGTGGGTGATGACGGCGAAGGTGCCGCCGCTCGCCGCGGCGGGCGCGGATCCTGCGGCCGGTGCGCTGCTCTGCGCGGCGGGTTGCGGCGCAGAGGAACAGCCGCTCAACGCCAGAGCGCCCAGCAACGCCACCACGATCGGGATTCGTCTCATCCGACACCTCCAAGACCAACGGGCTCGTCCCTGGTTCTACCCCAATGTCATCTGCTTGTATAGACATACGGACCAATGGTGACAATCATGGTTTCGTCCTGATGTCAGGACATGATGGTCGCCACGCATTCCAAGAAGAAGGAGCCGCGATCACCCTCGATTCTACGCCGCCTACCTGGCCGAACACCTGACAGTAGAACGGAATCGTACGTTCCCATATGCTAGGGGGATGACGACCCCAGCACCGATGAGCGGCCGCAAGGCACAGGCCGCCCGCAACGACACGTTGATCCTCCAGGCGGCACGGGCGGTGTTCACGGCCGACCCGGGCGCTCCGATCGCCGCCGTGGCCGAGCGGGCGGGCGTCGGGATCAGCGCACTCTATCGCCGATATCCCAGCAAGGAAGCCCTGTTGCAGAAGCTCTGCTTCGACGGGCTGATGCTGTACATCGCCGCCGCGGAGAAGGCGCTGGCCGACCAGGGCGACCCCTGGGACGCCTTCGCCACGTTCATGCGGGAGATCGTCGAGGCCGACACCCACTCCCTGACGATCGCGCTGGCCGGGACGTTCCAGCCGACGGAGGAGCTGTACGAGGCCGCCGTACGGGCCAGTGACCTGGCGACCCAGGTGCACGGCAAGGCGTCCACCGCCGGTGTGCTGCGGCAGGACGTCACGGTGTCGGACGTGGCCATGCTGTTCGAGCAGCTGGCCTCGGTCAAGCTGGGCGAGCACGAGCGCACCGAGCAGCTGCGGCACCGCTACCTGGCGCTGTTGCTCGACTCGCTGCGGCGGCCGCCGGCCCACCGGCCGCTGCCCGGCCCGCCGCCGCAGGACGCCGAGCTGCGGGCCCGCTGGACGCCCGGCTCGCCCTGATCCCGCCTCCGCCTTCCCGCCTTCCAGCGGAAGCCTCAGTCCTCCCCCGCCTTCCAGTGGAACAGGTACGACATCACGAAGCCGAACAGCCCGGTGGCCCCGGCCGCCACGGTCATCGCCAAGCCGAGGCTCGACACGGCGCCGGAGACCAGCCCCGGGGTGCCGGCGACCAGGCCGACGGCCTGGATCAGCACCACCACGACGCCGAGGACGAGGAACACGACGAGCCCGATCTTGAACAGCGCCATCGTCACGCGCTTGAGGGTGTCCACTGCGGATTCCTTTCGGGGAGATCAGATCAGATCGGCAGCACGCCGGTCGCCACCAGCACGCCGAGGGCCAGGATCGGGATGACGAACCAGATGATGAGCCGTCCGAAGGTCCTGGCCGGGTCCACCCCGGCGATGCCGCTGGCGATGTAGATGGGTGCCGCGCCGGGAGGAGAGGCGCCCTCGGTGGAGGCGAAGATCATGATGGCGGTGGCCGCGGCCACGGGCGAGACCCCGGCCGCCGTCAGGGCGCTGAAGGCCACCCCGCCGACGGCGGCGATCGTCGCGCTCCCGGTCAGCGGCGCCGCGATGATCACGATCAGCAGCCCGACCAGCGTGGCGATGACGGCGACCGGCGCGTTCAGCCCCTTCATGATGGCGGTGAGCTGGTCGACCAGGCCGAGCTCGCCCAGGCTGGCCGCGGCCGCGAAGGCGAAGAACAGCGTCGCGCCGATCACGGCGTAGCGCGGGGCCATGTCGCCCAGCAGCTCGTTCCAGGCCCGCCCGGTGCGCGGCAGCCGCTTCCAGGCCACGGCCAGCGTGGCCAGGATGGTCAGCACGGGGATCCAGACGACGATGCTGATGTCGTCCGCAGCCTCGCCGACGCGCGACTCCATCCACTTGACGCCGAAGTCGAGGGTCATGACCACCGGTACGGCGATGCCCGCGTACACCAGCAGCGACGTCCACCCGGCGCGCAGGGCGGCCCGCAACGGAATCAGGTCGGCGGCGTCGGTGGCCTCGATCCGGTGGCGCCGTACCCAGACGAACACGACGATGAAGCGGTAGAGCACGGTCCACAACCCGCCGACGAGCGCGGGCACGAACAGCTGGTCGGCCGTCAGCACGGGCGCCACGGCGGCCGAGCCGAGCAGCAGGAACATCGACGAGCTCGGCGGGATCGAGATGCCCAGCCCGGCGTTGCCCGCCACCAGCGCGGCGGCCAGGTCGGGCCGCCAGTTGGACCTGGTCATCCACGGGATCGTCACCGACCCCACCGAGGCGGCGATGCCGGACCCGGACCCGGCGGGCCCGCCGAGCAGCGCCGCGGCGGAGGTGGAGACGTACCCGGCGCCGCCGCGCAGCCGCCCGAAGATCGAGTTCAGTACGGTCACCTGCTCCTGGATCAGCCCCAGCTTGGTGAGCAGGTAGCCCATGAACACGAAGGCCAGGGCGGCGAAGACGACCTCCTCGGCCAGCGCGTCGGAGATGCCCGCCCAGGCCAGGCCGAGGAAGCCGGTACCGCCGAACAGGCACACCCCGAGGAAACCGATGAGCATGGCCTCACCGATGTTGCGTTTCAGCACGCCGTTCCAGACGACGATGATGGCGATATAGGCGACGAGCGCCCAGACGGCGATGCCCATGGCGAAATGGCCTCCGTTGGGGGTGGTGGCGAAAAGGGAGCTGCGGCTTATGGAGTCGGTGCTCGGGCGCGCAAAAGCCGGCCGCGGCGAAAGATCAGCCTTCGGGCGCGGGAAAACCAGCCGCCGCTAAAGGTCAGTCCTCGGGCGTGCGATGTCGGCCGCTGTGAAAGGTCAGCCCTCGGGCGCGAGCCGCTCGGCGAGATCTAACGTACGACGGGCCCTGGCGACGATCGGCGCGTCGACGAAGCGGCCGTCGGGCAGCGCGACAGCGCCCGCCCCGGCGCGCTCGGCCTGCTCGGCCGCCTGGACGATCTCGGCGGCCCGGTCCCTCTCCTCCCGTGTGGGAGCGAACGCCCGCCTGATCACCGGGATCTGGCGGGGATGGATCGCGGTCCTGCCGAACAGGCCCAGCGCGCGGCCCGCCCGGCAGGAGGCCGCCAGACCGGCCTCGTCCTTGACATCGGGGTAGACCGACATCGGCACGGGCGGCAGTCCGGCGGCCGCGGCGGCGATGACCGCCTGGAGCCGCAGGTGGTTCATGGCGCTCTCGTCGGTGATCGACAGCTCGGCGGCCAGGTCCTGCTCGCCGAGCGCGATGCCCGCCACGGCCGGGTGGGCGGCGATGGCCTGGGCGGCGACGATCCCGGCCGCGGACTCCAGCAGCGCGTACGCCCTGACGCCCAGCCCGTCCAGGACGCCGGCCGACTCGACCTTGGGCAGCCGGACCGCGTCGAGCCCCGGCAGGCCGGCCAGCGCGTCGAGGTCGTCGCGCCCGCGCCCGCCCGCCAGGTCGTTGATCCTGACGTGCACCTCGACGGATCCGCTGCGGCCTCGGCTCGCCAGGTAGGCGGCGGCGTTGGCCCTGGCCTCGTCCTTGCGGACGGGCGCGACCGCGTCCTCCAGGTCGATGATGACCACGTCCGCCCCGGAGGCGGCGGCCTTGTCGAACCGCTCGGGCCGGTCCCCGGGGACGTACAGCCAGGTGACGGGGGTGTTCACGCGATCACCCCGTCCTCGCGCAGCCGGGCTATCTCCTCGGGCCCGTAGGCGAGTTCGCCGAGCACCTGGTCGGTGTCATGGCCGAGGGGGCGCCCCGGCCAGGAGACCGCGCCGGGTGTGTCGGACAGGCGGAACAGCACGTTCTGCATGGTGACCGTGCCCAGTTCCTCGTCCGGCACCTCGATGAAGGTGTCGAGGGCGGCGTACTGCGGGTCCTTGGCGATGTCGGAGACGTCGTAGATGGGGGCGACCGCCGCCTGGGCCTCCTTGAAGCGGGCGATGACCTCGTCGGCGTCGCGTTCGGCGATCCAGGAGGCCACGGCCTCGTCGAGTTCGTCGACGTGCTGGACCCGGCCCTGGCCGCTGGCGAACCAGGGCTGCTCGACCAGGTCGGGCCGGCCGACCAGGGTGACCACGCGTTCGGCGATGGGCTGGGCGCTGGTGGAGATGGCCAGCCAGCGGCCGTCGCGAGTGCGGTAGGTGTTGCGCGGCGCGTTGCTGCTGGAGCGGTTGCCGGTGCGCTGGGGCACGACGCCGAGTGCCTTGTAGGCGCTCATCTGCGGGCCCAGGATGCCCAGGATCGGCTCGATGATGGCCATGTCGACGACCTGGCCGCGGCCGGTCTGCTCGCGGGCGCGCAGGGCGACCATGATCGCGTACGACATGGCCAGCCCGGCGATGCCGTCGGCCAGGGCCAGGGGCGGCAGGGTGGGCGGGCCGTCCGGCTGGCCGGTCATGGCCGCGAACCCGCTCATCGCCTCGGCCAGCGTGCCGAAACCGGGCTGACTGGACATCGGGCCGAACTGCCCGAAGCCGGTCATCCGCGCCACGATCAGGCGGGGGTTGATGTCCATGAGGTCGCCGGGGGCCAGGCCCCAGCGTTCCAGGGTGCCGGGGCGGAAGTTCTCGACCAGCACATCGGAGCGTTCGACCAGGCGGCGCAGGATCTCCTGTCCCTCGGCGCGCGACAGGTCGACGGCGGCGGCGCGCTTGTTGCGCGACAGCGTCTTCCACCACAGGCCCACCCCGTCGACCGAGGCGCCGTGCCCGCGCGAGGGGTCGCCGCGGCGGGGATGCTCGATCTTGATCACGTCGGCGCCGAAGTCGCCGAGCATCATCGCGGTGGATGGCCCGGCGAACAACGTCGCGGCGTCGATGACCCGCAGGTCGGCGAGGCTCGTCATAACGATGTAACTTATAAGAAATATGTCATAGGTCAATACGCTTCTCAGATTGCGGGACACTGATGGTCATGCCGACCAGCGAGCCGCGTCCTCCCTTGAGCAAAGCCGAATACGTCTACAACGTGCTGCTCGAGGAGATCCGCACGGCCAGGATCCCCGGTGGCACCGCCCTGCGCGCCGGAGCGGTGGCCCGCAGGCTCGGCGTCTCGGTCACGCCGGTCCGCGAGGCGCTGCGCAGACTGGAGAAGGACCGGCTGATCAGCTACGAGGCCCACCACGGCGCGACCGTGGTCGACCTGGGCGACGAGGCGGTGGAGGAGTACTACGGCCTGCGGGCGGTCGTCGAGGGCCTGGGCGCCCGGCTGGCCGCCACCCGGATCACCGCCGCCGACCTGGCCGCGCTGCGCGAGCTGCACGCCTCGATGATCCTTGATGCCGAAGAGGGCCGGCACGAGCGGCTGGGCGAGCAGAGCAGGCTCTTCCACCTGCGCATCGCCGACATCGGCGGTCCCGCCTTCCTCGGCCAGCACGCCAGGGCGGTCCGCGACAGTTTCCCCGTGCCCGCCGGGGCGTCGCTGTGGCTCGACGACGAGCAGGTCAAGCTGCAGCTCGACGCGCACGAGGGCATCCTGGCCGCCCTGGCCGCCGCCGACGGCGCCGCGGCCGAGCACATCATGATCGAGCACGTACGCCTGGCCGGCGACTACCGCAAGGGCCACTGACCGCCCTCAGCCGGACACCCCCGGCGGTGGTCCTCACAGGTCGGGCACGCGTCACCCAGTCGCGTCGAGGGCGGGACGGAGTTCGGCCCAGGCCCATGCTCCGAGCGTCGTGTCGGTCGTGGTCACGGGGGTCCTCGGCTGCTCGGGGACGAATCCATCGCGCAGCCCGGTCGACATGCCCATGATGGCCTCGACCCACGCCGGGGACATGCCGGCACCGGCCAGCGTGGCGCGCATCTCGTCGTCGGCGACGCGGTGGGCGGTGACCGTGCGGCCCAGGACGTCGCCGACCACGGCCACGGCGTCGTCCCAGGACAGGTCCTGTGGTCCGTGCACGGCCTGCACCCGGCGCCCCGACCAGTCGGCGCGCAGCAGCAGGGACGCGGCCACCGCGGCGATGTCGGCCGGCGCGACCCAGGAGAACCGCTGGCCGGTGGGCAGGAGCACGGCCACGGTGCCCGAGCGGATGCTGTCGAGCTCGAACAGCAGGTTGCTGAAGAAGTAGCCGCACCGCAGGTGGGTGACGGCGAGATCGGCGTGCTTGGCGACGACCCGGTCCAGCGCCTCCTCGGCAAGGGCCAGCCCGTCGATCTCACCGGCGCCCTCGCGCAGCTCCGCTCCGACGCTGCTCTGCAGGACGGTGCGGGGGACGCGGTTCTCGGCGACCGCGGCGGCGACGACCTCGCCGACCTCGGCGTACGCCGCGACGGGGTCGGCGGCCTCGCCGGGCGGCACGACCAGGAACAGCGCGTCGACGCCGCGGGTCGCCTCGGTGACGGCCGCGGCGTCCCGCAGGTCGACCTCGCGGGCGTCGACGAGGTCGCCCCAGGTCGCGCGGGGCTGCTCGGGGTGGCGGCTCAGCAGCCGCGGACGGATACCGGCCCGGACCAGGTGACCGACCAGGAAGCGGCCGACGTTGCCGGACGGTGCTGTGATTGCGATCTCCATGACCTCCACCGTATGGGGAGATGTGGCCGGATCCTGTCCGCGATTGTGGCGACACTGGAGTCATGACCGATTTCGCCCCTGCCGATGGCGATCCCGCCGGACGGACCCTCCTGCTGCTGGAGTTGCTGGCCGCCCGGCCGAGCTGGTCGGCTTCCGATCTGGCCGGGCGGCTCGAGGTCAGCACCCGCACTTTGCGTCGCGACGTGGCCCGCCTGCAGAGGCTCGGCTACGCCGTCGAGGGCCGGCCTGGGCCGGGTGGCCACTACGCGCTGCGCCCGGGGCACCGGATGCCGCCGCTGGTCTTCCAGGACGACGAGGTCGTGGCTCTGGTGGCGGCCCTGCGCATGGCCGAGGGGATCCTCGCCGGGGACGCCGCGCACCGGGCGCTGGCCAAGCTGTCGCAGGTGCTCCCGCGGCGGCTGCGCACCGTCCTGGACACCGCCGCCGCGGGCAGCGAGAACGTCGACGGCGAGGGTGAGGGCGTGGAACCCTCGACCCTGGCGGCGCTGCTCCATGCGGCCGATCAGGACCTCGTGCTGCGGTTCGGCTACCGCGACCGGCATGGGACCGCCAGCCGGCGGCGGGTGGAGGCGGTGCGGTGCATCTACACCCGCGGACGCTGGTACGTTCTCGCCCACGACCTCGACGCCGGCGACTGGCGGGTGTTCCGCCTCGACCGCGTGCGGGAGCCGGAGGCGGGGGAACCGGGGTCCGGCGACCGCGGCCGGCCGGCCGACGACCTCGCGACCTGGCTCGCCACGGACTTCGGCCGCCGGCCCAAGGACTGAGAGCTCAGGTGGTCGCGGCGGCAGCAGCGGTAATGAGCGCCGGGCCGCCGACGCGGACCGGCATCGCGACGCTCAGCAGACCGGCTGCCAACAGTACGGCCCCGCTCAGGGCGCCACCTCGGCGAGGGCGGAGCCGCGCAGGTCGAAGCCGCCCACATGCGCCAGATAGTCGCCTGCCTCCAGCGGGTCGCCGACGTAGACGCCGCCCGCCTGCCGGACCAGCAAAGCGCCCGCCGCCACGTCCCACGGGTGGGAGCGGGTGCCGTACGCGACGTCGGCCCACCCGGCGGCGACGTGCGCGAGCTTGAGCGCGGCGCTGCCCGGACGGCGTACGGCGGCGAAGGACTCCAGGAAGCGGCCGAATCGGCGCAGCGCCCGCTCCCCGTCGAGCTCCAGGTCCAGCGGCGTGGGGTAGCTGGACAGCAGCATCGCCTCCCTGTCACGGGTGGCCCCCTGGCTGCGGATCGGGGTGCCGTTGCACCAGGCGCCCAGCGTGGAGGCGGTGAACTCGTCCTCACGCACCGGGTCGTACACGACGCCCGCCACCAGCTCACCCGCCACCGCGGCGGCGATGGAGACACAGAAGAACGGCAGGCCGGCGGCGAAGTTGGCGGTGCCGTCGATCGGGTCGACGTACCAGCGCAGCTCGCCCGAGCCGGTGACGCCGCCCTCCTCCCCCACGATCGCGCTGCCGGGCCAGCGGGCGGTGATGACGGCGCGGATCGTCTCCTCCGCCGCCCGGTCATGCTCGGTGACCGGGTCGTGGAAGTCGCGCTTGGTGGCGACCGGCGGCCTCGACCTGAAGGCCTTGCGCAGCCTCGGCCCGACCGCCCTGGCCGCTTCCGAGGCGGTGTCGAGCAACTGTGTCGCGTCCATGTCTCCTCCAGGGGCACTTCACGCTCATCAGCACGGTCATGCCCAATTCCGGGCATTCGACGTACTTCTTCAATTATGTCAAGACAGCAGATTGTCATGACCTACTGCCTACGCGCGAGATTTGTCAGGACATTCTGACCTGGGTTAATCTGATCAGCATGACCGCGAACCTGGCGATCGACCTGGACCGCTCCAGCCCCGTGCCGCTCTACTTCCAGGTGGCCGAGCAGATCGCCGAGGCGATCCGGCGAGGCGACCTGGCGCCCGGCTCCCGGCTGGACAACGAGATCCTGCTCGCCGACAAGCTGGGCCTGTCCAGGCCCACGATCCGCCAGGCCATCCAATATCTGGTGGACAAGGGCCTGCTGGTCCGCAAGCGCGGCGTCGGCACCCAGGTGGTGCACGGGCAGGTCAAACGCTCGGTCGAGCTCACCAGCCTCTACGACGACCTGCGCCGCTCGGGCCAGGAACCGGCGACCCAGGTTCTCGCCCTGGAGCCGCGGCCGGTGAGCGAGGAGATCGCCGCCGTCCTGGGCGTCGAGCCCGGCGCCGACGTGCTCTACCTCGAACGGCTCCGCTTCGCCGCCGGCGAGCCGCTGGCCGTGCTGCACAACTGGCTGCCGCTGGGCCTGGCCCAGCTGACGGCGGCCGACCTGGAGGGCCGCGGCCTGTACGAGCTGCTGCGCGGCGCGGGTGTGCGGATGCGGGTGGCCAACCAGCGCATCGGCGCCCGCGCGGCGAACCAGGCCGAGGCCAAACTGCTGGACGAGCGGCGCGGCGCCCCGCTCCTGACCATGCTCCGCACCACCTACGACGACCAGGGCAGGGCCGTCGAGCACGGCTCACATGTCTACCGGGCCTCGCTCTACTCCCTTGAGGTCACCCTCATCGAGCGCTGAGGCCGCGCGCCGCTTGACGTACCAGGTGGTGGCGATGCCGCACAGCACCGCCGCCACGAGCCCCACCCATGAGAAGCCCTTCAGCCACTTCTCGGCGACCATGCCGAGATAGAAGATCACCGCGGTGGTGCCGCCCGCCCAGACGATCCCGCCGAGCACGTTGGCGATCAGGAATCGCCAGTACGGCATGCGCAACGCCCCCGCCAGCGGCCCGGCCAGGATGCGCAGCAGCGCGATGAAGCGCCCGACGAACACGGCCCACACCCCGAACCGGTCGAAGTAGTGCTCGGCCTTGCCGATGTGGTGGGGCCCGAAGTGCTTGGGGAAGCGCCGTCCGAGTCGCTCGAACAGTGGCTTGCCGCCCTTGCGGCCGATGGCGTAGCCGATGGAGTCGCCGACGATCGCCCCCGCGCTCGCGCAGACGCCCACCCACACGGGGCTGACGACGCCCTTGGCGGACAAGAGCGCGGCGCTGACCAGCACGATCTCGCCGGGCAGCGGGATGCCGAGGCTCTCGACCCCGATCACCAGGCCGACCAGGGCACACAGCCACGCGGGCGGGATGGCCTGCAGCAGTTCGTCGATGTGCACGCAGCAACCCTAGCCCGGCCGACCGCCATAGGCGGACGTTCGTCTTCAGGCGGTGGCCTGGTCGAGGAGTTCGAGCAGATGGTGGTACGGCCGGCCGGTGGCGCGGGTCAGGCCGAGCTCGCAGGTGCGGTTGACCGAGGCGTGCGCGGCGAAGTCGCCGGCTCGTACGGCGGCGGCTTCGGCGTGGGTGGCCGAGGCGGTGAGCTCCGGATGGAGCAGGCCGCGGTCACCGGCAAAGGCACAGCACTGCCACCCGTCGGGGACGACCACCCGCTCGGCGACCGCTTCGGCGATCCGGGTGATGGCGGCGTCCAGGCCGAGGCGGGTGGAGGAGCAGGTGGGATGCAGGGCCAGGGACGGGCGGCGGCGGAGTACGGTCAGGCGGGGCAGGAGGTGCTCGGCGGTGAAGGCGACCGCGTCGAGCACCCGCAGGTCCTGTCCCAGCGAGTCGGTCAGGCGGTGGAAGCCCTCGGTGCAGGAGGCGGCGTCGCTGACGACCGGGATCCGGCCCTGGCCGGAGGCTTTGAGCCCAGTGGCTTCGAGCCCAGTGGCTTCGAGCAGGGTGTCGGCCACGCGGCGGGCCATGAGGTCATGGCCATCGGTGTAGCCCTTGGACGACCAGGGAGTGCCGCAGCACAGGCCGCCGATCCCTTCCGGGACGTGCAGCCGCACGCCCGCGCGCGCGGCCAGGCGGGTGAACGCGTCCATTACGCCGGGGCCGCCGTCGGCGGGGGCGAACAAGGTGTTCAGGCAGGACGGGACATACACCGCGTCCGCGTTCTCCACCGGATCCGGCCGGCGGCGCTTCCCGCCCCGCGGCAGGTCGCGGGTCCACCCCGGAACGGCCTCGGAGCCGGTGACGGAGCGAGCGGCACGACTGGCCGCCTCCGGCAAAAGGGGCGGGACCGCCTTCGCCGTGTCCAACGCCAGGTCGAGCGCGCCGGTCACCCCGCTCCAGTGCTTGGCGGCGGCCTTCCAGCCCTTCTGGGCAAGGCGACCGTGACGCTCGCCGCGCAGGCGCTTGGTCAGGTCGCCGGTGTTGATCAGGACCGGGCAGGCGGTGGCGCACATGCCGTCCACGGCGCAGGTGTCCACGGCGTCGTAGCCGTACTCCTCCTCCAGTCGCCGGGCGAGCTCGTGGTCGCCCGCGGCCTGGGCGGCGGCCAGCTCGCGGCGCAGCACGATGCGCTGGCGCGGGGTGGTCGTCAGGTCGCGGCTGGGGCAGACCGGCTCGCAGTAGCCGCACTCCACGCACCGGTCCACCTCGGGCTCGACGGTGACGACGGCCTTGAGGTCCCGCAGGTGCGCGTCGTCGCGGTCGGTCAGGACGACGCCGGGGTTGAGCGCGCCGGCCGGGTCGCACAGGCGCTTGACCTCGCGCATCACCTCATACAGCTCATCACCGTACTGGCGGCGCACGAACGGGGCCATGACCCGGCCGGTGCCGTGCTCGGCCTTGAGCGTGCCGCCCCGGGCCAGGACGGCCCGCACCATGTCCTCGGTGAAGTCGGCGTAGCGCTCCAGGTCGGTGTCGAAGCGCTCGTTGAGCATGAAGTGCAGGTTGCCGTCCTTGGCGTGGCCGAAGATGACGCTGCGCTCGTAGCGGTGCTCGGAGAACAGGGCGATCAGCTCGTCGCACAGGTCGGCCAGGGCGGGCACCGGAACGGCGACGTCCTCCAGCAGAGCGGTGGTGCCGCTGGGGCGGGCGCCGGCGACGGAGGCGTACAGACCTTTGCGGATATGCCACAACGCGGCCCGGCCGCCCGCCTGCCTGCTCAGCCGGGCCGGGGCCGACAGCGCCAGCCGCGGGAACAGCTCCTCGGCCGCCCGTTCTCGTTCGGCCAGGAGATCCGGGTCCGCTTCCTGCCATTCGATCAGCAGGGCGGCGTGCTCGGCGACGGCGAGCGTGCGCAACACCTCGTCGGCCTTGGGGTCGGTCTGGGCCACGCGCAGGGATTCGGCGTCCAGCAGTTCGACGGCGGCGGGCGTGGCGGCGACCAGATCGGGCATCGCGGCCATGGCCTGGCGCAGGGTGGGGAAGACGAGCAGGCCGGTGGCGGCCAGCGGGTGGGCGGGGACCGTACGCAGCACCGCCTCGGCGACGAAGCCCAGGGTGCCCTCGCTGCCGATGGCCAGGTGGGCCAGGATCTGCGCGGGCGATGAGTGGTCGAGGAAGCTGTTGAGGCCGTAGCCCATGGTGTTCTTCAGCGAGAACTGGGCGGTGACGCGACCCACCGAGTCGGGGTTGCCGCGCACCCGGTCGCGCAGCCGTTCCAGGCCCTCGGCCAGCGCGGGCTCCAGGGCGCGCAGCCGCTCGTCGGCGTCGGGGGCGCCGGTGTCGATGACGGTGCCGCTGGGCAGTACCAGCGTCATCGACTCCAGGGTCTGGTAGGTGTTGGCGTGCGTGCCGCAGGTCATGCCGCTGGAGTTGTTGGCCACGACGCCGCCGATCGTGCACGCCGACTCACTCGCCGGGTCCGGGCCGAGCTTGCGGCCGTACGGCGCGAGGCGGGCGTTGACCTGCCGCAGCACCACGCCCGGCTGCACCCGCACCCGCGCCCCGCCGTCCAGCACCTCGATGCCGCGGAAATGCCGCCGGGTGTCCACCAGGAGGTGCTCACTGACCCCTTGCCCGCTCAGGCTGGTGCCGCCGGAACGGAAGGTGAGCGGCAGGCCCGTACGCAGCAGCGCCGCCACCTGCTCCGCGCTCTCGGGCACCAGCACCGCCTGCGGCGTGAGCAGGTAGTGCGAGGCGTCGTGCGCCATGCCGAGCCGGTCACTGGCCCTGGTGCGGGCGATCCCGGGGACGGCTGCCTCCACCGCCGACAGTACGGCGGCATCGGGGACGGGCATCGTGCTGCTCACGCGTGCTTCTCTCACAGTCGCGGATCTCACAGTCGCGGATCTATGTGGATCTTCGGGCCGGGGCCGGCGTCGTCAGGCCGGTGCCCGGCCAGGACCTCGGCCGTCGCGGCCAGGCCGACCGTCGCGGCCACCAGCGGGCGGGGGGCCGGCGAACCGTCGGCGTAGGCGGCGATGGCGCCCGCCAGCCCGGCCGAGCCGCCGAGGATGCCGACCGCGGTGACGTCCCGCAGCAGCAGGTCGCGGGTGTCGAGGGTACTCGGTGTCCCGGCCAGGCCGATGTAGACGACGCGTCGCGCGGGCTCGACGAGGTCGAGCGCCAGGGCGGGCAGCTGCGGGGCGTTGGAGGCGTCGACCACGGCATGCCACGGCAGCTCCGGCAGCGTCTGCCGGGTCCAGACGCCGGTGAGTCCGAGGGCCCGCGCGACATCCGGGGTGTGCAGCCCCATCAGGTGCACCTCTACGCCTTCCGCGCGGGCGAACAAGGCCACGAGCAGGCCGATCGCGCCCGTGCCGAGGACCAGCAGCCGCTCCCCCGGCCGCAGCCCGGCGGCGCGGAAGGCCCTGAGCGCGTTGGCGCCCGGCTCGACCAGTGCGCCGAGCGTGGCGTCCATCATGTCGGGCAGCGCGTGCAGGGCCGTGGCCGGCACGGCGAGCTGCTCGGCCAGGGCTCCGGGACGGCCGCGGCTGATGCCGATCTCCACCATGTCGGCGCAGACGTGGTGGTTGCCGGCCTGGCAGCGGTCGCAGTGGCCGCAGCCGAGCATGGTGTCGCCGGTGACCCGGCGGCCCAGCCAGCCGCCGTCCACGCCCTCGCCGACCGCGCTGACCACCCCGGTCCACTCGTGACCGGGGCGCAGCGGGTACCAGGACCGGCCGGTACGCAGGTAGCTCATCTCGCCGGTGAACAGCTCCACGTCCGTGCCGCACACGCCGACCCGCTCGACGTCGACGACCACCTCGCCGGGGACGGCGAGCGGCGGCTCCACCTCCCGCACCTCGGCCTTGCCCGGGCCGGTCAGGACGAGGGCACGCACTAGCGGGGCCCTACGACCTGCTGGCGCTGGCTGCCGAGCCCGTCGATGCCGAGCTCCATCACGTCGCCGGGCTGGAGCCAGATCTGGGGGTAGTGACCCATGCCGACGCCGGGCGGGGTGCCGGTGTTGATCAGGTCGCCGGGCTCCAGCACCATGAACTGGCTCAGGTGGTGCACGATGACGTACGGATCGAAGATCATCGTCTTGGTGGTGCCCGTCTGGCGGCGCACGCCGTTGACGTCCAGCCGCATGCCGAGGTCGGTGACGTCGGCGATCTCGTCGGGGGTGACCAGCCAGGGGCCGGCCGGGTTGAACGTCTCGGCGGACTTGCCCTTGCTCCACTGCCCGCCGCGCTCCATCTGGAAGGCGCGCTCACTGACGTCGTTGACCACGCAGTAGCCGGCGATGACGTCGCGGGCCTGCTCGACCGAGTCCAGGTAGGAGGTGCGGCGGCCGATGACGATGCCCAGCTCCACCTCCCAGTCGGTCTTCGTCGAGCCGCGCGGGATCCGCACCTCGTCGTACGGGCCGACCAGCGTGTTGGGCGACTTGGTGAACAGGATCGGCTCATCCGGGACGGCCTGGCCGGTCTCGGCGGCGTGGTCGCTGTAGTTGAGGCCGATGCACAGGATCTGGTGCGGCCGGGCGATCGGCGCCCCGACCCGCTCGCCGGCGAACTCCGCCACCTGACCGGCCGCGATACGTTCGGCGACCGGCCCGGCCAGCAGAGCCGTGCCGTCGGCGCCGAAGAAGCGCTCGTCGAAGTCGGGCGTCAGATCAGAGACGTCCACGTAGTGGGTGTCGTCCACGCGGACGACGGGCTTTTCGGCGCCGGGGGCGCCGATGCGCATGAGGTACAAGATCAGTCTCCGTGAATCTGCGGTAGGGCGGTGGCGGGCCTCACGAGAGGTCCTTGCCGGACACGATGGCTCGGATGGCGGGCAGGTCGGCGACGAGTTTGTCCAGTGGCGTGCGGTAGGCCAGGCCGCTGACGCTGATCGCGCCGCTGGGCACGGCGGGTGAGTTCAGGTACGCCGGGACCGCCAGGCAGTTGACGCCCGGCTCGTTCTCCTGGTCGTCGACGGCGTAGCCCTGCTCACGGACGCGTACCAGCTCGGCGTGCAGTTCCTCGGCCGTGCCGACCGAGCGCTCGGTCGGCCGCTCCAGCGTCCGGCCGCCCACCCACGCGCGCACCGCGTCCTCGTCCGGCAGGGAGTGAGCGAGCAGCATCTTGCCGACACCGGTGCAGTGGGCCGGGTTGCGGCCGCCGACGACCGAGGTCAGCCGCACCGCGCCGGCGGCCGGGTCCAGCTTGGAGCGGTAGACGACCGAGGTGCCGTCCAGCACCGCGTAGTGCACCGTCTCGCCGTACCGCTCGCACAGCGCCTTGAGGATCGGGGTGACCCGGACGTGGTCGGGCCGGGCCTCGTGGTGGGCGAAGGCCATCCGCAGGAACTCA
Source organism: Nonomuraea sp. NPDC049028 (assembly GCF_043197735.1). NCBI lineage: Bacteria > Bacillati > Actinomycetota > Actinomycetes > Streptosporangiales > Streptosporangiaceae > Nonomuraea > Nonomuraea sp. NPDC049028. The sequence goes on from NZ_JBICTR010000015.1 coordinate 79,492, forward strand.
TCCCCCAGCACGTACTGGCCGTGGCCGTTCTGGGTGGCGAACCCGGCGCGGCGCAGCGCGGCCAGGGCGCGATGCGCGGTCGGCTTGGGGCTGGCCACCGCGCGGGCCATCTCCTCCAGGCCGATCCCGTCGGGGTGGCGGGCCAGCTCGGCCAGCACCGCCAGCACCCGGTCGGACCCGACGAGCTTGGGTTCCTCCATAGGCTCGGACATGATTCCGAATGTTAGACCATCATTCCAAAAGCACGAAGTTCTCCTCTCAACCAGCTTCAGCCGAGTGCTTGGGCGAGGGCCGCCACGACGGACTTGCCGCGATCCCCATCGCCCATGCGGTTCGTCAGATAGGCGAACCCCATCCGTGCCTCAGGATCGGCGAACGCCACCTGTCCGCCCGCCCCGTCATGCCCGAAGGACGCCGGTGAGAGGTAGCGCTGCCAGTCCGAGGGCACCATGACCCCGGCGCCCCAGGACTGATAGGGCGGCTCCACGAAGAAGTACGGGGCTCCCTCGCTGCGCACCTCGCAAAGCGCGTGCACGGAGTCGTCGTTGATCAGGCGCACGCCGTTCGTCGGCGTAACGGTCGCCGACCACATCCGGGCCAGTCCGCTCGCCGTCGCCGTGCCGGTCACGCCGGCCAGGCCGGCACGGCGGAAGCGCGGTTCGGTGAGGTGGTCGATCGTGAGACCACAACCCAGGTTTATCGCGCGTTCCAGCCAGAAGATCGCCTCGGGGTCGCCCGTCGGCGTTGCCTCCTCCAGCGCGTCCGTGACGACACGGGCCACGCGTGGCTCCTCCGAGTCCGGAAGCCCGATCCAGACGTCGGCTTTCAGCGGGCGAGCGACGTGCTCCTCGAAGCAGCGCCCGATCACCTGGCCGGTGCCGAGCGTGACGAGCTTGGCGGTGATCGCCCCGTGCGTGACCGCGTGGTACTGGTGATGCTCGCCGGGCGCCCACAGCGGCTCCTGGGCGGCGAGGGCGTCCGCCGTCAGCAGGTTGTCCAGCACCTCCTCGAAGGTGAGGTCGCGGCGCGGAGCCGACAGACCGGCCCGGTGCGCCAGAGCGTCGCCGATGGTCACCCCGTCCTTTCCGTGTACGCCGAATTCGGGCCAGAGATCGACGACCGGGGTGTCCAGCGCGGGCAGCGCACCGCGTTCCATGAGCATCGCCACCAGGACCGACGCCATACCCTTCGTGCATGAGTACGTCAGCACGAGGGTGTCGGACGTGAACGCGCGCCCCGTGCGCTCATCCGCGACACCGGCCTGCAGGTCGACGACCGGCGTCCCGTCCATCCACACCGACAGCGCGGCGCCGGCGCGCTCGTCGCCGGCGACGGTGCGCAAGAAGGCGTCCGCCACCTTGTCGAAACCGGTCTCTACCAAGGTCATCAGGGTGTTTCCTCTCCGTTCGTGGAGCCGGTCAACGGACGACGACCCGCATGCGGCCCAGGTTCTGGATCTTCGTGAAGGGTGTGTTCGCGTCACCGTCGCGCTGGGCGATGGCGCGCAACGCCGGGAAGTAGGTCCCGGGCTTGGTGTAGGTGAACGTCATCCGCACCTCCGCGGAAGCGCGGCGAGGGCCGAAGGGTCGCGCGCTGAACGTTCCGTCGCCCTTGAAGTCCCACTCGGTTGACACGATCGCGCCTGTTCCCGCAGGTGTCTGGATCTCGGCCGTGAAGGAGACCGGCTTGCCCGCGGGAACCTCGATGGTGGTACGACCTCGCGCGGTCAGGTCGATGACGGGCTGCACGCCTCGGCGTGCCGCGGCCCTCGCCGGCACGGCGACCTGGCTGTCGGTCACGTTGTACCGAGTGGACTTCGCAGGTGTCACCCCGCGCTCGGCCCACGCGCTCACATCCCGCAGCGCCTGCTGCAGGATGCCCGTGCCGTCGATCAGGTAAGGGGTGTGGGGACCGATGTGGTCGGCGTTGTCGGTGAACCAGACACGGAAGTTGTCCTCCGATCCCACCTGCTCGCGGTACCAGTCGGCGTCCCAGGGGAAGGCATCGACGTCCAGCAGGTTGGCGACCATGATGACTTTTCCGGTGAACGTGCCGGTGTGCGTGCCGCCGCCGCTGACGCCGAGGGACACGCCCGGGCCCACCTCGACCGCGCGCTGCGGGTAGAGCGGCCGCCCGTTCGCGTCACGGAACTGGTCCCAGGCGTAGAAGCCGGGCCGGGTGGGGACCTGGTGGCGGTGGTAGGAGGTGAGCGCGAGCGACCAGCGGTTGTCGACGCGCAGTTTGACGCCCGCCGCGAGCGCCTTCAGCACCTCGGGCGCGTTGCCGCTGCCGAGCGTGAACACCTTGCCGTTCAGCGAACCCGTGAGGGCGCCGATCTTTGTCGTGCCGTCGGCGGCGTAGACCGTGAAGTCCAGGAAGGTCCTGCTCGCCGGCGGAGCGCTGTCCAGGGTCAGGCTCGTGGGATCGACGTGCGTGATGGTGGCCAGGTGGTCGACCTTCGCGGCGCGGAACAGCTCGCCGAGCGGCGACTGCTCGGCACCCAGGTAGCCGGGTTTGCTCCAGAAGTCGTCGGCGTAGGTGGGGTCTGTGGCGCGAATCGTGCCCGCGTAGCCGAGCAGACCCTGGGGGTCGGTCAAGCCGAGCAGGTAGGAATGATCCTCCCAGCCCCGCAGCGGCACACCCATCCTGGTCACCTCACGCAGCACCGCGCGCTCCACCGAGGTGAGACCGGCGTAGGGGTCGCCCGAGCCCCCCGGGCTCACCGCGTCCGCGATCTGCTGCGCCTTGTCCCGCAGGACGACCCGGGCGAAGGCGCGGACGAAGAAGTTGTTCGGGATCGAGGTCGGCACCCCGGGGATGAACGGCACCGCGCCGTCCCACACGCCCGTCGTGTTCTCCATGGCACCGATGGTCTGGTACGAGCCGCCGCTGCCGCCCCAGATGTAGCCGTAGATCCTTCTCTGCTCGCCGTAGTAGTTCGCGGCGACTGTCCTGGCGAACTTGGCCGCCGCGGCATCGGCCCGGTAGCCGATGGTTCCCTTGATCTGGACGGTGTAGGCGCCGCTGTCCGCACCGAAGCGGATGTTGTCGTCTGTGGCGTTCTCGTCCTGGAGGGGGTAGACGTACTGGAAGAAGCGGCCCTTCCACTGGCTCTTGGGTGGGAGGTAGACGGTGAACTTGACGGTGGTGCCCTCGAAGTGGCCCGAGACCTTGTGATGCGGCACGGGGCCGGCCGGATCCGTCTCACTGTCGATGACGGGTCGGTCGAACTGCGGGTCGACGCAGCCGGCGGTGACCCACACGGGCCCGCCGGGCGTGCGGGCCGCGCACTCGGCGGCCTGGGCCGCCCTCGCGCTCTGCGCCGGTAGTAGACCGAGCAGGACTCCGACGGTGACCGCGCTGGTAAGTGGCAGCGTTCTTTTCATTGGATGCTCCGAGAGGTGTGTACGCGCGAGGTCGGGATGACTAGCCTTCGAACGCTTCCTGCATCTTCTGGAGCACCTCGTCGATGGTGTCCTTGCCGAGCAAGATCGCCTGCACGCCCTGCTGGGCCACGTCGTTGACCTTGGGGTTGGGCCAGTCGGCGATCTTGGCGGACTTCCCCGCGGCGATGGCCTCGTTCAGGGCCGCCAGGTTGGCGGGCGGCTTGAAGCCGGGGACGGGGATCAGCGGCACGCTCGCGTAGCCCTTGGCGTACACGCTGATGTTCTCCGGCTCGGCCAGCATGTTGAGGAACGCCTTGGCCGCGGCCGGGTTCTTGGCCTGGGCGTTGGCCGAAACCGTGAAACCGGGCAGAGCCGGGAAGTAGGTGCCGGCGGGATCGTCGGTGGCCGGCATGGGCAGGATCGTGAGCTCGCTCTTCGGCGCCGCCTTCTCGATGGGCGCGATCGCGGCGCCCACGTCGACGATCCCGAGGGCCTTGCCGGCGGCCACCTCATCGCTACCCTGGGTCCGGGTCCGGCCCATCACGCCTTCGCCGAAGCAGCCGGCGTCGTTCATCTGCTTGTACTTGTCGAGGACCTGCCGCCACGGCGAGGCCGGCACCGTGGTCTTCTTCTCCTTGAGCTGGGTGGAGAAGTCCGGGGTAGGTCCGTACACCAGGTCCGCGGACAGGGCGAGGAACATCATCTGGGGGCCCGCGCTGTCATTGAGCCCCTGCGCGTAGGCGTAGAGGCCGTGGTCCTTGGCGCTCTTGCACAGGCCGAGCACCTCACTCCAGGTCTTGGGGGGCTTCAGCCCCAGTTCCTTGAGCTTGGTCATGTTGTAGATGGCGCCCAGCCCCTGGAGCGTTCCCGGGTACGCGTACGTCTTGCCGTTGAACGCCATGTCGCTCTGCCACAGCCGCGGGATGCCGGACACCCACGGCGAGTCCGACAGGTCGAGGAGCTTGCCCTGCGCCGCGAGGGTGTGAACGTTCATGACGCCGCCGGATCCCGGCAGCGTGACGAAGATGTCGGCGGCGGTGCCGGCCTGCAACTGCGTTCCGATGAGGTTGCCGACATCCCCGCTGACGTAGTTCACGTCGACCTTGGTGCCGGGGTATTTCTGTTCGAACGCCTTGACGACCGGCTCGAGGGCGGGCTGGAACATCTTGACGTAGAGGATGGTGAGCGTGCCGCCGATGGCTCCCGACGCGGTGGAGGTGGGGGCCGGGCCGCCGCTGTCGGCGGGCGCGGTCGAGCAGGCGGCCAGCGAGAGCCCGGCGAGCAGGGCGCAGCCCATCGCCTTGGTGGAAATCCGCATTGACTTTCTCCAGGGGGGTTGGAGCCGAAGGGTCAGCCCTTCAGCCCTCCGGCGAATCCGTGGATCACGTAGCGCTGGAAGACGAGATAAAGGATCAGGATCGGGGCCATCGAGATGAGGAGGCCGGAGAAGACCAGCGGCCATTCGACGGTGTACTGGCCGACGAACTGGAAGATGACCACCGGGGTCGTCTCCTGGTGGCTGCCGGCCAGGTAGAGCAGCGGCGTGAAGAAGTCGTTCCAGATGCCCACGGCGTTGAGGATGACCACGGTGCCGAGGACGGGCCGCAGGAGCGGCACGACGACGTGGATGAAGGCACGCACGTCGCCACAGCCGTCGATGCGCGCGGCGTGCTCGTACTCCATGGGCACGCTGGTTCTGAGGAACGTGGTCACCAGGAAGATCGCGAACGGCATCTGCAGGCCCGCGTAGTAGATGATCAGCGACCATACCGACCCGAGCAGCCCCAGGTCCCGCATCGTCAGGTAGAGCGGCAGCAACGCCACCTGGAAGGGCAGCAGCAAGCCGACGAGGAACAGGTAGAAGGTGGCGTTGGACAGCTTGGCCGTCGATCTGGCCAGGGGGTAGGCCGCCATCGTGGCGAGCACGACGATGGCCAGGCAGGAGATCGTCGTCAGGACAGTGCTGTTGACCATGGCCGGGCCGATGTTCGACTCCGTGAGTGCTCGGGTCAGATTGTCCGTCGTGGGCCGGGTGGTCGGCAGGAACGCGGGCGACAGGTCGTCGACGGGTCGAATGGCGAGGTTGATCAAGATGTAGAGGGGGACGACGAAGAGCAGGGCACTGCCGTACGCGAAGACATGGTTGAGCGCGCCGCCCAGCCGCTTGGCGTTCATGAGTTGCCCTTCTGCCGGCGCAGGACCGTGAACTGGATCAGGGACAGGACGGCGACGGCGACGGCCATCGCGACAGCGAGCGCCGCGGACGCGGCGTAGTCACCCACGATGTTGAACTGCTTGAAGATCAACGTGGAGATCGTCTCCGTCTGCCCGGCGGGCCCACCCTGCGTCGTCGCGTAGATCTGGTCGAAGATCTTCAGGCCACCGATGAGGCCGAGCATCAGATTGATCGTGATGGCCGGGGCCAGCATCGGCCGGACCACGTACCAGAACCTCCGCACCGCGCCGGCGCCGTCGATCGACGCCGCCTCGACGATCTCGGCCGGCACGCCCTGGAGGCCTGCCAGGTAGATGACCATCGACATGCCGACGAACTGCCAGCAGACGACGACGATCACCGCCGTGAGCGCGGTGTCCGGCCGGCCGAGCCAGTCCTCCTGGAGGCTCCCCAGCCCGACCGCTTGGAGGATGTCGTTGACGGCTCCGATGCCCGGCGGAGCGAACAGGTACTTGAACAGGTAGCCGCAGACCAGCGGCGAGACGATGACGGGTGCGAAGATGACGGTCCGCAGCACGTTCCGTCCGAACACCCGCGCGTTCAGGACCAGCGCCAAGACCATGCCCAGCACGTTCTGGATGATCGTCGTCGCCACGGCGATGACCAGCGTGCGCACCAGAATGTCGGACGAGGTGGCGTCGTTGAAGATTGTCTTGTAGTTGCGCAGCCCCACGAAGTCACGGGACGGCGAATACACGCTCCAGTTGGTGAACGACATGTAGACGCCCTGTGCGGTGGGGATCACCACCACGTAGAGGTAGAGCACGAGGCCCGGTATGACGAACCACCACAGGTTCCGGCCGATGGTGCGGCGCCGGCCAGGTGGACGGGCTCGGGGCGCGCGGCGCCGCACCTCGTGGCTGAGGACTGTCGCCATCGTTTCCTCCAGAAAAGAAAGGTCGGTCAGTAGGTGGCGCGGCCGCCGCTGATGTCGTAGACGGCTCCGGTGGAGAAGCTGACCTTGTCGGAGGTCAGCCAGGCGATGAGCTCGGCGACCTCCTCGGGCCGGCCGATCCGGCGCATGGGGATGAGGCTGGTGATGTGCGCCAGCGCCTCGGGGCCGGTGTCGGCGTTCATCGGGGTCTCGATGACGGCCGGGGCGATGACGTTGGTGAGCACGCCACTAGTGGCGAGTTCCTTGCCGAGCGATTTGGTGAGCGCGATGACGGCGGCCTTGGTGGCGGAGTAGGGCGCCATGTTGGGGTTGCCGTCCTTGCCGGCCATGCTGGCGATGTTCACGATGCGGCCCCAGCCGCGCTCACGCATGCCGGGCACGAAGGTCCGGCAGGTGTGGAAGGTGCCGTGCACGTTGACCTCGAAGGTGCTTCGCCAGCCGTCGAGAGGGATCTCCCACAGCGGCGCGGTGGGTCCGACGACTCCGGCCGAGTTGACGAGGATGTCGATCGGGCCCACCTTTTCGGCGACGGCCTGCACGGCATCGGCGTGGGCAACGTTGCACACTATGTCGGCGTCGTCGGCGATGTCGAGGGTGATGACCTTGACGCCTTCGGCCGCCAGACGGGCGGCGGCGGCCTTGCCCAGGCCGCCGGCGCCGCCGGTGATGAGCGCTGTGCGCATGCTGTCCTTTCAGTGAGATTCACGCGGCACGTGATCGCCGCTGGAGCCGACGAGGAAGTCCAGGTCGGCACCGGTATTGGCCTGCTGGACCGTTTCGAGGTAAAGGCGCTGCCAGCCGCGGGACGGTCGGGCGAAGGCGTTCACGGCGGCCGGAGCGGGTTCGCGCGCGGCCAGTTTCTCGTCGGGGATGTCGATGTCGAGCCGCCGCCCCGGGACGTCGAGGATGATCATGTCGCCGGTGCGGACCCTGGCCAGGGGGCCGCCGGCGGCGGCCTCCGGAGCGACGTGCAGCACGACGGTGCCGTACGCGGTGCCGCTCATCCGGCCGTCGCAGATGCGGACCATGTCACGGACGCCCTGGGCGAGCAGCTTGGGAGGCAGGGGGAGGTTGGCGACCTCGGGCATGCCGGGGTAGCCCTTGGGGCCGCAGCCGCGCAGGATCAGCACCGAATCCGGGGTGACGTCCAGGCCGGGGTCGTCGAGGCGGGCGTACAGGTCCTCGACGGAGTCGAAGACGAGGGCGGCCCCGCGGTGCTTGAGCAGGTGGGAGGAGGCGGCGGCCGGTTTGATGACGGCGCCGTCAGGGGCGAGGTTGCCGTACAGCACGGCGATGCCGGCGTCCTGCAGCACGGGCTGGTCGCGGGTACGGATGACGTCGCCGTCGTGGATGGTGGCGTCGTCGAGGTGATCGACGAGGGGGCGGCCGGTGACCGTGATCGCCTCGGGGTCGAGCAGGTCGCGGACCTGGTTCAGCACCGCGTGCAGGCCGCCGGCGCGGTACAGGTCGTCCATGAGGCGCCGGCCCGCTGGCTGCAGGTCGACCAGCAGCGGTACGCCGGAGCCGGTGCGATCGAAGTCATCGAGCGTCAGCTCGACGCCGAGTCGGCCGGCGATGGCCAGCAGGTGCACCACGGCGTTGGTGGAGCCGCCGATCGCGGCCAGAGCGACGATGGCGTTGGAGAACGATGCACGCGTGAGCACGGCGCTGGGACGGCGTCCGGCGGCGACCATCTCCACGACGAGGCCGCCGCTTTCGTGGGCGCCCGCCAGCAGACGGCTGTCCGGGGCGGGGGTGCCGGCCAGGCCGGGCAGGGTCATGCCGAGCGCCTCGGCCAGCAGGCTCATGGTGGAAGCGGTGCCCATCGTGTTGCAGTGGCCCTTGCTGCGGATCATGGACGACTCCGAGCGCAGAAACTCGGCCTCGCTCAGCCTCCCGCCGCGCACCTCCTCGCTCAGCCTCCACACGTCAGTGCCGCAGCCGAGCGGCCGGCCACGGAAGTGACCGGTGAGCATCGGGCCGCCGGGGACGACGACCGCGGGCAGGTCCACCGAGGCGGCGGCCATGAGCAGGGCGGGGATGGTCTTGTCGCAGCCACCGAGCAGCACCACACCGTCGATCGGGTTGGCCCGCAGCATCTCCTCCGTCGCCATCGCCGCCATGTTGCGCCACAACATGGCGGTCGGCCGTACTTGCGTCTCGCCGAGCGAGACCACCGGAAGATTCAGCGGGACACCGCCCGCTTCCCAGACGCCCCTTTTGACATGCTCGGCGACCTCATCCAGGTGCATGTTGCACGGGACGAGATCGGAGGCGGTGTTGGCGATCGCGATCTGCGGCCGGCCGTCGAAGGCGCGAGACGGCAGCCCTCGCCGCATCCACGCCCGGTGAATGTAGGCGTTGCGGTCGGTGCCGGCGTACCACCGAGAACTGCGGCGCATGGGGCTATCACATCCAGAAATTCCATTTATTGGAACTTAAATCGATTTTGTGGAACGTGCGGCGAGACTAGCTCAGACTTCACCGCCCAGGGAAGAGGCAGTTGAGGAAAAGTTTCGATTTCTGGAACGTGGGTCTAACGTTCGGAAACCCGGGTTTCGCCGCCCAGAACGGCCACAGCCGCTACGTGCGGGGGGCGAGATCCGCGGATGGCCTTCGCCACCGCGAGGCGTGGCCCGGACACGCCGCACGGCACCTCATGAATGGCCTTCCCCCTGGTAGCGGAAGTGCGCGAAGCGGACGACGCCTTGCCCGCGCCGTGACCTGCGTCCCGGCTCCCGCCGACGACGACGCAGCTGGGATCGGGATTGAACCCGGGAATCAACGGGTTGGGAAGCCGGCTCATCGAGTCAGTCCTCGATCGCCCGCAGGCGGATCGCGTGGAAGGGGCGGCCGGGCAGCGGCAGCGCGAATTCTCCTTCGTAGCTGCCGGGTAGTTCGGTGATGGTCATGTTCCAGGTGTCGAGGATGTCGGCCCGGTAGCGGGGCCCCGGGCGCAGTGAGAAGGTCCGCCGGCGGGGCTGCATGTGGCCGAGGTAGGCGAGGTAATAGCGGCCTTCGACACCACCGACCGGGACGTCGAAGTCGGCCGGCAAGGGATCGATGCCGGCGACGTCGGACGGCAACTCGTCGAGGACGGCCCGCAGGAACCGGATGCGGGGCGTGCTCTCACCCTTGAGAGCCCCGCCCTTGGCCCACCACAGAACGTCGTCGTCGGCCAGGAAGCACTCGCCGTGCGTGACGTAGCCGCCGCGTACCACGCCTTCCCAGCAACGGCGCACCATCTCCTGCGGCATGAGGTTGCCCCAGCCCCATTCGATGTCGCCCTCATAGCCGCACTCGTCGACCACCACGGGCTTGCGCCAGCGGGTGCGCCATTCGGCGGTGTCGTCCGGCGCCCGTTGAATGCTGGCGTGGGTGACCCAGGACGCGTCGTTGTCCCAGAGCTCTACCCAGTTGTGCACGCTGAGCAGATGGCCGTGCGGATCGTGCTCGCCGATCACGGCGGCGAAGCGGTGCCAGTCGGTGACGTCTTTGGCCCACATGAGGTCGTACTCGTTGGCCAGCGACCACCACACGTTCGGATAGGCCGCCAGGCGGGACACCACATAGCGCAGATAGCGGTCGTCGGCCGCGGCGCCCATGTCGGAGAACCCCCAGCGGTCGTAGGGGTGGAAGAGGATGAGGTCTGCCTGGATGCCGAGCGCGCCGAGCTGCGCGATGCGCCGCTCGAGATGGCGGAAGTAGCCGGGATTGGGACGCTGGAAGTCCCAGCCGTCATCGAGCGAGCCCTCGAAGGGGTAGCGCGGCGGCTCATTGGTGCTGTGGACGAACGACTTGGGGAAGACGCACATGCGGATCTTGTTGAACGGGCTGCTCCTGAGGGTCTGGAGGGTCTGTTCCTCCAGTTCGTCGCCCTGATGGGTCCAGGCGTAGGCGGTGGTGCCCACGGGGAGGTAGCGGGTGCCGTCGGCGTGGCGGAAGTGGTGGGTCCGGTGCGCGTGGACCGGACCGTGATCGCCGCTGTCAGCCGGCCCGCAGCGGAACTCCCCCGCGATCGCGTCCAGGGAACGGGCGTTGCTGAACGTCTGGAACGTCCAGTCGCCTTCCTCGTCGGGCAGGAACCGGATGCGGTAGACCCCGTCGCCGTCGTAGAAACCATGTGCCGCGAGGCTGCGCTCGCCGAGGCGGAATTCGGCCCGCAGGGTGACCTCGGTGAACGGGTTGCCGTGTGCCGGGCCGTGCAGTTCCAGCTCGAACGTCCGCCATTGGGTGGCGCCCTCCTGCCGCAGAAGCCGGGCGCTGCCGATGGGCACATCCGCGGACTCGTAATCCAAGGATGGAACGGCCGGCGCCTCGGCAGGGGGCGGCGGCTGGTGAGCCGTTTCCGCGACCGTGGCCAGTTCGGCGTAGAAGGCCTCCTTGGCCGCGGGATTGGTCCGTATCCCGGCCACGATGCCGGTGACCTGCTCCAGCGTGCCATGCATGCACTGCACGCTCATGTCGCGCTGGAGGCCGGGCAGGTGTTTGCGGACCACGTCCGCGGCCCGCTCGTCGCGCAGCACGTCGCCGAGGATGGATGAAGGACCGTAGGGCATTACCAACTCCTGTGAACAATGGCGTGTGGGCGGGCACGCTCTGTGGTCAGCGGGCCCGCGCGACATCGATGGGACGCGTCGAAGTGAGCGGTGACCCCAGCTGATCGCCTCGATGCAGCGAAGATGACGCTCAAGCGGCCGTCGCGCTGCCTGCCGGGAGGTCCGCCGTTCAGCGTGTGCATCGATCGACACCGAGGCTAGGAACCTCGTTGAAACGAGTCAAGGGACCCCTGCGGACCAGTGGTCACAATTCAGCAACGCGCGGAGTTAGCAGCAGGTTTCGCCGCACCGTCCACCCACATAATGGGGAGGGCGACTCGTACCCGATCGGCGATTTGCCTTCCAGGTGGAAAGTTAGAGTCATGACCGAGAGCATGCCCACGATGAGCGCCCGCGCCTCGGCGACGCGAGCCGTCATCCTCCGCGCGGCCTTCGACAGCTTCGCCGAACGCGGTTTCGCCGCCTCCTCCCTCCGGGAGATCGCCCAGCGGGCCGGGATCACCCACACCGGCTTGCGCCACTACTTCAAGGGCAAGGACGAGTTGCTGCGTGCCCTCATCGAGCGGCAGGACACTGAGACAGAGCGACGAGGGTCGCCCGAACCCGATGACCGGACGAGTGGCCCCGACGCGCTCGTCGCGCTCCTGCACAGGGCAGCCGACGAGTGGCGGCGTTCGCCCGAGTTCGCGCTACTCCGTACCGAATCAGCAGTGGCCGCTTCTCGGCCCGACCACCCTTCACACGACTACTTCAGCAACCGCTACCGGCGTGTCCGCGAGCGCCTGCGCAACGACTTCCTGGAGTGCGCGGAGGTGGGGACCCTCCGAGAGGGGGTCGATCCGGAACGGGCGGCGGCCCTCTGGCTCGCGGTGCAGGACGGGCTGATGGTCCAATGGCTTCTGGACCCGGAGTTCGACATCAAGGGTCCGATCGAAGAGTTCGTCCGCGCGCTCTTCGCCGAGCCCGCTGCCACGCAGGCCCAGGATGGGCCGGCGTATTCGAGCAGGCAGGACCCGGTACACGACCGCAGCAGCGTCTCGCCGCACGACGTGGCGAGCGCCGGCGGCGGTGTGTCCGCGGAGACCTCACGTAGCCAACGTCCCGAGTCGTGGGGACGCGGGCCCACCGACGACCAGGCCGTGCGCCGCGCGACGATTCAGGACGTCGCCCGCAAGGCGGGCGTGTCCCCCTCCGCGGTGAGCAAGGTGCTCCGCGACGCCTACGGCGTGAGCCCGCAGATGCGCGCCCGTGTGAGTTCCGCCATCGAAGAGCTCGGCTATCGGCCGAACGCCGGAGCGCGTGGCATGCGCGGCAGGTCGTACACCGTCGGTGTCACGCTGACGGCGATCTCCTCGCCCTTCCAGCCCGAACTCGTCGAGGGGTTGACGGGCAAGTTTGGGACGACCCCCTTTCAGCCGATCATCGTCAACGCCGGCAGCGACCCCGGATTGCAGCGGCGAAGCATCGAGGCGCTGCTGGACCGCCAGGTCGATGGACTCGTCCTCATCTCACCGTTCATGGACCCCGAGTGGCTCGAGGACCTCGGAAAGAGGGTGCCGACGGTGGTCGTCGCCCGGCACGGCGGTTCGACGAGCTACGACACGGTCGTCGACGACGAGGACGAAGGCACCCGGCTCATGGTCGAGCACCTCGTCGACCTCGGACACGAACGGATCGTGCACATCGGCCAGTCCTCATGGGGCCTGGAGCGACCGTTCGTGGTGTCCAACACGCTGCGCTCCGACGGGTACACGCAAGCGATGCGGCGGCTTGACCTGGAGCCCGACGTCATCGTCACCTCCCACACCGAGCAGGGCGGCTACGAAGCGGCGGTCGAGGCGCTCGCTCGTCCCACTCCCCCCACCGCGATCTTCGCAGGTGCCGACATCGCCGCTCTCGGCGTCCTGCGGGCCGCGGAGGAGCGGGGGCTCCGTGTGCCGGAGGACCTCACGGTCGTCGGGTACGACAACATCTACATGTCCACGATCGGGCGAATCTCCCTCACGACGATCGACCAGTCCGCGCAGACCACTGGCGCGGACAGCGCGCGGCTCCTCCTCGAACGGCTCGCCGGCCGAGTCGAGCCGGTGCACCACGTGATCAGCCCGCGGCTCGTCGTACGCGGCACGAGCGCCCCGCCGCCAGAGCGGGACCGCACCTGACGGCACCGCGGGAACGCCGACCGGCGCGACCAGGCCCAGCTCTGCTCTGACCGCTCAATCACTGAGGAGCCCACATGCCGACAGCCACCCCCTGGTGGACGAACGAGCTCGCCTTCGAGGCGGCCCGCGAGCACGTCAACCCCTATCGCGACCTCGACGTACAGGTGGTCTTCACCGGGCCGGGCGACGTCCAGGTGCGGCGGCCCGCCTTCTGGGACGGTGGACGGACCTGGCGGGTACGCTTCGCCCCGACGGCCCCGGGCCGCTGGAGCTACCGCACGACGTGCGGCGACACCTCGGACCACGGGCTGCACCACAGAACGGGGGAGCTGGAATGCCGGCTCGAGGAGACGGACCGGCCGATCTACCGCCACGGCTTCCTGCGCAGGGGACCGGATGGACGCTTCCTCGCACACGCTGATGGCACGCCCTTCTTCTGGCTCGGAGACACTCACTGGCAGCTGATGTGCGAGCGGTGGGACGAGGCCAACAAGCCTGGTTGGAGCTCGCAGTTCCGGGACACGGTCGACCTGCGGGTGAGGCAGGGTTTCACGGTTTATCAGACGAACCTGATGGTGACCGACAAAGCAGACTCAGACTGGGCAGGCACGGCGTCGTATTGGCTGGAGGGCCGGGAGTTCGAGGACATCGACGTCGACTACTTCAAGACGGCTGTGGACCCGCGGCTCGCCTACATCGCCGAGCGAGGACTCGTCAACGCCCTCGGGCTCGGGTGGTACTCCGTCATCGACCGTCACCTCGAAGGAGTCCAGCGGTTCGCCCGCTACGTGGTGGCGCGTTACGGCTCCTACCCCGTGGTGTGGACGCTCGGCGGCGAGGTCGCCGGCTACGAGCCCGAGCTGCGTCAAGACCGGATCGACGCGTGGCGGGAGGTGGCTCTGACGATCCGCGCGGCCGACGGCTACTGTCACCCGATCACCGCCCACGCCACGGCGGAGCGGCCGATCGTCCCCTACTACCAGGACGAGGACTGGCTCGACCTGACGCTCAACCAGCACGCGCACGGGGACTTCGACCTGTCCACGGACCACTACCGCGCCCACCTGGCCACGCATCCCGGCCGGCCTCTGGTGGAGGGCGAGAGCCTGTACGAAGGACTGCTCACGGTCGAGCGCGCCGGGCGGCGCCCCGTCACGGACACCATGGTCCGCCAGGTCGCCTACCGGGCCATGCAGTCGGGATGCTGCGGTTACACCTATGGCGCGCAGGGCTGCTGGAACGCGGCCTGGGAGCCGGGTGAGCGGGCGAGCATGTGGGGCGACATGCCTTGGCGTGAGGGAGTCGATCTCCCGGGCGCCGAGCAGCTCGGCCACCTCCGCCGCTTCTATGAGGAGGTCGGCTGGTCACGCCTGCGTCCGGACCCTTGCTGCTTCCGTGCGACGTACATCCATAACAACCACATGTACGCACCCTCTGTGTCCGCCGACGAGGACATGACCACCGTTGTGGCCCACTTCGGGGAGACCTACCGCATGGAAGGCCGCGCCGATTTCGTTGGTCTGCGGGCGGTGCCGTACAGGTTGGACTGGTTCGACCCACGCGAGGGGCACTGGCGCGTCGAAGAGGAACGGGCAGAGCCCGTAGGCGGGACGCTGGCCGTCCCGGCGAAGCCGGACGGCCGGGACTGGCTCCTCGTCGCTCGCTCCGAGGACGATCGGTCCTCACAGGAATGAGCGTGCAACGTTGCACGCCAGGCCATGAGGCAGCGGGGCAGGAAGCAGCTTCAGACGTCTCGGCCCGGCCGTTACGACCGGGGCGGCGGCGCGCTCGTGTGGCGGGCCATCAGGCGCGGCGCCACGACGTAGTTGACGGGTTGTGTGCGGCCGTCGAGTCGTTCCAGAAGAAGTCTCGCGCTGCTCGCGCCGGTGAGGTTGCCCGACTGATCGATGGTGGTGAGAGAGATGCGGCCGATCGTCGTGACGTAGATGTTGTCGTAGCCCGTCACCGTGAGGTCCTCCGGCACTCGGATACCGCGCTCCTCCGCCGCGCGTAGCACGCCGAGCGCGGCGATGTCCGCGCCGGCGAAGATGGCGGTCGGCGGAGTGGGGCCGGCGAGCGCTTCGGCGGCTGCCCGATAGCCGCCCTCTTCCGAGTATGTGCTCTCGATGACGTACGGTTCGAGCCCGTGCCGGCGCATGGCCTTGACGTAGCCCTGGCAGCGCGCCGTGTGGGAAAGGATGAAGGGTTCCGGCAGGTCCTGCGACGGTGCGCTGATGTGCGCGATGCTCCGGTGACCGAGAGCCACGAGGTGATCGACCATGAGACGCGCGCCCGCATGGTCGTCGTCCACGACCGTGTCGTAGACGGAGGTGTGGCCGTGGCGCGCGATCACCACGGTGGGCAGTCTCGACGCGAGCTGCTCCAGCCAGGCCTGACTCGTCCACGGCTGGATCAGGATGAGCCCGTCGACCTGCCGATCGACGAGAGCCTCGATGCTGCGCTGATGGCGCTCGGGCGTGGTGCCGCCGGCGATGAGGATCTCCTGGAACGGGCTGGTCTCGAGCTCGCCGGTGATCCCTTGGACGATCTCCGGCTGGAACGGAGAGGTGAGCTCGGTGAGCATGACCCCGATCGTGTACGAGCGCCCCCGCATGCCCCGCGCGCCCGCGTGGGGTCGGTACCCCAGCTTCTCGATCGCCGCGGTGACCTTCTCCCGCATCTCGGGGCTGACGCCGTAGGCGTCGCGCACCACCTTCGAGACGGCCGACATCGAGACGTCCGCCTCACGCGCGACGTCATGAATCGTCACGCGATGCGGGTCGGAGGACGGCGGCGCGGAACCACCTCGTGCCCGGCGCCGCGCCGTCTGTCCGGCACCTGAACCAGGGCCCGGATCGGCCTTGTCGTTCCCCTGAGCAGTGTCGGCCGCGCCGTTGTCCACACGGGCAAGAGTATCGGATCTGTGTAGACCGTTGCCTAAACGACCCAGAAGGTCCTTGACGGGGCTTAAATCGCCTCTATACGCTGCCGTGTCGAACGTTGCACATGATCCGGATTCCCCTTCCGAGCGCCACGGCGTCGCGCCCATCCGCCCCGGCACCTTCCGGTGAACCCTGAAGGCGCGCGTACCGCGACATGATCCTCACTCATCGCACCAGGAAGTGACATGAGGCCCCCTGCGACAACCCTTCGTGTCGAGCACCTCGACGAGACGCTCGGCATCCGCGTCACCCAACCTCGGCTGTCATGGCGGCCGCCCGCGGGCGCCGCCGAACAGAGCGCCTATCGGATCCGGACGAGCAACGGCTGGGACAGCGGCCGGATCTCCTCTGCCCAAAGCGTCCTGGTGCCCTACGCCGGACCGCCGTTGCGCTCGGCCGAACAGGTGGAATGGCAGGTCAAGGTATGGACCGACACCGGCGAGAGTGAGTGGTCGGCGCCGGCCGCCTTTGAGATGGGGCTGCTCGCCGCCGCCGACTGGCAGGCCGAATGGATCATCCCCGGTGAGAGCCCCGGCGGCCCGCCCGGCGAGCGGCCCGCGACCTTGCTGCGGTGGGAGTTCGAGGTGGCCGCACCCATCGTCTCGGCCCGCTTGTACGGCACGGCGCACGGCATCTACGAGGGCTTTCTCAACGGCGAACGGATCGGGGACGCCGAACTCGCGCCGGGTTTCACCCAGTACCGCACCCGGCTGCAGGTGCAGACCTACGACATCACGGCCGCTGTCCAGCCGGGCCGCAACGCGCTCGGCGTCATCCTGGCCGATGGCTGGTACCGCGGCCTCATCGGCTACTTCCGCGTGGCCGATCAATGGGGTGAGCGGCCGGCCCTGCTGACGCAACTGCACCTGACCCATACCGACGGCACGGTGACGGTGCTCGGCACCGGGCCGGGGTGGCGCGGCGCGCACGGCCACGTGGTGGCCGCCGACCTGACCGCCGGGGAGCGGTGGGATCTGCGCCGTCTGCCGCGCGGCTGGTCACGGGCGGGATTCGACGACTCGGCATGGCTACCGGTCACGACCGTCCCGCGCGGCCTCGATGAGCTGGTCGGCTCCCCCGCGCCGCCCGTGCGGCGGGTGCAGGAGCTGACGCCGGTGTCGGTACGACGGCTGGATGAGCACCGGCAGGTCGTCGACCTGGGGCAGAACATCAACGGCTGGGTCCGGCTGGCCGAGCTCGGCCCGATGGGGACGACGATCCGCCTGGTCCACGGCGAGTCACTCGACGCCTCGGGCGACGTGACGACCGACCACCTGCGCCCGTGGGTGCCCGGCGTCGCGGAGCCGTTGCCGGCCGGGCAGATCGACGAGGTGATCTCGGCCGGTGTCCCCGGTGACGTCTTCGAGCCACGCCGCACGACCCACGGATTCCAGTACGTCCGGATCGAAGGCCACCCTGAGGACCTGACGCCGCAGGATGTCACCGGCGTCGTGGTGCACACCGATCTGCGGCGCACGGGCTGGTTCTCCTGCAGCGACGAGCGGATCAACCGGCTGCACGAGGCGGTGGTGTGGAGCCTGCGCGGCAACGCGTGCGACATCCCGACCGACTGCCCGCAGCGCGAGCGCGCCGGCTGGACCGGGGACTGGCAGCTGTTCGTGCCCACCGCCGCGTTCCTGTTCGACGTGGCCGGATTCTCCACCAAATGGCTGCGCGACCTGGCCGCCGACCAGTGGCCCGACGGGACCGTCACCAACATCGTTCCCTGCTCTCCGCATGACGCGCAGGGCAGCGTGGCCGCCCACCTCCACGGATCGGCCGGGTGGGGCGACGCCGCCGTGATCGTGCCGTGGGAGCTGTATCGGGCCTACGGCGACGCCCGGATCCTGGCCGAAGCGTGGCCGAGCGTCGTGGCGTGGCTGAACCGTACCGAACACCTCGCCCGCACCCGGCGGCACCCCTCGCGAACGGCCGTTCCCGCGCCCCATGAGGAATATCTATGGGATACGGGCGCACACTGGGGCGAATGGTGCGCGCCCGGCGAACACCTCGACATCGCCGACCTTGCCCGGCTCGACCACGGAGCCCTGGCCACCGCCTTCTACGCGTACAGCTCTGGGCTGGCGGCGCGGATCGCCGAGGTGCTCGGCCGGAGGCAGGAGGCGGAGCGGTATCGCGATCTGAGCGAGAAGGTCCGCGCCGCGTGGCAGGCCGAGTACGCCGGCGGGCCGCTGACGCAGGCCGATCACGTGCGCGCCCTGGCCTTCGATCTCGTCGACGATGCCCTGCGGCCCCCTGTGGCGGCACGGCTGGCCGAGCTCGTACGCGAGGCGGGCACACACCTGGGCACCGGGTTCCTGGCGACACCGTACCTGCTGCCGGTGCTGGCCGACACCGGTCACCTCGATCTCGCCTACGAACTGCTGACGCAGGACACCGAGCCGTCCTGGCTCCTGATGATCGACCGGGGTGCGACCACCGTCTGGGAGCACTGGGACGGCATCTCCTCGGACGGGGAGGCCACCGCGTCGCTGAACCACTACTCCAAGGGCGCGGTCGTCTCGTTCCTGCACAGCTACGTGGCCGGACTTGAGCTGCTCGAACCGGGCTACCGGCGCTTCCTGGTACGACCTCGCCCCGGCGGCGGCCTGACCTGGGCCGAGGCGGTCCACGAGTCGCCGTACGGGCGGATCGAGGCCGGGTGGCGGATCGACGACGGCGCTCTTCACCTACGCCTGGCCGTGCCCGCCGGAACCGAGGCCACCGTCGTCCTGCCCAGCGGCCGTCACGAGAGCGCCGGTCCGGGCACCCACACCTTCATCGGCATCATCGACTGAGGAACCGACAGTGACGAACTATTGGGATACCGGCTTGCCGGCCGATGACCGAGCCGAGTTGTTGCTGAGGGAGATGACCCTGGAGGAGAAGTGCGGCCAGCTCACCTCGGTCATGCCGTGGTCCCTGGTCCGCGCGGACGGCTCAGCCGCGGAGGGCGCCGAGGAGCTGCTGGTGAATCCGCCGGGTCATGTCGCCCAGCTGATCGTCGACGACCCCGCTCAACTGGCCCGCCTGGTGGGAACGATCCAGCATCGGTTCGTGACGGGGACCAGGCTCGGCATTCCGGCGCTGCTCCATGCCGAGGCGCTGAACGGGTTCCTCGCGGGCGGTCACATGATCTTCCCGACCGCCATCGGGCTCGCCGCCACCTGGAGCCCTGAGCTGGTGGAGGAGATGACGGACCTCATCCGCCGCCAGATGCGCCGCACAGGGCTGCCGCATGCGCTGTCACCGGTGATGGACGTCGCGCTCGATCCCCGGTGGGGCCGGGTGCACGAGACCTACGGCGAGGATCCGTACCTGGCGGCCGCGTTCAGCGTCGCCTTCACCCGCGGTCTGCAGGGCGCCGACCTCGCCGAAGGCGTGGTCGCCACGGGCAAGCACTTCCTCGGCTATGCCGTCACGGCGGGCGGGCGCAACCAGTCGGCGTTCGAGGCGGGTTCCCGGCAGACCCGGGACCTGTTTGCCTACCCCTTCGAGGCGGCGATCCAGATCGCCGGCCTGAAGTCGGTGATGAACGGCTACGCCGACATCGACGGCGTCCCGGCGGGCATCTCCCGGGAGACGCTCACCGGCCTGCTGCGCGGGACACTCGGCTTCGACGGTTTCGTGTCGGCCGACTACGCGACCCTCGAACAAGTGGTCACCCGGCAACGGGCCGCGTCGACCCCCGGCGAGGCGGGCCGGCTGGCGATCACCGCCGGGCTGGACGTCGAGTTCCCGACACCGTTCGCCTACGGGTCCGCGCTCGTCGCGGAGGTGGAAGAGGGGCGGCTCGACGTGCGCGACGTCGACGCCTGCGTACGGCGGGTGCTGCGGGCCAAGTTCGAGCTCGGGTTGTTCGAGAACCCGTATCCGCAGGAGCACATCGACATCACCGCCGTGGCGCGCGAGGGCGAGACGCTGTCGCAGCGGCTCGCCCGCCGGTCGGTGGTGCTCGCCAAGAACGACGGCATCCTGCCCCTGCCTCAGGAGGGGCCGACCGTAGCGGTCATCGGCCCGCACGCCGACGCCGTGATCCGGCAGTTCGCCGCCTACACCTATCCGGCGTGGCGGGAGGCGGTCAACGGCCTGGAGCTCGGCGAACACGGCACCATGGCGGGCGCCGAGGAGATCAAATCATCATGGTTCGACAGGCTGTTCTCACCGGTGAACGTGGCGGCCCTGGCCCGCGACCGTTATGGAGCCCGTCCGCTCGCCGAGGAGATCGCCGCATTCGCCGGCGACGTGCTGACCGAGCCGGGCTGCACGATGACCCGGCCACTGGGGCAGGAGGCGGTGGAGCGGGCCGTGGAAGCCGCCCGCGGAGCCGATGTCGTGGTGCTCGCCCTGGGCGGCGCGAGTCTGTGGTTCACCGGTGAACGCACCGAGGGAGAGGACAGCGACTCCGCCGACATCTCGCTGCCTGCCGCTCAGGCCCGGCTCGCCGAGGCGGTGGCCGCCACCGGCAAGCCACTCGTGGTGGTGCTCGTCCAGGGGCGGGCCTACGCGCTGCCCGAGGTGGTACGCGACGCCGCCGCGATCGTGGTGAGCACCTTCGGCGGGCCGTACGGGGCCAAGGCGGTGGCCGAGGTGCTCTTCGGCGCCGTCAATCCCAGTGGCAAGCTGCCCTACAGCGTCCCCCGCCACAGCGGCCAGATCCCGGTCCATCACCACCAGAAGGCAGGCACCGGCTACCGCAGCCCGCTCCCGGCCCACATCCCCCGGCACTACCTGGACATGGAGGCCACGCCGCTGTACGCCTTCGGCCACGGTCTGAGCTACACCGACTTCACACTCACCGACCTGGCATGCGATCCCGAGGTGGACACGACCGGCACGGCAGACATCAGCGCCACCGTCACCAACACCGGAGCGCTCGCCGGAGCGCTCGCCGGAGCCACGGTCGTCCAGCTCTACCTGCGGATCAACACCTCGGGCGTCACGCGCCCGGCGCAGCAGCTCGCCGGATTCCACCGCGTCGAACTCGCCCCCGGCCAGTCCTGCCGCCTCACCTTCCACGTCTCGGCCGCCCAGCTCGGCTGCACCAACCTGGCCCACGACTTCGCCGTCGAACCCGCCACCGTCGAGGTCTTCCTCGGCTTCGACTCCGACGACCGCGCGCTGACCGGATCGTTCGAGCTGATCGGCAAGCCCCGCGTGCTCACCAGCAGCGAGCGCGCCTTCCTGTCCGAGACCACGACCGCAAAGGAATCCGCATGTCGCGAGTACTGTTCGGCGCCGCCTACTACCCCGAATACCACCCCGCCGAACTGCTGAAGACCGACCTTGACCTGATGGCCGAGGCGCGCTTCTCCGTCATCCGGGTCGGCGAATCCGTCTGGTCCACCTGGGAGCCGGACGACGGCCACTTCAACCTGGACTGGCTGCAACCGACGCTGGACGGCGCGCACGAGCGCGGCATCGGCGTCATCCTCGGCACGCCCACCTACGCCGCGCCGCCATGGCTGGCCCGCCTCTACCCGGAGATCGCCGGCGAGGCGGCGACCGGGCAGCGTATGAGCTGGGGTGCGCGCCAGGAAATGGACTTCACCCACGCGGCGTTCGCTTCCACGCCGAGCGCGTCATCCGCAAGGTCGTCGAGCGCTATGCCGATCACCCAGCCGTCATCGGTTACCAGGTCGACAACGAGCCGGGCCTGCACCTGCTGCACAACCACGGCGTCTTCCAGCGCTTCGTGAACCGGCTGCGCGAACAGTACGGCGACGTGCGGAGGCTGAACGAGGAGTGGGGCCTGGTCTACTGGTCGCACCGGCTGTCGGACTGGGCCGATCTGTGGACGCCGGACGGCAACACCCAACCGCAGTACGAGCAGGCCTGGCGGCGTTTCCAGGTCGACCAGGTCACCGAGTTCATCGCCTGGCAGGCCGAGATCGTCGGGGAGTACAGCCGCCCCGGTCAGTTCGTCACCACCTGCGTCGCCTACGATCGGCCCGCCGTCGCCGACGACGACCTGACCCGGCGGCTCGACGTCGCCACCGGCAACCCGTACTACGGGATGCAGGACGCTCTCGCCCTGCCGGCACAGCGGGGCGGCGGCCAGAACTGGGCGAGCCAGGACACGTGGGCGTTCTACCGAGCGGCCGACAGGATGTACTCCTCCCGCCAGGAGCCGTTCCTCGTCACCGAGACCAACGCCCAAGCCATCGGCCCGTCCTGGGTCAACCAGCCCGGATACGACGGGCAGTGGCGCCAGGCCGCATGGGCGCTCGTCGCCCGTGGCGCGTCCATGGTCGAGTACTGGCATTGGCGGACGCTGGTGTTCGGCAGTGAAACCTACTGGGGCGGCGTGCTGCCCCACAGCGGGCGGCCCGGCCGCACCTATCGGGAGATCGCCCGCATCGGCGTCGAGCTGGAGCGGGCCGGCGACCTGGTGGCGAATCTGACGCCGGACGCGGACGTCGCGATGCTGTACTCCCACCTACGTCGGCACCATCCCGAACCCTGCCCTGGGCGAGAGCCTGTTCCGCTGGCTGCTGCCGGATGCCGGACCCTGGGGGCCGCTGCCGACCGGCGTCACCTGCACCGGCGCCACCGCCACGGACGGCCGCCGGGTCCGTTTCCTGCACAACTGGACCTGGCAGGAGACGACGGTGACCATCCCGGTCGCAGTGCGCGATGTGCTCGACGACATCGGGCACGAGCCCGGCGCACAGGTACGGCTCGGCCCCTGGGACGTGCGCGTCCTGCTGGAAACATGATCGTGAGGGTACGCACCGCGTGAGGTCCTTGCGACGGGACGACCCCGCTGTCCGGGCTCCTCGACCGGGCGACGGACGCTCTCAGCGAACTGAGCGGGGTCGGGTATGACCTGGAAACACCCTCGTAAACCGATCGGTTTTGTTTCGCCGGAACCGCGTCATCCTCGCGGTTTGACCATCGAGGCGAAGCCGAGTTCGGACGGGCTGATCAAAGCCACGCAGGAGGCCATGCGTGGCGCCGCGCCCATGAACCCCGCCTGACCGGCGCCGACTGGGCCTCCAACCGCCTGCGCGGCGGGTGCCGGAAGGCTCCCTCGCGTGGAATTCCCCCAGGCCTACAGCAAGCTCCAGAGGCGCCCGTCGGAGCAGTTGGTGAACTGTGGTCATCATTTCTGGCTGGTATCACAGCTCTTGACCCTACGAGCGCCAAAGGACTTGTACACTTCGTTCTGGAAGCACATAGTTACACAAAGTGATAATCCACACATCTGGTGCAAATCGCATTTGCGATTCCTCGTGGCGTCCGGACCCCGCGCCACTTCAGGTGTCGAAGTTGGCGGCCGGGCATACCCCAGAAGGCTCCCACAGTCGGCAGATGTTCCAGTGTGGGAACACAACAGGGGAGCCGAGCGCATGGAGCCACTGCACCTGACGACGAACCGTCAGGGGGCGAAAGTTATCGTGCACGTCTCCGGGGAGCTGGACATCGCCACCACATCGGTGCTGCGTGACCACCTGCTCGACATCCTGAGGGAGACCTCCAACGGACACCGGAAGATCGACGAGGTCGTCATGGAGCTGAGCGGGCTGTCGTTCATCGACGCGGCCGGCTTGGGCGCTCTGGTGAGCATTCAGGACCACGCGCGGCGCAACGCCATACCGTTGCTGCTGTCCGGGGTCCCACCGCAGATCGACCGGCTACTCCTGATCACCGGGCTCAACCGCCAGTTCCCCACAGACCCGCCGCCGTACAAACCCCTATAGGACTAACGGCGCCCCAGGGAGCGCGCCGATCACCTCCTCGCGCACCCGCATGGGCAGCGCGCTCACCGCGGCGAACCCATGGTCGCGGGCCTGCTGGGCGAAGCGCGGCCACCTCCGGCGCGCCTCGGCGCCGTCCGTGTCCGGGCAGTGCACGACCTCGCCGCCGCCGACGCAGTCGAGGCAGGGCCCCTGCGCGTACCGCAGCTGGAACAGCTCCAGTGACCGGGCCCGCTCGCCGGAGGCGGCCATCAGCCGCAGCTCCCCAGGCTGATCGGTCACCAGCAGCCCGGCGGCGTCCACACCCAGCAGCTCCACGCAACGTTCGGCGAGCAGACCCATGAAGTCGGCCGCGTCGGAACCGGTGACCAGCATGTCGGCCAGAGCGACGAACGCCTCCGCGACCCCCCGCCCCGATACCGTTGGCGCCGCCGCCACGGCGCTCACATGAGCCAGCTCGGTGTCCACCGCCGTAGGAGACTCGGATCCCACAGCCGCAGGAGACGCGAAGACCGGCCAAATCACCGGGAATCACCCACCTGACGGATCAGGTCATACAGTCCCGGACCGCGGCATGAGCGGCCTCGCGCAGCCGGGCGTGCACCACGGCGTTCGCCTCCCGGTCCGTACGCACCTCCACCAGGCGCGGCCCCTCTCCCCGCAGCGCCTTGGGCAGGTCGGACAGATCCTCCACCAGCTGGTACGGGGTGCCCGTCGAAGCGGCCACGTAACCGAGATCGACACCGTGCGGCGTACCGAAGACCCGCTCGAACGGATCCCTCACCGCAGCCTGCGGCAACAACGAGAAGATGCCGCCACCGTCGTTGTTCACCACCACGAGGCACAGGTCCGGCCGCGGCTCCCGGGGACCCAGGATGAGGCCGTTCTGGTCGTGCAGGAACGACAGATCGCCCATGAGCGCGTACGACGGCCCGTTGTGCGCCAGCGCCGCCCCCATCGCCGACGACACCAGCCCGTCGATACCCGACGCGCCCCGGTTGGCCAGCAGCCGCAGCCCCCGCCGGGGGCGCATCGCCTGGTCCAGGTCGCGGATCGGCATCGAGGAGCCGCAGAACAGCAGCGCCCCGTTCGGCATCGCGTCGACCAGGTCGCGGGCCAGCCGGGGCTCGCTGGTGCCCGAGGCGTCGAGCACCTCGTCGATGGCCGATCTGGCCGCCTGATCGGCCTGCCGCCAGGCGTGCAGCCACGTGTCGTCACCCGAGGCGACCGGGATCTCCACCGCCTGCGCCACCTGCGTCGCCGACCGGGTCGGATCGGGCCAGCGATCGAGGTCGGTGGCGACCACGATGTGCTCCCCGGCGCGCCGCAGCCACGACAGCAGCGGCCGCGACAGCCCGGGACGGCCGAGCGTGACCACCACGTCGGGGCGGTGCGCGTCGGCGAACTCGGGCGTGCCGAGCAGATAGTGGTAGGTGGACACGGCGTGGTCGCCGTAGCGTCCGCCGCCGTTCGGCTCCGACACCACCGGCCAGCCCGCCATGCCGGCCGCGGCGACGTAGCGGCGGACGTTCGCGGCGCCGTCGCCGACCACGAGCACGCCGCGCCTGGTCGGCGGGATGTGCAGGGCGATGGGCGGCGGCGCGACGCGGGCGCGCACCCAGGGGCCGTTGGCGTCGCCGTCGAGCGACTCACACCACGAGGTGTCGCCGTCGGGGATCAGCGGCTCCCTGAAGGCCAGGTTCAGGTGCACCGGCCCCGGAGCGGCGGGCCCGGCGGCGCGCTGGTAGGCCCGGCAGGCCAGCGACCGCCAGTAGGCCACCTGCCCCGGCCGGTCCTCGGGCACGCCGACCTCGGCGAACCAGCGCACCGCCGAGCCGTACAGCTTGATCTGGTCGATCGTCTGATTCGCGCCGGTGCCACGCAGCTCGGGCGGGCGATCAGCGGTGAGCACCAGCAGCGGAACGCCCGACTCGCTCGCCTCGACGACGGCCGGATGGAAGTTGGCGGCGGCCGTGCCGGACGAGCAGATCAGCGCGACCGGCCGCTCGGCACGCCTGGCCAGCCCGAGCGCCAGGAAGGAGGCCGACCGCTCGTCGATGCGCACATGCAGCCGCACCCGCGACTCGGCGTGCAACGCCAGCGCCAGCGGGGCCGAGCGCGAGCCGGGCGCGATCACGACGTCGGTGAGGCCGCAGCGCACCAGCTCGTCGACCAGGACCGTGGCCAGCGCGGTAGCGGGGTTCACAGTGACGCCTCCTGCATCCGGCGAAGCCACGACGGAGATTCAATCTCAAATGCCGACAAAAGCTGAAAATTCACCGCAGGACGTCGCACGGCCAGCCGCCCGTCCACGGGCACCAGCGAATCGTCCACCACATCACCCGTGAGCAGCGGCATCGTGCCCAGCCCGCACGCGTACGGCAGCTCCGGCAGCGCCGCGGCCAGCGCGAGCCCCGCCGCCAGCCCCACCGAGGTCTCCACCGCGCTCGACACCACCGCCGGCAGCCCGCACGCCTCCACCACCCGCAACGCGTTACGCACCCCGCCGAGCGGCTGCGCCTTCACCACCGCGATGTCGGCCGCCTCCGCGGCCCTGACCCGCAGCGGGTCCTCGGCGCGCCGGATCGACTCATCGGCCGCGATCGGCACGTCGACCGCCCGCCGCACCGCCGCCAGCTCCTCGAGCGTGGCACACGGCTGCTCGGCGTATTCCAGGTCGAAGCGGTCGAGCTCCTTCAGGTGGCGTACGGCCTCGCCGGCCTCCCAGGCGCCGTTGGCGTCGACGCGCAGCCTGCCCGCCGGGCCGAGCGCGTCACGCACCGCCTCCACCCGGGCCAGGTCCTCGGCGAACGTCTGACCCCGCTCGGCCACCTTGACCTTCGCCGTGGCGCAGCCCGACCCGCGTACGAGCTCGAAGGCCTGCTCGGCGGCCACGGCGGGCACGGTCGCGTTGACCGCCACACTGTCGCGCACCGGCTCCGGCCAGCCCTCGAAGGCGGCTTCGCGGGCGCACGCCAGCCAGCGGGCGCACTCGCGCGGACCGTACTCGGGGAACGGCGAGAACTCGCCCCAACCGGCCGGACCGTGCAGCAGAACGCCTTCTCTGACGGTCTGACCACGGAAACGGGTGCGCATCGCGACCCGGAAGACGACGGGAGCCCGGAATTGCACGGGAGAACGCGTCACGACCCTCCCTGCACCGCTGACCGACCTGTCGCCATTAACCTTACGAGCATGTTGAGGAAGCCGTCGCATCCGGACCGGCCGTTGCACGCCGTGGTCGGACCTCCAGGACCCGAGCTCTTCGCGGCGATCCGTGCCGCCCTGTCCGGCGACGGCCCGGCGATCCTCCCCCTGCCCGCCGGAAGCGCCGCCGGCGCGCTCCGTCCGACGCACGTCAACGGCGTCCGCCAGGACGACGGCGAGGGCGTGCCCGACGACGTGGCGGTGGTCATCGCCACCAGCGGCAGCACGGGAGCGCCCAAGGGCGTGATGCTGTCGGCCAGCGCGTTGCGCACCTCGGCGGCCTCCTCACTGCGCCGCCTGGAGGCGGTCAAGGGCGAGCGCTGGCTGTGCTGCCTGCCGCCCTCCCACGTGTCGGGCCTGCAGGTGCTGGTCCGCGCCCTGCTCTGCGAGAGCGAGCCGATCATCCACCCGCGCTTCGACCCCCACGAGGTGCTCACCTCGGGCGCCGACCACGTGTCGATGGTGCCGACCCAGCTCCACCGGCTGGTCGAGCTGAACGCCGACCTGTCGGTGTTCCGCTCCATCGTGCTCGGCGGCGCCGCCCCGCGGGCCGGCCTGGTCGCCGAGGCTCGGGCGCTCGGTGCTCGGGTGTTCACGACGTACGGGATGAGCGAGACGAGCGGCGGTTGCGTGTACGACGGCCAGCCCCTTTACAATGTAGATCTCAAAATCGGCGACGACGGGCGCATCCGCGTCGCCGGGCCGGTGCTCTTCTCCGGCTACCGCTTCGGCGAGCCCGCCCCCTTCGACGGCGACTGGTACGTCACCTCCGACCTGGGCGAGCTGACCGGAGGCAGGCTGCGCGTGCTGGGCAGGGCCGACGACGTCATCAACACCGGCGGCGAGAAGGTGGTGGCCGCCTCGGTGGCCGAGGTGCTCGGCGGCCACCCCGAGGTGGCCGACGTGGCCGTGATCGGCCGGCCGGACCCCGAATGGGGCGAGATCGTGGTGGCCGTCGTGGTGCCCGCCGACCCCGCGGGCCCGCCCACGCTGGACCAGCTCCGCGCCTACTCCGCCGACCGGCTCCCCGCCTACGCCGCGCCGCGCCAACTGCGACTGATGTCCCGTTTGCCGCTGCTAGCGAATGGTAAAACGGATCTCGTTAGCCTTAGGACAGGAACCTGATGAGTTGCGGGTGCGTCTTATGGAGGAGAGCAAGGAGGGAGCCTTCATGAACCAGACCCGCAAGATGTGGGCATCCGCGGCGGTCGTCGGTGTGATCCTCGTCGGCGGAGTCTCAGTCGCGGCGGCCGCCTCGGCGGGCAGGCTCGAGAGGGTCGGCAGGGAGACCAGAGCAGTGGTGGAGAAGGAACCGTCCGCCCAGCCGCCGTCCGTCCAGAACGATCAGCTTTCGGAGCTGACCGTCTCGCCCGCGCCGAGTGATGGCAGCGTCGTGTCCAAGGAGCTCAACCCTGACCCGCAGAAGGTCATCGAGTATTGGACGGACAAGCGCATGGAGGACGCCCAGCCCATGCCGATGCCCGAGGTGAAGCCAGGCGAGTTCACCACCGGGGAGTGACGCTCCTCGCGTGTGGGGTGGGTCACCTTTAGGGCGGTCCGCCCCCTTTTTTGTCCCTCCGGGAACAAATAACGCTGAACGGCGTTATTGATACTGGTGCGCCGAGCGGCCGCAGCCGCCCCACCACAATCTTGGTCTGATCGAATTCGACTCCGTATGGAGGAGGTGTCCTCATGCCCCGAACCGCCGTGGCGACCCCACCCACGACCCTCGACCAGCTGATTGACCGAGGGCGAGCTCAGGGTCACCTCTCCTTGGCGGAGCTGCGTGACGCGTTCGCCGAAGCCGGCATCAGCCCCTCGGACGGCCGGTCGATCCTGCGCGAGCTCACCGAGGCGGGTGTCAGTCTCGCCGCCGAGGACGAGCCGTCCCTCGGGCGGGCGCCCTCGCGCAAGGCCACCCGCAAAACCACGACGAAGACCACGACCAAGCGAGCGAACTCTACCCGCTCGAAGGCCGCGGAGCCAAAGACGGAATCCGCCGCACAGGATGAGGACGCCCCCGACGAGCTCGCGCTGGGCCCGGACGCCACGGCCCCGGACGACGCCGAGCTGGAGTCCGAAACGATCGACCTCGACGACAACCAGTCGGTCATGGGCGACTCGGTCCACACCTACCTCAAGTCGATCGGCCGCCGTACGCTGCTCACCGCCGCACAGGAGGTCGAGCTGGCCAGGCGGATCGAGGCCGGCCTGTACGCCGAGTACAAGCTGGAGACCGACCCGGACCTGTCCCCCGCCGCCCGTGACGACCTCGAACTGGTCATCGAGGACGGCAGGGCGGCCAAGGACCACATGCTGGAGGCCAACCTCCGGCTGGTCGTCTCGGTCGCCAAGAAGTACACCGACCGCGGCATGTCCCTGCTCGACGTGGTCCAGGAGGGCAACCTGGGCCTGATCAGGGCCGTGGAGAAGTTCGACTACACCAAGGGCTTCAAGTTCTCCACGTACGCCATGTGGTGGATCAGGCAGGCCATACAGCGCGGCTTCGCCGACTCGGCCCGGACGATCCGCCTGCCCGTACACGTGCTGGAGATGCTCTCCAAGCTGTCGCGCATCGAGCGCGACATGCACCAGAGGCTGGGCCGCGAGCCCACGCCCGAGGAGCTGGGGATCGAGCTCGACAAGACCCCTGACCAGATCGAAGAGCTGCTGCGCACCAGCCGCCAGCCCATCTCGCTCAACGCGACGATCGGCGAGGACGGCGAGACCACGATCGGCGACCTCATCGAGGACGTCGACTCCCCCGAGGCGTCGGAGATCGTCGACCGCCAGCTGCTGGGCGACCAGCTGCGCGGCGTGCTCGGCAACCTCACGCCGCGCGAGGCGAAGATCATGGCCCTGCGCTTCGGCCTGGTCGACGGCAAACCGCACACACTCGACGAGATCGGCAAGCACCTGGGCCTGACCCGGGAGCGCATCCGCCAGCTCGAGAAGGAATCGCTTTCGAAGCTGCGCCACCCGAGCAATACCCGCCCCTTGCTCGACTGGGCCAGCTGATCCGCGACGAAGCCCCGGCACTCCTCGTGCCGGGGCTTCGTCATGTCTCCAGCGGACCGCCTTCGCCCTCTCCCCCGACTCCTGAGGGACCCCAGCCACGACGGACCGTCACAGAGATCGAGACGGTCGCGTGACGAACCACCCGGGAAAGAGTCGGAAGGCTAACGGACGGCGGGCACCGGGCGTGGCACGCGCGGGATCCCCCACAGCCGGTTGTCCTCGCGCAACGTACGCAGCCGATCGACCTCGGCGGTCCACGTGGCCCCCGCGGGCGTCGCCTTGGCCTTGCGGCGGGCGATGCGGTCGTCATAGGCCTTGACCCCGAACGTGGCCCGCTGCCCGCTCTCGGCCGCCCGCAGCGCCTCGCTGAGCGCCTTGTCGAACGCCACTCCGGCGGCCAGCAACTCGAGCTCGTCCGCGGCGGCGGCTCGCAGGTCGCGCAGCGTCCCCTCAGCCAGCCTGGCCTTGTCGAGCAGCTCGGGGTAGCTCTTGGAGATCTCCACGTCCGCGTGGTAGCGGACCTCAGCCTCGCGGCTCACCCGCGGCCGGAAAAACGCCATCGACTCTGCCCCTCATCCCAATCGGCTCCTATCAGGCGACCAGGGTACGCCCGACCGCGACACGCTCCATAATCGGACCCGCGCCGCGCCCTTTACATAGTAAGATGATCTCCATGCCCGCCAAGAGACCGCCGGTTCCCCTCTCCCGCGAGCGCATCATCGATGCCGCCCTCCACATCGCCGACTCCCAAGGGCTCAGGCGCCTGACGATGCGCAGGCTCGGCGACGCCCTGCAGGTGGAGGCCATGGCCATCTACCATCATCTGCCCCGTGGCAAGGAAGCGCTGATGGACGCGCTGGCCGAGCATGTCACCGCCGTCCACGTGGAGCAGGGTCCCACCTGGCAGGACACGGCCAGGGCGTGGTGCCGGGCCGGTCGCGAGCTGCTGCGCGAGCACCCCGGCGTCCTGGCGCTCGCGCTGACCAAACCGCCCAAGGGCGGCACCGCGCTGGCCATCAGGGAGCAGACGGAGCAACTCGCCGACGCGGGCCTGAACGACGCGCCGGAGGCCGTACGAGCACTGCGGGCCTTCGTGTTCGGCAGCGTGGCGGTCGAGGTCCAGCAGTCAGGCTGGGCCGACCCCGAGGTCGACGAGTGGACCAGGCGCGACGAACGCGCCGACGTCGACTTCGAGCGTGGTCTCGACGCCTTGCTGAAGGGCTTGCAAAGCTAGTGGGCGTGTCGAGCTTGGACCGTTATCCTGTATAAGGCACGCTGTGTCGAAGGTCACACTTTCGCATCCTCCTGTAACAGTCCTAACGGACTATGTCCGAACGTGTGACATACGCCGCACACTGAAAGAAAGACAACACCCACGCTGTTCCCGCCCCTTTCCTACCCGCGGGAGCCATTCACGAGATATCGGAGGCACGCCGATGTGCCCGCACGACCCGGCCTGTCCGGCAGCCGAGGCGCCCGACCGCGAGGCCGCACGTACCCTCGCCTGCCACCCCGAGCAGGGGTGGAGCCTTCTCTGCAACGGCGTCGTCCTTTTCGAGGACACCGGGGAGCTCCTGCCTGGCGGCACCGCCATCGCTCCGCACCGCCCGGATCCGCTCGTCGGCGCCGCCTGAGCCGCTACCCGCTCACCGGCACCCCATAGCCGACGATCCACTCGGCGACCACCTCGCCCACCCGGGCGGGGTCCTTTTTCAGGTCGTGCCCCTCGCCCGGCAGCACAACCAGGCGTGCCGCGTCGGCAGCGTCGGGCACGCCGAACGGATCCCGGTCCCCATTGACCACCAGCACGTCCACGCCCGCCTCGCGCAGCTCGCCGGCCCTCGACTTCTCGGGCCTGCCCGGCGGGTGCAGCGGGAACGCCAGCGCCACCACCGCCACCGCGCCGACCACCTCGGCCGTACGGCAGGCCACCCTGGCCCCGTTGCTCCGGCCGCCCTGCACCAGCGGCAGCCCCGGCCAGCGCGCCCGCAGCTCTCCCAGGACGACCTCCCACGCCTCGTCCTGCCGTACGGCCGAGCCTGGCGCCCGCGCCCCGGCGAGCCGGAACGGCTGCGTCACCCTGGCCACCACGGCCCCCACGTTCAGCGCCGCGTCGCGCACCGCCAGCAGATCGGGCGCGTCCACTCCCCCGGCCGACCCGTGCGTCAGCACCAGCAGCAGCCGGGGCCGCTCCACCTCGTCGAAGTCGACCTGCGCCGGGCCGCGCGGGGTCATGATCCGCATGTCAGAACCGTACCTGGGGATGAGTTCACCATGGCCCTCAGGGTTGATGACGGCGCGCCGCGCAGCCGCGATGATGAGCCTCATGCCAGACATGCGCCCCATCCGCGAGGACCTGCAGGCGACGCTCGACGCCCGCCGCGACCTCGGCCCCGAATACGAAGCCGCCCTGGTCGAGTCGTTCGTGGAGCGGCTCGACGCCACGATCGCCGCCCGGGTGCGCGCCGAGCTCCAGGCCCACGGCAGCGGTCCCGTCCCGGCCAGGTCCAAGAGCCCGGGGGCGGCCATGATCCCGATCGCGCTGGGGTCGATGGGCATCGGCATCCCACTGACGGCCATCGCGGCGTCCCGTGGAGGCGGGCTCGGCTTGGCCATCGCCTGGTTCGCCATCGTCCTGATCAACGTCGCGGCAGCGGCCGCCATCATGCGCCGCGGCTGACCGTTCCCGGAAACCGTCCAGTCCCTGACCGCCTGACGCGGACGAGACCCGTTCGGATCCGGCCTCGCGAACCGGGAGTAATGCCTATCGCGGATAGTGAGTGATTATCTGCGACCGCGTGGGTGCCGTCCTAGGAGAACAGCTCGTTGCGGCGGCGATGACCCTCACTGTTTACCTGCGATAGAGCTCGCGGTAGCCGCAAGCCCCGAACGGCCGTCCCGCACAGCGGGCTAGCGAGGTTCTGGAGGCGCAGGGGGGCTGGGCTGTTCGGTTTCGCGTACATGCTGGAGGCGCTGGTGAAGGTCGTGGGCGTGGCGAAGGTGGACGTGTGCTGTCGTGTGGTCGCCGGCGGATTGGGCCAGGTGGGCGAGTTCGGTGTGTGCGTTGGCTTGTCCTTGGACGTGGCTGATCTGGCTGGTGAGGGTGAGGGCGGTGGTGGCGTGCTCGTGAGCGGTGGCCAGAGAGCCCAGCCCGCGATGGACGACGGCCAGGTTGTAGTGGGTGTCGGCCTGGTTCATGAGATCTCCCAGCTTCTCGAACAGGGAGAGGGCTTGGTCCAGGTGGGCTCGCGCGTCGTGGTAGCGACTCAGGTGCTCGTCCAGCATACCGAGTTGCCGGTGGCAGATGCCGAGGCCACGGCGTTGCCCGGCCTGCTCGAACAGTTCCATCGACCGGGTGAGGTGTTCGCGTGCAGTGGTGTAGCTGCCTTCCAGGCGGTCAAGGATGCCGAGGCTGGAATGGGCGAATGCCCGTTCGGTGAGGCCCCCTTCTGAGTCGGCGGCTTTGAAGCAGAAGGTGGCGTGCGCCCGGGCCTGGGCGAAGTTGCCGAGCCACTTGTGGACATTGCAGAGCTCGTGGTGGATCACCCTTTGGCCAGCTCGGTTGCCGACTTGGGTGTATAGCTCAAGCGATGTCTGAAAGCGTGCGAGCGCGGTGAGGTAGTTGCTTGTACGCATGTCGACCAGGCCGAGGTTTTGATGCATGGCTGCCTGGCCGAGCAGGTCGCCGGCGAGCTGGGCCAGGCTCAGCGCCTGGCTGTTCAGTTCGATGATCTCGGTGTAGAAGCCGCGCATCCGCTGGTAGGACTCCAGGTTGTGGACCAGGCGCCATGCTTGGGGGGAGCGTGCGGATAGGCACCGGCGGGCCACGGCGAGAAGATCTGCGTAATGCCGGTCGAGCCATCGCAGTGCGGCGACATCGGATTCGTGCCGGGGAGGTGGCACGCGGCGATCGTCTCCGTCGGCACTCATACAGGTGACGGAGGCGCTGGAATCGATCGGGAGAACCGCGGCGTCGATGGTGCCGTTCGTGTACCGGAAGAGTCGTTCGTCGGCGGCGGCAAGTTGTCTGGCGCTGTCGTGCTGATCGGATTCGATCAAGGCGGCTGTGCGGACAGCGTCGTGCATGCGATAGCCGCCGCTGGCGCGGTTGTCCGGGATGAGCAGACCGCGCTGGTAGAGGGTGGCCAGCATGGTGATGGCCTCGTTGGCCGACTGGTTGGCAAGGACGGCAGCAATGGGCGCGATGATCAGCGAGCCGGGGTAGTGGGCGACGCGGCGGAGCGCGAGGCGTGCGGGTTTGGCCAGAGTGGCAAGAGAACGGGCGAATGCGGCAGAGGTCTCGTCGCTGATCGTTCCTGCGGAAGCGGTGGGGATGTCATGGGCAGGGTTGGCCACCTTCAAGTCGCTCATTTGTCGGATCGCGAGTGGAAGCCGGAAGGTGGCGGCGATCGCGGTGACCGCCTGGGGGTCGTTCAGCCCAGCACGGCG
Organism: Nonomuraea sp. NPDC049028; assembly: GCF_043197735.1. Taxonomy (NCBI): domain Bacteria; kingdom Bacillati; phylum Actinomycetota; class Actinomycetes; order Streptosporangiales; family Streptosporangiaceae; genus Nonomuraea; species Nonomuraea sp. NPDC049028. The sequence goes on from NZ_JBICTR010000015.1 coordinate 114,046, forward strand.
CAGGATGGCTCCAGCCAACTGGGCGGCCTGGCTGCGGGTGAACGGTTGCAGGGTGATGCCGTGATCGGGGTCGAGGCCGATCAGCACGTGGCGGGTAGTGATCAGGACCGCCGATTCTTCGGCTGCGGGTAGCAGCGGGCGGATCTGTTCGGCGGTGTCGGCGTCGTCCAAGACGATCAGTATTTTCTTGCCTGCGGTGGCGGTCCGCCAGGTGCGGCTGAGCGCTGTCACGCTTGTGGCGTTTGGGTCGGGCGGTACGTTGAGGGCGTTGAGCAGGGTGCGCAGCGCTGCGGTGCTGGTCAACTGGGACTCGGTCGCGGCGTAGGTGCGCAGGCCCAGCCAGAACAACCCGTCGGGGTAGCGTGCGGCCAGTGCACGGGCGGCGCAGATGGCCAGCTCGGTCTTTCCGGTCCCGGGCATGCCAGTAATGACCATGATGAGAGGACCTGGCCGGTTTCCCTCAGGGCCGGGGGTTGTCAAACGGCGCAGGTCTTTGGTGCGACCGATGAAGACCCGGGTGCCCGATGGAGGCTGCAGCACCGAACCGGCCTGCGGATCTTCTGTCTGGAGCGTCGCCGGGTATGGCGGGTCGCCGTGCGGCAGGGCGATCAGCGTACTGGCGCTCACCAGGCTGGTCGTCAGGACCAGCCCTCCGAACAGCCACCAGTTCCACGTCATGGTGAGCAGATTGGTGAGTCCTCCGGCCGCCACGCCGGCCATCGGACCCAACGCGACGATGACCAGACGCCCTCGCCGCTGAGCCCGTAATCCACCTGCCATCGGATCACCTCATGTCGCTGTCGACCGGGTCGACGATCTAGAGGTCGCACGGAGTTCACGTAGGTCGGGGATGTGGTTATAGAGCGTGCCCGGACTGACGCCGAGCAATCTGGCGATCGAGGTGATCGAGTTCTCCGGATTCGGCAACATGTCGCGGGCAGCGCGCAGCAGTTCGGGGATGATGACGGTGAGGCGGCCGCCGGGGGTGGTGGTGTCGAGGTTCTCGTGCAGCGAGGTGAAGCCGATCTCGCGCCGTCGGAGCCGCCGGCATCCGCCGCACCCTCCAGCGCACCAGCTCCGGCGACCTGACCGCCCTTCCGGCCAAGACCCAGAGTTCCGAACGACGCATCGCCCTGCCGACGCGGTGCATGCGCTCCCTGAGCCCCGCTTGTGCTCACCAGAATTTTCCTAGATCGTCCCGGCTTCAGCATCACTCTTGAGCGCGGCACCAGAGGGCCCCAGTGCCGCGCCCCGTTCGCAGCGTTGGTAACCGGGCGGGAGCCTACGGTTTCCGCCTGGATCCATGAGGACATGAGCCGCTGGAGCAGGTCACCGAAGGCTACGAGGCCATAGACGAGCGCTCTGACCCCTGCCCTCAGGGTGCGAGATGCTCCCTCAGGCCCGGCGGCCATGCCTCGAGTTCCCGGTCCACCAGCAGCTCAGCGCGCTCAGGCGGCCCTTCGACCCGGAACAGCACGACCCGCCCCTCCGGCTCGGGCGCGGCCACAACGCGGTGCGCGATCTTCGCCGGGTCGAACGGGAAGTCCCAGTGCGCCAGCCGGCCGTACACGCGGCCGTCGGCCACCAGTTCGGACTGCCGCACCCACCGGCTCCGCGAGCTGCGCACCGCCGCGCGAAGCAGGAAGCTGCCCGGGTGCGGCCACCCCGCATCGGACTCGTCCACGATCACGGCCGATCCGGACCGCAGCCGCAGCGGCTGCGTGGTGGCCTCGGTCAGCGCCGCCAGCAAGGATTCGTCCGCGACCGTGAGCCGATCGAGCAGCCGGGCCGCGGCCACGGCGTCGACGTCGCCGTACACGTCATAGAACGAACCCGCGACGCCCCTCGCGAGCGCGGGATGCAGCGCGGGGACCTCGGCCGCCTCCTGGAACACCTGATGCTTGGCCTCCCAGGGCACCGGACCCGCGCCGCTGATCAGGCGATCCCAGTGGGGCCGCGGCAACTGAAGGGCCAGCGCCGTGAAGACCTGCGACGCCTCAGGCGATTCGAAGTAGTCGGCCCACAGCCCGTACTCGGCCGAATCGGCCACCGGGGCCGGGCCGTACATCAGCATCGCGGCGAACTGGCGCACAATCCAGTCCTGCAGCGCGTGGTCACCGCTCGACCAGCACATCCGCAGGTACATCAAAATCCCATAGGACGGGAACCTCTGGTGCAGCAGGACCCAGCCGGCGGCGACCTCGGCATCGGTCCCGAAGAGGTTCAGCCCGTGCGGGTCGAACTCGCCATGGGCGTCCGTGGTCGCCAGCACGGCACCCACATCGGCGTCGACCCATCGCCGGTCCAGCCCGATGTCCGCGAGTTCCCGGTCCCACACGGGGGACCCGATCCGCGGCGGCGGCGATGTCGGCTCTGACACCCGCCAACCCTAAGGAACCGGTGAGCGCGGGGGCAAGGCGGAAGGGCCGGGGCGCCGGAATGGCGTCGTCGAAGTCGCGTCGGGCGTTCGGGTCACCACGTTCATGGAGGCGGGGTCGTTTCGGCGGTCCCAGCCATCGCAGTCGTTTCGGCCGTCCCGACCATGGTGGCCGCGGCAGGCGCGTGTCGGCGGGCGAAGAGGAGGCAGGCGCTCGCGCCGAGGAGGACGGCGACGACGGTGACGACGCCTAGCGGGAGGATGCTGGTGGCGCCCGCGATGCCGACGAACGGGGCGGCCACACCGCCGAAGCCGTACCTGACCGTGCCGAGCAGGGAGGACGCTGTTCCCGCCATCCGCGGGTAATCCGCCAGAGCGAGGGTGCTGGCGGGTGCGGAGGAGATCGCCACGCCGCCGGCCAGGAAGAACAAGGACGCGATGACCACCCAGAGCGGCATCGGGGTGAGGCCGGAAATGAGGAGCCCGGCGGCACCGCCGCCGGCGACGAGGATGCCGATGGCGAGGGTGCCGGTGATGCTCCATCGTTCGGCGCCGCGGCCGCCGAGCCACCCGAAGAACGCGAAGCCGGCTGAGTTGAGTCCGAAGGCGGCCGCGTACCACTGCGGGGAAAGGCCGTAGATGTTCTGCAGGACGTATGTGGCGCCGGCGAGATAGGCGAACACGGCGGCCCAGAGGAAGCCCTGGTTGAGGAGGGCGCCGAGGAAGACCCGGTCGGCGAGCAGCGTGCGGTAGTCGCGCATGGTCTGGGCGAATCCGCCTCGGACACGATGGTCGGCCGGAAGTGTCTCCGTGAAGATGAGCAGGGTGGCGATCAGGATGCCGGCGCCGATGACCGCGAGGACCACGAACAGGCCACGCCAGTCGACGAGCGCGGTGAGCAGCCCGCCCAGCAGCGGGCCGACGATCGCGGCGCACGCTCCGACCACGGTGAGCCGGCCGTAGAAGCGGATCAGCTCGCCGCCGGAGTGGACGTCGCGGCCCGCCGCCTGAGCGATGACGATTCCGACCCCGCCGGTGAGGCCTTGCACGAGCCGGGCGATGATGAGCACCTCGACGCTGGGGCTGATCGCGCAGAGCGCGGAGGTGACGATGTACGCGGCGACGCCGAGGCGGAGGATCCCTCGCCGCCCGAACTGATCCGAGATCGGTCCTGCGATCAACTGCCCGGCGGCCAGCCCGATCAGGCACGCGGTGACGGTCAACTGCGCGATGGAGGTCGCGGCACCGAGTTCGACCGTCAGTGCCGGCAGCGCGGGCAGGTACAGGTCCATCGAGATCGGCCCGAACACCGTCAGCAAGAGCAACAGGGGCGGCAGAAATCGCCCCGCTACAGGCTTGGACGGCGTTGTGGTCTCTGGCATCGTTCTTGCTTTCCTCGCGAGGTCGACGGGAGGGAGGCTGGGCGAAGGTCGCTACCGGGCTGTCATTCGGCCATGCGCGCACATGTCCGCTGACGCACGGGGTCAGGGCTTGAGGAGGGTCTTGATGGCGCGGCGCTCGTCCATGGCCTTGTAGCCCTCGGCGACCTGCTCCAGCGGCAGGGTGAGGTCGAAGACCTTCCCGGGGTTGATCCGCCCCGACAGGACGTGGTCGATCAGGTCGGGCAGGTAGCGGCGTACGGGGGCGGGGCCGCCACGCAGGCCGACGTGGGAGAAGAACAGCTCCTGCCCGTCGACGGCGACCTCGTGGGGGACGCCGACGAAGCCGACGTTCCCGCCGGGCCGCGCCGAGTGCAGGGCCTGCCGCATGGCCTCGGCGGTACCCACGCACTCCAGGACCGCGTCGGCGCCGATGCCGCCGGTCAGCTCCTTGATCCGGGCGATGCCCTCCTCGCCGCGCTCGGTGACGATGTCGGTGGCGCCGAACTCCCTGGCCAGCTGCTGCCGGGGCTCGTGGCGGCTCATCGCGATGATCCGTTCCGCGCCCATCTCCTTGGCGGCGATGACCGCGCACAGGCCGACCGCGCCGTCACCGACCACCACGGCGGTCGAACCGGGCTTGACCTCGGCGGCGTCGGCGGCGTACCAGCCGGTGCCCATGACATCGGAGACGGCCAGCAGGCCGGGCCACAGCTCCTCGTCCGGCACCTGGTCGGTGGCGACCAGGGTGCCCTGCGCGTTGGGGATGCGCACGTACTCGGCCTGGCAGGTGCTCATGAACTCACGGTTCAGGCAGCTGGACTGGAAGCCGTTGCGGCAGTTCGCACACGTGTTGTCCGAGGTGGCGAACGAGCCGACGACGAACTGACCGGGCCGGACCGCGGTGACCTGGCTGCCGACCTCCTCCACGAAGCCCACGTACTCGTGACCCATCGGGTGAGCCTCCTGGGCCGGCTCCAGGCCGCGGTAGGACCACAGGTCCGAGCCGCACACACAGGTGACGGCCGTCCGGATGATCGCGTCGGTCGGCTTGAGGATCTTCGGGTCCTCCAGGGTCTCGAAGCGCACATCGCCGGGGCCGTGGATCACTGCTCCGCGCATCAAAGTTTCCTTTACGTGGTTAGGCGTCTGATATGCGGCTGCCGCCCGGTCGTACCGAAGGCGCAGGATTCCGCCGCAATCCACCTAACCGGCATTCCGCGGTGGTTACGAGTTACCAGCGAGAGGTGTACTCCCAGTACATCCCTCGCTTGGCGCTGACGCCGTACGGTCGAGCTGTGGACAATCGTGACGAGGTCCGCGAGTTCCTCACCTCGCGGCGAGCTAAGATCACCCCGGAGCAGGCCGGCCTGATCGCCGGATCCCGGCGGCGCGTCCCCGGTCTGCGCCGCAGTGAGGTCGCGGCCCTGGCCGATCTGAGCGCCGAGTACTACGCCAAGCTCGAACGAGGCAACCTCGCCGGCGCCTCCGCGGCGGTGCTCGAAGCCCTCGCCCGCGCCCTGCGGCTCGACGACGCCGAGCGCGCCCACCTCCTGCACCTGGCCCAGACCGCCGACGGCTCGGACGTCCTCACCCGCCCCCGGCGCCGCGCCGCCCGGCCGCAGACGCTCCATCGCAGCCTGCAGTGGACGCTGGACGCGATCACCGCCGGACCCGCCTTCGTGCAGAACAGCCGCATGGACGTGCTCGCCGTCAACCAGTTCGCCCGCGCGTTCTTCGCCGACCTGTACGCCTCCCCGGCCAATCAGGAGAATCTGGCCCGGTTCGCGTTCCTCGACCCGGCCTCCCATCGCTTCTACCCGGACTGGGGTCCCTTCGCGGACATGTGCGTGGCCATGCTGCGCACAGAAGCCGGCCGCAACCCCCACGACAAAGAGCTCCACGACCTCGTCGGCGAACTGTCGACCCGCAGCGATGAGTTCCGCACCCGCTGGGGCGCGAAACGTCCGCCGGCACGGCACCGGAACCAAACGCTTCAACCATGCCATCGTCGGAAAGCTCACCCTCGCCTTCGAGGGTTTGCAGATGGTCGCCGACCCCAGCCTCACCATCACCATCTACACCGCCGAACCCGGCTCACCCTCCGAGGAGGGCCTGCGCCTGCTCGCCTCCTGGGCGGCCACTCAGGAAGCCCGGACCCACACGGAGCCGTTGGCGGCGGACTGACCGGTCGGTGGCGAGGTCGGCGAGGGAGACCTCACCGACTGCGTAGCGCCGGCGGATGGAGCGGCAGGCGGGCGCGGGCGTCCTGAAGACGGTCGCGGGCGTCCTGGAGACGCTCGCGGGGCGGGGAGGTCGGTCAGGTGTCGCGGTCGTAGCGCAGACGGACCTCCGCGGCCAGCGTCTCGTCCTCGTGCTCCAGCCCGTACGTCCAGACGCGGCCCGCGTCGTCGACGCGGCCACGCAGCGGCAGGGTCCTGGCCAGCAGCTCGATGGCCAGCCCGCTCGTCGGCGCGTCACCGCCGTCCTCCACCGCCCCCGCGAACTCCGCGCAGGCGAGCTCCAGGTGCGCGATGCCGAGCTGCACCCGCAGCCGGGCCACGTCGTCCTGGGGGGCCACCTCGAGCGCCTCCAGCAGCACCTCGGCCGCCTCCCCCGGCTCGCCCCGCTCCAGCAGCAGCTCGGCCAGTTGCTGCGCGGCGTGCGCGCCCACGTCGTCCGGCCCGGCGGCGGCCAGCGCGGCCCGCAGCTCGTTCTCCGCCTCGTCGTAGTCGCCGGCCAGCAGGGCCAGCCGGGCCAGGGCGAGACGCGCCAGCGGGACGTAGGCGGCCGTGCCAACGCCCAGGACCGCCTGCCACGCCCCCCTGGCCTGCTCGGCGCGGCCCTCGCGCTCGAAGCCCTGCGCGAGGTGACAGGCCGCCTGAGCGGCGAACTCCGGATGTCCGGTGGCCAGCGCGACCCGGGCGGCCGCCCGGGCCCCCTCCGGGTCGCCGCGCTCGTCGAGCACCACGGCCAGGCCCACGGCGGCCTGCGCCCGGTCGGGCTCCTCGGGGTCGGCGGCCAGCTCGCTGAGTATGGCCGCCGCGCCGTCGAGGTCACCGTGCTCGGCCAGGCGGCGAGCGGTGTCGAGAGGCGGGACCTGCAGCTCTGAGAACGTCAAGAGAGCTCCTTAGGCGACGGTCGGACAGAGCCTAACGAGTTCCGGTGATCATGTCTTCTCACTGGCCACGTTCAGCCTGGGTGGCGGGAAAAAATCCCAGAAAACGGACGTAGCCCTCCCCGTCCGAGCACAGCGGACGGAGAGGGCCACGGTTACGCGGCGGAGAAGGCCACGGTCCCGCGAACGCGACGTGCGGGTCAGTCACGGACGCGACAGCCGGATCAGTCGCGAACGCGACAGCCAGCTCAGTTGCGGACGTAACGACCGGAGCCGTCGCGGACGCGACAAACCAGGTCAGTCCTCGTACGCCTCCAGCGGCGGGCAGGAGCAGACCAGGTTGCGGTCGCCGTAAGCCTGGTCGATGCGCCGCACCGGCACCCAGTACTTGCCCTCCCGCAGCGACGGCAGCGGGTAGACCGCCTCGGTACGGCTGTAGGGATGGGCCCACTCGTCGGCCGCGACGGCCTCGGCGGTGTGAGGGGCGTTGCGCAGCGGGTTGTCGGCCCGGTCGTAGGCGCCCGAGGCGACCCGCGCGATCTCGCCCCTGATGGCCACCATCGCGTCGACGAACCGGTCGAGCTCGGCCAGGTCCTCGCTCTCGGTCGGCTCGATCATCAGCGTGCCGGCGACCGGGAAGGACATGGTCGGGGCGTGGAAGCCGTAGTCGATGAGCCGCTTGGCCACGTCGTCGACCGTGACGCCGGTCTCCTTGGTGATCTGCCGCAGGTCGACGATGCACTCGTGGGCCACCAGGCCGCCGCGCCCGGTGTAGAGCACCGGGTAGTGCGGGGCCAGCCGCCGGGCGAGGTAGTTGGCCGACAGGATCGCCTGCTCGGTGGCCGCGGCCAGGCCGTCGCCGCCCATCATCCTGACGTACGCCCAGGAGATCGGCAGGATGCCCGCCGAGCCGTACGGGGCCGCGGAGACCGCGCCGACCGGTGAGCCGGGGCGCAGCGGGTGGCCCGGCAGGTAGGCGGCCAGGTGGCCGCGGACCGCGACCGGGCCGACGCCGGGGCCGCCGCCACCGTGCGGGATGCAGAAGGTCTTGTGCAGGTTGAGGTGCGAGACGTCGGCGCCGAACTCGCCCGGCTTGGCCAGCCCGACCAGCGCGTTGAGGTTGGCCCCGTCGACGTAGACCTGGCCGCCCGCGTCGTGCACCTTGGCGCAGACCTCGGTGATCGTCTCCTCGAAGACGCCGTGCGTCGACGGGTAGGTGAGCATGATCGCGGCCAGCGCGTCGCGGTGCTTGTCGATCTTGGCGTCGAGGTCGGCCAGGTCCACGTTGCCCTCGGAGTCGCAGGCCACGACCACGACGCGCATGCCGGCCATGACGGCGCTGGCCGCGTTCGTGCCGTGCGCGGAGGACGGGATGAGGCAGATGTCGCGGTGCTCGTCGCCGTGGTCGCGGTGGTAGGCCCGGATCGCGAGCAGCCCGGCGAACTCCCCCTGGGACCCGGCGTTCGGCTGGATGGAGACCGCGTCGTAGCCGGTCACCTCGGCCAGCCATTCCTCCAGGGTCTCGATGAGGTGGTGGTAGCCCGCGGCCTGCCCGTCAGGCGCGAAGGGGTGGATCCCGGCGAACTCCGGCCAGGTGATGGGCTCCATCTCGGTGGTGGCGTTGAGCTTCATCGTGCAGGAGCCGAGCGGGATCATGGACCGGTCGAGGGCGATGTCCTTGTCCTGGAGCCTGCGCAGGTAGCGCAGCATCGCGGTCTCGGAGTGGTGGCTGTGGAAGACGGGGTGGGTGAGGTAGCCGGACTCCCGCCTCAGCGCGGCCGGCAGCGTGTCCAGCCCTTCGTCGGCGAGGAGGCCGGCCACCGGCCCACTGACGCCGAAGGCGGCGGCGACCTGCTCGAGGTCGGCCGCCGTGGTCTTCTCGTCGCAGGCGATGGAGACGTGGTCGGCGTCGGCCTGCCACACGTTGACGCCGCGCTCGGCGGCCTGCCGGACGACGTCGGCGGCCCGGCCGGGCACCCTGGCCAGCACGGTGTCGAAGAACTCCCGGTGTACGACCTCGACACCGCCGCGGCGCAGGCACTCGGCCAGCGCGGCGGCGTGCCGGTGCACGCGGCCGGCGATGCGGCGCAGCCCCTCGGGCCCGTGGTAGACGGCGTACATGCCGGCGATGACGGCCAGCAGGACCTGCGCGGTGCAGATGTTGCTGGTGGCCTTCTCCCGTCTGATGTGCTGTTCGCGGGTCTGCAGGGCCAGCCGGTAGGCGGGCGCGCCGTCGGCGTCGACCGAGACCCCGACGAGGCGGCCGGGCATCTGCCGCTGCAGTCCTTCGCGTACGGACATGTAGGCGGCGTGCGGCCCGCCGAAGCCGAACGGCACACCGAAGCGCTGCGAGGAGCCGATCGCGATGTCGGCGCCGAGTTCGCCCGGCGCGGTGACCAGGGTCAGCGCGAGCAGGTCGGCGGCGGCCACGACCAGCGCGCCCGCGGCGTGCGCCCGCTCGGCCACCGCGCGGAAGTCGCGCAGCCGGCCGGAGGCACCCGGGTATTGGACGAGCACGCCGAAGCACTCGGGCAGCTCACCGTCGAGCGCGTCCTCGACCAGCGTGATGCCCAGCGGCTCGGCGCGGGTGGCCAGCACCGCCTTGGTCTGGGGCAGCGCGTCGGCGTCGACGACGAACACGTCGCTCTTGGACTTGCCCGCGCGCCTGGCCAGCGTCATCGCCTCGGCGGCGGCCGTGCTCTCGTCGAGCAGGGAGGCGCCGGCGACGTCGAGCCCGGTCAGGTCGGAGACGACGGTCTGGAAGTTGAGCAGCGCCTCCAGGCGGCCCTGCGAGATCTCCGGCTGGTAGGGGGTGTAGGCGGTGTACCAGCCCGGGTTCTCCAGCAGGTTGCGGCGGATCACCGCCGGGGTGATCGTGTCGTGGTAGCCCAGGCCGATCATCGAGGTGAGCACCCGGTTGCGGCCCGCGATGGCCCGCAGCTCGGCGATGACCTCGGTCTCACTGGCCGCGGCGGGCAGCGAGAGCCGGTCCTTGATCCTGATGGACTCGGGGACGGCCACCGCCACCAGGTCGGCCACGGACTCGAAACCCACGGCCTCGAGCATGCGCTGCTGCTCGGATTCGGACGGGCCGATGTGCCGGGTCGAGAACGGCGGAGCTGACAGGTCGGTCATGGAAGGTGCCTCCCGAGGGCTATGGAGACCGGCGCCTGGGCGCGGGCGAGTGCCGGATCTCCCCCTCTGTCATGGCGACCTGAGAGCTTCACCCCCATGAGGGCTTGCACCGTCGGTGAGGCGCGCCTGGCGGGCGTGCCTGCTTTCCAGAGTTGCCTACCCCGAGCGGTACGGGTGCCTGAGAGATTCCGGGGAGGGTTGCTCCTTCGGCGCCCCGGGACCAGCCCGGGACTCTCCCGCAGGGGGTCGTCAGCCTTGCGCCTCTTAGGTTACTACCGGATTGCTACCCTATGCGGCGCGCCCGTCGCCGCTGGGCCAGCTCGTCAGCGGGGTGGTCGGCCGGGACGCTGTCCTCGACCGCCGCCCTTTCCCCCGGCAGCTCCGCGAGGGAGCCCTCGACCTCGCGCCAGACCCGGCCGAGCGCGATGCCGAACACGCCCTGACCGCCCTGGAGCAGGTCGATCACCTCGTCGGCCGAGGTGCACTCGTAGACGCTGACGCCGTCGCTCATGAGCGTGATCTGCGCGAGGTCGCCGACCCCGCGGTCACGCAGGTGTTGTACGGCCGTACGGATCTGCTGGAGGGAGACTCCGGTGTCGAGGAGCCGCTTGACGACCTTGAGCACCAGGATGTCGCGGAAGCTGTAGAGCCGTTGGGAGCCCGAGCCGTGCGCGGCTCTTATCGTCGGCTGGACCAGCTCCGTGCGCGCCCAGTAGTCGAGCTGCCGGTAGGTGATGCCGGCCGCCGCGCACGCCGTCGGGCCGCGGTATCCGATGTCACTCGGCAGTGTCGTGGGCTGCTCGTCGAAGAGCAGACCCTGCTCTCCGGCACGCTGCCGCGCACTCTCACGCCGCACCGGATCTTCCTGGCCGGCCGTCTTTCCCTCGCCGCTGCTGACCGCCACGCGGACCTCCGGCTTTCTCTCATCCCATGGCCTGATCTGGGGGTTCGTAAAAGCGCGGCCATGGGTTTCACTTGCACCGTAGGACCGTGACCATGCGCAGTCAACGATCCCGCTCGGCGCGTCGTGAAGCGTAAATGCACTGAAATACCTACCCCGCCCGGCCAAAGTCTTCGGGGGTGATCGTGTCAAGGAACTCCCTGAACTTCTCCACCTCGTCCTCTTGGTCGTCGGGGATGATCACCCCGGCCTCCTGGACGACCTCCTCACTGGCGAAGATTCGTGCTCCGGTGCGCAAGGCGAGCGCGATCGAGTCGGAGGGCCGCGCGCTCACCTCTACGCCGTTGGAGAACACCAGGTCGGCGAAGAAGATACCGTCACGCAGGGCGACGATGTTGACCGCGCGCAGGCCCACGCCGAGGGCGCTCAGCACGTCCCTGAAAAGGTCGTGCGTGAGTGGCCGGGCTGGAGGCTCCTCCGCTTGGGCCAAGGCGATGGCCGTGGCTTCGGTCATCCCAATCCAAATCGGCAGGAACCTCTCCCCGTGTGCCTCCTTGAGCAAGACGATCGGCTGATTTGTGGGCATCTCTACGCGGACGCCCACGACCTCCATCTGCAACACGGGCTGCTCCATATTCGACTGGTCGGCGACCCCGGCACAGCTATTGGGCCGGTCCGCTTCTGCATTTCAACGTAACACCCGAGGGGCCTTGTATGTCCCGCTGGTCCGGTCATCGGCCTAGAACGGTTCGCACGCCCGTACGCACCAGAGCGGCGTGCAGGTCGAGCAGCAGCGCCGACAGCTCCCTCGCGGCCTCGTCAGCCTCTCCGATGGCCCCTGGGGCCCGGCGTTTGAGTATGGGCGCGACCGTCTGCTCCACCAGACCGCACTCGCGCTCGGCCGCGGCCTTGACCGCGCGCAGATGCCGGGCGTGCAGGCCGAACCGGGCCAGGGCGCCGACGCTGCGCGCCACGTTGAGCGCCTCCTCGTCGTAGCGCCTGGCCGTCGCCGAGAGCAGCCCGTAGTCCTCGAGCTCGGCCAGCGTGTCCTCGTCGAGCCCGGCCGCCTCCAGCAGCTCGGCGCGGCTCAGCCGCACCTCCCGCGTCTCCGGCCGGTCGGTCACGGCACGCGGGCGGCCGAAGTGCTCGGCCATCTTGTCCTTGATCACCCGCAGCGGCAGGTAGTGGTCGCGCTGCTCGGTGAGGATGTAGCGGAGCTGCTCGACGTGCAGGTGGGTGAACTTGCGGTAGCCCGACGGGCTGCGCTCCGGCTCGATGAGCCCCTCGCCCTCCAAGAAGCGGATCTTGGAGATCGACACATCGGGGAACTCGCCCTGGAGCATGGCGAGCACCTCCCCGATGCTCATGTGCGAACGTGCCGCCTGCGCGCTCATGCGGCTTCCTCCGTGAGCCGCATGAACGCTGTGACTATCGGTCGCTCGCTGGGCTCGCTCATGCGCCGGCGGCGGTCCGCATCAGGAAGACGAGGCGGAACTTGCCGATCTGCACCTCGTCACCGGAGTGCAGCGGCACCTCCTCGATGCGCTCCCGATTGACGTAGGTGCCGTTGAGGCTGCCCACGTCGCGCACGGAGAACTGGCCGCCGCGAAGGCGGTAGAACTCCACGTGCCGCCGGGAGACCGTGATGTCGTCCAGGAAGATGTCGCTCTCGGGATGGCGCCCCGTGGTGGTGAGCTCCTTGTCGAGGCGGAAACGGCTCCCCGCGTTGGGCCCCCTGGTCACGGTGAGCAACGCCGTGCCAGGCGGCAGCTGCTCCACCAGCGCGCGCTCGGCGAGGAGCATGTCACCGGTCTCAGCCTCGTACGCCTCGATTCCCGCGACAGAGATCGTCGATGTGGTGTCCCCGGCGACCTCGGTTCTGGTCAGCGGTGACCCACAACGGGAACAGAAACGGGCATCCTCGGGGTTGGCGTGCCCGCACTGCGTGCAGTAGACGCTCGGCATCGATCGGCTCGGCCTCCTACCGCGAAGACGCGGCAACGGGGATCTGGGCGCGCCTCGCTTCGCTCTTCAAGTTTGCGAATGCCGCAACTTACGCTGATCAGCGGCAAAGGTCAAGGCGGGGCGCTGGACGACGGGTTCGGACGGTGACAAAGTTACCGCCGCCCGCGCCCCAAGGTCCATGCCGCCGCGCGTTTCTACATTACGATCTTGCACGTTCCGGCGCCACCGATCCGCCAGTGTCACGTTCCGTGATGATTCTATGCGAATTGCCGTACAGATTTCGGTCCCGAGGCTCAGGAGGCCGCCTCCTCGACCACCCGGGCCCAGTGCTCCAGGAGCGACTGCGCGGTGTCCACGTCGGCGGCCTCGGCCCACAGATCGGTGACCGGCTCGGTGGCGGCGGGCAGGATCAGCACCCAGCTCCCGTCCTCGGCGGCCACCCGCACCCCGTCGGTGGTGTCGACGCGGCAGCCGTCCGGCTCGGCCTCGGCGGCCTCGATGACCGAGCGCATGACGGCGCCCTTGGCCGCCCACGGGGTCGGCACCGTACGCTTGAGCAGCTTGGCCTCGGGGATGCGCGCGTCGATCTGGCTGAGCGAGAGCCGGGTGCGGGCGACCAGGCCGAGCAGCCGCATGAACGCCGCCACCCCGTCGATCGCCGGACCGAACTCGGGCACCACGAAACCGCCCCTGCCGTCGCCCGCGAAGATCATGTCTTCGTCCACCGCGGCCGAGGTGAGGGCGTCGACCGCCGTGGAGGTCCAGCGCACCTGCACGCCGTGGAAGCGGCAGACCTGCTCGGCGACCCTGGTGGTGGTGACGGGCAGCGCCACCCGGCCGGTCCTGCGCTCGGCGGCGATCAGGTCGAGCACGACGAGCAGGGCCCGCTCCTCGCCGATCAGCTGGCCCATCTCGTCCACCAGCGCGATGCGCTCCCCCACGGGGTCGAACCGCACCCCGAAGGCCGCCCTGGAGGAGCTCACGAGCTCCGACAGGCGCTGCAGGTCCCTGCGGCGCTCGGCGAACGTCTCCGTGGGCGAGATGTCGTCCAGGCGGGCGTTCACGGTGAGCACGTCGACGCCGACCCGGCCGAGCAGCGTGGGCAGGACCAGCGCGGAGGTCCCTCCGGCGCAGTCGACGACGACCTTCATGTCCCTGATACCGGTCATGTCGACGCAGCGCAGCAGCTCGTACGCGTAGTCCTCGACCGCCCTGGCGGGAAAGCGGAGCTCGGCGATCTCGCCGGGGAAGGCGCGCCGGAACTCCTGGCGGGAGAAGACGCGCTCCAGCTTGCGCTGGGCGGCCGGAGGCAGGTCGGCGCCGCGGTCGTCCATGATGACGATGTCGATGCTCTGCGGGTCGCCGGCGGTGGTGCGCAGCGCGATGCCGCCCGCCGCGGACTCCCTGGCCGTGTGGAAGCGGGCCACCGGCAGCGGCGCGGCCTCCAGGTCGAGGACGTTGATGGCGCTGGCGTTGAGCGCGCCGATCACGGCCCGCTTCAGCGCCCTGGCGGCCAGCGAGGAGTCGCGCGAGGTGACGACGTGCTCGCCCTTCTTCAGGGTGGTGGCGTACGCGCTGGCCAGCCGTACGCACAGCTCGGGGGTGATCTCCACGTTGACCAGGCCGCTGACGCCGCGGGGGCCGAACAGGCTGCGCTGGCCGCGCGACTCCCAGATCACGCTGGTGTTGACGACGGCGCCGGCCTCGATGGTCTTGAAGGGGTAGACCTTGACGCCGCTGGAGACGTACGCCTCGGGCTCGATGACGCACTCGTCGCCGATGACGGCGTTCTCCTCGATGCGGGCCCCGGCCATCACGTCGGTGCTCTTGCCGATCACGCAACCGCGCAGGTGGCTGCCGGGGCCCAGGTAGACGTTGTCGTGGACGACCGCCCGGTGCAGGAAGGCGCCTTCGCGCACGACCGTGTTGTTGCCGAGCACGGTGTACTCGCGCAGCTCGGCGCCGGCCTCGACCTTGGCGTACGCGCCGACGAGCAGCGGGCCCTTGAGCACCGCGTCGGGGTCGACCGAGGCCGACTCGGCCACCCAGACGCCCGGCGAGACCTCGAAGCCGCCGATGTCCACGGCGACCCGGCCGGACAGGGCGTCGGCCTGGGCCTTGAGGTAGCTCTCGTGGGTGCCGACGTCCTCCCAGTAGCCCTCGGCGACGTAGCCGAAGATGGGGGCGCCGCGCTCCAGCAGGGTGGGGAAGACGTCGGCCGACCAGTCGACGGGCTCTCCGGAGGCGACCGCGTCGAGGACCTCGGGCTCCATGATGTAGATGCCGGTGTTGACGGTGTCGGAGAAGACCTGCCCCCAGGTGGGCTTCTCCAGGAAGCGCTGGACCCGGTTGCCCTCGTCGACGATCACGATGCCGAACTCGAGGGGGTTGGGCACCCGTTTCAACCCGATGGTGACAAGTGCCGAATTTTCACGGTGAAAACGGACCATATCCGACAAATCGATATCGGTCAGGGCGTCGCCGGAGATCACCAGGAATCGGTCGTCGCGCAGGCGGGCCGCGGCGTTCTTCACACTGCCCGCCGTGCCCAGCGGAACGTCCTCGGTGGCGTATTGCAGGCTCATGCCGAGTTCGTCGCCGTCGCCGAAGTAGTTGCGCACGAGCGCGGCCAGGAACTGGAGGGTGACCACGGTCTCGGTGATGCTGTGCCGTTTGAGCAGCCGCAGCACGTGCTCCATGATCGGGCGGTTGACCACGGGCAGCAGGGGCTTGGGCTGGTTGGCCGTCATCGGACGCAGCCGAGTGCCCTCTCCACCCGCCATGACGACCGCCTTCACCCGATCACTCCTCCTTGGCCGCGGTTACGAGCCGTCGTACCTGTACCCCATACAACACCCCCGACCACCAGTACAGGCCCGTTCCCCAGAGCGCAAAGGCCCATCCGACAATTCGTGCTATATCGGCATACCACCCAGTGTGGGAGGCAAGGAAGAGCAGAGGGAAGGCGTACATCAGGTTGAACATGGCGGCCTTGCCCAGGAAATGCACCTGAAGTGCCTTGTAACCGCTCTTCCGAAGTACGGGAAAGAAACACGCGACGAAGAGTTCGCGACCCAGGATGATCGCCACCAGCCACCACGGAATGACGTCGCGCACCAGCAGCGCCAGGATCGTGGCGAAGACATAGAGCTTGTCGGCGGCCGGGTCGATGATCCGGCCGAGCCTGCTCATCTGGTTGAAGGCGCGAGCGATCTTGCCGTCCAGCCAGTCGGTGAACCCGGCGACCGCGAGCACGAGGATCGCCCAGGCGTCCGCCTTCGGCCCCAATACCAGCCAGAGGAAGACGGGAACGCCGAGGAGGCGCAGGAAGCTCAGCAGGTTCGGAAC
Source organism: Nonomuraea sp. NPDC049028 (assembly GCF_043197735.1). Lineage (NCBI taxonomy): Bacteria > Bacillati > Actinomycetota > Actinomycetes > Streptosporangiales > Streptosporangiaceae > Nonomuraea > Nonomuraea sp. NPDC049028. Next base: position 130,269 of record NZ_JBICTR010000015.1, read on the forward strand.
CGTCCAGATCCGATCCTCGGCGGAAGTTTCGCTCACGCTGCCGACCCTACTGCGTCGCCTTTCTCCGCAGCGGGGTTGGCAGCGGCTCATCCTTTCCGCCGGCACTCCCGACGACCTGGTGGCACTCCCGACGACTTTCCCGCCGGCACTCCCCGCGGCTCTCTGGGCGACGCCACGCGGATCGGCGCGTCGCGAGAGGTTAGCGTCGGCCCTCACCGCGCAGGTGTAGGGGGATGAAGCGGAACATCCTGATCGTGATGTGCGCCGGCCTGTTCGTCGTCCTGCTGGACGTGACCATCGTGAACGTGGCGCTGCCGTCCATCGCGGCCGGCCGGCACGCCGGGCTCGCGGACCTGCAGTGGGTGGTCGACGGCTACCAGATCGCGCTGGCCGGGCTGCTGCTGACGGGCGGCACGCTGGGCGACCGCTTCGGACACCGGCGGGTGGTGCTGGCGGGGTTCGGCCTGTTCGGCGTGGCGTCGGCGGGCTGCGCGTTCGCGCCGGGCGTCGGGGCGCTGGTGGCGGCGCGGGCGGTGCAGGGCGTGGGCGCCGCGCTGCTCCTGCCGGGCACGCTGGCGGTCATCACCCGGACCTTCCCCGGCGAGCGGGAACGGGCCAGGGCCATCGGGGTCTGGGCCGCGGTGGGCAGCGCGGCCCTGCCCGCCGGGCCGCTGCTCGGCGGGATGCTGATCCAGGCGTTCGGCTGGCCGTCGATCTTCGCCATCAACGTGCCGATCATCCTGATCATCTTCGTGGCGGTGTTCCGGGTCGCTCCGGCCGACGAGCCCGAGCGCCGGCCGATCGACCTGCCGGGCACTGTGACGGGCGCGGGGACGCTGCTGGTCCTGACGTACGCGGTGATCCAGGCGGGGCGTGACGGGCCCGACTGGCGGCTGTTCGGGGCCGCCGCGGCGCTGCTGGCCGCGTTCGTGGCGATCGAGAGCCGGCGGGAGGCGCCGATGCTGCCGCTGGGGCTGCTGCGGCGCCCCTCGATCGCGGTCGGCACGATCGGCTCGGCGACCATGAACTTCGGGATCAACGGCATGATGCTGCTGATCACCCTGTACCTCCAGGGCGTGCTGCGGCTGTCCCCGATGACGGCGGGCGCGGCGCTGCTGCCGCTGTTCGTGCCGCTGGCGCTGCTGTCCGCCCCGTTCGGGCGCCTCGCCGGCCGGTACGGGCCGCGTCCCGTGATGGTCGCCGGGCTGGTGGTCCTGGCGGCGGGCATGGGGCTGCTGCTCCTCGTACGGCCGGCCACGCCGTACCTGGTGCTGCTCCCGGCGCTGGCCGTCATCGGGCTCGGCGCGGCGCTGCTGACGCCGAGCGTGGTCGCCCTGGCCATGAGCGACCCACCGCCCGGCCGGGAGGGGCTGGTGAGCGCGATCAACAACACCGCCCGGCAGGCGGGCGGCGCGATCGGCGTCGCGGTCTTCGGCGCGATGGCGGGCGCTCCCGGCGGGCCCCGCTTCATCGGCGGGCTGCATGGGGCGGCCGTGGTGGCGGGAGTGGCCTACCTCGGCGTGACGGCCCTGACCCTGACCCTCGGCCTCACCACCGGCCACCCCACAACCCCCTCGTCTGTACGCTCCCAGACCTGTACCTGACCACTCCAGGCCCGCATCTGACCGCCCGCCCCAAGACCCGCGTCCGACCACCCCAGGCCCACATCTGGCCACCCCAGGCCCACATCTGGCCACCCCAGACCCAAGGCCGGTCACCACGGGCCCGCATCTGACCGCCCGCCCCAAGACCCGCGGCTGACCGCCGGCACCAAGCCGTCCCGGGCCAGACCGCACCACCCGAGATCCGCCACCGCCCGAAACCCCCATCGGGAGCCTCCACCACCGGGGGTCGGGTCCCGAAGGCTGAGGCCGCCGACCGTGATCGGTGGGCGGGGGTCAGTAAGGGTCGGTCAGCCGGAGGGACGGTTGGCCGGGGTCCGTCAGTCGTGGTCGGTGGGCGGGGGTCAGTAAGGGCCGGTCAGCCGGAGGGACGGTGGGCCGGGGTCCGTCAGTCGTGGTCGGCCGGAGGCGGCGGCCGGGGTCGATCGAGCGGCTCGGCCGGGGGCGTCCGGAGTCGGCCGAACGGAGCCGACTGGGGTCATTCAGGTCCGACGGCGGGAGGGACGGTTGGCCGGAGGCGGGCGGTCAGGTGCGCAGGAAGCTGTGGGTGTGGCCTACCGGCTCGAAGCCGAGCCGTTCGTAGAAGTCCTTGGGCCAGTCGGCGGCGTCGGCCAGCAGGAACACCAGCTCGCTGTCGGCCGCCTCGGCGAGCAGCGCCCTCATCAACGTGCGGGCGTGCCCCCGGCCCCGGTGGCGGTCCCCCGTGTAGAGGTCCTCGATCTGTGTGACGGCGCCGTTCCGGTAGATGTCGGCCCGCGCGGCGAGTTGGCCGTCCTCCGTCCGTACGGCGCGGAAGCCCACCGTGTCGGCGCCGCGCAGCCGCTCCTCCACGCGCCTGGCGAGCTGGTCGATGACGTCGTCGGTGGCCTCGGGCAGCGTCTCGCGCCAGCCGGCCCGGAGCGTGGGCAGCAGCGCGGGCAGGCCGAGGCGCTCCACGGGTGCCGCGTCGTGCGGGAACGCGCCGCGGAAGACCATGACCAGGTTCGTCTCGTGCGTGTAGCCCGCGGCCTCGAAGGCGGGCGCGTACGCCCGGCCCAGGCGGTCGTCGTCGACGTTGACCAGCCGGTGGGCGTACCCGGCGAGCACCTGGTCGGCCGCCTTCAGCGCCGCGCCGGGATCGTCGCCGGACCAGATGACGACCTTGTTGTCGTCGTACGAGCCGGGGTAGCGGTCGTTGAGGACGGCGAACCCGCCGGGCACCTCGACGGTCCGCCCCGCCTTCCGCCGGGCGAAGTCGTGCGCGAAGGCGACGCTACGGGCGAAGTCGTGCGCGAAGGCGGCACTACGCGCGGAGTCGGGCGTTAACCCGGCGCTACGGGCGAAGTCACCCTGAGACCCGGTATCCGCGCCGCCGAAACCGCCGGTCATGGGCGGGCCGCCGTGATGAAGCGTCTGATGAGGTCGGAGTCCTTCACCCCGGGCGCCACCTCGACCCCGCTGGACACGTCCACGCCCCACGGCGCCGCGGCGGCGACCGCCTGAGCGACGTTGGACGGGTCGAGGCCGCCCGCGAGCAGCCAGTGCCCCGTGGGGCGGCCGCGTACCGCCGCCCAGTCCCAGGGCTCGCCGGAGCCGGGGCGGGGCGCGTCGACGATGAGCAGGTCCTCGTCGTAGGCGCCGCAGCGCAGGTCGGCTTCGGCGTCGACGGCCCTGACCAGGGTGTGGCCGAGATCCTTCAGCGCGGTGAAGTCGCCGTGCGGATGCCGGCCGTGCAGCTGGACGCCGCGCACCCCGGAGGTGAGCGTGGCGGCGCGGACGGCCTCAGGGGTCTCGCCGCGGAACACGCCGACGGTGAGGACGTGGGCGGGGACCGCCGCGGCCAGCTCGGCGGCCCGCTCGGGGGTCACCTGACGAGGGCTTCGGGTCAGCACGAAGCCGATGGCGTCGGCGCCCGCCTCGACGGCGGCCGCCACGTGCTCGGGCTCGCTCAACCCGCAGATCTTCACGTACACACCGTCGACCCTAACGGCGAACGGCGGCGACCGGGACCCCCGGCGACCCCGAGCGGACGACCGCGACCAGGACCCCGCCAACCCCGAGCGGACGGCCGCGACCAGGACCCCGGCGACCCCCGAACAGCGCGCGGGTCAAGGGCCTCGGCCAGCGTGCGGGTCAGCTCAGGGGATCACCCGGGGGGCCGCCGCGGGAGTGGCGGAGGGGCTGGCGCAAGGGGTGGTGTACCGGGCGGAACGCCGCGTCCACCAGGCCGGTGCGGTAGGCGACGACGGCGGCCTGGATCCGGTTGCGCAGCCCCAGTTTGTCCATGGCGGCGGCGACGTGGGACTTGACCGTGGTCACGCCGACGCCCAGCTCCTCGGCGATCTCCGCGTTGGACAGGCCGGTGCCGACCAGCGCCAGCACCTCCAGCTCGCGGTCGGTGAGCCCGGCGGGGACCGGTACGCTCGCCGCCTCCTCGGCGGCCAGGAAGCGGGCGACCACCCGGCGCAGCACTGAGGGGGCCAGGAGCTGCTCGCCGGTCGCGGCCCTGCGTACGGCGTCGACCATGCGTTCTGGCTCGTCGTCCTTGACCAGGAAGCCGACGGCGCCCGCGCGCAGGGCGGCGTAGACGTTGGAGTCCTCGGCGAACGTGGTGAGCACGACGATCCTGGCGGCCGGCCGCGCCAGCAGGATCCGCCTGCTCGCCTCCAGCCCGTCGACCCTGGGCATGCGCAGGTCCATCAGGATCACGTCGGGCAGGTGGAGTTCGGCCAGGCGTACGGCCTCGGCGCCGTCCACGGCCTCGGCCACGACCTCCATGTCGCCCGTGACCTGCAGGAGCATGCGCACGCCCGCGCGTACCAGCGCCTGGTCGTCGGCGACCAGCACGCGGATCACGCGCCACCTCCCGTGAGGCCGCCGGTGAAGCGCTCGGTGACGCACCCCGTGCGCCCGACCACGTACTCGGTGGCGTGCAGCTCGGTGATGTGCGGGGCGGCGGTGGGCATGGTCGCGGTGAGCAGCCAGCCGCCGTCCTGGTCGAGGCCCGCGGTCAGCGTGCCGCCGAGCGCGCGGACGCGCTCGCGCATCCCGGCCAGGCCGCGGCCGGACGAGGGCAGGCGTTCGATGGTGGTGGGCGGGGAGCCGTTGCGTATGTGTACGGTCAGCCCTTGGCCGGCAGTGGTGACGGCGACACTCACCTGAGTGCCGGGACCGGCGTGCTTGAGCACGTTCGTGAGACCTTCCTGGACGATGCGGGCCGCGGAGGCGCGGGCCACGAGGGGGGCGTGCGCGGTGGCGGGGTCGAGCTCCAGCTCGACCTGGAGGCCGGCGGCGGTCATCCGCTCGGCGGACTCACGTATGAGGGCCGCGGGGTCGGCGGCCATGTCGGGGCCGCGGCCGGGGTCGCGCAGCACGTCGAGCAGCCCGCGCAGATCCTCCAGCGCCTGGTGGCCGGTCTCGCGGATGTCGGCCAGCGCGTCGGCGACCGGCCCCTCGGGGGCGGCGTAGCGGGCGGCACTGGCGCGCAGGACCATGGCACCCACGTGGTGAGCCACGATGTCGTGTACCTCGCGGGCGATGTTCTCGCGCTCGAGGAGCTGGTCGGCGCGTACCTGGGCGACCGCCAGCCGCGCCGACTCGCGCAGCCGCAGCCCCTCGGCCTCGGCGGCCGCCTGCCGTACGCCCAGGTAGCGGCCGATCGCGACGGGTGTGGTCACCAGGGCCATCAGGACGGCGACGCGGAACGCGGTGACCTCGGTCGAGTCCTGGACGATCGCGATCGAGGCGAGCATGGTGCAGGTCACGTAGGTGACCGTGATCCAGGCCCAGGAGGCGATCCGCATCGCGAACACGCAGAGCGCGATCAGCGTCAGGATCAGGCAGGTGGTGACCGTGTCGTTGAGATACTGGTCGGCGGCGATCAGCAGCACGCTCTGGAACATGAACACCAGTCCGGGAAAGCGCCGCGCGACGCCGAGGGAGAGCCCGCCCAGCACCGCGAGCAGTCCCACGACCCAGACCGGCTGGGTGCCGTTGTGCCAGTCGGTCCAGGTGCTCAGCACCGTGAAGGCCACTCCGCCACCGGCCAGCAGCACGTCCGGGGTGAGGTCGGCGTCCTTCAGCCGCCCGGCGGGGCCGCGCAGGTAGGCGCCGATGAGAACGGGCAGGGCGGGGACGAGCACCGAGTACATCCACGCGTTCGTGGTGAACGCGATGCCCGGGTCGGCCAGGTTGACCGCGGTCGCGGCGACGGCCACGCCCAGGGCCAGGCAGGTCGGCCGCCAGCGCGAGCGGTAGGCGACCAGGCCGACGGAGACGCAGAGCAGCATCTGGGCGGTGTTGGAGGTGAACGACCCCACCTGGTCGGTGAAGACGAGGAAGGCGGCCAGGTAGAGGCTCACCGCCAGGGGCGCGCGCCGGACCAGGCCCATGGGCGCGCCCACGCCCACGGCCATCGGGATCACCTCGTTGCCCGGCAGCAGGGCGGAGCCGCCGCCCTTGGCCGACAGCAACACGTCGAGAGCGGTCCCCGCGGCCGCGAGCACAAGGTCGAGCGGCACTCCACGCCATCGCATGCGCCCACGTTATCCGGGTGCCGCGCACCCGCCGGACCTACAGCCGGACCTACAGCCGGACCTCCCGCCGACGCCCGCCGCTCCTCCCGCCGGAGGAGGCGGTCTCCTCCAAGTGGCCGCGGCTTCGTCCCTTGGGGGGACGAAATCGGGGCGAGAACTCCCTTACGTTTGTGGTATGCCCAATGACACCGCAATGTTCCTCGGCCAGTTCCTGCGCGCTCCGGCCACCATCGGGGCGCTCGCGCCCAGCTCACGGTGGCTCGCGGCGGCGGTCTGCGCGCCGGTGCCGGAACGCGGCGAGCCGACCGTGGTCGAACTCGGCCCTGGTACGGGGCCCTTCACCGCCGAGATCCAGCGCCGGCTGAGCGGGCGCGGCCACCACCTGGCCGTGGAGGTCAACCAGTCGCTGGCGGCGTTGTTGGCCGAGCGGTTCCCCACCGTGGACGTCGCGAACGACGACGCGACCGAGCTGCGCCGCCTGCTCGGCGAGCGCGGCCTGCGGCAGTCGGACGTGGTGGTCAGCGGGCTGCCCTGGGCGGCCTTCCCCGAGGACCTGCAGCGCGGGCTGCTCGGCGCGGTGGCCTCGACGCTGAGCCCGGCGGGGGCGTTCACCACCTTCTCCTACATCCACGCCGTTCCGCTGAACTCGGCGCGCCGCTTCCGGGCGCTGCTGGCCGAGCGGTTCGAGGAGGTCGTGCGGGGCCGTACGGTGTGGCGCAACGCGCCTCCGGCGTTCGTGTTCCACGCCCGCCGGCCGCGACCCTGAACAGAACTTACTTCTACAATGGTGTGATGGATTTCACGCTTCCCGAAAGCGCCCTGGCCGTCCAGCGCGGCATCGGCGACATCTGCGCACGTTATGACCTTGATTACTGGCAGCGGTGCGAGGCGGACAAGCGCTGGCCGGAGGAGGTCTGGGCGGAGCTGGCCAAGGGCGGGTGGCTGGGTCTGGCCGTACCCGAGGAGTTCGGCGGGGGCGGCCAGGGGCTGCTGGAGCTGGCGGTGGCGACGGAGACGCTGGCCGCCTCGGGGGCGGCGGGCGGCTCGGCGTTCACGTACGTGCTGACACCCGGGTTCGGCGCGCTCACCCTGGCCAGGCACGGCACGGCCGAGCAGCGGGCGGAGCTGCTGCCCCGGCTGGCCACGGGTGAGGTGGAGACGTGTTTCGCGCTGACGGAGCCGGACGCCGGCTCCAACTCGCTGGCGATCACGACGGCGGCCCGGCGCGACGGCGACGACTACGTGATCAAGGGTCAGAAGATCTGGATCACCGGCGTGCAGCGGGCCACCTGGATGCTGCTGGTCACCAGGACCGTCCCGGCGGCCGAGGCCAGGCCACGTACGCACGGGCTGACCGTCTTCCTGGTGAACGTGCCGGAGGCGGTGGCGGCCGGGCGGCTGTCCTACCAGCCGATCCCGAAGCTCGGCGCCAACACGACGCCGTCGAACATGGTGTTCATCGACGATCTCCGGGTGCCCGCCTCCAGTGTGGTGGGGCAGATCGATCAGGGCGCGGCGGTGCTGTGGGACATCCTCAATCCCGAGCGGGTCCTGCTCGCCGCCTCCGCGCTCGGCGGGGCCGAGGTCGCGTTGCGGGTCGCGGTGCAGTATGCCAAGGAGCGCGAGGTGTTCGGCCGGCCGATCGGCGCCAATCAGGCGATCGCGTTCCCGCTGGCCCAGGTCAAGGCCAAGATCGAGCTGGCCCGCCTGATGATCTACAAGGCGGCGTGGTCGTTCGACCGGCGCCTGCCGTGCGGCACCGAGGCCAACATCGCCAAGCTCACCGCCTCACAGGCGGCGTGGGAGGCGGCCGACGCCGCGTTCCAGACGCACGGCGGGATGGCGTACTCGCTGGAGTATCCGGTGGCCAGGCTGCTCACGGACGCCCGCATCGGGAAGGTGGCGCCCGTGACGGAGGAGCTGCTGCTCAACTACCTCGCGACCCAGGTGCTCGGGCTGCCACGCAGCTTCTGACCGATCGACGGCACTGACCGACGTGGTGTGGCCGACGGTGTGGCCGACGGTGTGGCCGATCTGCCACGCGCACCAGCGACCGGCGCGGGCCGCGGCTTCGTCTCCCGGGGCGGCGTTCTCGGCCTCGGCGGACAAGCCCGATCCGGCACTGGTGCGGCAGCAGCCCTTCCACACCGTCCAAGGGTCACGCCTACCCTGGGCGCGCGGGTGAAACCGCAGGTCAGCCGAACTCCGGTGACCGTTTCTCGCGCACCGCCCGCACACCCTCCACCACGTCGGGGCCGCTGAAGCCGAGAAACTCCATGGCCAGCGAGGCGTCGAAGGTGGGCCCGGCCATGCGCAGCCAGTTGTTCAGGGAGTATTTGGTGAGGCGGATGGCCTCCTGGGAGCCGGCCGCGAGCCGCACGGCGATCTCCATCGCCTTGTCGTGCACCTGGTCGTCGTCGACGCACAGGCTCACCAGGCCCATCCGCTCGGCCTCCGCGCCGGTGACGGGCTCGCACAGCAGCAGGTGGTATTTGGCCTTGGCCAGCCCGCACAGCAGCGGCCAGACGATCGCGGCGTGGTCGCCCGCCGCGACGCCGAGCCTGGTGTGGCCGTCGATGATGCGGGCGGTGCGCCCGGCGACGGAGATGTCGGCCAGCAGGGCGACGGCCAGCCCGGCGCCCACCGCGGGCCCCTGGACGGCGGAGACGATCGGCTTGGCGCAGTTGAGCACGTTGTAGACGATGTCGCGGGCCTCGGCGAACACGCGCAGCCGGGTGGCGTGGTCGCGGGTCATCTCCTCGATCATCGACAGGTCGCCGCCGGCGGAGAACGCCTCGCCCTCTCCCCTGACGACCACCGCCCGGACGGAGTCGTCGCGGTCGACGTCGCGCCAGATCTCGGCCAGCTCGCGGTGGCCGGTCATGTCGACGGCGTTGCGCCTGCGCGGCTCGCTGATCGTGATCCGCAGCACGCCGTCGGCGGGCGTGTCGATCTTCAGCTTCTCGTACGCGTTCCGGTACGTCACAGAGCCTCCCGCAGCCGGTCAGCCACGTAGTCGCGGGCCTCCACAGCCTGGTCGAACAGGCCGGGCAGGCCGAAGAAGCCGTGGATCGCCCCGTCGAACCTGCGCGTCTCGACGGGCACCCCGGCCTCGGCCAGCCGCGCGCCGTAGCGCTCGCCGTCGTCGCGGAGCACGTCGTACTCGGCGGTCACCACGGTCGCGGGCGCCAGCCCGGCGAAGGACGGCAGCCGCAGCGGGGACAGCCGTGGATCCGCCGGGTCGGCCTGGCCGGCGTAGGTGCGCAGGAACCACGCGAATTCCTCGGCGTCGAGGCCGAGGCCCGTGGCGAACTCGGTGTGGCTGGGGGAATCCATGGCCGCGTCGAGCGCCGGATAGATGAGCACCTGGTGGGCCAGGTTCAGCCCGGCGTCGCGGGCCTGCCAGGCGGCCACGGCGGCGAGGTTGCCGCCGGAGCTCTCGCCCATCACCGCGACGCCGCCGTCGCACTGGTAGAAGGCGGGGCGGGCGAAGATGTCGCGCACCACGGTCCAGGCGTCGTCGGCCGCGGCCGGGAACGGGTGCTCGGGCGCCAGCCGGTAGTCGACGGAGACGACCACCGCGCCGGTGCGGATGGCCAGGTCGCGGCCGAGCGCGTCGCTGCGCTTGATGCCCCCGGTCACCCAGCCGCCGCCGTGGAAGAAGACCACCACGGGCAGCGCGCCGTCGCCCCGGTCGGCGCGGTAGACGCGGATGGGCACGTCCTCGGCGCTCTCGTCGCGGACGAAGGGCAGGTGGGTGAGCGGCCCGCGCTGGGGCGCGAGGCCGTCCTGGTTCCGGGCCTCCTGAATCTCGGCCAGGTCCATCCCGGCCGGGCCGGGGCCGGGATCGGACATGTAGCGCTCGACGAACTCCTGCGCCTGGGGGTGCAGTGGCATGATCGAAGCCTAGCGGGCCGCCTCCACGAGCGCGTCGAAGAGCCGTCCGTCCTCGGCCCGCTCCGGGTGCCACTGCACGCCGACCCCGAACCGGTGGCCCTGCAGCTCGATGCCCTCGACGATCTGGTCCTCGGCCCAGGCCACGGCCAGCAGCCCGTTGCCGAGCCTGCGTACCGACTGGGTGTGCGGCGCGACCACCTCGACCTTGTCGCCCACCGCCTTGCCGAGCTTGCTCGACACGCTCACCTGGATGACGTGCGGCGTGCCCGGCTCGGCGTGCCGCTCGTTGTCGAGCACCTCGGGCAGCCAGGGGATCAGCGTGCCGCCCTGGGCGACGTTCAGCACGTGCATGCCGCGGTCGATGGCCAGGATCGGCACGTCGGCCTGTACGGCGGCGCGGGCCAGGGCCAGCTCGAACCGGTCACGGTGTCCCTGCGCCTCGGGCACCCGCTCGTCCTGTTCCTCGCCGTAGGCGCTACCGCCCACCTCGACCCCGCCGGCCAGCACCACGCCCCGCAGCCCTCGTACGTAGTCGTCGATCGCGTGCAGGTTCAGCGGCGGCAGCACCACGGGGGCGCCTCCGGCGCGCTCGACGGCCTTGGCGTAGGACGGGGGCGACAGCACCGCCTCCCGCACCCAATCGCCCCAGCGGGCGGCTTCGAAGTAGGCGGTGATGCCGATCAGCGGTCGGGACATGCGATCTCCAGGGTGCCTGGTGGAGTACGTGCCGCCGCCGGTGGTGACGACGGCCGCACGCCCATCATGGCGTAGACCATTTCGGTTATGTCACCTCTCCTGAAGATCCCTGCTGCATAAGGGGTGATTACCGCACCGTGAGAAAGACCGGCAGCTCCGCCGCGGAATTGGAGAACAGGGACGGTACGGGGACCAGCGCCGCGGACGGAACGGCCAGCGACAGGCCCGGATAGCGGCGGAAGAGGGCGGGCAGCGCCTCGGTGGCCTCCAGGCGGGCCAGCGGGGCGCCCAGGCACAGGTGGGGACCGCCGCCGAAGGCCAGGTGCCTGCGCTGCTCGCGGGTGATGTCGAAGCGCGCGGCGTCCTGGCCGTGGTGCGCCTCGTCGCGTCCCGCCGCGCTGTACGGAGCCAGGATGGCCTCTCCGGCGGGGATGGTGACGCCGGCGATCTCGATGTCCTCCAGCGGGTAGCGGGCCATGAAGTTGCCGATGGGCGCGTCCCAGCGCAGCGTCTCCTCCACCACGGCCGACCAGGTCTGCTCGCCGCCGGCCACCGCCAGCGCGCGCTGGTCCGGGTGGGTGAGCAGGGCGCGGGCGCCGTTGACGATCAGGCTGAGCGTGGTCTCGTGCCCGGCGGCGAGCATCAGCCACATCGTGCCGACCAGCTCCTCGTCGGTGAGCCGCTCCGGGTCGTCGCGCTGGGCGGCGATCAGGTCGCTGATCAGGTCGTCGCCGGGCTCGGCGTGCCGCGCGGCGACGAGCCGGTCGAGCAGCAGGTAGATGTCGCGCTGGGTCTTGAGCACCTCTTCCGGGGCGGTGGTGGAGCGGAAGATGCTGTCCACCAGCTCCCGCAGCTCCGGGCGCTCCTCCTCCGGCACCCCGACGAGCTCGCAGATCACCTGCATCGGCACTGGGTAGGCGAAGTGCTTGCGCAGGTCGACGGTCCCGTCGGCGGCCGCGTGCGAGGGCAGGTCGTCCAGCAGCCCGCCGACGATCCCGGCGATGCGCGGCCGCATGCTCTGGACGCGGCGCGGCGTGAGCGTCTGGGTGACGAACTTACGCAGCCGGTGGTGCTCCCGCCCGTCGGCGGTGACCATGTTGGTGACCTTGACCATGCCGATGAGCGGCCAGTCGTCGGTGATGCGGCCGTCACGGACGGCCGTCCAGTTGTGCCAGTCCTTGCTGACCCTGCGGTCGGTCAGCAGGTCGGCCAGCAGCGCGTGATGGGTGACCGACCACGCCTCCACGCCGCCCGGCAGGACGACGCGGACGACGGGGCCCAGCTCCCGCAGCCGGGCGGCCTCGCCGTGGTGGTCGGTCCCGGCGGGATCGAGGGTGACTACAGGGATCATGAACGGTCTCCAAGCGCGCGGAAGTGGACGGGCAGCGAGGCGGGGCAGCGGGTCCACGGTGACGGGTGCGGGGTCAGCTCCGCGGCGTCCACGGACAGGCGCACGTCGGGCAGCAGGTGCAGGGCCGTCTCCACCGCGGTGCGGGTGATGAGCCGGGCGGGGACGGGCGCCGGGCAGACGTGCGGACCGGCGCTCCAGGCCAGGTGGGCGCGGTTGCCCAGCTCGATCTCCGTCGCGCCGCCGTGGACGCGCGGGTCGTCGTTGGCCGCCCCCAGGCCCAGGACGAGCGCGTCACCGCGGGCGATGCGCCGGCCGCCCAGCTCGGTGTCGCGCAGGGCGTATCGGGCGGGCATGTTCGTCATGGGCGGGTCGCGCCAGAGCACCTCGTCCAGCGCGTCGTCGACGCCCAGACGGCCGCCGCGCACCCGGCCGGCGAAGCGCGGGTCGGTCAGCATGAGCCGGAAGGTCTGCGCGATCCACGTGGTCGTCGTCTCCTGCCCGGCGGAGATCATCACCACCATCGACTGCAGCACCTCGGCCTCGTCGCGCAGGTCGGCGTGGGCCAGGAAGTGGCTGGTCAGATCATCGGACGGGGTCTCCTTCCTGGCCCGCAGGAGGCCGCCGAGTATCTCCTCGAACTTCTTGTTGCCGGCCTGGGAGTCCTCGGCGCTGCCGAACAGGGCGCGCAACGCCGCCAGCAGCTCATGCCCCTGGCCGGTGTCGAGGCCGAACAGGCCGGCGATGGCCAGCATCGGGACGACGGCCGCGTAGTCGCCCACCAGGTCTGCGCCGCCCCGGTCGGCGAAGCCCTCGATGAGCTCGCGGCACATGGACTCGACGGAGCGGCGCATGCGGCGCTGGTCGATCGCGGCGACCCCGTCGTCGATCGGGCGGCGCAGGCGGCGGTGTTCGGCCCCGTCGGCGCCGATCACGTTGGGCCGCCAGAACATCATCGGCCCCAGCCCCGAGTCGGGCGGCACGACGCCCTCCTGGAACAGCCGCCAGTTGCGGGCGTCGCGCGAGTACAGCTTCTCCTGCCGGGTGATGGTCAGCAGCTCGTGGTAGCCCATGACCAGCCAGGCACCGACGCCCGGCTCCAGCTCCACCCAGGCGACGTCGCCCCATTCGCGGCGCAGCCTGCGGAAGACGCCGCGCGGGTCGGGGCAGGTCGTGGTGGCGGAGAGGGGGATCATGAAGGGCCCTTCTGCAGGGCGAGCGCGTGCTCGACAAGGGTGATCAGCGCGTCCACCGAGGAGGAGCGGCTCCTGGCGTCGCAGTTCACGATGGGCGTGCCGGGCTCCAGGTCCAGTGCCTCCCGCAGCGCCTGCGCGCTGTGGTCGGCGGAGTCGGGGAAGTGGTTGACGGCGACGGCGAAGGGCAGGTCGCCGCGGAGTTCGAGCTGGTCGATCACCTCGAAGCTGCCCTCGATGCGGCGGGTGTCGACCAGGACGAGCGCGCCCACGGCGCCCTCGCCGAGGCCGGCCCACAGGTCCCAGAAGCGCCGCTGGCCGGGCGTGCCGAACAGGTAGAGCGCGGTGTACGGGCTGAGCGTGATGCGGCCGAAGTCCATGGCCACGGTGGTCGTGGTCTTGCCCTCCAGCCCGGCCAGGTCGTCCACGCCGACGCTGGCCTGCGTCATGGTCTCCTCGGTGCGTAACGGCTCGATCTCGCTGACCGCGCCGATCATCGTGGTCTTGCCGACACCGAAGTCGCCGACCACGAGGATCTTGACCGCCTGCTGCACGGTGTCGGGCAGGTAGCGGTCAGCTGAGCCGGCGGAGCCCATTGAGCACCTCCTGGAGGGTCGTCAGGTCGGGACGCCCGGCCTCCGGGATGCGGGAGCGGGCTATCAGGTGGCCGGAGTCGACCAGGTCGGAGGCTAAGATCCCGGCCACGCTCAGCGGCAGCTTGAGGTGCGCCGCCGCCTCCGCCAGCGACAGGAGCCGCCCGCACATGCGCAGCAGGTCACGCGCCTGGCGGGTGGCGGAGGGCGGCAGGGGCTTACCGGCGTCGGCCACGACGAGGAGGGTGTCGAGGCCGATGGTGTTGCGGGTGGGGCGGGCCCGGCCCTGGGTCAGTACGTAGGGCCGTACCGCGCTGTCGTGGTACTCGCCGCTCATTGCCGCGCGGCCCGGCGTGCGGGGGTGCTGAAGTTCCTCTCGCCGATCTTGATGACCTGGGCCTGCATCTGCTGCGCGATGAGCCGCGGGTCGACCACCGGATCGGTGATGACCACCAGGTGGGAGCCGGATCCGGCGGCGCGGGCGAACAGGAAGCCGCCCTCGAAGCCCACCATCAGCTCCCTGACGGCCCTGTTGCCGCCGCCGAACTCGCGCCCCACGCTCTGGGCCAGCGACTGCAGCCCGGAGCAGGCGGCCGACAGGCGGTCGGCGACGTCCCTGTCCGTACCGGCCGAGCGGGCCTTCAGCAGGCCGTCGGAACTGAGCACGACGACGTGGCGGACCCCGGGGACCCAGACGACCTCGGCGATCATCCAGTCCTGATCTTGGTGCATCGGTACCCCGTTCGTCATCTGTCGTTGTCCGTCATCCGCCGTTGTCCGTCATCCGCCGTTGTCCGGTCATCCGCCGTCGTGTGCCCCTGCGTCGGGGTCGTGGTCAAAGAAGGCGGCCATCCACTCGCCCGCCTGTTCCGGGGTGGCGGCCGGCTCGGCGGCCGGTCCCGCCGCGGCGAGCCGCTCGGCGTCGGAGCCCGCCTCACCACGGCGTGAGCGCCTGCGCGGCAGCGCGCCGCCGCCCGCCGTGTCCTCCGTCGTCCCCGCGACGTGCTCGCCCAGGGCGGCGGGCGCGTCCGGCATCGGCTCGTCCGGCACGGGCTCGTCCAGCGTGGGGTGGTCCTGGGTGAAGTGGTCCTGGGCCGGGTCGATCGGCCGGACCTCGTGGCGGGCGGGCCGGGCTCGGGGCGGCGCCTCGGCCGGCTCCAGCGTCTCCACGATCGGGCCGGGCACCAGGACGACCGCGCGCACCCCTCCGTACGGTGAGGGCAGCAGGTCGGCCAGGAACCCGTGGCGGCGTACGTAGTGCCCGATGACCGCGAGCCCGGTCTGCGGGATCTCCCCCACCTCGCCCACGTCGACGGAGCGGCGCCCGGAGACGATTTCGCGCGCCTGCTCCAGCTGGTGGTCGTCCATGCCGACGCCGCCGTCGTCGATCTCGATGACGGCGCCGCGCTGCACGTTGCGCACCGCGACGAGCACCGTGGTCGCCGGCGGCGAGGACTGGGTGGCGTTGGCGAGCAGCTCGGCCACCAGGTGGATGAGCGGCTCGACCACGTGGGCCGCGACAGCGGTGTCCGGGTCGCCCGACACCTCCACCCGCTTGTAGGCGACGATCCTGGAGGCGGCGGCCCGCACCACGTCGACCAGCGCGAGCGGTTTGGGCCACTGCTGTCCCGGCCACTCGCCGCACAGCACGGCGAGGCTCTGCGCGTGGCGGCCCTGCTGGGCGGCGGCGTGGTCGACCTGCATGCTGGTCTCGAGCACGTCCGGGTTGCCGGGATGGCGCTCGGCCATCACCGAGACGTTCTCCTGGATGCGGTGGGCGGAGGTCTGTACGCGCCGGGCCAGCGCCAGCAGGGCCAGCCGCAGCGACTCCTGCCGCTCGCGGTCCTGCCCGGCGGCCTCGCCGACCGCGTCGAGCACCTCTTCCAGCAGCTCGGCCGCGTCCTCGTCGAGCCCCTGGCTCTGGTACGGCGGGGGCACCTCGCCCTGGGCGATCACGGCCGGGATCCGCTTGTCCACCAGGTGCCTGACCGCCTCCTGCAGGGCCTTGGAGCGGGCCGCGACGTGCTTGCTCCACTGGGTGTTGCGCTGCTGGAGGTGGTGCTGGAACTCGGCCTCGCGCTGGTGCATGGCGCTCTCGCGGCGGCTCATCGTCCGCAGGGCCTCCTGGTGCGCCTGGCGCAGCGCCGCCACGGCGGCCAGGGCGAGGAGCGAGAGCGCCGCGGCGCCGACGCACGCCCAGACGACGCCGGTGCGGCTGTCGAGGAGCAGGGCGGCGAAGGCGCAGCACGCGGCGACCACCGGCAGGGCCAGCGCCGCCGGCCAGAGCCACTGCGTCTGAGGTGAGGGGGTCACCGGCGGCTGAGTGGCCGGCGTCTGCGGCTGAGGAGCGGGCCGCTGAGGTGACGGCGTCCGGCGGGCCGGAGCTTGGGGCGGTGGCGGTGGGGGTTGGGAACGAGCCATGGTCACCTTCGCGAACGGGCTGGAGTATGCGCTGGTCTCAAGCGGGAGGCGGCTACGGAGACCCCCTCTGCCGAAGCAAGCGGCATCTCCCCTTCCAGTCCGTTGCCTCTGCGTCACTCCCAGTGGCGACGCTTCCGCCAAGATCCGATTATTCCGACTCTACTGAATGAGTCAATCCATTCCCCGCCGCCTGTCAGATATATACCAAAGGTGCCTTTTATCCAGCTTTGTCAGGATATGTCCGACTTCGAGGCGGTGGCGCGCCTGACAATTCCCGGCCGATCCTGTCAATGAATCGCGTCTTCATATCCGGCCAGGAAAAGGCCGATAAGGTCCGCCCGAAAAGTCATCGTCATAAGATATGGACCCCCTATGACCCTTGTCCGGGCAAAACCCGTCACCCACAATCCAGAGGACACCGCCGGACCACAGGAAGGAAACTCATCGTGCCTGCGAACAATGACGTATTCGCGTACGCCCCCTCGCAAACGAGGTGCTGAGCGTGGCCCGCTACCGCGCCCCCCTGCCGGACGCCACGAGCGCCGCCTTCCTCGCCGAGGCGCTGGCCGAGGCCAATGCCCTCCGCGCCGTGCACCACGCCCCGCCGCTGGTCCTGGACCAGGAACTGGTCGAGTACGCCAGGTCCCGCGCCGCGTCGCGATCGGAATACCCGGACACCGAGGCCGGGCACGACGGGTTACGGGAAGGCACCGGGGAGAACCTTTTCTGGGGCGCCGGCTCGAAACAACGGCCGCTCAACGCGGGGAAAGCGGTTGCCGAATGGTACGAGGAAATCAAAGGCTACGACTTCACCGACCCGGAAAAAGTCGTCGACTGCGGACACTTCACCCAACTGGTATGGAGGGAGAGCCGGCGGATGGGCGCCGGACGCGTGGCCGGACGGGGCCCGGATTTCTTCGAGACCTACATCGTCTTCGTTTTCGAGGCGCCCGGCAATAAGCCCGACCACTTCGCGGAGAACGTACGTCCCGCCTGACTTCCGGCCCGGGAGCCGTGCCGCCGACGGCTCCCCTCACCCCGATCACCTCAGTCACATATGCGAATAAAACACACTTTCACTTTGATGACCAAAATCTCCCCCACCTTGAACGCGGAAAATCACGTTATCGTCACGGACAGTTTTGCTCCGCACTGTATCGGGGCGAAACGGTTGTGACGCTCAGGAGGTGGTGTAAGACTCGAATTCGAGCGAGCAGTCGTGCCGGGGCCCGCCGCACGCTCATTACCCGGAGCCGTCAGGGAGGTGTTAACGACACGACCGGAAGAATATTCCGGTCAAAGGGTGGGGTTAATTTCATGTCGTTGAATCCGCGCCTGGTAAAGGAGAGTTTCTCCGTCGTGGAGCCGGTGGCCGACAAGGCCGCCGCCTACTTCTACGGCCGGTTGTTCGCCGAGAGTCCGCACCTGCGGGGCATGTTCCCCCCGGCGATGGACCTGCAGCGCGACCGGCTCTTCGGCGCTCTGACCCGCATCGTGTGGAGCCTGGACAGCCCGGCCAGCCTGGCGTCCTTCCTCGGCCAGCTCGGGCGGGACCACCGCAAGTACGGCGTGATCGCGGAGCACTACACCGCGGTCGGCAACGCCCTGCTCGCGACCATCAAGCGGTTCGCCGCCGACATCTGGAACGAGGAGATCGAGGCCGCCTGGGCGGCCGCCTACACCGCCGCCGCCAACCTCATGATCGAGTCGGCCGAGTCCGACTCCGGGGTCTCGCCCGCGTGGTGGCTGGCCGAGGTCATCGACCACGAGCTCCGCGCCCCGGACATCGCCGTCCTGACGCTGCGACCGACGCAGCGCCTGCCGTACACGGCGGGCCAGTACGTCAATGTGCAGGTCTCGCGGTGGCCGCGCGTCTGGCGCACGTTCTCCATCGCCAACGCGCCGCGCCCGGACAACACGATCACGCTGCACGTGCGCTCGGTCCCCTGCGGCTGGGTGTCCACCACGCTGGCCAGAGACACCCGCATCGGCGACACGATCATGCTGGGGCCGCCGATGGGCACGATGACGCTGTGCGACCGCAGCTCGCGCGACGTGCTGTGCGTGGCGGGCGGCACCGGGCTGGCACCGATCAAGGCGATCATCGAGCACATCATCGCCTCGGGCCGCCGCCCCAACATCCACCTGCTGTTCGGGGCGCGGACGGCGGCGGAGCTGTACGACCTGCCCGACCTCATCCGGATGGAGTCGACGTTCCCCTGGCTGCGGGTGCTGCCGGTGGTCTCCGGCCAGGCCGGCTACGAGGGGATGCGCGGCCGGCTGCCGGAGGTCACGCAACGCTTCCACTCGTGGGCCGAGCATGAGGTGTACGTGTGCGGGCCGTCCGGCATGGTCAGCGAGACGGTCCGGCGCCTGCGCATCGACGGCGTGCCGCTGTCCCGCATCCACCGCGACATCGTGCAGGGAGAGCGCTGACGCGGCGACCACGACCGTTCGCCGAGTCTCCGTGCCGCCCCCTCCCCGAAGGAGATGCCCCCATGGGGACCTCTGCCACAACGAACCGCCTTCTTCGTCTCCCCGGAGGGGGTATCCGCCCCGAGCAGGACGGACCGTCTTCCTCCGCCCCGAAGTGGCATCCCCATGGGAGGCCCCAGCCACAACGGACCGGCTCCTTCCGCGCCCCCGAAGGGGGTATCCCATCCCAAGGACACTAGCCACGACGGACCGGCACAGTAACGGAGACGGTCGCGCAACGGACCTGGTGACAGCGCCAGACGCGGCGGCGTCGCTAGGAGGCGGCGGGCCGCTGGAACGCGGCGGCGGTCTCGTCGTCGCTGGGCCAGAACGTCTCGATGGCGAGCTCGGCGACCGTCACGTCCAGAGGCGTGCCGAACGTGGCGATCGTGGTGAACATCGACAGGATCCGCGTCCCGTGCCTGATCCGCAGCGGCACCAGGAGGTCGGCCGGGCCCGGCACGTGCACCACGTTCAGATCCACGCCGGGGTAGGTGTAGGCGGCGAGCTCGTCGTGCAGTTCGGCCAGCTGCCCCGAGCCCGACGCCTCCGCCTGCCTGCGCAGCTGGTGCAGCAGGTGGGCGCGTACCTCCGCCAGGTTGACCAGCCGGCCGCCCATCGCCTCGGGGTGCAGCGACAGCCGCATCACGTTGACCGGCTCCTTGAGCAGCTCCGCCGGCACCCCGTCCATGAACAGGGCGGTCGCCGAGTTGGCCGCCACCAGGTTCCAGGTGGCGTCCACGACCAGCGCGGGGTAGGGCTCGTGCCCGGCGAGGATCTTGTCGAGCGCCTGCCGGACGGCCTGCATCTCCGGGGCGCGTACCTCACGTTCGGGGAAGACCGGCGCGAACCCGGCCGCGACCAGCAGCCTGTTGCGGTGGCGCAGCGGCACCTCCAGCTCCTCCGACAGCTTCATCACCATCTCCCGGCTCGGCCGGGCCCGCCCGGTCTCCAGGAAGCTGACGTGGCGAGCCGACACCTCGGCCTCGATCGCCAGATCGAGCTGGCTCACCCGCCGCCGCTGCCGCCAGGATCGCAGCAGCTCCCCGAACGACTCATCCCCCACCGCGAACGCGCCATTGACCGACCCCATACGGCAACGCTACCGAACAGCAGGGAAGCAGCACGATTACCTCAGGAGTAATCGCGCGGCAAATCGCCCAGTCCTCGGCGCTCCTGGTCACGGCGTGGCACGATGGCCGGGAAGCGAACACGGGAGCGATGGGAGCTTGTTATGAGCGACGCAGTGCTCGCGATCGGCACCCGCAAGGGCCTGTTCCTCGCCCGCTCGACGGACGGCGGCCCGTTCGAGGTGGCGCCGATCCAGTTCTCCACGGTCGGCGTGACCTCGGTGGCGATCGACACGCGCGCCGCCACGCCGCGGATCCTGGCGGGCATCGAGTACGGCCACTTCGGCCCCTCGGTGATGTGCTCCGACGACCTCGGCGAGACCTGGCAGGAGGCCGAGCGTCCCCCCATCGCCTTCCCCGAGAAGACGGGCGCGACCCTGACCAGGGTGTGGCAGCTCATGCCCTCTCCGGCCGAGCCCCAGGTGGTCTGGGCCGGGGTGGAGCCGGGCGCGCTGTTCCGCTCGGAGGATCGCGGCGTCACCTACGAGCTGGCCGAAGGACTGTGGGAGCACCCGCACCGCCGGCACTGGCAGCCGGGCGGCGGCGGGCTGTGCCTGCACACGGTCGTCAGCCACCCCACCGACCCGCAGGTCATGGGCGTCGCGGTGTCGACGGGCGGCTTCTATCGCACCAACGACGGCGGCCTCTCGTGGGAGGCCGCCAACCAGGGCATCCGCGCGCCGTTCATGCCGGAGGGCCAGCAATATCCCGAATACGGGCAGTGCGTGCACAAGGTGGGCATGCACCCGTCCCAGCCCGAGCGGCTCTTCCTGCAGCACCACTTCGGCGTCTACCGCAGCGACGACTTCGGCGGCTCCTGGCACGACATCGGCTCGTCGTTGCCGTCCGACTTCGGTTTCCCGATCGTGGTGCATCCCACCCGGCCCGACACGGTGTACGTGCTGCCGCTGACCGCCGACATCGACCGCACCCCGGTCGATCACCGCTACCGGGTCTTCCGCAGCCAGGACGCCGGCGGCACCTGGCAACCATTGGAGACCGGGCTGCCCGAGGGGCCGGTGCACGCGAGCGTGCTGCGTGACGCGATGACCGCCTCCGAGGCGGGGGTGTTCTTCGGCACCCGCGACGGCGAGGTCTACTGCTCGCGGGACGACGGCGGCACCTGGTCGACGGTCGTCCGGCACCTGCCCGACGTGCTCAGCGTGCGTGCGGCGGTGCTGTAGCCCATGGCCAAGAACGTGATGATGGTGGTCTTCGTCCTGCCCAACTCGCTGCGCCGGTGGGTGAGCGGCGACAGCGAGGTGAAGGTCTTCGCCGTCGCCGCCGACCAGCACACCCCGCCGACGCTCGGCTCCGCGCTGGACATGCTGCGGCGTACGCATCCGCTGCTGGAGGAGCGGCTGCGCGACGACTACGGGCGCATCCGCCGGCACATCAACATGATCGTGTGCGGCGAGAACGCCCGCGGCCTCGGCAGCCTCGACTGCGCGCTGCCGCCGGGCGCCGAGGTCTACGTCATGCCCGCGCTGGCCTGATCACGCCTGCTTGTCAGGCGCACTGATCACGCCGGCTTGCCGACCCGGCTGATTCAGTTCACACCTTGCGCCAGCCGGGGACCCAGGCCCCGTCCTCGATGACGTAGTCACCGAAGAGGGCGGGCGCCTCCTTGACCATGAGCGCGCCGATGTGCTGGAACAGCAGCCGGATCTCCTCCTCGGCCCCCACCGCCGTGCGCGCCTCGATCGTGTGCCGCAGCGTGCGGACGTTGGCCGTCCAGACCAGGCCGGTCGCCAGCCCCTCCGGGGCGAAGCGGCGCATGAACGAGGTGCGGTGCTTCTTCTCCGAGAACGGCACGCCCTCCTCGTCGAGCCCGAAGTGGCCGGCCATCCAGACCTGGAACTGCTCCATCTGCTCCAGCAGGGCCGTGGCCCGCTTCATCAGCTCGGGGTCGGACTGGGCCCACTCAGGGAACCAGAACGGCAGCTCGTCGAGGCGGACGAAGCGCAGCGACTCCTGCGAGATGGCCACCCCGGGGCGGTGCCTGACGAGTTCGTGGGTGAGCACGCGGCTGACGTTGTGCAGCACGAAGCTGAAGTTGAGGTGCTCGAGCACCGAGCCGTGGGCGCTGGCCAGGATGTTGCGCAGGTAGTCGCCCTGGTCCTCGCGGATGCGCACGACGTTGGGGTTGAGTCCGGGCTCGAAGGAGCGGTAGCACAGGCGCCCGGCGAACTCGGCCAGGTTCTGTGCGTCGAGGTCGCCCCGGTCGAGCCGCTCCAGCCAGCTCTCGCCGCCGACCTCGCCCAGGTAACGGGCGAGCTCGTCGTAGTCGAGTTCTGGACGGGCGACGAGGAACACCTCGGGTTCGACGGTGCGCATGGGCGAGCCCCCGCTCGGGTTAGGCGATGTGATGGCCCCCAGCAAACCAGGTCACGGACCCGCGCGCGACTCGGCGCGGGGCGGGGCTGAACACTTGTCCCTTCAAGTTTTTCGCCCTACAGTCAGCACCCTCGATACTTGAAGGGACAACTTATGAACGTCGTCCTCTGGGTCCTCCAGATCCTGCTCGCCGCCGCCTTCCTCGTAGGAGGGTTCCTGAAGGCCACCCAGCCCAAGGAGAAGTTCCAGGCGCGCATGGGATGGGTGAATGACTTCAGCCAGGCGCAGGTCAGGGGTATCGGCGTGGTGGAGGTCCTCGGCGCGCTCGGCCTGGTGCTGCCCTGGGCCACCGGCATCGCCCCGATCCTCACGCCCCTGGCGGCGGTCGGCCTCGCCATCACCATGATCGTCGCTGCCCAGGTGCACCGTCGGCGCAAGGAGAGCTTCGCGGTTAACCTGGTACTGCTGGCGATCGCGGTCATCGTCGCGGTCGGCCGATTCTGACACTGGGGGTCCCTTGGTCGAAGGGCTCGGCCATGACGAGCAGCGAGCGTGGCAGGGCCTGCTCGCGGTGATGCTCGTCGGCATTCCGCAGGTGGAGCGCACCTTCCGCGCGTACGGGCTGGTGCACATCGAATACGGCCTGCTCAACACGCTGACCGCCGGGCCGCTGCGGCTGAGCGACCTGGCCACCCTGGGCAACGTCTCGATCAGCCGCCTGAGCCACCGGGTCAGCAAGCTGGTCGAGCGCGGCTACGTACGGCTGCGGCCCGACGAGAACGACGGCCGGGCCAGCGTCGCCGAGATCACCCCCGAGGGACGGGCAGTCATCACCGCGATCGCGCCCGACCACGCGCGGGCCCTGCGCGAGGTGCTGTTCGACCACCTGTCGCCCGAGCAGGTCGCCGCGCTGGCCGACGCCATGCAGAGCGTCGGAGCCAAGCTCGGCGCCTGCATGGCGGACGACCGCGGGAGAGAAGGCCACGACCCCACCGGGTGCGGCTAGGTGATGTCCTGCCGGATCGTCGTGGCCGAGGCGACCGCCGAGAAGAGCACCGCGTACCCGAGCAGCACCAGGGCGCCCGCCCAGGCCGGCAGCAGGTAGTCGGTGCCGAGCCCGAGGTCGACGCCGCTGTTGGTCACCGCGCTGCCCGCGCCGGCCGGCGTCCACTTACCGACGGGCTGCAACACCGGGATCGCGTTGACCAGGGCCTCGACGATGAACACCCACACCACCGCGACGATGATCGCGCCGAGCTGGTTCTTGATCAGCGCGCCCAGCCCGACACCGAACAGCGTGTAGAGGACGAGCACGAGCAGCACGCCCGTGGCGATGCGCAGGACCTTCGCGGACAGGACCAGATCACCGCCGGACAGCAGGACCGACACGACCACCGCGATGGCGGTCAGCGCCAGCACGATCAGCCCGAAGGCCAGCCCGACGACCACCCCCGCCCCGAGCTTGGCCACGACCACCCGCTCGCGCCGGGGCGTGGCGAGGAACGTGGTGGTGATGGTCTGGTAGCGGTATTCGGCGGTCATCATGACGACCCCGAGGATCATCGGGAACAGCGCGCCGCTCGAGCCGAGCCCCCACAGGAGCTCCTGGAAGGGCACGGTGCCCCGGCTGGGGAAGACCTGCTGACCGTTCTGGCCGGTCTGGCCGGCGAACCCGATCGTGAGACCGAGCTGCAGGAGCACATAGGCGACCGTGACGCCCAGCATCACCCACCAGAGCCTGGTGGTCCGGAGCTTGAGCAGCTCCGCCCTGATCAGCGTCATCAGCCCTGCCCCTCCCCCGTCAGCTCCAGGAAGACCTGTTGCAGGTCGGAGCGTTCGGTTGTGACCTCGCTCAGCACGACCTTCGCGTCGAGCGCGATCCGGCCGATGTCCTCGGCGCCGAGGCCGCGTACGCGCAGGAACCCGTCCTGCTGGTCGACCGTGGCTCCGGCGCCTTCGAGGGCCGGGACGAGCTCGGCGGTCCCCGTGGTGCGCACCCTGACGGCCGCGTCGGCGTTGGAGACCAGCTCGGCCAGGCTGCCCTGGCGGACGAGACGGCCCTTGGCGATGATCACCACGTTGTCGACGATCTGCTCGACCTCGGCCAGCACATGGCTGGAGACCAGGACGGCGGCGCCTTGGTCGTGGGACAGGTAGCGCAGGAAGCCGCGCAGCCACTGGATGCCCGCCGGATCGAGCCCGTTGGCGGGCTCGTCGAGGATGAGCACCTTGGGATGGCCGATCAGCGCGGTGGCCAGCGCCAGCCGCTGCCGCATGCCGAGCGAGAAGACCTGCACCCGCTTGCCGGCCACGTCGGCGAGGCCGACCTGGTCCAGCGCCTCCGTCGCGCGCTCGCGGGGCAGCCGGGCCGCCGCGCAGAGCACCCGGAGATGGTTGAGGGCCGTACGGCCCGGATGGAAGTTGGTGGCTTCGAGTACCGCGCCCACCTCACTGAGGGGATGCGGTAACTCGACGTAGCGCTGGCCGTTGACCAGCGCCGTGCCGGAATCGGCGGTGCACAGCCCGAGCAGGCTGCGCAGGGTGGTGGTCTTGCCCGCCCCGTTCGGGCCAAGGTAGCCGGTGATGGTGCCCGGCTCCACTGTGAACGACACCCCGTCGACCGCGCGTACCGGTCCGAACGCCTTGCAAAGGTTTCGAATCTCGATCGCACTCATCGTGAGGTAATTATCACGAATGTGGAGTTGATGGCACCTCCTACCCAAGGAGGAGTTCAGAGGCGGTATACCCGGCGGGCATTGCCGGAGCCGATCATGTGGGCCACCCTGGCCGCGTCGGCGGCGCTCCACTCCCCCGCGTCGAGCCGCGACTTCAGGGCGGCGGCCAGCGCCCGGCGGAAGTAGAGGGCGCCCAGGTGGCCGGTCTCGGCCACGCCGTGGCAGCCGGAGCCGAAGAGCAGCTTGTGGAACGGCGCCAGTTCCAGCAGTTCGTCCATGATCCGCGCGGACCCGGCGGCGCTGTGGGTCAGCGCGAGGCCGGCGTCGACGTAGACGTGCGGGAAGACGCCGGCCAGGTAGGCGGCCTGGCGGTGGAACGGGTAGCCGTGCAGCAGCACCACCGGCACGCCGGCCGGCTGCAGCGCTCTGAGGAACGTGGTCATCCGCGCCGGGTCGGTGCGATGCAGGCCGGAGTAGGACGGATCACCGAATCCGGCGTGGAACTGCAGCGGCAGGCCGCGGTCCCTGGCCACGTCGACCGCGGTCCACAGCAGGTGGCGCAGCAGGATCGGGTCGGTCAGCGGCTCCTTGGGGTCGGACAACCGGCGGTTGGCCGCCGCGATGACCGAGCCCCTGCTCGGCCTCGACGGGTCGAAGTCGAGGCCGCACCGATGGCCGATGACCGTCGCCATGCCCACGGCTCTGGCGGCCCTGGCGGTGAGCTCCTCGGCCAGGCTGTCCATGTAGTCGAGGGCCGTCTCGGCCATCTCCACGACGTCCTGCTCGATCTGCTCGACGCCGACGACCTCGTTCGCGCTCGCGTCGCCGTGGCGGGCCAGTTCGGCGGCCGTCAGCAGCTCGGCGCCCTCCATGCCGGTGTCGACCAGGAGCGCCCCGACCCCGGCGGCCCGCAGCAGCCGCCGGTTGACCTCGTCGGCGCCGAGGTCGGCCCGGCGCGCCAGGTAGACGGCGGGCGGCGCGTGCGGCTCCAGGCCGAGTACGGGCGCGCACCAGCGGCGGATGGCCGCGCCGATCGGCGTGTCGAAGTGGGTGGTGCCCGGCGGCGCGGGGCAGCCGCCCTCGTTGAGCAGCAGCTCGAACTGGGCTCTGGACAGGTCGTCGCGGCGCACCCCGTGACAGTGGTGGTCGACGAGCGGGGCGAGGAGGGCGTCACGCACCGTATCGGGAAGATCTACGGGGAGCATGCGGAGACTCTAGGTGGCCTCCGCACGCCCCCGCGGCCGTTTTACCTACCCGAGAGACGCGCTAGATCCTCACGTGTGAAAGCGCGCTCCGGTCCACACGTGCGAACGCTCCGGTCCGCACGTGGGAAACCGCCCCCAGACCCGGCCCTCACCGGCGGGCGAGGCGGAGCACGTTGGCGATGACGCGCGCGCCCGCGCCGCCCTCGGCGGTGAGGATGGACTCCGGGTGGAACTGCACGGCGAAGCGGCGCCGCTCGGTGTCCTCGATCGCCATGACGTTGCCGTCGGGCGTCAGCGCGGTCGGGGTGAAGCCGACCACGCCGGCCCGCTTGGCGTGCAGGGAGTGGTAGCGGGCCGCGACGAACTCCTCGGGCAGCCCGTCGAGCAGCGCGTCGCCGCCGCCCAGCCGGGTGACCTGGCCGCGCTTGCCGTGCTCGGGGTAGTCGAGCAGCTCCAGCGAGCCGCCCGCGTGCTCGACCATCGCCTGCAGGCCGAGGCAGACACCGAAGACCGGCAGGTCACGGGCGTAGATCTCATCGATGAGCGCCGACATGCCGAAGTCGGACGGCCAGCCGGGCCCCGGCGACAGGACGACGAGGTCGGGCGCGATGTCGTCGAGCATGGCCGAGGGGAAGCCGTGGCGCAGCGTGACGACGTCGGCGCCCTCCTGGCGGAAGTAGTCGGCCAGGGTGTTGACGAAGGAGTCCTCGTGGTCGACGAGCAGCACTTTCATGCCCTGGCCGGGCTGCTCGCGGACCGGGACGACCGGCTTGGCGTGCGGCTGGTTGACCGCGGCCAGGGCGCCGAGCAGGGCGCTGGCCTTGAGCTCGGTCTCGCGCTCCTCGGCCTCCGGGTCGGAGTCGAACAGCAGCGTGGCGCCGGCCCTGACGGTCGCCAGGCCGTTCTTGATCTGGGCGGTGCGCAGGGTCAGGCCGGTGTTCATGGAGCCGTCGAAGCCGATGAAGCCGATGGCGCCGCCGTACCACCTGCGGGTGGTGGCCTCGTGGTCCTCGATGAACTGCATGGCCCAGGTCTTGGGCGCGCCGGTGACCGTGACGGCCCACATGTGGGTCAGGAAGGCGTCGAGGGCGTCGAACTCCGGCCGCAGCCGGCCCTCGATGTGGTCGACGGTGTGGATCAGCCGGGAGTAGAGCTCGATCTGGCGGCGGCCGATGACCTTGACGGAGCCGGGCACGCAGATGCGCGACTTGTCGTTGCGGTCGACGTCGGTGCACATGGTCAGCTCCGACTCCTCCTTGACGCTGGTCAGGAGGGTGCGGATGGCCTCGGCGTCCTCGATCGGGTTGCTGCCGCGGGCGATGGTGCCGGAGATGGGGCAGGTCTCGACGCGGTCGCCGCTCACCCGGACGTACATCTCGGGCGAGGCGCCGACGAGGTGTTCGCCCTCGCCGAGGCTGATGATGAACTCGTAGGGGGCCGGGTTGCTGTGCCGCAGGCCGCGGAAGAAGGCCGACGGGTCGGTGCAGGGGGCGTGGAAGACCTGGCCGGGCACGACCTCGAACAGGTCGCCGCGCTTGAACTTCTCCTTGGCGGCGGCCACGACCTTGGCGTATGTGCCCCTCTTGGGGTCGGCGGGCACCTCGGCGGGCTCGGTGAGGGGCACGGACTCGCCGGTGCGCTCCAGGCCGCGGGTGGTGGCGCCGTCGACGGTGAACTCGTAGCGGTATTCGACGCTGGTCTCGCGCTGGCGGTCGATCACCACCAGTCTGTCGGGCAGGTGCAGCACCAGGTCGCGCTGGTCGTCGGGGCGGACGAGCTCCTGCCTGATCGGCTCGAACTGGAAGGCCAGGTCGTAGCCGAAGGAGCCGTAGAGGCCCAGGTGCGGGTCGTCGCCCCGGAACGCGGCGATGACCTCGCGGATCGCGGTGAACACGGTGGGCCGGCGGCTGCGCATCTCCTCGGTGAGCAGGTCGCCCGACTCGGGCACGTAGACCTCGACGTGGTCGGCGGTCGGCTCCTCGACGGGCTTGCCGGCGGCCAGCAGGCAGGAGACCACGGCGGGCAGCACGACCCTGCCGCGGGCGTTGAGCGCCCTGGCGGAGATGTGGCGGCCCCTGGCGACCAGCTCCAGGCACGGGTCGACGTAGCCGAACGCCCATCGGCTGTAGCGGCCCGGGTAGTCCATCCCGGAGGAGAAGGCGCCGCCGCGTCTCTCTCCGAGCGCCGTCACGATCTCTTCGAGCGCTTCCTCAGGCACCTGGCGTACCTCGCGCTCGACGCCGATGCCCCCGGCGGTGGTATATCCGCTCGTCTCCACTGCTGCCCCTTGTCGAAAACCGATGATCGAACACCGACACTGATGCCCCGGGGGCGGACACGAGAAAGGCCGCCTTCCGGGGCGGCCGTCCGTTGAGGAATGCGAATCACGCGCCGCCTACTAGCGGCGCCACCACTGAAGCTGCAACGAGATTCGCATGTGGCAAGCGTAACCGGCTCGCGATGATCACGCAACGCGCCCGCGCCGAGACGCCCCCAGATGGGCGAAACGCCCGGCAAATAGGGGTGCGCAACTCCTGACGGGAGTTCTGACGAACGGCTAACTTTGCAATCATGGAACGCCCCCCGTTACTAGCGTGGCGCTCGGTCACGTTGATCTCGATCTTGTTGTTCGCGGTGCTGCTGCTGCTCAGTGGGAGCTACGGATATCACCGCGATGAGATGTACTTCCGTGTGCTGTCCGAGCACCCCGCCTGGGGGTACGTCGATCAGCCCGCGTTCGCGCCGATGGCGGCCAAGCTGTCGATCGCCGTGTTCGGCGACACGCTCTTCGGGATCAGGGTGCTGCCCGCGCTGGCCGCGGCGATCCTCGTCGTGCTCGTCACGCTCATCACCCGCGAGCTGGGCGGCCGTGGCGTCGCGCAGATCCTGGCCGCGCTCGGCACGGCCACCGGCGCCTACACCTTCATCGCCGGGCACACGCTGCTGACGCTCAGCTTCGACCTGCCGTTCTGGGCGGCGGCCATCCTGTTCATGACCAAGGCGCTGATGCGCGAGCAGCCACGGTGGTGGCCGGCCGTCGGCGTGATCGCCGGGCTGGCGACCTACAACAAGCACCTGATCGTCATGCTGCTGCTGGGCCTCGCGGTCGGGCTGGTGGCCGTGGGGCCGCGCCGGGTCCTGGCCAGCCCCTGGCTGTGGGGTGGCGCGCTGATCGCGGCGGCGCTGGCCGTACCGAACCTGCTCTATCAGGCCACGCACGACTGGCCGCAGCTCAAGATGGCGGCGGCACTGAGCTCGGAGAAGGGCGGCGAGCTGCGGGCGCTGTTCGTGCCCATGCAGCTCACGCTGTTCGGGCCGGTCGTGACGATCATCGGCGCGTTCGGCTGGCTGCGCCTGTGGCGCGATCGGCGGGTGCGGGCGCTGGCCGTCGCCTATCCCGCCGCGGCCGTGGCGACGCTGATCAGCGGCGGGCGCTTCGACTACACGGCCGGCCTGATCCTGCTGCTGTTCGCGGCGGGCTGCGTGAGCGTGGAGGCGGCGGGTCTGGGCAAGGTACGCCTGGCCACCGGGTTCCTCGTGGTGAACGGCCTGGTGTCGGCCGTGATCGCGCTGCCGCTGATCCCGGCCGCCAAGCTGGCCGCCACCCCGATACCGGCGATCGACGAGGTCGTGCGCGAGTCCATCGGCTGGCCGCAGTTCGCGGCCAAGGTTCAGAACGTGCTGCGCGCGCTGCCGCCGGAGGACCAGGCGCGGGCCATCGTCATGACCGGCAGCTACGGCGAGCACGGCGCGCTCGTGCGCGCCGGGATCCCGCGCGTCTACAGCGGCCAGAACCAGCTCCACGAGTACGGTCCGCCGCCCGAGAACGCCACCGTCGCGGTCATGGTGAACATCGGCCCGCGCGGCATGGACTTCCAGTACGACAGTTGCGAGCAGAAGGACCGCGTCGACAACGGCGTCGGCGTCGACAACGAACTGCAGGGCATGGGCATCTTCCTGTGCCGGGGGCTCAAGCAGCCGTGGAGCGTGGCCTGGCCCCGCTACCAGCACTTCGACTGACGCCCCGGCCGTTGGGGTGCCCCCGGGCTACCGGACCCCGGGGGCATCTGTTACTGGTAGGTAATGCGACGTGTGCGGGTCCGGCGTGACCTTCCCATTCCGATGCCCGACGGCGTGACCCTCCTGGCCGACCATTACGCGCCGGTCAGAGGAGGGGACCGCGCGCCGGTGATCCTGATCCGCTCCCCGTACGGCCGGCGCGGCCTGTTCGGCTGGATGTGCGGCCGGGGCTTCGCCCGGCGCGGCTTCCAGGTGGTGATCCAGAGCTGCCGGGGCGGTTTCGGCTCGGGCGGGACGCTGGACCCCCTTGGCGACGAGCACGACGACGGCCTGGCCACCGTCGCCTGGATGCGCGCGCAGCCCTGGTACGGCGGGTCGTTCGCGATGTTCGGCCCCTCCTATCTCGGCTACGCGCAGTGGGCCATCGCGGCCGAGGCCGGGCCGGAGCTGAAGGCCATGGCCACGCAGATCACCGCCTCGCAGTTCAGGGACGCCGCCTACGTGGGCGGGGCGTTCGCGCTGGAGTCCGCGCTGAGCTGGACCACGCTGACCGACGCCATGTCCCGCCCCTTCGGAGGTACGGCGATGCTGACGGCGCCCCGGCTGACCCGCCGGGCGGTCCTGTCCGGGCGGCCGGTGGCCGAGCTGGACCAGGTGTCGGCCGGGCGGCCGCTGCCCTTCTTCCAGGACCTCCTGGAGCACCATGCGGACCCGGCGGTGCCGTACTGGGACAAGCGTGACTTCTCCCCGAAGGTCGGCGAGGTGGAGGCGGCCGTCACCATGCTGGGCGGCTGGTACGACGTGTTCCTGCCGTGGCAGCTCAAGGACTACCAGGCGATGCGGGCGGCCGGGCGGCGGCCGTACCTGACGATCGGGCCCTGGTACCACGTGGACCGCCGGCACGGGCGGCCGGCCATGGCCGACGCGCTGGCCTGGTTCCGCGCGCACCTGCTGGACGACCCGTCTGGGCTGCGCCCCGATCCGGTGCGGCTGTACGTGACCGGAGCCGAGGAGTGGCGCGACTACCCCGACT
Organism: Nonomuraea sp. NPDC049028; assembly: GCF_043197735.1. Classification (NCBI taxonomy): domain Bacteria; kingdom Bacillati; phylum Actinomycetota; class Actinomycetes; order Streptosporangiales; family Streptosporangiaceae; genus Nonomuraea; species Nonomuraea sp. NPDC049028. The sequence goes on from NZ_JBICTR010000015.1 coordinate 161,428, forward strand.
GGCCGGTGCCCGAGATGCGGCCGGAGCGGTGGCACCTGCAGCACGGCTTCGGGCTCGGCACCGAGCTCCCGCAGGAGGACGAGCCCGACCGTTTCCGTTACCACCCGGACCATCCGACGCCGGTGCTCGGCGGCCCGGTGCTGCTGGCCGACTCAAGGCCGAGGGACCAGCGGCGGCTGGAGGCGCGGCGCGATGTGCTGGTCTACAGCTCCGCCGCGCTGGAGTCGGACGTGGAGCTGATCGGGCCGGTCGGCGCCGAGCTGTTCGTCAGGTCGAGCACCCCGTACGTGGACGTGGTCGTGCGCGTCTGCGACGTGCATCCGGACGGCCGCTCGCTCAACGTGTGCGAGGGTGTGCGGCGCCTGGGTCCGGACTCGGCGGCCGACGACATCCGGCGGGTGCTGGTGGACCTGTGGCCGGTCGGGCATCGGTTCGCCCGCGACCACCGGATCCGGGTGCACGTCGCCGCCGGGGCCTACCCGACGATCGCCCGCAATCCGGGCACCGGCCAGTCGCTCGGGCTGGGCGGGGAGATGGTGCCCGCCGACATCGAGGTGTTCCACTCCCCCGAGCATCCCTCGGCCATGATCCTGCCGCTGTGCGCGCCGCGCGGTTGATGTCGCTGCTCCTGCTGCTGCAGGGGCGCGGCGGGATGACGGCCGCGGAGCTGGCCGAGGAGCTGGAGGTGTCCGAGCGGACCATCCACCGCGACGTGCTCGCGCTGTCGGAGTCGGGGGTGCCGGTCTACGCCGATCGGGGGCGCGGCGGCGGCTACCGGCTGCTGGACGGCTACCGTACCCGGCTGACCGGGCTCGACCGGGCCGAGGCGGAGGCGCTGTTCCTGTCGGGGGTGCCCGCGGCGCTGCGCGAGATGGGGCTGGAGGAGGTGGCCGCGACGGCCCGGCTGAAGGCCGCCGCGGCGCTGTCACCCGGCGTACGCGACGCGCCCGCGACGGCCGCGCAGCGCTTCCACCTGGACGCGCCCGGCTGGTTCGCCGGTGACTCCCCGCCCCCGGCCGCGCTCGCGCCGCTGGCCAGGGCCGTCTGGCGGGACCTCGCCGTGACGGCCGTCTACAAGGGCGCGGAGCGGACGGTGGAGCCGTACGGGCTCGTGCTCAAGGCCGGCGCGTGGTATCTGGCGGCCAGGAGCGGGGAGCGGTTCCTGATCTACCGGGTGGACCGGTTCGGGGAGATCTCCGTGCTGGCCCGGGTCTTCGAGCGCGACCCGGGCTTCGACCTGGCGGCCTTCTGGACGGGGCAGTCGGCGGCGTTCACCCGCTCGCTGCTGCGCGAGACGATCACGTTGCGGCTGAGCGAGGCGGGTGTGCGCCTGCTGCGCCACATCGCCGACCCGGCGGCCCTGCCCGACGCGCTGGCCTCGCTCCAGCCCGACGGGACGGTCCGGCTGGGGGTGGAGTCGGTCCAGGTGGCCTACAGCCAGGTGCTGCGTTTCGGGCCGGAGGCGGAGGTGCTCGAACCACCGGAGCTGCGCGCCCTGGTCGCCGGGACGGCGGCCCGGCTGGCGGACCTCTACCGGTAGCCCTTACCGGCGGGCGGCTCTCTACCGGTAGTCCTCCGGGTCGGCCTCCTTACCGGCCTCCCGGACCTCGGTGATGAAGCGCCACACGTCCGGCCTGCTGCCGTCCACGTCCGTGAACCCGTACACCTGGGCCAGCTCGCCGCTGGAGACCGACCGGCCCGACCAGCGGCCCTTGTCCGGGTCGGTGGCCAGGGCGGCGACCGCCCGGCCCACGTAGGCCGGGGTCTCCGACACCGCCCACGCGGGGTCGGGCGCCGCCTCGCGCCAGGTCTCCTCGGTGACGCCGAACAGCTCCAACATGGCCTCCGAGCGCAGGAACCCCGGGGTGAGCGCCACCGCCGTGCCGCCGTACGGCTCCAGGTCGTGCGCCTGGCTGAAGGCCAGCCGGTTCACCGACACCTTGGCCAGGTCGTAGTACGGCGAGACCCGGTAATGCGTGTCGTTGTAGCCCGTGGTGCCGTCGGTCACCTCGACCACCAGCCCGCCCGGGTGGCGGATCAGCAGCGGCAGCAGGTAATGGCTGGTGATCAGGTGGGTGTCGATGGCCAGCCTGAGCAGGCGCAGCCCGTTGTCCAGATGGTGCTTCCACACCGGCGTGTCCCACTCGTACAGCGGCTCGCCGCCCCACACGTCGTTGACCAGCACATCAAGCCGTCCCTGCTCGCGCTCGATCCGCTCGGCCAGCGCCTTCACCTGTGCCGGGTCCAGGTGATCCACCCGCACCGCGATGCCGGAAAGAGGACATCTCTTGTCATGTTTTACGCGGGACCGGCTGCCGGCCGGCCGAGGACCGCCGCCCGAGCGGAATGTCTGAGCGACCGGGCCTCATCACGGGACCGACCGTTCGTCGCGGGGAGCCGACCACTCGTCGATCAGTGACCTGACCGAAATAATCACCTCACTAGTCTGCGAGGGCAAGAGCCGCATCTCCCCTAGGAGACCGCCTTGCCCGATGACAAGAGTGACCGCAGCCCCTGGAACTGGCTGCTGCTCCTCCCCATCGCCATCCCCCTGCTGACGTTCCTGTACAACTCCGACGAGCCCCGGCTGCTGGGCTTCCCGCTGTTCTACTGGCTGCAGATCGCCTTCATCGCCCTCGGCGTGGGCACGACCACGCTGGTCTACCAGATGACCAAGCGCCGGAGGCAGCGGTGAGCGAGCATCTGACCGAGATCATCATCTTCACCGTCCTGTTCCTGGTGGTCAGCGGCATGGGCTTCGTCGCCGCCCGGTGGCGCCGGCCCACCGACCTGGCCAGCCTCAACGAGTGGGGGCTGGGCGGGCGCAACTTCGGGGCGTGGATCACCTGGTTCCTCATCGGCGGTGACCTCTACACCGCCTACACCTTCGTGGCCGTGCCCGCGCTGCTGTTCGGGGCGGGCGCCGCCGGGTTCTTCGCGGTGCCGTACACGGTGATCACCTACCCGATCGTGTTCCTCATCATGATCCGGCTGTGGTCGGTGTCGCACGTGCACAGCCTGGTCACGCCGGCCGACTTCGTGCGGGTACGGTTCGGCTCGCCGACGCTGGCGTTGCTGGTGGCCATCACCGGGATCGTGGCGACCATGCCGTACATCGCGCTGCAGCTGGTCGGCATCGAGGCCGTGCTGAAGACGATGGGCGTGTCCGGCAGCGGGTTGCTCACCGACCTGCCGCTGATCATCGCGTTCGTGATCCTGGCGGCCTACACCTACCAGTCGGGGCTGCGGGCGCCCGCGCTCATCGCCTTCGTCAAGGACATCCTCATCTACCTGGTCATCCTCGTCGCGATCATCTACATCCCGGCCCGGCTGGGCGGCTGGAGCCAGATCTTCGGCGACGCCACGGCCAAGTTCGCCGCGACCCCGGCGCCCGGCGACGGGACCCTGCTCAACGCCAACAACCAGCTCCAGTACGTCACGCTGGCGCTGGGCTCGGCGCTGGCGCTGTTCCTCTACCCGCACAGCGTCACCGGCGTGCTGGCCTCGCGCAACCGCGACGTGATCAAGCGGAACATGTCGGCGCTGCCCGCCTACAGCCTGCTGCTGGCGCTCATCGCGCTGCTCGGGTACATGGCGATCTCGGCGAAGATCAAGCCGATCGGCACCGACGTCAACACCGTCGTGCCGCAGCTGTTCGACCAGATGTTCCCCGACTGGTTCGCTGGCGTCGCGTTCGCGGCCGTCGGCATCGGCGCGCTCGTCCCGGCGGCCATCATGTCGATCGCGGCGGCGAACCTGTTCACCCGCAACATCTACCGCGAGTACATCAACCGCGATCCGACCGACGCCCAGGAGGCCGGGGTCAGCAAGGTCACCTCGCTGGTGGTGAAGATCGGCGCGGTGCTGTTCATCCTGTTCATCGACCCGCAGTTCTCCATCGACCTGCAGCTCATCGGCGGCGTGATCATTCTGCAGACGCTGCCGTCGGTCGCGATCGGCCTGTTCACCCGCTGGTTCCACAAGGGCGGGCTGATCGCGGGGTGGGTCGCCGGAATGGGCGCCGGCATCCTCATGCTCTACAACGTCGCCAACCCGGCCACCAAGCACGAGCACTTCGGCGGCTCGGCGTTCGCGCTGTCCAAGCTGGGCCTCGACACCAAGATGACGATCTACGCGGGCTTCCTGGCGCTGGCCGTGAACCTGATCGTGGCGGCACTCGGCACGCTGCTGTTCCGGGCGCTCAAGGTCGCGGACGGCCCCGACGGCACCGCCCCCGAGCACTACACGGCCGACGAGGGAGACCCGCGCATCAAGGATCTCAACCTGTCCGGTTCGACGTGACATTTAGGCCAAACCGTAACCCAGCCGACATTGGGATTAATCCCCTGGAAAAGCTAATCTCCTCCCATTGACGAGATGTCAGGAGCCGGTTCAGAGCGTAGACCGGCTCCTGATCCATGCTTCGGAGGGGTCGATGACAACCGGGGAACCCGGGCGGGCACGCAGTGACCGCAGCCCTTGGAACTGGCTGCTGGTGCTGCCCATCGTGCTGCCGCTGCTGACCTTCCTGTTCAACGCCGACGAGCCCCGGCTGCTCGGCTTCCCGCTGTTCTACTGGCTGCAGATCGCCTTCATCATCGTCGGCGTCGGCTGCACCACGATCGTGTACAGGATGACCAAGTGAACGCCAACGTGACCGAGCTGGTCGTCTTCGCGCTGCTGTTCCTCGCGGTGAGCGTCATGGGCTTCGTGGCGGCCAAATGGCGGCGGCCCGAGAACATCGAGAGCCTGCACGAGTGGGGCCTGGGCGGCCGGAACTTCGGCTCCTGGATCACCTGGTTCCTGGTCGGCGGCGACCTCTACACCGCCTACACCTTCGTGGCCGTGCCCGCGCTGGTGTTCGGGGCCGGGGCGCTGGGCTTCTACGCCCTGCCGTACACGGTGGTGGTCTACCCGCTGGTGTTCCTGGTGCTGGCCCGGATGTGGTCGGTGTCGCACGTGCACGGGTTCGTCACCCCGGCCGACTTCGTCCGGGCCCGGTTCGGGTCGCCGACGCTGGCGCTGATCATCGCGATCACCGGCCTGGTGGCGACCATGCCGTACATCGCCCTGCAGCTCGTCGGCATCGAGGCCGTGCTGAAGACGATGGGCATCACCGGGCACCTGCCGATCATCATCGCCTTCGCCATCCTGGCGGCCTACACCTACCAGTCCGGGCTGCGGGCGCCGGCGCTGATCGCCTTCGTCAAGGACACGCTGATCTACATCGTGATCCTGGCGGCGGTCATCTACATCCCGGCCAAGCTCGGCGGCTGGGGGTCGATCTTCGACGCGGCCAAGGCCAAGTTCGAGGCGAGCCCGGCGCCTGGCGACGGGATCACCCTCAACGCCGGCAACCAGCTCCAGTACGTCACGCTGGCCTTCGGCTCGGCACTGGCGCTCTTCCTCTACCCGCACAGCCTCACCGGCGTGCTGGCCTCCAAGAACCGCGGCGTCATCAAGCGGAACATGGCGGCGCTGCCCGCCTACAGCTTCCTGCTCGGCCTGATCGCGCTGCTCGGCTTCATGGCGATCGCGGCGGGCACCAAGCCGGTCATGGGCGCCAACGGCAAGGCGGACACCAACACGATCATCCCGGCGCTGTTCGACCAGATGTTCCCCGACTGGTTCGCGGGCGTCGCCTACGCCGCCGTCGGCATCGGCGCGCTCGTCCCGGCGGCCATCATGTCGATCGCGGCGGCGAACCTGTTCACCCGCAACATCTACCGCGAATACCTGCGCAAGGACGCCACGGACGCCCAGGAGGCCAAGGTCTCCAAGCTGGTCTCCCTGGTGGTCAAGGTGGGCGCGGTGCTCTGCATCCTGCTGCTCGACCCGCAGTTCTCCATCGACCTGCAGCTCATCGGCGGCGTGATCATCCTGCAGACGCTGCCGTCCGTGGGGCTGGGCCTCTACACCCGCTGGTTCCACAAGGGCGGCCTGATCGCCGGCTGGATCGCCGGGATGGGCGCGGGCATCTGGATGCTGTACATGATCCCGAACCCGGCCAACGGCAAGGCCCACTTCGGCGGCTCGGCGTTCGGGCTGGCCAACCTCGGGATCGACACCAAGATGACGATCTACGCGGGCTTCCTGGCGCTGGCCGTGAACCTGATCGTGGCGGCACTCGGCACGCTGGTGTTCCGGGCCATGAAGGTGGCCGACGGGCCGGACGCGACCTCGCGCGAGGACTACTTCGCTGACGAGGGCGACCCCAAGGTCAAGGACCTGGACCTGGCGGCATCGCACTGATCGCCTTCCTGGCCGGTTGACGGCCGGTTCCCGGTTGGGAACCGGCCGTCAGCCGGTCGGCATCGACTAGCCGTCGCCGAGATAGCCGGGGTTGGCCACGTCCAGCTTGGCCCGTACGGCGTCCCTGAGCGCCTCGACCAGGGCCGAGTCGTCGAGGCGGCCCTCGCGGACGGCCGCCGCCAGCTCCGCGTCGTCGCTCACCCCCAGCCCGGCCAGCCGCCGCCCGTGCTCCTCCGCCTGGCCGGGGCCGAGCTCGATCTCCCGCTCGACCATGCCGAGCACGTTGATCGCCACCCGGGTGTGGAAGCGCACCCGGCCCTCGACCGCGGGCAGCACGTCGTCGGCCAGGAAGTCGCGGACGGCCGCCACCAGGTGGGCCGCCGAGGGAACGTCGTGCGGGGTTGCCATCAGGAACTCCTTTGACTCATCAGCGTTTCGCGGCTTTCATCGCCGCTCCCACCCTTATAAGGGCCCAACCTGTCCCCCATGGACCGGTCGTTGACGCGGCGCCTACTGCGGCCATCCCGCCTGCGAAGACGGAGAGACAGCCCCATCGGAACGGCTTCGATTCGCGGATCGGCCCGCTTTCCGACACGGTAGCTCTTGAGCCGCCAGCCGTTACCACCCATTCTGTAGTGGTATTCCCGGGCTGTTCTCTTGCCGACGATCCAATACACATCCTTGGCCGAGTGCCGGATGACGACTTTGATGCGCAGCGGCCTGCTGACCGTTCACGCGCTGGGTGTGGGGTCACCGGTCGCGTCCCGGCGGATGATCTGGTCGGTGGCGTCGCGGACGTAGACGACGGCGGCCAGGTCCGTTCCGGTGGTCTGGACGGCCGTGTTGCGGTCGGCGCCGTCCCAGCTGCGCACGGTGTTGCTCGAACCTGCCGTCCACTGAGTGGCGTTCCCGTCGCCAACAATGTCGTCCCCGCCGGCGTCCAACCCTTCATGATCCATGTGACCCTCTCCCTGGCGCTGGCCTTGTCCCCGGTGACCGTGACCGAGATTCCGAAGAACTTCCTGCTCATGGAGCGCGACGCGCGCAAGCCGCTGAGCCCCGACGAGGCCGCTGAAGTCAGCTACGAGATCAGCGACAAACTCACCAGGCCGTTGGAGCTGAACCCGTGCGGGCACCGGCGCGCCGTTGACGGCGGCCGGTTGGCGGCCCGCACGATCACGCTCGGGACCTCCGCCCCCAGCGGCTCCTCCGAACAGCTCATCATCTACAAGAGCCCGCGTGCCGCCCATGCCGTGCTCACCCGGCTGCGCGCCGAGGTCAAGCGATGCGCGCGCAAGGGCGATCCGTCGTCGCCCGAACTCTCGATCCGGTGGCGGACGAACAAGGCCAAGGCGGGCGATGAGGCTTGGGGCATGGGGTACCAGACGCGGCAGGACGGCCACGTGAACCAGACCGTCACCGGTGTCGTCGCACGTAAGGGCAGCGCCCTGATGATCTACACGACCGACGAGGGGAGCTACAACCCCGGCGGCCTGACCAAGGAGGCCAGGAAGATGGCGGCCAAGGTGTGCGGGTTGCCCGGCGTGTGCTGACCCTGCCGCGTCCGGCCGGTGGGCGGCCTGGAAACGCGACCGAATCCGTTGACCGGGCAACGATTATCGGTTGAGATCCTGTCATGAGCTTCGCCGTCCCTGACAGCGTCCGCCCCATCCGCGATGCCGTACACACCTTCATGACCGAGCGGGTCGAGCCCGCCGAGAACGTGCTCCACCAGGGCGGGCCGGCCGCCGGGGCGGCGCTCGACGAACTGCGGGCGGAGGCCAAAAAGGAGGGTCTGTGGGCCCTCGGTCACCCGCGTGAGCTGGGCGGGGGCGGGCTGCCCTTCCTCGACTACGTCTACGTCAACGAGGTGCAGGGGCGTAGCGAGTTCGGGCAGATCGCGCTGGGGACGTACACGCTGCAGGACTCGCTGATGCTGCACGAGCACGCCTCGGCCGAGCAGCGGGAACGCTACCTCGACCCGCTGGTGCGCGGCGATATCTCGCCGAGCTTCGCGATGACCGAGCCGTCCGTGTCGAGCAGCGACCCGACGCAGCTCAGGACGGCCGCGGTCCTCGACGGGGGCGAATGGGTGATCAACGGGCACAAGTGGTTCACGACCGGCGCGTCCCGGGCCGCGTACACCACCGTGATGTGCCGGACGGAGGACGGCGCGGCGCCGCACCGGTCCTTCTCCATGATCCTCGTGCCGACCGACACACCGGGCTACGACATCATCCGCGAGACACCGGTCCTGGGGCTGGACGGCGCGCACTGCGAGGTCCGCTACGACAACGTCCGGGTGCCCGCCTCGAACCTCCTGGGGGAGCGCGGCGACGGGTTCGTGATCGCGCAGCGGCGCCTGGGACCCGGACGGATCTTCCACTGCATGCGCTGGCTCGGCCAGGCGCAGCGGGCCTTCGACCTGATGTGCCGCCGGCTGCGCGAGCGGAGCGCGTTCGGTGAGCCACTGGCCGCCAAGCAGCTCATGCGGCAGCACGTGTTCGACTCCTACACCGAGATCCAGGCCGCGCGGCTGCTCACGCTCGACGCCGCGCGGGCCATCGACGCCGGCTCGGAAGCCCGGGTCGAGATCGGCGCGATCAAGGTGGTGGGCTCGCGCATGCTGCACAACGTGATCGACCGGGCCATCCAGGTGTACGGCGCGGCGGGGCTGACTCCGGACACCCCGCTGGACCGGATGTACCGGCACGCCAGGGCCGGGCGGATCTACGACGGCCCCGACGAGGTGCACATCGACTCCGTGGGACGGCGGATACTCGGCGCCTACGCGGCGGGCGGGAACTGGGAGTTCGGGCTGCGATGACGGAGCCGGTCCACTCGATGGTCCACTCGATCGTCCGCGAGGTCTTCGGGCCCGGCGCGTCGGTGCCCTTCAGCGCGCGGCTCCCCGGCGGGGCCTCGCGTGAGACGTGGGCGCTCGACGTGCTCGACGGGGACGAACGGCACGAACTGATCCTGCGCCTCGACTCCCCCGGCGCCGCCCTGGAGGCCGGTGGCAGCCTGGCGAGCGAGGCCACGCTGATGCGGGCCGCCGCCGAGGCCGGGGTGCCGGTGCCGCGGGTCGTGGCGGCCGGTGAGCCGTACATCCTCATGACGCGGGTGGCGGGCGAGACGATCCCGCGCAGGATCCTGCGTGACGAGGCGTACGCGGGGGTCCGGCCGCGGCTGGCCGCCCAGTGCGGCGAGGCGCTCGCGGCGATCCACCGGATGCCGCTGTCCGCGCTCCCCCCTGCTGGCGCCCCGGACCCGGCCACCGCTGCCGTGCCCACGGGCCTGACTGGCGTGCCCGTGACCGACCATCCGCTGCGGCAGTGGCGGGACGTGCTCGATCAGATCGGTGAGCCGCATCCGGTGTTCGAGCTGGCCTTCCGGCGGCTGGCGGCGACTCGGCCGGCGGCGGCGCGGCGGACCGTGGTGCACGGCGACTTCCGCAACGGCAACCTGATCGTCGGGTCCGAGGGGATCCGGGCGGTGCTCGACTGGGAGCTGGCCCACGCGGGCGACCCGGTCGAGGACCTCGGCTGGCTGTGCGTGAAGGCGTGGCGGTTCGGCTCGCCGCTGCCGGTGGGCGGTTTCGGCGGTTATGACGACCTGGTGAGCGCGTACGAGAAGGCCGGCGGGCAGCCCGTCGACCGGGACGCGCTGCGCTGGTGGGAGACGTTCGGCGTGCTCAAATGGGGCGTCATCTGCATGATGCAGACGATGCGCCACCTGCGCGGCGGCGCGCGTTCGGTCGAGCTGGCCGCGATCGGGCGCAGGGTGTGCGAGAACGAGTGGGACCTGCTGCGGCTGCTCGGCTGAGAACCCGTGCCACTGCCGCTCGGCCGAAAACCCGTTGCCGTTGATCGTATGCTGTTCTCGCTGGGCAAGGTGGTCTTCGCGGTCGCCGTGATGGCGGGTCTCGCCTTGGTGCTCTACGGGTTCGGGGTGACGAGCCTGGGCGTGGGGCTGGTGCCGTTCGCCGCGTTGAGCGCGGCCTACCAGGTCCTCGGTGTCGAACATGAGCGACTGTGCGCGCGCATCCGCAACCTGAACAAGGCGCTGGCCTGGTCGGCCGCCCGCTGGGCAGTCGACCAGGCCGTGGCCGCCGGGACGACGGTCATCTACCTGGAAGACCTGGCCACCCTGGAAGCACGCGGACGCCGAGGCAACGCGAACACGCGCCTGTCGGGGCAGATACGCGGGCAGATCGTCGAGGCGATCCGGCATCTGGCCGCCAAGCACGCCATCGCCGTGGTCACCGTCCCAGCCCGCGGCACCTCCCGATACTGCCCCCGGTGCGGGGACGGCACGTCGGTGCTCAAGCATTGCCCGGCCCCCGACCGGCAGCACGCGACAGAGCCAAGAACCGCCCCACCCCAAAACGGCCCACCCGCACCTCAGCCAACTCACGAAACAACCCGATGACGTCCAGCCGTGTGCCCGACCGGCGCACGGTGCCCGCCCCACCGCCCACCAGCGGTGGACAGCGTCCGGCGGGCCATGCACCCAAGCCGGGACGGCACCAGCCATACCGGACAGGACATGTCAGGAATTCTCACCACCGGACCGGCTTCCACCACGCCAAAGCCACCCCCGTGCTCATGCTCGCCAAGCACCGGGGCAGCCCAGGCCAGGCCAGGCCACGCCCGTCCGAGTTGCCTGATTCCTTCAGGGAACTACAGGGAATTCAAGACGCTCTCCCGCTTCGGTGACTGACGGCCGCGACGATCACGTCCACCAGCCCTTCGACGACCTCCGCCCGATCCACCTCCGGATGCTCCAGCCACCAGTCGCCGGTGGTCTGCACCATGCCGACGAACGCGTGACCGAGCACCTGGGCGCGTACGGGCTCCGGCACCACCCGCTGGGCGGCCAGCACCCCGCCCAGCTCCTCGCCCAGGCTGCGCACGAGCGCGGTCATGTGGGAGCGCATCCGGGTGTCCTCGGCGCTGGCCCGGTGGAACAGGAAACGGTAGAGGTTGCGGTTGGCCGAGATCAGGTCCAGGTAGACGGTGATCGTCGTCCTGGCCCGGCCGCGCAGGTCGGAGGCTGCCTCGGCGAACCCGGGCGGCAAGTCAGCCTCGGCCTCGGCGAACCCCGGCCGGACGTCGGACGCCGCCCCGGCGAACCCCGGACGCAGCTGGGCGATGACCGTGCGCACGTGGCGGTCGGCCAGCGCCTCGTAGAGGCCACTCTTGTCGCCGAAATGGCGGTAGAGGATCGGCTTGGTGATCCCGGCCTCGGCGGCGATCGCGGCCATCGACGCCTCGGGGCCCTCGCGCAGGATGACCCGGTCCGCCGCGTCCAGCAGCGCCTTGCGCCGATCCGGGTCCCGTCCGCTCATCCGCCCAGGATAGATCGCCGTCTGCGCGGCAGCAGCGCCGACAACACCAGCAGGACGCCGATGACGGCGTACAGGCCCGTCACCCCGGCCAGGGCGCCCGGCGGCTCACCGGCCAGGGTGCCCACCGGCTGGCCGGTGGGCACCGCGAAGCTCGGCAGCCGGCCCGCCAGGTCGAGCGCGACGTCGAGGTCGAACGCGAACAGCGCGGCGGCGGCGGTCAGCGGCAGCCCGCAGGCCAGCGCGGCCAGCGGCGACAGCCACGACCAGGCGGCGAGCAGCAGCACGATGGCCGCCACGGCCGTCAGGTAGCCGAGCCCGGCGGGCGCGGGCCGGAAGGCGGCGTACGCCGCTCGCAGGGCCCTGGCGCCCGCCTCGGTCAGGTAGTAGACGAGGGGCAGCGCGGCCGACCCGGCCACCGCGCCGATCAGATGACGCACCTGAGGGGACACAGCACCTTCGTCCCCGCGAGAACGGGATCCCATGTGCGCTCGCCCGGAGTTAGATTCGAAGGCATGACGATCATCCCCCGCTCCGGGACCGGCCCCGGCTCGATCACCCCTGACGGCTCCCCCGTCGAGTACTACACGCTGCTGAAGCCCCGCGGCGAGGCGGAGCTGGTCGCGGAGGTGGTGCCGCGCGGCGGCTCCGTCCTGGAGCTGGGCGCGGGCGTCGGCCGGGTGACGCACGCGCTGCTGGAGCACGGCTTCGAGGTGGTGGCCGTGGACGAGTCGGCCGAGATGCTGGCCCACGTGCGGGGCGCGCGGACCGTACAGGCTCGGGCGCAGGATCTGCGGCTGGAGCGGCGCTTCGACGCGGTCATGCTGGGTTCGTACCTGGTGAACACCTCCGACGAGGACGGCCGGCGGGCGCTGCTGTCGGCCTGCGCCCGGCACGTGGCGCCCGGCGGAGCCGTGCTGATCGAGTGGACGCCGCCCGAGACGCACGACGCCCGGCGGCCCGGCCAGGGCAGGACGGACGGCGACATGACGGTCACGCTGGCGGCCCTGGAGGCGGCCGGGCCGGACCAGTTCAACGCGACGATGCGCTACACGCACCGGGATCGGGTGTGGACCCAGTCGTTCACGTCCTGGCGGCTGACGGACGACGACCTGCGCGCGGCACTGGCCGAGTGCGGGCTCCGCCTGGACCGCTTCCTCACCGAGGACCGCGGCTGGGCACTCGCCGTCCCCGGCCTCCCGTAGCCGCGCGTTGACACCGGACGCGCCGCGACCTGCCCGCGGCCGTCGATGGCCGTGTCTTCGTTGTTGGTCAAAATCGTGAAATCCATCAAATGTCCGGCAAATTCTCCCAGCGGGTCAGGCAATTATGGGCGTGCCGACGTTAAAAGTCTGACCACGTTTATCGCCTCCGTGGACACCCTTCCGCTACTCTTACCCCCTTTTCCGCGCAGAGCTGGTTTTCCGGGAAATTGCCGCAGCATTCGACGACCTTGACATGGGCTTGGCGGCGGAGGTTACTTGAAGTATGCCTAGATCGCCGCAGGCCGGCGATGGCTCTGCGGCGCCGAGGGCCGGAGAAGATCGAGTCGGATCTCTGCGGAGGAATGCCTATGGCGACGTATGAGTATCGCTGCCCCGACTGCGGACGATTCGACGTGCATCTACCGATCGGGACCGCCGCGGCGGCCCGCGAATGCCCCGCGTGCCACCGCCCCTCCCGTCGAGTCTTCTCCTCGCCGTACCTCAGCCGGGTGCCTTCAGTAGTCAATGCCGCGCTCACCCGCGAGGAGCAGAGCCGGGAAGCACCCGAGGTGGTCACGAGCGTGCCTCACAAGCGGCGCGAACCGCCGCCGCACCCGGCGCTGCCACGCCTGCCTCGGCCTTGATCAACACAAACCTTGATCAACACAAACAACGCGGCGCGTGCGTGTGAACCGCTCACACACGCGGCTCCGCCGGTCCGGAGGCGGTGACAGGCCGCCCGGCGTGAGTGATGCCGCCACACGACAACACCAGGAGGTGCGTCGCTCATGGGAGCCGTCGGACTTCTCTACGTCGGCGCGGTGCTCTTCATCAACGGGATGATGCTGCTGAAGAAGATCGATCCACGCGCGGCGGCGATCTTCAATCTCTTCGTCGGCACCCTGCAGGTGATCACGCCCACTGTGCTGATCATCCTCAATCCCGGGGACCCGGCCCAGGTCCTCGGCGCGTCCGGGATCTATCTGTTCGGTTTCACCTACCTGTACGTCGGGATCAACCTGCTGGGCGGTTTCGACTCCACGGGAGTCGGCTACTTCTCGCTGTTCGTGGCCATCATGGCGCTCGGATACTCCTACGCGAACTTCCGGCTCCTGGGCGATCCGGCGTTCGGCGTCATCTGGCTCTACTGGAGTTACCTGTGGTTCCTCTTCTTCGTGCTGCTGGGTTTGAAACACGAGCAGATCACCAGGTACACGGGCTGGGTGACGGCGATCCAGGGGTGGGTCACGGCGGCGATCCCCGCGTTCATGATCCTGACGGGCTACTGGCGGAACACCAACCTCATCGCCTTCATCCTCGCCGTGTTCGGCGTGGTGGTCTTCATCGGACTGTGGCCGTTGACCCGTGGACGTGAACCCACGGCGGCGGCACCGGCCGATGCGATGGGCGCCGGCGACCGGACACATCGCCCTCGGTGGACCTGACGAGAAGACCCGCGACGCCTGCAAGGAGGTGGTCGATGCGTTTCATGCCTGACGGCATCCGTATTCAAGAAAGGCATTCATCATGCCGAACGTCGTATTCAGCATCGATCAATCGAGGTCAATGCGCGACCAGAAAATCCCGGGACACAATCGATGGCACCCGGATGTTCCGGTGGCCGAGATGGTCCGCCCCGGAGATGAGTTCCGAGTCGAATGCAGGGAATGGACCGACGCCCAGATAGGCAACAACGATTCCGCGAACGACGTGCGGGACGTCGACCTGACCGTCGCGCACGTGCTGAGCGGGCCCATCGGGGTGGACGGAGCCGAGCCGGGCGATCTCCTGGTCCTCGACATCCTCGACCTCGGCGCGGTTCCCCAGCAGGTCGGGCAGGCACCGGGACAGGGATGGGGCTACACCGGCGTGTTCGCCAAAGCGAACGGCGGCGGATTCCTGACCGACTACTTCCCCGACGCCTACAAGGCGATCTGGGACTTCCACGGCCAGGTGGCCACATCCCGGCACCTGCCAGGTGTCCGGTTCACCGGCATCACCCACCCAGGGCTGTTCGGCACCGCGCCGTCAGCCGAGCTGCTCGCCTCCTGGAACCGCAGGGAGCAGGCGCTCATCGACACCGATCCGCAACGGGTCCCACCGCTCGGCCTGCCACCGCTGGCCGACAACGCCATCGCCGGTACGGCGAGCGGCGATGTGGCGCGGCGGATCGCCGAGGAGGGCGCCCGTACCGTGCCGGCGAGGGAGAACGGCGGCAATCACGACATCAAGAACTTCACCCGCGGAGCCCGGGTCTTCTACCCGGTCCAGGTGAAGGATGCGAAACTTTCCGGAGGTGACCTGCACTTCAGCCAGGGCGACGGCGAGATTACCTTCTGCGGCGCGATCGAGATGGGCGGTTTCATCGACTTCCACGTCGACCTCATCAAGGGCGGCATGGAGAAGTACGGTGTCTCCACCAACCCGGTCTTCCTGCCCGGAAACGTCGAGCCGCGCTACTCCGAGTTCATGTCGTTCATCGGGATCTCGGTGGACCATGACACCGACACCAACTATTACCTCGACGCGACGGTGGCCTACCGCAGGGCATGCCTCAATGCCGTCGAGTATCTCAAGAAGTGGGGCTACACCGGCGAACAGGCCTACCTGATCCTCGGCTCGGCTCCGATCGAAGGGCGAATCAGCGGGATCGTCGACATTCCCAACGCCTGCTGCTCGCTCTACCTGCCCACCGCGATCTTCGACTTCGACGTACGCCCGAATGCCGAAGGACCTGTCAGGAAGGAGCGCGGACAGTGCGCCGTGACGAGCTGACCGCCACGGCATGACGCGTATGACGACCCTGGAAGTGATCTTCCTGGTCGAGCGGCGCCTGAGAACGAGAACGGCCACCGCGCATCGACGACCTGTCGTGGGAGAGAGGAACACGGATCGCGCGGTGGCCATCGCGATCACGGCCCGCCCGGCGCTCGGCGCCGGGTAATATCTTCCCCTATTTATCCCCATAAGTGGTTTACCGCGCCAGAGTGCGCTCCAATGGAGCGATCCCCCTTCCACGCCAGGCTTGCCGCCATTTCGACACACCCCGCGCAAAGGCTGTTCGACCGCCGCCGTCACTCCGCCAACGGTCAACCCCGCAGCCCTAGCCCGAAACTTGCGCAAACAGATGGTTATCCTCAGGTGTAGTCGCACAAACCCCTGACATGCCTCCCGACCTAGGGCAATTCCCAAACGGGTGGGTGCGCCTGCCACTCCGAAGGATTGATCAATGAACAACGACGCCGTGTGGGTCCGAAGCGTGACCGGCATCCAACTGCATCACACCACAGACCTCCAGGACGCCGGCCGATTCCTGGGCAATGCGGTGATGGCGCTGCGGGCCGCGCACGTACGAACCGGCGATGACAGGTACGCCGACCTCGCCGCCGAACTCAAGGCCATGGTGGCGGAGACGCGAACCCTGGAGACCCAGGCCCGGGAACGCATGCACGGCCTGCACTCGGAGGACCCCGAACAGTTCGTCCGCTGCCGCGAAGGCGAAGAGCCGTGGCCCGACGAGATCCAGGCGGGGTTCGTTCCGCGCCACACCTGCAATGATCGGTGCCTGTATCACGACCAGGACGTTCTCGACGCGATCATGCAGTGCATCTGCGCACGTCCCCCGTGCCGAGCATGCGCCATCGCCGGTACGCCGTGACGTGAGCCTTGCTTGGCGGGAAACCAGGACCGCACCCTTTACAATGTAGATCACGCGAACGTCTCGATGTCCTGAAAATACTGGGAAATACTGGAACTCTTGCTACGCTCGCGCCATGAGTGACCGGCTGGACGATCTCGAGAGGCGGATCGACGAGCTCCGAGCCGGTGTGCGCAGGGCCATGCGGGCCAAGGACACGGCCACGGCCAGGACCCTGCGCGCCGAGCTGCGCGGCGCCGAGCGCACCTGGGACGCCCTGGTGAGCACGGCCCCAGCGGATGATCGGAAAGACAGCGAACCCGAGCCCCCGGCGCCGCGGCTGGTGACCGTGCGCGAGCAGGTGCATCAGGGTCTCCTCCTGCTGGGCGCCTGCGCCCAGCCACGGCTGATCGTCGCCGTGGGCGCGGCCTTCTGTGGCGGCACGCTGAGAAGCAATCAGCTCACCAGCCTGCGCCGCGACGAGGAACGCTCGTTCAAGTCCTCCCCGTACGGCCGCCCGTACTACCTGTGCGCGGCCCTGACCGACCGCCTCTCCCCCGCCCGTGGCCTGCTGGCGGCCAGTACGTGGCCACAGGCGCGCCGGATGGTCGGCCCGCTCAGCCCCCGCGTCGACTTCCTCACCTGCGCCATAGCGGTGGCCGAGCAGGTGACCGACGCCCTCATTGAGCCCGGAGGGGCGCGGCTGCTGGCCAGGATGGCGCGCAACATCCCCGGCGCCGCCGACGGCGATCTGGGGCCACCCGACCCCGGCCGGGTCATCGAGGCGGCGCGTGCAGAGCTCGCGGTGCACGTGGAGCGCGACACGCAGGACCGCGCTGAGCTGGCCGAACGTGCGGCGACGCAGCTCGGTGACACAGCGCGGCTGTTCGGCGCCGCTACGCTGAGCACTGTCGCGAAGAAAAGGATCACTGGGTGAGAGCGCGCAACAGCGAGACGAGAGGCAGCCGATGAACCGGCTTGACGCGCTGCGAGGCACGACGCCACCGAAGCCGCACGACGCCCGCGCCATCGCCGCGCTCGCGGCGAACCCCGGCTGCTCACGCCGGGCGCTCATGGACGGCGCCGGGATCGACAAGGACGCCGCGGCCCGGCATCTGGGGTTTCCCGCGCCGTTCGGCCAGTCGCCGTTCGCGATCACCCGCGGGAACGTGTTCGAGGCGCTGGTGAAGGCCGACGGCTGCGCCGAGTTGCTGCGCATGCTGCGGGAGCAGCTCGGCCTGCCGATCGCCGAGGTGGCCTACCACGACGTGGAGAACGTCGGCGCGCACCTGCGCCACGCCCACACCCGGGCGCTGTTCGACCGGGCGGTGGCCGAAGGGCACGACGCGGGGACGGTCTACGACCATCCGCTGCTCGCCCTGGAGATCGCCGGGCACGCCGCCTACCTGGAGCCGGACGTGGTGGCCTTCCAGCTCGGCGGGCGCTTTCACATCGTGGAGATCAAGTCGTTCGCGGTGATCGACGGGCAGGCGGACCCGGCCGCGGTGGCCGCGGCGGCCCGGCAGGCGGCGGTGTACGTGCTGGCGCTGCGCAGACTGCTCGACGAGCTGGGACACGACCCGCTGCGGGTCTCGCACGAGGTCGTGCTGGTCTGCCCGGAGAACTTCGCCAACCGGCCGGTCGCGACGCTGGTGGACGTGCGCAAGCAGCTGGCCGTCCTGGAACGCCAGCTCGACCGGATGACGGGGCTCGACCGGCTGCTCGACGTCCTGCCCGACGAGGTCACGTTCGACCTGCTGCCCGGCGAGGACGGGCTGCCGACCCGGTCCGCCGCCGAGCTGGCCGACGCGCTGCGCCGCTCCGACGCCCGCTACGCGCCGGACTGCCTGTCGACCTGTGACCTGTGCTTCTTCTGCCGCGACGAGGCCCGGCAGGAGGGTGCTTCCGACCTGCTCGGCCGTAACGTACGCGACGAGCTGGGCGGCGTGGCCTCCGTCAGCGAGGCGCTCGGGCTGGCCGACGGCACCCGCGACCCGGCGCCGGGCCAGGAGGAGATCGCCCGGCTCCTGCGCAACGCCGAACGCCTGCGCAGAGAGTGCCTGACGTGAGCCTGCTCACCTCGCTCGCCCGGCTGCGGGCCCTCGACGAGGGCATCGCGCAGCCCATCGCGACCGTCCGGCACTGCCATCTGTCGGCGCGGCCGATGGTGTTC
The DNA here is from genome assembly GCF_043197735.1 of Nonomuraea sp. NPDC049028. Taxonomy (NCBI): domain Bacteria; kingdom Bacillati; phylum Actinomycetota; class Actinomycetes; order Streptosporangiales; family Streptosporangiaceae; genus Nonomuraea; species Nonomuraea sp. NPDC049028. The sequence continues at coordinate 180,042 of NZ_JBICTR010000015.1, forward strand.
ATCCCGCTCAAGCTCTCCGGTGAGGCCGCCGCGCCGCTGGCCGCCATGCTCGGCACCGACCGGGCCGAGCCCCGCCTGCTGGTGGTCACCCAGCCGCGTAACCGTGATCTGCGCTTCGCCTGGGCCGCCGAGCTGGCCGGGTTGCTGCTGCCGTACATCCAGGGCTTTCTGCGCGAGACGGAGACGGTGGAGCGCAAGAACGCCGACCCCTACGAGCGGGCGCTCGACGCGCCGCAGCTGATCGTGCCGAACCAGGCGGGGGTGGCATTCACCCGGCTGCTCGGCCGGTCCACCCGATTTCGCCGGGCCGACGGGCCCTACCCGGTGCCCACGGGGGTGCCGCTGCTGGGCAGGTGGCTGACCTGGTTCGCCGAGCGGGCCGGATATCCGGGGTCGTCGCTGACCATCGCGGCGACCGACGAGCTGGGCAGGCACTGGGCGAGCGGGCAGAGCGGCCTGGAGGACGCGAACCTGGCCGCGCTGCTCGCCTGGATCACCGAGGGACCCAGTGACGACGCGGAGGACCCGCTGATCTGGCCGCCCGCGGGACCGGTCACCGATCCGGGGTTCGACGCCGAGGTGCTGGCGCCGGCGATCGAGAAGGGCTCGGCCGAACGCGTCACCGAAGCCCTCCGATCCCAGCTCGAACCCACCTGGCGGCTCATGTGGCAGGCGATCGACCTGCTCGCCGGCCTGCCCGAGGGCAACAGTGTGGCGCAGCGGTGGGAACAGGACCGCGCCTCCTTCAGCGGCCTGGCCGCGCAGATCGAGGACGGCGCGCCGCCGCAGGCCAGGCATGACGGCGCGATCGCCGCCGCCGCGCGCCTGGCGCGCATGGAGCGCGCCCAGGCCGCCTACGAGGTGCAGCGCGCCTACGACGACCCGCTGGTCATGGCCGAATACCGGCTGACCGGCGAGGCGTTCGCGGGCGAGGTCGTGGAGACCGAGCCGGAGAACTTCGAGGGCGAGGGCCGCTCGCGCAAGCTGCGCCCGCTCGTGGTGGTCAAGACCGACGATCCCGTACGCCTGGCACCCGGCACCACGCTCGGCACCCCGCAGCGGCGCGGCCAGGGCGCCCAGCTGGTCGAGGCGAGCGACGGCCTGGTCACGCTGAAGATCACCAAGGGCATGGGCCGGGGCAAGACGCCCACTCCGGGCGCGGTGCCCGAGGTGGGCGAGCGGGTCTGTTACACCTCGCTCACCGACGACTTCCAGGGCGCGCCGAGCCTGCCCGACGCGGAGGCCACGCCGTGGACGCACGGCGGCCCGCCGCGCGAATACCGCCCCACCGACGAGGACGCCCGCGAGGAGTGGTCGTGACCGGCGAGGACGCCAGCCCGGAGCAGGCCATTAGTCCGGAGCAGGTCATCAGGAACGTGCTCGCCGACCTGCCCAGGAATCGCGGCGTGGTGGTCGACTCCCCGCCGGGGGCGGGCAAGTCCACGCTCGTCGTCCGGGCCGCCGCCCACCTGGCCGAGACCGGCGAGCCGCTGATGATCGTCGCCCAGACCAACGAGCAGGTCGACGACCTGGTGACGCGGATCTCGGAGCGGCACCCGCGGCTGACGGTCGGCCGGCTGTCGGCGAGCGGCTACGTGCCGCCGCTGCGGCTGCTGGAGCTGACCGGTGTCACGGTCGGCACGCGGATCCAGGATCTCGGCGACCCCGACATCACCATCGCCACGTCGGACAAGTGGGCGTGGATCTCCGGCCGTACCTGGCCGTGGGCGATCGTGGACGAGGCGTACCAGATGCGCTCGGACAAGCTGCTGCGCATCGCCGGGCTGTTCGAGCGGGCGCTGTTCGTGGGCGATCCCGGCCAGCTCGACCCGTTCTCGATCGTGGACGGCGACCGCTGGTCCGGACTGTCGTGGGACCCGCTGCAGAGCGCGGTCTCGGTGCTGCTGCGCCACAACCCCGACCTGCCGGTGCACCGGCTGCCGGTGTCGTGGCGGCTGCCCGCCTCGGCCGCGCCGGTGGTGTCGAAGGCGTTCTACCCGTTCACCGGGTTCCGGTCGGGCACCGGGGCCGGCGAGCGGCGGCTGGAGCTGGCCACCGGCGGCATGGGCACCGTGCACGACCGGGCGCTGGAGGAGGCGGCCCGCTCCGGCTGGGCGCTGCTGGAGCTGCCCAACCGCCACACCGTGCGCACCGACGGCGAGGCCGTGCAGGCGGTGGCGCTGCTGGCCGAGCGGCTGCTGCAGCGCGGCGCGGTGGCGGGCTCCGAGCAGGGCGAACGGCCGGTGACCGCCGACCGGATCGCGGTCGGCGCGGCGCACCGCGACCAGGTGGCGGCGATCAGGGCCGCGGGGCTGCCGCCGGAGATCACCGTCGACACCGCCAACCGGCTGCAGGGCCGCGAGTACGACGTGACGATCGTGCTGCACCCGCTGTCGGGCCGCCGGGACGCCACCGCCTTCCACCTGGAGTCGGGGCGGCTGTGCGTGCTGGCCTCGCGGCACCGGCACGCGTGCGTGGTGGTGGCCAGGGCGGGCATCGCCGAGCTGCTCGACGCCCATCCGTCGGCCGAGCCGGTACGGCTGGGCGTGCCGGTGAAGTTCCCCGACGGCTGGGAGGCCAACCAGTCGGTCCTGGAGCACCTGGCCCGCCACCGGGTGTAGCGGCGACGATCACGAAGTGAGGCATGTGTGACATCCGTGTACGTTCTCAACGGCCCGAACCTCAACCTGCTCGGCACCCGCAAGCCGGAGGTGTACGGCACGACGACGCTGGCCGACGTCGAGGAGATGTGCCGCCAGGAGGCCGCCGGGCTCGGCCTCGACCTCCGGTTCCGGCAGTCGAACCACGAGGGGCAGCTGATCGACTGGATCCACGAGGCCGGGGCCGAGGTCAAGGCCGGGCGGTGCGTGGGCGCGGTGTTCAATCCCGGCGCCTACACGCACACGTCGGTGGCCCTGCACGACGCCATCGAGGGCGTGGAGCTGCCGGTGGTGGAGCTGCACATCTCCAACGTGCACGCCCGCGAGCCGTTCCGGCACCACTCCTACATCTCGCCGGTCGCGCGGAGCATCGTGGTCGGGTTCGGCGTGCACGGCTACGTGCTGGCCATGCGCGGCCTGCACCACTCCGCCCAGAAGTGATCAGCGGCAAGAAGCGTTCAGCGGAAAGAAGCGTTCAGCGAGAGAAGTGATCAGCGGCAGAAGGGCGCCATGCCCATCGCCGACCGCAGGCCGCCGGTCAGGTGGCCGAGGAAGCGCTGGTCGCCGGTCCACGCCTGCACCTCGTGGCCGAGCGTGGTGACCCACGACCTGCCGCCGTCGTAGTACTGGCACCAGGAGACCGGGTGGTCCCTGCCGTGCCCGGGATGGCCGAGGTTGCCGCGGGTGCCCTTCAGCATGGTGCTCTCGTCGACCTGGGCCAGGACGCGGACGCGGGTGGGGGCCGGGACCAGGTTGTACCACTCGTCGCTGAACGTCCAGGCCGGCGGCAGCCCCGCGGTGGAGGCGTCGCGCCGATCGACCGTGCGCACGGTGGCGGGCTGGACGGGGCCGTGGTCGTAGAAGTTGGCCTCGCCGAGCAGCCCTTCGTACCAGGGCCAGTTGTACTCGGTGCCGAAGGCGTTGTGCACGCCGACGAAGCCGCCGCCCGCCCTGACGTACTGGCGCAGCGCGGTCTGCGCCGCGTCGTCGAGCGCGTCCCTGGTCGTGCTCAGGAACATCACCGCGTTGTACTTCAGCAGGCTCTGCGCCGAGGCGAGCTGGGTGACGTCCTCGGTGTAGTCGACCGCGAAGCCGTTGTCCTGACCCAGCTTGAGCACGGCCTTCACGGCCACGTTGTCGTCATTGAGCGGCGGGTTGAGCCCCGGCCCGAGCACGGTGCCCAGGTGGGCGTGGCGGGGGCCGGCCGTGCGCGTGTAGACGAGCAGGCGGTAGCCCTTGGCCGGGTCGAAGTTGCCCCAGTCGTGGTAGCAGCGGGCGTCGGTGCCCCGGCACACGCCGCCGGCGGGCGCGGGCTCGTTGGAGGCGGCTGAGGCGGGCAGGGCGACCGCCAGCAGAAGGGCGGCGGTCACGAGCGTAGAGGGTCTCACTGGCACCTCCGAAGTCCACCAGGTGGATCGATCGTTCCACAGCGTAGCCAGCGCACCGAAGCCCGGCAAGGTCTTGTCTTCACCGCGGCACCGGCTTATTGTGCGTCCGTTAAGCGGATCTATAGGTCCATCTAGTGGACCACAAGAAGGCGTGGTGCCAGTGGAACGACGCAACTTCCTCCTCGGCGCGGCCGCGACACTGGCCGCCGTACCCGCTCGTCCGGACACCTCTATACCGGAGCAGTCCGCCGCCTTAGGTGCGGCCGGCAAGGACTTCCCCAAGGTCTGCGGCAACCTCGGCAACCACAACCACTCGCCGCTCAAGAAGATCACCGCGCGCAACCTGGACCGCCTCGGCGGCGCCTGGCACCTGAACCTGGAAGGCGGCAGCACCGCCGCGCCCCAGCAGAGCACCTGCGTCGCGGAGAACGGCATCCTGTACGTCCAGACGACCCAGCAGAACGTCTTCGCCGTGGACGGCCGGACAGGGGCGCTGAAGTGGAAGACGAACCTCGGCACCAAGCAGACGAACATGCGCGGAGTCGCGCTCGGCGAGGGCCTGGTCTTCTCCACCTCCGGCGCCAACATTGTGTACGCCCTGGCCAAGGACACCGGCAAGGTGGTGTGGCAGCGGCAGCTCATCACCGAGGACGAGGGCGGCGGCGACACCGGCGGCTGCGACCCCCAGAACGGGCAGTGCGGCGGCCTGACCGGCACCCTGGCCGGCGCGGTCGTCTACTGGGACGGCCTGATCTACGTCGGCATGCAGGGCAGCACCGGCGGCGCCCGTGGCCGCGCCTACGCCCTGAAGGCGGCCACCGGCGAGGTGGCGTGGACGTTCTGGGCGTGCCCCGGCGAGGGCCAGTTCGGCAACGACACCTGGGAGGGCGAGTCCTGGAAGACCGGCGGCGCGGTGCCGTGGATCCATCCGGCGATCGACCCGGACCTCGGGCTGGTCTACTGGACCTTCGGCGGCTCCTACCCCCGGCTGGACGGTTCGGGCAGGGGCGGCGACAACCTGTTCGCCAACTCGATCGTGGCCATCGACGCCAAGACGGGCAAGCGCAAGTGGCACTTCCAGTCGGTGCACCACGACATCTGGGACCTGGACAACGTCATGGCGCCGGTGCTGGTGGACGTACGGATCGGCCGCGGCGTGCGCAAGGTCGTCGTCTACGGCAGCAAGGCCGGCATGTTCTACTTCCTCGACCGGGCCACCGGTGAGCCGGTCCATGGAGTCACGGAGCGCCCCGTGCCCCAGGACTTACGCCAGAAGACCGCGCCGACGCAGCCGTTCCCCGGCGGCGCGCCGTTCATCACCCAGGCACCGGAGTTCGGCAAGGCGACCAGGCCGGTGCCGTTCTACGCCTGGGGCGGCCTCTACACGCCGCACTGGGATCGGGCGACCATCATCTTCCCCGGCGCGGGCGGCGGCGCCGACTGGGCGCACCTGTCGTTCAACCCCCACACGGGCTGGATCTACGTCGGCTATGGGCTGATCAACTCCGGCTTCTCCAACAGCCGGGACGGCCGGGTCAACACCTCGCGCCCGCTGGGCGAGTACTTCGCCGGGGGCATCGCGGCCGTCGATCCCCGTACGAACAAGCCGGTGTGGACCCTCGACAGGGAATGGTCGCTCGCGCACGGCAACGGCATCCTCACCACGGCCGGGCGGGTCATGTTCCAGGGCGGCCCCGATGGGGTGCTGCACGCGATGGACGACACCGACGGGAAGATCCTGTGGAGCTTCCAGTGTGGCGCCGGGGTGCACACCAGCCCGATCAGCTACGAGATCGACGGCGAGCAGTACATCGCGGTCCTGGCGGGCGGGAACGGGCTGCCGTACCCGGACATCCCGCGTGGCGACCACCTGTGGGCGTTCAAGCTCGGCGGCAAGGTGGCACCCGCGGCGGCCCCGGTCCCGCCCAAGAAGCGCAACGACATCAGGACCGCCGCCGTCGCCGGCACGACGGTCACGCTGGGCCGCGTCTGGGACGCGGCGAACCAGCGTCCGGGCCCGGCCGAGAACACCGTCGCCCAGAACGCCATGTCGCCGCAGCACCTGCGGGTGCCCAAGGGGACGACCGTCACGTTCGTCAATCCGGCGGACAACGCCTTCGCGCACGCCGCCGTGTCGTTCTTCGAGTACGAGTTCGACAGCGGTGTGCTGATGCCGGGGCAATCGTTCACGCACACGTTCGCCACGCCCGGCGAGTACTTCTACAACGACGCGATCTTCCCGCAGAACACCGGGAAGATCGTCGTCTACTGACCTGTTCGTCTACTGACCTGTTCGTCTACCGACCCGGAGTCTGCGGACCCGGAGTCTGCGGGCCGAGATAAGTCGGCCGGATCGAGGGGGGCAGGGGGCCCTTGTTGCGCCGCCCCTGCCCCGACTCCTCCCAGGCGTGCGCCAGGATGCCGACGCTGCGGCCGAGCACGAACAGCCCCCTGGCCAGCGGCGCGGGGAAGCCGAGCTCGGCGTAGACGACGGCGGTCGCGCCGTCGATGTTCATCGGGACCGGACTGATCAGTTCCTCGACCTCCTTGGCCGCCCGCAGATGCCCGCCCGGCACGACACCGTCCGCCACGGCCTCCTCCACCAGCCCGAGCAACGGATCACGGCGCGGGTCGCGGGAGTGGAAGCGGTGCCCGAACCCGGGCAGGTATTTGTCGCGGGCCCGCCAGCGGGCCACCGTGGCCGCGGTGTCGCCGCAGGCCAGCGCCTCCTCCAGCAGCTCCACGCACTGCTCCCCCGCCCCGCCGTGGACGTCCCCCAGCAGGTTGACGCCGGTGGCGACGGCGTTGTTCAGCCCGACGCCGCAGGTGATCGCCATCCGCGCGACGGCGATGGACGGCGCGTGCGGGCCGTGGTCCACCGAGGAGACGAGCGCGGCCTCCAGCAGCGCCGCCCGCCGCGGGTCGGGCAGGTCGCCGCGGAGCATGAGCCAGACCATCTCCGCGAACCCCACCCGGCCGATCAACTCCTGGACCGGCCTGCCGCGCAGCTCTATGACGTCCGGCTCGATCCTGGAGACGGCGGTGCCCCACCAGTCGGCCGCCTCACTCATGGGTGTACTCCTCGTTGTGCGCGCCGAGCCGCGGTGGGGAGGCCGGGGGACGCAGTGGTTCGTCGTCCACGAGCACGCCGTTGCCGGTCACGGTCAGGCGGCGATCGGTCCCGTCGGGGAAGCTCAGCTCGGTGAGGAAGCCGCGGTGGCGCAGCTGGTCGAGTGCCAGCGCCTGCGGGACGGTGAGGATGCGGGCCGCGGGCACGCCGTGACCGGACAGCAGCTCCTCCCACTCCAGCGCGGTCCTGGCCCGCAGCGCGGCGTTGAGCTCGGCGTTCAAGGGCTTCCGGTGGGCCTTGCGCCCCTCGGGGAGGGCGAAGCGCGGGTCGGCCGGCAGCTCGGGGCGGCCGATCAGGCGGCAGAGCGTCTCGAACTGCGTCTGCTGATTGGCCGCGATGTTGAGCGGCCCGTCGGCGGTCTCGAACGTGCCGGACGGCGCGGCGGTGGCGTTCTGGTCACCCATCGGCTCCGGCTCGACGCCGCTGACCAGGTAGTTGGACACGGTCCAGCCCATGGCCGAGATCGAGGCCTCCAGCATGGACAGGTCGAGGAAGCTGCCGCGGCCGGTGCGGTGCCGTCCGGCGAGCGCGGCGCAGATCGCCATGGCGGCCATCAGCCCGCCGATCGTGTCGCAGACCGGGAAGCCGACGCGCATCGGCACCGTCTCGGGGGTGCCGGTGACGCTCATCATGCCCGACAGGCCCTGGATGATCTGGTCGTAGGCGGGGGCCCCGCTCATCGGGCCGCTCTGCCCGAAGCCGGAGATCGCGCAGTAGATCAGCCGCGGGTTGAGCTCGCGCAGCCGGTCGCGGTCGTAGCCGAGCCTGGCCAGCACGCCGGCCCGGAAGTTCTCCAGCAGGACGTCGGCGCCGGTGACCATCGCCTCGAAGGCCACCCGCCCCGCCGGGCTCTTCAGGTCGAGCTCCACGGACTTCTTGCCCGCGTTCTGGGCCAGGAAGGAGGCGCCGATCCGGTCCCGGTTGAGCTCGTCGTCAGGGCCGAGGCGCCTGGCCAGGTCGCCGCTGCCGGGCAGCTCGACCTTGACGACCTCGGCGCCGAACAGCATCAGCTGGTAGCTGCAATAGGGTCCGGCGAGCACGCTGGTCAGATCGACGACCTTGACCCCGTCCAGTGGCAACTGCTGCATTCACGCTCTCCCCATCGCTAAGGCTCCCCATCGGTCAAGTCAGTGGATGATCGAACCCGCGCTCCGACATCCGCCCCGCCACCTCGCTCAGGTCCGCGACGAACTCCGCCACGCGCTCGTCCGTGAAGCGCACGGTCGGCCCGCTGAGGGTGAGCGCCGCCACGATCGCCTTCGTGGCGCCGGTGACGGGCACCGCGACGGCCGACAGGCCGGGCTCGCGCTCGCCGTGGCTGACCGCGTGGCCGTCGTCCGCCGCCTGGTCGATCCACTGCCGCAGCGTCTCCAGGTGCGCCTCGCCGTACGGGGAGGAGCGGGCGATCCGCGACAGGAGGCGCGCCGGCGCGTCCCTGAGCAGGACTTTCGAGGAGGCGCCCGCCCACATGGGCAGCTCGTCGCCGACCCGCACCACGTGGCGCAGCGGCTGCGGGCTCTCCTGCTGGGCGATGCAGATCCGGTGAACGTCCCTGGCGACGTAGAGGTTGACGGTCTCCCGCTGCCGGGCCGCCAGGTCGCGCATGAGCTTGATGGTCTCCGGCGGCAGCTCCCACGCGCTACGGGCCAGGTGCGCCCACCGCCACAGGGCGGGCCCCGCGGTGTAGCCCTTGGGCGTGGCCCACAGCAGGCCCATGTGCTCAAGGGTCTGCAGCAGGCGCAGCGCCGTCGTCTTCGCCAGGCCGGTCTCGTCAACGACCTCGCGGATCGTCAGGATCCGCCGGTCCTCGCCGAGCAGGGACAGGATGTCGAACGCTCGCTGAACGCTGCGCACGCCACCGGCCTCGCCGGATTCTGCCGGGAAGTTCGCGGGCACGGGTCCTCACTTGTCGGTCGAAGGTGAACTCCTGCTCACCCTCTCATGCGGTCCGTACGCTAACACTCGGTCCATTATACGGTCCAGACGTTCCACTACGCGGTTCCTCTTGCGCGGACTGAGATGTCCTCATACTTTGAGCAAGTCCACAGTGCGGTTCTGATGCACCACCTAGTGGAGTCGAGATGGATGCGATCTATCAAGCGGGCTGTCTGGTCGCCGGGACGTGGCTGACAGACGGCCCGGCGGCCGAGCGGACCGGCCCCTACCTGCGCCGGACGGTCAGCCGGGCCCGCACGGCGACCCCGGACGACATCACGCGGGCCCTGGCCTACGCCGGGCCGGCCGCCGGCGCGGTGGCGCGGCTGGCCCCGGCGACCAGGGCCGCGATCCTGGAGCGGGCCGCGGCCGAGGTCACGGCGCGCGGCGAGGAGCTGGCCCGGCTGCTGGCCGTCGAGCTCGGCAAGCCGGTCAAGGACGGGCGCGGCGAGGTGCTGCGGGTGGCCGACACGCTGTCGGTCTCGGCGGCCGAGGCCAGGGCGCTGGGCGGGGAGGTGCTGCCGGTGGCCGGCTGGGCGCGCGGCGTGGGCAACACCGCGCTGACCTGCCGCGCCCCCGCCGGTCCCGTGCTGGCGATCACCCCGTTCAACGCCCCGGCGAACCTGCTGGCGCACAAGCTCGGGGCCTCCTTCGCCGCGGGCAACACCACGATCGTCAAGCCGCCGCCGCAGGCGCCCGCGGTCTCGACGGAGCTGGTGCGGATCCTGCTCGACGCCGGGATGCCGGTCGAGGCCGTACAGGTGCTGCACGGCGGCGCCGACGTGGGCGCGCGGCTGTGCGCCGCGCCCGAGATCGCCGTGGTCAGCTTCACCGGCGGTGTGAGCGCCGGCGCCGCCGTCGCGCGCGCCGCCGGGCCCAAGCGGGTGCTGCTGGAGCTCGGCGGCAACGCCGCCACGATCGTGTGCGAGGACGCCGACGTGGCCGAGGCGGCGCGGGTCTGCGCGCGCACCGGCTACAGCAACTCGGGCCAGAGTTGCATCTCGGTGCAGCGGGTCTACGTTCAGCGCGGCAGGTTCGAGGAGTTCGTGGCCGCGCTGACCGCCGAGGTGAAGTCCCTGGTCGTGGGCGACCCGCTGGACCCGGCGACCGACGTCGGCTCGATGGTGGACGACGACGCCGCCGAACGGGTGGTCCGCTGGGCCGGTGAGGCGGCCGGCCAGGGCGCCGCGATCACGACCGGCGGCGCCCGGTCGGGGGCGGTCATGGAGCCGACCGTGGTCGCCGCGCCGCCCGCCGATGCCCGGCTGGTCCGCGAGGAGGTGTTCGGCGCGCTCGTCGCCGTTCTGCCCTACGACGGCTTCGACGAGGTCATCGAGGCGTGCAACAGCAGCCGGTACGGCCTCCAAGCCGGACTGTTCACGCATGATGTGCGGCGGATCGTCCAAGCCTGGCGGGAGCTGGAGGTCGGCGGGCTGGTGGTCAACGGGTCGTCGAACTTCCGCCTCGACCACGTCCCCTTCGGCGGCGTCAAGGACTCCGGCATCGGCCGCGAGTCGCCGCGCTGGATGATCGAGGACTTCACCGTGACCAAGACCCTCCTGCTGCGGGGCCTGAGCATCTGGGGAGAACAGTGACCACCCGCCCTGAGACCGCTACCTCTGACACCACCGCCTCCACGACCACCACCTCCGCGCACGCGCTCGTCGCGCAGCTGGAAGACCTCGGTGTCACGCACGTCTTCGGCACCTGCGGCCACACCAACATCGCCGTGCTGGACGCGCTCGCCGACAGCCGGATCCGGTTCGTGATCGCCCGGCACGAGCAGGCCGCCGCGCACGCCGCCGACGGCTACGCCCGCGTGTCGGGCAAGCCCGGCGTGCTGCTCGTCCACGTCGGCCCCGGCCTGACCAACGCCACCACCGGCGTGCTGACCGCGGCGCTCGACTCGGTGCCGATGGTGGTGATCTCCGGCGACGTCCCCTCCTACTACCACGGGCGGCACCCGCACCAGGAGATCAACCTGCACGCCGACGCCGACCAGGCGGCCGTCTTCAGGCCGTTCGTCAAGCGGGCGTGGAACGTGCATCGTGCCCAGGACCTCGGCCGGGCCGTGGAGCGCGCCTTCTGGACGGCGACGACAGGACGGCCGGGCGCGGTGCTGGTCAACGTGCCCATGGATGTCTTCTCCAGGCCCGCCGAGCCGTACCCGCCCCTCAGCGCCGCCGAACCGCCCGGCCTGCCGGCGGACGTCGCCGAGCGGATCGCGGCCGCGCTCGCCGGGGCCGAGCGGCCGCTGATCTACGCGGGCGGCGGCCTGCGCGACGCCGCCGACGCGCTGCTCCACCTGGCCGAGCACCTCGACATCCCGATCGCCCACTCGCTGATGGCCAAGGGGACCGTGCCCGACGCGCACCCCCTGGTCCTCGGCATGACCGGCTTCTGGGGGCTGGAGCTCACCAACGACTACGCCCGGGAGGCCGACGTGGTGCTGGCGCTGGGCACCCGCTTCGCCGAAACCGACTCGAGCTCCTGGGACCCGCGCTTCACCTGGACGCTCGGGGACAAGGGCAGGCTGCTCCAGATCGACCTCGACCCGGCCGAGATCGGCCGCAACTACCCGGCGGAGATCGGCGCGGTCGCCGACGCCGCGCTGGCGATCAGGGCGATCGCCGCGGCGGCCGCCTCGCACCCGGGGGTGAGCCGTCCCGTGCTGCGGGAGCGGATCCGCGCGGCCAGGTCGGAGCTGTTCGGCGCGAGCAGGGAGCGCGGGAGCAGCGACGACTTCCCGCTGCGGCCCGAGCGCATCTTGGCCGACCTGCGCGACTCGGTGCCACCGGACACGATCCTGGTCACCGACGTCGGCTGGAACAAGAACGGCGTGGCGCAGTGCTACGAGCTGCCGCCCGAGGGCCGCTTCATCACCCCCGGCGGCGCGTCCACCATGGGCTTCGGCCCCGCCGCCGCCGTCGGCGCGCAGCTCGCCGCGCCGGACCGGACCGTGGTGGCGCTGATCGGCGACGGCGGCATGGGCGCCCAGCTCCCCGCCGTGCCACTGGCCGTGGAGCTGGGCGCGCCGGTGATCTTCGTGGTGATGAACAACCGGTCGCACGGCACGATCTCCGACCTGCAGTCCGCCCACTTCGGCCGCAGTCATGGCTGCGACTTCACCGATCCCGCCGGACGGCCCTACAGCCCGGACTTCGCCGCCCTGGCGCGGGCCTGCGGGGCCGACGGGCACACGGTCGCCACGCCCGGCGATCTCCGTACGGCACTGCGCAAGGCGGTGGCGGACCGGCGACCTGCGGTGATCGACGTGCCCATGGTCAACGAGCCCGTCCCGACCCCCGGCCACTGGAACATCAAGGACATCTACCAGGGCGTCTTCCCCGCCTGAAACCGTTGCCCGTTCGATATTTCCTCTGGTCACACCCGGCCGTATAACTAACGTACTAGTTCGTGCATTACACGGCCATGTCGACTCCCCCCAAACGAGGTGAACCGTGTTTCCCGCGAGATTCCCCATCGCCGCCGTATCGCTCATCGTCACACTTACCGCCTGCTCCGCGCCGGGACAGCAGTCCGGCAAGCAGGCCGACGCCACCGGACCCATCAAGGTCGCCAACATCAACGCGCAGAGCGGCCAGCTCAGCTCGCTCGGCAAATGGGAGAACAAGGGCGTCAAACTGGCCGTCGACGAGGCCAACAAGGCCGGCGGCGTCAACGGGCGGCAGATCCAGCTCGACCTGTTCGACGACCAGGGCGACCCCACGGTCGGCACGAACCTGGCCAGGAAGATCGCCGGTGAGGGCTACGTCGCCATGCTCGGCACCGCCGAGAGCGCCGTCACCCTGGCCATGGCGCCCATCCTCAAGGACGCCGGGATCCCGAACATCACCTCGGGACAGTCGCCCAAGCTCGCCGCGCTCAAGAGCCCGTTCCTGTTCCTCAACGCGCCGACCAGCGTGACCTACGACGAGACCTTGGCCAAGTACTTGGTCGACGACAAGGGCTACAAGAAGATCGCGCTGATCAGCAACAACGGCACGTACGGCGCGGGCGAGCACGACGCGTTCCTGGCCGCGCTCAAGACCAGGAACGTCACGCCCATCGCCGACGAGGCCGTCACCCCCGACCAGAAGGACTTCAGCGCCTCCCTCACCGCCATCCGGCAGAAGAACCCCGACGTCCTGTTCGTCGGCGCCGAGGAGGTCGAGTCCGGGCTGATCGCCAAGCAGGCCCGCGAGCTGGGGCTGAAGGCGGTCCTGGCGGGCGGCGCCCCCATGGGCACCGACGTGTACGTGACCACCGCGGGCGCGGACAACGCCGAGGGCTCGGTCATCAGCTCGCCCTACCTCAGCAACGACGCGAGCGAGGCCAGCAAGACCTTCTCGGCCGCCTACCAGGCCGCCTTCGGCGAGGCCGCCGAACTGCACGGCGCCAAGGCCTACGACGGAGCCAAGATTCTCATCGAGGCGCTCAAGCAGACCAAGGGCGCCGGCGGCCGGCCGCTCGCCGACGCGATCCGCGCGGTCAAGCACGACGGCCTGCTCGGCGACTTCGCCTATGACGACTCCGGGGTGGGCATCCACGCGACCCAGATCGGCCTCATCAAGGCCGGGAAGATCGTCGCCGAGTCGGCCGGCTAGGAGAACCGTGCAGGTCTTTCTGCAGACCCTCATCGGCGGCGTGACGTTCGGCGCGGTGTACGCGCTGGTCGCCATGGGCTTCTCGATCGTCTACCGCACCATGGGCCTGGTGAACTTCGCCCACGGCAACGTGGTGATGATCGGCGCCTACGCCGCGTCCAACCTGTACATGTTCGCCAAGCTGCCCTTCCCCGTCGCGGTCGCGGTGGCGATCGCGGTGACCGCGCTGATCGGGCTGGTCATCGAGCGGGTGCTGCGCCCGCTGGAGAACAAGGACTTCGACCTCATGCTGATCGGCACGATCGGCTTCGGCACCGTGCTGGAGGCCGGGGCGATCCGCGTGTTCGGCGCGACCGGCCACGCCGTGCCGTCGCCGGTGGCGACCGCGCCGCTGGACGTCGCCGGGATCAAGATCCCGACCTACAGCCTGCTGGTCATCGCCGTGGCGGCGGCGGCCACGGTCCTGCTGGGGCTGTTCCTGCAGCGCACCAAGCGCGGCGCGGCCATGCAGGCGGTCGCGATGGACCACGAGGCGGCCACCGCCGTCGGCATCCACGTCGGCCGCAGCAACGCCATGGCCTTCGCCATCGGCGCGGGCCTGGCGGCGCTGGCCGGCGGGCTCATCGGGCCGATGCTCTACGTCAACCCCACGATGGGCGGCTCACTGGGCATCAAGGGCTTCGCCGCCGCGATCTTCGGCGGCTTCGGCAGCATGCGGGGCGCGATCGCCGGCGGCATGGCGTTCGGGCTGCTCGACTCCTTCGCGGCCGGCCATTTCCAGGAGTACTCGGAGCTGGTGACGTTCCTGGTCTTCGCCGCCATCGTGATGGTCCGTCCCACCGGCATCTTCGGAGAGACGACGGTGAACCGAGCGTGAAACGGCTGATCCCTCTCATCGCCGCCGCCGTGGCGGCCTGGCTGCTGCCGTACGGGCTGGGCGGCTACGCGATCCACGTCGTCGACGTGGCGATCATCTTCGCGGTCCTCGGCATCGGACTCGGGCTGGCCATGGGCGTGGCCGGGCAGATCAACCTGGCGCAGATCGCCTTCTTCGGCGTCGGCGCCTACGCCGTCGCCATCCTCACCACCCGGGCCGGGCTCGGCTTCTGGACCGCCGCCGCGCTGGCGCTGCTGGCCGCCGTCCTGGTCGGGCTGCTGGTGGGCCTGCCCGCGCTGCGGATGCAGTCGCACTACCTGGGCATCGTCACGCTCGGACTGGCACTGGCCTTCGTCAACTGGATCACCAACGCGACCGTCGCCGGGCGGGCCGAGGGCATCAGCGACATTCCGGTGCCGCCGCTGTTCGGGGTGGACCTGTCCAGTGAGTACCTCTTCTACTACGTCGAGCTGGTGGTGTTCGCGCTCGCGCTGGCGTTCGCGCTGTTCGTGACCCACTCGCCGCTCGGCCGCCGGCTGCGCGCCATGCGCGACGACGACCTGGCCGCCGGCGCGCTCGGCGCGGAGATCCCGCTGCTGCGCATGACCGCCTTCGTGCTGTCCGGCCTGTACGGCGGGATCGCCGGGGTGCTGTACGCCGGGCTCATCCGCTTCGTGGCGCCGGAGACGTTCAGCATCGCCAACATGTTCCTCCTGCTGGCCATGGTGATCATCGGCGGCCGGCGGAGCATCCTCGGCTGCGTCGTCGGGGCGGTGGCGCTGTCGCTGGTTCGGGAGGCGCTGCTGGACGTGTCGGCCTACGCCCAGCTCGGGTACGGCAGCGTGGTCGTCCTCGTGGTGGTCTTCGCCCCCACCGGGCTGGCCGGACTGCCCGCCCGTCTCCGGCGGCGCCGGGCCGCCGGGGCGAGAGCCACACTGGGCCCCTTCCAGCCGTACGACCGGGCGGGCGACCGAGTGGGCGTGGACCTGCTGGAGGTCGACGGGGTGACCATGCGGTTCAAGGGGCTGACCGCGCTCGACCAGGTGTCGCTCACGATCACGGCGGGCGAGATCCGCGGCGTCGTGGGGCCGAACGGGTCGGGCAAGACGACGCTGTTCAACGTCGTGAGCGGCTTCTACACGCCGACGTCCGGGCGGGTCCTCTTCCGGGAGCGGGAGGTCACCGGCGCGGCTCCGTACCGGCTGTCGCAGCTGGGGGTGGCCCGCACGTTCCAGAACCTGCGGCTGTTCGGCGACCTCACCGTCCGGGAGAACATCCTGGTCGGCCTGGATCGCACGCGGACGCGCTGGGTCTGGCGATACCTCGCGCTTCCCTGGAGCGTGCTCGGATTCGAGCGGGCACTGCGGGTGCGGGCCGATGAGCTGATCGACCGGTTCGGGCTGCGGGACTTCGCCGACGCGGCGCCGCGTGCCCTGCCGTACGGGATCCAGCGGCGGATCGAGATGGCCCGCGCGATGGCGATGGCGCCCGCGCTGCTGCTGCTCGACGAGCCGGCGGCCGGGCTCAACGGCGAGGAGGTACGGCAGCTCGCCGAGATCGTCCGCTCGATCAGGGACTCCGGCGTGACGGTCGTGGTGATCGAGCACAACATGGGCCTGGTCATGTCGCTGTGCGACCGGGTCACCGTACTGTCCGGCGGGAAGGTCATCGCCGACGGCGCCCCCGCGGACGTCGCCGTCCAGCCGGACGTGGTCGCGGCCTACCTGGGCGACTCGATGTCCGCACCGTCCCGGACCACCGCTGAGTCCGCCACCGAGTCCGATGCCGGGTCCGATGCCGAGTCTGATGCCGGATCCGCTGCCGAGGAGGCCACCAGATGAGCACGCTGATCGTCGAAGGACTGTCGGTGCACTACGACGGGGTGCGGGCCGCCCACGATGTGAGCTTCACGGTGGAGCCGGGCCAGTCGCTGGGCATCATCGGCGCCAACGGAGCGGGCAAGACCTCCACGCTCAAGGCCGTCATGGGCCTGGCGCCCCGGCAGGCCAGGCGCATCGCCTTCGGCGCGCACGACCTGCTGCGGGCGCCCGCGCACACCCTGGTCCGCCACGGCATCGGGTACGTCCCCGAGGGGCGGCACGTGTTCCCGGGGCTCTCCGTGGAGAAGAACCTGCTGCTGGGCGCCTACACCGGCAACTGGAAGCGGACCCCGATCGGCGAGGTCTGCGATCTGTTCCCGGTGCTCGGCGAGATGCGGCACCGCCTGGCCGGGGCGCTGTCCGGGGGTCAGCAGCAGATGCTGGCGATCGGCCGCGCGCTCATGTGCCGGCCCCGGGTGATGCTGCTCGACGAGCCGTCTATGGGGCTGTCGCCGATCCTGGTCGAGGAGATCGTGACCGGGCTGAAGAGGCTGAACGCCGACGGGCTGAGCATCCTGCTGGTCGAGCAGAACGCCAAGCTCACCTTCGATGTCACCTCCGCCTGCCTGGTCATGGAGAACGGGGAGATCGCGGCCACCGGCACCTCGGCCGCCCTGCGGGTCGATCCCCAGGTCCGGCGCATCTACCTCGGCCTGTGAGCCATGCGGGTGCTACGGGGCGATCACGGCGACCCGGCCGCTCAGGGGCCCGGTGAGCGGCGGGAAGCGGGTGAGCACCTCGGGGTCGTGGCCGGCCACCACCAGGTGCGGACCGTCGGCGAGCTCGTTGATCCGGTCGAAGGCCCCGTACATGCCGGTCATGCTGTGCAGGATCGGGAACGGCCGGTCGTCCTCGAGGTTCTCGTAGAAGTGGCTCGCGTCCGAGGCGATCACCACGTGGCCGCGCGCGGTCCGGATCCGTACCACCTGCATGCCCGCCGTATGCCCGCCGACTAGGTGGACACTCAGCCCGGGGACCACCTCGGCGTCGCCGTCGAGCAGGTCCATCCGGCCTTCTTTCTCCGCCGCCCGCAGCCGCGCCACGTCGTCCTCGTCCATCAGCCAGCGCTCCCTGGCGACGCGCCGGGCCCAGGGGCCGGTCCAGTAGTCGAGCTCGGCGCGCTGCAGGACGTACCGGGCGGCGCCGAAGTCGCGGGCCGTGCCGGTGTGGTCGTAGTGCAGGTGGGTGAGCACCACGTGGCCGACCGCGTCGGCGTCCACACCCAGATCGGCCATCGTCTCGGCGGGCGCGGCCAGGTAGTCGAGACCGTCGATCCGGGCGGCGCGGGCGCGGCTGATGCCGGTGTCGATGACGACGGTGTGCCGGTCGGAGACGGCCAGCCAGGTGTAGTAAGCAGTCGGATGCGGCTCGCCCGCCCGCCCGTCGTGACCGTGGAAGTGCTCACCGCGCAGGGCGTCGCGCCGCGCGTACTGGATGGCGTAGACGCGGAACGTACCGCCGCCCGCGCTGCCCCCGCCACCCCCGCTGTGCTCGTCGCTCACATCGTGCCCGCCGCTCACGCCACGCTCGTCGCTCACGTCGCTCTCGCCGTCGCAGTCGGTGCGAGGGTGGCGGGCTTGACGCCGAGCTGGTCGGTGGGGATCCGGTACGTCTCCCGCGCCGTGGCCACGGCGGCCACGTTGATCAGGCACAGCGCCGCGGTGAGCAGTGAGACGCCCAGCCAGCTGTCCCGGCCGGTACCGGCCACGGCCGTGGCGAGCGTGGGCGCGAACCCGGCGATGGCGAACCCGATCTGCGTGCCGATCGCCATCCCGGACAGCCGTACCCGGGTGCTGAACATCTCGCCGTAGAACGACGGCCAGACGCCGCTGGTCGCGCTGTGCACGACACCGAACATCAGGATCCCCGCCACGAAGATCAGCGGATAGCCACCGGCCGAGATCGCCCAGAGGTAGGCGAAGATCAGCACCGCGCACCCCAGCGAGCCGCCGATGAACACCGGCTTGCGCCCCACCCGGTCCGACAGCTTTCCCCACAGCGGGATCGTGATCACCGCCGCGACATTGGCCAGCACGCCGACCCACAGCATCGGTGCGCGGTCCAGCCCCACCGTGTTGACCGCGTACGACAGCGCGTGCACGGTGAAGATCGTGCTCACCGACGCGATCACGGCGGCCACGATCACCCGCAGGACGTCCGTCCCGTGCTCGCGGAACAGTACGACCAGCGGCAGCTTGGCGACGCCGTTCTCGGCGACCTCCCGCTCGAAGGCGGGCGTCTCCTCCAGCGTGCGGCGGATCACGAACCCGACGGCCGCCACCACGATGCTCAGCCAGAACGGCACCCGCCAGCCCCAGCTCAGCAGCTGCTCCTCGGGCAGCGCCGCGATCGGCAGGAAGATCGCGGTCGCGATGATCTGCCCCGCCTGCGTGCCGTTGAGCGTGAAGCTGGTGTAGTAGGCGCGGCGTCCCTCCGGGGCGTGTTCGAGGGTCATGGAGTTCGCGCCCGCCTGCTCACCCGAGACGGAGAAGCCCTGCATCAGCCGCAGCACCACCAGCAGCACCGGGGCCAGCACGCCGACCTGGTCGTAGGTGGGCAGGCAGCCGACCAGGAACGTCGACAGCCCCATCAGCACCAGCGTGGAGACCAGCACCTTCTTGCGCCCGAACTTGTCCCCCACGTGCCCGAGCACGAACGCGCCGACGGGCCTGGCCAGGTAGCCGACGCCGAACGTGGCCAGGGCCAGCAGCGTTCCGGTGCCCGGGGCGGACGAAGGGAAGAAGACCTTGCCGAAGACCAGGGCGGCGGCGGTGCCGTAGATGAAGAAGTCGTAGTACTCCAGGGCGCTGCCGATCCAGGCGGCGATCGCGGCCTTGCGCGGCTTTCCCTGGGGAGTGGGGATGTCGGTCACGGGGCTCCTCCCGGATGAGAATAGCCCCGAAACTAACTCACTGGTTCGTACATTACAAGGGTGTGAACAAACCCTCTCCCGAGCGGCCGAGATCGGGTGCGGCCACCCGGCCGCAGGTGGGCGGCACCACGCGCGGCGCCGGCACTGTGCGGGGCGCGGGCGCTACGTGGCGGGCGGGCGCTACGCGAGGGCACCGACGCTACGCGGGGGCGCCGGCGCCACGCAGGTAGGCGACGGTCAGTTCGCCGACCATCGTGCGCAGCCGGGCGCGGTGCTCCGGCGCGGTCATGTCGCGGCCGAACAGCGCCCCGAACGTGTGCTGGTTGGCGACCCGGAAGAAGCAGAACGCGCTGATCATCATGTGCACGTCTATGGCATCGGCCTCGGTGACGAAGTCGCCGGACTCCTGCCCCGCGTCGAGGATGCGGGAGATGATGTCGAGCACGGGCGCGCCCAGGTTGGCCAGCACCTCGGACTTGCGGATGTGCTCGGCCTCGTGGATGTTCTCGATGCCGACCAGTTTGATGAAGTCGCGGTGCGCGTCGTGGTGGTCGAACGTCAGCTCCGCCAGCGTGCGGATGGCCTCCACCGGCGCCAGGTGCGCCACGTCGACGGTCCGCTCGGCGGCCCGCACCTCGGTGTACGCCTTCTCCAGGACCGCGATGTAAAGCTGCTCCTTGCCGCCGAAATAGTAGTAGATCATGCGCTTGGTGGTGCGCGTCCGCTCGGCGATCTCGTCCACCCTGGCGCCGGCGTACCCGTGCCGCGCGAACTCCCGCTGCGCGACCTGAAGGATCTCCGCCTTGGTCCGGTCGGCGTCACGCTGACGTTCACCGGCGGCGCGAGCGAGTGGCTGCGAGGTCATGGGGCTCCACGGTCGGGCCGACAGGGGTCGCGCTAATCCTAGATGACCGTTGTCCCCACCGCTGGGCCCCGGCGTGCTGAACGGCCAGGCGGACTGGCGCGTTGGCGGCGCCGTACCCGTGATAGTCGCCGACACGCTGGACGAGCTCGAAGAACACCCGCCCGGCCGTGATCGTGTACAGGTGGAGGAACTCCCCGTGCTCGTCCCTGTCGTACAGCAGGCCGAGCTCCCGCAGCTCGGGTGGCACGTCATAGCGGGCGGCGAGGTCGTCGTAGTAGTTGGCGGGGACGGCGAGCAGCAGGTCGGGGTGTACGGCGCGCAGCCTGCGGGCGGTGGCCACGATGTCGTCGCAGGCCAGGGCGATGTGCTGCCAGGGGATGTGCTGGGCGCCGACCTGGTTGATGTTGAGCACCATCCGTACGGCGCCATCCGCCGTAGACATCGCCTTGCTGCGCAGCAGGCCGTAGGGGTCGGGGACCTCCAGGCTCTCCTGGGGGCGCAGGCCGAGGACGGTGCGGTAGAACAGCGCGGCCTCGTCGAAGTGGTGCCTGGGCTGGGTGAGCGCCACGTGGTCGATGTGCGTGATGCCCCCGGCGGCCGGTTCACCCTCCGCGCGGGGCTCGAAGTCGTCGGTCCAGCTGGAATGGTCGGGATGTCCGGTGCGGCAGAAGAAGAGCTCGGTCCCGTCCGGTGCGGCGATCGCGTCCAGCCTGGCGTCCCGAGGGGGGCGGTGGCGGGGCAGGACCGGTGACAGCAGCGACTCGGCGCGCCGCACGGAACCAGCGGGGTCCGGGCTCTCCAGCCCGATCGCCGCGAGCGCGGGTCCGTCGCCGGTGGAGTTGAGCAGGATCCGGGCCTCTCCCTGCTCCCAGAGTTCGACCGGCTTGTGGGCATGCGTCCCGGTGCGGACGAACCCGAGCGCCGCCAGCAGCCCGCCCAGCTCGTACGCATGACCGGACCGCCCACGCGACCCCCCCGGTCCGGCCAGCTCGCCAGACGCTCCGGGCAGGTCGGCGGGAGGGACGGAGAGCTCGGCGAACGCGAAGCCGGACGGGATGACCGGGGGCGGGATGACCGGGGCCGGGCGGACGGGAGCCGGGCTGATCGGGGACGGTATCGGCGGGGTCGCGGCGCGTCGCAGGGCGGTGGCCTCCTCCAGGGCGATGAGCGACCGCATGGCGTCCAAGGCCGTCCGGCCGGCGTCGGCCTGCCGGAAGCCGTCGTTGAACACCTCCAGCGACAGCGGCCCCGCGTACCCGGCGTCCAGCACGTGGCTCACCAGTCCGGCCAGGTCAAAGGTGCCCTGGCCGGGAAAACACCGGTAGTGCCTGCTCCACTGCAACACGTCCATCGCCAGCAGCGGCGCGTCGGCCAGCTGGAGGAAGAACACCCGGTCGCCCGGGATCGCCTCGATGCCGATCGGGTCGGAGCCGCGCGACAGGATGTGGAAGCTGTCGAGGCAGGTGCCGAGGTTCGGGTGGCCGGCCATGCGTACGATCCGCCAGGCGTGCAGGTATTCGTTGACGTGCCTGCCCCAGGCCAGCGCCTCGTAGGCGATCCTGATGCCGTGTCCGGCGGCGCGTTCGGCGAGCAGGCGCAGCTGCTCGGCGGCCAGCTCGTCGTCGTCGGCCGCGTCGGGAGACACGCTGGAGCAGACCAGCAGCGTGGTGGCGCCGAGGCGTTCCATCAGCTCGAACTTGCGCTCGGCCCGGCGCAGGTTGCGGGCCAGTACGTCGCCGGGCACCGCCTCGAAGTCGCGGAACGGCTGGTACAGGTCGATGCCGAGACCCAGATCCGCGGCCCTGGCGCGTACCTCCTCCGGGCTCAGCGGGGAGACAAGGAGGTCGTTCTCGAAGATCTCCACGCCGTCGAAGCCCGCGGCGGAGATGGCGGTCAGCTTCTCCGCCAGCGTCCCGCTGACCGAGACGGTGGCGATGGACTTGCGCATGAGAGGACCTCCCGGTCAGGCGTCGATCAGGTCGGTGAGGTGTGTGAGCATCCGTTCGGCGTCGGGCTCGCGGCCCGTGAACAGGCGGAACGCGTGCGCGGCCTGGAAGACCACCATGCCGCCGCCGTGCATGGTCCGGCAGCCGAGCGCCCTGGCCCTGCGCAGCAGTTCGGTCTCCAGGGGCCGGTAGACGATGTCGGCCACCCACAGCTCCGGCCGCAGCAGCTCAGCGGGGAGCGGCAGCCCGGGGTGCTGCGCCATCCCGGTGGGGGTCGCGTGCACCAGCCCGTCCGCCGTCGCGAGCAGCCCGCCCAGCTCGGCCGTGGCCGCGGTGCGGACCCGGTCCGGCCCGAACCGGCCGGCCAGGTCGGCGGCGAGCGAGGCCGCCCGGCTTTCGGCGGCGTCGACCAGTACGACCTGATCCGCGCCGAGGGTCAGCAGGGCGTGCGCCACCGCGGCCCCCGCCCCGCCCGCGCCCAGCTGCACCACCCGCCGGGTCGGCGCGTCGGGCAGTCCCCGGGCGAACGACTCCGCGAACCCGGCCCAGTCGGTGTTGTGGCCCACGGCCCGCCGCCTCTCGAACACGACGGTGTTGACCGCGCCGAGCATCGCCGCGTCCGGCGACAGCTCGTCCAGGAAGGGGATCACGGTCTGCTTGCACGGGTGGGTGATGTTGAGGCCGTCGTACCCGAGCCGCCGCGCCGTCCGGACCAGCTCTCCCACGGCGTCCGCCCCCAGTCCCAGCTCGCCGATGTCGAGCAGCCGGTAGACATAGCGCACGCCGTGCGCGTCGGCTTCGCGCTCGTGCAGCGCGGGGCTGAACGACGGGCCGATCCCGGCACCGATCAGGCCGATCAGATAGGAGCTCATCCGCTCTCACTCTCCTCCAGTCCCATCAAATGTACGAACTAGTACGTTCGTACGCTAGACCGGAAGGACCACCACCCGTGAGACCCACCCGTCAGACGGGCCGGGTGGCTCGGACAGACCAGGCGGATGGACCGGACGGAGCGGGTCGGGCGGGGCGGATCAGGAGGCGCGGGTGGGGCGGATCAGGCGGCGCCAGACGTCGATCACCAGGACCGGTCGCATGCCCGCCGACAGATAGAGGTCGAGCGCGGGCGAGGTGTTGTTGGAGTCCACATGCAGCAGCGTCCCCCGTCGCCCGCGCGCCGCGTCGGCGGCGAAGGCGTGCCGCAGCAGGAAGCGGCCCAGCCCCTTCCCCCGGTGCTCGGGCAGGACGGCCAGCGTGGCGACGTAGCCGCAGTCCTCGTCCGGCACGAACTGGTTGTTGCCGATCACCACCGCCGCCGGCCGCCCGTCGATCCTGGCGACGGCGAGCTGGGTCCAGTCGGTGATGCTCTGCGCCTGCCTGCGTTCGAGCCAATGGTCGTAGTCGTTCTTGACGAAGCCGAAGTGGTCGGCGAACGCCTCCTGGTAGATCTGGTGCGCCTCCCGGCGGACGGCGTCGGTCTCCCCGCTGTGGAGGGTCAGCCCGGGGATCGGGGCGGGCGGCTCGACCGGGCCCTCGTGGTCGACGCGCATGCGGTGGAAGCTGGTGCCGGGCTCGAAGCCGCGCTCCTTGGCCAGCGCCTGCTTGTCGGTGTCGGCCCGGTAGATGCCGATGTCGACCGTGGCGGCGTCGTGGCCCCGCTCCAGCGCCAGCTCCCCGGCGCGGTCGAGGACGAGGCGCCAGAGCTCGTCCGCGAGCCCCTCGACGCCGGGGCGCACGAGGACCTCGATGTCGAGCATGTCGCTGTCGCCCTTGGCGCCCGCCCAGGCCCAGCCGACCAGCGTGCCGTCGGCGTCGTGGACGAGCCAGCCGTCGGTGTCGAGGTTGAAGTCCGGCTCGGCCAGCTCGTCGGCGATGTCGGCCGGCGTGGCGTCGGGAACACCGATGACGGCCAGGTCGCAGGCCGCGACGAGCTCGTGGATGGCGGGGGCGTCCGCCGCCCGTGGGCGGCTGAACCGATGGGCACCAGAGGGCTTCATAGCGGCGATTTTCCCGAACCCGGGCGCCCCACGCCTCCCATTATCCGCGCTGTGGATAAGCTGAGACGGTGCTCGACAAGACGCCGTTGCGCATCGATGTCGCCGCGCTGGACGGAATGACGATCCGGCTGGCGCTCAGCGGCGACCTCGACTTCGACACCGCCGCCGAGCTGGCGGGGCTGACGTTCGACGCCGGTTATCGCCGGCTCGACCTCGATCTGTCGGAGCTGGCCTTCATCGACTCCTCTGGTCTGGCCGCTCTCGTACGCCTCCAGCGGCAGGTCGAGGGCGCCGACGCCGAGTTGCGCGTGGTGGCGTTGACGCCCTATTTGCGTAACCTGATGCGGATGACCGGGCTCGACAAGCTGTTCAGCCTGCCGCCGGGCTGACCACCTCGTGCTGGGAGGCGTCGGCCGACGGGCCCCCGCGCAGGGGGATCTCCTTGATGAAGACCGCCAGCACCGGCACGGCCACGGCGAACAGGATGGCCCACCAGAAGACGCCGGAGATCGACGCGGCGAGTGACTCCAGCAGGCCGGTGCGCATCTGCGGCGGCATCTGGCCGAGTGCCGCCGGGTCCAACCGGCCGCCGCCCTTGGCGATCTTGTCCGCCGCCTGCGGGCCGAACCGGCCGGTCAGCTCCGACAGGAGGTGGTTGTTGAAGATGGCGCCGAACATCGAGACGCCGAACGAGCCGCCGATCGAGCGGAAGAACGTGGCGGCGCTGCTGGAGACGCCGAGGTCCTTCTGCTCGACGCTGTTCTGCGCGATGAGCATCGTGGTCTGCATGAGGAAGCCCATGCCGAGGCCGAGGACGGCGATGTAGACGCCCGTCCGCCAGCTGGGCGTGGCGACGTCCATGGTCGACAGCAGCCACATGGCCACGGCCATGCCGACGCCGCCGAGCACCGGGTAGATCTTGTACTTGCCCGTGGCGGTGATGGCCCGGCCGACGAACAGCGAGACGACCATGGCCGAGGCCATCATCGGCAGCAGCAGCAGGCCCGAGTTGGTCGCCGAGGCGCCCTGAACCGTCTGCTGGAACAGCGGCAGGAAGTTGATGGCGCCGAACATGGCGAAGCCGAGCAGGAAGCCGATGCCCGAGATCAGGGCGAAGTTGCGGTTGCGGAACAGCTGGAGCGGCATGATCGGCTCGGCCGCCCTGCCTTCGGCGAAGATGAACACCGCCAGCGTGACCACGGCGACCGCGGCCAGGGTGAGGATCTGCCAGGAGCCCCAGCCGTACTGGTTGCCGCCCCAGGTGGTGATGAGGACCATCGCGGTGATGCTGACGGACAGCAGGATCGCGCCCAGCCAGTCGATCCGCACCCGGTTGTGCAGCTTGGGGAGCTTCAGCCGCAGCGCCAGCACGACCAGGGCGATGGCGCCGACCGGCAGGTTCACGTAGAAGGCCCAGCGCCAGTCGAGGTTGTCGGTGATGAAGCCGCCCACCAGCGGGCCCGCGATCATGGCCAGCGACATGACGCCCGCCATGATGCCCTGGTACTGGCCTCGCTCGCGAGGCGGCACCAGGTCGCCGATGATGGCCATCACGTTGACCACGAGGCCGCCGGCGCCCAGACCCTGCAGCGCGCGGAACCCGATCAGCTCGGCCATGCCGCCGTCGGGGCCGCCGAGCAGGGAGGAGCCCGCCATCCCGCAGAGCATGGAGCCGATCATGAAGATCACGATCGAGATCATGAAGATGGTCTTACGGCCGTACAGGTCGCCGATCTTTCCCCAGATGGGTGTGGAGACCGTCGTACCGAGAACGTAGGCTGTGACGACCCATGACAGATGGGTCAGTCCCCCGAGTTCGCCGACGATGCGCGGCATCGCCGTACCCATGATCATGTTGTCGAGCATGGCGAGGAGCATCGCGAGCATCAGCCCGGGCAGGACCACCATGACTTCACGCCGTCGTGCGACCGTTTCCGCCATACACACCCCCACTGGACGTCCTTGCTTACCTGCCGACCGGCAAGCATAGAATAAGCTAGAAACCTTACTTGCCGACGGTCAAGTCGATACAAGTCGAAATAGGTGCACATTGCGGGAAGACACGCGGAGCCGGATCCAAGAGATCGCGCTCAAGCTCTTCATCGAGCAGGGTTACGAAGCGACCTCGCTGCGAGAGATCGCGGAGGAGCTCGGCGTGACGAAGGCGGCGCTCTACTACCACTTCAAGACCAAGGAAGACATCGTCGCCAGCCTGGCCGACCTGCGGGTGGCGGACATGGAGGAGCTCCTGGCCTGGTTCAGGAGCCGGTCGAACACGCCGGAGACGCGCCGCGAGCTGCTCCTGCGCTACGCCGACAAGCTGACGAACGAGCGCTACCTCGAGGTCGCCCGCTTCATGGAGCGCAACCAGACGGCGCTGCGCGATCACCCGAAGATCCTTCGGATGCGCGAAGTGATGCTGGAGCTGACTTCCGAGATCACCGATCCCGGCGACCCGCTGGCCGTGCGCATCAGCCGCTCGATGGCGCTGTTCACGCTGCACGCCGGCAAGTGGATGGCGCAGGACGAGAAGCTGACCGAAGAGGAGATCAGCGAGGCCGCGATGGAGGTGGCGCTCCGCCTCATGGAACCGTAGGGACGATTGGGGCGGGTCTGAATGGGCAGAGGAGTGGCCACTGACGCATCCGAAGGACTACGGAGGAGGTGCGGTGGAGGCCACGATAGCGCTCCGGCTGCCCAGGGATGCGGCCAGCGTCCCCCTGATCAGACAGATGTTCGACGGCACACTGAGGTCATTGGGGGTGGAGCCGCAGATCCGCGACGACATCGAGCTCATGCTCACCGAGGCGTGTTCCAATGTCGTCAGGCACGCGGGCCCCAGCGACGAGTACGTGGTGAGCGCGGGGGTCTACGACAAGCTCTGCGTCATCAGAGTGATCGACATGGGCGGCGGCTTCGACCCGCCACCCAACAACGGCGAGGCGGCGCCCAACGCCGAGTCCGGCCGCGGGATCCAGATCATGCGGGCACTGGCCGACGACATCCGCTTCACCAACCGGCACGAGGACGGGTCTGTGGTGTGCCTGGAGAAGCGCCTGCGCTTCGCGCCGGGCGCGGCGGGGCCGCACTTCATCGCCAACTGAACGGGCTTCCGAAGCGCGGCCCCCACGCTCAGGCGGACGGTCGTACCTGCTCACCCTTTCTGCCCAATCGTGTTCTCCCAATCGTCGTTCTCCCAATCGTCGTCCCCCGCAACCGTGCCTCGAGCCCTCCCATGACCGGCCGTACCTCGGACTTGTGGGCCGTCGATCCCGCCATCAGCGCGAGCGCGAGCAGGACGGCCACGGAAATGAGGAAGACGGCCAGGAACGCCAGGATGAGGACGATCACCAGCGAGGCGATCGTGCTGAGCACTGCCAACATCAGCCGGAGATGCCCCGAGAACCGGCACTTATGCGCGAGATTCGGGTAGATCGCGGTTACCTCGACGTCACATCCGGCCGACTGGGCAGCATGTCGAGGCGGCGCAGGATGACCCCCTCGCGCAGCGCCCAGGGACAGACGTCCAGCCGGTCGACCTCGAAGAGGTCCATGGTCGCGTGGGCCACGATGGCCCCCGCGGCCAGCTGCGCGGCCCGCCCGTCGGACACACCGGACAGCGCGGCCCGCTCGGCGGAGCTCATGGTGGTCAGCTTGACGGCCCACTCGGCCATGTCCTGCCGCGACAGCGACCGGGAGACATAGAGACCGTCGCTGGTGGGCGCGGCCCCGGCGATCCTGGCCAGCTGTTTGAAGGTCTTGGAGGTGGCCACGGCCCGGTTGGGCTCGCCGTATCGGACGATGTCACCGACCGTGCGGGCGATCTGGGCGCGTACGTGCCTGCGCAGGTTGCGGACCTCGTCGGCGGACGGCGGGTCGGAGGCGAACCAGCCGCGGGTGAGCCGCCCCGCGCCGAGCGGCAGCGAGACGGCGACGTCGGGCTCCTCGTCGACCCCGGCGGCGATCTCCAGCGAGCCGCCCCCGATGTCGAAGGCGAGCAGCCGCCCCGACGACCAGCCGAACCAGCGCCGCACGGCCAGGAACGTCAGCCTGGCCTCGTCGCTGCCGGACAGGACCTCGATGTGCACGCCGCAGCGGTCGTTGATCTGGGCGAGCACGTGCTCGCCGTTGGCGGCCTCGCGCACGGCCGAGGTGGCGAAGGCCAGGAAGTTTTCCACGCCTTTGTCCTCGGCGATGCGCAGGGCCTCCTCGACGAACTCGCCGAGCCGCTCGATGCCCTCGGCAGACAGCTCGTTGCGCTCGTCGAGGTGCTCGGTCAGCCGCAGCTCCTCCTTGTGCGAGTAGGCGGGCAGTGGCCGCGCGCCGCGGTGCGCATCCACGACGAGTAGGTGGACGGTGTTCGAGCCGATGTCCAGCACGCCGAGTCGCATGAGGAAACGCTACCGGTCAACCGCCTGTACGGCGAAGCCGAGCCCTAAGTGACCGTGCGGCGCGACGACCTTTCCCGCCGGGGCCCTAGTCTGATCGCATGTCACGAACCCTGCGACTGTTGATCACCGGCGGCGGCACCGGCGGTCACACCTATCCGGCCCTGACGACCCTGTCGGCCGTTCAGCGACGTCAGGTGCCGTACGATGTGCTCTGGGTGGGGACGGCCAACGGCCTGGAGGCCAGGATCACCACCGAGCACGGCATCCCGTTCAAGGCCATCACCACCGGAAAGCTGCGGCGCCGGCCCAACCTCAAGGAGCTCGGCACCAACGTCGCCGACGTGTTCCGCATCCCGGTGGGCGTGGTCCAGGCGATCGGGCACGCCGCCCGCTACCTGCCCGACGTGGTGCTGTCGACCGGGGGTTACGTGGCGGTGCCGATCGGTGTGGCGGCCAAGCTGATCCGCCGCCCGCTGGTGATGCACGAGCAGACCACGGTGGTGGGGCTGGCCAACCGGATCCTGGCCAGGCTGGCGACGCGGATCGCGCTGTCCCACGAGTCGTCGCTCGAATACCTGCCGCCGTCGGCGCGCGCGAAGGCCGTGGTGACCGGCAATCCGATCAGGCCGGAGCTGCTGCAGGGCAACCGGGCCGCGGCGTACGACCTGTTCGGGCTGACGTTCGAGGTGCCGCTGATCTACGTGACGGGCGGCGCGCAGGGCAGCAAGCAGATCAACACGTTGATCGCGGAGATCCTGCCGCGGCTGCTGCCGCACGCCCAGATCGTGCACCAGTGCGGGCCCGCGTGGATCGACCAGATGCGCGCCACCGCGCTGCCGCCGGATTTGGCCGACCGCTACCACCCGGTGCCGTACGTGGGCTCGGAGCTGCCCGATCTGTTCGCCGCGGCCGACGTGGTGATCGCGCGCAGCGGCGCCGGCACGGTGTCGGAGCTGACCGCCATCGGCCGGCCGTCGGTGCTGATCCCGCTGATCCCGACCGGCGGCGACGAGCAGCGCAAGAACGCCGGCTACCTGGCCTCCGCGGGCGCGGGCCGCGCGCTGCTGGAGCCGCACCCGACGGGCGAGCAGCTGCTGGCCGAGCTGATGCCGCTGCTGGCCGATCCGGGCCTGCGCGCGACGATGGCCGAGGCGGCGCGCAAGCTGGGCCGGGTCGACGCGGCCGAGGCTCTGTGCGACGTGCTGATGGAGGCCGCGCACGTCCAGTAGCTTTGGATAGCTCTCAGGGGTCCAGGTAGCGAAACGCCTCGTGGGCGGAGCGCACGCTCCGCCGCAGCGCCCGCTCCAGCTGGTCGGCGTCCTCCGCGAGCCGGGTGATCTCCGGTACGGCGAAGCCGTCCGCGCCCGACTCGGAGACCAGCTCCTCATACTGGTGGATCCGGCTCCGCAGCTCCTCGATCTGATGGTGGGCCCGGTAGGCGCGCTCGGCGTCGGCCACGTTGGCGGCGTACCGTTCCAACGCCTCCACCCGGGCCACGACGGCCTCCTCGCTGCTGTCGAGCGCCCGGGCGAGCGGTTCGGCCACGGCGGCGACCTCCGGCGAGTTCACCTCCGACATGGTCTCGCGATGCTTGGTCCGCAGCGCCGACAGCTTGGCCAGCAGCCGGGCGATCTCCCACTCCTGGGCGGGCAGCATCACGGCGTTGCGCACGTCGTCCAGCAGTCCTTCGACGTTGACCGCCGAGTGCGTCACCGTGGCGACGGCCCGCCTTGCCCGGGCGAGCAGCCTGCGGGAGGACTCGTCGAGGTCGGCGGCGAGCACGTACCGGCCCTCGTACCAGCGCAGTTGTTCGTAGGTCTCCCGGTCGACGGCCGTCTCCTCGTCCTCGTCGAGGTCCTTGCGCAGGAAGATCACGAGCAGGACGGGAATGGCGATGAGGCTGAGCAGCAGCAGGCCGCCCGCCCGGTAGGTGTGCGGCCCGGACAGCAGAAGGGACAGCACCATCAACGTGATCGCCGCGAGGGCCACGCGCCCGGCCTTGCCGGATGCCCTGGACGGCAGGGGGTCGGGCGCCCAGCCGCGCCGCATGCGGATCAGGAGATGCTCGCTCTCCGTGATCAGCTGGGCGTCATCCTCCGGGACATCTGGATCGACCACCACATCCGCCACAAAAACGGATTTTATGGGATTGTCACCGGGATAGGTGCTGGAACGTGTCATACGACAAGACGTAACCGCCTGCTCACGCGCTGTTCCGGGGTCAGCCTTCCAGGTGGCGGAACGCCTCGTGCGCCGAGCTCACGCTCCTGCGCAGCAGCCGCTCCAGGTCGTCGGCGTCCTCGGCGAGCTTCTCGATCTCGGGTACGGCCAGCGCGTCGGCGCCCGACTCGGCCAGCAGCTCCTCGTAGCGCGGCAGCCGGGCCCGCAGCTCCTCGATCTGGCCGCGGGCGTGGTAGGCGCGCTCGGCCTCGGCGACGTGCCCGGCGTAACGTTCCAGCGCTTCGACACGCGCCACGACCGCGGCCTCGCTGGTGACCAGGGCGCGGTCCAGCGGCTCGATCACCGCCGCGACCTCCGGCGCGATGCCGCGGGCCAGCAGCTCCTTGTGCTCGCCGCGCAGTGCCGAGAGCTTGGCCAGCAGCCGGGCGATCTCCCACTCCTGCTCCGGCAGCATCACGGCGTTACGCGCGTCGTCCAGCAGTCCTTCGGCGTTGACGTGGGAACGCAGCACGGCGCCGATCGCCCGCTGCGCCCTGGCCAGCACCACCTTGGCCTCCGCGTCGAAGTCGTCGGCCAGCAGGTAGCGCCCGTCGTACCAGCGGGCCCGCTCGTAGACGCCACGCTCGTAGACGCCGCGCTCGTAGGGGCGGTCGTGTAACGGCACCTCGTTGATGGAGGCGATCTTGACGAGCACGACGAAGACGAAGCCGCCCAGCAGCACGAAGCCGATCGGCTTCACCGGGGAGGCCAGCAGCGCGGACATCAGCGCGACGACCAGGGGCGTGGCGGCCAGCAGCGCCAGGCTCGACGGCCAGCGCCGCTCGACCGGCTGCACGGCAGGAGGCACCCAGCCTGCTCGGATCCTGGACAGGAGCGGGGCGTTCGCACGCAGCATTCCGGCGACCTCCGGGGGTACTCCCGGATCGACGACCACACCCACGCTCTGTCCCGGCACCCTGGCGCCCCCAACGCTCGTGATGTCCGGATACTACGTAACATTTCGCGGGAGCGGCAGCCTCGCATGGGGGACAGTCGAGGAAACCGCCGGTCGCGCCCACCGATCACTTCCATGATCGACAGCACCCGGACGAGGGGGCGGGGTCAGTGGAAGGCGTCGGCGTGGGCCCGCGCCCACTGTTCGAAGGTGCGGGGCGGGTGTCCCGTCACCTCCTGAACGGTCGGCAGGACCTGGGACTCGTCGAGTGTGCCGTCGGCGTAGAAGCTGAAGAAGGCGTCGACGTACTCGACCGGCATGGTCGCCTCCATCTGCGCCCGCGCCTCCTCGTCCGGCAGGCCCTCGCAGCGCAGGTCCCTGCCCAGTACCTTGGCCAGCACGGCGACCTGGTCGGCGGGCAGCAGCGAGTCCGGGCCGGTCAGCTCGTAGATCCGGCCCTCATGCCCGTCGCCCGTCAGCGCCAGGGCCGCGACCGCCGCGATGTCGGCGGGGTCGATGGCGGCGGCCGCCACCCCGGCGAACGGTACGCGCACCACGTCGCCGGCCTGAAGCTGCGGCAGCCAGCGCAGCGCGTTGGACATGAACGCCCTGGGCCGCAGGAAGGTCCAGGGCACACCCGCCTCCCGCGTGGCCTGCTCGGACAGCGCCATGTAGCGGGAGACCGCGTTGCTCATGTCCGCCTGCCCGGCCGAGCCGCCCGACAGCAGCACGACCCGTTCCACCCCCGCCCGCCGTATCTGGGCCAGCAGTCCTGACATGTCCGCGTATCCCGGCAGCAGGAACACCCCTCGCACGCCGTTCAGGGCATCGGTCAGGCTGCTGGGCTCGTTCAGGTCGCCGGTGACGGGCTGGACGCCGGGCGGCAGCGTGGCGGCCCGCGGATCGCGTACGAGCGCGCGTACCCGCTGCCCGCCCTGAGCCAGAGCGGACACCAGTGCCGATCCGACATTGCCGGTGGCGCCGGTCACTAAGATCATCATGTCTCCCATCAGGTCATCGACTTGTGCTACGCCCCACCGGCGAGGCCTACGGCCAGGGTGATCAGCGCGGCGGCGAGAAGCAGGCCCCCGGCTCGGGTGACCATCGTGCCGGACGAGCGGGCACCCTGCTCGCCGACGGCCAGATGCAGGAAGAATCCACCCGATTGCGCCAGCACCCCGGCCAGCAGGACACCGCCGGCCAGCCACTCCAGCCCGTCGGAGAAACCGGCGCGGGGCAGGTACAGCAGGTACACCAGGGAGAGCAGCAGCAGCACTCCGGCGTGCGCGTGGCCGGCGCGGAAGAACCGCTCGCGGAACTCGCCCAGCTTGTCGCGATCGGTGGTGATGAAGCGCAGCAGCGCGTGCCCGCCGAACTCGACCGTGACCAGCGAGGCGATCGCGATGATCGGCAAGACTTTGGTGGGCTCCATCAGGCTCCCCGCCCTTGTACGGCCATGACCCAGGTCATGGCGACCGTAATGTCTGGTGATCTCCCCCATAGAGTGACAGCGGCCGAGAAAGCGCCGATAGTGTCCCTGTAATCAGGCGGTTATGCATTTTGCATAGTTCATCGGGAGATCGGGTTGGCACGGACCGCTGACGACCTCCCGCTGCGGGTCGCCCAGGGCATGCTGTGGGCCTCGGTCGGCATCCTGGTCTACATCCGCACGATCAGCGGCGTGTCGCGCGACGCCGCCCCGCTCGCGTCGCTGCTCACGATGGCGTCGTATCCGCCGCTGATCGCGCTCCTCGCACGGCATCGGCGCCCGGCCGGTCGGTACGGGCTGCTGGCGGCAGTGGTGCTGCTCTACCTGCTGCCCTTCCTCGTGATCGGCTCGGCGTGGGACTGGATGCCGTGGACGGTGGCCGCCGCAGTGCTCTGCGTGCTCCCGCCGCGGCCGGCCTGGCCGCTGTTCGCCCTTGTCCTGGCCGCCACCGGCACGACGGCCGCGCTGCTCGGGTACGGGGTCTACGACTCGATCTGGTTCGTGATCGTCACGGCGGACGACGCCCTCATCGTGTTCAGCCTCGCCGCGCTCGTCGGGACGGCACGGCGGCTGCACGACACCCAAGGAGAGCTGGCTCGGCCGGCCCTGGTCAGGGAGCGCCTGCGGCTGGACGGCGAGTTGCGGAACGTCCTGGGCGGGAAACTGCGGGCGATCGCGTTTCGCATGCGGAAGGCGGCCGCGTTCCCGATGGGGGAAGCGGCCGCGTTCCGGGTGGGCAATGCGGCCGGGGAAGAGCCGGTGGAGGCCCGGCAGGACATCCGCGAGGGTATGGAGCTCGCCCGGCGGGACATCCGTGAGGGCGTTGCCCTCGCCCGGCGTACCTTGGCGGAGGTGCGGGCGACGGCCGGTGCCTATCGTGCCGAGCCGATCGCCGAGCCCGCGGCGCGGATCGAGTCACCCCGGTTAGCGCGGTTCGTCCTGCTCGCGGTGCTGCTCCTCCAGTGCGTGCTGGTGCTGATCAACCTCTACTACTGGGAGCACGCCGCCCCGCCGACCGTCGCCTGGGCGCTGCTCGGGCTCATCGGGATCGTGGTCCTGCAGGTGCTTCCGCAGACCCGGGTCACGTTCGTCGTGCAGGGCCTGCTGTTCCTGCTGCCCCTCGCGGTCATTCCCGGCTCCTGGGACCGCGTGCTGAGCTTCTTCACCGGCAAGGTACTGCTCACCGTACGACCGCCTCGATCGTGGGCGATCGCCGGTGCCGTCCTGGCCGGGCATCTGGCCTGGCTCCTGTACGACAGCATCACCGCCGGCACCGGCATCCTGAACGCGCTGGCCAACTTCGGTGGTCACGTCATGCTCGCGTGGCTGGCGTACAGCCTGGGGCGCCTCACCGGGCTGATCACCGTGCTGGACCGCGCCCGGCACGAGCTCGCCGAGGCCGCGGTACGGCGGGAACGGACCCGGGTCGCGCGGGACCTGCACGACGTCCTGGGGTTCAGCCTGTCGGCGGTCGCACTCAAGGGCGAGCTGGCCGAGCGGCTGCTGGACACGGACCCCGGACGGGCCAGGACCGAGCTCGCCTCGCTCGTGTCGCTGGTCGAACAGGCGCTGGTGGAGCTGGGGTCCATCGCCGGCGACCGGGTCGAGCTGCGGCTGGCGGCCGAGCTGGACGCGGCGCGCGAGGTGCTGACGGCCGCCGGGATCGAGGCGACGGCACGGGTCACGACGGGCCCGCTGCCGGCCGAGGTCGACACGGCGGTGGCCACCGCGCTCCGCGAGACCGTCACCAACGTCCTGCGGCACAGCCGGGCCCGGACGTGTGAGCTGACCATCTCCGGCGCGGACGGGCTCGTACGACTGCGCGTCGTCAACGACGGCGCCCGGCCCGTCGCGCGGACCGAACCGTCCACGTCGCCGGAGCCGGAGCCGGAGCCGGGGCGGCACGGCTCCGGACTCGGCAGCCTGGCGCAGCGCACCGGCGGGCGGTTGACGGCGGTGCGCCTGCCCGGCGGCAGGTTCGAGGTGGTCGCCGAGTTCGGGTCAGATGCGGCCGGACTCGGCTCAGGCCCAGCCGGACTCAGCTCAGATCCAGCCGGACTCGGTGGCGATCCGGATGGCGTCCACCCGGTTGCGAGCACCCAGCTTGGTGACGGCTGAGGTGAGGTAGTTGCGGATCGTGCCGTAGGTCAGGAAGAGCCGCTCGGCGATCTCGGTGGGCTGGGCCCCGCTGGCCGACAGGCGCAGCACCTCGGTCTCCCGCTGGCTGAGCGGGCTCTCCGGCGCCTCCAGCGCCACCAGGGCCAGGGCCGGGTCCACCACCCGTCCCCCGGCGGCGACAGTCCTGATCGCCGCGGCCAGCTCGGCCGGGCGGATGTCTTTCTGGACGAATCCGGCGACCTGCGCACCGAGCGCCCGGCGCAGGACGCCCGGCTTGGCCAGCGCCGTCAAGATCAGCACCCGGCAGCCGGGCAGCCGGCCACGTAGCTCGGCAGCCGCCGAGATGCCGTCCAGCCCCGGCAGATCGATGTCGATCACGGCCACGTCGGGCCGGTGCTCCAGCGCGGCGGAGACGATCTGCAGACCCGAGGCGACCCCCGCCACCACCGTGATGTCGTCCTCGAGCGACAGCAGCTCGACCAGCGCTTCGCGAAGGATGTGCATGTCCTCCGCGATCAGAATCCGGATCACACCGGTACGGTAATCCGCTCACTCCCCGCCGCGCGATTCCGCCGCCGCCGAGGTAGCCCGTGTACGGCCAGCCCGGCGGCCACGCAGGCGATCGGAATGGCGGGCAGCACGTAGCGGTGGTCGAAGTCCAGCGCCGCCACCGGCGCGACGAGCAGGAACATCGCGAACGCCCACGGCAGCAGGGCCGGACGGCGGCGGCCGATCGCCCCGGCCGCCCCCGCCAGGAGGATCACGCCGAACAGCGTGCCGTGCAGGAACCACGGGTAGGGGTAGGCGGCGAGGATGGACCCGAACGGCTCGACCGAGCTCATGCCGCGGATGGCCGGGTCATACTCCTTGCGTACCTGCCCGATGAGGGCGTGCTCCTCCGGCAGCCCCCACGAGCCGTGCGGGAAGTTCGACATGGCGCCCACCCGCTTGGGATGAGCCACCGGCTCCCAGGTGAAGGCCAGCGAGGTGTCCTTGACGATCTCGCGCAGATAGTCGAGCGGCTGCGCGGCGATGGCCTTCAGGGCGAACGACCTGGCCAGGTCGTTGTAGGCGAACCGGTCGCCGGGCAGCCGGTTGAGCGCGGCGCCGGGTGCCCAGACGTACTCGGAGGCGGCGTCGACGACGGTGCCGTTCGGGCAGAGCCTGGCCTCCGCCGCGGGCGGCTTGATGATCGAGCAGTCGGCGAACGTCATCGTGCGGGCCCAGAGGGCGACGCCGTCGGAGCCGCTCAGCGCGAACCTGCCGTGATACTGGGCGTACCAGCCCGCGTAGGCGAGCAGCGGCAGCGCCCCGGCGACCACCAGGACGACGACCTTCCGCCACGGGGTGCGGCGCAGCAGCAGGTAGAGCGCGGCCAGGGCGAGCAGCGGCACCGCGGCGGTCCGGGTCAGTCCGGCCAGCGCGAGCAGCGCCCCCGCCAGCGCGGCGGCCCGCGACGACACCTCCTGACGCCACATCAGCACCGTGAGCGCGGACATGACGAGGAAGATCACCTGCAGGTCCGAGAGCACGGCGTGCTCCAGCCGCAGGAACGCCGGGTCGAACAGCACCGGCACCGCGGCCAGCGCGGCCCCCCAGCCGGGCAGCGACCAGCGGCGCAGCAGCACGTAGATCAGCACGCCGACGCCCAGGCCCATCGCGTGCTGTACGCCGACGACCAGCTCGACGCTGTGGAAGGGGCGCAGCAGCCACAGGAACCACGAGTAGCCCGCCGGGTGGAAGGCGCCCTGCGGCTTCATGTGCACGGCCGTGTTCAGATAGGTGAACGAGTCGTACCAGTAGACCTGCGCGGTGTCGTACCCGAGCATGACCAGCACGCGCAGCGCCGCGGCCAGCACCAGGACGACCCCGAACAGGCGGTGACCTGTCTTGCCCGAGACGGGATCGGCCAGGCGGGGCCGCGCGGGCGCCACAAGAGCGGCAACCATGACATCTCTCCCCCGTGAGAGGCCGGGCGAGTCCCGGCCGTAGGGAGGGCAGTCCACCGAGTCGGCGCTAACCTGAGCGTCACCAAAAGTGGTTATGTCCGCGTTATGCAGGCTGGAGCAGACTGTCGGGACTTTCGATCTTCATGGGGGCGACATTGCGTGTTCTGGTCGCGGAGGACGAGCGCATGCTCGCCGATTCGATCGCCGAGGGGCTGCGGGGGGAGGCGCTGGCCGTCGATGTGGCCTACGACGGTGACGGGGCGCTGGAGCGGCTCGGCGTGCACGACTACGACGTGCTGATCCTGGACCGGGACCTGCCGCTGGTGCACGGCGACGAGGTGTGCCGGGCGGTGGTCGAGCGGGGGTGGCCGGTCAGAGTCCTGATGCTGACCGCCGCCGGGGATGTACGGGCGAGGGTGGCGGGGCTGTCGCTGGGGGCCGACGACTACCTGCCCAAGCCGTTCGCGTTCGAGGAGTTGGTGGCGCGGGTGCACGCGCTCGGCCGCCGGGCCAGGCGGGCCGACCCGCCCATGCTGGAACGCGCCGGGGTGCGGCTGGACTGGGCGCACCGGCAGGTGTTCCGCGAGGGGCGTTATGTGCCGCTGGCGCGCAAGGAATTCGGGGTGCTGGCCGAGCTGCTGCGGGCGCAGGGCGCGGTGGTCTCGGCCGAGGAACTGCTGGAGAAGGTGTGGGACGAGCACATCGATCCGTTCACGAACACGGTGCGGACCACGATGATGAAATTACGCAAGAAGCTTGGCGAGCCGCAGGTCATCGAGACCGTGCCGGGATCGGGGTATCGCATTCCATGAGCGTCCGTCTGCGTTTCGCCCTGGCCTGCGCGGGGGTGTTCCTCATCGGCGGCGGCCTGCTGCTGACGGCCGTCTACTTCCTCGTACGGTCGAACCTCTCCTACCGCGCCGATCTCATCACCCCCAACTCCATCACCGTGCGCAACGGCTGTTGCTACGACAGATACGAGATCCACTACGAGGTGGCACGAGACCGGGTCCTCCAGGTCCAGGCGGCCTACCAGCGCGACACGTTGACCAGCGTGCGCAACATCGGCGCGCTGGCGGTGCTGGCCGTCACGGGCGGCGCGTTCGGTCTGGGCTGGCGCGCGGCCGGATGGGTACTGAACCCGGTCAAGTCGGTCACCGAGACCGCGCGCCGAGTCGCTCAGAGCCACGACCTGACCGGCCGGATCGACTACGAGGGGCCGAGCGACGAGCTCAAGGAGCTGACCCTCATCTTCGACACCATGCTCGGCCGCCTCGCCCGCTCCTTCGACGGTCAGCGGCGCTTCGTCGCCAACGCCTCACACGAGCTGCGCACCCCGTTGACGATCAACCGGACGCTGGTCGACGTGGCGGTGCGGCGGCCCGACGCCACCGACGACGTCAAGCGGCTCGGCGAGTCGCTGCTGCTGGTCAACGCCCGGCACGAGCGGCTCATCGACGGGCTGCTGGCGCTGACCGAGGGCGAGCAGGCGGTGCTGGACAAGCGCCCGTTCGACCTGACGGACGTGGCCGAGCACGTGCTGGACCAGGCGGCGGAGGAGGCGGCCGAGCGGGAGGTGACGATCCACCAGCTGCTGGACGCGGCGCCGACGACCGGCGAGGCGGTGCTGGTGGAGCGGCTGGTCCAGAACCTGGTGGAGAACGCGATCCGGCACAACCAGCCCAAGGGCGAGGTGTGGGTGACGACGCGGCGGCGCACCGAGCAGGTGGAGCTGGTCGTGGCCAACACCGGCCTGCACGTGCCGTCGTACGAGATCGAGACGATCTTCGAGCCGTTCCGGCGGCTGCACGGCGACCGGCTGCGCTCCGACCGGGGCAGCGGCCTCGGCCTGTCGATCGTGCGCGTCATCACCGAGGCCCACGGCGGCACGGTCGTCGCCCGGCCGCGCGAGGAGGGCGGCCTGACGATCACGGTCGAGCTGCCCCTGGACCGGTCAGCCGGTTAGGGCGGTTAGGGCGGTTAGGGCGGTTAGGGCGAGCGCACCTCGCGCATGACCGCCTCCGGGACGCCCGCCCGGAGGAGGAGCTCCCAGCTGTCGGACCGCTCGAAGAACATCGACTCCAGCAGCGGCCGCCACAGCGCCGGGTCGACGCCGTCGCCGGCCAGCCCGCTGAGCAGGCCGGCCCGGTCCTGGAAGGGCATGGCCGATCCCTCCAGGGCGAGCGCCCGCAGCACCAGGTCGAGCAGCCGCCGGTTCTCGAGCGTGTGGAACGCGGTGACCGCCGCGATCGCGTCGGCGTACAGCGCGACGCGGGCCTCGACGCTCGACGGCCGGTTCATCAGCACCTCCTCGACCAGGCGGGTGCAGCTGACCACCTGACCGGACCCCCGCTGCACGACGATCAGGCTCGGGTGCGTCTCGTCGTCGGCGCGCAGCGAGTCGGTCAGCAGGTCGGCGTCGACGTTGAGCAGGTAGGGACGTTCCAGCAGGGCGTAGGACTTGTAGCGGCCCAGCGCCCTGGTGCGCGCCGCGGGCCGCGGGCGGCCGAACCACCAGCCCGCGCCCTCGAACTCCCACGACTCGCCGCTCCCGCCGAGCCGGATGTCACGCTTGCCGCCGTCCATGACGCGGCGGGCGGGCATGGCGCCGATGAGGCCGGTCCAGCCCTCCCCGCCCAGCTGGCTCTTCCAGAGATGCGCGTACGAGGTCCACCGGGCGAAGTCCCCCGAGTCGCCGAGCAGCTCCGCGACGCTGACCGGTTTGTCCGACGCGGCCACCACCAGGAGGGTGAGGTTGGCCGAATAGGCAGCCAGGCGGCGCGGCACGGGATGGCGTACCGGGCGGAAGGCGAGGAAGGAGCGGCGCGGGCGCTCGTGGAGCGACTCACGCAGCAGCGCGCTGAGCAGCGTCACGCTCCTGGCCCGGACCTCGGCCGGCAGCGCGCCGATGAGCTCCATGGCGAAGCCGACCGTCGGCCCCCGTTCGGCCAGGCAGGAGAACGACGTGATCGCGTAGAGCAGGTCGTCGTCGACCAGCTGGCCCGCCAGCTCCTCGTCGTGGCCGTGCCGCCTGATCAGGTCGCGCAGCGCGTACACGGCCAGCCAGGCCACCAGGAACTCACCGAACGTGGCGTGCAGGAACTCATAACCCTGAGTGCCGCCTGTCTCGTTCCCATGCGCTGGGCCTGTGGAGTTCGCGTGCGCCAAGCCTGGGTCGTTCACGTGCACGAAGAAGAACCGCTCGGTCGCCCGCCGCGCCCAGCCGCCCTCGTCGTCCCGCTCCTCCCCCGGCGCCCCGCACAAGGCGGGCAGGTCCCGGTCGAGGGCGCTCTCCGAGACGACCGCCCGGCCGCGGACGAACATCGACAGCGCCACGGCCCCGAGCCGCACCAGCTCCCGGTCCACCAGCCCGCCGCGCCGGGCGGCCGGCAGCTCCCGCACCTCGGGGTCCTTGAGGAGCTCACGGTAGGCGAAGTCCCTGATCAGCGACTCGTAGAGGCGGCCACGGCCGAGGACCGCCTCATCGCGTTGCAACGCGTTCTCGGTGGCGTCGTGGATGGCCAGGAGCAGCAGGAGCAGCGGCTGCCTGGCCAGCTCGCCCTGGGCCAGCGCGACGTCGGCCGGCAGCGGTGTCCTGCCGCGCCTGGACAGGACCGCGCGGTTGGTCTCCGCCCAGATCTCCAGCCACTGGCGGACCTGCTCCTTCTCGAACGGCTGGAGCTCGATCGTGAGCACGCCCTCGGGGAAGCGGACCCGGTCGGCCACGACGGTCCGGCTGGTCACGATCACCGCGACGGGACGGCCGTGCCTGGACTGCTCGTCCTGGAACTCCTGGACCTGCTCCAGGTAGTCGTAGCGATTGGTGCCGGCGGCCTGCAGCAGCTCGTCGAACCCGTCGAGCATGACGACGGGCAGCATCCCCTCCGCCGCCTCCACCAAGTCCCGATATTTCACCTTCTCGCGGAGTAAGGGGGAAACGCTCTGCTCGATCTGCGAGATCACGGACGACTCGGCGGCGACATCGCGCAACTCCACCTTGATCGGCAGGAACTCCGAGGCGGCCAGCCGGGCGGCGAGCACCTCGGTCAGCTTGGTCTTGCCCGAGCCCGGCTCGCCCAGCACGACCAGGGGCGCCTGGGTGGCGTGTGGCGAGGTGAGGTGTCCCACCAGGAACGCCTCCGCGTCGGGCAGCTCCAACCGGCCCTTCCACCAGCTCTTCGCCGCGGGCTCGGACTCGCGCGTCATCTCCGCGACCTTGCACCGGGGGCTGATGTACCCCTCACCGAGCAGCGGCAGCGTGACGTCGTCCGGCGCCCTGCCGACGGCCATGAGCGACTGGTCGAGCGCGGCGGCGGCCATCCTGACCAGGTGGATCATCGGCCGGTCGCCCACGCGCGGCGGCGCCAGTTCCGCCAGCAGCCGCGCCACGCGCGACAGCCCGGGGGCGAACGCCTGCCTCTCGGTGACCAGGCTCCACATCCGGAACTCGGGGCTGTCGAGCGTGAGCGAGCGGTAGTCCTCGTCATAGATCCGCAGGGCGTGCGCCGACGGTCCCTCCACGAGCATGAGAGGGACGCGGGCGCGCTCGTCGGCCGAGAGCTCCTCCCAGGCCGCCACCTCGCGCACATATTCGGCCACGGCCTCCGACATCCGCCCGTAGTGGCGTTCGA
Organism: Nonomuraea sp. NPDC049028; assembly: GCF_043197735.1. NCBI lineage: Bacteria > Bacillati > Actinomycetota > Actinomycetes > Streptosporangiales > Streptosporangiaceae > Nonomuraea > Nonomuraea sp. NPDC049028. The sequence continues at coordinate 221,889 of NZ_JBICTR010000015.1, forward strand.
CGGCCTCACGGGTCTCCGCGTAGGGGCGGTACGGCTCCGGCATGGGCAGCGGCCGCGTGAGCAGCTTCTCCACCAGCTCGGCGAACGCCGCCGCGCGGGTACCGCCGGCCGCGCGGTCCCGGTCGAGCCGGTCCAGCCCGAACGGCAGGCTGGCCCGGCCGAGCGCCTCGAAGTACGCCGAGACGATCACCACGGCGTGCACGGCGGCCAGCCGCTGGGTTCGGGCGAACCGGCCGGCGCCGCCGCGCCACTCGGGCACCCGCCGCACCACGTCGTTGCCGTAACGGACGGCGTCCTCCTGCAGGTCGCGCAGGCCCAGCGCCAGGTCGGCGCCGCCGGCGAGCGCCCATCCGGTCAGCGCGGCCGTCGCGGCGAAGTCGATCACCTTGACGAGCCTGCTGTCCTTGCAGCCGAGGATCTTCAGAGCGTCGGCGTAGCTCAAGGTCTCCGTCATCACGGTCTCCGTCATCAGGTTTCTGAAGAGCAGAGGAATTCCCATGATGGCGCGTTCCATCGCCTTGAGGGAGCGTTTAGGCGGATTGAGTTAGAGGGCGTCGGCGATCTCCGACAGGGCCGCCGGGTCCTCGATCGTCGAGGGGGCGCGGTAGTCGCGGCCGGCCGCGATGTCGCGCATGGTGGCGCGCAGGATCTTCCCGGACCGGGTCTTGGGCAGGCGGGCCACCACGACGGCGCGGCGGAAGGCGGCGACCGGGCCGATGCGCTCGCGGACCAGGGCCACCAGCTCGCGCTCGACCTCGTCCGGATCACGGTCGGCGCCCGCCTTGAGCACCACGAAGCCGAGCGGGAGCTGACCCTTCAGCGCGTCGTCCACGCCGATCACCGCGCACTCGGCCACGTCGGGGTGGGCCGCGATGACCTCCTCCATCGCGCCCGTGGACAGCCGGTGGCCGGCGATGTTGATGACGTCGTCGATGCGTCCCATGACGTACAGGTAGCCGTCGTCGTCGAGGAAGCCGCCGTCGCCGGTCAGGTAGTGGCCGGGGTAGCGGGACAGGTACGACTCGGCGAAGCGGGCGTCGTCCCGGTAGAGCGTCGGCAGCGCGCCGGGCGGCAGGGGCAGCCTGATCGCGACCGCGCCCTCCACTCCGGGCGGGCACTCCTTTCCCTCCGGGTCCAGGACGCGTACGTCCCAGCCGGGCACGGCCTTGGTCGGCGAGCCCGGCTTGATCGGCAGCGGCTCGAGGCCGACGCAGTTGGCCGCGATCGGCCAGCCGGTCTCGGTCTGCCACCAGTGGTCGATGACCGGGATCCCGAGGAGGTCGGACGCCCAGTGGTAGGTGTCGGGGTCGAGCCGCTCCCCGGCCATGAACAGATACCGCAGACCCGACAAATCCCACTTTTGCGCGAAATTTCCTGAGGGGTCGTCTTTTTTGATGGCTCGGAGCGCGGTCGGCGCGGTGAACAGCGTCCGTACCCCGTGCGTGGCCACGACCCGCCAGAACGCGCCCGGATCAGGTGTCCCGACCGGCTTGCCCTCGTACAGCACGGTCGTGCACCCGGCCAGCAGCGGCGCGTAGACGATGTAGGAATGGCCGACGACCCACCCCACGTCGGAGGCCGCCCAGTAGACCTCGCCCGGCGCGGCGCCATAGACGTTGGCCATGCTCCAGTGCAGCGCCACGGCGTGCCCGCCATTGTCGCGGACGACGCCCTTGGGCACGCCGGTGGTGCCGGAGGTGTAGAGGATGTAGAGCGGATCGGTGGCCGCCACGCTCACACAGCCGGCGGGCGCGGCGTCGCGTACGGTCTCGGCCCAGTCCAGGTCCCGCCCTTCGGCGAGGTCGGCGGGCGATTCGGGCCGCTGGAGGATCACGCAGCGCGCCGGCCGATGCCCGGCCTGCTCCAGGGCGGCGTCGAGCAGCGGCTTGTACGGCACGATCCGAGTCGGCTCGATCCCGCAGGAGGCGGAGAGCACGACCTTGGGCTTGGCGTGGTCGATGCGTACGGCCAGCTCATTGGCGGCGAAGCCGCCGAACACCACGGAGTGCACGGCGCCGAGCCGGGCGCAGGCCAGCATCCCGATCACCGCCTCGGGCACCATCGGCATGTAGATCACCACGGTGTCCCCGGCGACGACGCCGAGGTCACGCAGCATCCCGGCGGTCCGGGACACCGCGTCGAGCAGCTCGGCGTAGCTGAAGCTCCGCACCACCCCGGTCACGGGGCTGTCGTAGATCAACGCGGCCTGCTCGCCCCGTCCGCCGGCGACGTGCCGGTCGACGGCGTTGTGGCAGGTGTTCAGGCGCCCGTCGACGAACCAGCGCCCCTTGTCGAAGACGATCGTGGGGGCCACATCCCACTCGATGTCCCGGGCGGCCTCTCCCCAGAACGCCTCTGGCTCCACGATGCTCCGCTGGTAGACCGCATCATAAGCACTCATAATCCGATCAGATCAGCGCCTCACCCCCGATGGCAAGCGCAAACGGAAGCCACGGCCAAGAAGACGCGCGTAACGGCGCCCGGCCCCGTGCGGGTTCAGCGGCCGTATTCCTGGAGGCCACCCGCCCAGCGCGGCGGGTGGCGGTGGGTGCGGCTGTGCCGTAACAGATCAGCCGACGTGCACCTGAGGGCGGCGGCCGGGCTCCTCCTCGGCCTGGCGCAGGACCTCACGCGTGAGCGGCGGCACGTCACCCCCGCCGAACAGCAGGTATCTCAGCAGCGCCAGCACCGGATTGCCCTCCGCCCAGTGGAAGTACACGTGCGGACGGCGGGCGGACGTGTCGCGCAGATGCAGCAGGATCGCGGCGATCGTGTTGGGCACCGCCGCGCTCGTCGCGGTCAGCACCCCGTAGCCGTGCCGCACCTCGCCGCGCACCAGCACCTCGGACTCGAACTCCGACGTGTCGCCGAGCGTGACCTCCAGGAACAGCATCGGCTCGTCGTCGGGCAGGTGATGGTACTGGCGCGTCTCGTGGTCCTTCTCGGCGTACTCGGCCTCGTCGCGGGCGTCGGGCTCGTTGGCGATGATGCGCAGCTCGCCCGGCGGCAGCCCGTCGATGAGCCGCTTGGCCTCCTCGTCGAGCGCCACCCCCGTCACCCGCAGCTCGGTGGAGCGCGTGGCGCGGGAGATGATCGAGGTGACGATGATCGCCACGACGAAGAACACCGCGATCGACAGGCCGTCGGGGCGTTCGATCACGTTGGCGGCGAAGGTGTAGGTGAGGATCAGCGAGATGAGGCCGAACGCCGCCGCCGCGCCCCGCCGCCCGGCGCGCGCGACCGAGATGGTGACGGCGACCGCGGCCGACAGGATCAGCGCGAGCACGCCGGTGGCGTAGGCGCCGCCCTGCGACTCGACGTTCGCGCCGAACAGGATCGTGATGACGAACGAGATCGCGGTGAACACCAGCACCAGCGGTCGTACGGCCCGCGCCCAGTCGGGCGCCATGCCGTAGCGGGGCAGGTAGCGCGGCACGATGTTGAGCAGGCCCGTCAGCGCCGAGGCGCCCGCGAACCAGAGGATGGCGATGGTGCTGATGTCGTAGAGGGTGCCGAACCAGTCGCCCAGGTACTCGTGCGCCAGATACGCCAGGGCGCGCCCGGCCGCACGGCCGCCCTCCTCGAACTCCTTGTGCGGGATGAGCACGGCCGTGGCGAACCCGCTGAACACCAGGAACACGCTCATGATCAACGCGGCCGTGGTGAGCAGCCGCTTGGCGCCCTTGACGCGCTGCTCCAGGTCGCCCTCGATCTGCGGCATCACGGCGACGCCCGTCTCGAACCCGGACAGGCCGAGGGCGAGCTTGGGCAGCGCGAAGGCGGACAGCGCGATCATCGCGAGCGGGCTGGAGTGCCCCGCGGTGAGCGCGTCCTGCCAGTCGCCCACCAGCTCCGGGCGGGACAGCACCTGGGCTATGGCGGTGCCGACGACGACCAGGTTCAGGGCCAGATAGACGGCCACGAGCGCGATGGCCAGCCCGATGGCCTCGCTGAACCCGCGCAGGAAGATCGCGCCGAGCGCGGCGATGAGCAGCAGCGTGATGGGCACCTGCTGACCGGCGAGCGCGTCGGGGAAGAACGGGTTCTGCAGGATGTGGGCGGTCGCGTCGGAGGCCGACAGCGTGATCGTGAAGATGAACGCCGTCGCCACGAACCCGAGCAGCACCAGCACCAGCAGCTTGCCCCACCAGCTCGGCAGCAGGCGTTCGAGCATGGCGATGGAGCCCATGCCGTTGGGGCTCTCGGCCGCCACCACGCGGTAGGTGGGCAGCGCGCCGAACAGCGTCAGCGCCACCAGCATCAGTGTGGCGATCGGCGACAGCGCGCCCGCGGCCAGCGCGGCGATGCCCGGCTGGTAGCCGAGGGTGGAGAAGTAGTCGACACCTGTGAGGCACATGACCTGCCACCAGGAGTGACGCTTGCCGGGATGTTCGTCGTGCATCCCGGACGTCGGCTGCAGCCCGTGTAGCAGCCAGCTCCGCATGGTCACCGGTCGGCCCTTCTCTCCTGGACTCTGTCCTCGTCGAATTCGGAGACCCTATCCATCGGAGCGGCTCTCGCGCATGCCGGGCCTTGCCGGACTGGAAATTCGGCGGACATTTGGCTATTTGTGCCGGTACCGTGGATCACCGGGGTGGCTCTTTGGGCGTGCTTCCTTCTTCATCTTTCAAATGATTCCAGCGCGCCCGCTCTCCACCTCTCCAGAGGTCGCGCGGTGCTCCCACGCGGCCTCTCTCAATGCGAAGGGTCGCTCCGCGGTCTCTAGGGCATCGGAGGTGCCTCCATGAACGGTCCCGCCGAGATCCTGCTGCGCCGTACGCGGGTGGTCGCGCCCGCGCTGCTGGCCGCCGATCCGCGCATGCCCGAAGCCGTCGGCAAGCTGCCCAAGTCCCTGAGCATGACGCGGGCCGATGTGCGGTCCGGGGTGGCGGCGCTGGAGTTCGAGCTGCTGCAGCTGGGCTTCCTGGTGTCGGCGGAGCTGTATCGGGCGCTGGCGGCGCTGTCGTCGAAGGAGCTGACGCGCGTCGGGCGGCGGCTGCTGCACGGCCTGCGGGGTGAGCTGGGCGCGGCGGTCTCGCACGTACCCCTGTTTAGGAAATTTCCGGACAGCGTGCCCAGGGACACCGGCGACTTCTACGTGCGGCGGGTGTTCTCGCTGCTGCTGCAGCAGCCGGAGCGGCCGTGCGTCCTGTGCGGGAACGTCGGCACCGTCCACGCCGTGGCGCCCTGCGCGCACCTGGTGTGCCGTTCGTGCTGGGACGGGGCCGACTTCAGCGCCTGCCCCATCTGCCACCGGCGCGTCGACCCGGACGACCCGTTCCTGCTCCCGTCGGAGGAGCGCGCGGGCGTCGACCGCGCCGCCGTCACCGCCACCGGCCTGCTGCGTCTCGCGGACGACCCCGCGGCGGCCTGCCGTGAGGTGGCCGTGGACCTGATGACCCGCCGCACCCCCATGCCGCCGCACGACCGGGCCGACCTGGAGGCGCTGCTGGAGGCGTTCTGGCCCGAGTCGGGCGACTGGCTGCCGGAGAGCGTCCCGGTCAAGGAGACGCGCGCCGTCGTGCTCGCCGTCGCGCTGCGCCGGGGCGCCCCCGACGAGCTGCTGCGCAACCATCTGGAGACGGCCACGGACGTGCTGCGGCTGCTGTACGTGCTGATGGACGCCGATCCAGGGCTGCGGATCCGCCCGCGGCGCCGCGTGTCGCTGCCGCGCGCCGTCCGCCGGACCCTGCTGTCGTGCCTGGACGCGATGCCGTACGCGATCGAGGACCTGTTCCGGTACGGCGAGCAGTGGAAGCGCATGGCCGAGGTGCTGCACCCCCACGAGCACCACGCCCGCTACCCGAACGCCGCACTGGCCTTCGCCGCCCTGCGCGGCACCCGGCTCGACTCGGAGACGGCGTTCGGGCGGACCTTGCTGGAGCTGGCCGCGCGGCGGCCGGGGGTGCTGCGGGTGCGCGACGGGCGGCTGGTGGCCACGTCGTTCGCGAGCCGCGTGGAGACGGCCCTGGCCGACGGCCGCCACTCCGACGCGGCCGACCTGCTGGTCCACCGGCCCGGCGAGCTGATGCGGCGGCTGTCGCAGCTGCTCCGCCTCTCCCCCGGCCTGCTGGAGACCCTCGGCCGGGCAGAGGCGGACACACCCGCGTCCGGACCGGCGGTTGCCGGACCGGCGGTTGCCGGACCGGCGGGCGTGGCGACGCCTACCGGGCTGGCGGGCGTGGCGACGCGGGTCGCGCCCGGGGTGCTCCTCGCCGCCCTGGGGCAGCTGCGGACGCCGCCCGGCGGGCTGCGGCTGTTCCTGCCGCGCGGTGGCACCGCGCGCTTCCACACCCGGCCCGACGACCGGCCGCCGCTGCCGGACGAGGTCGTGCTGGAGGCCGAGCGGACGCTGGCCGCCGAGCTGCTGCGCCGCGCCGCCGCGCTCCCCCCGCTGCGGCGGGTGCTGCTGGACGAGGGCCTGGCCGACCTGATCGCGCCGACGTCCGAGCGGACGGCGGTCAAGGCGCTGGTACAGCTGCCGCGCGGCAGCGTCCAGCCCATCCCCGGCGGCGAGCGGCTCCGGTTCTTCCTCCACTGGGCCGAGCCGAAGGACACCCGGGTGGACCTCGACCTGTCCGTGGCCGTCTTCGACGAGCGCTGGGCCTTCGTCGGGCTGTGCGACTACACGAACCTGCGGCTGGGCACGGCCGTCACCCACTCGGGCGACCTGACGTCGGCGCCCGAGCCGCTGGGCGCGTCGGAGTTCATCGACGTGAACGTACGGGCCCTGCGCGGCCGCTACCTCGTGCCGGTCGTCTTCAGCTACAACGACGTGCCGTTCGAGGATCTGGTACGCGGGTTCGCCGGGTTCATGAAGCAGCCGAAGGGGCTGTTCGACCCGCTGGCCGTCCGGCAGCGCTTCGATCTGACGGGGCAGGCCAAGATCCTGGTGCCGCTGGTGGCCGACCTGTGGACGCGGACGATGCGGTGGGCGGACTTCAACCTGGGCGCCGCCGGTTACGGGCACAGCGTGGACGGGAGCGCCGACGAGCTGAGCCTGCTGGGCGCGGCGCTGGAGCAGGCGTTCACGCACCGGGTGACGCTGTGGGAGGTGGGCTGCTGGCACGCCGCCGCGCGCGCCGCCGAGGTCCTCGTCCGAAACCGCCAGGGCGAGCTGGTCCGCTACGAGCGGCGGCCGGGCGAGAACGTGGCCGCGTTCGCCGACCGGCTGATGGCCCGCGCCGACGCCCCGGCCGTCGGGCGGCCCGCGTCGTTCGACGGGGTCGAGCTCGCCATGCTCGTCCAGGGCGACCTGCCCCTGCCCAGCGGCTGCGCGGCGTACGCGCTGCACCCGGACGGCCTCGGCGACGTACACCGGCTTGGAGCGGCCGACCTGCTGGCCAGCCTGTCCCCCGACCCCGTGAAAGTGGCCACGTGAGCGAAGACCTGATCCTCTCGGTCGTGGTGGGGTCGCGGGCCTACGGTCTGGACACCGCCGAGTCCGACACCGACCGGCGCGGCGTGTTCGTGGTGCCGACGGAGGCGTTCTGGCGGCTGGACAAGCCGGTGACGCACCGCGACGGGCCGCTGCCCGAGCAGTTCTCGTGGGAGGTCGAGCGCTTCTGCGGGCTCGCCCTCGACGCGAACCCCACGGTCCTGGAGTGCCTGTGGTCTCCCCTCACGGAGGTGCTCACGCCGGAGGGCGGGCGGCTGCGCGACCTGCGCGGGGCGTTCCTGTCGCGGCGGGCGCACGAGTCGTTCACCCGGTACGCCGACGCCCAGTTCCGCCGCCTCGACCCGGCCGCGCCGAAGTGGAAGCAGGCGATGCACCTGATCAGGCTGCTGCTGAGCGGCCGCCACCTGGTACGCCACGGCGAGCCCCTGATCCAGGTGGGCGACTACCGCGACCGGCTGCTGGCGATCAAGCGGGGCGAGGTGGCGTGGGCGGAGATCGCCGCCTGGCGGGCCGAGCTGACCGGCGACCTGGCCGACGCGGCCGGCGTCCTGCCCGCGGCGCCGGACCGGGCGTCCGTCGAGACGTATCTCGTGGCCGTACGGAGGGCCCACCTGTCCCGGGAGCGCGTGTGAACCTGCCTGCCTGGCTGCCGGAGATCCCCGAAGAGCAGCCGTACCCGCTGGTGTTCGCCACGATCAGCGGCGCGCACCTCTACGGTTTCCCCTCGGCCGACTCGGACGTGGACCTGCGGGGCGTACACCTGCTGCCGCTGCGGGAGGTCGTCGGCCTGCGTACCGGACCAGCGACCCTCGACCGGACCTGGACGCGCGACGGCGTCGAGGTGGACCTGGTCACGCACGACCTGGCCAAGTTCTGCGGGCTGCTGCTGAACCGCAACGGCTACGTCATGGAACAGCTCCTCTCCCCCTTGGTCGTGTCCTCCTCTCCGCTGCACCAGGAGCTGACGGACCTGGCGCCCGGCTGCCTGACGCGGCATCACGCCCACCACTATCTGGGGTTCGCGCGTACGCAGTGGCGGCTGTTCGAGAAGAACGGGGAGCTCAAGCCGCTGCTCTACACCTTCCGTGTGCTGGCCACCGGCATCCACCTGATGCGCACCGGTGAGCTGGACGCCGACCTGACCCACCTGTTCGCGTACGTCCCGGCGTATCTGCCCGACCTGGTGGCCGCCAAGCGGGAGGCCGAGCACGGCCGCGCGCCGGGGGTGAGAACGGCGGGCGACGACGTGGCGCGCCTGACCGCCGAGCTGGAGGCGGCCAGGGACTCCTCACCGCTGCCGGAGGCCGCCACGGTCCGGGACGCCATGCACGACCTCGTGGTCCGGGCGCGCCTCGCCACCGCGTGAGGATTGGTCCGGACGTTCCTCGGTACCGCGTGAGGACGACGTCGTGACGGGGGAAGCCAGAGGCGACGCGCTCCGGCACATCGAGGAGATCCTGCCGTCGGGCGGCTGTGTGATCGTCGACGGGGTGGCGGGGATCGGCAAGAGTCACCTGCTGGCGGCGGCGATGGCGCTGGGACGCTCGCGCGGGCTGGCGATCGGCGCCGGGCGCGCCACCGAACTGGATCGCCTCGCGCCGCTGTCCACCCTGCTCACCGCCCTCACCGTCCTGCCCGGCACACTCACACCGCCGTCACGGCTCGGCGGGTTCCGGGAGATCCACACGCCGCCGTCGCGGCCCGGCGGATTCCGGGAGATCGAGCAACTCGGTGACGCGATCGAGCGCTTCACCCGGGATCGGCCGCTCATGGTGGTGCTGGACGACGCCCAGTGGGCCGATGAGCTGACCTGCCTGGCGCTGCGACTGCTCGTTCCCGGGCTGAGCTCGTCCCCCGTGACCTGGCTGCTGGCCCGCCGTCCCCTGCCCGCCCAGGAGGCCCTCGACCGGCTGATCGCCGAGGGCGCGCGGCGGCTGTCGCTGCCGCCGCTCACTCCCGGCGAGTCCGCCGAGCTCAGTGCCCGCCTCCTCGGCGCCGAGCCCGGCCCGTCGGTGCTGGAGCTGGCCGAAGCCGCCGGCGGCAACCCGTTCCTGCTCCAAGAGGTGCTCACGGCCATGCGGGCGGAGGGGCGGGTCACGGTGGCGGACGGGCGCGCCGCGATCACCGGGGCGCCGGACGGGCCCGGCGCGGCAGGGATGGGGCTTCCCCTGCGGTTCGTCGCGCCGGAGCTTCCGCAGCGGTTCGTCGCGCCGAAGCTTCCACAGCGGTTCGTCGTGGCGGGTCTTCCGCAGCGGTTCGTCGCGGCGGTGGAGCGGCGGTTGCGCGACCTGTCGCCGCAGGCCCGCAGGCTGCTGGAGGTGGGGGCGGTGCTCCGGCGCCCGTTCTCGGTGCATGAGGCGGCCGGGCTGCTCGGCGTGCCACCGGTCGGGCTGCTGGCCACCGTGGAGGAGGCCGTCGGCGCGGGAGCGCTGACGGGTGAGGGTGAGCGGCTCGGGTTCAGGCACGATCTGATCAGGGAGGCGGTGTACGGCGGGCTCTCGACGCCGGTCAGAACCGCGCTGCACCGGGAGGCGGCGACCGTGCTCAGGGCGGAAGGGCGGCCACCGGCCGAGCTGGCCGAGCACCTCCAGCACGGCGCCCGGCACGGAGACACGACCGCGATCCGCGAGCTGCGGGCCGCCGCCGAGGAGATGAAGTCCACCGCCCCGTCGGCCGCCGCCGACCTCATGCTGCGCGCCCTCGACCTGGCAGGCGGCCCGGACGCCGCCGTCACGGGCGATCAGCCGACCTCGCCAGGTGGGCCGGTATCCGGGCTGGTCGCCGGGGCGGTGCGGTTGCTGGCCTCCGCAGGACGGCTGGGCGAGGCCCGGCAACTGGCCGACGGTGCCGGTCAGCTGGGCGCGGCCCAGGAGGCGGACGTCGTACTGGGGCTGGCCGAGGCGCTCAAACACGCGGGAGAGGACCGGGCGGTGATCTCGCGGACGGCGCGGGTGCTGGCCCGGCCGGGAGTGCCGGTCGCGGCGCGGGCGCGGCTGCTGGCCGTACAGGCTCACGCGCTCATGATGTCCGGGCGGATCGACGCCGCCGACCTGGCGGCGGCCGAGGCGGTGGCCGGTGGGGAGCCGTTCGGGCAGGTGGTGGGGTTGCAGGCGCGCTCGACCGTGGCCCTGTTCCGGGGCGAGCTCGCCGCCGCGCTGGCATACGCCGAGGAGTCGGTACGGCTGGCCGACGCGGCCGGCGGGGAGGTGGCGCACAGGCATCCCCGGCTCTGGCTGGGGGCGGCGCTGGTGGCGCTGGATCGGTTCGAGGAGGCGGACGACGCCTACGCCGTCGTGGAGCGGCGGTCCGGGGCGCTGGGCACCGCGTGGTCGATGCCGTTGCGCCACCGGCTGCGGGCCGAGCTCCTGCTGGCCTGGGGGCGGCTGGCCGACGCGGCGGCCGAGGCGGAGGCCGGGCTGCGGGTGGCCGAACAGCTGTCGGCGCCGGCGCTGGTCCCGGCCCTGCTGGGGATACTCGGGTACCTGGCGCTGTCGCGGGACGACGTGGCGAACGGCCGTACCCACCTGGAGCACGGACGTCGTCTCGCCGGCGACCAACCGGGACTCGTGCGGGACGAGCTGCGGTGGCGCATCGGCCTGTTCCGTCAGGCCACCGGCCCGGCGCAAGGAAGCGGTTGGGTCGATGAGATGGCGGGGACGCTGCCGTACCTCATTCTCCAGGAGCCGCAGGCCGCGGCGCGGTTGCGGGCGATCCCGCGCGTCACGGCCCGCGTGCGGGAGCTCGCCGACCGCAATCCCGGAGTCCCGTCGCTCAAGGCCGCGGCCGTCCACGCCGAAGGCCGCCCGAAGGAGGCGATCGAGCTCTACCGAGCCGGCCCGCGCCCGCTCGGGCTGGCCGCGGCGCTGGAAGAGGCCGGTCAGCGCGACGAGGCCCTGGAGATCTACACGGCGTGCGGCGCCGCCAGGGACGCCGCCCGGCTCCGGGGCGCCCGCGGCCCGCTGCGCGGCTGGGCGGCGCTGACTCCGTCGGAGGTACGTGTGGCCCGGCTGGTCGCTGAGGGGCTGACGAACCGGGAAGTGGCCACGGCCCTGTTCGTGTCACCGCACACGGTCGACAGCCACCTCAGGCACGCCTTCGCCAAGCTGGGCGTGAACAGCCGCGTCGAACTCACCCGCAAGGTGCTGGCCGCCCTCGGCCACGACCCTGGCTCATGACACGACCCTGTGGCTCAGGAAACGGTCACGACCCCGGCGCATGAAGCGGGCACGATCCCTCGTTCATGAATCGGCCGCGGGTCGGCTCGCCAGCCGAGGCAGCAGCTGCGCCGCGTCCGACTCCACGATGTCGATGCCCAGCCGGTCGCGCAGTGCGGCCGCCAGCTCCCGCGCCGTACTCGCGGGGGGCAGGTCCTCGACCCGGATCCGGGCGTCCGCCGTGGTGCGCTGGGCGAGGACATGGTGGACGAACGGCGAGTGCGGATTCGTGGCGACGTAATAGTTGGCCACCTCGAAGTCGCTCGGGTAGTGCGGCTCGTCCTCACGGAAGGCGTACAGCTCGACGTCACCATGATGCAGCACCCAGAAGTCGTCGTCCCTGCCGAGACGCCACCGCCACGGACCCACCTCGGCCGTGGCGCCGTCGGCGAAGGGCAGCGGCTCCACCAGCCCGTCGCCGCCGAAACCCACGTCGGCCAGCCAGCGAGTGCCCGACGCCTCGACGGTCAGCGCGGCAGGTGGCGGCGGCCCAGCCGGATCCTGGCCAGGTGCCTGGTCAGGGGGAAGCCCAGGCGTTCGAGCACGGCGGCGAACAACAGGTTGTGCTCATGGCAGTAGCCGCCGCGCCCGCCCGTCACCATCTTGTCCTGCAAGCTCCCGAGGTCGAGGGAGATGCCCCTGCCGAGCACCGCGTCCAGGTTCTCGAACGGGATGGCCAGGACGTGCGCGCGGTGGACGGCGCGTAACGTCTCGGCGGTGGGGTCGCGCGGGCCGTCGTAACCGACGTGAGCCAGATAGGTGTCAAGATCGAGCTTTTCGATGTTCCACGTCATGGCTCCACTCTGCCGGTCGCCACGGCCCGCGCACCATCACGTGTTCACGTGATCAGACGGCGCCGGCTCCCGTGTTCACCGGACCGGCGGCGCCACCGGATCACGTGTTCATGTGGTCAGGCGGCCCCCGCCGACAGGATGAGTCTGACGGCGAAGTTGTGGTAGCCGGACCGCTCGAAGGCCCTGGCCATCGGGACGTTCACGGCGTCGGTGTCGGCGACGATCCGCTCGGCGCCCCGCTCGGCGTGCAGCCGGGTGATCTCGCCGAGCAGGTCGTCGGCGTAGCCGTGGCCGCGGTGCTCGGGCACCACGCCGAGGTAGCCGACCACGGGCCCGCCCGCGTTGGCCGACGGCAGCGCCACGCCGACGAGGTCGCCGTCCGGCGTGTACGCCAGGCGCCACCAGCCCCTGTCGCCCGGCATGCTCCGGTAGTCCTCGACATCCTCGCGGGCCTGCGCCTCGGGGTCGGTAGTGGCCAGGGCCTGCCGGGTGTGGTGGTCGAGCGTCCCGACGGCCACGCGGCTGAACGCCTCGACGAACACCTCGTCGTCGTCCTCCGCCCGGAACACCAGCCGGTCCGACGCCTCCGGCACCGGCGTGCCCCGCGTCCACTCGTACCTGAGCCGTTCGAGCTCGTCGGTCAGCCCGGCCAGGGCCCCGGCCCGCCACCGCCAGTCGATGGCGGCCGTGACCTTCGGGTCGTCCCGCCAGCCGTTCGCGACGAACACGTGATAGGCGGGCGCGTCGCCGTACCCCTTATGGGCGTGTCGCAGCAGCTCGGCGGCCAGTTCCACGCGGTCGGGCACCGACGGGTGGACCCAGAGGCAGTCGAGCGCGAGCGGGCTGTCGCCGTCGGGCAACCCCCACCAGACGGCGCGGGCGATGATGCGGCCGTCCTGTTCCGCGACCCACATGCGGTCGTGGCGGTAGTGGCCGGTCTCGAGAAAGGAGCGCAGCCGGTCGGGGTCGGCCCAGCTGATGGGCTCGTCGACGGCGCAGTCGAGCAGCCGGTCGAGGTCAGCCTCGACCGTGGAGCGGAAAAGCGTTGTGCCAGAAAGCACGATTCCTCCGGAAGGTTACAACAGCGGACGCGGGGAGCGCCCGGACAACACGGACCATCTCGACGTCTCCCTTCTTCCGGACTTTTCACGGTCAGCGGGGACTTTATCGCAAATGTAAGGCGAGTTCCGACAGGATAAGGACGTGGGCTCCTACGACGACGACACGCTTCCGCTCCAGCCTCCCGTCCGGCTGCCGGCCGACGACGAGCTGGTGGCGGCCGTACGCGAGACTCCTCTGGCCACCGGCGACGCCGACGCTTCCGCTCATCCGGCGTTCGCGCCGGACGCGGCCGAGGCGCTGCGTGACGGCTCCGACGACAAGGTGCTCCAGGTGTGGGCGGACGTCTGCCGCCGCACGCTGAGCACCGACGAGACGCTGTTCATGGAGGTGGTACGCCTCTATCTGGGCCGCGGCCCACTGACCGACGAGGTGCCCTCCGTCCTGACGGACCTGGGCCTGGTACGCCAGGCGCCGCCGCGCACCCTGACCCCGCTCGGCATCTGGGCGGCCGGGCTGGTGATCGGCGAGGCGACCGGGCAGGACATCCCGGTCATGGGCTCGCTGGCCGGCCGGGACGCCGGCGCGCTGCTGTACGGCCTGCGCTCCTACCCGGAGCCGGAGCGCGACGAGGAGCTCGCCGGCTGGCTGGCCGGCCGGGATCAGGGCGAGGCGGCGGCCGAGATCGCGGCCGCCCTCAGCGAGGTCAGCCCACTGAGCCGGGCCGTCGGCGTGGAACTGCTCGCCACGGGGCTGGGCGACGCGGGCACGCAGGCGCTCGACGGGCTGCTCGGCGCGCCGAGGCTGGGCGCCGTCGTGGCCGCCCGGCTGGGCCGCGAGGAACGGCCGCCGACGCCCGAGGAGATCGCGTGGGCGTTCGTGGACATGGCGGCGGCGCTGCTGGAGTTCGGCGGGGAGGCGGCCGAGGTCATCAAGTCGGTCTCCCAGGGCATGGAGAAGGACGAGCAGGCGGGCACGATCGCCCTCCTGGCCCTCGGCGACCATCCCTGGACCGAACGGGTGCTGCAGGTGTTCATCGACCACCATCCGGACGAGCGGGTGGTGGCGGCGGCCCGCAAGGCGCTGCGCCGGCACGGCCTGATGGACGTCCGAGGGTAGGGTTTCCCGAGATGACGAACCACACGATCAGCCCGCGGACCGGCGTTCTCGGCGCGTACTCCTGCGGTTGCGAGGCTGACCTGCCCGACCTCATGTCCGCCGAGCTGCACGCCTCCGAGACCAACCAGTGCACCGTCTGCCTCGGCTCGGCGGAGCAGCCGGTGCTGCCCGGCCTGGTGCCCGCCATCCTGCCCGGCCTCTCGCGTGGCCTGATGCGCCCCTGCACGGCCTGCGCGGCCACGGGCCGCCGCAGGGAGCAGATCGTCTGGGAGCTGGCCCACGCCGAGGCCGAACAGATGATCACCATGAGCCTGGTGCGGGGTGTGGTGGCGGAGTTCGGCGGGCCGTTCCACCTGTCGGAGGTCGCGGACGCGGTCCGATCGGGCCTCGGACTCCCGCCCGGCCGCCTGCCGGTGGGGCCACGGGTCCGCGACCTGCTGCTACGGCTGCAGGCGGCGGGCGAGATCACCATGCTGTCGGCTCCTGACGAGCTGCTGGACGGCGCCGACGTGGTCCTCTACCGCGACCCGCAGTGGGCCCGCACCTCCAGCCTTTAGCGCCGGGGCCACCGAGGTCTCCCTCGGGTTCGGTCCGCTCCCTGTGACGGTCCGTCGTGGCTGACGTCCCTAAGGAGGGATACCCCCTTCGGGTGGGAAGAGGAACGCGGTCCGTCGGGAGAGAACGGGCTAGCGTGCGATGCGGCAGAGGATTTCGCCGTGGGTGATCGAGATCCAGCCGTCGTCGGCCGCGGCCCACTTCAGCCAGCCCTCGGAGATGCGCCGTAGGTCCTCCTCCGTGGCGGCGCCCGTGGCGAGCGCCTGTTCGGCCATCGCGGACTGCTTGATCCGGTCGGCCCACATCCCGCCCCACCAGGCTCGGTCCTCCGGCGCGGCGAAGCACCAGGTGGACGAGGTGGCGGTGACGTCGTCGAAGCCCGCGGCCCTGGCCCACGACAGCAGGCGTCGCCCGGCGTCCGGCTCGCCGCCGTTGCTCCGCGCGATGCGCTGATAGAGCGCCAGCCACTCGTCGAGCTCCGGCAGCAGCGGGTACCAGGCGAACGCGGCATAGTCGCTGTCACGCGCCGCCACCAGGCCGCCCGGCTTCGTCACCCGCCGCATCTCCCGCAGCGCCCGTACGGGGTCGCCGACGTGCTGCAGCACCTGGTGGGCGTGGACGACGCAGAACGTGGCGTCGGGATAGTCGAGCGCGTGCACGTCGGCGACGGCGAACTCGACGTTGCCCACGGCTCCCACTCCGGCCCTGGTCAGCTCCAGCGTCTCCGCGCTCACCTCGGACGCCGTCACGTGCGCCACCCGGCCGGCCAGGTCGGCCGTGATGGTGCCGGGCCCGGCGCCCACGTCCAGCAGCTTCATCTGCGGCTTGAGGTGGGGCAGCAGGTACGCGGCCGAGTTCTCGGCGGTGCGCCAGCGGTGGGAGCGCAGCACGGACTCGTGGTGGCCATGGGTGTAGACGGCGTCCATCGAAACTCCTTCGTCTCGCCTCGGTAGGACGACCATAGCCTCTATCTCACAATTCAAGAATATATGTCTCATTATATGAGCAACATTGAGTGCTGATCATCTCCTGGTCGCTCGTACACTTTGTGGCGACACATCCGCATGTGGAAAGGGCACTGGTCGTGGGAGAGGTCCGGCCGATCGTTCAGGTGGGAGACCCGGTGCTGCATACGCCCTGCGAGCCGGTCACCCGGTTCGACGGAGCGCTGGCGGCGCTGGTGGAGGACATGTTCGCGAGCATGTACGCGGCGGAGGGCGTGGGCCTGGCCGCCAACCAGATCGGCGTGGCGTTGCGGGTGTTCGTCTACGACTGCCCCGACGAGAACGGCGACCGGCACAAGGGCGTCGTGGTCAACCCATCGCTCGAACTGCCCGGACTCGGCGAGCGGCACCTCGACGCGGGCGAGGAGGGCTGCCTGTCGGTCCTGGGCCAGTACGCCCCGCTCCCCCGCCCCGACCACGCCACCGTGCACGGCTTCGACGCCGAGGGCGCGCCGGTCACGGTCGAGGGCACCGGCATGCTGTCGCGCTGCCTGCAACACGAGACGGACCACCTCGACGGCTATCTCTACATCGACCGCCTCCCGGCCAAGCGCCGCAAGCAGGTGCTGGCGGCGTACGAGGAGTCCCGCGCCGTGAGGTAACCACGGAAAGGAGACTGCCCGCGGAAAGTGGGCTGCCCGCGAAAAGTGGACTAAAGCGGAAATGGACTACGGTGGCGATGTGATCACGGTGGAGGACGTGCGGCGGCTGGCGATCACGCTCCCGCGCTCGTCGGAGCATCTCATCAGAGACCGGATCAAGTTCCGCGTCGGCTCGATCGTCTACGTCGCCTTCTCCCGCGACGAGACCCTCATGGGCTTCGGCTTCCCCAAGGAGGAGCGGGCCGCCCTGGTGGCGGCCGAGCCGGACAAGTTCCTGCTGCCCGGCGAGTCCGACATGCGGTTCAACTGGGTTGTCGCGCGACTGGCCGCCATCGACGCCGACGAGATGCGGGAGCTGGTCGTCGAGGCGTGGCGGCTGGCGGTCCCGAAGAAGGTCTACGCCGCCTACATCAGCTCAGCCGGTCAACACCCAACGCGCTGATCAGCAGGCGCTCCTTGCGGTTGCCGAGCAGGCGGGCCGTCCAGTCGACGAAGCCCCCGTCACCCAGCTCCACGCCGTCCGCGTAGATCTTGAAGCACAGCCCTGTGTAGTAGCCCCGCCCGGACTGCCGGTCCAGGTCGTCCGTCGCGCCGATTCCGTCCGCCACCCGCGCGAAGCGAGGATCGAGGACGGTGAGGCGGACCTCCGGCTCGGGGATGCCGCACGCCCGGACGGCGTCCGTCAGCACGCCCAGGTGCTCGGCCAGGTGACGGCGTTCGAAGGCCAGGTTCCCCTTATCCCGGTCGCCCGACACCAGCGCGAACAGACCGAAGTGCGCGGACATCCCCGCGCCCGCGAAGTGCTGCGCCCGCACCACGCGCTGGAACGCGGCCAGCCGCACCGGACCGGTGGAGCGGCGCCGCCGGACGGCCGCCTCCAGCGCGAGAGCGTTCGTCGGGTCGGCCGCGACCTCGGTGTTCCTGATCGTGGTGATCACCTTGTTCTGGTCCACGGTGGCCGGCGCCGAGTGCGCCCCGAGCGGCGCGACCGGCGCCAGAGTGAGCAGCTCGAAAGCGTCCGGTACGACCGACAGCACCGCGTCCTCGGCCCGGCGGACGCGCTCGAACGGCACCGTGGCCGGCCCCACGAACCGGTCGGTCGTGTAGCGGCGCAGCACATCGGCCGGGGTCAGGCCTTTCGCCCGCACCCGCATGACTTCGAGCAGCAGTGTGGTGAGGTCGGCGCCGGACAGCCGCTCGGCCAGCACGTCGAGGATCTCGGGACCGCCCGCTTTGCTGAGCACCCGCCGCAAAGCCGTTGATTCATCACCCATCACCCAAGCATGATCGTGATCATGAGTGAGCGCGACTGGATTACCT
The DNA here is from genome assembly GCF_043197735.1 of Nonomuraea sp. NPDC049028. Taxonomy (NCBI): domain Bacteria; kingdom Bacillati; phylum Actinomycetota; class Actinomycetes; order Streptosporangiales; family Streptosporangiaceae; genus Nonomuraea; species Nonomuraea sp. NPDC049028. Next base: position 239,955 of record NZ_JBICTR010000015.1, read on the forward strand.
GGCACGACCACTACGACACGCCCGGCTCCTCCCTGAGCCGGCGGCTGGCCGTGGTACGAGAACGCGTCCGGCTCGCCCTTGACGCCGGCGCCGAACGGGTGGTGAGCCTGTGCGCCGGACAGGGCCGCGATCTGCTGCCCGTGCTCGCCGGCCACCCCCGCCGGGACCGCGTACGCGCCCGACTGGTGGAGCTCGACGAGCACAACGCCCGGATCGCCGAGCGTGACGCGCCGGACGGCGTCGAGGTGGTGTGCGGCGACGCCGCGCTGACCGACGCCTACGCGGGCGCCGTGCCCGCCGATTTGGTTCTCGCCTGCGGGATCTTCGGCAACATCAGTGACGCCGACATCCGGCGTACGGTCGCCACGCTCCCCCGCCTCTGCGCGCCCGGCGCGACCGTGATCTGGACCAGGGGCCGCCACGAACCCGACCTGCTGACGACGATCTGCGACTGGTTCGAGCAGGACGAGTTCGAGCGGATCCACCTGGACAGCGACGGCCACTACGGCGTCGGCGTGCACCGCTACACCGGCCCGCCCAGGCCGCTGGAGCCGGGCGTCCGGATGTTCACCTTTCTTTAGGACGCACTCCGGCCTTTAGGACACACTCCGGTCTTTAGGACACACTCCGGTACAGGCTCTGGGTCAGCCCGGTGATGCGCTTGACCGAGGAGCTCCAGGTGCCGCCCACGGGGTGCGCCGTGAGCAGCGCCATGATGAACCGGTCGTCCTTGCCCAGCAGGCCGGTGGTGTGCAGCACCGGACGGCCGTAGTCGGGCACGCCGGACCCGGTGGCCCGTGACGCGACCCCGCTGATCGACAGGTCGGCCCCCGGCGCCCGCAGCGGGACCGGGTTCACCGAGGCGCCGGTGCCGCACTTGGTGGGCGCGACGTCGCCGAACCCCGACCAGCCCTGCTTGACCGCCCACGGCTTGGGCACCGCGCGCGGGATGCCGAAGTACTGGTCGAAGCCGTCGGTGCCGCACGGCGTGGAGTTGCGCAGGTGCCCCAGGATCGTCTCCCGCACCCCGGGCGCCGCCGTGTCGAGCAGGTAGCGGTACGTCCGCACGATGTCGTACGCGCTCAGCGACGTGTAACCCCAGAACCCCGGCTTGGACGCGGGCGGCGGTGCGGTGTCGGACAGGCCGAGCTTGCGCGCCATCCGCTGGACGATCGCGCCCTTGCCGCCGCGGTTCCAGAACGTGGTGGCCGCGCCGTCGTCGCTGGAGCGCAGCATGACCTTGAGCAGCCGGGCGTCGGCCGCGGGGACGCTCTTGCGCTTCTCCAGGTAGTCGATCGCGATCAGGATCTTGACGACCGAGGCCGAGCGGAACTTGCGGTGCGCGTTGCGGGTGGCGACGAACTTGCCCGCCTTCCTGTCGAACACCAGCCACGACGCCGTCGTACCGGCCGGCACCGTCGGAGGCTTGACGCCATCGGTGGACGCGGCCGCCGGCGGCCCGGCGACGCAGGCCACGGCGAGAGGTAAGGCTGCCGCGACGGCGGCCCAAGGCTTGGTTCGCATCCGACATATCTACCAGAGTCTTGACCTTCCAACAGAGTCGGGTATAAACACAGATGAAACCACATTGAAACGGCGGTGAATCAACATCATGTACGCCGAGGAGCGGCAGCAGGAGATCCTTCGCAGGGCCCGCGCCGCGGGCCGTGTCGACGTGGTGTCGCTGGCCGGCGAGCTCGACGTGACCACCGAGACGATCCGCCGCGACCTGACCGCGCTGGAGCGGGCGGGCGTGCTGCGCAGGGTGCACGGCGGCGCGATTCCCGTGGAGCGGATGGGGTTCGAGCCCGCGCTCGCCACCCGCGACGAGGTGATGACCGCGGAGAAGGAACGCATCGCCAAGGCCGCCCTGGCCGAGCTGCCGGAGGACGGCTCGGTCATCATCGACGCCGGCAGCACCACCGGCCGCCTGGTGCAGATCCTGCCCGCCGACCGGGAGCTCACGGTCGTGGTCAACTCACCGCCGCTGGCCACCGCGCTGGCCGCCCGCGCCAACATCAGCGTCATCATGCTCGGCGGCCGGCTGCGCGGCCGGACGCTGGCCACCGTGGACGACTGGGCGTTGCGGCCGCTGTCCCAATTGCACGTGGACGTGGCGTTCATGGCGACGAACGGCTGCTCGGTCGCCAAGGGCCTGACCACGCCCGATCCGGCGGAGGCGGCGATCAAGCGGGCGATGGTGTCGGCCGCGGAGCGCAGCGTGCTGCTGGCCGATCACACCAAGTTCACCAACACCTACCTCGCGAGCTTCGCCGAGCTGAGCGAGATCGACGTGGTGATCACCGACGCGGGGCTCGACCTCGCCCTGGCCGCCGACCTGTCCGCCGCCGGCCCGGAGGTGGTCCGCGCATGACCCCTTACAGAGACCTCGGCGGAGGGTGGCGGCCATGATCCTCACGCTGACGCTCAACCCCAGCCTGGACCGCACGATCGAGATCGGCTCGCTCGACCGGGGAGCCGTCATCCGGGCCGCCGCCGCCCGCCTGGACCCCGGCGGCAAGGGCGTGAACGTCTCGCGCGCGCTGCTCGCCAACGCGGTCGCCTCGCGCGCGGTGGTCCCGTTCGGCGGCGACGAGGGCAGGCAGCTCGTCCGCCTGCTCACCCTCGAAGGACTCGACATGGTGACGGTCCCGGTGACCGGCACGACCCGGTCGAACGTCACCCTGGCCGAGCCCGACGGCACCATCACCAAGATCAACGAACCCGGCACCGCCCTGTCCCCCGGCGAGCTGGACACGATCGCCGACACCGTACTGGCCGCCGCGCACGAGGCCGACTGGGTGGTGGCCTCGGGCAGCCTGCCACCGGAGGTGCCCGCCGACGTCTACGCCAGGCTCTGCCGCCGCTTCGCCGGCGCGGGCATCCACGTCGCCGTCGACACCAGCGGCCCGGCGCTGGCCAACGCGCTGGCCGCCGGGCCCGCCCTGGTCAAGCCGAACCTGGAGGAGCTGGCCGCCGCCACCGGCATGCCGATCCGCTGTCTCGGCGACGTGGTGGAGGCCGCGGGCAAACTCCGGGCGGCGGGCGCGCGTACGGTCCTGGCCAGCCTCGGCGCCGACGGCGCGGTTCTCGTCGAGGACAGCGGCATCTGGTACGGCCACGCCACGGTGACCGAGCCGCGCAGCTCGGTCGGGGCCGGGGACGCCATGCTGGCGGGCTTCCTCGCCGGCGGCGGGCACGGCGAGCGGGCGCTGGTCGAGGCGCTGGCCTGGGGCGCGGCGGCGGTGTGCCTGCCGGGCAGCCGGATGCCCGGACCGGCCGACATCCGCCCCGACGGCGTCCGCACCGGCCCGCCCGTCCTGACCCGCCCGCTGGAATCCCCCGCCGACCCCACCTGACCCCCTCCTGGAAGCCCTCGCCGACCCGACTTCGACATACCAGGAACCTGCTCATCCCCCCGAAGGAGCACGTCCAATGGCCGAAACCTACACACCCCCGGTCTATGGGACCGGGGCCAAGGCCACCATCCAGCGCATCGGCGGCCACCTGGCCGGCATGATCATGCCGAACATCGGCGCGTTCATCGCCTGGGGGCTGATCACCGCGCTGTTCATCCCCACCGGCTGGCTGCCGAACGCGGCGCTGGGCGCGATGGTCGACCCGATCATCAAGACGCTGCTGCCCATCCTCATCGCCTACACCGGCGGCCGGATGGTCCACGGGCAACGCGGCGCGGTGGTGGGCGCGGTCGCGGTGATGGGCGTCATCGTGGGGTCGGACATCCCGATGTTCCTGGGCGCCATGATCATCGGCCCACTCACCGCCCTGATCCTGAAATATGTGGACAAGTTCACGGAGGACCGGACCAAGTCCGGCTTCGAGATGCTCGTCGACAACTTCACCGCGGGCATCGTCGGCGCCGCCATGGCCATCGTGGGGATGTTGGCCATCGGGCCGGTCGTCCGCGTGGTGACCACGGCCGCGGGCAACGCGGTCGAGTGGCTCATCGTCAACAACCTGCTGCCCCTCGCCTCGGTCCTCATCGAGCCCGCCAAGGTGCTGTTCCTCAACAACGCCGTCAACCACGGCGTCCTCGGGCCGCTCGGCGTCGCCGAGTCCGTCAAGCACGGCAAGTCGATCCTGTTCATGCTGGAGTCGAACCCGGGCCCCGGGCTCGGCCTGCTCATCGCGTTCCTGCTGTTCGGCCCGCGCCCGCTGCGCCCGAGCACGCCCGCCGCGATGATCATCCACTTCTTCGGCGGGATCCACGAGATCTACTTCCCGTACGTCCTGATGAAGCCCCGCCTCATCCTCGGGGTCATCGCGGGCGGCGCGGCCGGCGTGTTCACCTTCATGATCACCGGTGCAGGGCTGGTGGCGACTCCTTCGCCGGGCAGCATCTTCGCCTACCTGGCGGTGACGCCGAAGGGCGGCTGGCTGGGCGTGATCGCCGGCATCCTCGTGGCCACCGCCGTGTCGTTCGCGGTCTCCTCGCTCCTGCTCGGCTTCGGCCGCGGCGAGAAGGAGGAGCCGCCGGAGGACACCCCGGAGGCCGCCGCCGCCCCCGAACCCACGGCCGACCGCGTCGAGGAGAGCGGCGCGAACGACCGCGACACCCAGGCCCAGCCCGTCGCCAAGGAGGCGTGAACCATGGCCAGCATCGACAGCAAGGACATTCACAAGATCATCGTGGCCTGCGACGCGGGCATGGGCAGCAGCGTCATGCTCGCCAGCCAGCTGCGCAAGCAGCTCAAGGACACCGGCGTCACCGTGGAGCACACGCCGGTCAACGAGATCCCGGCCGACGCCGACGTGGTGGTCTGTCACTCCGGGCTCGCCGCCCGGGCCAGGGTCTCGGCGCCGGGCAAGGTGCTGGTGTCCTTCCAGATCTTCCTCGGCGACCCGGCCGTGACCAAGCTGGTCGCCACCATCAAGAACGGTGGCACGGTCGATGCGTGACGACCTGCTCGATCCGCGCGCCGTACTCCTGCACGAGAGCGCGGCCGACCGGGACGAGGCGATCAGGCGGTGCGGGCGCGCCCTGGTAGACGTGGGCGCGGTCGCCGAGCCGTACATCGACGCCATGCTCGAACGCGAACAGACGATCTCCACCTACGTCGGCGAGGGCGTGGCCATCCCGCACGGCACCGCGGCCGCCAAGGAGGTCGTCCGGCACGACGCGATCTGCGTCGTACGCTTCCCGGACGGCGTCGACTGGGGCGGCGAGCCCGTCACCTTCTGCGTCGGCATCGCCGCGAAGAACGACGGGCACGTACAGCTGCTGGCGGCGCTCGCCGACATCCTGCTCGACCCCGAACGCGCCAGAGCACTCCGTGAGGCGACGGAGGTCGGCCAAGTCATGAAGGAGCTCAGATCGTGAAGGTCGCCCGTTTCCACGCCCCAGGGGACATCCGCGTGGAGGACGCGCCGGAGCCGGTCGCCGGTCCCGGCGAGCTGAAGATCCGGGTACGCAACTGCTCGACCTGCGGCACCGACGCCAAGATCTTCAAGCACGGCCACCACCACATCCGCCCGCCCCGGGTGATGGGCCACGAGATCGCCGGCGAGGTGGTCGGCACGGGCGAACGCGTGCAGGTCATCGCGGCCATTCCGTGCGGCACCTGCGAGGAGTGCCGGCGCGGCCGCCTCACCGTCTGCCCGAACCAGGAGTCGATGGGTTACCACTACGACGGCGGTTTCGCCGAGTACATGGTGATCCCGGCGAAAGTGCGGGCCGTCAACGGCGTCAACGTCATCCCGTCAGGCGTCGGTTTCGCCGAAGCGTCGGTGGCCGAGCCGCTCGCCTGCGTGCTGAACGGCCAGTCACTGGCGCGGGTCGGCCCGGGTGACGACGTGGTCGTCATGGGCGCGGGCCCGATCGGCTGCCTGCACGTGCGGCTGGCCCGCGCGCGCGGCGCCGCGCGGGTGTTCCTGGTCGACGTGAACGCCGACCGGCTGGCGATGGCGGCGGAGCTGGTACGCCCCGACGCGGTCGTCGACACCGACGCGGTGGACCAGGTGCTCAAGCTGACCGGTGGCCGCGGCGCCGACGTGGTGATCACGGCGGCGGCCTCCGGCGCGGCCCAGGAGCAGGCCCTGCGCATGGCGGCCAGGCAGGCCAGGATCAGCTTCTTCGGCGGCCTGCCCAAGGACGCCCCGATCATCGCCCTGGACTCCAACCTGGTGCACTACCGCGAGCTGACCATCGTCGGCGCGAACGGCTCCAGCCCGGCGCACAACGCCGAGGCCCTCGGGCTGATCGCCGAAGGTCTGGTGCCGGTGGCGGACCTGATCACCCACCGGCTGCCGCTGTCCCAGGTGCTCGACGGGATCGACCTCGTCAGCCGGGGCGCGGCCATCAAGGTCACGATCGAGCCCTGAGGGGGGTTGTGATGGCACAACGTACGGTGACGGTGGCATCGGCGAGCGGCCTGCACGCGCGGCCCGCGAAGCTGTTCGTCCAGGAGGCGGTGCGGCTGGGGGTTCCGGTGCGGATCCGGGTGGGCGAGAAGTCGGTGCCCGCGAACAGCATGCTCGGCGTGCTGTCGCTCGGCGCCACCCAGGGCACCGAGGTGACGCTGGAGTCGGACGCGCCGGGCGCGGACGCCGCGCTGGACGCGCTGGTGGCGCTGCTCGCCCAGGATCTGGACGCGGAAGGGGCCCTCGATGGCTGACCCCGGCCGACCGGCCGAGGTCCCGCCGGATACGGAGTTGGCAGGGCTGGGGGTCAGTCAGGGGCGGGCCGCGGGGCCGGTGATACGCATGGCGCCGCCGCCCGTACTTCCCAGCCCCCGACAGGTCGCCGACCCTGCCGCAGAGTCCGCCGCAGTAGTGAAGGCCCTGGAGTCGGTCACCGCCGACCTGCGGCAACGCGGCGCCCTCGCGGGTGGCGGTGACGCGGCGGAGATCCTCGACGCCCTCGCCATGATCGCCGACGACCCGATGCTGCGCGAAGACGCCGAGGCCGCCGTCCGCGGCGGCCTGGACGCGCCCCACGCCCTGGACGCCGCCTTCACCCACCACCGCGAGACCCTGGCCGCCCTGGGCGGCTATCTCGCCGAGCGGGCCGCCGACCTGGACGACCTCAAGCACCGCGCCGTCGCCGCCTGCCTGGGCCTGCCGATGCCCGGCATCCCCGCCCCCGGCCACCCGTACATCCTGGTGGCCGAGGACCTCTCCCCCGCCGACACGGCGGGCCTGGGCACGGACGTGGTGGCGCTGGTCACCGAGAAGGGCGGCCCGACCAGCCACACCGCGATCCTGGCGCGCGGCCGCGGCCTGCCCGCCGTGGTCGCCTGCGCGGGCATCACCGCCCTGGCCGACGGCACGGTCATCTCGGTCGACGGCAAGACCGGTCAGGTCGGCGTCGGCCTGACGGACGAGGCCGTGGCGGAGCTCCGCAGGAGCGACCGGGAGGAGCGCGCGCGCCTGGCGAACAGCAGCGGCCCCGGCAGGACGGCCGACGGCCACCCGGTCAAGCTGCTGCTCAACATCGGCTCGGCCGCCGACCTCCGGCCGGGCGCGGAGGGGGTCGGGCTGTTCAGGACCGAGTTCCTGTTCCTGGACCGCAAGCAGGAGCCGTCGTTCGAGGAGCAGGTGGCCGCCTACGCCGAGGTGTTCGCGCGGGCCGGGACGGTCGTGGTGCGCACGCTCGACGCGGGCACGGACAAGCCGCTGCCGTTCCTCGGCCTGCCGCCGGAGCCGAACCCGGCGCTCGGCATCCGCGGCCTGCGGGTGGACCGGGTGCTCCCGGCCGTACTGGACACGCAGCTCGACGCGATAGCGGAGGCGGCCCGCGCGACGGGCGCCGACGCCTGGGTGATGGCCCCGATGGTCACCACCCCGGCGGAGGCGGCCGGCTTCGCCCGCCGCGCCCGCGCCCGGGGGCTCACCCGGGTCGGCGCGATGGTCGAGGTGCCGGCCGCCGCCCTGCTGGCCGACCGCCTGCTGGCGGAGGTGGACTTCCTCAGCATCGGCACCAACGACCTCAGCCAGTACACCTTCGCGGCCGACCGTCAGCACCCCGGCCTGGCCGACCTCCTGGACCCGTGGCAGCCCGCGCTCCTGAAGCTCATCGCCGCCTGCGCGGACGCCGGCCGCGCCGCCGGCAAGCCGGTCGGCGTCTGCGGGGAGGCCGCCGGCGATCCCCGGCTCGCCCCGGTGCTGGTGGGATTGGGGGTGACGAGCCTGTCCATGGCGGCGGTGTGTGTGCCGTCCGTACGCGAGGAGCTGTCCCAGCACTCCCTGGAGGAGTGCCGCGAGCTGGCGGCACTCGCCCGGTGACGGTCAGGGGCGCCGGCGGAGCTTCGCGTCGGACAGCTGCGGGGGCTGCCAGCCCTCGTCGCCCGGGTTGATGGTGACGCCCGGCGCCACGATGGCGTCGATCCTGTCCAGTACGTCGTCGCTGAGCCGTACCTCGGGGGCGCTGAGCTGGCCCTCCAGGTGTTCCATCGTGCGTGGCCCGATGATGGCCGAGGTGACCGCCGGGTGCCTGATCGTGAACGCCAGGGACAGCTCGATCAGCGTGTGCCCGGCCTCCTCGGCCAGGACGGCGAGCTGTTCGACGGCGTCGAGCTTGCGCTGGTTGACCTCCAGCTTCATGTCGTAGCGGTGCGGCAGCCGGCTCGCGCGGCGGCTCTCCGGCAGTTCCTGGTTCTTGCGGTAGCGGCCGCTCAGCCAGCCGCCCGCCAGCGGGCTCCAGACGATGGCGCCCATGCCGTACTTCTGGACGGTGGGCAGCACGTCAGCCTCGATGCCCCGGGCGAGCAGGGAGTACGGGGGCTGCTCGCAGACGAAGCGTTCGAGCCCGCGCCGCTCGGCCGCCCACTGGGCCTCGACCACCTGGTGCGCGGGGAAGGTGGAGCTGCCGATGTAGCGGACCTTGCCCTGCCGGACGAGGTCGGTGAGGGCGCCGAGCGTCTCCTCGATGTCGGTGGCGGGGTCGGGGCGGTGGATCTGGTAAAGGTCGATCCAGTCGGTGCCGAGGCGGCGCAGGCTGTTCTCGACGGCCTGGAAGATCCAGCGCCTCGAGTTGCCACCCTCGTTGGGGCCGTCACCCATGGCACCGTGGCACTTGGTGGCCAGGACGACGTCGTCGCGCTTGCCCGACCTGGCCAGGGCCTTGCCGACGAACTCCTCCGACTGGCCCCGCGAGTAGACGTCCGCGGTGTCGATGAAGTTGATGCCCGAGTCGAGGGCGCGGTCGATGATGTCGGCCGACTTCTCGGCCGACTCCTCACCGAACCCGCCGAACATCATCGCGCCGAGGCAAAGAGGGCTGACCTTGAGACCGGTATGTCCGAGTACCCGATATTCCGTCATGCCCCTCACTCTGGCATGACCGCCTGGGCGGCGGGCAGCCGCACCGCGATGATGGCGTTCATGGCGGCCGTGGTGTCATGGAGCCATGACGGAGTTCCCGCACGCACCCACACCGGCGTTCCTCTTCGACCTCGACGGCACCTTGATCGACAGCGTCTACCAGCATGTCATCGCCTGGCGCCAGGCACTGTCCGGGCTGGGCATCGACCTGTCGGTGTGGCGCATCCACCGCCGCATCGGGATGAGTGGCGGGCTGTTCGTGAGCGCGCTGCTGCGGGAGACGGGGCTGAAACTGTCGGCGGAGCAGATCGACGAGTTGCAGACGATCCACGGTGACGCCTACACCGAGCAGATCGACTCCGTCCGCCCGCTGCCGGGCGCCGCCGAGTTGCTGAGCGAGCTGACCTCGCGCGGCGTGCCGTGGGCGATCGCGACCAGCGGTTACGCGCGTACGGCCCGGCTGGCGCTGGGCATGCTGGGCCTGCCGGAGGACACTCCGATGGTGACCCGCGACATGGTGCGCAGGGCCAAGCCGGACCCCGACCTGTTCCTTGCGGGTGCGGCGCTGCTGGAGGTGGATGTGCGGCATGCGATGGTGGTAGGAGACAGTGTCTGGGACCTGCTCGCCGCCCGCCGGGCGGGGGCGCTCGGGATCGGGGTGCTGTCCGGCGGATACGGCAGGGACGAACTGGAGCGCGCGGGTGCTTTCCGCGTGTACTCCGATCCGGCTGACATGCTGCATCGGCTCGACGAGCTGGGCGTACGCCAAAGCGACTGAAATATTGGAATATCCAGCCGAACCTCTACCGCTGGATCATGCGTATCCCCCACAGAGGAGCTTGATATGGACTTGGCAGATATCGGGGTCACCGGCCTGGCGGTCATGGGCAGGAACCTGGCGCGCAACCTCGCCAGGCACGGCTACGCGGTGGCCGTGCACAACCGCACGCCCAGCCGGACGCAGCAGCTGGTCAAGGAGTTCGGCGGCGAGGGCACGTTCGTACCGTCGGAGGAGCTGGCCGCCTTCGTGGCCTCGCTCAAGCGGCCGCGCCGGGCGATCATCATGGTGAAGGCGGGTCCGGGCACCGACGCGGTGATCGACCAGCTCGCCGAGCTGATGGAGCCGGGCGACATGATCGTCGACGGCGGCAACGCGCACTTCGCCGACACCCGGCGGCGCGAGGCGGCCCTGCGCGACAAGGGGATCCACTTCGTCGGCACCGGCATCTCCGGCGGCGAGGAGGGCGCGCTCAACGGCCCGAGCATCATGCCCGGCGGCTCCAAGGAGTCGTGGGAGGCGCTCGGCCCGATCCTGCAGGACATCTCGGCCAAGGTCGACGGCGTCCCGTGCGCGGTGCACGTGGGCCCCGACGGTGCCGGGCACTTCGTCAAGATGGTGCACAACGGCATCGAATACTCCGACATGCAGCTCATCGCCGAGTCCTACGACCTGCTGCGTCAGGCTCTCGGCGCCACCCCGGCGGAGCTCGCCGAGGTCTTCCGCGAGTGGAACCAGGGCGAGCTGGAGTCCTACCTGATCGAGATCACCGCCGAGGTGCTCGACCAGGTCGACGCGGCCACGGGCAAGCCGTTCGTGGACGTCGTGGTGGACCAGGCCGAGCAGAAGGGCACCGGCCGCTGGACCGTGCAGGGCGCGCTCGATTTGGGCGTACCGGTGACGGGCATCGCCGAGGCGGTGTTCGCCCGCGCGCTGTCGGGCCACCCGGAGCAGCGCGCCGCCGCCGCGTCCCTGGAGGGGCCGAAGCTGTCGGGCGTCGGCGGGCGGGAGCTGATCGAGGACGTACGGCAGGCCCTGTACGCCTCCAAGATCGTCGCCTACGCGCAGGGCTTCGACCAGATGGCCGCCGCCTCCAAGGAGTACGGCTGGGACCTGGACCTGGGCGCCATGGCCACGATCTGGCGGGGCGGCTGCATCATCAGGGCCCGCTTCCTCGACCGGATCCGCGCCGCCTACGACACCGACCGGGCGCTGCCGACGCTGCTGGCCGACCCGACGTTCGCGGCGGCACTGAACCTGGCGCAGGAGTCCTGGCGCCGGGTGGTGACCACGGCGGTGCAGATCGGCGTGCCGACGCCGGGCTTCTCCTCGGCGCTGGCCTACTACGACGGGCTGCGCCGTGAGCGGCTGCCCGCCGCGCTGATCCAGGGGCTGCGCGACTTCTTCGGCGCGCACACCTATCTTCGGGTGGACCGTGAGGGCGCCTACCACACCGACTGGTCCGGCGACCGCACCGAGCGCCCCGCGTAGTCTTCAGCGGCCGCGTTCTAAAGCGGGCCCGTTTCGAACGGCTTCGTCCTGTTCTTCAGCGGGTCCGCAAGGGGATCGGATTGGCCACGGCGGTCACGAGGCAGAAGCCGATCGGCCCGGCGGCGTCGTGCAGGGTGCACTGCCCTGTGGCGACGCCGCCGTCGCTGAGGTGCCCGGTCGCCTCCACGCCGACCAGTTCCCCCTCGGGGACCCGGCCGAGCGTGATCGTGTAGTCGGCGTTGATGAAGTGCACGCCGCCGGTGCCGCCGGTGCTGAGCGGGCTGGCGAAGTCGGCCGCGAGCGCCACCCTGGTGAACGGCGTGACCGGCTCGTCGTCCACGAGCGGATGGGTCTCGCGCAGCCAGACCCGGTTGGGGCCCGGCTCGCTCCAGTCGGTCAGCCGCCACAGGTCGAACGGCGGCTCCCACTCCCCGCCCGTCACAGGCGGTCCGGCGGGCGGCGGCTCGTCCCAGGCGGGCGTGTCGTTCCGCTCGCCGTCCGGCTGCTCGCTCTGCCTGAGAAGCACGGCGCTGGCCCGGCCGATCACGCCCTGGTCGGTACGGATCGTCACGTCGGCCACCCGGATCCGGCGCCCGTCTCTGACCAGCTCGGTCTCGACGGTGACCGGGAGCATCGGGCTGTTGCGGAACAGATCGACGGTGAGCCGGGCGAACCGCAGGTCCGCCTCACCGTACTCCTGCTCGACGGCCATGGCGGCCAGGCCCCCGAGCAGGCGGCCGTGGAGCATGTCGGGCGACCAAGGGCTGCGGGCGTGCGGAGCGGGCACGAACTCGCCCGTCTTACGCGTGAAGAACGCTGACGTCACAGAATGAGATTCTAGAGGGTGGTGAGTCGCCGCCCGAGCCCGCGCAGCCGTTCCTTGAGCTCGACCGGCTCCAGTACCTCGAAGTCGAGGTCGAGGAAGGCCACGACCACGGCGATCAGATACAGGTCGTCACCGCGCAATGTCAGCACGCAGGTGTCCTCGCCGACCGGCTCGACGACGCCCGCCGTACGGCCCGCGACCTGATCGGCAGGAGCGTGCAGCAGGACGCGGGCCTGGATCGGCCACATGTCGTGACCCATTCGGCGCTCGACCCAGGCCGCGACGTCGCCGCCTGGCGGCTCGCGCGGTGTGAAGCGGGGACCGTTCGGCGTGCGCGGGCGCAGGCGGTCGGCGCGGTAGGTGCGCCAGTCCCGCCGGTCGACGTCCCAGCCGACCAGGTACCAGCGGCGCGACCAGTTGACCAGGGTGAGCGGCTCGGCCTTGCGCTCGGTGGTGACGCCGTCGCGGCCGGTGTAGTCGAAGCGGAGCTGCTCGTGGTCGCGGCAGGCGGCGGCCACGGCGGTCAGCACCTCGGCGGCGACCGTCGGACCGCCGGTGGTGATCGGCACGGTGTGGGTCTGCAGCGCGTTGACCCGGTGCCGCAGCCGGGCGGGCAGCACCTGCTCCAGCTTGGCGAGGGCGCGCAGGGAGGTCTCCTCGATGCCCGTCACCGTGCCGCCCGCGGCCGTGCGCAGGCCGACTGCGACGGCCACGGCCTCGTCGTCGTCCAGCAGCAGCGGCGGCAGCTCGGCGCCCGCGCCCAGCCGGTAGCCGCCGGAGACACCCGGCGTGGAGTGGACCGGATAGCCGAGACCGCGCAGCCGCTCGACGTCACGGCGCACGGTCCTGACCGCGACGCCGAGCCGTTCGGCCAGGTCGGCGCTGGGCCAGTCGCGCCGTGCCTGCAGCAGGGACAGCAGGCGGAGCAGCCTGGCGGAGGTGTCCAACACAAGGGCAATTGTGTCCTGATCCTGGCCGCAATGCCGCCTAGCTTTGGCGACATGGAGAAATTCGTGATCGATATCCCGCAGGCCGCGTTGACCGATCTGGCGGAGCGGCTGCGCCGTACGCGCTGGCCCGACGCGCTGGAGGGCGTCGGCTGGTCCTACGGCGTACCGCTTCCAGCGGTACGCGAGCTGGCCGAATACTGGCTCGACGGCTATTCCTGGCGTGCACACGAGGCCAGGCTGAACGCCCTTCCGCAGTACACGACCGTGATCGACGGCCAGCGCGTGCACTTCGCGCACCTGCGCTCCCCCCGCGAGGACGCGCTGCCGCTGCTGCTGACGCACGGGTGGCCCAGCACGTTCGCCGACTTCGCGCGTGTCGCCGAACCTCTCAACCGCGACTTCCACCTGGTCATCCCGTCGATCCCCGGCTTCGCCTTCTCGGGACCGACGGCGGAGACCGGCTGGGGCGTGCGGCGCGTCGCCGCCGCCTGGGCGGAGCTGATGAGCAGGCTCGGTTATCCGCGGTACGGCACCCAGGGCGGCGATTTCGGCTCGCTGATCTCCCCGGAGGTGGCCAGGCTCGACCCGGACCGCGTCGTCGGGGTGCATCTGAACGCGCTCACGACGCTCGTCAACGACGACCAGGCGGGACTGAGCGCGGCCGAGGTGGAGCGGGCCAAGGGGGTGGAGCGCTGGCACCGCCACTACTCCGGGTACGCCATGATCCAGGGGACCAGGCCGCAGACCCTGGCCTACGGCCTGGCCGACTCGCCGACCGGGCAGCTCGCCTGGAACCTCGACGCGTACGCCTCCTGGGGTCAGGACATCGGCGGCTTGTCGCGCGACGACATCCTGACCAATGTGACGATCTACTGGCTCACGGACACGGCGGGCTCCTCCGCGCGTCTCTACCGCGAGGGCGCCTCAGCCTGGGAGCCGCCCGCCGAGCCGGGCAGGACGCCGACCGCCGTGGCGGTCTTCCCCGGCGACAGTTCGGTGCGGCGCTACGCCGAGGTCGCGCACAACGTGGTGCGCTGGTCGGAGTTCCCCGACGGCGGCCACTACGCCGCGCTTCAGGCGCCGACGCTGCTCGCCGAGGACATCAGGGCGTTCTTCATGGCGCTCAGCCCCCGATCCATGAACCCGGCGACGACGGGCACCGCCTCCTCAGGGTAGAGGTCCGCGTGCCAGACGAACCGCGACCGGCCGTCGCCCTCGTCCACCACTGTCGAGGACGCGTTGTGGTGCCGCAGCCCGAGCGGGCTGTCGACCATGGCGTAGGCGATGCGGCGGGCCTCGTCGTCGACGTCCAGGATGAGCTCATGGGCGACGGCTCCGTTGAAGAACGTGACGATCCTGACATCGCCCTCCAGGTGGCACTCGAGCGCGAACCCGGGCGCGAGCAGATCAACCCGGCCGGCCTCGCGCAGGACCGCCCACACCCGCTCGGCGGGGACGTCGAGCACCGTCTCCTTGTGAATGGCGGCCATGGGGTCAGGCACCTGCCGCGACGCAGAACGGGTGGCCTTCCGGGTCGGTGAGCACGGTCCAGTCGGCGCCACCCGGCTGGAACTCCGGTACGGCGGCGCCGAGCCCGACCAGCTCCTTGACGGCGAGCTCGACGTCGGTGACCTGGAGGTCGAGGTGGACGTGCTTGGCGTCGCCGGGCCAGCCGGGGCCGCGGTAGCCGGCGACACGCTGGAACGCCAGCCCGACGGGGCCGCCCTCGACGGTGGCGAAGTCGTCGTCGCTGTGGGCGATCCGGCCGCCGGTGGCCTTGGCGTAGAAGTCGGCGAGAGCGGCCGGGTCCTGGCAGTCGAAGATCACGGTGGAGACCGTGATGGTTGTTGTCATGGGTCCAGGGTGGGGCGGGGCGGGCGACCGGGTCTTGAACATCCTTGCACCGCCGCTGGGCGTTCGCCGACTGGCGGCACCATGCCGCGGCGCCGCGCTTTCCGTCCGCTGGCGCGGCGGCGCTGGGCGGCACTGCGCGCCGGTGCTGGGCATACCGTCGTGTGCCGGCGCGATGGCGGCAGGATTGTCGTAGCCGGAGCGTAGGGTTCGGCAGGTGCGTTCAGCAGTCCGTCTCGGCACCGGGTCCGGGTTCACCCTCGACGCGGTGACCTGCCACGACGATCACCGCAGGTGGTCGCCGCCCGAAACGAGCTCCGCCTACCGGGTGGTGCTGGTGCGCCGCGGCCGCTTCCGCCGCAAGGCCGACGGGCGGGCCGCCGTGGTGGATCCGACGATGGCCTATCTCGGCATTCCTGGCGAGGAGGAGCATTACGCACACCCGGCGGGTGGCGACGTGTGCACCTCCCTGTGCGTGACGCCGGATCTGTGGCGCTCGCTCGCGGGCGACAACGTGGTGCCCTCCCGCTCCACGATCTATGTGGATGCCCGCCTCGACCTGGCGCACCGCCGCTTCCTGGCCGCCGCCCGCACCGGCGACACGGCTTTCGAGCTCGCCGAAGCGCTGCTGCCCCTCCTCTCCACCGCCCTCGCCCGGCTCACCCCCATGCCGGCGCGGCGCGGCCGGGCTCCGGCGAGCTCGGAGGTGATCGTGGAGGGTGCCCGGGAGGCCATCGCCGCGGGCCATCCCGCCGCCGATGGGCTCCTGCCGCTGGCGGAGTTCCTGGCTGTCTCGCCGTACCAGCTGAGCCGGGCCTTCACCCGAGAGCTCGGCATATCCCTGACCCACTACCGCAACCGGGTGCGCGTCGGGCGGGCCCTCGACCATCTGGAGGGCGGCGCGGCGAACCTGGCGCTGCTGGCCGCCGAGCTGGGGTTCGCCGATCAGGCCCACCTGACCCGCACGGTCCGCCGCCACGCCGGCCGCACCCCCGCGGCACTGCGCCGCCTGCTCGCTCCTCCAGGATCTCCGACGGAGAGCCCGGGTCGCGACCGTTGACGTGTCCCCGTCCCTTTCCCCGCCGCTGTCACCGTCGGAGGACGAGGCTGAGCACGATCGCCGCCTCCTGTTTGCCGATATTTCGTGGCATTCCCGGATAGCCGCACCGGATTCGATCAACGACGGCCCGGTGGCGTAAGCTCCCTCGCGTGCGTGATTCAGGTGAGGACCCCCGGCCCGCCCGCGGTGCGGTGCGGGAGATCCACTCGCTCAGCCAGGCGGCGACCCTGTCCTACTCCCCCGACCTCGACGGACTGGCCGACCCCGGCGAGATCGTCTGGGCCTGGGTCCCCTACGAGGAGGACCCGGAGCGCGGCAAGGACCGGCCGCTGCTGATCGTGGGCCGCACCGGACGCAGGCTGCTGGGCATGATGCTGTCCAGCCAGGGCGACGACGGCCCCGACTGGCTGGAGGTCGGCGTGTGGGGGCGCGACGGCAAGACGTCCTACCTGCGGCTGGACCGGGTGTTCGGCCTGGACGAGGACGACATCAGGCGTGAGGGCGCGGTGCTCGACGGTGCGCGGTTCGCCCGCGTGGCGGCTCACCTCATGAAGACGTACGGCTGGACCGCCGGCGGCTGACCCGCTTCGTTCGGCGTCCTCCTGGCTGCGATCATGGGGACATGCGTGTTGCGGTGATCGGGAGCGGAATCGTCGGAGCGGCCGCGGCCTGGCACCTGAGCGGGCGCGGAGTGTCCGTGACGGTGGTGGACGGGGCTTTCAGCGGGCGAGCGACGGAGGCCGGCGCGGGCATCGTGTGCCCGTGGGTGGACCATCCCGACGACGACGCCTGGTACACGCTGGCGCGCGAGGGGGCTCGCCGCTACCCGGATCTGGTGTCGGCGCTCGGCGAGGACATCGGGTACGCACGGGTCGGAGCGCTGCTGGTGGCCACAGACCCGGGCGAACTGGAGCCGATACGCGCCCTCCTGCTGCGCCGCCATCCGGAGGCACCCGAAATGGGGGACATCACGGATGTGGCGGCTCCGTCGGCACTGTTCCCGCCGCTCAGGGAAGGTCTGAGCGCGATCCACGTGCCGGGGGCCGCTCGGGTGGACGGTCGGGCGGTACGTGACGCCCTCCTCCGCGCCGCCATCCGCCAAGGCGCCGACCTCCGTACGGGCACCGCGACCCTCACCCCCGACGGCGGCGTGCTCCTCCACACCACACCCGACGGCGATCCGCTCCTCCGCACCACCACCGGCGCGCCCGGCCCGGAGCCGCACGCCGGGGAGGCGGCGATGCCGGGAAGCAGGCTTGAGTCCCCGACTCGGGAGGTGGGAGCACCGAGCGACAGGCTCAAGTCGCCGGCCGAGGTTCGTGTGGAGGCGGATGTGGTGATCGTGGCCGCCGGAGCCTGGAGCGGGGAGGTGTGCCGGGGGCTCGGGGTGGAGATCCCGGTGTCCCCCAGGCGCGGGCAGATCGTGCATGCCGCCCTCGAGGGGGTGGACACCACCTCCTGGCCGATCGTGCTGCCCCGGAGCGGGCCGTACCTGCTGGGCTTCCCCGGCTCGCGACTGGTGGTCGGTGCGACCGTGGAGGACGCCGGGTTCTCGCCGTACGTCACCCTCGGCGGCATCCACGAGGTGCTGGCGGCGGGCCTGCGACTGGCGCCCGGCTTGGACGGCGCGAGGGTGGTGGAGACGAGGGTGGGCCTGCGTCCGGTGTACGGGGCGGGCACGGCTCTCATCGACCGGCTCACCGACCGGGTGGTGGTGGCAACGGGCCTGGGCGCGTACGGCCTGACGGCCGGCCCGTTCACCGGCCAGATCGCCGCCGCGCTCGCACTGGGCGAAACCCCACCCATCGACATCAGCCCGTACGCGCGCATCCCCGCCTGAGCCCGCCCATCGAGATCCGGCCCCCAGACGGCGGGCAGGACGGCTGAGAGCTGTTCCTTGGATCAGGTTTGGAGCCAAAGGACCAGGCCAGCCGCTCCACGCACCCCTTCCACGCATGGTTGGGGTCTTGACCGTCGGCGGCTTGTTTCGTACGTTCCCGGCGAGCTTGTTGGACGACGACATCGCCCGGAGGCGGCTTTGACAGAACAGTCCAGCACCACATCGACCTGGCCGGACCTTCCCCCTGGACCGTACGGCACCCCGTCGCCCGACCTGACCCGCCGGTACGCTGAGGCGCCGATGGAGGCGGCCACGCTGCCGAGCGGTGACCGGGTGCCCATGATCGTCCGGTACGCGGATGTCCGCAGCGTGCTCACCTCGCCGGCCAGCAGTCGTAACCTGCGTGAGCCCGGCCTGCCCAGAATGGTCAGCGGCACATTCCTGGACGACGACCCGGCGGCGCTGATGAACCAGGATCCGCCGGAGCACACCCGATACCGGCGCATCATGCACGGCACGTTCACACCCAGGCACATCGAACGCTGGCGGCCCCGCGTGGCGGCCATCGCCGGCGAGTTGATCGACGCGGCCGGTGATGAGTTCGATATGGTCGCGGGCTTCGCGCTGCCGCTGCCCGCTCGGGTGATCTGCGAGCTGCTCGGCGTGCCGATGGACCGCTTCGAGCAGGTCCGCGGCTGGACGGAGATGTTTCTGTCCGCCTCGGACGCGAGCGCCGACGCTCGGGCCCAGGGATTCGCCGCGTTCACGGCCTATGCGCGGGAGCTGATCGAGCAGCACCGGACCGAGCCCGGCGAGGACCTGATCGACTTGCTCATCGCGGCACGCGATGAAGGCGATGGGCTCAGCGAGGACGAGCTGACCAACATGGTGTTCACGCTGATCATGGCCGGGCACGAGACGACCGCCTCAATGATCGTCCGGGGCAGCTTCCGCCTGCTCTGCCACGCCGACCAGTACGCCGAACTCGCGGCCCATCCCGAACTGGTCGAGCCGGCGGTGGAGGAGATCCTGCGTCACGAAGGACCTGGCTCCAACGGCATGCTCCGGCGGATCACTGATGACGTCGAGGTGTCCGGCGGGACCATCCTGGCCGGCACGGTTGTGCTGCCCAACCTTTGGGCCGCCGACCACGACCCGTCGGTGTTCCAGGACCCGCTGCGGTTCGACGTGAAGAGGTTCACCCATGCCCAGTCCACTCCGCACCTGGCATTCGGCCATGGCCCTCACTACTGCTTAGGCGCGAACCTGGCGAGAATGGAACTGCAGGAGGCGTTCCACGCTCTGGTGACACGCCTGCCAGGACTGCACGCGCAGGAGGACCTGTCGGCCGTGGTGTGGAGCGACGGGTTCGTCTACTGGCCACGCCGACTGCTGGTCAAAGCAAGCTGAGCCCGAACATGCGACCGCATCGCCGGCGCCGCCTCGGTGAGAGCAGCCGGGCGGCTCGGTCTGGATCGCGGTCAGCAGCATCTGCCAGGTGCCATCTGCCGACCCAGTTCTCAGCCCAGGCCCGGTCAGTGCCCACACCGCATGGCAAGGTGTCGACCGGGCCCCGGTCGGTGCCGACGCGTTGCGGGACGACTATCCCAGGCCCCGGTCGGTGCCGACGCGTTGCGGGACGACTATCCCAGGCCCCGGTCGGTGCCGACGCCCCGTAGCAGGGTGTCGACCAGGAGCGTGGCCAGGGTGTCGGCGTCGTCGCCCTGGCTCTGCGCGGCCTCGTGGATCAGCGCGTAGTAGACACGCCTGGCCCACGCCGGATCCACGTCGGCCCGCAGCAGGCCGGTGGCCTGCGCCTTGCGGAACAGCTGGTCGCACCTGTCCTCGACCTCTGAGTGCACGCGGGCCACCTCGGGGTCCGACGACGCGCGGCTCATCGCGAAGCCCCAATCGATCTTCACCCGCAACACGCTGGCCGTGACCTGGTAGAGCGCGACCAGCGGCGGCGTGGTCTCGGGATTGGCGGACTCGACCGCCGCCGCGAACTGCCGCGTGGCCCACCCTTCCATCGCGCTGACCAGGGCATCGCGGGACGCGAAACGCCGGTGCACGGTCGTGCGGGCGACCCCGGCCGCCTCGGCGATCTGCTCCATGCTGGCCGACGGATTCTTGCTGAGCACCCGCTCGGCCGCTTCCAGGATCGTGCGTACGGTCCGTTCGGCGTCGGAACGCAGCGCGCGCCCCTGCTGACTCGCTTCCACAGTGCAACCATACACTCCAGAGTTGCAACACTGATGTTGCAACTGCTACCTTCCTAGCATCATCAGCGATGCACTTACGGAGGCACGCGTCACCATGGACATGCGACTCACCGGCAAGACCGCCGTCGTCACCGGCGCCAGCAGGGGCCTCGGTCTCGCCATCGTCGCGGCGCTGCGAGCGGAGGGGATGCGGGTCGTGGCCGGTTCACGGACGATCTCGCCCGAGCTGAAGGAGACCGGCGCGACGGCGATCGCGGTCGACCTGTCCAGCGCCGAAGGCCCGGCCGAGCTGATCGGCACCGCCCTGGCCGAGCTGGGCGAGCTCGATCTGCTGGTCAACAACGTGGGCGGCGGCGACGGCGGCGAGGGACAGCTGGACGGGTTCCTGGGCTTCACCGAGGAGCACTGGCACCAGACCCACGATCTCAACTTCCTCAGCGCCGTCCGCGCCACCAGGGCCGCCCTGCCCAGCCTGCTGCGACAGGGCGGGACCGTGGTCAACATCTCCTCCAACGGCGCCCGCATGCCGCACGCCGGCCCGATCACCTACACCACGGCCAAGGCCGCGCTGACCGCGTTCGGCAAGGCGCTGGCCGAGGAGTTCGGGCCGCAGGGGGTGCGGGTCAACACCGTCTCCCCCGGCGCCAGCCGCACGTCGATGTGGGAGGACCCCAACGGTTACGGCGCGGCGCTCGCCGCCAAGATGGGCCTGGAGCACGACCAGCTCCTGGCGGGGCTGCCGTCGAGCACGGGGATGACGACGGGTAGATTCGTCGCTCCCGCGGAGGTCGCCGCCCTGGTGACCTACCTGGCCTCACCACACGCCGCGAGCGTCAACGGCGCCGACTACGTCATCGACGGCGGCGCGATCAAGACGGTCTGAATCTATCGCGATATATCGTCGAAATCGGGAACATCGGAGATATCGCGATCAGTTGAGTGGTGTGGACCGACTTTCAGGGGAGTGTGAGCGATGGCGAGACTGCGGACGATACGACGGATTCTCGTAGGCGGGGCGGCCTTGGCCGCGGCGGGCTGGGCCCTGCGTGACGTACCCGCCGAGCTGGGCGTGCGGCCTTTGACCTCGGGACCGGACCGGGCGGCCAGGGTGCGGCGCTCCCCGCAGTTCAAGGACGGCGCCTTCTACAACCCGATGCCGGAATCCACCACCATGCTGTCCGCGCCGCCCCCGGGTCTGCTGCGCGAGATGTCCAAGGACAGAGACCTGCGCCGCCCGTCCGGCCCCGTTCCGCTGCGCGTGCCGCCGACCGGCGACCCGTCGCCCACCGGGCTGAGAGCGATCTGGTACGGCCACGCCTCCACGCTGGTGGAGATCGAGGGGCGTCGGGTGCTGTTCGATCCGGTGTGGAGCAGACGGCCGTCGCCGTCGCAGCTTGTCGGGCCGAAGCGGCACCACCCGGTGCCCGTCCCGCTGAACCGGTTGCCGCAGGTCGACGCGATCGCGATCTCGCACGACCACTACGACCACCTCGACATGGGGACCGTGCGCACGCTCACCGCGACGCAGAAGGCGCCGTTCCTGGTGCCGCTGGGCATCGGCGCCCACCTGGAGCGATGGGGCGTGCCCGCCTACCGGATCATCGAGCTCGACTGGGACGAGGAGGCCGAGGTGGCCGGGCTGCGCTTCATCGCGACGGCCGCCCGCCATTTCTCCGGCCGCGTCCTCACCCGCAACGACACGCTGTGGGGCTCCTGGGTGGTGGCCGGAGCGAGCAAGCGGGTCTTCTACGCGGGCGACTCCGGCTACTTCGAGGGCTACCGGGGCATCGGGTCGGCGCACGGCCCGTTCGACCTGACGCTGATGCCGATCGGCGCCTACAGCCCCTCCTGGCCCGACATCCACATGAACCCGGAAGAGGCGGTCAACGCCCACCTCGACCTGGGCGGCAGGCTGCTGCTGCCGGTGCACTGGGCGACGTTCACGCTGGCGCTGCACCCGTGGGCGGAGCCGGTGGAGCGGCTGTGGCGCGAGGCGAAGGCCCGCGACGTCGAGATCGTGGTGCCACGCCCCGGTGAGGCCGTCGACACCGACGGCGCTCCGGCCGTCGACGGCTGGTGGGAGACCCTGGGCTGACCACCTTCGACCACACCCGGCGGGCCTGCTATGCCGGATATGTCACCCAGGCCATCGTCAACAACCTGGCGCCACTGCTGTTCATCGTCTTCCAGACGCGCTATCAGGTGCCGTACGAGATGCTGGGCCGCCTGGTCCTGCTCAACTTCGCCACCCAGCTCGTCACCGACCTGATCGCGGTCAAGGTGGTGGACCGGACGGGTTACCGGGTGCCCTTGGCACTGGCGCACGTGTTCAGCGTGGCCGGGCTGGTGCTGCTGGCGGTCGCTCCGTCGGCGTTGCCGTCGCCCTACACAGGGCTGGCCGTGGCGGTGGTGATCTACGGGATCGGCGGCGGGCTGCTGGAGGTCCTGGTCAGCCCGGTGGTGGACGCCCTGCCCGCACCGGCTGAGCACCGGGCCGCCAGGATGAGCCTGCTGCACTCCTTCTACTGCTGGGGCCAGGTCGCCGTCGTGCTGGGCACGACGCTGGTGCTGGCCTGGATCGGCGACGCGGCCTGGCAGGCGCTGCCGCTGCTGTGGGCACTCGTACCCCTGGCCGGCCTCGTGCTCTTCCTGCGGGTCCCGCTGCCCGCGACGGTGCCCGAGGAGCACCGGACCGGGCTCGGGGCGCTGCTGCGGACCCCGTTCTTCGCGGCGGCGCTCCTGCTCATGCTCTGCGCGGGCGCGGCCGAGCTGACCATGTCGCAGTGGTCCTCGCTCTTCGCCGAGCAAGGGCTGGGCGTGGCCAAGGTGTGGGGGGACCTCGCGGGACCCTGCCTGTTCGCGGTGCTCATGGGACTCGGCCGGATCGCCTACGGTCTCTGGGGTAGCCGGATCCCCCTGCTGCCCGCCGTGATCGCCTGCGGCGTACTGGCCACCGCCTGCTACCTCACCGCCGCCCTGGCCCGGGACCCGGTGCTCAGCCTGGTCGGGTGTGCGGTGTGCGGGCTGGCGGTCAGCCTGATGTGGCCGGGGACGTTCAGCCTGACGGCCGCCCGCTTCCCATTGGGCGGGACCGCGATGTTCGGGGTCCTGGCGATGTTCGGCGACGCGGGGGCGGCGGCGGGCCCGTGGCTGGCGGGCGCCGTCGCCCAAGGCGGCCTGCTCGGGGACGGCGCTGTCACCCAAGAAGGCCTGCTCGGCGACGGCTCAGGACTCCGTGCCGGGCTGCTGGTCGGCACCGTCTTCCCGCTCGCGATCGTCGTGGTGGGCATCGCGCAGTCACTCCTGGCCCGCCGCCGCACCTCCACTCCCGCACCCGCCGAGAACTGACCCATGCCGCCATATTCCGCCACCGCTTCCGCTCCCGCACCCGCTGAGTGCGGATCCATGCCGCCGTACTCCGCCTCCGTCTCTGCCCCCGTGCCCGCAGCCGCACCCGCCGAGAGCTGACCCATGCCGCCGTACTCCGCCTCCCGCCCCCGCACCACACCCCCACCCACACCCACACCCACACCCACACCCACCGAGAGCTGACCCATGCCGCCGTACAGTGCCGTCGTACAGTTCATAACGTGAGCAACCTGGAGCAGGACCCCGACGAGATCCGCTGCGCTGCCGAGAGCGGTGGTGAGACCGAGTTGCTCGCCGGACGCGCGGTGCCGCTGGGCGGTCCGCGCAGCATGTCGGTGAGCAGGACGCTGCCCAACGCGCACCGCCGCATGATCGGCGCGTGGTGCTTCGTGGACGCCTACGGCCCCGAGGTGGCGGTGATGCGGGTGCCTCCGCATCCGCACACCGGTCTGCAGACTGTGAGCTGGCTGATCGCCGGCGAGGTGCTGCACCGCGACAGTGTCGGCAGTCTCCAGGAGGTACGCCCTGGCCAGCTGAACTTGATGACCGCCGGACGCGGCATCTCCCACTCGGAGGAGTCGCCCGAGACGCTGCTGCACGGCGTTCAGTTGTGGGTGGCGCTGCCCGACGCGGACCGGCGTACCGGGCCCGGGTTCGAGCACCACGCGTCACTGCCCGTGCGGTCCGGCACCGGGTTCGACGCCACGGTGATCATGGGGTCGCTCGGCGGCGTGACCTCGCCCGCGACCACCTACAGCCCCCTGGTGGGCGCCGAGGTGGCCGTCGAAGGGAACGCCGAAGTGCCGCTCGACCCCGGCTTCGAGCATGGGGTGCTGCTGCTCGACGGGGAGGTCGAGCCGCTGGAGGCGGGACCGCTGCTCTATCTGCCGCCGGGCCGCAGCCTGTTGCGGCTGAGCGGGCGCGGGCGGGTGCTGCTGATCGGCGGCGAGCCGTTCGCCGAGGAGATCGTGATGTGGTGGAACTTCGTCGGCCGCGACCACGACGAGATCGTCGCGTTCCGCAAGGAGTGGATGGAGGGCGAGGGGTTCGGCGCCGTCGAGGGGTTCGACGGCGGCCCGCTCCCCGCGCCCGTCCTGCCGGGCACCCGGCTGCGGCCCAGGGGCCGCGTCCGCTAGTCCTGTCTTTTTCGCACATACCGCCTTGTCGTAGGTCAGCCGCTAGGGCTGATCCAGCACTCGGTGTCATCGGTGTAGCCCGTGGACAGCGACCCGTGGAGAACAGGGCTGGTTCTGGTGACATGCGGAAACTGGGCAAGTTCCGGTGACACGCGGGGAATTGGGCTAGTTCCGGCGTGGGAAGGTGTAGATCACGTCCATGTTCGAGCTGTTCGTCGGTATCTCGGCCAGCAGGCGCAGCGCGGTGCCCGTGAAATCGACCACCTGTATCTGCTGCTTCTCCGCGCTCGCGTCGGGCCTGATCCAGCAGACCAGATGGCTGTCGTCGTACCAGGTGGCCAGGCCGGTGCAGGGCGACTCGAAGCGCTTCAGCTCGGTGCCGGTCTGGGCGTCGTAGACGCAGTTGTTGCCGCTGCCCAGACCGGGGCAGTTGGTGACGAACTGCTTGCCCGACGGCGAGAACAGCGACTCGGCGATACCCGACCCCACGTTCGGGATCCGGCGCAGCCGCACCCCGTTCGCGTCGAAGAAGCGCAGCGCCTGCTGCTTGGCGTCGTTCGACAGGGCCACCACGCCCGTGTCGGCCTGGTCGAAGCCGTAACGGATGCCGTGCAGCGAGCCCTCCCTGAGCGAGGCGACCGTGGCCTGCCTGGTGGCGACGGTCACGATCGCGAACCCGGTCGACTGCCAGACCCCCTTCACCGGGTTGCCGACGTTGAACAGCAGGCGGCCGCTGTCACGCGACCAGCCCTGCACGTACGCGCTGAGCGGCTGGCGTGACGTCTTGACCGTGAACGCCTCACCCGACACCTTGTCGGTGATCTTGACGCTGTCGTAGCCGTCGACGAACTTCTTGCCGCGCTGGGCCAGGTACCGGCCGTTGGGCGACAGCATGCTCTCCCACATGTCCGGATATTTCGTGAACGGTCCGGCCAGGGAGTCCCGGGCGTAGTAGATCCAGTTCTGAGTCTTCGCGTCGCGGACCAGGTAGGTGGTGAGCCTGACGGCATCGCCCGGATTCTCGTAGATGACCGCGTCGGTGTCGGGAAGCGTTGAGGTGACCAGGTTCGCGGTGGGAACGACCGTCGGGGCCGCGGATGTGGCCGTGCCTTCGGCGCTCGGGGAGGAGGTCAGGGTCGGCGGGCCGGGCAGGTTGGTCAGCGCGACGGCCACCACGACGACGGTCGCGACGATGGCCACAGCCGCGGCGATCGCCGCCACCACGTAGCTCTTCTTCCCGCCCGATCGAGGCGGCGGCCCCTGCGGGCCGGAGCCGTACTGCGGAGACTGCCCCTGCGTGCTCGGGGAGACCCACTGCGCCTGCTGGTGCGGCCCCGACTCCGCGTACGGACCCTGTGGAGACGGGCCCTGTGGTGGCGGGCCCTGCGGAGGTGGACCTTGTAGTGGCGGGCCCTGCGGAGATGGGCCCTGTAGTGACGGGCCCTGCGGGATCGGACCTTGGGGTGGTGGCCCGTACGGGTGCGCCGCCTGCGGTTGCGGCCCTTGGGGGTACGGCCCCGACTGCGGTTGCGGCCCCTCGGGGTATGACCCCGGCTGCCCGTACGGAGCCTGGGGGTACGGCCCCTGGGGGTACGGCCCCGACTGCGCGTACGGAGGCTGACCGTATGGGGGTTGTCCATATGGGGGCTGCATGGGGGACCCTGACCCCGGCTGGGACGGCGGCTGGGGCTGGAACGGAGGCTGAGGCGGAGCCGAGGGGTGAGACGGAGGCTGCATGGGGAACCCCGGCCCCGGCTGGGACGGCGGCTGGGATTGGAGTGGAAGCTGAGGCGGAGCCGAGGGGTTGGACGAGGGCTGAGGCGGAAGCGAGGGGCGGGACGGGGAGCCGCTGACCACGGCGGCCGCCTGCTCCAGTTCCGCGGGGTTCGACGTGGGATGCTCCAGCAGCCGCATGATCACCTGTTCGGCGGTAGGCCGCCGGGCGGGGTCCTTTGACAGGCAGGCGGCCACGAGTTCGCGCAGCGGCCCGGTCAGTGAGGACAGATCGGGCTCGTTGTAGAGCACCTGGTCGACGATCTCCGGCACGGACTCCGCCTCGAACGGCCCGGTGCCCGTGGCGGCGAACACGATAGTGCTCCCCCACGCGAACATGTCAGCGGCCGGCCCCACCGGCTGCCCCAGAACCTGCTCCGGCGCCATGAACGCGGGCGTCCCCACCGGGGTGGAGGTGATCGTCGAGGTGGCGTCGAGCGCCTTGGCGATGCCGAAGTCGATCACCCGGGGGCCTTCGCCGGCGAGCAGCACGTTGTTCGGGCTGAAGTCGCGGTGCACGATGCCCGCCTGGTGGATGGCGGCCAGCGCGGTGACGCTCCCGATGGCCAGCCGGTACAGGGCGGCGTCCGCGCGCGGCCCCTCCTCGGTCACCACCTGCCGCAGCGGCGGCCCCTCGACGTACTCGCTGACGATGAACGGCCGCTCCTCATGCACCCCGGTCGCCAGCACCTTCGCGGTGCAGAACGGCGCCACCCGCTGCGCCACGGCCGCCTCCCGCGCGAACCGCTCGGCCGCGACCACGTCGCCCGCCAGGTTCGGCCGTAACCACTTGATGGCGGCCTGGTCGCCCTGCTCGTCGACGCCCAGATAAACGACGCCTTGTCCGCCTTCTCCCAGCCGTCCGCGGATCTCATAACCTCCGAGACCGGCGGGATCTCCTGCTCTCAGCTCACTCATCGACGGCATGACCAAATTATGGGCGTGCTTCTTGCGAATGACTTAACTTGCCCTGTCCGGAAATTTCGTGTCAGTACGGCATGGACGACTGTGCGCGCGTGCCCATCGGGACCAGTGGGCCCGCGGCCTTGACGGTGTGCAGCACGGGGGCCGTTTCGAGTGTGTGAATGGCGTCGAGGCCACCCAGCCGATGGGTGAGGTAATCGTGCAGATCGGCGGGGCTGCGGCAGAGCGCGTTTGCCAGCAGGTTGGTCCGGCCGGTGGTGGCGGCCACCAGGGCGAGTTCACGGTGACCGGCCAGGGTGGTCGCGACTCGGTCGAGCTGTCCTGGCTGAACGGACATCCAGAGCAGGGCTTGGGTGGTGGCCCCGAGAACGGCGGGGGCGACCTCGACATCGAAGAAGATCGCCTCGTTGGCGCGGAGTTCGGCCAGACGGCGGGCGACGGTGGCTTGGGACACTCCGGTGGCCGCGGCGAGGTCGGCGTGCGTCGCCCGGCCGTCGTGACGCAGAGCGTCGATCAGGTCGTGATCGACGCGCGCCAGCGGCGGCCGACCGTCCGACTGATCCGTCGGCTGATCGGCCAGCCGATCGGCCGACCGATCAGTCTGCCGATCAGTCGGAGATGACTGGCGGGCCGACTGAGGGGCCGACTGAGGGGCCGACGATGGCGGGTGGGCCGATTGATGGGTCGGTGATGGCCGGCGGGCTGGCGAATCAGTGTCGCGGGCCTGTGCGAGCCGCTGTTGCTGCTGTTCGGTGAGGGTCTCGAGGCGGCCTCGCCACCCGGTCGGCCCGCCCAGGTAGGTGTGCAGCAGGCAGTGGGCGGAGACCGCGGTGATGCCGGCCCTTCGGGGGATGTCGTGCAGCAGCAGCGACGGTACGGCCTGCGCACCATTCGGCGCGTGGATGACGGCGAAGATCTCCGTACCTCCGGAGGCCAGTTTGACCCACGAGGTGTCGGCTCGCCGGGCCAGCGAATGCGAAAGATCTCGCACGGTGGACGGGGTGGCGGTGAGCCGGATCATCCACTGGGTCTGGCCTGCCCGATCCGGGTTCGGGAGCCCGACCACGCGCAGCGCGGCCTCAGCGCGCAGCCGCCGATAGCGGCGGGCCACGGTCTGCGCCGAGGTACCGATCACCTCGGCGATACGGCCGAAGGGTGCTCGCCCGTCAATGCTCAGGGCGTGGATCAGCCCGCGGTCCACATCGTCGAGCGTGAGCATTTCCCTCACAAATCCGTCAGTTATGGAAGATAGTCGCCAACTATACATTCCAGATGGAACAACCGACCCGGCCTCTTTCACGCTGGGACCCCGCCCGTCGACGGCGCGGGTTCGCGGAGTTGGAGAGGAACGTGGGATGTCGGTACATGTGTCATCGCCCCCGAGGAGGGCTTACCGGTGGCGGTGGGTGGCGCTGGCGGCGTTGCTGGTGGCCGAGGCCATGAATCTGCTGGACTCGACGATCGTGCAGGTCGCCACGCCGGCGATCCGGGCCGACCTGGGCGGGTCGGCGTCGGACATGCAGTGGTTCAGCACGGCGTACACCTTGCCCTTCGCCCTGCTGCTGATCACCGGGGGCCGGCTGGGTGACATCGCCGGTCGGCGGCTGGTCTTCCGGATCGGTGTCGCGGGATTCCTCGCCGCGTCGCTGGCCTGCGCCCTGGCGGACTCGGTCGGCGCGCTGATCTGCTTCCGCGCCGTGCAAGGCGCCGCGGCCGCGGCGATCATTCCGCAGACCATCGGCCTGATCCGCGCCATGTTCGACGGCGAGGAGATGTCCAAGGCCTTGGGCAGCATCGGTCCCGTCATGGGTCTGGCCGCTGTCTGCGGGCCCATTCTCGGTGGCGTGCTGACCCAGGCCGACCTGTTCGGCTCGTCATGGCGGTCGGCGTTCCTGGTCAACGTCCCGCTCTGCGTCGCCGTGCTGGCCGTCGCGCCGACCCTGATCGAGGACCGCGCGCCGCGGCGACCGGGTCTCGACCCCGCGGGCACCGCGCTGGCGATGCTCGGCACGGCTCTGATCGTCTACCCCCTGATCGGGGCTGGGACGGCGCACATGTCGACGGAAAACTGGGTGGCCATCGGCATCGGCTTGGCGGCCGTCTTCGGCTTCGGCCTGCAGCAGCGACGGCGAGCCGGGCTCGGCCGCAGTTCGCTGGTGGAGACCAGCCTGTTCGCGCATCGCGTCTTCCCGGCCGCGCTGGTGACGTCCGCCCTGTTCTTCGCGGTGACGACCGGGCTGATGTTCGTCGTGGTCCTGCACCTGCAGCTGGGAGTGGGCGCCGACGCGCGCACCGCGGGTCTGACCATGACGCCTTGGTCGGTGTGCCTGGCGGTGTCGTCGTGGATGGCGGGCGCGTATCTGGTTCCTCGTTACGGGCGGCGGGTGATGTTCGCCGGACTCGCCACGCTGGGGGTGGGCATAGTGGCCGCCATCGCCGTGTACCACGCGGCCTCCCCCACGACCTATCCCACCCCGCTGCTCGGCGCCCTGGGAGTCGCGGGCCTCGGCGTCGGGGTGTTCACCCCGTCGTTCTTCACCGCCGCGCTGAAACCGCTCAAGCCGCAAGAGATCGGCTCAGCCGCCGGCCTGCTCAACGCCGTCCAGCAACTCGGCGCCACGCTCGGCGTCGCCGTCCTGGGCAGCGTCTACCTCAACGGCTCCATGTCCGGTTCTCCTGGTGGCGCGATCCAGGTGACCTGCTGGGTCGCGGGTGGCATGCTCGTGGCGAGCTTCCTCTCCGCTGCGCTTATGACGAGGGCCAAGCCGCGGTTACAGGATCTTCATCCCGGGAGTAAAGATGCCCTCCTCGATCTCGACCTGTGACGCCGCGTGATGTATTGATCACCGTTAGTATTCTCGGCATGACAACCCTCCAGGAGCTGGAGATCCGGGTGACTCGCCTCGAAGAGCGCTCGGACAACCAGCGAGAAGACATCCGGATCATCGGCTCAGAGGTCTCCAAGATCCTTCTGACTCAGGACGAGATCCTGAAAGTCCAGCGTACGCACACGCAGAAAATCGACGCACTGGACAAGAAGTTCAACAAGCTAGACGACAAGGTCGGGAAGCTGGACGAGAAGGTCGGCAAGCTAGACGAGAAGGTCGGGAAGCTGGACGAGAAGTTCAACAAGCTCGCCACGGTGGTGGGCGGGCACAGTGAGACGCTAGCCGGGCACACCCAGATACTGGCGGGGCACACCCAGACGCTAGCCGAGCACGGCCAGATACTGGCCGGACACACCCAAACGCTAGCCGAGCACGGCCAGATACTGGCCGGACACACCCAAACGCTAGCCGAGCAGGGTCAGACGCTGGCCAAGCACACTCGGATGTTCGAGATGCTGTTCGCCCACTTCGGCATCCCCCTCCCCGCCGAAGACCCCCAGCACAACTAGTGCGGCGACCACGATGGCTCCCGGGCAGTTCGCCACACGACCGTCCCGATGCCCGTGACGGTCCGTGGCGGCTGGGGTCCTTTTAGCGGAATGCCCCTTCGGGGGACAGGAAGAAGACGGCCCGTCGTGGCACAGGCCCCTTGAAGGGATGCCTCCTCCGAAGGAGGAGAAGAAGAAGACGGCTCGTCGCGACACGGGCCCCATGGAGGAAATACCCCTCCGGGGACCCGAGGAAGACGGCCCGTCATAGCTGCCCTTCGGGGAGAGGAAGAACGGATAGCCGGCTTCGCCTTTTGGCGCCCGGGGCCGGAAAGACCCCGGGCGGCTCGGCCCTTACTTGTCGGAGAGTTTGTGGCCGCGGAAAATCGGGTGGTCGGTCTCCCAGTAGCGCCAGCCTTCGATTCTCGACGGAATGTCGGCGATACCCGTGGCGATTCTGACCTCGGCACAGTTGTGGAGCCGGGCCCACTGACCCCAGCCGATGCGGTAACCGAAGACGCGGTACCACATGTTTCCGTACTTGCCCTTGGTGATCTCCTGCGTGTAGTCGTGGCCCGTGAAGATCATGTGCCTCTTCTCAAGGTGCGGAGTGACCTCCCTGGCCAAGGCGCGGACGATCTCATCGGTGGTGACCGTGTTGCGGACCGTCGTGTCGACCGACTCTCTGTGCGATTTGGTCTTGATCTTGTCGGCCTCCACGAATGCGAGTACCTCATACTCGTGGTGGACCGAGACGGTCATCGAGCCGCCGGGGCCGTCGGTGTACCTGGTGCGAGGAATGAAGAAGTTGTGGGGCCTCAGCGAGTGAGCCCTGATGAAGGTTCCCGGCTCGCAGCCGTTCCCGCTGTCGGTCAGGACTGTCTTGTGGAATTTGTGGAAGAAGTGGTGGTGGCGGTGGAACCGATGGTCCGGCACCGGATCGGCGTTGGCCGGGATGGTCGTGATGCCGGCAAGGGCCACGGACAGGGGGGCTGCCACGGACAGCATCATCCGTCTTCTTGTCACCCGCCGCTTCGCCGGTCGGGTCGGTGTGCCTACGGCGTCGGCTCTCGAAGTGTGCGTGAACATAGAGGTACCGTTTCTTTTGGAGCGCGGCCAGCGGTCGCGGCTAACCCATTGGCCGGAAGACGGCCCATTCCTGCCCGCTGAGCAACCCAGCGTGACGATAAAGATGCTTACAGTCGCCACTGGTCTCCTCTCGACGCCACGCCGAAAGGGACTTCCCCGGACAGGGAAAGCAAAGGTGAATAAAACCTCAGTGCTTAATCGTCTCGCTGGTTCGAGAGGACACAGCCCCCGCAACTCCCCGGAGGCCACGCCACCGACTACGACAGCCGCTGCGCCTTGCTCAGCAGTCGCTGCGCCACCACCACCAGCGCCAGGAACGCCCCGCTGACCACCTGCTGAAAGGCCGACGTCAGGTTCCCCACCTGGTTGATGAGGCTCTGGATCACGCCCAGCAGCAGCACTCCCGCCACCGTCCCGGTGATCCCGCCCGCGCCCCCGGTCAGCAGAGTGCCGCCGATGACGACGGCGGCGATGGCGTCCAGTTCCAGGCCGATGCCCAGGATCGTCACCCCGGACGAGAGCCGCGCCGCGTTCAGCGCGCCGGCGAGGCCCGCCAGCAGGGCCGACATCACGTACACGGTCACCTTGGTACGCGCCACGGGCGCGCCCATGAGCGCCGCCGCCTGCTCGTTGCCGCCGATCGCGTAGACGTTCTGCCCGAAGCCGGTCCGTTGCAGCAGCACCATCGCGACCAGCGCCAGCGCCGCGGTGATGTACACGGGGTACGTCAGGCCGAGCAACTCCCCCTGCCCCAAGGACGCGAAAGCAGGATTTTTCACCAAATAGGTGGTTGCGCCCTCATCCGAGATGGCGAGCATCAACCCCCGCACACCCAGCAAACCCGCCAATGTCACGATAAAAGGAGCCATACCGGTGCGAGCTATGACCAAACCCTGCAGCAAGCCGACGATCCCGCACGCGCCCAGCGGCAGCGCCAGCGCCACGAGCAGGCCGTACTGGGACCCATAGGCCGCCAGCACGCCACCCAGCACGAACAGCGACCCCACCGACAGGTCGATCCCGCCGCTGATGATCACGAACGTCATTCCGATCGCGATGATCGCCAGGAACGACGACGAGACCACCACGCTGGCCGCGTTCCCCGCGGTCGCGAAGGAGTCGAAGGCCAGGCTGCCCACGATCACCAGCAGCGCCAGCACCATGAGCGCCCCGTGCTGCTGGAGCACCCGGCTCACCTGCTCACGTCGCAATGAAGCAAGAGAAGCGGAGGTCATCGGTTCGCACGCTCCCTGGTGGCGTAGACGGCGGCCAGGATGATGACCGCCTGGACCATCTGGGTCCACGACTGCGGCAGATTGTGCTTGATCAACGTCGCCGCGAGCAGTTGCATCAGCAGCGCGCCCATGACCGTGCTGAGCACCCTGATGCGCCCGCCGGTGAGCGGCGTGCCGCCGACCACGACGGCGGTGATCGCCGACAGCTCGATGAACAGGCCGAGCGACGTCGGGTCGCTGGCCTGCAGGCGGGCCGTGGCCAGCACCCCGGCCAGCGCGGCGAGCAGCCCGGAGATGACGTACACGATCAGCAGCACCCGTTTGACCGGAAGCCCGGACAGTTCGCTGGCCGACCGGTTGCCGCCGATCGCGACGACCTGACGGCCGAACGTCGTGCGCCGCACCACGAACAGCACGATCAGGGTCAGCGCCGCGGCGATCAGCACGATGACCGGGATCCCGGCCACAGAGCTGCCGCCCAGCGCGATCAGGTCCGGGTTGCGGAACTCCACGAGCTGCGGCACCAGGACGTTGGCGATGCCGCGTACGCCGACGAGCAGCGCCAGTGTGGCCACGATCGGCTGGACGCCCACGTAGGCGACCAGGGCCCCGCCCGCCGCGCCGACGACCGCCCCGCCGATCACGGCGACGATCAGCGCGGGCAGCGCGCCGTACCCCAGGTAGAGGGCGACGAGCGCGGCGGCCAGCGCCATGACCGAGCCGACGGACAGGTCGATGCCCTGCGTGCCGATCACCAGCGCCATGCCCAGCGACACGATCACGATGGGCGTGACCTGGACGAACTGGGTGCGGAAGTTCGAGGCGTCGAGGAAGTGCGGCGTGAACAGCACGTTGAACAGCAGCAGCGCCAGCACGGCCGCGTACACGCCGTAGTCCTGCACCCAGGCGAAGATCCGCGGTTTGAGGTCTGCCATCCCCCCGCTCCGAGGGGCCGGTTTCGAAGTGAGCTCAGTCATCAGGTCACTCCGCGATCGTCGAGGTGAGCGCGGTCATCCGCGATCGTTGCCATGATCCTCTCCTCGGTCACCTCGTCGCCGGTCAGCTCCCCGACGACCGCGCCCTCGCGCAGCACCAGGATGCGGTCGGCGCCCTCGACCAGTTCCTCCAGGTCGGAGGAGATCAGCAGCACGCCCAGCCCCTCCTCGGCCAGCTCGTCGATCAGCGCCTGCACCTCGGCCTTGGCGCCCACGTCGATGCCGCGGGTGGGCTCGTCGAGCAGCAGCACCTTGGGGCGGACGGCCAGCCAGCGGGCCAGCAGCACCTTCTGCTGATTGCCGCCGGACAGCTCCGAGACGAGCTGGTTCGGCGAGGCCGCCTTGATGCGCAGCCGCCGCATGAAGATCTCGACCATCCGGTCGATCTTCGCGTCGGACACCACGCCCGCCCTGGCCAGAGCGGGCAGGGCGGCCAGCGCGATGTTCTCGCGGACGGACAGCGTCGGGACGATGCCCTCGGCCTTGCGGTCCTCGGGCAGCAGGCTGACGCCCGCCCTGATGGCCGCGGTGGTGGAGCCGCCGCGCAGCGGCAGCCCGGCCACGAGCACCTGCCCGCCGTCCAGGGGCATCGCGCCGACGATGGCCTTGGCGGTCTCGGTACGGCCGGCGCCGAGCAGACCGCCGAGACCCACGACCTCACCGGGCCGTACGGACACGTCGATCCCGTCCAGGACATGCCGCCGCGTGAGGCCGCGCGCCTCGACGGCCGGTGGCTCCTGGCCGTCGGCGGCGCGGTGGCGGTCGCGGGAGAACCTGGTCAGGCCGTCCGCTTTGACGTCGTTCAGGTCGCGGCCCAGCATGAGCGAGATGAGCTTGAGCCGGTCCAGCCCGGCCAGCGGCCCGGTGTGCGCGACGCGGCCGTCACGCAGCACGGTGACCCGGTCGCACACCTGGTAGAGCTCGTCGAGCCGGTGGCTGACGTACATGACCGCGATGCCCTCGTCGCGCAGCCGCCTGATCACCCCGAACAGCGTCTCGACCTCGCGCGGCTCCAGGGACGAGGTGGGTTCGTCCATGATGACCACGCGGGCGTCGACGGCCACGGCCCTGGCCAGGGCGACCATCTGCTGGGCGCCGATGCCGAGCGTTCGCAGCGGCCGCCGGACGTCGGTCTCGACGCCGTAGCCGGACAGGACGCGGGCGGCTTCGGCGTACATCTTCGTGGCGTCGATGACCCCGAATCGGCCGCGTGGCTCGCGGCCGAGCAGCAGGTT
Source organism: Nonomuraea sp. NPDC049028 (assembly GCF_043197735.1). Classification (NCBI taxonomy): domain Bacteria; kingdom Bacillati; phylum Actinomycetota; class Actinomycetes; order Streptosporangiales; family Streptosporangiaceae; genus Nonomuraea; species Nonomuraea sp. NPDC049028. The sequence continues at coordinate 275,387 of NZ_JBICTR010000015.1, forward strand.
GCGGGCGACGCTCATCATCGGGACGAGGTTGACCTCCTGGTAGATGGTGGAGATCCCGGCGCGCTGCGCGTCGAGCGGCGTGCCGAAGACGGCGGGCGCGCCGTGGTGGCGCAGCTCGCCGCCGTCGGGATGGTACACGCCGGTGAAGACCTTGATCAGGGTGGACTTGCCGGCGCCGTTCTCCCCCACGAGGGCGTGCACCTCGCCGGGGAGGAGGGCGAGATGCACACCGTCGAGAGCGAGGACGCCGGGGAAGCGCTTGCTGATCCCCTTCGCCTCGAGAACCGCTGCCAACTCAGTACGCCTCACCGAGGGAGTCCTTGGCGTTGGACGTGTCGTAGTCGCGGTCGGAGATGATCACCTTGTCGGGGATGGCCTGGCCGTCGAGGAACTTCTGCGCGGTCTCGAAGGCGAGCGGCCCGAAGCGGGGGTTCGACTCGATGACCGCGTGCAGCCAGCCGTCGGCGATGCCCTGGACGGCGCTGCGGGTGCCGTCGACGGACACGATCTTGATGGTGCCCGCCTCCTTGCCCGCGCCCTTCAGGGCGGTGACGGCGCCGAGCGCCATCTCGTCGTTCTCGGCGTAGATGCCGTTGATGTCGGGGTTGGACTGGATGAGCTGCTCGGTGACCTGCTGACCCTTCTCGCGGGCGAACTCACCGGTCTGCTCGAAGGAGATCGTGATGCCGGGGGCCTTCTCCTTGATCCGGTCCTTGAACCCGTTCGTCCGCTCGGTGGTGACGTTGTTGCCGGGCGCGCCCAGCAGGATGGCGACCTTGCCCTTGCCCGCGAGGGCGTCGATCATCCGGTCGGCGGCCCGCTTGCCCTGCTCGTAGAAGTCGGAGCCGATGAAGGTCAGGTAGTCGCTGCACGCCTTGGCGTTGATCTTCCTGTCGACCGTGATGATCGGCACCTTCTTGGCCGCGGCCTGCTGGAGCACCGGCTCCCAGCCGTCGGAGTTCAGCGGCGCGATGACCAGGAGCTGCGCGCCCTGGGCGATGAGCTGCTGCACGTCGGTGATCTGCTTGGAGAACTGCGACTGGGCGTTGGTGACCTTGAGATGGGCGATGCCGAGCTTGGCCGCCTCGTCCTTGATCGACTTGGTCTCGGCGATGCGGAACGGGTTGGCCTCCTTCTCCGACTGGGAGAAGCCGACGGTGGCCGTCTTGAGGTCGAACTTCTTGCCGCCGAACTGGTCGAGCGTGCATGTCGGCCCTACCGTGCCGCTGGGGCTCTGCACGACCTGCTGCCCGGCCGTGCTGGTGGCGGCGGGCGCGCTCTGCGGCTCCTCCGCCTTGGCGCAGGCCGACGCGGTCAGGAGTACGGCCAGCGCCAGGCAGGCTGTCCGGAGATTCATGGGGGGGTTCCTTCCTATCAGGCGCAGGCCGGGCTGATCTGCCCGGTGAGCGCCCGGTTGACGGCGCTGACCCGCTCGACGTCGGGCTTGGTGACGGCTCTGTCGTAGGTCATGAGGCCGTTGAGCTCGGTCTCGACGTCGGTGGTCTGGGTGTAGATGGCGGCGCTGAGCTGGTCGCAGGCGTGCAGCTTCTGGAGTTCCTGGACCATGCCGACGTAGCGGGTGGTGAGGGCCGCCGGGTCGGGCTCGACCGCGTAGCCCCAGCCGCCGCCCGACCAGGTGTGGCCGATGAGCGGGAGTCCCAGGCCGCCGTACTCGCCGATGACGACCGCGCGGGTGCCGGTGGGCTTTCCGGGGACGCCGGGGCCCGGGTAGATGTGGTAGTCCTTGACGTCGCCGTTGCCGCCGTCCTGGGCGCCGCAGCAGTTGATGCCGCTCATGTTGTCGACGAGGCGCGAAGGGTCCCAGCTCTTGACCAGGTCGGCGATGCGCGCCTGGTCGTACTGGCCCCAGCCCTCGTTGAACGGCACCCACATGACGATCGACGGGACGCTGCGGTGCTGGTCGACCATCTCCCGCAGCTCGGCCTCGAACTGGGGCTTGTCACTGGTCCTGAACATGGCGGGCATGTCCTGCCAGACGAGCAGGCCCAGCTTGTCGGCGTGGTAGTACCAGCGGTCGGACTCGACCTTGGTGTGCTTGCGTACGGTGTTGAAGCCGAGCTTCTTGGTCTGCGTGAGGTCGTACTTGAGCGCCTCGTCGGTGGGGGCGGTATAGATGCCGTCAGGCCAGAAACCCTGGTCGAGGGGGCCGAGCTGGAAGACGGGCCGGCCGTTGAGCAGCATGCGGTTGTTCTTCAGCTCGATGGAGCGCATCCCGAAGTAGGACGAAATATCGTCCTTCTTGGTGCGGACCTTCAGGTCGTACAGGAACGGCTTGTCCGGCGACCACAGCTTGGGATTCGGGACCGGCAGTCTGAGCTCGGTGCCGACGGGTCCGGTCACGGTGCCCACGACGCGGTGGCCGTCCTTGGCGACCACGGTGGCCGTGCCCGCCGCGCCCTGGACGGTCACGCGCAGCGCCTGGCCCGCGACGTCGGGGACGGTGTCGACCCGCTCGATGTGGTCCCTGGCGACGGGCTCCATCCAGACCGTCTGCCAGATGCCGGAGACGGCGGTGTACCAGATGCCGCTCGGGTCGAGCCGCTGCTTGCCGATCGGCTGCGCGCCGGAGTCGGTCGGGTCGGCGACGCCGACGACGAGTTCCTGCCGGCCGCCGCGCTTGAGCGCGTCGGTGACGTCCACGGTGATGCGGTCGTAGCCGCCCTTGTGCGTGCCGACCTGCTTGCCGTTGACGTAGATCGTGGCGTCCCAGTCGACCGCGTCCAGGTGCAGGAGCAGCCGGTCACCGCTCCACGAGCGCGGCACCTCGAACGTCCTGCGGTACCACATGCGGTCCTCGTGGCGGCCGATGCCCGACAGCTGCGACTCCACCGGGTACGGCACGACGATCCGCTCGGCCAGGTCGCGGCCGGTCGGGGCGGCCTCGCCCTGCTTGGCGGCGGCGAACTGCCAGACGCCGTTGAGGCTGCGCCACCTGTCCCTGACCAGCTGGGGGCGGGGGTACTCGGGCAGCGGATTCTTCCGGTCGACGTCCTTGGACCAGCGGGTGCTGAGGATGTATGTGGAGTCGTTGAGGACGTAGGCGTACGGGAAGGCCGCCACCGGCGTGCCGTCGGCGTAGCTCAGGCCGGTGCCGTCATAGGTGGCGCGGAGTGTGTTACCCGCCTTTGCTGGAACCGGATATTGCAGCTTAAGCACAACCGTGTCCCGATTTTTCAGGGCCGTGGAGGCTATGGGCCATTTGGTGCCTGCGACCGTCAGCGCCAGGTGGTCGGTCAGAGCCGTGGGCAGCGAACCCAGGGGCTTGGCGAACGTCAGCGTGGCCAGGTCACCGGAGGCGCCGACCGACGCGGCCGCCGGCCCGGGCGGGTCGAACCCGTCCGGCAGCGTGAACGCCGCCGCCGGGACCGCGGCCTTCGGCTGGCTGGCGCTCTGCCAGCGCAGGTGCAGGTTCGCCCCGCCGAAGTGCTCGAAGTACTCGACCTTGATGTCGTAGTCTTTGCCCGCCTCCAGCGCGATGGGCGTGCCCACCTGCTCCCTGTCCCAGTCGTCCACCCAGTGGTCGATGACGGCCTTGCCGTCCACCCAGAGCCGGAAGCCGTTGTCGCCGATGATCGAGAAGGTGTACGCCTCGGAGTAGGCGGGCCGGATCTTGCCGGTCCACCGGACGGTGACGTCGTCCTCCCGGCCGGCCAGCAGCTTGAACACGGGGTTGAGGTCGCCCTGTTCGAGGCTCGGGTCCACGACGCTGGCCTTGAGCTCACCGAAGTCGAACGCGCCGGGCGCCGAGGCGAGGTAGTAGTCGCCGCGCAGCCCATGTCGTTCGGCCGCGGCGCCCGCGGGGGCGGGAACCTGCCATAACACGGCCAGCAGCACGGCGATCATTGCCGCGAGTGACTTTCGCACAGATTGTCCTTTCACGCTGAGGGGCGGAGGGAGCAGGTCGGAATGGTCTCCTTGCCGGCACCGGGCGGCTGCCAGCGCAGCTGCAGATGGGCGCCGCCGAAGTGCTCGAAGTATTCGAGCTTGATGTCGTAGCTCTGGCCGGCTTCGAGGCGGACGGGGGCGCCGGTCTGCTCGATGTCCCAGTCGTCCACCCAGTGGTCGATGACGGCCTTGCCGTCCACCCAGAGCCGGAAGCCGTTGTCACCGGTGATCGAGAACGTGTGGTCCCCGGTGCTGCCGGCGGTGAGCCGTCCGCTCCACCGGACGGTGACGTCGTCCTCGCGCCCGGTGAGCTTGGCGAGCACCGGGTTCAGGTCGGCGAAGTCGATGACCGGGTCCACGACACTGGCCTTGAGCTCGCCGAAGTCGAACGCGCCGGGCGCCGAGGCGAGGTAATAGTCGCCGCGCAGACCGTGTCGCTCGACGGGGTCGGGGACGAGGTCGAGTGCCGCCCGCGCCCTGGTGAGCTGGCGGGCGCCGGCCGTGTAGCGTGCCTCGGCGCTCAGTGCGGCCTGTTGACACGGGCTCCCGCCGCCCGGGGGCGTCAGCTCCCATCGCGTGACCAGGCGCCCGTCTGCCGGCAGGCGCTCTTTCGTGGCGGCGGTGAGCGCTCTGGCCGCCCACCCCGCGGGCAGCCGGAGCCGCACCGCCACGTCCCGCGCCTGCCGCCCCTGATTGACCAGCGTGGTCGTCACGGTGCCGGTCTTCCCGGGGACGACCTCGCCGGGCGTGACGGCCAGGGTCATGGCCTCGCTGGAACGGCTCCACGACTGCAACTCGACCACGCCGACCGACTCGGCGCCGAACAGTAGCCGGATCCTGCTGGTGGTGATCTCCGGGAACGTGATCCGGTTGAGCCCGTTGCCCAGGGGTTTGTCCGGCGAGCGGACCTGGCCGGGGATGTCCTGCCAGGCGCTGCCCGTCCACTGCTGGAGGTGGTAGGCGGTGGCGGTGCGCACTCCCCCGCCGTCGTCGTAGCCGTACCAGCGGACGTCGCCGACGGGGGTCGGGCCGCCGAAGTCGACACCGTAGTAGTCCTCCGCGTTCGGGGAGGTGTAGTTGGTCCAGCGGGTGTTCTGCGGCACCTCGTCGAACCAGACCTTGCCGTCGATCGCGCTCCAGGGGTTGTCGTAGCGCGAGGTGAAGGAGGCGATCGGCTTCGGGAAGCCGGTGCGCAACGGGTTGGCCGCGTCGTTGACCAGCCGCTCGCCGTCGTCCTGCCGGGCCGGTCCGATCGGCACGGTGAGCGCGCGTACCCGGTCCGCCTGCCGTACCTGGACGCCGTCGACAGAGACGCGCAGGCCCGCGCCGCGTCCGTAGTGGGAGCCGTCACGGTCCCACACCACGGTGACGTCGTGTCCGTGGTACGGCACGTTCTCGACGGCGAAGTGGTCCCAGGTGGCGGGCACCAAGGGGTCGAGCCGCAGCGTGGCCCCCTCCTGGCCGCGGATGCCGAGCAGGCCCGACAGCACCAGGTCCGTGTAGGAGGAGTGCAGGTAGTCCTCGCTGTGGTTCCGCCCGTCGTACAGCCATCGGTTCTCGTCAGGGTGATGCGCCTCGGCCACGTACGGCTTGCCGTCGCGGTACTGCGTGAGCGCGTACGTGCGCAGCAGCCCGTAGTAGTCGTCCTTGGAGACGTAGGGCTGCGCCGGGTAGTCCAGGAGCAGGTTCGCCATCCCCGTGAGGACCTGCGAGGTGGTGAACGGCCAGCTCGGGCCGGTCCAGCGGCAGCAGCCCTGCCCCGTCTCGTGCATGAACCACGTGCTGCGGCGCTCCACGGTCGTCGGCCCGTACGGCGCGGCGAACCCCTGCGGGTCGAGCAGCTGCTGCCAGGCCCGCGACTGGGCCGCGTCCGGCAGGCCGAACTGCCAGGGGACGAAGCCGACGTCCTCCCGCGTGTCGAGCATCTTCAGCCTGGGGTTGTTCTCCTGGACGACGTCGTAGAAGAACGCCCGGTCGCCGTCCCACAACCGCTGGATCGTGTTGCGCTTCAGCGCGGCCGCGCGCTGCTCGAACCGCCTGGCGGTCGCCTGGTCGCCGGCCATGGCCGCGATGCGGCCGATCGCGACCGCGTCGCCGTACTGGTAGGCGTTGATCGACGGGCGGAGCGTCCTGACGCCGTTGAAGGTGTCGCTGCTCTGGTACGAGGCGGGCGACAGCTCCTTGGCGTCCCAGACGGGCAGTTGCCAGTACAGGCCGGTGGCGGTGTCGTACTGGCCGTTCCATCCGTCGTACTGCTTGATCAGCGCGGGCAGCAGGCGTTTGGCGAACGCCCAGTCGCCGGTCACCTCGGCTCTGGCGTGGACGGCGTCGGCGGCCCAGAAGCTGTACTCGTGCGCCCAGTCGGGCGCGTTCGCGTTGACCTGCTGCGCGCGCTGTCCGGGGCCGGTCAGCCAGAACCTGAGGTAGTCGTCCAGGTAGGTCTGGTCTCGCACCCAGCGTCCTTCGTAGACGTGGTGCCCGGCCGCGGCGTTGATCGCCTGGTACGGCGCGGCGTATCCGCAGCAGTCGAGGAACTCCGTCAGCACCCATCCGTTCGCCGGGTCGGTGTAGCGCAGGTGTTCCTTCCAGACGCGCCAGCGGTAGTAGTAGACGTCCTGGATCTGCTGGTCGGGCAGGTCGACGAACGGGATGTTGGCCTCGTACCAGCCGGGGTCGTTGAATCCCTCAAGGTAGGAGCCGTGGTCGAGCAGTGTCCGCGGCTGCGCCCGGGCCTGCGCGGGTACAGCGATGAGCGATAAGAGGAGGGCGACCAGACAGGCGAGACCGGGGGTGCGCATGGCATGTCCTTCGATCAGGATCGGACAGGTTATGACCCTGTCTGGCTCCCAAATAAGCACCCGTGGACCGAGCCGGTCAAGATTTCCGATCAAATTCGTTCTCATATGATCAGAGGTGAGCCGGAGTTGAGCATTCGACTATGATCGGGACGTGAGCGACACGCAGAGCGACGGCCGACGGCCGGTGTTCGCCGCGGAACGCCGGCAGCGCATCCTCGAATTGGTGCGCGCCAACGGCGCCGTGTCCTTGCGCGAGCTCGCCCAGTCCGTGCACTCCTCCGAGGTGACCGTCCGCCGCGACCTGCGCGCGCTGGAGTCGGAGGGCCTGCTCAACCGCCACCACGGCGGCGCCACCCTGCCCGGCGAGCTGTCACGCGAGGCGGGCTACGCGCACAAGGTCTCGCTGGAGTCCGCCGAGAAGGGCGCGATCGCCGACCTCGCCTCGGCGCTGGTCGAGGACGGCGACGCCATCGTGATCGGCCCCGGCACCACCACGCAGGAGTTCGCCCGCCGCCTGACCAGGCACGCCGAGCTCGCCGTGGTGACCAACTCCCTGCTCGTCGCCCAGGTCCTGGCCGGCTCGCCGCGGATCGAGGTGATGCTGACCGGCGGCACGCTGCGCGGCACGATCCTGGCCCTGGTGGGCAGCGCGGCCGAGCACTCACTGTCCGGGCTGCGGGTGCGCCGGGCGTTCATCTCCGGCAACGGGCTCACCGCCGAGCGCGGCCTGTCCACGCCCAACATGCAGGTGGCGGGCGTCGACCGGGCGCTGGCCGCGGCGGCCGAGGAGGTCGTGGTGCTGGCCGACCACACCAAGATCGGCGTCGACACGATGGTGCAGACCGTCGCCGCCGAGCAGATCGACCACCTGGTCACCGACGAGGGCGCCCCGGGCGACGTGCTCGACGAACTGAGCGGCAGGGGCGTCAGGCTGCATGTCGCCCGGATCTGATCGAATGTGACACTTCTGTTACTGGATTGTTTCCTGCCGCGACCACGATCGAGGCGGAGGCAACCGTGCTGCAGGTGGCTGGAGTTCTCAAGACGTTCCAGGGCGTGACCGCGCTCGACCACGTCACGCTCTCCGTGCGCCCCGGCGAGGTGCACGCGCTGATCGGCGGCAACGGCGCCGGCAAATCCACCCTGGTCAAGGTGCTCTCCGGCGTGTGCCAGCCGGACGCGGGCCAGCTGCGCTACCTGGGCGAACCCGTCAGGTTCGGCAGCCCGGCCGAGGCCAGGCGGGCCGGCATCGCCACCATCCACCAGGAGACGAACCTCGTCCCGACCATGAGCGTCGCCCGCAACCTGCTGCTCGGCCGGGAGCCGCGCGGCCGCCTCGGGCTGATCGACTTCACGGCCGCCAACGCCCGTGCCGGACGGATCCTGGCCGAGTACGGCCTGCGCACCGATGTCCGCAGGCCCCTGGGCACGCTGGGCGAGGGGGCCAGGCAGCTCGTGGCCCTGGCCAGGGCGGCCACCGCCGACGCCAAGCTGGTCATCATGGACGAGCCCACCTCGGCACTCGAACACGCCGAGCTGGAGACACTGTTCGGCGCGGTGGCCCGGCTGCGCGACGAGGGCCGCTCGGTCGTCTACGTCACCCATCGGCTGGAGGAGCTGTACGAGGTCTGCGACCGCGTCACCGTGCTGCGTGACGGCCGCGTCGTACACACCGGCCCGCTGGCCGGACTGGATCGGCTCCGGCTGGTGTCGCTCATGCTCGGCAGGCCGTTCCACCCCGTCGAGGAGCCGCACTCCGCTGCCCAGCCCGACGAACCAGGCGACGACCCCGTCCTGGAGGCGAAGGGGCTCACCCGCCACCACGTGCTCGACGGCGTGTCGCTGGCGGTGCGCGCGGGCGAGGTCGTCGGCCTCGGCGGCCTGCTCGGCGCCGGACGCAGCGAGACGGCCAGGGCGATCGCGGGTGTCATGCCGGTGGACGCGGGCCAGGTGACCGTGGCCGGGGCGGCGGCCCGCAAGTGGTCGATCAGGAGCGCCATCCGCGCCGGCGTCGGCCTCGTGCCCGAGAACAGGAAGACCGAGGGCATCGTCCCCACCCTCTCGGTGCGCGACAACATCGCCCTGGCCGCGCTCCCCCGGCTGTCCCGCGCCGGAATCGTCTCCGACGCGCAGATCGACGGCATCGTGGCGACGTTCATGAAGCGGCTCGGCATCAAGGCCGTCTCACCCCGGCAGCCCGCAGGCGAGCTGTCGGGCGGCAACCAGCAGAAGGTGCTGCTGGCCCGCTGGCTGGCCATGCACCCCAAGGTGCTGCTGCTCGACGAGCCGACCCGCGGCGTGGACGTGGCCACCAAGCTGGAGATGCAGGCGCTGCTCGACGAGCTGGCCGTGGACGGGCTGGCCATCCTGCTGATCTCCTCGGACGTGGCCGAGCTGGCGGGCAACTGCGACAGCGTGGTGGTCCTGCGCGACGGCGCGATCAGCGAGCAGCTCAACGGCGCCGAGGTGACCGAGGACCGCCTGCTCGCGGCCCTGGCGAAGGCTTAGCTCCCTGCCAGGCGCTCAGGCTTTGCGGCCACGATGATCGCGTACCCTATCTCCGGTGTTTCGATGAGCCGGGCCACGAACGGCGGCGGCTCGATCACGCCGTCGTACTCTGGGAACTCCTCACGCAGTCCGGCGATTCTCTCGACGATGCGATGCAGTGTCGGAGACATCGTGTGTTCGGAGATGTCGATGATCTCTCTCAGCGCGAGTCCGCTGTCCGCGATGAAGCCGGGATAGTCCCGCAGCGGGATGATCGAGTCAATGTGGGAGTCGTGGTAGGAGGCCTCCAGTCTGCCGCGCTGCTCGTCAGCAAGGGGGGCGCGCTCGACCAGGTTGGCGATGACCAGCACGCCGCCGGGCCGCAGTACGGAGTACGCCTGGCGGAGCACGCGCGCCTGGTCAGGCATGTGCAGCAGTGACTCGAAGAGCCAGGCGCCGTCGAACGAGTCCGGCTCGAAGGGCAGCTCCAGCGCGTCAGCCACATGGAACGTCACCCGATCCGCCAGCCCTTCGTCCTTCGCCAGACGGGAGCCCAGCTCCACTTCCCTCTCGCTGATCGTCACGCCGACGACATCCACCCCGGCGGTCCGGGCCAGGGCTATCGCCGGCCTGCCCGTGCCGCATCCGATGTCGAGTATCCGCCGGCCCTTGCTCGCGTCCAGCTTGTCGATCATCAGCTCGGTCAGGCGTTCGGAGGCCGCTTCCAGCGACGCCCCATCCATGGGGTCGTCCCAATAGCCATTGTGCAGGCTGCCTCCCATGATCTTCTCGATCATCTCTGTGGTCCGGTCGTAGAGCTGACCGATGGTTTCCTGGTGCTGGCTGGATGTCGGCGTCACTGGAACGATCCCTTCCTCAGGTTCATGGAAACGGAAAAGGAAGAACCCCCGCGGTTCCGGCCACTTGCGTCAGGGCGCGGGTGTGTGGTCCGCCGCGCTGCGGTACGGCGGCGACATGGGCCTGCTGACCGCCGGGCAGCCATGGCCAGGCGCACGATCATCAGAATGCATAAAAGTGATGAGCCACTGTGCTGCATCAACTTTGAGGAGTACTCTTGGAGACTCGCAGACGCGCATCCCCTCTGTCAACTAGGTTCCATTGCCGGAGAAGATCTGCGAATATAGTTGATGAAGCCGAGCGGTGAGTGATGACGGATGAGAACATGTCGGATGAGTTGACCGGGCAGTCGCAAGGCGAGCCGTCCTCGCCATCCCTGGCCGACAAGATCAACTTTTTGTTCCGGACGGTCTATCCAGCCGGCCGGGGGCCCTACTCCTACGCCGAGGCGGCGGCCGGCATCGAGGAGCTCACCGGCGAACAGGTCTCCCACACCACGTTGTGGAAGCTGTCCACCGGGCGCGCCACCAACCCGACCAAGCGCCTGATCGAGGCGCTCGCCGCCTTCTTCCAGGTCTCGCCGGCCTATTTCTTCGACGACGAGGCCTCGAAGGAGATCGGCGACCAGGTCGAACTGCTCGCCCTGCTGCGCGACACGGGCATGAAGGGCGCTCATCTGCGTGCCTTCTTCGAGCTCTCTCCGGAAGCGCGCGACATGGTGCAGGAGCTGATCGAGCGGACAGCCCGGCTGGAGCAACGTCACCGCGACAAGTAGGAGAAGAGGAGGAGAGGTGGACCGACCATTGAGCCCCTGCTTGCCATGAGCGACGACATTTGCACTGGGCGTGGGATGGCGAGGGTACCGGACGGCATGCGGTGAAAAGGGAGCAGCGCACACCACATCAGGTGTCGATCAAGGAGTTGGAGGCCGAAGGAGTAATCCCCGACCCCTTCGACCTCGAACTCTTCATCAAACGACTGGAGAAGCGACGAGGCCGCCCCATCCAGATGATTCCCATCTCGGCGCGTCGCGGTGCGCCGTGCGGCCTTTATATCAAGGCCGTCGGCACCGACTATTTGTGTTACGTGCGCAGCTCGTCGCCGCTGCATGAGTGCCATATCCTGCTGCACGAATTGGGTCACCTAGTGCTCGGTCATCAGGACAGCGGATGGCGGAGTGAAGAGCTCCAGCGCATGCTGCTGCCGGATCTCCACCCGGACATGATAAAACGCGTGCTGTGCAGAAGCGGTTACGCCGATCCCGCCGAAGACGCGGCGGAGGCTTTCGCCGAGCTCATTCTGGCGCCACGCGTTCTGGCACCGGGCAACTACACGGTGCCGGCCGCCACACCGCCTCCTGAAATAGCCGAGGTGGTCCGGAACATCGAACAGGCGTGGGGGTACGGAAGGGGATTTTGACGTGGTCGATGTGTTGTATTGGGGGGAGGCCTCCGTCATATGGACGATTGCCGTGCAGGCTGCGGTCCGACTCATCCGGAAACGTCGATCGCCAGTGGACCTGGCCTACTCCGCCCATATCGTCACGCTCAGCCTCAGCGTGCTGGTGCAGTTTCATGACATCCAGCCGAGGCTCGACACTCTCGCCCATATCAACGGGCTCGGGCGATGGCTGGTGTTCAGCTTCACCATCGCCTCCATGTGCGCGTTCTGGATCACAGTGACCTACCTGACGTCACCGGTGGGCGACCGGGCGCCGGGCGTCAGCGCGAAGATATTATGGGCCGCGGCCGGCATCGCGGTGATGGGAGTCCTGCTGTTCGGCTCCGGGGTGCCGGACGACGCCGGTGCGGGCTTCCTTGTCGTGCACGGCGAAAACCCGCTCATCGTAGGTTCCTATCTGGCCTTCCTCGCCTATATCTCCGCCGGCCTTTTCGGCACGCTCCGCCGGACCTGGCGATACGTGCGCTATGTGCACCAGCCATATGTGCGGCTCGGGTTGCGGCTTGTCGCGGCCGGTGACGCCGGCGGGCTCCTCTATGTGGGCTACTTGAGCGCCACCGCGCTGACCAGCTACTTCGGCCTTCCGACGCCGCCGGGCGCGTCGACGCATGCCGTGACGTACCTCGGGCTCGCCTGCACCACGCTGATCGTGGCCGGCCCCACCATCGGCGTCTGGGGGCCACGGCTCGCCACGCCACTGCGGTCGGTGGCCCAACGGCGGGCGCTGCGTCGCCTTCGCCCTCTGTGGACGGCGCTGACCACGGCCATGCCCGAACTCAGACGTGACCCGCCCAGCGTCGGCGACTCCGCCGGCTACCAGCTCTATCGCTATGTCATCGAGATCCGTGACTCCTTGCTGGTCCTGGAGTCCTACACCGGAAGGCCGTTTCATGACGGCATGACCCCGGCCCTGCACGCCCAAACCGTGGCCCAGGCCCTCCATACGTTCGCGGCCACGGAGAGGACCGCCGCGGCGCCAGGCGTTTCCCTTGCTTCCGCGGGTGCCATGAAACCCGCGGTCACCCGTGAGGCCACGTCCGGCGACCCAGTGCTCAGCCCCGGATTACCGGCCATGAAGGACGAGCTGACGCATCTGACCCAGCTTTCACGGGCTTTCGCCCGGCTCTGAACGAAGAGCATGCGCGGCCTCGTGCCGTTATTTTCCGACCCCCGTCGCGCTCATGAATCTTGCGGGGAGCGGAATTTCACTAATAGCGGCATGCCATCAGCCGCCATTAGTAGTGAGTCGCCTTATTTCGATGCGCCACGCATGTCTTCATGAGCACAGAAAAGCCGCACACAGGACAACACATTGGCATTTGATCAGGTCGGCTAATACGCTCGCATTAAGGATGGACAGGGGCACTAGGGGGAGCTTTAGGGGGTTGCCCGCTAAATGCCGCGCTGAAAGTCTTGAATTGCCATGACAGAGAAACATGTCTACGGGAGAGGTTTTCGGCATGCACATCGAAGAACTTGACGTAGCGGACTCCTTCGTGATCGACCAGAAAATCTATCCAGACATGCGCGGGATTTTCCTGGAACCATTCAGCCAGCCGGCGTTCCGTAAAGCAGTGGGTCATCCACTCTGGGTGGCGCAGGTCAACTGCTCCTGGTCCTATCGCGGCACGATACGCGGCCTCCATGTGGTGGGCCTGCCGGGCCAAGCGCGCTACTTCAACTGCGCGCATGGGGCCATGCTCTGCGTCGTACTCGACACCAGGATCGGCTCGCCCACCTACGGCGAGCACATCGCGGTTGAGCTGACCGCCGAGAGCAGGAGGGCCCTTTACGTCGCGGAAGGGCTCGCCGCCGGATTCCTCGCGCTGACGAAGGAGGTGACCGTCTGGTATCTCTGCTCCAGCCTCTATTCGCCGAGCACGACCGTGTCCATCAACCCGCTGGACCCAGAGCTCAACGTGCCCTGGCCGCGGGAGCACGAATTCATTCTCTCCGACATGGACAGAACCGCTCCTTCCCTGCGCGAAGCCGAGGAACGCGGGCTGCTTCCGCTCTATCGCGATTGCCAGGCCCGATACGCGGAACTCAACGCGACGGCCGATGCTTGTCCATGATTCTCGACATCCGGACCCATCCTCAGCGGACGCGCCGTTCAGTACACCGAGATGTGCGGGTGGTCGTAGTGGTTGGCCGTGGTGCCACCGCGGTCTGACATCGTGCGCCAAGCGCCGGTCCTGGCGTGCCAGATCCGCTGGCGGTAGATGATGTACATGATGCCCAGCCGCTTGGAGTTCTTGATCGCCCAGGCGGCGATCTCGTTGCCGCGCGCCACCTCGGCGGCCGTCGGCATCGAGCCGCCGCGACTCAGCATGAAGTCGCACGCCCTCCCGAGCGGGTGCTCGCCGCCGTCCTGGATCGCCCGGTAGCAGCCGATTCCATTGGGTACGGCGAAGCGCTCCTTCACCAGGGTCTTGACCAGGCGCATCCGGGGAGTGATGTTGTCGGAGCCCCCGGGAAGCTGCGGGACCCAGGTGCCGTCCGACCGCCGGACACCGGGCGCCTGGTAGAGCTTGTCGATCTTGTCCTTGATCTTCTTGATCAGCTGCTCGGCCTTGTCCTTGCGTTTGCCGAGGTCCGCGACCTGGTCGCCGAGTTCCTTGGCGCGGGCGGCCGCCTCCTCCTCGGCCTGCTTGCGGTCGTCCCTGACCTTGGCGAAGCCGCTTAGCCTGGCGCTCTGCTGATCGACCAGGTGGTTGGAGAGCGCGAGGCGGCTCATGAGCGCGGAGGGGTCCTCGTTCGCCGAGAGCATGGTGGCGGGACTCGGGGGGCCGCCGTTGGTGTACTGGGCGACGGCCATCAGCCTGAGCTCGGCCGACTCTCGGTCGTAGACCGCCTGGGCGGCGGCCAGCTTGTCCTGGGCGGCCTTCTCCGCCTTCTCGGCCTTCTGGTGGGCGATGCGGCCGTTGTAGTACTCGGTGATCAGCTTGTCCGACTGCTTCCCCAGGGCGGCCAGCTCCTTCTTGAGCTGCTTGATCGTCGGCTTGGGGGCCGCGTGTCCGGGCGTGGCCAGGCTCACTAACAGGAACACCGCTGTGATCATCGCGGTGAGCGCTTTGGTGAGGATCGGACGGCGCCGCCGGTCGGCGGGGCATGCAACCGCCACACTTCTCCTTCGCCCGAACTGCGGGGCCCAGAAGTACGCCCCCTATCCGAGGCTAGATAGTAGGGGATCACCTGTATCGGTCGGCAAATCAGCAAATTTTGGTATGGGCGAAATGTCCGACGGTGGCGCGGGTCACGGCTTGTCGATGTCCGGTGGAGGACAGGACGACGTGTGCGAGGAGCGGGCCCTCCTGGCTCTGCGGACGGCCCAGTGGCGGCCGAGCAGCGCGGAACCGGGGACCAGTACGGAGCCGAGCAGGCCACTCCCGAGCCCGAGGCCGAGGTCGACGTCGAGCAGGCCGTCCTTGCCCTTGAGCACGGGTACGTCGATCGACACCTTGACCGACACCGAGACCAGCGGCCCGGCGGCCTTGGTCGGGGCGGAGGCCTGGGTGTCCGGGGGGCTGGTGGTGGCCGGACGGGCGGACGGCTTGGGCTCACTGGTGGCGGGCTTCGTCGTCGACGCCTGCTTGGTGGGCGGCTGGGTGGCCGGTTTGGAGGTGGCCGGTTTGGAAGTGGCGGGTGCGGAGGTGGCCGGGCGCGTGGTCCGCGTCGGCTCCGCCCCACGGGTGGGCTCCTGCGAGCGGGTGCGGATGGGCTCCTGCGCATGGGTACCGGTGGGCTCGGTCTGGTCCTCGGTGACCACCGGATCCGCGGCGTCGGTGCTGGGCGGAGGGCTGGCGAGGTCGCTGGGCTCCGGGGTGAGGATGGACGGCTCCGCCGTACCGGATGGCGTGGGGATCAGGGCCGACTCGGCGGGCGCGCTGACCGGCGGGAGCCCGGCGAGGCGGTCCGGCGGTGCGTCGTTCCAGATCACGAACGCCGACGCCACCGCGGCGGCGGTCGCGACCACCAGGCCGCCCGTCACCGCGAACTTGGTCACCGGCGCGAGCGCGCTGCTGAACAGGCTCGTGCCGCCGTTCCCCGACGTGGGCAGCGGCCGCGACAGAGGTAGCAAGGAGGCGAGCGGGACGGTCAGCAGGCCGAGCCCGGCCCGGCCGCGTACCTCCCAGCCGGTGCCATAAGCGGTGTCGGCGACCTCCTCCAGCTCCGCCAGGAACGCCTCGGCCGACTCCGGCCGTTCGGCGGGGTCCTTGGCCAGGCCGTGCCCGACCAGTGCCCGCATCGGCTCCTCGATGTCCTCCAGCGGAGGCTCGGCGTGCTGGTGCTGGTAGGCGAGGGCGGCGAAGTTGTCCGCGATGAACGGCCGGTGCCCGGACAGGCACTCGAAGAACACCACGGCCGCCGCGTACACATCCGACGCCGTCCCCGCCGGGGCGTCCGCCCACTGCTCGGGGGCCATGTAGGAGGGGGTCCCGGCGAGGGGGGCGTTCTCGCCGGAGTGGGCGGCGACGCCGAAGTCGACGAGCTTGCTCTGGCCGTCCTGGGAGACGATCACGTTCTCGGGCTTGAAGTCACGGTGTACGACGCCGTGCCGGTGCGCCTCGGCCAGCCCGAGCAGGGCGCCCTTCAGTACGGCCAGCGCCGCCTCGGGGCCGGTGGCGCCCGCGTGCTGTAACAGGCGGCGCAGGGTGATGCCGTCCACCAGCTCCATCACGATGCAGGCGTCGTCGTGGCCTTCGACGTAGTCGAGCAGGCGGGCCGTGTGCGGGCTGTCGAGCTCGCGGATCAGCCCGGCCTCGGCGCGGAAGCGTTCGACGAACAGCTCGTCGTCGCGTAATCGCGCGGCAAGATGCTTGATCGCCACGGGCGTCCCGTCGGACGTGCGTAAAGCGAGCATCACCCGCCCGGTCCCGCCGTGTCCGAGTTCCCGAATTTCGGTGTAGCCGGGAACATCCATCGGGGGGACCTCCAGAGACGGATAAAGATCCTTTAACCCGACGCTATCCCGTGGTAACGCCCCGTGTCGAGAGTGCTACCGGTCACTGGCCTCAATCGGTATTTTTACTACTTCTCATAGTAGGTCCGGCAGCTGTAATGGAGTGGGCGCGGCGGACGTTAATAGGTCAGGCCGCCGGAACGGAGGGGGCCTGGGCGAGGAGGCGGCGGATGTTCCGGGCGGCGGTGCGGCCCGCGCGGTTGGCGCCGATCGTGCTCGCCGAAGGGCCGTAGCCGACGAGTTGCAGGCGCGGCTCGGCGATCACCTCAGTGCCGTCCACCCTGATCCCGCCCCCGGGCTCGCGCAGCCGCAGCGGGGCGAGGTGGTCGAGTGCCGAGCGGAATCCGGTGGCCCAGATGATCGTGTCCGCTTCCACGTACCGTCCATCATCCCAGCTCACCCCGCCGGCGGTGATGCGGCCGAACATCGGCAGCCGCTCCAGCGCTCCCTTGGCCAGCGCCTCCCGGACGACCGGCGTGTACCCGAGCCCGGTCACGGCGACCACGCTCTGCGGCGGCAGCCCGGCGCGTACCCGCGCCTCGACCAGGGCGACGGCGTCGCGGCGCGCGTCCTCGCCGAAGTCGTCCAGCGGGCGGAACACGGGCGGCCGGCGGGTGACCCAGAGGGTGCTCGCGGCGACGCCGGCGATCTCGGAGAGCACGTGCGCGGCCGAGGTCCCGCCGCCCACGACGACCACCCGCCGACCGGCGAACTCCTCCGATCCCCGGTACGTCGCGTAGTGCAGCTGACGGCCGCGGAAGGAACGCGCGCCCGGATAGTACGGCCAGTATGGACGGGTCCAGGTGCCGGTGGCGTTGACCACAGCCCGCGCCGCCCACTCCCCCGCCCCGGAGGTGACGACGAGCCGCCCGCCCTCCCCCGGCGCCACGGCCGTCACCTTGACCGGCCGCAGTACGGCGAGCCCGAGTTCCCGTTCGTAGTCCGCGAAGTACTCGGGGACGACCACAGCGGCGGGCCGCCGCCCATCGGCCCCGGACAGATCAGCACGACCAGCCCCAGGCATATCAGCTCGACCGGCTCCAGACGGGGCGGCCTGACCTGCTCCAGGCGGGGTGCCCACCGGTGGATCGGAGCGCCGCACACCGGGAAGGTCGAAGATGCCGTGCACCTTGTCCATGGTCAGCGACGGCGACCGGTGCCGCCACGCCCCGCCCGGCCCGTCGCCCGCGTCCAGTACCAGCGGCTCGAAGCCGAACCGGCGCAGAAAGTACGCGCTCGACAGCCCGGCCTGCCCGGCCCCGATCACCACGACGTCGATCTCGTCCACGTACGGATGCAACCGGCGAAGCCCCGGTGCTCTTCCCGGGACGAGCGCAGCGTCCCGGGAAGAGCGATCGGGGCCGCGGCGGCCGCCCCCGCGTCACCGCCGCGGCCCCCACCGGTCGAACCCGCCCCTCGGCAGGGCCGCCCGGCAGTCGGTGAGCCCGTCAGACAGTCGACCCGTCGGACGGGCGGTCCGTCACGGGCGGTCTGTCACGGGCGGTCCGTCACAAGCGGTCTGTCACGGGCGGTCTGTCAGACGGGCGGTGGGACGGTGTGCAGGCTGCGCGGCGTGACCGAGCGCGCCAGCCGGTACGCCGCCGCGGCGTCCACGAGCCCCGCCCCGGTCGCCCCGTCGAAGCCCTCCCCCGCGAGCTCCCCCGTCCCGCTCTTGCCGTCGACGACGTCCCGCGCCGAGGCCCTGAGCAGCGCCTTCACCAGGTCGGGAGACAATCCCGGCTGGACCTGCTTGAGCAGCGCGCACACCCCGGCGATCTGGGGCGCGGCGGCGCTGGTGCCGCTGATCACGCTCCAGCCGTCGTCGGGCGCGGTGCCGTCCTTGACCGGGTAGCCGGGACCGGCCAGCGAGGAGTCGATGACGTCGCCGGGCTCGGTCGGCAGCATGATGTAGAGCGCCCTGGGCTGCCGCCCGACCAGTCCGCAGACGTCGGGCACGTGCCGGCCCGGGTAGATGAGGCTGTCGAAGCTGCTCGCATAGTCGGACGCCTCCATCTTGAACTCCCCGTTGACCTGTGTCTCCTCCACGTACACGCCGCCCGCGGCGATGACGTCGGGCATCATCGCGGGGAAGGAGATGTGGCCGTTGCCCGCGGAGAAGCAGACCGTGATGCCGCGCACCCGTACGGCCTCCAGCACCGCTAACTCCAGCGGCCGCAGGAAGTTCGGCAGCCCGGTGAGTCCGTTGAGGTCGTAGCCCCAGCTGTTGGTCAGAACAGCGGGCGACAGGTCGGCGGCGGTCTTGAACGCGAGCGTGGCGTTGCCGCCCATCTTCACGCCGACGAAGTCCACGTCGCGCGCGCAGGCGAAGATGTTGGCCGCCTCGGCCGTGCCGTGGCCGTACTCGTCGTGGTCCACGCGGGCGGCGTCCGGCGCGAGGGTGGCGTTGTAGTTGTAGCCGTGATGCGGATAGAAGGGATGCTTGTAGAAGCCCGTGTCGACCATGGCCACCAACACCCCCCGGCCGGTCACCCCCCGCTCGTGCACGTGGCAGGCACGCAGGAGGAGCCCGACGTCGTCCGGCACGCGCAGGTGGTGATAGGAGACCCTGGGCGGCAGCGGCGAGCCGTAGAACTGCGGCGGCGCCTGCGGGTAGGCCCGTTCGACCAGCGGCTCCAGGTCGGCGGGCAGCGTGAACGGGACCCCGGACACATGCGACAGATAGGAGACTTCATCGCCCGGCTCGGCGGCCGGCGCGCCGCGCAGGGTGTGCGGCCGGACGGCCACGCGGGTGTTGAACGTCTCCTCCCACAGCCGGCGCGGGCCCTCCGCGCTGATGGAGAACGTCCCGACATGCCGGACGACGAACCCCCTGCGCTGCAACGCGAGCGCGGTCTGCGCGGCCCGGTCCGGCGGCGGCCTGAGGTCGTCAAGACTCGCCGCCTGTACGGCCGACGACTCGGCGAACATCGAGGCCCGGCCCGGCGGCCGCACCACTGCCTCGAAGTGGACGGTGGACTCGCGGCGTTCGATGATCGTGGTCATGCTTCCCCCTCGGGGCATGTCAGTGGGTCAGTGCAGGTCGGGAGGCCCGGCGAGATGGATCCCTGTGACAAGTCCCCGCAGTTCGCGGGGGATGGCGGGCTCAGGCAGGCCGAACGTCCGCTCCCAGACCTCTTCCGGGGCGCTCACGCTGATCGTCGGGCCGAGGTGCAGAACGCGCAGGCCGAGCCGGCTCAACACGGCCGCCGCCTGGTGCCGTCGTCCCGGCACCGGCTCCACCTCGGCGGAGATGACCCGGCGCCCCGGGGACGCGAAATCCGGCATGTCCCCAGAGTCGGGTCCGTGAGCGGATCCGGCCTCAGGTGACGGCTGAGGGCTAACCCTCAATGCGGAGGGCTAACCCTGAATGGGGACGGCTAACCCTGAATGGGGCTCCTGCCACGGGCCAGAATCCGCTCGGCCCTCGCCCGGCAGGCGTCGGCCGACTCCTTTTCCACCAGCACCTCGTACGCCTCCGCGAGGTCGAGCAGGGTGCCCGCGACGTCGGGATGGCCGCCCCCCAGCACCCGCTCGGTGCCCGTGAGCGCGCTGCGCAGCAGGTCCCGCGCCTCGGCGGCCCGGCCGTCGGCCAGCATGGCCTGGCCCAGCCGGCGCACGCCGAGGTGGACGTGGGCGTGGTCGTCGCCGTAGGCGTTCCTGAACACCTGGATCGCCCGCTCCTGGTGGTCCCTGGCCAGCTTCGGCTCGCCGGTGTCCAGGTAGACCAGGCCGAGGTTGGTCAGCGGCATGCCCACCTCGCCGTGGCCGGGGCCGTAGCAGAACTCCAGGATCGACAGTGCCCGCTCGTGGCTGACCCTGGCCTCCTCGAAGTGGCCCGACAGGCGCAGCGCGTACCCGAGCTTGTCGAGTGTGTGGGCGACCTCGGGGTGCTCGTCGCCGTACACGGCGGTGAGCATGGACGCGGCCTGCTCCTGCAGCTTGACGGCCCGCTGCGGGCGGCCGGTGTCCTGGACTATCAGCCCCAGCCCGGACAGGGTGTGCGCGACGTCCGGGTGGTCGGGGCCGAGGATCGTCCGCGCCGTGGCCAGCGCCTTGGTCAGCCATTCCTGGCCGGCGCGCAGGTCGCCCGCCGTCCAGGCGGCGAAGCCCAGCTCCCGGCTGACGCGGGCGATCTCCCTGCGGTCCGGCT
Organism: Nonomuraea sp. NPDC049028; assembly: GCF_043197735.1. Taxonomy (NCBI): domain Bacteria; kingdom Bacillati; phylum Actinomycetota; class Actinomycetes; order Streptosporangiales; family Streptosporangiaceae; genus Nonomuraea; species Nonomuraea sp. NPDC049028. The sequence continues at coordinate 296,010 of NZ_JBICTR010000015.1, forward strand.
CGTGCCGGGCGGTCAGGATGGCCAGGGCGCGTTCGAGGGTACGCCTGGCCTCGGGCAGGCGGCGCTGGCAGACCAGCACGTTGCCGAGCCGTCGCAGGACCCGCGCCACGGCCGGGTCGTCGCCGCCCAGGGCGCGTTCGGCCAGCACCAGTGCCTGTTCCTGGGCGGCGCGGGCGCCGTTGACGTCGCCGGTGAGCTCCAGCAGGTTGCCGTGGTCGGACAGTACGGCCGCCAGGTCGGCGTCGGCGCCCGGCTGCCGCCTGACGAGCCGCAGCGCCAGCTCGAACAGCTCCTGGGCCCGCTCGAACGCCGCCCGTACCGTGAGGTAGTGGCCGGAGCCGCAGAGCATGCGCGGCAGGCCGGGCACGGCGATGTCCGCGCCGTCGGCCTCCTGGCCGAGGTGGATGACGTCGGGGATGACGCTGTCCCAGGTACGCCAGGTGGTGGGGTTCTCGGCGTCGGCGGGCACGACCGAGCTCAGGATTTGGACGGCGCAGGTCACCCAGGTACGCCGCTCCTCGTCGGGCAGCCTGGCCCAGACCGCCGCCTTGACGAGCGGATGCATGCGCAGCCGTCCCCTGTCCCGCTCGACGAGCGAGTGGCGCAGCAGGTGGGCGATGGCGTCCTGCAGGGCCAGCTCGTCCTCGACCGCGTCCCTGAGCGCGGGCGGCAGCACGCCGGGCATGGAGTCCAGCAGGTCGAGCGAGACGCCGCCGGGGCCCAGCGTCGCGCACAGGTGCAGCAGCTCGATGGCGACCGGCGAGGCCCGCGCGACCCGCTCGAAGGCGAGCTGCCAGACCGTGGCGAACGCCTTGTCGCGGGTCAGCAGCTGATCCGCGCGGCGGCGGAACAGATCGCCGTACTCATCCAGCTTCATACCGGTCTGCTCGCTGTAGGCGGCGGCCTGCTCCAGCGCGAAGGGCAGGTCACCGAGCTGTTCGGCCAGCGCCCAGGCACCGCTGGTCCTGGCCACGCGCGTGGCCAGGAAATCGACTGACTCGGCCCGGGAGAAGGAGCCCACGCGCACGCCCACGGCCAGCTGGCCCCAGGCGGGGTTGCGCGAGGTCACGATGACGTGCCCGGCCCGCAGGGACGACAGGAACGCCTCGATCAGCGTGCCGTCCTCGACGTCGTCGAGGATGAGCAGCCAGCGGTCCATCCCGGCCAGGCGCTCGGCCAGCGCGGCGAGGATCTCGCCGCGGTCGGCCTGCTGACGTACGCCAAGACGCAGCGCCAGCTCCGCCAGCACGCTCCAGAAGGCCACGGGCTCGGCGGCCGGCGCCTCCCAGACCACGTCGTAGTCGGCGGCGTGCCGGTGCGCGTACTCCAGGGCGATCTGCGTCTTGCCGGTGCCGCCGAGACCATGCAGCGCCACCACCCGGGGCGGCGGACGCGTCGTCGGCTCGGTCAGCGCGCCCTCGATCTCGGCCAGGATCGTCTGGCGGCCGGAGAACACGTGGTTGCGCGAGGGCAGGTTGATGATCCGCCGCGGCGGCGCGTCCTGGCGCGGCGGCGGGGCGGGGCTGCCGTCGAGTCCCGGATCGTGCAGCAGGATCGCCTGGTGGGTGGCCTGCAGCGCCGGGGCGGGGTCCACGCCGAGCTCCTCGGCCAGGATCCGGCGGACCCGGTCGTAGACGTTCAGCGCGTCGCCCTGCCGCCCGCACCGGTAGAGCGAGCGCATGAGCTGGGCGACGGACCTCTCGCGCAGCGGATGCTCACTGACGCGCTGCTCCAGCCGCGGCAGCGCCTCGGCGTGCCGTCCCAGGGCCAGCTCGGCGTCGGTCCTGCCCTCCTCGGCGCTGAAGCGTAACTCCTCGAGCCTGATGGCGTCGCACTGCGCCCACGGCTCGGTGGCGAACTCCGTCAGCGCGGGACCGCGCCACAATTCCAGCGCCTGGCTGTACAGCGCCACGGCCCTCGCCCAGTCCTGCTGCGCCAGCGCGCGGGCGCCCTGCTCGACCAGCCGCTCGAAGCGGAAGGCGTCGACCTTGTCCGGCTCGACGACGACGCGGTAGCCGGAGCCGTAGGACTGCAGGATGTCGGCGCCGTTGAGCGCCTTGCGCAGTCGTGACACGTGCGCGTGCAGCGCGCTGAGGGCGCTCTTGGGCGGTGTCCCGCTCCAGACGTACTCGATGAGCTGGTCAGAGCTGAGGACCTCACCCTGGTGGAGGAGGAGGACTGCGAGAATGGCCATCCGCTGCGGTCCGCCGAGCGCGACGGAGTCGCCCTCGATCAGGACGTCGAACGTGCCCAGAATCCGGATGTCCACGCCTCTCCTCTCCTCTTGCCTGCGACTGTAACCCGGTTCAGATTGGGCAGACAGGCAGGAATACACAGCCAAGGAGCCCGGCGCCATGGCGAACATCGACGAGATCATCGGCCAAGCCCCGCCCCGAAGCATTTGGGAGGCCGTCTGGCCCCAGCGTGAGAGCTACCACCCGTCGCCGTCCGACTGGCGGGACGAGGTCATCTATTTCCTGCTGCCCGACAGGTTCAGCGACGGCCGCGAGCACGGGCGCGAGCTCGTCGACCGGGCCCGGCCGGCGAACTCCCGTCCGGCCGGGTGGATGTGGAACCAGTGGGCGGCCTCCGGCCGGGACCGCTTCCAGGGCGGCACCCTGCGGGGGGTCATCTCCAAGCTCGGCTACCTGCGCGAGCTCGGCGTGACCGCGCTGTGGATCGCGCCCGTGTGGAAGCAGCGGCCCGTCACGACCGTGGACGGCGTCCCCGCGCCGGACGACCCCCACGGCTACTCCATCCAGCACTTCCTGGACGTCGACCGCAGATTCGGCACCCGCGAGGACCTGGTGGAGCTGGTCGGCAAGGCCCACGAGCACGGCATCCGCGTCATCCTCGACATCCTCATCAACCACACCGGCGAGAACTGGGACTACGACCTCGGCACCCCCGGCTCCCCCCAGTACGTGGTCCGCCCGCCGTACGCCGGCCGGGACGGGAAACTGCCGTTCGGCGCCTGGCGTGACGGCACCGGGGGGCGCCTGCCGCACGGCACCGCGCCCACCGAGCCCGACCACGGCGTGTGGCCGAGCGAGCTGCACGACCCCGACGCCTACACCAGGGCGGGCGGCGACGGGCTCGGCTGGGGCCAGGGCGGCGACGACGAGCCGGACGCGCCCTACCGGCGGGCCGACTGGTTCAGCCGGGACCTCGACCAGTCCAAAGAGCTGCAGACGATCATCCGTATCTGGACCTACTGGATGGCGCTCACCGACATCGACGGGGTACGCATCGACACGCTCAAACACGTGCCGCCGCGCGACGCCACGTTGTTCTGCGGGGCGCTCAGGGAGTTCGCCGACGGGCTGGGGAAGGCGAACTTCCTCATCGTGGGAGAGGTCGGCGGCGGCGACACGATCGAGGAGCGGTACCTGGACCTGATCGGGCGCAACCTGAGCGCCGTCCTGGAGACCGGCGAGACGCGGCGGCTCCTGCGCGATGTCGCGCTCGGGCGGGAGGGCTTCCCCTTCCCCGACGCCGTCGAGGAGTTCTTCCGCAGGTTCGCCACGCAGGGGGTCTCTCATCGCTCTCTCGGTTCCGTCTACGTCTCGATGGTGGACGATCACGACGATCTGTCGATCGATCCCCAGCTCCGGTTCGGCGCGCTGACGCCGCCGGGCCACAGTGAGCCCGATCCCCGCCAGGTCACGGTCGGGGTGGCACTGCTGCTGTACTCGCTGGGCATCCCGTGCCTCTACTACGGCATCGAGCAGGGGCTGACGGGCCCGGAGGAGAGCGAGCGGGGATGGCTCATGGGTGAGGGCTGGGGCCGCCGCGAGCTGTCGGGGGATCGGTATCTGAGGGAGGCCATGTTCGGGCCCGAGCATCCGCGCAAAGCGGGCGCCGCCGGGCGGCCCGCCGACGGCGAGTCGCCGACCGCGGCGCACCTGTTCGACACGGAGTTGCCGGGGTTCGGCCCGTACGGCACCACGAGCCACCACGTCTTCGACCAGGACAACGAGGTCTACCAGCGGGTCAGGATGCTGCTGGCCGCGCGGGCGGCCCACCGGGCGCTGCGGGCCGGGCGGCAGTACCTGCGCAGGCTCGGCCGGGCCGACGGCGGCTACACGCTCCCCCGGCCCGGCGACGTCCTGTGCTGGTCGCGCGTACTGGCCGGGACCGAGGTGGTCTGCGTGGTCAACCCGAGCCTGACCGAGACGCGCGGCGCCCTCGTCGAGATCGACGGCGCCCTCAACGCCCGCACGCAGGAGCTCACCGTGGTCGCCAACACGGCCGAGATCGGCGGGGTGACGAAGCACCCGCTCAGGTCGGCCGTGACCGTGCTGCCCGGCCCGGGTGCCTCGCGCCACATCGAGCTGCAGGATCTGCCTCCCGCGTCCGCGCTGGTCCTGACGAACCAGCCGGTCAACTAAGGGTCAACCAGAAAGGTGGTCCGCCAACCGCATCGCCAAGGCCGTGAGCGTCAGCGAGGGGTTCGCGGCCGGCGATGTCGGGAAGACCGACAGGTCGCAGACGTAGAGGTTGTCGTGCCCCCACGCCTTCAGGTCGGGGTCGACCACGCCCATGCCGGGATCCTCGCTCATCCGCAGCGTGCCGACCTCGTGACCGACCGCCCCGAGATCGGCCGCGAACGGCTCCGAGACCGCCGGGTCGCCGCCCATGATCCGGATGATCCGGCCGCCGATCTCCCGCACCGCGGCGAGGTAACCGGGGATCTCGACCGGTTTCATCGTGATCACCGGCCGGCCGGTGTCCGGGTCCAGCTCGACGGTGTTGCCGTCGAGCAGCGGCACCGAAGGGAAGAAGACGATCTCGCAGTCCATCCTGGAGACGTCCGCGTGCGCCGGGACGGCGTCCTCGTCCACTCGGTACTGGTTGAGCCCCACACCCATCTCCACCACCACGTTGAGCGGCATCGCGCCGACCGAGCCGCGCAGCAGGATCTTGACCGAGTCGTGCGCGGCGTATCCGGGCGCGTCGCTCGGCAGCGTGAACTTCCAGACGTACGTGGGGTGGTCGGTGATCCCCTTGCCGACCCACTCGTTGTCGACCTGCGCTCTGCGGGCCAGCACGGCGCTGCCCACGGTGCCGGCCGCCATGATCACGCGCCCGCCGTCCGCCACCCGGAACACCCGGTCCTTCCCGGCGATCAGGTCACGGGCCCGCACGGCCGCCACCCTGGTCCGGCCGCCCGAGCGGTCCCACTCGAACCCGACGACCTCGTGGTTGAGGTTGACGTGCAGGCTCTTGTTCCAGCCGTCGCGCAGGCGGTCCTCCATCAGCAGCGCCGCCGTCGAGAAGATCCCTGAGGGGATGCCCAGCCGGTGCGCCACCGAGTTCTCGGCCGCCACCTGCACCTCGTGCTGGCGGAAGCGCTTCATCTGGGTGCGGAGCAGCTCCTTGATCGTCCTGCGGTAGTCGCTGAGCGTCGGGGGCGTGCCGTGCATCAGGTCGGTGGCCTCGTCGTACCACTCGGTACGCAGCTCCTCGCGGACGCCGCGCGGCCACGACTCGAACTCCCGCCCGTCCATCTTCGGGATCAGCGCCCCCCAGAAGACCGACTTGCCGCCCAGGCAGAACGCCTCGGCGACCTGCATCCCGGACGAACTCGTCCGGTAGCGCGCCGACCGGTACTGGTACCACAGGCCCCAGACGGTCCGGTTGGCCTCCGCGCCGGAGCTCTGCAGCCTGGGCATGTTGCCGACGTGGGTCGAGAACAGGTACCCGCCGGCCTCCAGCACGAGGATCTGCGGCATCCGCCCGCCCTTGGCCGCGGCCATCCTCGTCAGCTCATGGGCCAGCACGCCGCCGCCCATGCCGCTGCCGACCAGGATGTAGTCGTACACCGCGTCCTCGTCCAGCTTGGGGGCGAAGTGACGGCGGGCCGGGAGCGGGTTGGTGACGATGATGTCGTCACGGGTCGGGAACAGCTCCGACTGGGTGCCGGTCATCGTCTCGATCCGCTCGCCCGCCGCGATGTCCGCCGGCCAGGCGGTACGGTTGCCGTCCAGCGCCTCCCACGCCCCGTCACAGTGGAACTTGAACTCCACGGCCGTCCCGGCGGGCGGCCTGTCGAGCTCCACCCGCCACTCGTCCGCACCCTCCACGTAGCGGCAGGGCACGCGGGCCCGCCAGCCGTCGAGGCTGCTGAACACCCCCAGCCTCGCGTCGGGACGAATCGCCCCGCCCCTCAGCACGATCGTGAACGTCTCCCCAGCCATGCAAGCCCCCTCGCATGTCGCGCTAAATCTCCCGATGCTGGTATAGCTCGCGCCGCTTAACCTTCGCTTGCAGTCGGCGACAAGGGAGATGCGAGCGCGCAAGAGCACTGTGTGCGCATGCGAGAACGAGAGCTGGAATCGCTGACGGACCGCTTCGAGCTGGCCCGCCGGGGTGAGCCGGGGCTGGTCCTGATCCACGGCCCCGCCGGCATCGGGAAGAGCACCCTGCTGCGCCGGTTCCTGGCCACCCTCGACGACCAGGCGCACGTGATCGCCGCCGACGCCGTGGAGAGCGAGTCGGTCCTGCCGTACGGCGTGCTCACCAGGATCGCCGGTCTGCAGCCCGCGGACCCGTTCGAGGCGGGGGCCCGGCTCCGCGACCGGCTCGACGAGCTGCAGGAGGCCCGGCCGGTGGTGATCGCCGTCGACGACGCGCACTGGGCCGACTCCGTCTCGCTCACCGCGCTCGCGTTCGCCTGGCGACGGCTGCGGCCCGCCCGCGTCCTGGCCGTGCTGACCAGCCCGGACCCGTACCAGCCCGCCTCGCTCCAGCCGCTGCTCACCCGTGAGATGTCGGTACGGCTGGCGCTGACCGGCATCGGCGCCCGGCAGGTGCGCGCGCTGACCCACCTGCCCCTGACCGAGCAGGCGGCCGGGCGGCTGTGCGAGCACACGGGCGGCAACCCCCGGCACATCCTGCAGGTCCTGGAGGAGACGGACCTCGACGAGCTGGCCGACCCGCAGATCCCGCTGCCGGTGCCGGGGCAGCACGCCCGCGACGCCCTGGCCCGGCTGGCCTGGTGCAGCGAGCCCGCCCGGTCGCTGGTCGAGGCGGCGGCGGTCCTGGCCTGCGACATCGCGGCGGGCGGCGGCGGGCGGACGGCGGGCGAGGTTTCGCTCGGTGCGGCCGCCAAGCTGGCGGGCGTCGGGGCGCCGCTCTCGGCGCTGGAGGAGGCGCTGGGGGCCGGGCTGCTCGTGGAGCGGCCGACAGGTGCCGGGATCCTGATCCGCTTCTCATACCCGCTGCTCAAGGGGGCGGTCTATCAGCACATGGGCCCGACCAAGCGGCTGCGGCTGCACGCCGCGGCGGCGACGCTGACCGAGGATGAGACCACCCGGCTGGAGCACCTGCTGCGGGCCGCCGAACGTCCCGGCCCGGAGCTCGTGCGGGACATCGCGGCGGCGGGGCGACGCAGGGCCGCGGCGGGCGAGTGGGGGCCGGCGGCACGGCTGCTCGCGCAGGCGGCCCGGCTGGACCGGGAGCCGGGCGCCGACGCCGTCGAGGCCCTCCTGTTCGACGGCCGCCCGGCTGAGGCCCACGCTCTGGCGGTACGGCTCGGCGCCAACGAGCCGACCACCCGGTCAGGTACCTCTGCGACGGCTCCCTTAGAGACGGCCACCGAACCCTCCTGGACGGCTCCGTCGGACGCTGACCCTGGTGCGGGCTCCTCGACGGCCCTCAGGGTCGACACGGCGGACGGTCGTTTCGCGCGAGGGGTGCTCGCGCACTACGCCGGCCGTACCGATGAGGCGGTGGCGGCGCTGGCCGAGGCGCGGGAGCGGTGCGCGCGGCCCGTGCTGCTCGCCAGGATCGACGCCTGGAGCTGCCGCCCCGAGCCCGGCGACTATCTGCGCCTGATGCGTCACTCCGGCGGGCTGGGGGGCTCGCCACCGGCCAGGCTGCTCACCGCTGTGATGGGCAGCCTGGCCGACTTCCACCAGGGGCAGTGGGACGAGGCCGCGGCCCTGGGGCAGCTCGCCGCCGCGGTCGCCGACGAACTCGGCCCCTGCTGGATGTCGGCGCACGCCCACGCCGTGGCGTCTCTCGTGCCCGCGGCCAGGGGCGACTGGCAGCGCGCCGGACAGCACGCCGAGGCGGCCCGGCGGCTGGCCAGGGACGCGACGGCGCCGGTGGCGGTCATCGGCCCCGCGTACGCCGCGGCCCACCTGGCCGCCGCCCGGAACCGGCCGGACGAGGTGATCGCCCTGCTGAAACCGCTACTCGACCTGCTCAACGGCACCGAGCCCGCATCCGCCGAGCGTGGGCTGCTGCCGTGGGGCGATCTGCTGTTGGACGCGCTCATCACGGAGGGCGACCTGCGCCGGGCCGGTGACGTACGGGCCGGGTCTCCCGGTGTCCGGGCTCGGCTGCTGGCGGCGGGGCACGAGACCGAGGCGGCCACGACGGCGTTCGAGGCGGCGTGCGCGGAGACCGGGGAGCCGTTCGACCGGGCCAGGACCCTGCTGGCGTACGGGTCGTTCCTGCGCAGGCTCGGCCGCCGGGCAGCGGCGGCCGAACAGCTCAAGGAGGCACTGCGGGAGCTGGAACGCCTGGAGGCGGTGCCCTACGCGCAACGCTGCGAGATCGAGCTGGCGGCGTGCGGGCAGCAGCACGCGGTCTCCCCCCTCGGCCTGACGCCGCAGCAGGACGCCGTGGCCCAGTTGGTGGCCACCGGGCTGACCAACCGGCAGATCGCCCGCGAGCTGCTGCTGAGCGTCAAGACGGTCGAGTACCACATCAGCCAGGTGTACGCCCGCCTGGGCGTGTCGTCCCGCGTCGCCCTGGCCAACGGCGTCCGCGCCCGCGCGGGCTCATCAAGCTGAGGGGCCGTTCAGAGCCGCGCAGTGAGTCGGCCGCACACTGCGTCCGTTCAGAGCGCGCACTCCAGAACGGGCCGGCCGCGCACACCCGGCTCGGCGGCGAAGAGGGCGCCCGCGGCCGGCTGTTCCACCCGGTCGACGTCGAGGGCCGAGGTGGTGATGAACAGCTGGTCGAGGTTGTCGCCGCCGAAGGCGACCGCGGTGACCTTGCGTACCGGGAGGCGGACGACGGCCTCGAGACGGCCCTCAGGGCTGTAGCGGTGTACGGCGGCGCCGCCCCACAGCGCCACCCACACGCCGCCCTCGGAGTCGACCGTGAGGCCGTCGGGGGCGCCGTCGGCCGGGTCCACGACCGCGAACGGCCGCCGCCCGGTGAGCCCGCTCTCCCGGTCATAGTCCAGCACGTCGACCCGCCCGGTGGTCGTGTCGGCGTAGTAGGCGAGGTCGCCGGCGGGGCTGAAGTCCAGGCCGTTGGAGATCGTGACCTCCGGCAGCACCACGCGCAGCCCGCCGCCGGCCTCGGCCACGTAGAGGGAGCCGCGGCCCGGGGTCTCGTCGTAGGCCATGCTGCCGATGTAGAAGCGGCCGTCGGGGTCGCAGCCGCCGTCGTTCATGCGTACCGACGAATCGCTCCACGCCTCGCCGAGCGAGCGCAGCGGCGCGTCCAGGTCGTCGGAGTCGGCCAGCAGCAGCTCCCGCTCGGCCGCGACCACATAGCCCGCGCCGGCGGCGCGCGGGCGGATCGTCGCCGCGACCGCGCCGACGTGGCGGCGGCGGACCGAGCCGTCCGGGTCGAGCGCCAGCACGTCGCCGGCCATCATGTCGACGAACCGGAGGCCGCCCCAGCGAGCGGACCACACGGGGCCCTCCCCGTGCTCGGCGACGGGTGCGGTCACGGTGTACGCGGCGATGGTCATGCCGATCTCCTCCAGCTGGTCTCAGACCTCCCCATTGTCGATCACGAACGGCTGACCGCCGGGTAGGTCCGCCTCTGGCCCGTCGGCAGGTTCACCACGTCGGGTCCCTCCGCGCGGGCGTCCGCCAGGGACTTGGCCAGCTCACGCAGCAGGGCGCGCGTGGCCGAGCCGGTGAGCGCGGCGCCGATGATCCGGCCGTCCACGCGGGCCCGCTCGATCAGCTGGGCCCGCACCTGGTGGCGGCGCTCCCGGGTGAACATCACCCGGCCCTATCTCGGTGATCAGGACGAGCAGGTGTTGAGCATCTCATGCAGCGCGGCCTTCTCCGCCTTCGTGATCCGCAGCGCGTAGTGCCGCTTGACGGTGATCCACGACCGGGCGTACGTGCACCAATAGCCGATGACCGGCGGCCGCCAGGTGATCGGCGTGCTGCCGCCCTTGTCGATGTTGGCGGTGGCGCTGACGGTGACCAGTTCGGGGCGGATCAGGTCGTTGGCGAAGGCGTGGCGCTGGGCGTCGGTCCAGGTGTCGGCGCCCGAACGCCAGGCGTTGGCCAGGGGGACGAGGTGGTCGACGTCGATGTTCGCCTCGCTGGTGAGCAGCTTGCCGTCGTAGCGGCTGTACCAGGTGCCGGCCAGGACACGGCAGGACGCGTCGCGCCGGACGGCCTGTCCGTCACGGTTCAGGACGATCTCTCGGGTGTCGCACGCGCCCCGCTGCGGGGCCCATTCGGGCATGAAGCGGGTGTGGCTGTAGCCGTGGAGTGTGCCCCTCTCGCCGACGGTCAGGCCGTCGAGCGCCGTACGGGCTTCGCCCACCGAGATCGGGACGGGCATCGCGCGCGCGGTCGCGGCGGCGCCGGCCGGCGGAACGAGCAGGAGTGTCGCGAGGAAGGGGACCACGAACCGCCCTGAGAAGATGGTCATGGATTACCAGTAACAGCCACCCCAAAGGAATGTCACGAAAAGTAATTGAGATGGCACCTAAAGTGACTCCATCAAGTGATTGACGGAGTAGCGGAAGCCGAATTAGTTTCGTTCCATGAGAGACAGTGACCAGGTCACCGTGATCATGAAAGTCGCGACGCAGCTCTTCGCGGCACTCGGCTTCGACGGCACCTCCACCAGGCAGATCGCCGACGCGGCGGGCCTGAACATCGCCACCGTCAACTACCACGTCGGCGGCAAGCGGGAGCTCTACCTCGCCGTGATGGAGCGCGCCCACCAAGCCGAGCGCGCCGCCCTGGAGGGGGCGCTGGGCCGCCTGGGCGGCGATGACCCGGTCACCGGGATTCACCGATTGATCGACGACTACCTGGACTTCTGCGTGGTCCATCCCGAGGTGCCGGCGCTGTGGATGCACCGCTGGCTCTCCGACGCCAGCGACCTCACCGAGCTCGAACGCCACTACGTCCAGCCGCTGGTGGTCATGGTGACCGACGCCCTGCGTCCCTCGGTCGCGGCCGGGGTGATCGACAACGCGGTCGACCTGGAGTACGCCATGTGGTCGGTGATCTGGTGCGTGCACGGGTTCGCCAAGGGCGGCGTGCTGGACGAGGAGGGCCACCGCAGGGGCGGGAGCGACACGGTGGCGCTGCGCCGCTTCCGCGCCCACCTGCACCTGACCGTGCACCGCATGCTCGGACTGCCCGGCGAAACCCCGTGACCACGGCGGCGCCATGATGCGAGGAGAGCGTGTGAACCTGCCCGACACCGGGAGGACCGCCGACGAGCTGCTGGCCGAGGTGGCCCGGCTCAAGGAGCACGATCTGCCGGTCAGGGGCGGCCAGGTGACCGCCTATGTCTACGACAGCGGCCGGGACGGCGTTCACGAGGCGGCGGCCCGCGCCTACGCGGAGATGCTGGAGGTCAACTGCCTCGACCCGACGGCCTTCCCCAGCGTGGTGGAGATGGAGAGGCAGGTCGTCGGCGCCGTCGCCGACCTGCTGGGCGGCGGCCACGGCATCTTCACCAGCGGCGGCACCGAGTCGATCATGCTGGCGGTGAAGGCCGCCCGCGACACGGCCCGGCGCGACCGGCCCAACCTGGTGCTCCCCGTCACCGCCCATCCGGCCTTCCACAAGGCGGCGCACTACCTCGGGCTCGAGGTCAGGCCGGTGCCGGTCGATCCGGTCACGTTCAAGGCCGGCGCGCGGGCCGTGGCGGCGGCGATGGACGACGGCACCGTCCTGGTCGTGGCCTCGGCGCCGTCGTACCCCCAGGGCGTGATCGACCCGGTCGAGGAGATCGCGGCCGTGGCCGCCGCCGCGGGCGTCGGCTGCCATGTGGACGCGTGCGTGGGCGGGTGGTTACTGCCGTGGCTGCGGGCGGCCGGCGCGGCGATCTCGCCGTTCGACCTGTCGGTGCCGGGGGTCACCTCGCTCTCCTGTGACCTGCACAAGTTCGGGTACGCCCCGAAGGGCGCCTCGGTCGTGCTGTTCGCCGACCCGGCGACGCGCCGAAAGGCGTACTTCGCCTCGGCCGCCTGGCCCGGCTACACCGTCATCAACGCCACCGTGCAGAGCTCCAGGTCGGCGGGGTCGCTCGGCGGGGCGTGGGCCACGCTCCAGGCTCTGGGCCGCGACGGTTACCTGGCTCTGGGCCGGACCACGCTGGAGGCGACGGCCAGATTACGCGCGGGCATCGCGGCGATCCCGGGGCTGCGGGTGCTGGGCGATCCGGAGAGCTCGCTGGTGGCGTTCACCTCGTCGGAGCTCGACGTGTTCGTCCTGGCCGACGAGGCGCGGCGGCGCGGCTGGTACCTCCAGCCGCAGCTGTCGTACGCGGGCATCCCGGCCAACCTGCACATCACGGTCACCGGGGTGACGCTCTCGGGGATCGAGGCGCTGCTGAAGGTCATCGGCGAGTCGGCGGCGGCCGCCCGGACGCGCGGCCCGGCCGTACTCCCCGACGGGCTGATCGACCTGGTCGTGGACCTCGACCTGGAGGCACTGGACGACGCGGCCTTCGCGGAGCTGGCCGCGGCGGTCGGCGTGGACCTGCGGCCCGGCGCGGGGCAGCCGGAGATGGCGCTGGTCAACGCGGTCCTGGACGCGCTGCCCGCGCCCCGGCGGGAGGCGGTGCTGGTGCGCTTCCTGTCAGTGATCTACAGCTGACAAGCCGGTGATCTACAGCTGACAAGCCGGTGATCCGCGGCTCGCATGCCGGTGATCTACCGCTGACGAGCCGGCGATCTGCGACTAACGTCGCAGTCCCGCGTATTCGGGAGGCGGACCCCGGTCGTCATTCCAAGGAAGGACACGGAACGTCCTCGGGAAGGATGTCCCCCGCCGGGTCACGCGGGACCGTGGAAGCATGATTCGACTAGCCCGTATCGCCGCCTCGTGCGCCGTGGTCGCCCTGCTCGCCTCGTGCGGGACGGCCACCACGGCCACCCCGGCGGCCCACCCGAGCCACGCCGGGGGACATGGGGCCAAGGTCGCGCCGGTGGCCGCCCCCTTACGCGACGGCGAGCGGTTCGAGTCCCTGACGATGGCGGAGCCCTACACGCCGCACGCCCCCAACGGCGGCACCGACGACTACCGGTGCTTCGTCATCGACCCCAAGCTGACGAAACAGGCGTTCCTGACCGGAGCCCAGTTCCAGCCGCAGAACGCCGACATCGTGCACCACGCGATCTTCTTCCGGGTAGACCCCCGGCAGGCCGCCAAGGCGAAGACGCTCGACGACAGCACCCCTGGTCAGGGGTGGACGTGCTTCGGTGACGCCGGCGTGGACGACGCCTCGTGGGTGGCGCACTGGGCGCCGGGCACCAACGAGACGCTGCTCGACTCGCGCTACGGCTACGCGTTGCCGCCCGGCAGCAAGCTCATCATGCAGATCCACTACAACACGCTGAACGTGGAAGGCACCCCCGGGTCCGACAAGTCGGGCATCCGGCTGCGGCTCACCGACAAGACCCTGGAGCCGTTGGAGACCGCGCTGCTCCCGGGGCCGGTGGAGCTGCCATGCACGCCGCAGGAGTCCGGCGCGCTGTGCGACCGGGCCGCCGCCGTCAAGGACGTGGCGCGCAGGTTCGGGCCGGGGTCCGAGGAGCAGGCCGACCAGCTGGCCAAGATGTGCGGGCCGCTCAAGCCGGGGCCGACGCAGCACTGCGACCGGCCTGTCCCGGGGCCCATCACGCTGCACGCGATGGCCGGGCACATGCACCTGCTCGGGCGCTCCATCAAGGTCGAGCTCAACCCCGGCACGCCCAAGGCGCAAACGCTGCTGAACGTCCCGAACTACGACTTCGACGACCAGGCGCTTCGTGTGCTGGCCAAGCCGGTCACGCTCAAGAAGGGCGACATGCTGCGGGTGACCTGCACGCATGACGCCGGGCTGCGCGCGCGGCTGCCGCAGTTGCGCAAGCTGCAGCCGCGTTACGTGGTCTGGGGCGAGGGGACCAGCGACGAGATGTGCCTGGGCCTCGCCATCTGGTCGAAGGCCACATAAAGCACCCGCCAGGGGGCGTAGCGCACGCAAGCGGGGCGCAGGGGGTAGGGCGCACGCACACCGCCAGGCCGGTGTGCGTGCGCCCGTGGTCGGGTCAGCCGAGCATGACGTGATCCAGGCCGGGGGCCGCCGCCCGCGGTCGGGGTGTCAGCCCAGCGTGACCCGGTCCAGGTTGGGGCCGCCGCCCGCGGTCGTGGCCGTGAGGCGGATCGTGTTGGCCCCCGCCTGGAGGTCTACCGTGACCGTGCCGTCGGCCCAGGTGTCCCAGTTCGTGGTGGCGGGGAAGGACCGGGTGGTCACCGCCGTACCGTTCACCGCGACCTCCATCGGCCGGTCCACCGCCGTCCCGTTGGCGTACCGGATCGTCAGGGGCGTGGCGCCCGCGGCGGCGGCGTTGACGGCGAACTCGACGTAGGAGCCCACGAGGTTGTCGTAGTTGACGAAGCCGGTCCCGGTGAAGCCGGTGTGGTTGGACTCGGCCACGCCCTGCGAGATCGTCGCGCTCTCCGCCTGGTACTCGGTGCCGGTCGGGGTGGCGGCCGAGACGTCGATGTAGTCCGCGTTCGGGCCGCCGTTCGCGGTGGTGGCCGTCGCGCGGATGGTGTTGGCCCCGGCGGTCAGCGGCAGCGTGAACGTGGCCGTCGCCCAGGTGTCCCAGTCACCGGTGCTGGGGAAGTCGCGGGTCAGCGTGGTGCCGTTGGCGGTGATGGTCATCGGGCGGTTGACCGTCGTGCCGTTGGCGTACCTGAGGGTGACGTTGGCGTTGCCGGCCGCGGTGGCGTTGACGGTGTACTCGACGTACGAGCCGACGACGTTGTCGTAGTTGACGAAGCCGGTGCCGGAGTAGCCCGCGTGGTTGGACTCGACGACGCCCTGCGAGATCGTCGCGTTCTCCGCCTCGTAGTGGGGGGTCACGGCGGTGGGCCGGGCGCGGATGAGACGGGTCTCGCCGGGGCGCAGGGTGGCGCTGTAGGAGGAGGCGACGGTGCCCTCTGAGCCGCCGGACCACAGGTTCGTGACCTCGGCCGGGCCGGTGAAGCCCACTTGCGACCAGGTGACGCTGACCGTGGAGTTGCCGGACGTACCGGTGTTGTAGAGCGCCACGATGTAGTCGCCGTTCGATTCCCGTTTACGCCAGACCTGGTTGACACCACTGTTCACAACCCGGCCGGCCGCGACGCCGTCCTGGTCGACGGCGATGAGCCGGTCGTTGGTCAGCATGGCCAGGTCGGTCGAGGTGAGCGCGGTCAGGTCGGTGCCGAGCAGCAGCGGGCTGGAGATCATGGCCCAGTGCGTCATGTGCGTACGCCGCTGGTCGGCGGTGAGACCGACCTGGTCGCCGTTGCCGACCTCCAGGGAGTCGTAGTCGTTCCAGCCGCCGGGACCGGCGTACTGCTGCCAGCTGGCGGCCGAGGTGAACCGGCTGGACACGTGCGACCAGTCGGTGAGGGGGAACCCGCTCCCGTTGGCGCCGGGACCGCAGTAGCACTCGACGTCGCCCTGGGTACGCCAGCTGTTGGCCAGCCGCTTCCAGGTGGTGGCCTGGGCGATGGGCAGGTTGTTGGACAGCGCGAAGTTGATCGGCCGGCCGGTTTGGCGCAGCGCCTTGTCCCAGGCTTCGACGTCGGCGACCGTCGTCGCGTCCACGCCGTCGATCTTCAGGTAGTCGACGCCCCAGGAGGCCATCTGGTTCGCCCAGGAGTTGATGAACAGCTGCGCGCCGGGGTGGGAGTAGTTCAGCCGGTACATGTTCTTGCAGTTGTAGTTCTTGTGCGTCTGGGAGGTGTCGGCGATGTCCTGCGCGTGGTACGAGGTGCCCTCGACGGGCTTGTTGGCGGTGACGGCGTTCTTGGCGATGCCGGGCGTGACGTAGAAGCCGAACTTCAGCCCCTTGGCGTGCACGTAGTCGGCCAGCGCCTTGATCCCGCTGGGGAACTTGGCGGTGTCGACGGCCCACCGCCCGAAGCCGTCGACCTGGAAGCCGTTGGAGTCGCACTTCTGGTAGAAGTCGTCGAGGTTGACGTAGACGTAGCCGTGCGCGGCCAGGCCGCTGCTGACCAGCGCGTCGGCCTGGGCCTTCATCTTGGTCTCGTCGGGCCAGCGTCGCACGAAGCTCCAGCTGCTCCATCCCATGGCGGGCCTGATCGACAGGCCGTTGTCGGACGCGGCCGCGGGCTGAAGGCCTGCGAACAAGCCCGCTAAGAGCACCGCCACCGCCGTGACTATCCCTCTCCCTCTCACGGGATCTCTCCTTTGCTCGTACGGCCGGCCCGGTGGGCGCCAAGCGCCGTACGGGGCCGGGGACTGTCCAGGGGAACGCTCCTCCGGTGGAGCCGGCGCGCCGCCGCTACGTGCGCCTTCTTGGCCATGGCCGCCGTTGGTGCCGGCCGCCGTGCGAAGCGTCCGCGCCCGCACGGCGGCCGGGGTTCAACCGATCGTGACGCGATCGAGGTTCGGACCGCCGCCGGCCGTGGTGGCGGTGGCGCGGATGGTGTTGGCGCCCGCGTTCAGCGGGACCGTGATCGACTTGGTCGTCCAGGTGTCCCAGTTCGCCGTCGGGTCGAAGGCGAGCTCGTCGGAGACGAGGGTGCCGTTGACCGTGACGTCCATCGGCCGGTTGGCCGCGGTGCCGTTGGCGAACCTCAGCGTCAGCGTGGCGTTCCCTGCCGACTCGGCGTTCGCCGTGAACTCGACGTAGGAGCCGACGAGGTTGTCGTAGTTGACGAACCCGGTCCCGGTGAAGCCGGTGTGGTTGGACTCCGCCACACCCTGGGAGATCGTGGCGTCCTCGGCCTGGTAGTCGGTGGTGGTTCCGCCGCCGCCCGGTGTCACGTCCACGTCGATGTAGTCGATGTTGGGGTTGCCGTTGGCCGTGGTGGCGGTGGCGCGGATCGTGTTGGTCCCGGCGTTGACCGGGACCGTGAAGGTGTCGGTGGCCCAGGTGTCCCACGTGCCGGTGCTCGCGTAGTCACGAGTGGCGAAGACCGTCGTGCCGTTGACGGCGATCGCCGACGGCCGGTTGGTGGTGGTGCCGTTGGCGTACCGGAACTTGATCGTCGCGGTGCCGGCGGCAGCTGCGGTGATGGACCACTGCAGGTAGGACCCGGCGGCGTTGTCGCCGTTGACGTAGCCCGTGCCGCTGTAACCGGTGTGGGAGTTCTCGAAGATCCCCTGCGAGATCGTCGCGTCCTCCGCCTCGTACCGGCCCGGCGGAGGTGTCGTGCCGCCGCCGGCCGCGTACTGGCCGCCGACCCACGCCTCGTCCACCCGCCAGCGGGAGACGCCGTGGTGGCCGGTCTTGGTGAGCCGGACGTAGCGGGCGGTGGTGGCGGTCAGGTCGATGAACTGCACGCCGCGCGCGTTCGGCACGGTGCCGGTCTTGACCGCGCTCCCCCAGCTCGACCCGTCGTTGCTGACGTGCACCTGGTAGCCGGAGATGCGGGCCGACCCGGACGACGGATAGACGGTCGAGTCCTCCCGCTGGTTGAACGCCAGGTATTGGATCCGCTTGGCCGAGCCCAGGTCGAACGTCAGGGAAGCGGGCTCGGCGGCGTTGCTGTCCCAGTAGGTGAGGTAGTCGCCGTCACCCGCGGCCGAGGCGCCGTGCCCGCTGGTGGAGGAGCTCGCCGAGAGCGAGACGCCGCTGTAGATGCCCTCACGGCCGCTGGAGATCACCTTGAAGACCGTGTCGTACTGGTCCCAGGAGGAGATGCCGCTCAGCGTCAGCGTCCCGTTGGCCTGCGTGAACGTCACCGGCGAGCCGGTACGCAGGTTCGTCACCGAGCTGATCCGGTAGCCGTTGTCACGCACGGACAGCGTGCTGCCGGACGGCGGCGTGATGACGTGGATGTAGTGCCGGTTGGGATCGGTCTTGGAGATCGTGGTCACGCCGTGGGCGCCGTTGTTCCAGAAGCCCGGTTTGAGCCCGCCGAACATGTAGCCGCCGCCCTCGGTGCCGCCGAGCGACTCCCAGATATCCTCCAGGTAGGTGTTGGCGAAGTTGTTGAAGCTCACCTGCTGGGCGGGGAACTTGCCGTTGACCATCGCTGTCTCGGCCATCAGCGCCTTCACCGACGATCCGGCGTTGGTGATGAGCCGGCCCAGCGTGAGCTTGCGGTCCACCGCCTCGTCCGACCCGCCGTACCACCAGGGGCCGCCGGTCGGCAGCTTGAAGTCGGCCTCGATCAGCCTCGGCAGCGCCGTGTAGACCGCCTGCGGGTAGTCGTAGGAGGGCGACATGCCGGTCTTCTGCTCGTTGCTGATCATGTCCATGATCGGCGTGTCTTCGTTGTTGTTCGAGATCGTCATGTCCGGGCGCTGCTGGTAGATCTTGGCGTAGAGGTTGTTGCTCTCCCAGTAGGCGTTGTCGTTGTCGATCCAGAACCCGGCCAGCTTCGGATAGCGCTGCATCTGCTCGAAGAACTGCAGGTAGCTGAACTCCCCGAACCCGTCACGGGTGGTCAGGTCCACGTTGTGGCCGACGTAGCTGGAGAAGGCCGAGGAGTTGAGCCAGTCGCCGGAGCTGAGCCCCTCGTTGTGCCACTGCGGGTCGTCGGTCATGTAGTTGATGACCTTCAGCCCCTGCGCGTCGGCGGCGTCGATCAGCTCGCCCAGGAAGTCCCGCGTGGTGCGGCACGAGCCCGGGATCGACGACGGGTACGGCCGGGCGTAGCCGAGCCTGCTGTGGAAGGTGGCCAGGACGATGTACTGGGCGTGCAGCTTCTTGGCCTCGTTTACCCAGTAGGAGGCGCTCCAGCCGCCGTTGGTCACGTCGGCTTCCCAGCCGCTGCAGCTGGTGTGCTGCGGCGAGGTGCGCTCGCCCCAGTGCAGGAAGAGGCCGGCGATCGAGTTGCGCAGGAACGCCTGGCGCGGGTGTTGCAGGTCGGCCCGGGCGGGCAGTGCGGTGAGCAGGCCGAGCAGGAGGGCGAGTACGGCGAAGACCGCCGTACGCGACACACGGGACATATGCGTGCTCCTAGGGTCCGGTGATGTCGAGGTAGTCGAGGTTCGGGCAGCCGTTGGCGGTGGTGGCGGTGAGCCTGACCGTGTTCGCGCCGGCGACCAGGTTGGCGTTGACGGTCTTGCTCGCCCACGTGGTCCAGGCGCCGGTGCCCGCGAAGCTCAGGCCCGAGGCGACGACGGTGCCGTTGACCGTGACGTCCATGGGCCGGTTCGCGGAGGTGCCGTTGGCGTACCGGATGGTGAGGGTCGCGGGGCCCGCGGTGCCCTGCTGGAATCCCCACTCGGTGTACGCGCCCGCCACGTTGTCGGAGTTGACGAAGCCGGTGCCGGAGTAGCCGGCGTGGTTGGACTCGACCACGCCCTGCGAGATCGTCGCGTTCTCCGCCTCCAGGCGGGTCGCGGTGACCTGGACCTGCTTGTAGGCCCGCATGTTGGTGAGCAGCATGTAGCAGTTCTGCAGCGAGCCCGAGGTGTCGCCGAGCGAGCGGTAGATGCCCCACTTGGGGCGGACCCGGTCGCCCAGGAACGTGTCGCCGGTCTTGGTGGCGTCGACCAGCGTGGTGCTCCCGTCGCGCAGCACCCAGCGGACCGAGCCCGCGCTGCCGTCGCCGATCTTGATCTCGTACTCGGCGTCGATCCACTTGTCCTGCAGCGGCTCCAGGTTGGTCCGGCCGACCAGGATGCCCTGCTCGTAGATCGTGTGCTCGATGGTCTGCACGCCGTTCACCCGGCGCAGCGAGGTGGTCGTGATGGGCAGCGTTCCGGTGCCTGGCATCTTCGTCTGGCTGATGTGGGTGAAGGTCGTGGTCGCCTTCAGCGAGCTCGGGATGAACATCGAGTACGTGACCCGCCATGTCTCGCCCTTCAGCCACTGCAGGTAGCCGCTGGGGTTGCGGGTGCCGGTCACCTCCTGCCGCTGCCGGTCGGTCATCGTGTCGCGGTCGACCGTGTGCATGTTGAAGCGGAAGTTGTTGCCTTCGGCGAAGATGTGCGGCTGGCCGGCGGGGTGGGAGTCGGCGCGGTCGTCCTCGATCGTCTCGAACGCGCCGAGCCCGACCGACGACGCCTCCGGCGCCCACATGAGCTGCCAGGCGACCGCCGCCGCGGCCGGGCGGGCGGGCAGGTACGGGGTGAGGAGCGCGGCGCCTACGAGGGTCCCCAGCTGGCGTCGGGTGATGTCCATGGCTTCCTATCCGATTGTGATCTTGTCGAGGTTGGGGCCCCCGTTGGCCGTCGTGGCGGTCGTCCTGATCGTGTTGGCCCCCGCCGTGAGCTGGACGGTGAGCGTGGCGGTCTGCCAGGTGTCCCAGTTCCCGGTGCCGGCGAAGTCGCGGTTCACGGCTGTGCCGCCGTTGACCGCGATGGCCATCGGCCGGTTGACCGTGGTGCCGTTGGCGTAGCGGATCGTCAGCGTGGCGGGCCCCGCGGCCGCGGCGGTGACGGCGAACTCGACGTACGAACCGGTGACGTTGTCGAGGTTGACGAAGCCGGTGCCGGTGAAGCCGGTGTGGTTGGACTCCACGACGCCCTGGGAGATCGTGGCGTCCTCGGCCTGGTAGTCGGTGCCGCCGCCCCCGGAGGCGGTCGCCACGTCGATGTAGTCGATGTTCGGGTTGCCGTTGGCCGTGGTCGCGATGGCCCGCAGTGTGTTGGCCCCGGCGTTGACCGGCACGGTGAAGGTGTCGGTGGCCCAGGTGTCCCACGTACCGGTGCTCGCGTAGTCACGAGTGGCGAAAACCGTCGTGCCGTTGACGGCTATCGCCGACGGCCGGTTGGTGGTGGTGCCGTTGGCGTACCGGAACTTGATCGTCGCCGTGCCGGCCGCTGCCGCCTCGAAGGCCCACTCGATGAAGGCGCCCGCCGCGTTGTCGCCGTTGACGTAGCCCGTGCCGCTGTAACCGGTGTGGGAGTTCTCGAAGATGCCCTGCGAGATCGTCGCGTCCTCCGCCTCGTAGCGGCCCGGCGGCGGCGGGGTGCTCGCGCCCGGCAGGCCCCAGGCGGCGCCCGGCGTGGCGATCGGCACCGGCGCGATGACCAGGTCCGGGACCGCGCCCGCGTAGACGAGCACCTCACGGTTCTTGGGCAGGGTGATGCCCAGGACGCCGCCGCCCAGGTCCGAGACCGTGGCGGGAGTGCCGTCGTCGAGCACCGCGGTGACCGTGCCGGTCAGGCCGTGGTCGAGCTTGAGCGGCTCACCCGCCAGGCTCCTGACCCGGACGAAGCGGGTCGTACCTGCCTGCCGTACGGCGGAGACGAGGAAGGCGCCCTGCGTACGGAAGTCGTGCAGCGTGACGTCGGGCCACGAGCCCGGGATCGCGGGGAAGACGCGGACGACGCCGCCCCAGCTCTGGCAGAGCAGGTCGTGGATCGACTGCGAGGCCGACAGCGGCGTCTCGATGACCGGTCCGGCCTCGGTGTAGTGGGTGTTGGCCCGGCACGGGTAGGACGTCGAGGGGTCGAAGAACTTCAGCAGGTACGACAGCGCCGTGTCGCCCCGCCGCATCATGGCGTACATGGAGGCGGCGCCGGTGTAGCTGTAGCCCCGGTGCGCACCGGTCAGGGCGTGCCACCGGACGATCGACTTCTCGATCAGCGAGCGGTTGCCCGTCTGATCCCAGTTGACCAGGTAGAGGGGATAAATCATCAGAAGGTGGGAGTAGTGGCGGTGGGACTGCGCGTACGGCGTGCTACCGCCGATCATGTAGCCGTTCGTGTCCGTCGGGTACGACACGAGTGTGCTGAGCACCTGCTGCCACTTGGTCTTCAGCGGGTCGTCGACGCCCAGGCGGGCCGCCGAGTCGAGCAGCGTCTGACAGCCCCACCTGATGAGGGCCAGGTCGTAGTTGGTGTCCTGCGGCGGGACGGTCGGGTACTCGGGCGACAGCGTGCTCGGCAGGTGCAGCTTGCCGTCACTGCCGCTGGCCAGGAAGTGCAGGTAGTAGTTGATCGCCCGGCGCAGCAGCGGGAACAGCGTGTCCCTGAGCAGCCCGTCGTCCATCGTGTGCCGGTAGGACAGCCACACGTTGTGCAGCGCCCAGGTCAGGTCGCCGACCTCGGCGCCGCTGCCGGGCGTGCCGACGCTCCGGGTGGCGAACATGTCCGAGCTGCGGCCCACGCCCGAGGAGTCGCTGCGGTACGCGCTGCCCACGTTGGCGGTCAGCTGCGCCCGGTTCTGGTCGAGCGTGCTGGTGACCGAGTCGAGCTCCAGATGGTTGGAGCCGTGGATGAGCCAGTACTCCAGCTGCACGTTGAGGTTCCACCACACGCCGGGCCACGGGGTGGGCTCCAGCCACGGGCCGGTCGTCGCCATCACCGGCGCGCCGGCGCGGGTGGCGGAGGCCACCTTGTAGAGCTGGATCCAGTGGAAGCTCTGCAGCCGCTGGTCCGGGAAGGACACGAAGCTCTTGCGGTAGAAGGCGTGCCACCAGGTCCGGTGCGCCGCCCGCAGCGTGTCGTAGGTGCCCGCGTTCTGGATCCGGCCGAGCGAGGCCGTCTCGGCCGCGGTGTTGGACGGGAAGCTGTGGGCGACCGACAGCAGCAGGAGGTTGCCGCTCTGCCGGTAGGCGGTGGCGGTCTGCCCTCCCCCGGCCAGCCCCTGGAGCACCTGCTTGACGTCGCCGGTGGTCTTGGTCGTGTAGGCCGGGTTGTGCGTGTAGCCGGACGGCGGGTCCTCCGACGCCTGCCTGGGGCTGTCGGCCACCTCCGGGTGGAAGGTCCACCGGACCTGCTCACTACCCGTGACCGAGGCGCTGGCCACGAACGTCTCGTCATGGATGAACGCGGTGAACGTGATCTTCCCCGACGAGGTGGTGACGGTGCCGGTCAGCTCGGCGTCCCACAGGCTCAGCCGCCAGTCGACGGCGGTGATCGTGCCGACGGGGTCGAGCGTGAGATGGCCCACGGGCAGCCTGCAGGTGCCGAACCCGCTGCCGAACTCCGGCCGATGATCCTGGACCCGCCCGTGCTGGGTGGTGAAGCGGATCTTGTTGGCGTCCGGCTCCTTGTAGATCATGCTGCCGAGCAGACCGTCGCCCAGGAACGGGCCCTCGTGCCAGAGCGTGGGCAGCTTGGCCCACAGCAGGTCCTGCTCCCGCAGGAACGCGGCCCACTGGGCGTCCGAGGTCATCCGGACGTCGAGCGTCCAGGGCGCCGACCGCGCCTCGGCACGAGCGGGGATGGCGGTGGCGCCGCTCAGCGCCGCCGTGGCCAGAGTGCCGAAGGCGCCGCCCAGCACCACCCGGCGCGTCGGCTTACTCTCACTGTCGTCAGGTTCCATCACGCGAGGTTCTCCAGCTGCTGTGGGGGGTGTGCTCCGGGGGGCAGGCGGCCGCGCCGAAGCGCGGCCGCCTGGTGAGGGGGCGTACGTCACTGGATGTTGGAGCGCCTGATCACGTCGGCGTCACCATTGCCGTTGTTGTCGGAGTTGGTGGAGCCGAACCAGATGGCGCTGGCGTTCGGCACCTTCTCCACCGCGCGGAGCCGGCCGTACGTCCCGTTGAAGTAGGAGTTGACCGTCGAGACGTTCTCGCCGTTGAGCACGATCCGCCACAGCCGCTGGCCGCGCAGCGCCGCCATGAACACGGTGTTGTTGACGATGGCGATGCCGCTGGGCGAGGCCTCCGAGACACTCCACGTGTACTTGGGATTGGTCATGCCGGAGGTGCTGCAGGTGCCCTCACAGGTGGGCCAGCCGTAGTTCTTGCCCGGCTGGATCAGGTTGAGCTCGTCCCTGGAGGAGTTGCCCAGCTCCGACTCCCACAGCCGCCCGGCCGAGTCCCACGCCAGGCCCTGCGGGTTGCGGTGGCCGTAGCTGTAGACGCGGGTGTTGAACGGGTTGCCCGGAGCGGCCGCGCCCGTCTTGGTGATGCGCAGGATCTTGCCGTTGAGCGAGCTGAGGTTCTGCGCGTTGCTGCTCTGCTGGGCGTCGCCCGCGGTGACGTACAGGTAGCCGTCGGGGCCGAACCTGATGCGGCCGCCGTTGTGGTAGCGGTTCTTGTCGATGCCTTGCAGGATCGCGCTGTAGCCGCTGAGCGTGGTGCCGTTGAAGTTCATCTTCGCGACCCGGTTGCCCTCGGAGGCGGTGTGCATGAAGAACACCTCCTGGTCGGTCGTGCCGTTCCAGGTGGGCGAGAAGTCAAGGCCCAACAGGCCGCCCTCGCCGTCGGTGGTCACCACGTTGGGCACGGTGCCGACCTGCGTCTTGGTTCCCGACGGGGTGATCTTGAATACCTTGAACGAGTCCCGCTCGGTGACCAGCGCGTACGAGCCGTCGGGCGCCCAGGAGATGTCCCAGGGGATGTCCCAGCCGCCGGCGATCGTGGTCGGCGTCTGCGGCACGGTGCCGCAGCCGCCGGTCGTGAACGACGCGGACGCCGCGCTCGGCGTGGACAGCTGGTTGGCACTGTCACGAGCGACGACGTCGAGCGTGTAGGTGTGCGCGCACTCCAGCGGCACGCTGGCGCTGGTCGCGGGCGGCGTGCCGGTGACCGTCTGCAGCACGGTGCCGGTGGCGTGGTCCCGGATCAGGTAGGCGCGCACGCCGTTGTCATCGGTCGAGGCGGCCCAGGTCACGGTGGCCGAGGTGGGCTGCACGCCGGTCACGGTGGGCTGGCCGGGCTGCGACGGCGGGTTGTCCGCGGGCGCGGGCAGCGTGCGGCAGTTCGCCTCCGGGCTGCTCAGCGACACATTCCCGGACGCGTCGCGGGCGAACACCGAGATCTGGTACGCGAAGTCCGCGTTCAGCCCCGTCACCGTGTACGGCGGCGCGGGCGCGGTGGCGATCTGGGTGCCCTGGTGGAAGATGTCGTAGGCCACGACGCCGACGTTGTCGGTCGACGTCGGCCAGTCCAGCCGGATGCTGTTGGAGGTGATGTCGCTGCACACCGGCTGACCAGGGGCGGTCGGCTTCTCGGTGTCACCGGGGCCGCTGACGCGCAGCCGGTCGAGGTTCGGGCCGCCGTTGGCGGTGGTGCCGGTGGCTCTGATCGTGTTGCCGCCGGCGTTCAGCGTGGCGTTGAGGCTGATCTCCTGCCACGTGGTCCACGCGCCGGTGCCGGGGAAGGACTGGCTGGCCGCGATGGACGTACCGTTGACCGTGACGCTCATCGGCCGGTCCACGGTGGTGCCGTTGGCGAAGCGGAACGTCAGGGTCTGCGGCCCGGTGGTCGCGGCGCTCACCGCGAACTCGACGTAGGAGCCGGCCACGTTGTCGTAGTTCACGAAACCGGAGCCGGTGTAGCCCTCGTGGTTCGCCTCGACGACGCCCTGCGAGATCGTGCCGCTCTCGGCCTGGTAGTCGGTGAAGTTCGAGGACGAGGCGACCTCGGCCTCCAGGTAGTCCCAGTTCGGGTTGCCGCCCGCGCCGCTGGCGGTGGCCTTGATCGTGTTGGTGCCGGCGACGACCGGCGCGGTCAGCGTGACCGTCGCCCAGGTGTCCCAGTTGGCGGTGGCGTTGAACGCCCGCGCCGCGGCGACGACGGTGCCGTTGACCGCGATGTCGCTCGGCCGGTTGGCGCTGGTGCCGTTGGCATAGCGGAAGGCCAGCGTGGCGGTGCCCGCGCTGGGCGCGTTGATGGTCCATTCGACCGAGGATCCGGCGACGTTGTCACCGTTGACGAAGCCGGTGCCGGAGTACCCGGTGTGGTTCGACTCCACCACACCTTGCGAGATCGTGGCGCTCTCCGCCTCGTATCGGGTGGGCGCCGCGGCGGCCGGAGGGGCCACGACCGTCAGCGCCCCGGCGAAGAGCGCGAGGACACCGGCGAGAACGCGGTACCTGCGTAAGTTCATTCGATCACTCCTGCGGGGGGTGGTATCTCGGCGAGAGATTGGAGCTTTTCATCGTGTTCCCACAAATAGTCACAACCGTCAACAGATTCTAGATCTTGGAACGATCCAATCTTTAGGAAACTTTCCTAACTCCACTTATGAACATCCGGAGCAGAGATCGGATGTCCTGACGCCTGGACACAGAGAGAGCCGGGATGTTTGGCTATGCGCCAGGCGAAAGGTTGGATCTGTCTCTCGACGCACGCGAAGGCGCGCCAGGCATTTCACCGCACTCAGCGCAGCCGGGAGACATCACAGGTCAGAAGCTCACAGGTGAGACATAGGATGTCTTACCTGTGGCGCTCACCAGCGTGAGGAGAGTCCCTTGCCCCTCAGAATCCGACATCGAGTGGTGGCCGTGGTGGCCCTCGGTGCCCTGCTGATCCAGCCCGTGCCCGCGGCCGTCGCCGCGGCCACGCTCCACGAAGCCGAGAACGCCACCATCTCGCAAGGCGTCGTGGAATCCAACCATGCCGGGTTCACCGGCACCGGTTTCGTCAACTACGACAACGTGACCGGCTCGTCGGTCGAATGGGCGACCGACTCACCGCAGGCGCGCCAGGTGCGGCTGATCCTGCGGTACGCCAACGGCACCACGGTGGACCGGCCGATGAGCATCTCCCTCAACGGCACGACCATCGCGACCGGCCTGTCCTTCCCGGGCACCGGAGCGTGGACCACCTGGCGGACGGTGACCGTACAGGCCTCGTTGGTCGCCGGAACGAACACCGTACGGGCCACCGCGACCACCGCGAACGGCGGCCCGAACGTCGACTCGCTCACCGTCGACGACGGCACCACGGGCGGCGGGACGGACTGGTCCAAGGCCGTCATCGACTCCACGATGGCCCGCTTCACCCCCAGCTCGCTGGGCGGCTGGAGCTACCCGCAGGGCTTATACCTGTGGGGGCAGTATCTCGTCTGGCAGCGCACCGGCGACGCCCGCTACCTGCAGTACATCAAGGACTGGGCCGACCGCTTCGTCGACAGCTCGGGCAACATCTCCAACAGTTTCAGCAACCTGGACAGCATGCAGGCGGGCAACGTTCTGCTGGCCCTGTTCAAGGAGACGGGCCAGGCCCGCTACCGCACCGCCGCCACCAAGATCCGGACCCGGCTGAACACCTACCCGCGCACCTCCGACGGCGGCTGGTGGCACTCCACCTCCGACTCGCGGCAGGGCCAGCTCTGGGGCGACGGCGTCTACATGGCCGATCCGTTCCTGGCCCGCTACGGCGCCTGGGTCGCGGGCGACACCTTCACCAGCACCGAGCCGGCCAAGCAGATCGAGGTCTATCACAGCCATCTGCGACGCACCTCGGGCACGGCGGCCGGGCTGCTGTATCACGCCTATGACGAGCCCGGCGGCCTGACCGCCTCATGGGTGAAGCCGTCCCTGGGCAACACGAACGGGATCTCGTGGTGCCGGGCCATGGGCTGGTTCGGCATGGCCACGATCGACATCCTCGACCTCATCCCGGCCGACCACCCGCGCCGGACCGCGTTGATCAACATTATCCGCGACCTGGTGCCCGCCTACGCCCGCTGGCAGGACCCGGCGACCGGGCGGTGGTTCCAGGTGGTCACCGAGACGACGAACTCCGCCAACTGGACCGAGACGTCCTGCTCGGCGATGTACACGTACACGATCTCGAAGGCGGTCGAGCGCGGCTATGTGGACGCCTCCTACCGCGCCAACGCCGACCGGGGCTACCAGGGGGTGCTGAACAAGATCTCACTCGGCCAGGACGGGCGGACGAACCTCGTGGACGTCAGTGAGGGCACCAACGCCAGCGACTCGCTCAGCTACTACTTCAACCGGGGGCGGCCGGTGAACGACTTCCACGGCCTGGGCGCCTTCTTGATCATGAACGAGCAGATGATGCGCGTCGGCCCCGGCAGCTGACCCGCACGGCTCTCCTGGGACCGGCGCGCACGCGTCGGTCCCAGGAGCCGAGTCGTGATCAAAATGTTCCTGCTATCCGGGGATCATCCCCCATATCCGACTTACGCTACGACGGACGGCGCACGGGGATGGGGATGGGGGATCGCATGGCGACATTGATGACGCGGATGGCCGCTGCCTTGAAGGGAGAGGTCCGGGCCGACGAGCTCGAGGCGTACCGGCGGGCAGGCGGGATCGTGTACACCGAGCTGGAGCAGGCCGAAAGCCTCCGGGGCCGGTTGGCCCTGGAGGGGGTGAACCTGTGGCACGGCCCGCAGGGGGCCGCCGGGCAGTTGCTGTGCGTGTGGAACGCGTTCGTCCTCCAGGCCATCGGCGAGCATCTGCTGGACGCCGACTACGCCGCCGACCCCCGCACCTCCGGATTCGTGCCGCCGGTGACCGCCCAGCAGGTGGGCGCGTGCTTCGCGCAGGTCGAAGGGTGGGTATCGCGGGCGCGGCAGGCGGCGGGCAATCCCGGCTACCTGGTGGAGCAGGAATTACTCCTCCCGGCCGACCTGCCCGAGTGGGCCGAGGCCGACCCGTGTCCGCTGCCGCACCTGCACGGCATGCTGGCCGCCTCGCGCGCGATCCGCCAGCACGCCGAGGTCGCGCTCGGCGTCTTCGAGAAGACCGTCGCCGACGCCGACCGGCACATGGACGCCCTGCGGCGGCTCAGGCAGCTCGTCGCCGAGGCCGCGACCGCCGCCGACTACGCCGAAGGGCTGCTGGACACCGACCCGAACCCGCGGATGCACGAGGCGATCGAGCAGCGGCTGCAGCGGGCGCTGGAGATCTACTACCACCTCGGCCAGCTGACCGCGATGCCGCAGCTCATCGCCGGCTACAAAGGGGTGGACGCGAGACGGGCCGTGCCTCCCGTCGCGACGCCGCCGGTGAACCCCCGCAGTTTCGATCCCTGGTGCCTGACCGACCCGCAGAAGCGCGGCGTGTGGCAGGCGGATCCCCGCGCCCGGCAAGCGATCAAGGAGATGTGGGAGTACGACCCCGACGCGGCCCACACCCTGCGCATCCAGGCCGAGATCGACGCCGCCTTCGCCAGTGGGGCCATCACCTACGCCACCGACGCCGGGGGCAAGCCGTACGGCAGCTACTACTGCTGTCCGTGGGCCGCCATCTACCTGGTCCGGCGCCCGATCATCATCGGTGGTACCCGGCTTCGTACGATGCAGCAGTTCACGTACGAGGTGTCGGCCGAGGACGTACCAAAGGGCGGCCGGTTCAAACGCGAGATCATCGTGTCCAACTTCAGGCCCACGGACGAGGTCGACTACTGCGACCCCGACGGCCTGCACGGAGACTGAGCGGGCTCGCCCAAAGCCCCATCGCCGCTCGCCGGGCGCCGGGCGCCGAACATGCCGATGATCGGATCCAGCATGGTCAGGCACCCGGCGTGGTGGCTGGTGGCGGTGGCCAGTGGCGTGTGGCTAACGGCGTGTGGCTAGTGGCCCATCACCGGCCTTACCCCGGCGCTCGGGATCGGCAGATGCTCGCGGATGAGCAGCCAGCTCGCCGCCAGCACCCACAGCGCGGTGAGCACCCCGGGCACGAACGCCACCAACGCGCCGCCGGGCGCCAGCGGACCGCCGGTGATCGCGACCGTGAACGCGCCCAGGACGCTGACCACGGCGACGACGATGGCGCACCAGGCCATCCACTGCGGAAATACGTGCGTGCGCATGATGGCGGCGGCCGAGGCCGCGAACGGCACGGCCAGCGCGATTCCCATGATGGCGTCCATCACGGTCAGCGAGATATACGGCCCCGCGGCGATGGCCAGCAGCGGCCGATGCGTGGTGACCGCGTAGGTCATTCCGGCGAACACGGATATGCCGATGAATCCGGTGGCGGCGAGGACTATGTACCCCGCGAGCACCATCGCGGGCGCGTCACTGGTCTCGTCCGAACGGCGGAAGGCAGTGGCCAGCGCCACGCCGAACCACAGGAACAGCGCGGTCGCGATGGCGTACAGCAGTGCCGCCGCCAGAACCTGGGCCCGGCGCTCGACCAGATACCCCGAGATCGTCATCGCGGACTCCGTGATCTGCGGCGCGTTCCCCATCACCAGGCGCCCGATGATCGCGACCACTATGGCCACGACGCCTGCCACTCCACCCCAGCGGAGCTCATGACTTTCTTTCATGGAAGTCACCTCCCACCTGCCATTATTCGGCGCCCTCGCTGCGCCTGGCAGGGTCAAAGGTCCCAATATCGCGAGGCGGCCCACGCGCCGATCAGGCCTTGCCGCTCTTCTGCAGCGCCTGGGTGAGCTCTTCCTTGGTCATGGACGAGCGGCCGGGGACCTTGGCCTCCTGGGCTCGGTGGTACAGATCCTCCTTGCTCGGTTCCTTGGATCCTCGGCTCTGCTTCCTCGATTTGTTACCGCTCCCCACCGGAAGACCGTGCTGGATCTCCTGTGCCTTGCGTTCGCTGAAGGCTCGGCCGAGCTCCTCCAGGCGCTCGCGGGAAACCGCCTTCTTGAGCGCTGGGAGGATCTCGCTCTCCTCCTCCTGAACGTGGTGCGCGACTGCCAGAACGAGCTCGTTCAGCAGCGTGTCGAACTGCGCCGTGTCGGTGTCGACGTCCAGGAGGTTGAGCAGCATCCGCTCGGCCTGGTGGTGTTCCTCCGCTCCCTCTCGGACCTGGTCCTTCTCACTGGGTACGGTCTTGGCGATCTCCGGGTAGACCAGTTCCTCCTCTCCTCTGGAGTGGGCGACGAATTTGGCGGCCAGTTCGGCTAGCAGGGCCGGACGATCCTCGGTGTCCTTCTTGAGCCGGCCGAAAAGCCGCTCCACGTCGCGATGGTCTGACTTGATCATGCTGATGGCGTCCAATGTCATGGCTCCCCCTCTCTGGCGCCCCGGTACCCGGCAAGGACGGTCGTACGCGAAGTTGAAGGACAACGGAACAGTTGTTTGCGCTTCTTGGGCACTCCGAGCCCGGCACCATGGGCCACTGGAACCGCGCAGCCCGTTGCCGCGTTTGTCGGTGTCGGCGCGTACGTTCACCCCGAAACCACGTTCGAGATGGTGATGACCATGACCACGATCGACGAGCAGGCCGCCGTTCTCGCCCTCACCAAAGCCACCCATGACCGGCCCTGGTTCTTCACCGCCCGGGTCATCCTCGACACCGGTAGCGCCCTGGAGGTGCTCGACGGCGGCTGCGCGAGCCGGGACACAGACGACCGGGCGCACGCCGCCTCCGTCGCGGCACGGGTCCAGCCCGGCGACCTGACCTGGGCGCGCGACCTCGTCACGACCATGCGCGGTCACGGCGTCCGCCTCGTCACCGTGCTTGACGACGCCTACCCCGGCAATCTGATGTGGGCCTACGACCGGCAGCCGTTCCTGTGGATCCGCGGCGGCATCCTCCCCACCGATCACCGAGCCGTTGCCGTGGTCGGCGAGGTCGACACCATCCACGCGACGGCCGCGGCCCGCGCCCTGGCCCAGGCCGGCATCACCGTCGTCGCGCCCCTGCACTCAGCCCTGGACGCGGCCGTCCACCAGGCCGCACTCGACGCCGGCGGCCGCACCCTCGCCGTCCTGGCAGGCGGCATCACCGAGCCATCGACCGTAGGCGAGTACGCCAGTGTGGCCGAGAGGATAGCCGGCTGCGGCGCGCTCATCTCCGCGTTCTGGCCCGACGCCGCCCCAAGCGACCGGACCGCCGCGCTTTCACGTGTCGTGACCTGCGGATTGGCAGACAGCCTGTACGTCATTGACGGAGCCGACGGCGGAGCGTCCGCCGGGCACGTCGAGCAGGCGCTGCACACCGGCAAGTACGTCTTCCTGTCCCAGCGGCTTCACCAGGAACAACTGTGGGCCGCGCGGGCGGGCATCCGGGGAGGCATGACTGCCGTCCAGGACATTGACGAGCTGACCAAGCAGGCAGTCAATCTCGTAGATATGACCCCTCGAACGAACACCTGTTGATCATGGGTGACGCCGAGGCGTTCACCCGCGAATTCCTGCCGCTGTTTCGCCCCGTTCCACCGACGCGGCCAGGCGTGTGCCGGATCTGCCACTCCGGCCCGAACAACGCCGGCCACACCGGCGGACCCTGGGCCACCTGCGCGAGCTGCAAGCGCACCACGGAGAACCTGTACGGCCACACCCAGCACGTGGTGCCGATCTCGCTGACGACCAGGAACACGCAGCTGTATGACGTTCTTGTCCGGGAGAGAGACCTCAACGGTGCCGGCGGGCGGCGCAAGCGGGGCGACTTCCTGGCCGCGACAGTGGCCCACTTCTACCACCGGCATGTCCGATGCCTGGAAGGGCTGGCGGGCGGGCCGTTCACACTGGTGGCCACGATCCCGAGCAACAACCCCGAGTTACCTGCCCGGCCCCTCCACATCATGTGGGAGGTCGTGGAGAAGGTGGGCGCGCTGGCTCCCTTGTGGCGACCTCCACTCCTGCTGGAGGCCGACACCAGGTTCGCACCGGTGCTGGCCGACCGTCGCTCCCACCGGGACGCCTTCCGGATCCTCTGGCCGGACTGGGTGAGCGGGGCGCGCGTCTTGCTGGTGGACGACTTGTTCGTGTCTGGCGCGCATGTGCAGAGCGCGGCGTCCGCGCTGATCGAGTCCGGGGCGGCGGCGGTGGTGGCGCTCGTGATCGCACGGTTGATCAACCCGGCGTCGAGAAGTCCGCACAGCGCCGGCATCTGGCAGGAGGCGTGCGAACGGCCCTTCAGCTTCGCCCACTGCTGTGTCTGCGATCCAGCCCGCGGAGCCGGCGCTTGACCCAAGGCGCTGTCGGCCGCCGGCGAGCTGTTCGTCAGCTCCAGAACCCGCCGACCGGCGACAGACTGTACGTCACCACCACGACTTTGTTCCACGCGAAGGCGTATTTGTTGAAGGTGGCCTCGTCCGGGATCCAGCGGAACGCACCCGCCCAGGAGTCATAGATGTAGACGGCGTTCGTCCCGTCTTTCCTGACCAGGTAAGCGTTGCTCCACATGCGGGCTCCCCCGAAGCAACTCGACACAGTGTCGCGGGGCCACGAGCTGATGCCGTCCCAAGTGTTCCAGAGGTGGAAGTAGACGGTTTCGTCCGGCACGGCGTACGCGGCAGGGCCCGGGCCCACGACGTACACCCTCTTGGTCGTATCGCCGCTCAGCTGGAATCGCTGTCCCGACTGCGGGCAGGCGAATACCCCGGACTTCCCGGCCGACGCGGCGTTGGACACCCCGGCCGTCCCTAAGGACAGGAGCAGCGCCAGCGTGGAGACCAGGACGGTGCGGACTAACGTGCGGTTTTCGAGCATGGATCCTCCTTTTGAACGACTGCGATCCGATCGAGGGGCGGCGGCCGGGCTCCGTGCCAGTCTCAGCGCGAGATGACCGATAAACCAGGGCATACGGCGGGCATTTTGCAGACATATAGCGAAAAACTGTTCACCATCCAGTGATCTACCGCCCAACAACTCCAGGATTTCTGTCGCGTTTGACCGAATTCTCGCGAAATCTGTTGACGCTGAAGCCATGCGCTCTCAATCTATTCAAGGAGTACAGAGAAATTTTTCTCAATGGAGGTAGAATGAAGCCAAGCGGAACGATGCTCACCACGGTCCTCAGCCTCTTATGCCTGACCTTCTTGGTGGTGCCCGCGCACGCGGCGGCAGGGCTGTCGGTGTGGACGATGGACGCGGCCGACCGGCCCTTCACCTCGTCCCCGGTGGGATCCACCCAGTACATCGCGCTGTACGCGGCCCGCGGGGAGTTCGAGGCCGCCCAGATCCTGGCCCGGTCCACCTCCGCGCAGAGCGGCGTGTCGGTCAGCGTGAGCCCGTTGACCGGCCCGGGAGACCGGCTGGTGCCGACGGTTCGGCTGGAATACAACCATCCGACGATCCAGCAGATCGGCACCACGCGCCAAGATCCGCCGGGCGGCGGCGACGACTACTACGACGCCCTGGTGGAGAACACCGCGCAAAGCCCGGCGGCGAACACGACGCTGGCCTGGTTCTACCAGGTGTTCGTGCCCGCGGGTCAGGCGCCCGGCGTCTACACCGGCAACGCCGTGGTCCAGAGCGCGTCCGGCAATGTCACCGTGCCCGTGAGCCTGCGCGTCTACGACGTCACCGTCCCGCCGGCCGACCAGTCGACCTTCAAGATGAACAACTGGTTCACCTCCGCCGGCTGGGACTACGCGGGCACGATCGACGCGATTCCGGACCAGTACGACGTCAAGATGTTCGACGAGGGCTGGTGGACGGTCATCAAGAACTTCGCGGCCAACCACGCCAAGCACCGCAACAACGTGATCTACGCCGACTTCCAGGCGCTGCTCATTCCCCACTCGACCGTGGACGGGGCCGGAAACTTCACCTTCGACTGGGATGACTTCGACCGGTTCGTGAAGCTGTTCGAGACCGCGGGCGCGCTGCAGTACATCTACACCCCGACCCTGATAGAGGGAGGAAACCAGCTGGAGATGCTGGTCCCCGCCAACGGCGTGAGCGGCGGGCTCAAGCGGGTCCTGGTGCCCTACGGCGACCCGAAGGCCGGCGCCTACCTGGACAAGGTGCTACCGGCACTCAAAGCACACCTGGACGTCAAGAAGTGGACCGACAAGTTCTACATAAGCGCGGTGGACGAGCCCCAAGACCCCGCCTGGGCCAACGCCGCCAACTGGCTGTACGGCAAGTACCGCCAGTACTTCCCCACCCCCCGCACCAACGAGGCGCACAACCAGCTCTACCCCGGCACCGAACCGTCGCTGACCACGCTGACGCCGGCCACGTTCCTCTACCAACCCAACATCGCGCACTACCAGTCCCAGCGGCTGGCCGGGAAGGACTTGTGGCTCTACACCGCCAACATCCCGGAGAGCGACTACATGAACCGCTTCATCAGCCACTACCTGGCCGAGACCAGGCTCCTGCCCTGGCTGGTGTGGAAGATCGGCGGCACCGGATATCTGCACTGGGGCTGGAACTACTGGTGGGATTTCAACAGGCCGGGTCAGCACATCGACACCTTCAAAGACTCCCAGAGCGGCGACGGATGGCTGGTACGGCCCAACACTAAAGATAACGCCCTCAACGTCTACGACAGCCTGCGCAGCGAGGCCCAGACGGACGGCCTGGAGGACTTCGAGCTGCTCAACCAGCTCGCCAAGACCAAGCCCGTGACCGCCCAGGCCATCGCCAACAGCCTGATCCTGGACGCCACGCACTACGAGCGCTCGGGCACCGAGGTGGAGCAGCGGCACAAGCAGATCCTGGACGAGCTCTCCGCCAACTCCCCGGACCTCGCCTTCCCCTACAACGACGACTTCGGCACCGCCGGCCAGCACTGGCGCACCTCCAGGGGCTCATGGTCGGTCAGCGGGCAGGAGTACGTCCAGGCCAGCACCGCCGCCGACTGGGGAGTGACCTCCGTCCTGGAGGGCCGGGCCTATCGTGACGTGGCCGCCGGCGTCGACCTCAAGATCACGGGTGTGTCACCCGACGGCGGCAGCGCCAACTGGGCCGGACTCATGGTCCGCAGCCTCAACGGCTCAGACATGGACACCGGCTACCTCATCGCCCAGCGCAACAACGGCAAGGTGTTCGTCTACCGCAACGGAATCCCCCTGGCCGAGGCCGACGCCCCCGGCTACACGGCGGGCCAGTGGAACCGCCTCCGGGTCGTGGCCAAAGGCAACACGCTGAAGGTCTACAGCGGCACCCGCCAGCTCCCCGCGCTGACGGTGAACGACGCGGCCTTCCCCGTCGGCAACATCGCCCTCGTCACCGGCGGCGCCGCCGCCCGCTTCGACAACGTGCACATCAATCCCATGACCAACGCCGCCGAGGGCGCCACCATCACCGCCTCCAGTTCGTACGAGGCCGACGGCTGGGGGACGGGCTCCGCCGTGGACGGCCGCCGCTCCTCGGCCACCGGAGCCCTCGGCTGGAGCAGCTCCGACAGCAAGAACGTCGACCACACCGAGTGGGTCCAGGCCGATCTCGGCTCGGCGCGCCCGGTGAGCCGGGTGGACCTGTACCCGCGCGATGACGGCGCCAACACCGGCTCGGGCTTCCCCACGGACTTCACCATCGATGTCTCAGCGGACGGCTCGACCTGGACCAACGTCGCCACCGTGACCGGCTACGCCAAGCCGGGCGCCGGAGCGCGGACCTTCCCGTTCGCCCCGGTCAGCGCCCGCTACATCAAGGTCACCGGCACCAAATTGAGCACCGACCAGTTCGGCGAATACCACATGCAGTTCGCCGAGATCGAGGCCGCCGGAGGCAACCTGGCCGCCGGCCGTACGGTCACCTCCTCCAGCTCGGTGGAGTATCCGGCCGAGAGCTGGCTGCGCGTCAACGCCACCGACGGGGTGCGCCACTCCAACCTCTGGTACTCCATGGGCTGGAGCAGCCTCATCGGAACGACCGACCACCCCGAATGGCTGCAGGTCGACCTCGGCGGCCCTACCCGGGTGGGCAAGGTGACCCTCTACGCCAGGAACGACGGCGCGAACACGGGCGACGGCTTCCCCTCCCGCTTCACCATCGAGACCTCCCCCGACGGCTCGGCCTGGACCACCGTCACGACTCAGAACGGCTACCCACGGCCCGGCGCCGATGGCCAGACCTTCACCTTCGATCCGGTCACCACCAGATATGTGCGCGTCACCGGGACGGGCAAGGTGATGCAGTTCGCGGAGATCGAGGCGAGCAGCTGATCAGCTTCCCGCCGGACAAGAATGACGCATGAGCGGTAGCGTCGGCTGCTCCCTTCACCTGGACGACATTGTGGTCGCCGACCTGTAGTCGCGGCCACCTGGCTGTGAGAGGGGCGAGCTCCACCGAGCTCGCCCCTCTCACCAGGCTGGATGAGCACTACGTCGACGTCGCTCGATGGCCATGCTCGACAAGTCTCCACTCCTGCCAATGTCGACCGCGATCGAGATAATCGGCCAGCCCTCGAGCGAGCCGGTCGAGGCGGCAGTCGTCCCCGTTGTCGCGGGCATGGTCGACGAGAGCCAGCAGCGTCCGATGTTCACGCTGGTACCACTCCATAGCCTGCTGGTAAGTGGCGATGGACTCCGGCCTGACATTGAGCGCCAAAGGATCGACAGGGATGCTGTCGTGCGGCAGCCCGGTCAACTGGTGTGAGGCTGCCAAACTGGTAAGGAGATAGTGGTCGAAGATGCGGCGCTCGGCCTGGTGACGTTCCGTGCGCGACTCTTGAGCCGCGGCCAGTTCAACGGCGTAGGCGCGCATGAGGTCATGTAGCTGATATCGGCCGGGAACGGATTCCGCGATCAAGTGTGCGCGGTGCAGCTCTGCCAGCAAGGCGCGCGCCTGGCGTACCGGCAGGCCGCACATGCTGGCAGCCGCCGGAACGCCGATGTCGGGTGCCGGGTGCATGCCAAGCAGCCGGAACATCCGGGCGGCCGCCGCTCCGAGAGTGCGATAGGACCAGGAGAACGCGGACCGGACATCGGCAAACGGGTCTTCGCAAGACAGCACGTCCAGCCAACTACTGGCGGCGTCCGCTTCGACGGCGAGGTCGTCGAGGCTGAAGTCGGGATGGATGGACGCGCGTGCTGCCACAACGGACAACGCCAGCGGTAATCCAGCACACCCTGCGGCAATCTCCTTCGCGGCCTTTTGTGCGGCGACCACGCGCGCGGCGCCGAGCCGTTCGGCCAGCAGCCGCAAGGAGTCACCGTTGGACAGCGGCTCGAGCACCAGCGGGCTGGCGCCCGCGGCCACCAGGCCGGGCAGCTGATTGCGGCTGGTCACGATGACCAGGCACCCACTGCCGCCAGGAAGCAGCGGACGAACCTGACCGGCATCGAGCGCGTTGTCAACGACGATCAGCAGTCGCATTCCGTTCACCACACTGCGCCACAGCGCCGCTTGAGCGTCCGCGCCGGCGGGGATCTGCTGCGGGACAACACCCAATGCGCCAAGGAAGCTGCGGATCGCCTCAGCCGGATCAGCCGGCTCCGCGCTTGGCGCGAATCCCCGCAGGTTCACATACAACTGGCCATCGTGGAAACGGTCGGCGACCAGGTGCGCCCAGTGCACCGCCAACGCGGTCTTGCCGATCCCGGCGCATCCGGCGATGACCACCACCTTAGGACCCGTCCGCATGATCTGTTCATCCGTTGTGAGCATGCCGTCGAGTGTGCGCAGTTCCTTGGATCGGCCGACGAAGTGCGCGGGGCCGGGCGGGAGCTGGCGCGGCATGGTCATCGCAGGAGCCGGCGCGTCCGTGTCATCTTTGAACCCGCGCGCCCTTGGATGGGTGTGGCTCCTGAGCGATGCGGCGACTAATTGCTTGTGCTTTCTGGGGTCCAGCCCCAGTGCTTCGGCCAAGGCCAAGAGCGACGAGCCGCGTGGGCGGTGGGGTTCGCCGTGCTCCAGCCGACGAAGGGTCCGGGGGTTCAGCCCCGACCGTTTGGCCAGCTCCTCCTGTGTCAGCAATGCCTGCTCGCGCCAGGTTCGTATCAGCACGCCCAGAGATGGTTCTTCGCCGGCCGGGCTGACACTGGCTCCGTTTCGCGGCTCTTCGTACATCAGCCGCCCTCCTCCCGGCAAGCGGCACCGGCCGGCTTGTGTGGGCTCCATGTGAGCGGTGTCCCTTCGTAAACGTGGTGTGAGGTGCGACGGACGATGACGTCTTCGAAATCGACTCGACCTGCTCCAAGAAGGCACATCGGGAACGGCTCAGATCAGTCATCGGATCTTCTGCGGGCGGCGCGGGGGGATCGGCTCGGCGCCCAGGAGCCGCGTATAAAGCGCGTGGGATTCGAGCGCGGGTACGCCGGAAAGCTGCCGGCCGGCCAGCCATGCCGCGGCTGCGGCTCCCCCGCCGGCGCGGTGAATCTCCGCATCCGGCCATACCTTCCGGACCGACGCCCGGACGGCTTGCGAGAGCGGATTGGGCGTGGTCAGCAAACTGCCCCCGAGCACAATGGGGCTGGTGGCGCCAAGGATCCGGATGGTGTTGAGCGATGCGGTGAGGTGATCGGCGGCCCGCCTGGCGATCAGCCTCGCTTCGACGTTTCCGCCTTCTGCGGCTGTCAGGATGAGGGGCGCGAGCTTGGCCAGCTCAGCAGGTGGCATGCGATGAGCCGCGTCGATGGTGGCGCTGGTCAAAGCCAAGGTCCGCCGGTCAGCGTGCGCCACCCCCAGTGCGTGCAGGATCTCGCGGTGGAGGTCGGATGGCGGGTGGCAGCGGTCCATCGCGGCGAGCGCGGCTCGTATGCCCTCGCGCCCGATCCAGAAGCCGGAGCCGAGATCGCCGAGCAGCCAGCCGTGCCCGTCGGCGCATCGCACGATGGTGCGTTCGCGGATGGCCGCGGCGACCGCCCCCGTACCGGAGACCAGGACGCTGCCCTCAGCGGAGTCGGTACCTGCCACGTACGCGAGAGTGACGTCGCTGACCATGGTCGGCGTGCACCGCAGTCCAGCCTGCCGCCATCCCGCTCGAAGCGCCTGGGCGATCTCGGGATCGTGAACGGCGACATCGCCGCCCGCCAGGCCGAAGACGGCCGCCTTGACGTCGGCCGGATCGACGGCGCCGAGTGCGGCGCACAAGGCGTCACGGATGGCGGTGATTCCGGCCGGGCCGCGCGAGACCGGGTTGCCGCCGCCTGCCCGGCCGACACCGCGCAGGCGCCCGAACAGGTCGGCCACGATGACGCGGCTGGAGGTGCCGCCGATGTCCATGCCAAGGACGAGCGCGATGCTCATCCGACGGCTCCCGCGGTGAAGAAGAGTCCTGTCATAAGAGCCTCCGGATCCGTCCGGCGTAGCGCTCTTCCAGGATCCGGTTGTGATCGTCGCCGCCGGTGATGTTGGCGGACAGGTAGACAGGGGCCTGCTCACCCGCCTCGTCAAGGCGACGCACGACCTCCGCCACGACCATCTGCGCCAGCAGACCGGCGCTGATGGAGGAGATCCCGCAGACCTTGGCGCCCGAGGCCATCGGCAGCAGCGCGTCACCGTGCGGGGCCCCGTTGTCCAGCACAACGTCGGCGAAGTCGATCAGCCGGAGTTGGGATGGGTGGCGGGAGGTGGCCTGCGCGGTGTGCCGGGTCGAGGTGAACGCGATCAGCGCGTGCCCCCGCCGCTTCACCAGCTGGGCCATCTCCACGACGCACCCGTTCACCCCGGAGTTGGACGCGATGACGAAAGCATCCTCCGGGCGAGGGGCGGCCAGCTCGTAGAGCTGGTAGGCGATGGCCGGGTCCCGTTCCAGGAACGGATCGAACAGCACCTCGCGCGGGGAGTCTCCGAGAGTGACCACGTCGCGCAAGGCGATCTTGTTGGTCGGCACCAGCCCACCGGCCCTACCAGCGATCTCCATCGCCAGCCCCTCGGAATGCCCAGTACCGAAGGCCTGGACGACACCGCCCGCACGGATCGATTTCGTGATGAGGTCGGCCGCGGCCTGGACCGCGGGCGCCTGCTCGGAGACGACTTGCTCCAGGATGGTCCTGGCCGCCACGAGATACGCGGCAGCACTGGGGCGATGCTGATCGGACACCACGACTCCCAACATGGAGAAATATTTCCCACTCCGGCTCACTGTGGAAGCGAGTAACCGGCCATGTCAAGGACGTTTACCGGACATTCGCCCGACTCATGCCTCGTGATACGTTGATAGCCAACATAGCGAAGAAAAATTTTTGACGAATAGAGATCGCATGTCACAGAGCGGCGTCATCGAGCGCATCCGCGCGCTGCTGCCCACCATGCCTGGCGCTCAGCGTACGATCGCCGAGCTCGCGCTCGGCGATCCGGCAGCGGTGGCCCGGCTGACCATCGTCGAGCTGGCGGAGCGGTGTGGGGTCTCCACCGGCACCATCACCAGGTTCTGCCGGTCGCTGAACCTGAACGGCTACGCCGCCCTGCGTATCGCCCTCGCCTCCGACAGCGGCCGCACCGGCCCCGACGCCTGGGTCGAGCACATCGGCACGAGCTTGACCGAGGCGGACGACATTCAGCAGGTCGCCCGTGTCATTGCCGACAACATCGGACATGTCGTCACCGAGGCGATCGCCAACCTCGACCTGGCCGCCGTGGAGCGTGCGGCCGGTCTGCTGGCCGCGGCCCGCCGGGTGATGGTCTACGGGGTCAGCGGCAGCGCGACCACGGCCTCGGAATTGCAGCAACGGCTGTACCGCATCGGTCTGCCCGTCTGGGCCTCCACCGACATACACATGGCCCTGACCGGTGCCGCCCTCATGTCCCGTGGCGACGTACTTGTGGTCTTCTCCCAGAGCGGGCGCACTCGAGAGGTCGTCGATCTGATCACCGAAGCGCGCTCGCACGGCGTCCGGACCGTTGCCCTTACCAGCGACCTGACCTCCCCTGTCGCCCGCCAGGCCGAACTCGTCCTGGCCACCAAGGTGCACCCGGTCGGCTTCAGCACCCAAACCATCCTCGGCCGACACGCCCAGCTGGCCGTCCTGGACGTGCTCTACATCGCCGTCACCCAGCGCACCTTCGAACAGACCACAGAAGCCATGGCCCTCACAGCACAAGCCGTTCAGCCGCACAAGCTCGACAACGCGGCCGACACCGTCGAGACGGGACAGGAACAGCATTAGGACCCGGCGCGTCCCCGTTTTATCGCACGGACGCGAACGCCACAGCCGTGGTGAGGACCAGGTTCGGCGCGGTGCGGCGAGCAGGTCTTGGCAGGCGCGTTCGATGGCGGCGTCGGTGCCGGTGCCCATCGCCAGTTCCAGGTCGATCTGAGCGAGCGCGGCGGACCCCTACTAATACCAACATGACGCTTGAACTGCGCAGATGAGGCAGACGCACTGTTCGGAGCGTTGTCACAAATCGGGGCGCTGTCTTGTCTGAGCTGGTGCACGGCCGAATCGAGCCGGCCACTTCCAGGAAGGAATCGTGATGAGCACCGATCACGCTCAAGCCCACCACCTCGACAACCCCGACAAGAGCGGGCCACCGCCGCAGATCGACGTGGTCGGCACCGTGCCGGGGGCGCCGGCCGCGCCGGAGGGGGCCGAAGCGATGACGCTCCGGGTCACGCTGCCGCCGAACAGCCCTGGTGCGCCGCCTCACCGGCACTCCGGGCCCGCGTACGGCTACGTGATCAAGGGCGCCGTCAACTTCGAGCTCGAAGGCGATCCCGTGCGGGTTCTCCGGCCTGGTGACGCGTTCTGGGAGCCCGGTGGAGACGTGATCCACTACCAGGACGGCAACCACCTCACCGACGAGGAGTCGCAGTTCGTGGTGACGATGTTCTGCGCGCCTGGACAGCCGATGTTGATCCCGGTCAGCCCGGAAGAGTTGGAAGCTCGGCGAGACCGTCGCGCCCCACAGTCATGACCAAGGTCTCGTTGACTGCCCTCGTTCGCGATCAGCTCGCGCTTGCCCGCGAGGCGGACAGCGGCCGCAGCGCCACCACTGTCCACGGGGGGCACGATCGTTCGCTGCGGCAGACCGTCATGGCGTTGCGGCAGGGCGAACACCTGCACGAGCACGAGCATCCTGGCGAGGTCACGGTGCACGTACTGCACGGGCGGATGCGGCTTGTCGCCGGGCCCGACTCTTGGGACGGGATGCCCGGCGATCTGCTGGTCATGCCCGAACGCCGCCACCGCGTGGAGGCCGTACAGGATTGCGCGTTCCTGTTCACCACCGCACGTTGAAAGCCAAGAAGGCGGGAACCGGTTTCGGTTCCCGCCTTCAGCGTCGCCAGACGGTTTTCAGACCAGCTTGCCGATGGTGAGACCCGGGTACCGGTTTTATCTCACGGACGCGAACGCCACAGCCGTGGTGGACGCGATGGCCGTCGTGAGGACCACCATCAGGAGCACGGTGCCCAGCGGGTTCTTCCGCGGGCGCGGTGGCGGGGCGCGATGGGCGCGTACGTAGGCGATCGGGGGCTTGGGCGTCGGCTTGAGGGTCGGTGTGGGTTTCGGCGTCGGCTTGGCCGGCTTGACGCGGACGGGCTGGGGTGCGATGTGGGGCGCCCGCACCCGGTTGGGTGTCGGCCGCTGAGTCGGCTTGGGTTTCGCGGGGCGTGGGGTGATCACGACCCGCACCGTGGGCGTCACCTTCGGGGTGGCCACGGGCCGCGGCTTCGGGGTGACGACGGGGCGCGGCTTCACGATCACCACGCTCGGCGGCTTCACCACGGTCGGCGGCTGCACCGCCGGCGCCGCGCATTTCCCGATGTGTACGCTCACCAGCGGCACGTCCACACAGACGGTCGCCTCGACGCCGACCTTCACCGTCACGTCGCCCGGATCCGGATCGGCCGCGGCGGGAGCGCTCGCGGACAGCGCCAACAGCGTGCCCGCCAGGAGCAGCGGCATGCGCCAGGCCCTCACGGTCACACGCCTCCGGCTATCCGGGCGAACTCCTGCAGCGCGCCCTTGTACGCCTCAGGCCCCACGGCCAGCGGTCCGTCGAAGGCGTGGGAGATGTCCCAGGTGAGGTAGACGCCGAAGCCGAGCATCGCGGCCATCGCCAGCAGCGGCAGGACCGCCAGCCCGGTCGGCCGCGCTCCGGCCAGGAACGGGAACAGGACGACCAGCAGGCCGGTGAGGATCGTCAGGGCCAGCAGGCCGTCGGGCGGCGTCGCGGCGGCGTCGGCGGTGCGCTGGGAACGGGCGGAGGCGATCGCCGCGAGGTGGTCGAGCACCGCGGTCTTGGCCTCCTTCTGGTCGGTGGTCACCTGCAGCGCGGCGACGCGGGCCCGGAGCGCGTCGAGCCGCTCCGTGCCGACGGGATCCATCGAGCCGCGCTGCATGACGGGCCACTCGTCCCGGACGACGAACGTGATGTAGTCGCGCAGTCCGGCGCGTACGACGTCGGGGGCGGTGCCGGGCAGGCCGGACGCCGACCAGTAGGCCTCGACGGCGGCCTGGCTCTCGGTGTGCGTGTTCTGGCCGGCGGAGTCGGCGGTGGTCCACGGCACGATGATCGCGATGGCGAAGACCAGGAGGAACAGGGCGGACAGCATC
The DNA here is from genome assembly GCF_043197735.1 of Nonomuraea sp. NPDC049028. NCBI lineage: Bacteria > Bacillati > Actinomycetota > Actinomycetes > Streptosporangiales > Streptosporangiaceae > Nonomuraea > Nonomuraea sp. NPDC049028. The sequence continues at coordinate 339,896 of NZ_JBICTR010000015.1, forward strand.
GCGCCCGCGTGGCCCGCCGACGGCCCGCCGGCGTCGTTGTCGTCGCTGCCCTTCTTCGTGAGCCTGAACAGGGTGGCCGCGAGCGCCACCACACCCACCGCGGCCACGGCCGCGATTACGTATTGCAGCATAAGGATCTCCCCAATCCCCACCGAACACCGAGCGTGACATTACTATCACAGACCGCATGACTACTCAGGGGATAGATTGCGGTACGGTGTGTAACCAATCGGTAACGGTCGGGCGGAGTTTCCGCTGCGATGGTCGATCAGTTGGCGGTGGTCAAAACCATGCGGAAGCGGGCCTGGCCGGAGAGCATCTTCTGGAACGCCGCCCGAGCCTCCTCCAGGGGGACCTCCTCGGTCCACGCCCGGACACCGCTCTGGGCGGCGAACCTCATGGTGTCCTGGATGTCGACCGCGTTGCCGGAAGCGTGCCCGTACACCCGCCTGGCCGCCCCCACCAGCTGCAGGGGCGTGACCCGCAGCGGTTCCATGTCGACGCCCACGACGATGAGCTCACCGCGGGGCCCCAGGCCGTCGATCGTCGCGGACATCGCCTCGGCGTTGGTCACCGTCGCCAGCACCACCTTGGCTCCCCCGCACGCCCGCAGCGCGTCGGCCACGGGCGCGGCGGCGCTGTCGACGTAGTGGGCGGCACCGAGCTTGTGCGCCAGCGGCGCCTTGTCGGGACCGCGGGCCAGCGCGATGGTGTTGAAGCCCATCTTCGCGGCGAACTGGACGCCCAGGTGCCCCAGGCCGCCCACACCGAGGATCGCGACGGTGTCGCCCGGACGCGCGGAGCTGTGGCGCAGCGCGTTGTACACGGTGACGCCGGCGCAGGCCAGGGGCCCGGCCTCCACCGCCGTGAGCTCGTCCGGGATCGCGGCCAGGGCGACGGCCGGCACGACGACGGAGTCGGCGAACCCGCCCGCGTACGCGGCACCCGGCACCTGGAGCTCGGGGCACAGGATGCCGTCTCCCTGCCTGCAGGCGTCGCAGTGACCGCAGCTGCCTCCGTACCAGCCGACCGCCACCCGATCACCGACGGACCAGCCGGCGACGTGGTCGCCGACCGCGTCGACGCGTCCCGCGATCTCGTGCCCCGCCGTGACGGGGAAGGTGGTGCCCGGGATGTGACCGGAGGTGATCAACGCGTCGGAGTGACACACCCCGCACGCCTCGACGGTGATCCGCACCTGGCCCGGGCCCGGCTCCCGGGTGTCCGCCCGGACGAGAGACAGGTCCCCGCCAGGCTCGCCGACCTGCATGGAACGGTGCGTGGCCGAAGAAGACGTGGCCGGAGAAGACATGGCGTCTCCTTTCGTCTCATGGGAACCGGCGACCCGCTGGAGCGGCCGTCACAAGTTCGTCTCATGGGAGACGGCGGCCTGCGAAGCGGCCGTCACAAGTCCATCGTTCCACTCAGCTCTTTGACCGCCTGTCTGACCCCCGGTAAACCTCGACTACCAGAGCCGGATTCCTGACAAGTCCCGTTTCGCGGCCACGGCGGCTGGACAGATCGCCGAGGAGATCTCGGCGTTCGGCGAGAAACGTCCAGCCTGACGCTCCGTGTCAGGAAATATCGGGAGCATGGGCGGCGTGAACCTTCTCAACGGCCGCAGATTCGTGATGGTGAGTTCGACGGCGAGCGTGGTGGACCAGGAGCGGCCCACCGCGTTCGACTACTGGGAGGCCGACGGGGTGGTGTGGGGCAGCTACACGGGCGACACCGTCACCCACGGCCGTTTCGTCGGCACCAGGGACGGCGACCTGGTCTCCATCGCCTACGCGCACGCGCTCAAGGCCGGGGGCAAGGCGGGCGGCCAGAGCAACAGCCGCATCGAGACCGAGGCCGACGGACGGCTGCGCCTGGTGGAGGAGTTCCAGTTCGAGGGCGACGACACCCGGCACGTCAGCGTGTGCACCGAGGTCGTCACCGACTGATCCCGGCACGTCAGCGTGTGCACGGGGGGGTCGTCACCGGCTGACCTGACTGTCCTACCCGTCCTTGTGCAGGGCGGCCCTTCCCTCCGCGGCGCCGACGAAGCGCATCTTGCCGAGCGGCACGTCGCCGGGGGCCTCCTGGGCCGCCCGCCGTGCCGGACGGGCCTTGTCACGGTCGCTGGGCAGCACGTACGGCCGCCTGAGCACCTCATCCAGGATGAAGACCGTCTCGGTCGCCTTCACGGCCGGGATGTTGGCCAGCCGGTCGGTCACCATGGCGTGGACCTCGGCCACGTCCGACATCCGTACCTGGATCATCGCGTCGTGCTGGCCGGTGGTGATCGCGCAGTACTCGACCTCGGGCATCCTGGCCAGCTCGGCCCTGAACTGCTTCCACATCTGCTGCCGCACGGTCACGAAGATCAGCGCGGTGATGCCGAGCCCCGTCCTGACGTGGTCGATCTCGGCGGTGAACCGCTTGATCGCGCCGTCGGCGCGCAGCGCCTCGAAGCGGGTGTAGGCGTTGGCCCGGGAGATGCCCACCCGCTCGGCCAGCGACGAGACCGAGATCCTGCCGTTCTCCCGCAGGACCTCGAGGATCTTCAGGTGGACCGCGTCGAGCTCCAGGCCGATGCCGATCCGTCCAGGCTGACCGCTACCGCTGGCACCATTCCTGGAAATTTCACTCATAGTTACCCCCAGCCCATTTATATACGTCTCAGCGACCGCACAGTGCCTGGACGTTCTGCCCGACAATCCTCGACATCTTTCGGCCAACCGTCCAACTGGAGGACTCAATGGCGACCCGCTCGCAGACGGCGGCTGTGCTGCTCGCCGGTGCACTCGCCCTCGCCGCCTGCGGAAGCGGCGGTTCCCAGACGCCCGCCGCCCAGAGCGGCGGCGGCAAGACCCTGGTGATCGACACGTCCTTCGACCTCAAGACGGCCGACCCCGGGCGTACGTACGAGCCGACCGGCCTGACCGTCGAGAAGGCGATCTACGAGACGCTCCTCACCTTCGACGGCGCCGACGTGACCAAGCCGGTGCCGGCGCTGGCCGAGTCGTACGAGCTGTCCAAGGACGGCAAGGTGCTCACGCTCAAGCTCAAGCAGGGCGCGACGTTCGCCGACGGCTCCCCCGTCACCGCGGACGACGTGGTGTTCTCCCTGAACCGGGTGCGGGACATGAAGGGGACCCCGTCGTTCCTGCTCGACGGCGTCGAGGTGGCCAAGGAGGGCGACTCGACGATCACGCTGACCTCCAAGGCGGCCAACCCGGCGCTGCCGTTCATCCTGCCGAACCCGGCGCTCGGCATCATCAACAGCAAGCTCGCCAAGCAGCACGGCGCGACCGCGGACGCGCAGGACAAGGCCGAGCAGTACCTGAACGCCTCCTCCGCCGGCTCGGGCCCGTACACGATCGAGTCGTTCAACGTGAGCAGCCAGGTCGTACTGAAGGCGAACCCGAAGTACTACGGCACCAAGCCCGCCTACGACAAGGTCGTCATCCGCAACGTCGAGTCCGCCACGCAGAAGCTGAACGTCCAGCGCGGCGACAGCCAGGTGGCGCTCAACCTGTCGGGCGACCAGGTGACCGGCATGCCGGCAACCCTGCAGGTCAAGAAGACCGCCTCGGCCAACGTGATCTTCTTGCTGGCCAACCAGGACGACAAGGTCAGCAAGACGACGCCGAACGCCAAGTTCGTCGAGGCCGTGCGCAAGGGCGTCGACTACGCGGGCCTGCTCGAACTGGCCGGTGAGGGCTCCACGCAGGCGCCCGGCGTCATCCCGTCGCAGCTGCTGGGCGCGCTGCCCGCCGACCAGGCGGCCAAGCGCGACGTCGAGGGCGCCAAGGCGGCCCTGGCCGCGAGCGGCGTGGCCAACCCCACGGTGAAGCTGGAGTACCCGAGCGAGCTGACCGTGAACGGCCTGTCGTTCCAGCCGCTGGCCGAGCGGATCCAGGCCAACCTCAAGGAGGTCGGCATCACGGTGGACCTGCAGCCCGCGCCGGTCACCACCGCGCTGGACAACTACCGCAACGGCAAGGAGGAGATGGGCCTGTGGTACTGGGGCCCTGACTACCCGGACCCCAGCGACTACCTGGCCTTCCTGCCGGGCAAGACGGTGGGCCTGCGGGCGGGCTGGAAGGCCGGCGCGGCCAAGGAGATCGAGGCCGCCGGTGAGAAGGCCGCGGTCGCGATCGGCGACGACGCGCGCAAGCAGGCGTACGCCGACGTGCAGACGAAGCTGAACGCCTCGGGCCCGTTCATCCCGCTGATCCAGCCGAGCCAGAACATCGTGACGGCCGCCTCGGTGACCGGCCTCGAGTATCACCCGGTCTGGACCGTCGACGTCGCCGACCTCGGCGCGAAGTAGGCATGCCCGCCACGTCCGCCCCGCCCCGCCCGTCCAGGCGGCGCGGGGCGCATCCCCTCGCCCGGTTCCTGATCCGGCGGATCCTCATGGCGCTCCTGCTCGCCTGGGGCATCACGCTGGTGACGTTCGTGCTGACGAACCTGGTGCCCGGCGACCCCGTGGCCGCGAACCTGGGCCAGCGGGCCCTGGGCGACCCGGCCATCGTGGCGCAGTGGCGCAGCGAGCACGGCCTGGACAAGCCACTGTGGGAGCAGTACCTGCTGCATCTCCAGGGCGTCGTCCATGGCGACCTCGGCACCAGCCAGCAGAGTCACCGGCCGGTGAGCCAGGACCTGGCCGAGTTCGTCCCGGCGACGCTGGAGCTGGCCGGGGCGGCGATCCTGGTCTCGCTCGTGCTCGGCGTGGCGTTCGGCGTGATCGCCGCGCTGCGCAGGGACCGGCTGTCGGACCACGCGCTGCGGGTGCTGAGCCTGATCGGCATCTCGGTGCCGACGTTCTGGCTGGCGCTGGTGGCCTTCTACGTGTTCTTCTACCGGCTGCAGATCACCCCGGGCAGCGGCAGGGTCGACGCGGCGCTGGGCAACGCCCCGGCCGTGACCGGCCTGCAGACGGTGGACGCGCTGCTCGCCGGCCGGTGGGACATCTTCGGCTCGGCCGTCGGCCACCTGATCACGCCCGCCCTCGTGCTGGCCCTGTACACGATCGGGCTGCTGACCCGCTTCACCCGCTCGGCCGTGCTGGAGGTGCTCGGCCAGGACTATGTGCGGGCCGCCCGCGCCAAGGGCCTGCCGGGCCGGACGATCCTGTTCCGGTACGTGCTGCGCTCGGCGCTGGTGCCGATCATCACCGTCGCGGGCCTGGCGTTCGGCAGCCTGCTGTCCGGCACGGTACTGGTCGAGGCGATCTTCGCCTGGCCGGGTGTCGGCCAGTACGCCTACAAGAGCGCCACCACCCTCGACCTGCCCGCCGTCATGGGCGTCGGGCTGGTGGTCGGCGTCGTCTACCTCGTCATCAACCTGATCGTGGACGTGCTGTACGGCGTCATCGATCCCCGAGTGAGGTTGCAGTGAAACGGGATCCCCTGGCCCGCAAGGGCCTGACCGGGCGGCTCCCCCATGCCTGGCGGCAGCCGCTGGCCATCGTGGGCGGCGTGATCGCGATCGCCTGGCTGGTGATCGCGCTGGCCGCGCCGGTGCTCGCGCCGCACGACCCGCTGGCCCAGGACCTGCCGCGCCTGGCCGCCCCGGGGCCAGGCCATTGGTTCGGTACGGACCAGCTCGGCCGGGACATCCTCAGCCGGGTCATGCACGGCGCGCGGGTGTCGATCCCGCTGACGCTGATGCTGGTGGCGCTGTCGGTGCTGATCGGCGGCCTGCTCGGCGCCTGCGCCGGATATTTCGGCCGATGGGTGGATGAGACGATCATGCGGGTGGCGGACCTGGTGTTCGCGTTCCCGACGGTCATCCTGGCCATGGTGGTGGCCGCGGCGCTCGGGGCCAGCCTGACCAACGCGGTGCTGGCCGTACTCGTCGTGGCCTGGCCCGCCTACGCCCGCGTGACGCGCGGGCTGGTGCTGGGCGTGCGGGAGCGGGAGTTCGTGCTGAGCGGGCGGCTGCTGGGCTTCTCGGCCTGGCGCTCGCTGCGTGTGGACGTGCTGCCGAACGTGACGGGCCCGGTGCTCGTCCTGGCCACGCTCGACATCGGCACCGCGCTGCTGCTGCTGTCCGGATTGTCGTTCCTCGGCCTCGGGGCCAAGCCGCCGTCTCCGGAGTGGGGCGCGATGGTGGCCTCCGGCGTGGAGGTCTTCGACAGCTGGTGGGTGGCGACCTTCCCCGGCCTGGCGATCCTGACCGTGGTGCTGGCCTTCAACTTCCTCGGCGACACGCTGCGGGACGCCCTCGACCCCCGTACGGCCCGCGCCATCAAGGAGCGTGCGCTGTGACCCTGGACATCACCGACCTGAAGGTGACCATCGGCGGCAAGGAGATCCTGCGCGGCGTGGACCTGTCGCTCCAGGAGGGCAGGGTGCACGGGCTGGCGGGCGAGAGCGGGTCCGGCAAGACGATGACCGGCCTGGCCGTACTCGGGCTGCTGCCGCACGGCTCGCGGACCACCGGCAGCATCGCGCTCGGCGACCGCGAACTGCTCACGCTGCCGCCGAAGGAGCTGAACCGGGTACGCGGCGGCGAGGTGGCCATGGTCTTCCAGGACCCGGCCACGAGCCTGCACCCGATGCTCACGATCGGCAAGCAGCTCACCGAGCACATGCGCCACCACCTCGGCGTCGACAAGCGGGAGGCCCGGCGGCGGGCCGTCGAACTGCTCGGCAAGGTACGCATCCCCGGCGCCGAGGAGGCGTACGGGCGCTTCCCGCACCAGTTCTCGGGCGGCATGCGGCAGCGCGTCGCGATCGCCATCGCGCTGGCCTGCTCCCCCAAGGTGCTGATCGCGGACGAGCCGACGACCGCGCTGGACGTGACCGTGCAGGCGGGCGTGCTGCGGCTGCTGCGCGGGCTCTGCGACGAGCTGGGGCTGGCCGTGCTGCTCGTCACCCACGACCTGGGCGTCATGTCGGCGGTGGCGGACGAGGTGAGCGTGATGAAGGACGGCCTGGTGGTGGAGACGGGGGCGCGCGGCCAGGTGCTGCGCGAACCCGCCCACCCGTACACCCGCTCCCTGCTCGACTCACTGCCCGACGCCGAGGCGGCTCCCCATTCGGAGGACTCATGACCCTGCTGGCGATCGACGACCTGGTCGTCGAGCACCGCTCGCCCGGGCGCCCGATCGTCAGGGCGGTCGCCGGGGCGAGCCTGTCCGTCGGGCCCGGCGAGGTCGTCGGCCTGGTCGGCGAGTCCGGCTGCGGCAAGTCGACGCTGGCCCGCGCCGTCTGCGGGCTGAACCCCGTCACCGAGGGCTCGATCACCTTCGACGGGCAGCCGGTCACACCGCTCGGGCTGCGGCGGCGCAAGCTGACGGGCATCCAGATGGTGTTTCAGGACCCGTACGCGTCACTGAACCCGCGCCGCCGCGTGGGCGACCAGATCGCCGACGGGCTCCGTACCTCAGGCGACACCGCCACCGCCCCCGCCGACCTGCTGGAACGCGTCGGACTGCCGCGCGACTTCGCGAGCCGGCACCCGCACGAGTTCTCGGGCGGCCAGCGGCAGCGCATCGCGATCGCCAGGGCGCTGGCGGCCCGGCCCCGGCTGCTGATCGGCGACGAGCCGATCTCGGCGCTGGACGCCTCGGCCCAGTCGCAGGTCGCCACCCTGATGCGCGACCTGGCCGTGGACTCGGGGGCGGGGCTGCTGTTCATCAGCCACGACCTGTCGGTGGTGCGGCTGATCGCCGACCGGATCGCGGTCATGTACCTCGGCCGGATCGTCGAGGTCGGGAACACGGCCGAGGTGTGGGCCAACCCCCGGCACCCGTACACGCAGGCGCTCCTGCGCGCCATCCCCAAGCCCGACGGGATGGGCGTGCTGCCCGCCGAACTGCCCGGCGACGTGCCTGACCCGGCCGATCCGCCGTCGGGGTGCCGGTTCAATCCGCGCTGCCCGCAGGTCATGGACGTGTGCCGGGACAAGGAGCCCGACTTCGGACCGGTCGCCTGCTGGCTGCACGAGCCCAAGTGACGGACCCTGACGTGACGGACCCGACCCTGGAGGCCGTGCGGGCGGCCATGGCCGAGGCCGAGGTCGACGCCCTGGTGTTGCGGCCCTCGCCCGACTTCAGGTTCCTGGGCGGGCGGGCCGACGGGTTTCTCGTCGTCACCCTGGACATGGCCGCCGAGACCGCCGACCCGGTCCCGCTCGTACCCCGGACCGCGCGACGCGTCGGCGTGGATCCCGAGATGCGGGTCCGCGAGCTGTTCGGCCTCGCGATCGAGGCCGAGCTGGTGCCCGCCACGGCCGTGCTGGCGCCGCTGCGGCTGCGCAAGCGGCCGCACGAGATCGAGGCGGTCCAGCGCGCCGTCGTGGCTGCGGAGTCGGTGCTCGGCCAGGCCCGCGAGCTGTCCTGGTTCGGCGCCACCGAGCGCGCGATGGCGGCCCGGCTGCGGTTACTGCTGATGGAGACCGGCTGCGAGGAGGTCCTGTCGCTGCGGGTCGCCGCGGGCGAGCACACCGCGCGGCCCGCGCACCTCCCCGGCGACCGGGTGATCAACCCTGGCGACGCACTGCTGGTGTCGCTCTGCGGCCGGTGGGACGGCTACTGCGCGGAGGTGGCGCGGGTGTTCGCCGTCGCCGAGCCGCCGGAGGACTTCGAGGCCATGTACTCGGTCGTACTCGCCGCGCGGGCCGCCGCCCTGCGCTCGGCGGCCCGGCCGTCGGCCGTCGCCGAGAGCGTGGCCAAGGCGGTCGGGGACGTGATCGACGGCAGCGGGTACGGCCGTTACGCCGCCGCCCACTTCGGCCGGGGCGTGGGACTGGGCCACGACGAGGGCCCGCGCGTCCAACCCGGCGACGGCACGCCGCTGGAACCGGGGATGACCCTGTGCCTGGAGCCCGCGATCTACGTACCGGACCTGTTCGGCGCCCGGGTGGCCGACGTGGTCGCCATCACGGCGTCGGGCCCGACCCCCCTCGGCTCCGCCCACCACACCCTGCATGTTCTAGACCGCTGACGCTGCACGATGCCTCTCCGGGGGCCGCCCCTCCGTGGCCTCGGCAAACGACCCGTCTAGGCTGATGGAGACGATCATCGGAGGGCGTCGTGGACCAGTTCGTGCTGCTCATGCTCATCCTGCTGGGCGCCCTGATCACGGTGCCGCTCGGCGACCGGCTCGGGCTGCCGCCGCCCGTCCTGATGACCCTGCTCGGCATCGTCCTGGCCCTGCTGCCGTTCGTGCCGAACGTGGACGTACCACCCGACATCGTCCTGCCGCTCCTCCTCCCTCCCCTGCTGTACGCGGCGGTACGGCGGACGTCGTGGCGCCAGTTCGCGGCGAACTGGCGGCCGATCTTCCTGCTCGCCGTGGCGCTGGTGTTCGTGACGACGGCGGCCGTCGCGGTGACGGCGCACGCGCTCATCCCGGGCCTGCCGATCGCGGCCGCGGCGGCGCTCGGCGCGCTGGTGGCGCCGCCCGACCCGGTGGCGGCCACGGCGGTGGCGGGCCGCCTGGGGCTGCCCAGGCGGCTGGTGTCGCTGCTGGAGGGCGAGGGCCTGTTCAACGACGTCACCGCGATCGTGCTGTACAAGGTGGCGATCACTGCGGCGGTCACCGGTGTCTTCTGGTGGCCGGGCGCGCTGGGCGAGTTCGTGTTGTCGGCGGTGGTGGCGGTCGCGGTGGGACTCGGGCTCGGCTGGGTCGCCGGCCGGCTGATGGCCCTGCTGGGCGACGCCACGCTGCAGGTGGGGCTGTCGCTGCTGGTGCCGTTCGTCAGCTACGCGGTGGCCGACAAGTGGCACGGCTCGGGGGTGCTGGCCGTACTGACCAGCGCGTTCTACCTGAGCGACCGCATGTCGGACGCCGACGACGTACACGGCAGGTTCGCGTCCGCGACGTTCTGGCAGATCGTCGACACGCTCGTGACGGGAGTGGCGTTCGGCCTGATCGGGCTGGAGCTGCACAGCCTGTTCGGAACGGTCGGCGGCCGGCTGACCGAGGTGCTCGGCTGGAGCGCCGCCGTGGTGGGCGTCGTGGTGGTGGTACGGCTGGTCTGGCTGCTGCCCGCCGCCTGGCTGGCCAGGAAGACCCGCCGGGCCGGGGACGACGACTCCGAGGTGCCGCTGAGCTGGCGCGAGACGGTCGTCATGTGGTGGGCGGGCATGCGCGGCGTCGCCTCGGTGGCACTCGCCCTGGCCCTCCCGCTGAAGACGGAGGACGGGTCGCCGTTCCCCGAGCGGGCTGTGCTGGTGTTCATCGCGTTCGCCGTCATCCTGGTCACACTGGTCCTCCAAGGCCTGACCCTGCCCTGGCTGGTGACCAAGCTGGGCGTCAAAACCGACACCGCAGCCGAACGAGACCTGGAACGCCGCCTGGCCATCAGCGCGGCCAAGGCCGCCAGGAAGCGGCTCAAGGAAATCGACGAAGCCGAGGACCTACCCGAAGAGGTGGTCGAACTACTCGCCAAACGAATGACGGACATCGGCATGCGCATCAGCGCCGAAGCCGCCGACGAGGAGCGGCGCGCGGCCTACGAGAAACGCGCCGAGCGGGTACGGACGGTCCGACGCGTCGAATCGGAAATGATGTCCGCCGCCCGCCAGGCGGTACTCGACGCACGCCGCGACTCAACCGCCGACCCCGAGGTGGTCACCCGGGTACTACGCCAACTCGACGCCCGGAGCATGCACTGACCTGCCGGCGAACACCCCAACCCGCTTACCCCGAGCATGTGGCACTTGCTGCCATCGGACCGTGACGAATGAGTTGATCAAGTACCGGCGTACCGAGCCTTCATACTTTCTTGACGACGATCGAGTCCGGGAGCAGCTTCTCCAGGTCGTCCACGTCCGAGGTGAAGACGGTGACATGCCCCCTCTGCCGTCGCGCGATGACGGCGAGCACCGCGTCAATCGCGTGCTTGTGCCCATGCAGCTTGGCATCGGCCAGAAGCCGGCGGGCCTGGCGGGACTCGTCCTTCCCGATGTCGGCAACGTTGAGCCGGGAGAGCACCCAGTCCCAGCGCTGCTCGGTGATCCTGCCGTCGTGCGCCTCGACCACCGTCATCGGAGACGTCACCAACTCCGCCTCCCCTCGGGCCGCGATGTCGAGCCAAGCGATCATCTTCCGGTCGCCACGCACCGCCAGGGACAAGGCTTGACAGTCGAATACGAAGACCCGCAGCGGCCGCTCCCCGTGCTCACCGCTTCGCTTCCTCACGCAGCCCCGTCCGCGTCGCGCTTTCCGCCGACGCGGCGGCGCTCATGCTCAGCGTCGAGATCTTCAAGCTCCTCGATCGCCGCCGCGCGCTCGTCCTCGGTGGCCGGACCGTATTCTTCCCCCAGCCAGCTCACCAGTTCCAGCAACCGGTCCCGGTCACGCTTGAAGCGCAACGCCTCGGCGACGTACGCCGACAGGCCTCGCTCAGCCGCATCCGCGCGGACCTCTTCAAGGAGATCCTCGGGGATGGTCACCGTCACCTTCTTAGTCGCCATACAACAAACCATACTTCAGGTATCGACCTCCGTACCAGCGTTTCCTCGGGACCGAGCACTTCGGCGACCACGTACAGGTCATCCGGTGTCACCGTCAGCTCGATGTCGTCGAGCTCGGGATGGACGCAGAGAAGCGCCACGTACATCGGGTACGGGCGCACCTCTTTCAGTTCCGACTTCTCGTGCCGGCCCCATGGAAACCGCCGCCCAGCCGAGCGCCTCGGAAGGCGCGTCACCCCGCAGGAGACCACGAAAACGATGATCAGGCGAAAACTCCACTCACGGTCCGACTCACTGAAGACGACTGCCCACTGGGTCATCGACGTCAGTGCTCGGTGATGCCCCTATCCGCTCGCGAACGCCTGCACACTCACCAACGTTTCCGGCTTGGCCAGCGACCTCTTTACTCGCTCCATAACCTGCGGGTTGTTTTCAAAATATGCAGCATCAAAAGGGTGCATGGCCAGATGGGCATTTGGCAGATTCGCGAAATCCAGCGTCACTTGCGTCGGCCGATTGTCCGTAGAGATATTCCATCCGTGCCGCGTTAGAATCGTTACAGCTTCATTAAGCGCATTCCCTTTCTTTGTGGTAGTGACATCGACCACTACCGTGTTGATGACATCGATGTCTCCGTCTGCTTCGCCTTCACTGACAGCCTCAGCAACCACCTTTCCAATGCTGCGCACGTCATCAAGAACCCTTGAGTCGACTTGGAATCTCGTGGGCCCACAGCCCGATAAGAGAAGGCATGAACTCAAAAGAATGAGTGTCAGCACACTGCGCACTTCACCGTTGCATCTTTTTCGAGTCGACATTATTCTTCGAGCACCCCTTTTAATGGCACGTCCGACAGTTCGACCTGACGCATGTCCAGTACTTGGCAGCCGCCTCTCCGATCGCCCAGGCATCCTCGAGATAATATTGTCCAGCTATCGAAATATTAGCATCTGTTGTGTTGAGGGGCCCGCCTTGCATCCACGTTTGGTACTTTGGGAAACCCGGCGAGGGAAGCTTCCATTGCGCCAATTCCGCCCAGCATTTTTAAGGAATTCCGACCTATTCGACAAGGCGTCCGATCATCTCAAAACGGAAAACGGAATCGTCGATCGTCTCGGCGCAGGTCGCCTCGCGTAGCGAATGAAGACGGCGGCCACGGGTGAACGAGCGCACCGTATCCTCATCGTCCCAAGGAACGTTCCGACTCGGTAAGCCTGCGGGAGACGTCGATGTCAGCGCTTTCACAGACCCGTCGCGGTATGGCCTCACCCCAGGCGCGGGAAGCCACGGGCGGGGAAGCGGCGGTGTGGCTGTGGCCGGGCCGCGCTTTGTACGCCGGGCCGTCCCTGCGGCTGGGCCCGCACTCCGGCTCGGTGGCGTGCGTGGCCGTCGGCGTGGACGCACCCTTCACCGTACGGAGCGCACCCGGCGGCGAGCTGCGGGCGCGGACCGCTCTCATCCCGCCGCGGGTCAGGCACCAGCTCACGGCGGGCGGCGACCGCATGGTCTTCCTCTACCTCGACCCCGGGTCGGCCGAGGACCGGGCATGCTGGGCCAGGTTCACCGCCGGTGAGCACGGCGTCATGACCGCGCACGAAGCCGAGGCCGGCCTTCTGGTCCGGGCGGCGACCATCCGCGCGCGCAGCCCGGACCGGCAGATCGCCGTCTGGGCGGACGAGGTCACCGGCCATGAGGCGGCATCGTTGACCGACCCCCGGATCGCCGCCGCCATGCGCCGTCTGATCGGCGCGGACGAGCCCTTGCCCGCCGCGCTGCTGGCCGCCGAGCTCGGGCTGTCGGAGTCACGCTTCCTGCGGCTGTTCCGGGAACGTACGGGCACCTCGTACCGGAGGTTCCGGCTGTGGGCGCAGATGCACCGGGCCGGCCGTGCGCTGGCCGCGGGCGAGAACCTCACCCGTGCCGCGGCCGACGGCTACTTCGCCAGTCCGTCCCACTTCAGCACCGCGTTTCACGCGATGTTCGGCCTTCCCCCAAGCGCGCTGCTCTCCGGGCCTGTCACGATCCGGTGCCTGGATCCCGTCGTGTGACGGGACGGCTCACCAGGTGACGGCGGCCAGCAGCGCGCCACCGCCAACGGCCTCCACCCAGAAGTACAGCCAGGAGGGATAGAACGCCGACGGCCGCTCGACCAGCCGCGCCACCAGCCGGCCGACGGCCATGCCCAGCAGAGACACCGCGACGGTAACGGCCATGCCCGTCCGCATCCCGCCCGCGTCGGCCGCCGCTGCCAGCAACAGGCCCCCGACTGCCACGCCGAAACCGCCGTACACAGCGCGGATCTCGGTCCGCGCCTCGGCCGAGTCGGCCACGATCCGGAACGGCCTGATCAGCGCGGCGGGCGCGACAAGTCCGTAGACGCCCATCCCGAGGAAGAAGATCGCCACCACGGCGATCACGAAAGCAGACATGAAGGTACGCCCCTTTTGCAGCACAGCAGGTTGCTGGGCCAGCCTGCCGCTCGCGCACCGCATCCGGCTTTCACCGACCCGCCGCGCCGGGGCTGCAGGGGGTTCCTCGGCGGCACCCTAAGATCAGGAACCTCAGCCGTGCGAGCGGGGCTTCTGCGTTCAACGGCTCTTGGCCGCTTTTCGCCGCGTTCGGCGGTGCTCGGTGACCCGCAGGGCGATGGCGGAGACCACCGCGACCAGGCCGAGGCCGATCAGTGCCGCTTTCCCCAGGCGGCCTGATCCGTACGTGGATCACGGACCGATGACACCGTTGTGAGGGGAAGACGGAGGACCTGCGCCGCGCACCGGCCGGCCATTGGCCGGGCTTGACCCGCGCCATAGCATCACGCCGGTAAGTGCGATCCAGACGAAGTAGCCGACGAAGGCGATGCGTTGGCCCCAGCCGGGCGGGGCCATCCCGTGGCCTGCCACATCGCCTGCCAGACCAGATTCGCCACCAGGAACAGCACAAACCACGGCGTGATCCGCGCCAAGCCCGCGACGGAGGGCAGGCACGTCAACAGCTGCGAAGAGAGATCCCCGGACGATGAGCGGCCTCCTCTGTGCCCGCGACCCCTGGCCCCCGCTCGGTGTGAGGCGTTCACATGTGCAGCTAGGCAACCTGGGAGGTTTCAAGGGCCGGGCTTGGGGAGTTCCCCTCGCTGGGTGATCATCCGCATCCATCCCTCCAGGGTGGCGACGAACTCACCGAGGTCGGAAGTGGTGTACGAGGCCCGCTCATGGTCCCAGTCGGGGTCGAGGACGACGACGCGGAAGCCGTAACCGCCGTACCAGCCGGCGTCTATGTTGATCTCCCGAGCCCGCAGGCCACCCTTCTCGGCCACCTCCTGCGCGGTCAGCCACGGCGGTGGTGCGGTACGGGCCCAATACAGGTCCTCGGAGTCGTTGGCCTCGACCCTTCCATCCGGCAGGCGTCGGGCCTCCAGGGCGTTGTAGATGACGTTCCAACCGGCTGGGACGCGCAGCGGGAGCAGACCCCAGTCCTCGGAGACAGCCGCGGCCAGCGGGGAATCGGACGGAAGCTGGAAGATCGGGTCCACGTGCCGACAGCGTAGTCAGGGGTGCGTCCCCACGCACGGGTGGAGGCCCATGCGGCCCAAGCCGGCGAGACGCTCTCCACGCACGCCGCTCTACTCCTGAACATACTGATCATGCTGGAGAAGTAGCGATTTTCGCCAGACGCGTCGCCATAATCGACGGCAGGAGGTGTCCATGCCATTCTTTGTCCGGCCGGTGGAGTCGTTGCTGTTGCCGGCCCTGCGGGACCATGGCGACAGCTCGGTCGAAGCGCTGGTGGCCTACTCAGGACTGTCGCCCGAGGACGTGCGCAACGCGCTCCCCGCGTTGCAGCGCCGCGGCCTGGTCGTCGAGAGCGGTCCGGGACGGTACACGCTGACCGATTACGGGGTCAAGACCAGCTTGAACGCCACCCCAGACAGCCCCCGCGACCGGGTGACCGGCGTCTTCCTCCTTGACGACGAGGCTGAGGAAGCGGCGAGCGGCACCTCGGAGGACGAGCTCAACAGCGCGCTGGACGACGCGCTGGGCGCCGGCGACGACGTACCCGACCAGTAGGACGGCAGACGATGGAGCATTCCGCGTGGTTCTCCGTGCTGTCGGCGGCCATCGCCGGCGGGGTGACGCTCTTCGACATGGACCAGACGTTCATCGTCGGCGACGTGTCGGGCTACCGGGTCTACCGATCCGTATGGTGGTGGGGGTTCATCGTCGTCAACAGTGTGACGGCCGTGGCGGTGTTCTTCGGGCTGCGCGCGCTGGCGGCTTTCCAGGGCTGGAACTCCTGGCTGTTCGCCGCCGGCATCGGGGTGACCTACCTGGCCTTCGTTCGGTTGAAGTTCGCCACCGTGTCCTACCAGAACGCCGAGATCCCCATCGGGCTGGACACCTTCTATGAGTCGGGACGGCAGTTCGTCTTCAAGAGGATCAATGAGGAGATCAAGGCCAACCGGGCGCAGCGGGCGCAGCGGCTGATCGACGACAACGACCTGAAGGCGCTGGGCAACAAGGTCCGGCTGGACATCAATCTGGACGCGTTGCTCACGCCGGAGGAGAGGAAGACGCGGCTCGCCTGGCTCCTCACGGTCCTCCAGGATCCCGGCTTCGACGAGGAACAGAAGAAGACGACCCTGGCCGTCTACCTCGCCTCGGGCACCCAGGTCTGACGACGGTGGCCATCCCCTACGCGCCGGGAGCCTTCGGGGAGCTGGTCTGCCCACGCTGTGGAGAGCTCCTGCCCGAGGCCGTCTACTGGATGGTGCTGGCCCCGGACAGCGCCCCCGAACTGCTCGAACTGCTCGACGAGGGCCGCCTGAACCTGGTGGAGTGCGCCGTCTGCGGCGACCTCGGCGACCTCAGCGCCCCGGTGCTGTGGGCCGACGATGACCGGAGCATTCTCCTCTACGACACCTTCACCGCCTCCCGCGAGGAGTCGGCGGTCCGGGCGGAGATCTTCGCGCTGCTGGAGGAGCGGGGCGGGTTCGACGTGGGCGCGCTCCGCGGCAACTCTCTGTCCGTACGCAACTTCCGTGAGCTGAACGACTTCCGTGAACTCGACGACGAGTGGTTCGCCCTCGCGCTTGAGGGGATCCGGCTGCGCGAGGCCCGGATGGGCATCTTCGGACAGGCCATGGTCGAGGCGATCTGCCGGGACATCCGAACCTCCCCGATCTTCTTCATCAGCGACTACGAACGCTCCGCCGAGCTGCTCGGACGTGCCGAGCTCTGGCGCGGGGACGAGGCGCGGAGCGTCCGTGAGGTGCTCGACGGTGCGCTCGACCCGGACGACGAGACGTTGTCGCCCGGGTCGAAGGTGAAGAGACTGCCGCCGTCCGCGCGTGAGTGGTTCCACACCGCGCTCGCCGAGGCCAGGCAGGTCATCACGGTCGAGATCGACGAGATCGGCGAACTCATCGGGGCGGAGCGGGCCATCGGCGTCCTGCTGGACAGGGAGATGTCTCTGACCCCTGAGGAGACCGAGCGCTTCGACGAGGCCGCGATCGGGTGGGCCGCGCCCCTCGGCGGGCTGACGTACCTGCTCGAACAGCTCGCCGGGGAGCCGGCCGAAGAATCTCCTGCCGCTCCTGAGAACCGCGGGGTACGCCAGGTCATGCGCACCCTCGGCGGAGGAGAGTGGCAGCCCTTCGCCTGGACCGACACCAACGTCATCGACCCGCCCGACGGGCTTGAAGAGGCCGTCGCCGCGTACGAGGACGGACGGTACGAGGAGGCATTGGAGCGGACGCTGCTGGTGGAGCGTTCCTGCCGGCCCGACCAGAGGCGGCTGTGCGCGCTCTACACCGCGATGCTGACCTTGGAGTGCGGCCGGCTCTGACGATCGTCGTCGCCGTTCAGGACGACCGGTCGGAGCGCGCGAACGCGCAACTGCTGGAGGCGGGCGGCGACCTGGCCGAGCTGATCTACTCGGAGCAGCCATCGGACGAAGCCGACGTCGGGGTCCGCCTCCAGGCGGATCTCCACCGGGTGAGCTCGGCCGACGCCCTCGTGCTCCTGGGTCACGGCCGCCGCGGCCGCGGCCTCACCCACGCGCTGCACGATTTCACCACGCAGCCACGCACGGTCGTCCTGCTGGGCTGCTGGTCGGCCCACATCGACCAGGACCTCTCCCACATGGAGGTCGAAGGCTTGGCCGTCTCGCTGCTGGCCTCCGGCGTCGAGGCGGTCGTCGCCTCCCTGTGGCCGGTGACCCTGGAAGCAGGTGCCCTGCTCACCTCCCGCTACCTCGCCGAGCTGAGCCGAGGAGTCCCACCCGGAGGCGCCTTCGCCACGGCCCGCACCGTACTCCGCTCCGACCCCCGCTTCGACCATCCGGCCGTTTGGTGCGGTTTCACCCTCTTCGGGTGAAGCTCGCGCGATAGGCCGTGGGAGTGAGCCCGGCCCGGTTCGACAGGTGCTTGCGGAGGGAGTCCGCGCTGCCCAGACCGCTCTTCCCGGCCACCTGATCCATGGGCAGTTCGGTGGTCTCCAGAAGCTCCCTGGCCCGGTCGACGCGCCGGTGCAGCAGCCACTGGAGTGGGCTCAGCCCGGTCTCCGCGTGGAAGCGCCTGGTCAGGGTACGCACGCTGATCTTGGCGTGTCCGGCCAGGTCGGCCAGGGTGAGTGGGCGATCGAGGTGCTCGAGCGCCCAGGCCCGGGTGGGAGCGAGTGAGGTGCCGCGCTCGGGAGGCAGTGGTGTCTCGATGAACTGGGACTGGCCGCCGGGCCGTACGGGAGAGACGACCGCGAGTCGCGCGGCCGCGTTGGCCACCGCCGCGCCATAGTCGAGCCTGACCAGATGCAGGCACAGGTCGATGGCGGCCGCGGCGCCCGCCGAGGTGAAGATGCCGCCGTCCTCGACGAAGAGGACGTCGGGCCGCACCTCGATCGACGGGAAGCGGGTGGCGAGGTCGTCGGCCAGCCCCCAGTGGGTGGTGGCGCGGCGCCCATCCAGCAGGCCGGCCTGGGCCAGCACGAACGCGCCCGTACACAGCGAGGCGATCCGGGCGCCGCCGGCCGCGGCTCTCCTCAAGGCGTCGAGAACCTCCGGGGGCGCCTGCTCGCCGCCGCTGCCGACGGCGAGTACCGTGTCCGCGCCGTCCAGCGCGTCCAGACCGTCCGCCACCACGACGTCGGGACCCCCGACGGTCGGCAGCGGGCCGGGCCGGGCCGTACAGACGCGCACGTCATAGTGCGGGACGCTGTTGAAGACCATGAAGGGGATCGAGATGTCGAAGCTCAGCACGGGGGGCACGACGACTGCGGCGACGCGGTGCATGGCCAGATCCTCCGGATAGTTGGCATTCCGGCCACTATGCCAGGAGGCCGCGGGGCGGCACCGTTGTGGTCATGACATTTCATGTGATCGTGGGTCGTGGGGCTACCGCGTCGAAGACCGCTCTGCTGCTGGCCGAGGACGGCGAGCGGGTACGGATGATCAGCCGCACCGGCGGCGGGCCCGAGCACCCGCTCGTCGACAAGGTCGCCGCGGACGCGACCGACACCGATCGGCTCACCGAGCTGGCCGAGGGGGCGGACACGCTGTTCACCACCGCCGCGCCGCCGTACCACACCTGGCCCGAGCTGTTCCCGATCCTGTCGGCGTCGCTGCTCACCGCGGTGAAGCGGACCGGGACCGCCTACGTCATGCTCGGCAATCTCTACGCCTACGGCCCGGTGGACGGGCCGATCACCCCGGACTTCCCGCTGGCCGCCGCCGGGCCCAAAGGGCGGGCCAGGGCGCGGGTATGGGAGGAGGCCGCCTCCTCAGGGGTGAAGGTGACCGAGGTGCGGGCCGCCCAGTTCTACGGCGCCGGAGCCTTCTCGGTGTTCAGTTTGATGGTGCAGCGGCACGTACTGGAGGGCAGGCTCGTCCTGGTGCCGCAGGAGCTCGACGTGTCGCACAGCTACACGGCGATCGGCGACGCCGCGCGCACGCTGGTCGCCGCGAGCCGCGACGATCAGGCGTACGGCAGGGCGTGGCACGCGCCCACCTCAACGCTGTCGGTACGAGAGCTGGCCGGGCGACTCGCCGAACTCGCGGGGGCGCCGGAACCACGGATGGAGGAGATGACCGAACGCGACCGGACCCTGCTCGCGTACACCGACCCGCTCTGGGGGGAAATGCACGAAGTGCTCACCAAGCCCGGCCACCCGTTCGTCATCGACTACTCCGAAACCGAGAAGATCCTCGGCGTGAGTGCCACCTCGGTCGACGACGTGCTCCGGGAAGTGATCTAGCGCTGGAGCGTGTTGCCCAGTGCCTGGGCGTGCCTTTATGGAGTTCCGGGCAGCGTCTTCAGCATGAATGGGAGAAACCGGTCAAAGACCGTCATAGGCACCATCTTCGCCGGCTCGGCCTTGCTCGCGGCCGGGGCCTGCGCAGGCGCCCTCACCCAGTCCGGCACCATCAAGGCGGAGCCCGCGCGGGGCGTCATCCCCCTGCCCATGTCGACGCCGGGCGGTCCCCAGCAGGAACCCGGAGACATGGCGAGCCTCGAGAAGGCGGCCACCGCGGCCACGAACTCCGCCGAGGGCTCCCATGTCCTCTCGGTCCAGTCAGAGAACGACGGCAAGATCTGGGAGGTCCAACTGGCCGGCCCCGACGGCACCGAGCGACTGCTGGAAGTGGACGCGTCGGGAAAGGTGGTCTCGGAAGCCAGGTCCAAGGACACCGGCAAATATGAGAAGGCCAGGGTCATGGGGCTGATCAAGGACGCCAAGGTGACCTTCAAGGACGCGCTGGAGAAGGTGTCCTCCTCGGTGTCGCACGGCAAGATCACCCACATGAGTCTGGACAAGTACAACAACGACCTTCTCGTCTGGGATGTCGATGTCCTCAGCCCGGACGGCGCCTGGCAGGGGCTCAAGATCGACGCCAAGACCGGCACCGTGACCAAGAGCCACTAGAGGAGCCGGGTCCGGCGGGCAGCCGACGCCGCTACGGTGTTCCGGGATGCCGGAGGAGTTGCAGGCTGATACCGCGCGCGGCCGCCAGGACCGGGGGTACGACGCCGGGCATGGGCAAGCCCGGCAGTGGATCGTCGGCGCGTACGACGACGGAGAGCGCGGCCACCACCTCGTCGGCCGCGTCGCTCACGGGCGCGGCCACCGACACCGCGTCGAGGGTGACCTGCCGGTCGCTGACGGCGAAGCCGGTGCGCCGCACCTCGGCCAGTACGCGCCGCAGGGCGTCCGGGTCCACGATGGTCTTGCTGGTGAAGGCCGCCAGCGGCCTGCCCAGGTAGCACTCCTGGAACGCCCGGGGCGCGTACGCGAGCAGCACCAGCCCGACGCCGGTGGCGTGCGCGGGCCATCGTCCGCCGACCCGGCTGTGCACGCCGACGGCGTCGTGGCTGGAGATCCGCTCGATGTACACGACGTCCAGCCCGTCGAGGACGGCGAGCTGGACGTGCTGACGGGTCGCCACGAAGAGGTCCTCGAGGTAGGGCATGGCCACCTCGCGCAGCCCCAGGCCGCGAGGTGCCAGTGCCGCGACCTCCCACAGGTGCAGGCCGATCTGGTAGCGGCCGTTACGGTCGCGTTCGAGCGCGCCCCATGTGACCAGCTCGCCGACCAGGCGGTGCGCCGTCGTCAGCGGCATCCTGGTCCGCCGGCTGATGTCGGACAGGGTCAGCCGGCGGCGTTCGCCGGAGAACGCGTCCAGAACACTGAGGACCCGGCTGGCCACCGACCGTGCGGGATCCGGTTGCCTGGACGGGCTTGCCATCGTTGCTGTGGTCATGGTCATGGGCAGCGCCTCCGACCGTCGATCGCGCTTCGAGTACGCCGGGTCCCGGCCTCACCATTTCGTTGAATGTTGTTTGCGGCAACGTAATCCCGGGAGGCGAGACGGGTCTAGCCCTATTTCCGGGCTAATTTGTTGCCTTTGATAACAATCTAGAAACACGCCCGTCACGCCCGCGGGTCAGTACGACGCGCCAGCCGCTGACGCTTCCCGGCTTGAATTCCCCCGCACGGGGGAGGTTTTTCGCCCAGGAGAGGGAGATCGCCAGCGGATGGTGGGCACTACCGTCGGCGGCCATGAGATCACGTACGCGCCCGGCGCTGCTGGGCGCAGGCTGGGCAGGCGCGGCCGCGCTCACGCTGGTGGCGCCGGGAAACCTGGTCATGCGGCTGGCGTTCGGCAAGCTCGGCGATCCCGCGCTCGTCTGGCAGATACTGCTGGCCGCGCTGGGGTTGCTGCTCGCGCTGACCACCACCCGCTACGGCATGCGTACCGCCCCACGCACACGCGAGCGCCGGGCCGATGGGACGATCCGTCCCGCGCTCTGGGCCAAGGTGGTGACCTGGGTGGCGGCCGGCGTGCCGGTGCTGGGCTTCTCGGTTCCGCACCTGCTGTGGGGGCTGGGCGTACCGTTTGGTGTGGCGGCGGACTCCCGCTCCCTCCTGACAGGGCTGGGCGGCTCGGCGGTGTTCTGGGGCTTGCTCGTCGCCGGACCGGCCGCCGGGGCCCTGCTCACCCTGGGTCTGATCGGCCGATGGGGCCAAGTCGTCCCGGGATGGGTGCCGTTCGCGGGGCGGCGCCGGGTACCGCGTGGCCTGGCGGTCGTTCCGGCGGCGGTGGTGGGTCTGCTCGTCGGCCAGTACGGGGCGATGATGACCAAATGCCTGGCGTTCGGCATCACCCGCACGTGCGCGCCCGACGGCGGTGCCATGGTCCTCGACGGGAGCTGGGGATTCGCGGGGACCTATCCGGTCTTCCTGGCCTGGGGCGTGTTCCTGCTCGCCGCCACCGTGGGTTACCTCCACACCACTGGGCAAAGAGCCTGACAGCCGGGCATGGCGGCCAATGTCGCCATGCCCGGCTGTCGAGGCGCGCCGGGCGGACAGATATCCACGCCCGGCTCGAAGCCAGCCGGTCAGAAGGGGCAGGTGTCCATCCACTGGGTCACCAGTGAGGTGTTGGTCCGGTCGGCGTCACGCGGGGTGCCGCACAGGAACGGTGTGAAGCGCGCGTCGCTGCGCAGCCAGCGGCTGAAGAACGACACGATCCATTTGCCCTGCTTGGCCTTGTTGCCGTTGCCGGTCATCGGGCAGAGGTGGTCGCCGGGAACCTCGATGTACAGCTTCTCGGCCTGGGTCATGCTGTTGTACCAGGGCTTGGCGTAGGTGTTGCCGGGTGCGGCGACGTCGCTCGCGCAGGTCAGGAAGAAGGTCGGCTTGTTGACGGCGGCGAAGTTGGGGCTCTGGTGGTAGGGGGCGAGGGGTACGCCCGCCGTGAACCGGCTGTCGTCGCGCAGCGCCACCATCGTGCCGCCTCCGCCCATGGAGTGGCCGGACACGCCGAGGGTGCCGTTCAGCTTGCCCGAGAGGGGGTTGCCCGTGGCGTTGCCGAGGTTGAGCAACTGGGTGCCGGCCGCCCTGATCTCCGTGCCACGCTGGTCGGGGGTGTCGCTCAGGGTGTTGGTGTCGACGTTGATGACCACGAAGCCCCAGGACGCCAGACGCGGGCCGAGCCAGCTCAGGTTCGCCTGTGTGCCCTGGTAGCCCGGCATCAGGACGATGCCCGGATACGAGCCACTGGCCGTCGGGTACGTGACGGTGCCGGCCTTGTAGCCGCTGGGGTTCGGAACCGTGTACGTCGCGGTGGCCAACGGTCCGTTGGTCGCCTCCAGCGACTGGATCGTGGGGTCGGGGATGGTGCCGCCCGGTGGCGGCGTGGTGCCGCCCGACGTGCCGTAGACCTGGAACTCCCACAGGGAGTAGCCATAGGCGGTCCCCCGCGCCGTCCCGAGCAGCCGTACGTACCGGCCGCTTCCGGCCACGGTGAGAGATTGCAGCCCGCCGGTGCCGCTGGTGGTCGTGTAGACGGTGGTCCAGGCCGAACCGTCGGCGGAGGTCTGGATCTGGAAGGCCCGGCCGTAGGCGGCCTCCCAGTTCAGCACGACCTGGGTGATGGTGGCGGTGGCGCCGAGGTCGACCCGCAGCCATTGGGGGTCGCTGAAGGCGCTGGCCCAGCGGGTGGCGGCATTGCCGTCCACTGCCGCCGAGGCCGGCGTGGTGGCGTTCTCGGTGGATGACGCGGTCGCCGGTTTGCCCTGGGACAGCAGCTCGGCGGCGGCGACCTGGGCAGTGGCGGCGGCCCGGGCGGCGACCGCGCCACCTGCGAGCGCGGTCGCCAGGGCGACGATCACCGCGACGCACGCCGCCCACCACGGGGCGCGGCCCAGCGGTCGCCCGCCGGCTGGATTG
Organism: Nonomuraea sp. NPDC049028; assembly: GCF_043197735.1. Lineage (NCBI taxonomy): Bacteria > Bacillati > Actinomycetota > Actinomycetes > Streptosporangiales > Streptosporangiaceae > Nonomuraea > Nonomuraea sp. NPDC049028. Next base: position 363,536 of record NZ_JBICTR010000015.1, read on the forward strand.
AGGGGGAATCTCATGGTCTTACCTCTCCGGAACGAAGACGGCGGGCATGGCCCCGCCGCCACGAGGACGACACGAGGACACGACACGAGGACACGACAGGAGGACAGGACACGAGGCAGGAAGGGACGCGGCTCTGAGCGGAGCCGGTGGTGGGGCTGCTCCTTGGAGCACATCCATCGATGAATGCCGAGCTGCTGAAACATATGCGGCGATCTACGGCCCGGGAAGCGCTCTAACCGCTGAACGGAAGATAAATGACTTTGTCTCCGCTTTGGCGGGAGACCTCAGCGAACGTCTTCCGGACGATGGAAGTGGTCCTTGTCGCATATTCAGCCTGGCCATATGTTGTCGGGCGCAACATATATCGAAGATCCTCATTGACGCGTCCCAGCTCAGGTCACGGTCCGCGGACCCTGGCCATCCCCTGAGAGAGGACCTGGCACATGCCCCGACGACTCCATAGAGCGACCGCCCTGGCGGCCGCCGCCCTCCTCACGCTGGCAGGTGTCGCCCAGTCGCCACCGGCGGCCGGTGCCAGCGATCCCTCGCCCCTGAGCGCCTCGTACGGGCCCGAGCAGCGTGCCGAACGCATGCTGGCCCGCATGACCCTCGACGAGAAGATCGCCATGCTGCACGGCGTCGGCTTCGAGTTCGGTAAGGGGTACGCCGGGCGGATCCCCGGCAACACCCGGCTGGGCATTCCCGCGATCTACCTGGCCGACGGCCCCAACGGGGTCGCCAACGGGAGCACGGGCATCACCGCCTTCCCCGCCGCCATCAACGGCTCGGCCACCTGGGACACCGCGCTCATGCGGCGCTACGGCGAGGCGGTCGGCGCCGAGCAGGCCGGCAAGGGGCACAACGTCGCCCTGGCGCCGACGATCAACATCGTGCGCTCGCCGCGCTGGGGCCGTACCTTCGAGACCTTCAGCGAGGACCCCTACCTCACCGCGCGGATGGCCACCGAGGAGGTGAAAGGGGTCCAGAGCCAGGGCGTCATAGCGATGCCCAAGCACTTCGCGGCCAACAACCAGGAGACCGACCGTGGCAAGGTCGACGTCCGGGTCTCCGAGCGGGCGCTCAACGAGATCTACTATCCGGGCTTCCGCGCGGCCGTGCGGGACGGCGGGGCCAGGTCCGTCATGTGCGCGTACCCCAAGGTCAACGGCACCTACGCCTGCGAGAACGGCGACCTGCTGCGCGGCGCGCTCAAGGACGCGATGGCGTTCACCGGGTTCGTGGTGTCGGACTGGGGCGCCACCCACAGCACGGTCGCCTCGGCCGACGCCGGGCTGGACGTGGAGATGCCGGGATCGACGTACTTCGGCGACGCGCTGAAGCAGGCGGTGGCGGCCGGTCAGGTCACGGTCGCGGCCATCGACGACAAGATCCGCCGCATTCTCAGCGCGATGTACCGGACGGGCCTGTTCGACCGTGACTACACGCCACGCGACGAGGTGTCCACGCCCGCGCATCGGGAGCTGGCCCGGGGACTGGCCGAGCAGGGCATGGTGCTGCTCAAGAACGAGCGCGGCGTACTCCCTCTGAACAAGGCGAGGTCGCTGGCGGTGATCGGCGACGCGGCCGGCGACCACGCGACCTTCTACGGCGGCGGTTCGGCCGCGCTGCAGCCGTCCACCACCGTGAGCCCGCTGGCCGGTCTGACCGCGCGGGCCGGCGGCGGCGTCACCCTGAACCAGGCCCGCGGCACGCTCGGCACCGGCGCCCTGCCCGTGCTCTCCGGCGACCTGCTGCGGCCCGCGTCGGGCGACGGGCCGGGACTGACCGCCACCTACTACCCCACTCCCGACTTCACCGGCGACCCCGTGCTCACCCGGGTCGAGCCCTCGGTGAGCTTCTCCACGGCGCCCAGCGGCGTCACCGGCACCTGGTCGGCTCGGTGGACCGGCACGCTGACCCCGCCCAAGACCGGCGGCTACCGCTTCTCCCTCAACGGCTCGGGGCAGGCCCGGCTCTACATCGACGGCAAGCTCGTCGCCGCGAACCACACCGAGTTCGGCGGCATCGCCCACGGGCTGGCCGACCTGACAGCCGGACGGACCGTCTCGATCAAGCTCGAGTACTCCACCGCGGGCTCCCTCTTCGGCGCCGCCCTGCAACTCGGCTGGGCCGCGCCCGACCCGGCGCTGCCGGCCGAGGCCGTCGCCGCCGCCCGGCGCTCCGACGTCGCGCTCGTCTTCGTCAACGACGCCATCAGCGAGGGCGCCGACCGCGACTCCCTCGCCCTGCCCGGCGACCAGGATCAGCTCATCGAGGCCGTCGCCGCGGCCAACCCGCGAACCGTGGTCGTGCTCAACACCGGCGCGCCGTCGCTGATGCCGTGGCTGAACCGGGTGGCCGGGGTGCTCCAGGCGTGGTACCCAGGTCAGGAGTACGGCAACGCGGTCGCGGCCGTGCTGTTCGGCGACGTCAACCCGTCCGGGAAGCTGCCGGTGACCTTCCCCGCCGACGACCGGCAGGGCCCGGACGTCGCGTACGGCTTCCCCGGCGACGGCACCACGGTCCGCTACGACGAGGGCCTGAACGTCGGCTACCGCTGGTACGACGCCCGGCGCCGGCGCCCGTTGTTCCCCTTCGGCCATGGCCTGTCCTACACCAGCTTCGCGTACGACAATCTGCGGGCCGACAGCCACGCCGTACGCGTCCGGGTCACCAACACCGGAGCCCGCGCCGGAGCCGAGACCGCCCAGCTCTACCTCGGCTTCCCCAGCGCGGCGGGCGAACCTCCCCAGCAGCTCAAGGGCTTCCAGAAGGTGTGGTTGCGGCCGGGGCAGAGCACCGTGGTCACCTTCCCGCTCGACAGCGCCGCGCTGTCCAGCTGGAGCCCGGCCGCGAAACGCTGGGTCGCATCCCATGGCGTCTTCACCGCCGCGGTGGGCGCGTCGTCCCGCGATCTGCGCGTGACCGGTCAGTTCCGCGGCTGACCCGCGCGACCGATCGGTTGCGCGGCTGACCCCCGCTGTCCTCAAGCCGTCGGCAGCGCGAACTCCACCGGAGCACTCGCGCTGCCGAGCCATGCCGTAGGGCGCGGCGACGAAGAACCCTCCCGTCTTGGTGAACCGGCACGAATCGGCCGCCCTCACTGTGGCGTACGGTCGCGGGTGACATCGACTACTCGGAGGGCCGGCAGGTTGATCGCGGTCAGGGAACTACACGAGATCGCGGAGTTCGAGGAACTGTTCGCGCTGTTCGACGGCATCTGGCGGTTCGACCAGGGCGGGCAGCCGATCACGGTCGAGCTGATGCGGGCGCTGTCGCACGCGGGCGGGTACGTCGCGGGCGCCTTCGACGGCGACCGGATGGCCGGCGGGTCCGTCGGGTTCCTCGCGGCGGGCAACGCGCTGCACTCCCACATCACCGGCGCCTCCGCCGGACGCGGCATCGGGTTCGAGATCAAGCTGCACCAGCGCCGGTGGGCGCTGGAGCGCGAGCTGGGCCGGGTCACCTGGACCTACGATCCGCTGGTACGCCGCAACGCCCATTTCAACCTGGCCAAGCTGGGCGCCCGGCCGCGCGAATACCTGCCCGGCTTCTACGGCATCATGGACGACGAGATCAACCAGGGCGACGAGTCCGACCGGATGCTGGCCGTCTGGGAGCTGTCCGCGCCGCATGTCGAGGCCCTGGCCAGGCGCGAGCCGTGGCCGGTCCACGTGCCGGGCGACGCGGTGGTGGGCCTGGCCGACGACGGGGGCCGGCCGGTGCCGGGCCGCACGGACGCCGCGGTGGTGCTGGTGGCCGCGCCTCCGGACATCGAGGGGTTGCGCCGGGCCGACCCGGGAACGGCCAAGGCATGGCGGCATGCCATGCGGGACGTCCTGGGCGGCCTGATCGCCGAAGGCCGCGTCATCACCGGGTTCCATCAGAAGTCCTTTTACGTAGTGGAGAAAGCGTGAAGATCACCGGAGTTGAGCTGCGGCGGATCGCGATGCCGCTGGTGGCGCCGTTCCGCACCTCGTTCGGCACCGAGACGGCCCGCGACGTGCTGCTGGTGCGGGTCGTGACGCCCGACGCCGAGGGCTGGGGCGAGTGCGTGGCCATGTCGGAGCCGCTCTACTCCCCCGAGTACGTCGACGGCGCGGCCGAGGTGATCCGGCGCTTCCTGCTGCCCGCCCTGCCCCGCACCCTCGACGCGAACGCCGTCGGCCGGGCACTGGAGCCGATCAAGGGGCACCGGATGGCCAAGGCCGCCCTGGAGACGGCCGTGCTGGACGCCCAGCTCAGGGCGGCGGGCGAGTCGTTCGGCCGGTTCCTCGGCGCGGCCCGTGACCGGGTGCCGTGCGGGGTCTCCGTCGGCATCATGGACTCGATCCCGCAGCTGCTCGACGCTGTCGAGGGCTACCTCGACGAGGGGTACGTGCGGATCAAGCTGAAGATCGAGCCCGGCTGGGACGTGGAGCCGGTCAGGGCGGTGCGCGAGCGGTTCGGCGACGACGTTCTCCTCCAGGTCGACGCGAACGCCGCCTACACCCTCGTCGACGCCCGCCAGCTGGCCAAACTGGACGACTTCGGCCTGCTGCTCATCGAGCAGCCCCTGGCCAACGACGACTTCGTCCAGCACGCCAAGCTGGCCAAGCAGCTGCGGACGCCGATCTGCCTGGACGAGTCGATCGAGTCGGTCGAGCACGCCGCCGCCGCCATCGCGCTGGGCTCGTGCTCGATCGTCAACGTCAAACCCGGCCGGATCGGCGGCTACCTGGAGGCCCGCCGCATCCACGACCTGTGCCGGGCGAACGGGATCGCGGTGTGGTGCGGCGGCATGCTGGAGACCGGGCTCGGCCGGGCCGCGAACGTGGCGCTGGCCGCGCTGCCCGGGTTCACGCTGCCGGGCGACACCTCGGCCTCGCGCCGCTACTTCGCCACCGACATCACCGAGCCGTTCGAGCTGAGCGACGGCCACCTGGCGGTGCCGACCGGGCCGGGGCTGGGCGTCGCGCCCATTCCGGCCGTGCTCGACGAGGTCACCACCGCCACCGAGTGGATCACTCTCTGAGCCCTCCGGTCAGCCCTCGGTCGAGCCTTCAGGTGAGTCGGGGCACCGCCTCCAGGAGGGCGCGCGTGTAGTCGTGGGCGGGCTCGCCGACCACCCGTTCCGTGGGCCCGGACTCGACGACGCGGCCCTGGTGCATGACCGCGACGACGTCGGAGACGTACCGGACGACCGCCAGGTTGTGCGAGATGAACAGCATCGACAGGCCCAGCTCGTCGCGGAGCGAGCGCACCAGGTTGAGCACCGCGCCCTGGACGGACACGTCGAGCGCGCTGGTGATCTCGTCGGCGACCAGCAGGTCGGGCGCGGCGCCGAGCGCCCGGGCGACGGCGACCCGCTGCCGCTGGCCGCCGGACAGCTCACGCGGGTAGCGCCCGGCCAGGTCGGCGGGCAGCGAGACGAGCCCCAGCAACCGCTCCACCTCGGCCCGCCGCCCCGCCCGGTCACGCCTTACCCCCTCCCCCACCGACTCGCCGACCGTCATGCGCGGGTCCAGGGAGGCGTACGGGTCCTGGAAGACCATCTGGACGTTGCGCGCCCCGTCGATCCGGCCCGTGTACGGCACCAACCCGCTCACCGCCCTGGCCAGCGACGACTTGCCCGACCCCGACTCGCCGACGAGCCCGACGATCCGGCCAGGGGGGATCTCCAGTGTGACCCGGTCGACCGCGGTGAACGCGCCGAAGCGCACGGTCAGGTCTTCGATGATCATTTGACCTCCCAGCAGGCCACGCGGCCCGCCTCGCCGTACGGGATGAGCGGAGGACGTTCGGCGGAGCAGCGGGCGGTCGCCAGGGCGCACCGGTCCGCGAAGGCGCAGCCATCGCCCACGTCCGATGGGGCGGGCTGGCGGCCGGGGATGCTCGCGAGCGGTTTGTCCCGGTCGGTGGCCATGTCGGGCAGGGAGGCGATGAGCGCCCGCGTGTACGGGTGCGCGGCTTCGGCGGCCAGCCGGTGGGCGGGCAACTCCTCGACGACCCGGCCCGCGTACATGACCATGACCCGGTCGCACAGCTCGCCCACCACGGCGATGTCGTGCGTGATGAACAGCGCGGCGGCGCCGCTCTCCTCGGTGACCTCGCGCAGCAGCCGCAGGATCTGCCGTTGCACGGTCACGTCGAGCGCCGTGGTCGGCTCGTCGGCGATGATCAAGCGCGGCGTGGCCATCAAGCCCATCGCGATCACCGCGCGCTGCCGCATGCCGCCGGACAACTCGTGCGGGTGCTGCCGGGCGCGCGCGGCGGGGTCGGGCAGGTGGACGTGGCCGAGCCGGTCCACGGCCCGCCGGTTCGCCTCGGCCCGCCCGGCGCCCTGGTGCACCCTCGCCACCTCGGCGAGCTGCCCGCCCACCCGCAGCGCCGGGTTGAGCGAGGCCATCGGGTCCTGGAACACCATGGCCAGCGTCGTGCCGAGCTCCTTGCCCGACAGCGTGGCGAGGTCCCGGCCGCCGAGCAGCAGCCGCCCATAGGCGACCCTGCCCGGGTAGGGGACGAGCCCGCCGATCGCGGCGGCGGTCAGGCTCTTGCCGCTGCCCGACTCTCCCACCAGGCCGACGATCTCGCCGGGGGCGATGGTCAGCGACAGCCCGCGCACGGGCGTCACACCGCCGGGGAACGCAACGGTCAGGTCCCTGACCTCCAGCACCGCGCCGGGGTCCGGCTCGCCGGGATCGGCCTGTGCGGCCGCGTCCGACGCCTTCCCAGCCGCGGCGGTACGGGCGGCGGCCTTGGCCATGGCGTCGCCCAGCAGGTTGAACCCGATACCGGCGAGCGCGATGGCCGCCGCCGGGCCGAGCGCGACCTCGGGCGTGACGTAGATGCGGGCGAACCCGTCGAACAGCAGCCGGCCCCAGTCGAACGACGGCGGCTGCACGCCCAGGCCGAGGAACGACATCCCGGCCAGGCCGAGCAGGGCGCCGCCGAGCGCCTGGGTGAGCTGCAGGATGAGCGGCTCGGCGATGTTGGGCAGCACGTGCCCGGTCAGGATCCGGCGGCGGGACACGCCGAGCATGCGGGCGGCCGACACGTAGTCGGACCCGGCGACGGTCGCGGCCAGCGTCTGGGTGAGCCGGGCGAATCCGGGCGCGATGGCCACCCCGATGCCCAGGACCGCGCCGCGGGCGCCCAGCCCGGAGACGACCGCGGTGAACATGGCCAGCAGCAGTCCGGGGAAGGCGACCAGGGCGTTGACCAATCCGGTGATCAGCCGGGCGGGCCGGCCCGGCAGCACGGACGGGAGGGCGCCGAGCACGATCCCGGCCAGACCGCCGATGAGCGTGGCGGCCAGCGCCAGCGCCAGGGAGAACCGGCCGGCCACGAGCACCCTGGCGAGCAGGTCGCGGCCCAGGCTGTCGGTGCCGAGCGGGTGGGCGGCGGAGGCGCCTTGGAGGATGGCCGCCGCGTCGATGCGTTCGGCGCTCGCGCCCCAGATGGGCGGCCCGACGACGGCCAGCACGATCATGGCCGCGACGAGCACGGCTCCGGCGACCGCCGCGGGCGTGCGCGGCAGGCGGGGCTTCACGCGGGACTCCCTGGTCGCACGGCCTTCACTCGTGTGCGCGGCGGGCGAGGCTTCACTCACGCCTCCCTGATCTTGGAGGTGGGGTCGAGCGCGGCCAGGGCCAGGTCGACGGCGAGGTTCACGACGAGCACGATCGCGCCGTAGACGAGGATGACGCCCTGGGCGACCGGATAGTCCTTCTGCGTGATCGACTCGACGATCTTCAGGCCGAGCCCCGGCCAGGCGAAGACGTACTCGACCAGCACGCTGCCCGCGATCAGCGCCGAGAGCAGCAGGCCGCCCAGGGTGAGGGTGGCGGTGAGCGTGTTGGGCAGCACGTGCCTGAGGTAGAGGCGGGCGGCGGGCAGGCGTTTGGCGCGCGCCAGCCGTACATAGTCGGTGCCCAGCTCGCGCAGCGTCTCCGCACGGGAGATGCGGGCGATCATCGCGATCGGGCCGATCGCCAGGGCGAGGACGGGCAGCACGTACGAGACGGCGCCCGCCTTTCCAGCGGGCGGGAACGCGCCGAGGCCGATGGCGAAGACGGTCACCAGCGCGATCGAGTACAGGAACTCGGGCACGGCGACGGCGGTGCCCGTCACGGTGGTGAAGGCGTAATCGGTGCCGCGGTTGCGGCCGTTCTCGGTGCGGACGGCCGCCCACATGCCGAGCGGCACCGCCACCAGCAGCGCCACCACGGTCGCCAGCAGGGCCAGGGCCAGCGTGTTGGGGAGCCGGGCGGCGACGATCTCGACGACCGGCTCGCCCGACAGGAACGAGGTCCCGAAATTTCCGGACAACACGTGGCCCGTGTACGTGAGGAACTGCTCGGGGATCGACCGGTCGAGCCCTAGCGCCGCCGTACGCGCCCGGACGAGCTCGATCGGCGCGGCCGGCCCGAGCGACGCCCGTACCGGATCACCCGGAATGAGATGGATCATCGCGAAGGACGCGACGAGCAGCGCGGCGAGCGAGACGACGAACCGGACGATCTGCCGCACCACCCACCGCGACCCGCGCGACCGCACCCGGCTCGGCGAGCCGGGTCCGGCCTTGTGGAGCCCGCGCACTCAGCCTCCTTGCGTGAGGCGGATCGAGGTCGGCACGAGGTCCCCGGCCATGATGCGGAACGTGCCGCCCTTGCCGGCGGCCAGGATGGTGTTCTCCACGACCGGGACCAGGTCGGCGTTCTCGAACAGCGCCGACTCGGCCTCCAGCCACAGCTCGCAGCCTTCGGCCGCCGGCTTTCCCGAGGCCTGCGTGACGAGCGAGGTGTAGCGGGAGTTGCTCAGGTGGGCGAAGTTGGCGCCCTTGGGCGCGGCCGGTCCCGACAGGAAGCCGACGAGCTGGCTCGGCAGGGTGACGGCGATCGGCAGCCAGATGGCGTCCCAGTCCTGGGTGACGTTGAGCGACTCCGCCAGCTTGGCGTCGATGATGCCGTTCAGCTTCACCTCGACGCCGGCCTTCTTCCAGGCGGCGCCCAGGTACTCGGCCGCCGCCTGCACCCCGGATCCCCTGGTGGTGGGATAGACGAAGCGCAGCGTCAGCCGCTTGCCGTCCTTGACCCTGACGCCGTCGGCGCCGGCTCGCCACCCCGCCGCGTCCAGGGCGGCGGCGGCCGCGGCCGGGTCGTTGGCGGGCACGTGCCCGGTGACCGTGTCGCCCTGGCAGGGCCGCGGGTCGAGGACGAGCCCGGTGGCGGGCCGGCCGGTGCCGCTGGCGGCGATCCCGGACAGCTCCTTGAGGTTGACGGCCTGGGTGAGCGCCTTGCGTACGGCCGGGTCGTGGGCGGGCCGGTCATCGCCCTGATGGTAGAAGAACTGGCCGTTCCCGTAGGGCAGTTCGCTCTTGACGACTCCCGGGGCGGCCGCCACGCGGGCGCGGTCGGGGCCGTAGAAGGTGGCGCCGTTGAGCGTGCCGGCGACGAGCAGGTTGGCGGCGGTCTGCTCGTTGGGCACGACCTTCAGCGTGACCGTCTCGGGCAGGTCCTTGGCCGTGGCCCCGCCGGGACCCCAGACGTACTCCCTGCGGACCTTGAAGGTGTAGTGGTCGCCCGAGACCGACTCGGTGAGCCGGTAGGGGCCGGAGCCGGAGGTGGCGTGGGCGAGCAGCGAACGGTCCTTGACGCCCTTGCCGCACACGATGAACATCTGCTCGGCACTCTCCAGGATGAAGCTGAAGGGCTCGGGCGTGGACAGGGTCACGGTGCCCGCCGCGTCGTCCGCCTTGGCCTTCATCCCGGTGGGCACGAGAACGCCGTAGATGGGCGACTTGGTGGCGGGGTCGGCGATGTGGTTGACGTTCTCGGCCACGTCGGAGGGGGTGAGCTTGGCGCCGTCGGAACAGGTCGCGTCCTTGCGCAGGGTGAAGGTCACCGAGTCGGGCTTGACCTGCCACTTCTCGGCGAGTGCCGGGACGATCCGGCCGTCGGCGCCGACGCCGACGAGGGTGTCGTACGCGAACGCGAGCACCTGGTTGGTGACCGACAGCACGCCCATGGCGGGGTCGAGCACGCCGGGGTCGGCGCTGAGGGCGAAGGAGAACGTGCCGCCGGTGACCGGCGCGCCCGTCCCCGAGCCGGTGCTTGTTTCTGTGCCCGCAGTGCCGCCGCAGGCCGCGGCGAGCAGGGCCAGCGCGACGAGCGCGGCTGGTTTTCTCATGTGGGGCGCTCCTGGGGAGTGGGATCTGAGGCACCACCCTGGTCGCTGACCGTAGATCGTTCTTCGTGCGCTGTAACGAAAAGCGCGGCGGGCGTGGTGCTATCACCCGAAGATGCGCATCTGGAGCATGACGGTGAGCCGGGCGTCGGCGTCGGACAGGTCCAGCCCGCTGATCTCGGTGAGCCGCTTGAGCCGGTACCGGAAGGTGTTGGCGTGTACGTGGACCCTGGCCGAGGCGGCGTTGACGTCGCCGAACGCGTCCAGGTAGGCCCGCAGCGTGGCGACCAGGTCGCTGCCGTGCTCGGCGTCGTGGTCGAGCAGCCGCTGGTAGGGGCCGGTCGGCGCCTGGTCCTCCGCCGCCGCCACGTCGGCGACCTGGAGCAGCAGCGACTCGAAGTGCACGGCGGTGTAGCCGGCGACCTGGCCGGTCGCGCCGCGGGCGAGCAGCACGCGCAGCGCCCGGTCGGCGTCCGCGCGGGACCTGGCGACGTGGGCGAGGCTGGCGGCCAGGCGGCCGACGCCGACGCTGGCCGAGTGCCGCGGCCCCACCCTGGCCAGGAAGCTCTCCGCGACGCGTACGGCCCGCGCCTCCTCCTCACCGCCCGCCTGCAGCGGCAGCACGGCGTAGGTCACCGAGCCGACGAGCGCGGCGGCCGCCTTGGGGTGGATGGCGCCGACGTGCAGCGCGAGCGCGTCGGCGAAGCGCTGCCGGTCGCTCTCGGCGCGCGCCGGGTCGTCGTCGGCGGGGTGCGCGAGCTGCGCGGCGAGCACGCACAGCCGGGCGGTGGCGATGCCGAGCCGCGCGGCGGCCTCGGGCGCGTCGGCGCCGCCCGCGAGCACGGTGGACAGCAGGTCGCTGCGGAGCCGCCGCTGGGTGTCGGCGCCGGCCCGCTCGCGCAGCAGCTGCAGGGCGACGATCTTGGCCGCGTCGGCGAGCGCGCGCTGCCGCTGGGGCGTGAGCGGCTCGCGGACGGCGGCCCAGATGGAGCCGAGGATCTCGTCACCCGTCCGCACGGCGACGGCCGCCCGGTTGATGTCGTCGCCGTCGAGCTCGAAGTAGACGGGCTCGTGGCTCTGGTAGAGCAGCTTGAAGAAGCCGTTCTCATCGAGCATCCGCTGGTAGCGCTCGGGCACCTGGCGGCCGAGCACGGTGGCGATCCGGCCCTGGTCGGCCTCGTCCTGCCGTTCGGAGTAGGCCAGCACCCGCGCGGACCTGTCCTCGATCGTGACAGGCGCGTCGAGCAGCGCGCAGACCGCGTTGGCCAGCGAGAACAGGTCGCCCTGCGGCTCCTCCCCCGGCCCGGCCAGGTCGCCCTCCGCCAGCAGGGAGCGCAGCAGGGCGGCGACCTGGGCCCAGGAGGCGGCCCTGGTGAGTCCGAGCACGGCCACCCCGGTCTCCAGCACGGTCGCGCGCACCTGCTCGTCAGCGTCCACGGGCAGCTTGACCACCACGCCGGCCGCCGCCGGGGCCCGCGTGAGCAACGAGCAGATCTCCGCCGTGCCCTGCACGCCGACCGCCAGCAGGATGCCGCCCGGCGGGACGATCAGCTCGTCGAGCGGATCGAAGATGTGCACCCCGGTCACCTCGGCGTCGAGGTCGCCCGGCGAGGCGGCCACGTCGATCACGGTGCTGCCGAGGTCGTTCAGGATCCGTCCTAGGCTGGCGCGCGGGCGGTCGGTCATCCACTCACCGTAGTCCGGCCCGAAGCCGTTGTTCGGTCCGGAGCCGTTGTTCGGTCCGGAGCGAGTGAGCGGGCGGCCGTCCGCCCGCTCACCGTGGTCCGGCATGTTCAGCTGATCTTCGGAGTGGCGCGCGCTCCCAGGTGGATGTACGGCGAGCCGTCCTCGAGCCGGTAGAACACGGCGGACATCCAGTCCGGGTCCTCCTCCCGGCGGCAGACGAAGGTGACCTCGTCCACGGGGACGAGCTTCATCTCCATCGGCGGCTGGAGCGCGGCCAGAGCGCCGGTGGCCTCGCCGAGGATCCACAGCTCGCCGTCGCGGACGCTCAGCGTGGCGCGGAACCCGGCCCGCTCGTAGACGCCCACGTAGCCGTCGACGTCGACCTGGACGGGCGTCTCTGGCGGCCCGAGCCTGGGCGGCACGGACAGGCCGTCCAGCTCGGCGAACAGGTCGGTGGCCACGGCGTGCGTGAACGCGCCGCTGTGCCCGCCGTTGGCGGTGACGCACACGATCGTGCCGGTGTCCGGTACGGCCCAGAGCATGGCGTGCTGGCCGATGGTGTTGCCGCCGTGGGAGATGACCTGGTGACCGTCCCATTCGTCGAGGATCCAGCCGATGCCCCACTGCCTGCCCAGCGCGTACGGGTTGGGGATGTCGACCTGCGGCTCCCACATGGCGCGCGGGTCGTCCAGAAGGCCGCCTTCGAGGTGGGCGCGGGCGAACGCGACCACGTCGGCGGGCCGGGCGCAGATGAGCCCGGCGGGCCCGGCCGAGCGCATGAGGCCCCAGACGGGGGCGGTCGCGCCGTCGACGTGGCCCATGGCGGCGCGGAAGCGCAGCACGTCCTCCGGAAGGGTCCAGGTGTGGGTGAGGCCGAGCGGTTCGACGATCTGCTCGCGCAGCACGTCGTCCCAGCGCTTGCCCTCGAGCTTCTCCAGGATCCGGCCGGCGATGGTGAAGCCGGAGTTGCAGTAGGACTGGGTGGCGCCGAGCGGGTGGTTCTGGGCCAGGTCGGCGCAGGCCGCGACGTATTTCTCCACGCAGTCGTCGCCGCGCCCGGTGTCGAGGAAGAGGTCGCCGTCGATGCCGCTGGTGTGGGAGAGCAGGTGCCTGACCGTGACGGTCTTGGAGACCTCCGGATCCGCCACCCTGAATTCGGGCAGCACCTCGGCCACCGGCGTGTCGAGCGTCAGCCGGCCGCGCTCGATCTGCCGCATGAGCAGGGTCGCGGTCCACACCTTGGTGACGGAGCCGATCTGGAACAGCGAGTCGGGTGTCGCCTCGACACCGGTGTCCTTGTTGAGCGTCCCCGCCGCGAACTCGTGCACCTCACCCCGGTGCAGGTAGGCCAGCGCGGCCCCCGGAACCTCGTGCTCGGCGATCAGCTCGGCGAGCCGGTGACCCATTGCTCCAGCCACGTGATGATCCTCTCGTTGAAGTCGTACCGGTGTGAGGGGCGCCCGTTGAGAATGAACAGGTGCGAGGCGTCCGGATAGCGGACCAGCCGGACCGGCACCCCCTGCTCGCGCAGCGCGGCGAACCACTGCTCGGCCTGGCCGACCGGACAGCGGTCGTCGCTGTCGCCGTGCAGGAGCAGGGTGGGGGTGGTGACGCGGGCCACCTGGGCGATCGGTGACTGGGCCTGGAGGTCGCCCCGGCATTCGTACGCCTTGATGAGGGATCCGAGGTCGGACGTGCCCGCCATGCTGGCGAGGTCGCTGACGCAGCCGCCGGGGATGGCCGCCTTGAACCTGCCGGTCCTGGTCGACAGCCAGCACGCCATGTAGCCACCGTAGCTGTAACCGGCGACGGCCAGCCGATCAGGATCGGCGACGCCCTCCGCCACCAGGTCGTCCACGGCCGCGAGGAAGTCCTGCTCGTCGGCCAGCCCCCAGGCGCCGATGGTGGCGGTGAAGAAGTCCTCGCCGTACCCGTCGCTGGCGCGCGGGTTGACCAGCAGGATGGTCCAGCCGTCGGCGGCGAGCCGCTGGTGGTAGAGGTGGGCGCCGTCGAAGGCGGGCGACCACGCGTTGTGCGGGCCGCCGTGCACGTCGAGCAGCAGCGGGCCGGGGGTGGTACGGGTCTCGTCGCGCAGTACGAAGCCCTCGATGGTGGTGCCGTCGGGGGCGGTGAAGGTACGGGGGCGCGGGATGAAGAGGTCGACGTCCGGGAGGGCGTGGTGGGTGAGGGGCTCGCCGTCGAGATAGACGTCGCCGGCGCTGAGCGGGGAGGAGGCGACCCAGGCGACCCGGTCCGCGGCTACGGACACGCCGGACACCGTGAAGTCGTTGCCGACGATCTTCACGGCCTTCCCGGCCTCACCTGTCTCCTCTGCCTTCCCGGTTTCCCCGACCAGCGGCTCGCCCGGCAGGCGGTACAGGTGCGTGCGGCCTTGGTCGCGGGCGCAGAACAGCAGGTCGTCGCCCAGCAGCGCGGGGACGGCGCCGGGATAACCGGGGGCGCCGGTCATGACGTTACGGTCGAGCCCGGTCTCCACCTCGTCGAGGGTGTCAGGGCCGAGCGTGTACAGGCGGGTGTGGCCGATGGCCTCGCGCAACCCGGCCACCACCAGCCGGGCGCCCTGGCCCTGGCCGTCGCCGTCGCGGTCGGAGCCGGGGTCGGGAGTGCCGTCGCCGTCGGGGGCGGCGAGCCACCAGGCGCCGGTGCAGATGACGTCCGGCCCGGTGAGGCGCTCCGGTTTGCCCGGCGTCGGCCCGGTGGCGTCCACCTCGTACACCGCGCTCTCCACCACCAGGTCACGGTCGGGCGCCATGCTCGCCGCGAAGGCCAGCCGCCGCCCGTCCGGCGACCACGACGGCTCGCCCGCGTGGAACCCGCCTTCGGTCACCTGAACGGTGTCGCCCGTCGCCACCTCCACCACGAACAGCTGCGTGGTCAGGCCGCGCAGCAGCCCGGTGCCGTCGGCCTTGTACTCGAGGATGTCGGCCACGACCGGCGCGTGGGGGTCGAGGTCTCCGTACGGTCCGCTGTAGGCGATCCGGCTGCCGTCCGGTGACCACACGGGCGCACCGGCACCGAGCGGCGCCGAGGTGAGCGGGCGCGGCTCGCCGCCGTCCATCGGCAGCAGGTGGATCTGCGCGCGCCCGTCGACCGGACGCAGGAAGGCGAGCTGCCGGCCGTCGGGCGACCAGCGCGCCGCGCTCCCGGAGGCGAGCCGGCGCGGCTCTGATCCGGGGGCGGCGAGCCAGATCTCGGCCTGGTTCTGGTCGGAGTCGCGGTCGGCGGTGGTGAGCGTGTAGGCGACGGCGCCGCCATCGGGGCGCAGCCTCGGGTCGGATGGGACCGCGATGCGGTAGAGGTCGTCGAGGACGAGGCGTGGCATGACCGTACGGTAGGTCCGGCCGGGTCACGGCATCTTCGGCACATCCGACGAAGGCCACCGCTCCCGTTGTGCGAAACACCAACGACCGCGTGACGCGAACCACCGGCCCGGGGACTCTCGCCTAGGACAACCGCTCGCACACCGTGAACGACACGCTCTGCCTGTCCTTCGAGGGTGTCAGCAAGTGGAAGACGATCGTGTGCCGACCTGGCTCGAAGGCGCCGAAGGGGTTGCGCCGGTTCTTGGTCGTACCGGTCACCCAGTCCGTCTTCCATCCCTCGTCCTGGCCGTCCACGACCCAGCGGTAGCCGTACTCGATCTGCTTGCCCGACGGGCCCTTGAGCAAGGCGACGGGGAAGAGGCTGGGCGAGTAGCAGTTCGGTCCGGTCTGCTGCCCGTCCAGGGTCAGCGACGCCAGGCGTACGGTCCCCGCGGCCGCGGTCTTGGTCGGAGTTGTGGTTCTCCGCGGGGAGGTCGTGGGTTTGGGCGTGGGCTGCCTCGAGACGGAGCTGGTGGGCTTCGAGTCGCCGGTCCGGGTGGGGCGCGACTTCTTGACCGGCGGGCTGGGTGTCTTGTCGGTGCCCTGTTTCTTGGCCGACGGACTGGGGGGCGTGGTGGCCTGCTGTTCCGTGGCTGACGGGAGGGGCGCGGCCGTGGGCGTCGTCGTGTCGGGCAGCAACATGATCGCCCCGGCCACCAGCGCGCCGGACACCGCCAGTGCCCCGGCGCCCGCCAGCAGCGCCTTCCAGCGCGGGCTGCTCACGGGAGGACCCGCCGTACCGGCTCGACGGCCCGTCAGGTCGCCCGCCGTACCGCCTCGATGGCCCGTCAGGTGGCCTGCCGTACCGGTGGGCGGGGCGCCGATGAGCCGGAGCAGGACGTCCTGCATGGCGGGCCGGGCGGCGGGGTCCTTGGCCAGGCAGGACAGTACGATCGGGCGCAGCGGACCCGGCAGGTCCCCCAGATACGGCTCGTCGTGGAGGATGCGGCGGAACACCGCGGGCAGCGAGTCGTTGCCGAACGGCGGGCTTCCTGTCGCGGCGAACACGATCACCGACGCCCACGCGAAGACGTCCACCGCGGGACCGAGCGGGGCGCCCGCGAGCTGCTCGGGCGCCATGTAGGCAGGCGTGCCGACGATGCTGCTCGTCACCGTCAGCGAATGGCCGGCCGCGCGGGCGATCCCGAAGTCGATGACCCGCGGCCCGTCCCTGCCGAGCAGCACGTTGGCGGGCTTGAAATCGCGATGCACCACCCCGGCCCGGTGGATCGCCGCCAGCGCGGTCGCGGTCGCCACCGCGAGCCGCTGCAGGTTGGCGCCGACGTGGCGGCCCGCCTCCTGCAGCGAGGGCCCCTCGACGTACTCGGTCACGATGTACGGCCGGCCGCCCAGCGAGGCATCGAGCACCTGGGCGACGCAGAACGGCTCCACCCGGCGCGCCGCGTCGATCTCCTTGGCGAAGCGGTGATCACCGGCCAGGCCGTCCGCCAGCAGCTTGACCGCGACCGGCCGCCCGTCGGGACCCTGGCCGAGGTAGACCACCCCCTGACCGCCCGCGCCCAGACGCCCGGACAGCCGGTACGGCCCCACGACCTGGGGATCTTCTGGCAGCAGCGGGGTCATCAGTCGTCGCTCGGGCAGATGGTGAAGGAGAAGGCCTTCGACACCGCCTGGGGGGAGGTGAGGCGAAGGGTGACCCGGTGGGTGCCGTCCGTCTGCACGAGCGGGCCGATGACCGTCTGGGTGTGGGATTCGGCGATGACGCTCTCAGAGCGCGACACCACCCGCCCGTCCAGGACCCATTCGTAGCGGAAGTCGGTGGCCAGTTTGGTCCCCTCGACCAGGCCGGAGATGTTGCCATGGTTGTACACGCAGTCCGGGGAGTCGGCGTGACTGGGACCGATGACGCGCACCCACACGATCCGGAAGGAACCGCTGCCCGATGACGATTTCGACGACGAGGTCGTGGGTTTGGGGGCGGTCTTTGTTGGTTTCACGGTCTGTGTCGGTTTCACGGTCCGCGTCGGCTTCGGGGTCTGTTTCACGGTCGGCTTCGTCGTGTTCGCCGGGCTCTTGGTCTTCGGGTGCTGGCGCGTTTTCGTCTTCGCCGGGGTGGGCGTCCCGGTGGCGGTGAACGCCAGTGACTGCGTACTCGGCCCCGATTCCCGGAGATCCCAGACGCTCGTGGCGCCCCAGGCGACGGCGCCCGCGACTGCCAGCGCCCCCACGCCCGAGACGCCCGCGACGAGCGCCGTCCTGGTCCCGTGCCGCCGCCCGGGCACCGTGGCCGGACCGCGGCCGTCGGGACCGTCCAGACGCCCAGGACCGTCCGGGGGCCTGGGGGCGGCTCCGCCCAGGAGCTGCAGCAACACGTCCCGCATGGCCGGCCGGCGCGCCGGATCCTTGGCCAGGCACCCCAGCACGATCGCGCGCAACGGTTGCGGAAGATCGCCGAGCTGCGGCTCGTTGTGCAGGATCCGGTTGATCACCGCGGGCAGTGAATCCTCACCGAACGGAGGCGCCCCGGTTGCGGCGAACACGATCACCGACGCCCACGCGAACACGTCGACCGCCGGCCCGATCCCCTCGCCGGCGAGCTGCTCGGGCGCCATGTACGCGGGCGTCCCCACGATGCTGCTGGTAGCCGTCAGCCCCGACTCGACGGACCGGGCGATCCCGAAGTCGATCACCCGGGGGCCGCCCTGCCCGAGCAGCACGTTGGCGGGCTTGAAATCGCGATGAACGATGCCCGCCTGATGAATGGCCGCCAGCGCGGTCGCGGTCGCCACGGCGAGCCGCTGCAGGTCGGCGCCGACGTGGCGACCCGCCTGCTGGAGTGAAGGGCCCTCGACATACTCGGTCACGATGTACGGCCGAGCGCCCAGCGAGGCATCGAGCACCTGGGCGATGCAGAAGGGCTCCACCCGGCGCGCCGCGTCGATCTCCTTGGCGAAGCGCTCGTTGGCGAGTCCCTCGCGCAGCACTTTGACCGCGACCGGCCGGCCATCGGGCCCCTGGCCCAGATAGACCACCCCTTGACCGCCCGCGCCCAGACGCCCGAACAGCTGGTAGGGACCCATGGCAGTGGGGTCGCCCTCCCGGAGGGGTTCGACGTGCGCCATGGAGCTCCTGTGACAAGGGTAGGGATCTTCGGCACCATAGCGGGAAATGTCAGATCAAGTGAGCCAGTCGGGTAAACCGGATCTTCCGGGATGCGCCCTTTACAGGCGGACGACGAGCAGGGCGATGTCGTCGCGGGCGCCGCTGCTGACGTCCATGCCCGCCAGGAGGGCGTCGGCCAGGGGTCCTGGGTCGAGCCCACCGGATCGGGCGAGTACGTCGGTCAGCCGGGCCAAGCCGACGTCGATGTCCCGGTCGCGGCGTTCGATGAGACCGTCGGTGTACAGGACGAGGGTGTCGCCGGGTGCGTAGGACAGCTCGGCCTGGGGGCTGGTGACGTGTTCGGGGCGAGCGCCCAGCGGCGGATCGGTGGCCTGGTCCAGCAGCGTACAGGCGTTGCCCAGATGGCACAGGACGGGTGGCGGATGGCCGGCGCTGCTGTAGGTGATGCGGCGCCTCCTGGTGTCGATCACGGCCTTGACCGCCGTGGTGGCCAGCGCCCCTTCGAGCGAACGGGCGTACAAGCCGAGCACTTCCAGCGCCGGGGCCGGCTCCTTCACGGCGCGGATCGAGGCGCTGAGCGCGCTGCGCAGCATCCCCATGGAGGTGGCCGCTTCCAGGCCGTGCCCGACGACGTCACCGACCGCGACGGCGAAGCAGCCGTCCGGCAGGTCGACGACGTCGTACCAGTCGCCGCAGACGTTCAGCGTCTCCACCGCGGGCAGGTAGCGCACCTCGATCTCGGGGTGCAGGTCGAGGTCGGGGCAGCGCAGCATGGCCTCCTGCAAGGCGAGCGCGACGTGGTGTTCACGGGTGTGGGCCAGGCGGAGTTCCTCGTTCAGCCGCTGGAGTTCCTGTGCCCTGCCGTACAGTTCGGCCTCCATCTCGGCACGCCCCGGTGAGCGGCGGGTGGTGGGCCGCCGCGGGCCGAAGGAGCGGACGAACTCCGTCACGTCCTCGACCCGGTGGATGATCCACGACAGCGTCCCGTCCGGTGCCAGGACGGGGGTGTTGATCGGAGACCACCAGCGCTCCTCGAACGCTCCAGGACAGCCGGCGAGGGGAATGTCGTACTTCTGCAGCGCCATCGTGTCCGGCACCCGGTAGGCCAGCACCCGGTGCAGCGAGGCGCTCAGGTTCTTCACGCCGCTGGCGTGGGGATCCTCGGGGTTGTCGGGGAAAGCGGTGAAGATGTGCTTCCCGATCAGGTCCTCGGCGGTGCGGCCGGTCGCGCGCAGGTAGGCGCCGTTCACATCGACGATCATCAGATCCGGGTCCAGCACCAGGCATGGGGCCGGCGTCACGGCGAACAGCGCCGCGTAGTCGACCCGCGGTGTGGCCGGCCTTCGCGTGCCCGGCCGGCGAGAGCTGGTGAGCCTGCTCACGCCACCCACTCTATGAGGTGTTTTACCTGGTCACCACAGGTGAGGCCGCCTTACGGCATACCGCCCTGCCGCCTCCCGGGAATATTGCGTTGCGTGGCGGTGCTGAGCGCCTCACTATGGTCCTCATGTTCAGGCACGATCACCTCGCGACGCCCGCCAACGCGGGCGCGTTCGAGCGTGCCTGCGACGGCCTGGAGCGCTGACCTCTTCCCGTAAGTCTTTTTCCCGGATGTCTCTGAAGTGACCCGGCGGGGGGAGGTAGTCGGCCCGTGCGGGTCACAGCACATCCAGGACTCAAGAGGAAAGAATCATGGCCAAGCAGGCCTATATCCGTAACAAGCCGCATCTCAACATCGGCACGATGGGCCACGTCGACCACGGCAAGACCACGCTGACCGCCGCGATCACCAAGGTGCTCGCGCAGCGGGGCCAGGCGACGTACACGCCGTTCGAGCGGATCGACCGCACGCCCGAGGAGGCCGTGCGCGGCATCACGATCAACATCTCGCACGTCGAGTACGAGACCGACACCAGGCACTACGCCCACGTGGACATGCCGGGCCACGCCGACTACGTGAAGAACATGATCACGGGGGCGGCGCAGCTCGACGGCGCGATCCTCGTCGTGTCCGCGCAGGACGGCATCATGCCGCAGACCAGGGAGCACGTGCTGCTCGCCCGGCGGGTCGGCGTCGAGCAACTAGTCGTCGCGGTCAACAAGGCCGACGGCGCCGACCCGGAGCTGACCGACCTGGTCGAACTGGAGCTGCACGACCTGCTCGCCGAGCACGGCTACCGGGACGTCCCGATGGTCCGGGTCTCCGGGCTGCGGGCGCTGGAAGGCGACCCCGAGTGGACGGCGTCCATCGGCGCGCTGCTCCAGGCGGTCGACGACCACATCCCGGTGCCGGTCCGGTACGTGGACGCGCCGTTCCTGATGCCGGTGGAGAACGTGCTCACGGTCACCGGCCGGGGCACGGTCGTCACGGGCGCCATCGAGCGTGGCGCGGTCCGGGTGGGCGACTCGGTGGGCGTCGTCGGGTTCGAGTCCGGTTCCGACGCCGGCTTCACCGCCGTAGTGACCGGGGTGGAGACGTTCGGGAAGACGATGGAGCGGGGTGAGGCGGGTGACAACGCCGCCGTGCTGCTGCGCGGTGTCCGCCGCGACCAGGTGCGGCGGGGCATGGTCCTGGCCGCGCCCGGCAGCCAGCGGGCCCGCCGGTCGTTCACCGCCCGGATCTACCTCCTCACGCCGGAGGAGGGCGGACGGCGCCGACCGATCGCGTCCGGCTACCGGCCGCAGTTCTACCTGCGCACCACCGACGTACCCGGCCGGCTCCTCCTGGACGACCCCGCCCAGCCGGGCGACACGGTCGAGGTACGGGTCGAGCTGGGCAAGGCCGTCGCACTGGAGCCGGGCCTCGGCTTCGCGATCCGCGAGGGCGGCCTGACGGTCGGCGCGGGCACGGTACTCGACGTACCTGCTTGACGACGGTCGCGAGCACGGTCCACGCAGTCGGGGCGGGCACGGTCACCGTGCCCCGCCCCGACGACTGTGCTGATCTCGACGAAGGTCCGCACTCGGGGGCAGACGGCGGCAGCAACTCGGCGTTCGCCTTCGGGGTGTCCTCCCGGGCACACACAGAAGGGGGTGAACAATTCCGGGTGCCCCACAACTGCGTCCCGCCCAGCCTGGACCGCGGCCTCGATGATCATCTGCTCGTACCGCCGCCGAGTGGTGCCGGAACCCGCTGCGGCCACGTCGACGGGATCGCCGGCGGCCGGCTTCGTCATCGGCACCACCACGGCCTGGCAGCAGGTCGCGGTCCACTGAGCAGCTCGTCCGCCGGAGGAGACGTGACGACTTCGGTCTGCGGTTCTTTCGTCGCGAGCGGCCGTTGGGAGGTCGTCCGCCGGTCCACCCCTCACCGTTCCCGCTCTCCTGGAGGCGCACTGCTCGGCGCGGATCGCCCTGTCCGACGGCCGCGGCCGATCGATCTCCTACCAGGCTGTTGCTGCTGACGAGCGGCACGACTGGCCGCCCGGAACTCGTGACGCTCAGCCACGAGAACGTCATCTCCGGTGCGGCGGCCTCCGCATTCGCCTAGGCCCTGGGCCCGGCGGACGTCCGGCTGAACGTCATGCCGCGGGACTGCGACTGCCCGTCCACGGCCGGGTCAAAGAGATGATCAATTGCGGGGGCGAGAAGATCGCCCCGTTCGAGGTCGAGGAGGTGCTGCGCACGCATCCCGGGGTCGAGGACGTGGTCGTCTTCGGCGTTCCCGACTCGACATACGGAGATGCGGTCGCCTGCCTGGTGGTTCCGCGCGCTTCGGCACGTTGTCTCTGCTTGGTTTCTGTGTTGCGAATGGCTCGACGGCCTTGTAACCATGGAGTCTGGGCTTTGCGCTGAGCGGTGTTGTGTTTCTCCTGTCATCGCTCGTGATCCTGACGTTCTTCTCGTCCCGTGGCTGGCGGTCCTGGGACGTTGAGCACCGGCCCTTGATCCCCGAGGGAATGCCCGTGCTCATCGACGACGATCTCCGCTTTGAAGACGGGCCTGCGGAACCGCGGCCGGCGGCGGTGGTGAATCGGCCCGGAACTCCCATAGCTCCGGCAAGCCGCCACTCAGTTGATCAGCGGGTACGGCGACGCGGTGCCAGGACCTCGGTGACCTTGGCGACGGCTTCGGCGCCGGGTTTGACATAGCGCATGGCGGTGCGGGGGTTCTTGTGGCGGGTCTTGCCCATGATGAGCTGCAGCGGCACTTCGGCGTCGCCGAGGTGGGTGGCGGCGCTGTGGCGCAGCTGGTGCAGATCGAGTCCGGCGTACTTCTCCAGCAGGACGCGGGCGCGGTCATAGCCGAGGCGGGCGCGGCCGGTGTGCGGACAGATGTCGACGGCGGAGGGCCGGCGAGCGGGAACAGGGCGTCGTTCGGGCAGGAACAGCGGACCGTGCGTGCGCGTGCTGCCGTCCGGGAGGCGGAGTAGCCGGGGGAGCAGGTGGGCTGTGCCGCTGTCCCAGTACACCCATTCGATGGCGCCGCCCTTGGAGCGGACGGGGGCGCGGCGGTGCTCCAGGTCGAGATCCTCGACGTGGTGCGCTCCGACGTACTGACCAAAAGAACCGATATGGTCAGTACGTCGGCTAACATGATCTGGAAGCCTACAAAGGGAGTCGTCATGACCAACCACGGCAAAGCCGGCCGGGCGCTGGTGGTCGGGCTGGGGATCGCCGGCATCGCGACCGCATTGCGGCTGCACCAGATCGGCTGGGAGCCGGTAGTAGTGGAACGGGCGCCCGCCCGCCGCGCCGGCGGATACTTCATCGCGCTGTTCGGGTCCGGCATCGCCTCGGCCCGGCGGCTGGGCGTGCTGGAGGCCATCGGCGACCGCAGCGGTCCCCATGTCACCAGCTACGAGGTGGACCGCGCGGGGCACCGCCGTCCCGGCATGAACCCCTTCGCCATGGCCGCTGGCCCCCGGCCGCTGCTGCGCGGCGATGTGGAGCGAGGTTTGTTCACAGCGCTGCCGGACGATGTGGAGATCCGCTACTCCACCGTACCCACCCACATCACCCAGGACGACGCCGCAGCCGAGGTGACGCTGCACGACATCGCCTCCGACACCACCGTGACCGAGCGCTTCGACCTGGTGATCGGCACCGATGGCATGCGCTCGACGGTGCGCAGGCTCGTCTTCGGCCCCGAGGAGGAGTACCTGCACCCGCTGAACTACATGGTCGGCGCCACCGTGCTGGACGGCCCGGTCGACGGCTTCGGCCTGCACGAGGGCCTGGTCCTGGCCGAGCCGGGCCGCTCGGTGTGGGCCTTCCCGTTCGCCGATCACGCCCCAAGCCTGCTGTTCTCCTACCGTACCGGCGACATCGACGCCGAATTCCGCCGCCCGCCGATCGAGTCCATCCGCGCCGCCTATGGCCCCGAACCCACCGGCCCCCTGCTGGAAGGGCTGCTGACGCGTTACGAGCAGGCAGCCGACGCGCTATTCGACGCGGTACAGCAGGTCAAGATGCCCCTCTGGCACCGTGGCCGTGTCGTCCTGATCGGCGACTCCGCCTGGTGCGTCACTCTGTACGCGGGCATGGGCGCCTCCAGCGGCATGGCCGGCGGCGAACTGCTGGGCACCATGCTCCAACGCCACCCCGGAGACCTGCCCGCGGCGTTGCGAGCCTGGGAGGAACGGATGAGGCCGTTCATCCACCTGCAGCAGGAAAGCGCCTTGCCCGGACGGCGTATCTTCACCCCGCATGATCGTAAGGAGCAGCTCCTGAGAGCTGGGATGATGCGCCTGATGCGGATGCCGGGCGTCGGCAAGGCCATGGGCAGGAGAATGTTCAACAACAAGGACATGCGGGCCAAGAACCTCGACGTCGCCGCCCTCTGATCGGTCCCGCACATACTGCACCGGAAACTCGACAGCACGAAACGGAGGACAGCACGGTGAGCCAGCTGATCGAACACCACTCGCACAAAGCCGCCCGCATTCTGGACAGCGCCCGCGAGCTGGTGACCGATCACGGCGTGCGCAAGGTCACCGTCAGCGAGATCGCCGCGGCGGCGGGGGTCGGCAAGGGCACCGTCTACCTGTACTGGCCCACCAAAGAAGACCTCATCCTTGGCCTGTTCGCCCGCGAACTGCTGGCCTTCCTGGAGGCGATCATCGCCCGCATCACCGCCGACCCCACCGCCGTACAACCGCGCCACCTGGCCCCGCTACTGATCCGCACCGGGCTTCGCTCCCCACTGGCACGCCGCCTCACCACCAAGGACGCCGACCTGCTGCGGCTGCTCATCGAGCAGGCCGGCGACCGCGATCTGTTCGAGCGCACTCAGCCCAGCGCGATGTGCCAGGCGGTCATGCCGATCCTGCGCCGGCATGGACTGCTCCGCCAGGACCGCCCACTGGCCGACCAGTCCTACGCCATGCACGCCGTGCTCATCGGCTTCAACACCACCATGTCCGACTCCGGGTCCGCCCCGCCCAGCGCCGGCGACCCCGGCGAAGTCCTCGCCGACACCGTGGCCCTGCTCCTCGAACCCGCGGTCGCACCCGCCGACCAAGCCGTCACCGCCGCTGCCGACGACACCACCGCCGCCTTCCGCCAGATCAGGAACGCCGTCCTGGACATCATCGACCGCAGCCAGACCCTCCAGCGATAAACCCGGCAGGCAAGGCCGACCACATTAGGGAAACCACGACGTCATCAGCCGCGGCGGCAACGAGGCGCTGTATCGGGGGCGACCGCGACAGCGTCGCCCGCATCCTCGTCGACCTGCAGGACTACCTGAAGATCTGCTGCTGACCGACATCGCGGAAGCGGGCTCGGCCGGTGGAGGCGGGCAAGCCGTGAAAGGGCGCAGCCCCGGAGCCGGCGCCTGCACGGGTGAAGGCGTAGCGGCGCAGGAAACATGAGGTGGTGCCAGAACCACTGCACAGTCCCGCCGCAGGTCCCGCGCACGCCGCGGTGAGTCCCACTGCGGATCTCGCAGAACGGCCTGTAGGAGCTGGGTGTTAATGAACACCAGCGAGGACTGCAGCAGGTGCAAGGTGGGCATGGACACCTCGGCGTGCTCACGGTCGGGCCCCGGTCAGAACGCCCTCGCGGCCGTAGAAGATCTTGTCGTTGGCGCTGTTCCAATTCTCCACGACCGGCAACCCGCTGTTGATCTCCGGCGCAGCTGCTCATCGGCGAGATAGTCGCAGGCGAAGATCGTGCGCACGACCCGGCCGAGCTCTTCCAGCGCCAGGCAGACCGGATGCTTGGGACCGTTGCCCTTCGTGAAACGGCGCAGCACCTGCTCGGTTTCCGCCGTGCGCAGTTGCAGCGCCGTCCCGTACTTGATCATCTGGTCATCATCGCGGGCGATGGGTCCCAGTCGATCGGCCGTTTCTTGGGGATCTTGTCCATCTTTGGCCACGCGGCCGGAGCGGCTTCGGGCCTGTACAACTCGATCGCGCCGATGTTCTTCATCCGGGGCAGCAGCTTGCAGCCCAGCAGTTCGGTGAAGGCGAACCCGACGGTGGTGGCGCCGTGGGTGTCGGTGTGGTTCGCCTCGATCTCGGCGTTGGTGCGGTGCGCAGCAGGCCCTCGATCATCGCCGCGACCTCGGAGGAGGAACACGACTTCAGTTGCGGGTAGCTGCACAACCGGCCCTTGTCGACGGTCGGGTAGCCGGGGCCCATTGCTGGAACCCCGGCCCCCTCAGAACCGGGCGAGCGGCTTGCACCGCACCACGGCTCAAG
>NZ_JBICTR010000016.1:0-303554 GCF_043197735.1 Nonomuraea sp. NPDC049028
CGGCCTTCGACGACTCCTCCCGAAAGGCCCGAAACGCCACCGCCGCCGTCCCGAACATCCCTCATCGTCCGAATTATTTCCCTGAGATCACCTCAATGAACCGAGCGGTGGCAGCCCTCGTGGCGGCCTTCGTCGTCGGCAACCTGGCGTTCGTCGCAGCCGTTGTCCACGCCGCCCTGATCGGCAAGGTCGGCGGCATCGACATCGCCGCCGTAGGAGGGGCCTGTCTGGTGGCGTGCTCGACGGTGGCCCTGATTGTCCGTCGGCGGCCGCGCATCAATGGCGGCACTACCCCTGCGCATATTTATGCAGAAAGGTTAGAGCAGGTCAGCGCCGGTCGCTGACATAAAAGAGGCACGCGATGCAGCCGTGTCTACATTTTGGCTACATCGCGCGCCGTGTGCATTCGCAGCCAACGCTAAGGTCAACTCTCCGTAGGCCATTTATCGCGGCTTGCAACGAACGTTCCGATCGCGGGCACGGTATACGCCCACCCTCGCTCACGGAGCAAAGCCACGGCGGCACTGGCCGTCTTCTTGGCTACGCCGTACTGCTCGATCAGCTCCAACTGTGAGGGCAGCACCTGATCCGGCCCGTAGTCGCCCCGCTTGATGCCCTGCGCGAGGTCGGCGGCGATCTTCTCGAACTCACGCGGTTCGCGGATCTGCGGAGCGTCGCGCGGCCCGACGTAGGAGCCATCGGCGCGGATGGTGTAAATGATGTCTGCCTCGCGCAGCACTTCCAGGGCTCTGCGCACTGTCAGCCGTGACGCCTGGTGGGTCGTGCACATCTCGGCTTCCGTAGGGAGTGCCTGGCCGGGCTTGAGCTTGCCGGCGGCGATGTCGTCCTTGATGGCGTTGACGATCACCTGGTAGATCGGCACTGGACCCCGAGGACCTCGCTTCGTCATGGCCGAAGTATACATACCGGGACCCTTTATAGACATTAAGGGTCTGCTGATCGGGCAGGAAGGTGACGAGCCAGAAAACCCAGAGAGCCCCGATGCCAGACGGCACCGGGGCTCTCCGCGTATTTGTGCAGATACGCACGACCAGCCTACGCCGCGCTATCCGTCAGCGTCGCCGCACCGGAGAGCGGCGCTGCGGAGGGTTGGCGGCCATCACACGCTCCCGTTCTGCTCGTCGATCCACTCCCAGACCCGCGCACCGGTCTCGACCAGGTCGTCCTCGTTCTCGAAGTGATCGAGGGCCCACCACAGCGAGTTGAACTTGAGATCGGCGGCCGCGCAGACCGCCGCGCCGAGCTTGAAGAAGTCGCGCGCCTGGTCGTCGCTGACGCCGAGGTGGCTGAAGTCAACGGCCATCACTTCTCACCGTCCTGCGCAGGCTCGCGCTCGGCCGGCTTGTCGGCCGCCAGCTCGGTGACCCAGTTGCCCATGACGAGCATGCCGACGAGACCCAGGCCGAGAATCCACGTGATCAGGCCGGTGTCCTTCATCAGGTAGGCGAAGGTCAGCCACATCGCCAGCATGAGCAGCAGCGTGACAAGGCAGACGACGACGCGGGTGGTGGGCTTCATGAGGAGTTCCTTTCGGTAGAGGGAAGGCGAGGCCGATTGCAATACCGCAATTAGCGATAATAGCCAGGGCCTTTGTCATCGCCGTGCATGCGAACCCGGAACTCCTCATCGGGCGTGAGGGCGAGCGCGGGGAGCGTCTCGATTCCCTCGCGCCTGGCCTTCCAGAGGCGATGCCAGCCGTCGATGGGGATGTTCCCTGCGTCCGCGAAGGGGGCGAGGATCAGGGGTTGAGTCAGGTCCACGGTGGCGGCGTGGGCCTTATCGATATAGACCAGCCACAGCAGCGCCGCGGCCTTCTCAACCTGGATGCAGTCGGGCTCGCGACCCTCGACGATGCGCATGGCGGCGGTGACATTCCACGCGTAGGGGCCGAGGTGGAACACCTCGCGCGTGCGCGGGGTGGGCTTGGACGGCTGGGCGGTCACGCCCACTTCTCCTCTTCGATGGCGTCGGTGAGGCTGTTGATGAGCCCTTGGGCCTCTTCGAGGGTGATCTTTTCGAGACCGCCTTCGACGGCGCGACTGCCGGGCAGGGCGGCGATTTCGATGTGGTTGCTGCCGTCCACGCGGAGGACGGCGACGGGCTAGCCTGCGCAGGTGTACTCGTGCGGTTCGGGAGCGGACAGAAGGACCCAGCCCTCGGCCTCGCGCTCCTTCCAGGTAGCTTCGAGGAAGTCGGGCAGCGGTCCGTCGAGCGAGGGGCAGTAGATGTCCGCGAGGCACAGCACATCCACGTCGTCGTAGTAGCTGTGGGCGGTGAAGAAGTCGGCCGGGGCTTCGGTTCCCCAGAAGTGAGTCTCGAAGACTGGACCGATTTCGTCGAGCCGGGCGTCGGGGTCGATCAGGTAGTGCTTGATCTCGATCTGCCCGTTGTCGGGGTTGGTGCGGGTGTAGAGGCGGGTTTCCACGTGGCGCCCTTCAGGGTGTGGTGTTGGCGCTGGTAGCGGTGTGCTACCAGGCGGCAAAGGAAAGTTGATCTTGTATCTAGCGATCACCTATATAGTATATCAAGTAGGGCGATATAGACAATCAGGGAACCAGTAGGTCGGAGCGATGAACCGATCACATGCGTGCACGTCCCAGACGACACGACGACAGAGACCCCGTACGGTGAGAACGCACGCCACACGCCGCCACAGGAAGTCACAGATGCCGCGCAACCCGAAGCCGCCACAGCACCCGCAAGCCAAACTGTTCGACAACCTCACCAACGAGCAGCAGCAGAGTGCGGAACCGCAATCGGCCCGCCGAACTGGCCCCCGACGAGTCCGCGCGGTCCGATGGACCAAGCTCGTCCCCACCATGGTCTACCTGTACAGCGACATCGACGACCGCCTCACCGACACCCTCGACGACATCGGCATGGGTCCGCAAGAAGCTTTCGAGCTCGCCATCAACAGCTACTGCGATGCGCTGCAACCACCGATCCGCGCCGAGTTTCCCGAGCCGATCAGCAAGGCTGACCTTTCGCTGCCACGGGACCCCAACCCACCACCGCCCGGCACACCTCGCGAACGCCCTGTCGCACCAGGCACCACCGTACGACTCACACCCAACGCCCGGGCGAGGCTCGCAGCCGCATGCAGACAAGAACAGATGGGCGGCATGGCCGGCCTCAACGACGCCATCGAAGCGTGGCTCGACGAGCTGGACATCACCCGGGCGGACGACGACGTGAAGTAGCGGGTGAGCGGGGCCGGGACAGCGTCCATGCCGATCGCTTCACGTGGCGTCCTTCGCAAATGGAAACGTCGGCGGTCCGCGCCCCCGCAGCGGACCGCCGACGAGCTGATGTTGTTACTTGTTGACGGCGGTCTTGACCTTGGTGGACGGCCGGAACCGCATGACCCACTTGCCGGGCACCTCGACCACCTCGTTGGTGTTCGGGTTCCTGGCCTCACGCGCCTTACGGTAGTCGCGGTCGAACACGCCAAGCCCGCCGACGCGGATCTCCTGGCCAGCGGCCACGGTGCCGACGATGATGTCGATGAACGCCTGGACGCTCCGCGCCGCAGCCGCGCGGGACGGCGCGTCGGTGCGGTGGCGGAACTCCTCGATGACGTCTGCCTTGTTCATGCTGCACTCCCCTGAGAGTGACGGTTTTGTCTGGTACGAAACCGTAGAGTACGCGCCAGACGCATATGACACATCATTCGCACCAATTGCGCAACTGCGGGCGCTACACCGCCTCCCACAGGGTGCGCGGGATCTCTTCGCTGCCGGACGCGTCTCGCGGAGGCCAGGGCCGTACATGCAGATGTGGTGCTAGGTGATCATCGGCGGATGGTGCCGTAAGCGCGACTGGGAAGTTTTTTCAAGATTCTTTGATGGCCACTTTGATGATAATTGTCCCTGCATGTCGATTTTTAATATCGGACATCCGCACAGATCCGCGCGAATCCGCGCGGTTCTGCCGTGGCCTCGAACCGTTTGCGCGGCTCGGCGTGGCCTCCTTAAGCTCCCAACTGCGCGCTATCCACAGGGCGCCGGGTGACCTGAATCACACGGAACCTGCACATTCTCTTGTGGTTCATCACATAGCGGGATTTTGGTCATCCACTAGGCCAGCCATGCAGCTCGCTTTATGATCGACAGCAGCGCGCTTATCCACAGAATCAGCGGAGGCCACCTATAGGCTGCCCGCTCACAATTGGACGGAGGTCAAAAATGGGTGATAGCGCGCTCCACGTAGTGCTGGCAATCACCATCGGCGTCATCGCTGGCCTACTGTCAGGGATGGCCCTCAGAGCCTTGGGCGCCGATATGGTGCAGGCCGTCACCAGTGGTGGAGGAGCTTTCGTCGCCATCACAGGGCTGGTGATCGGCATCTTCCACTACTCCAGCAAGAAGCCTTGACCCTGCACCCCCTCGATCACGCGATGATCATCTTGGCGCCATCCGCATAGGTGGGGGCACAGCCTTTCGCTATATCCATTCAGCATGGAGGTTCTCCTACTCTGCATAGAAAGCCCCAAATGTCCAATGGCCTTTGTCAGGGCGACGGAAGTTTGTCGCTTTTCTCATGTATGGAGACGGAGCATTGTCCCTGCATACAGGAGCGATTCATCGTTTGACCTGGCCGCATACAGCCGAAATTCTGTCCTCGGCGCGCTGTCCGCAGAATCCCGCTCGGTCCCCAGTCGAGATCCGGATTCACGAGATTCTCACAACGATGAAACCCCGTCATGGACGGAGGTACAGTGTTGGGCGTATCCGGTACAGAGCGACCCGGACGACAGGGAAAGTACGTCGTCGGGTCGGTCTAGTACCGGTCCGCTCGACGTACCTGCCTGTCGTCCATGGCCAGTCGGACGAGAGGCAGGAAGAGGATGAGCGGGCTTTGGAAGAATGTGGTCTTGGTGCTGCTCGTGGCGATCAACATCGCCCTTGTGGTGGGGGCCTTCAAGCTGGTGAGCAGCAAGGCCGAGCTAGAGGCAGCGCTTGCGTGGGCGGGGCCTACGTTCGGCACTCTGGCCGTGCTCGGTGTGGCCATCATCGCGCTGTATCAGAGGCATCACCCCTAGGCGAGTGTTCCCCTGAGCTCTCCGAGGGGGTGTCATGCTCGCCCTTCCGCCGCCGGGCCTCCTTCGACGACTCGACCACCTCGTGGAAGCCGCACGGGCAGCGCAGCCACCAGTAGTGGCGCTCACGGAGGCGCAAGTGAGCGCCATTTGACGAGAACGCTTCGTACCGCTCGCTGGTCTTGGTGATGGTCACCCGGTGCACCGGCGCAACACCGTCGCGCCGGTGCGGGATCCAGTCAGGCCGCAGCCTGGCCACGGTCTTGTGGACCTCAATCCACTCCATGCGGAGCTGGGCCAGCCGGGCGTCATCGAGGAGCGCGATGTACTCCCAGCCCAGGAGATCCTCCTCCCAGCGCCGGTACTCCTCCAGCAGCAGCCGCGGCGGCTCCACCACATCGGTGCCGGCCAACTCGACCAGGTTGCCGCCATGCATCCGGACGAGGTACCCGAAGAACGCGGGCTTGCTCCGGCGAATCACCTCCACCACGTGACCGACCACGCCGTACGCGCGGCGAGGCTGAACGCGGTCTCCCGGCTCGTACGTCTTCGGCCTCGACCGGGCCGGCTTGCGGCTAGGCACAGGCGGCCTCCTCGATGAGCGCGCGGGCCCGCTCGTAGGCCTCGTCCACGTCGATGCCGTAGTTCTGGGCGACGATGAGGTCCACCAGGTCGTTGACCGCTCGGGCGGCGTCCCACGCGGAGACGCGCTGCACGGCCTGGCCCTCGTCGGACTCGGCGACGAGCGCAGCGAAGCCGATCTCCTTGACCGCCTTGTCGATGGCGTCCTGCAGCAGGGCACGCCTGCACTGGTCGAGCGGTTCACGGCAGTGGAAGCACATGACGGACATCAAGAGCCCCTTTCAGATCAGGGTGAGTTGTACGGGTTCGGGAGCAAGTGCGGGGGTGCGCGGTGCGGCCTGGACCATGCGCCTGGGCGCGAGGTCGTAGCGGCCGTTGTCCCAGGCGCCGGTGAGGTCTTCCGGGTCGATGAGCGCGGGGGCGTCATTCAGCAGCAGTTGCCACGTCCAGCGCAGGACGGACGGCAGGTGCTTGTCAGGGCCATTGGTGAGGAGCGTCCCGTCCGCCGAGTCGGCGTCCATCGCCGCCGCGGCGTACCGCATCCGCTTGAACGAGTTGACCCGGCCAACGTGGACCCACAGCCCGGCTGCGCACGCGGCGCGCGCGAGCACGGCGGCCGCGGGGCTCAGCTTCCAGCTCGTCGATCCGCCGATGAACAGGCAGTCGAAGTCCTCCCAGCGCCACCAGTCGCAGAATTCGAGATGGTCCTGGGCGACCTGGGCGACCGGGTATCCCGTTCGCCGGATGCGGTCGAGGTACGGGTATGAGCGGTTGATGGTGGCGAACGCGTTGAAGGGGACGTCGGGCGCAGTCGCGAACAGGCACCGGTCGGCGAACTCGGCGCGTTCCTAGTCCATATAGGCCTCGTCGCCGACGTACGAGTTGCCGAAGATGCCGGAGTCGGCGGCCCACCAACCGTGCTCCGGAACGCGGTTGCCCGAGGAGGGGGTGACGATGGCGCCGAGTCGGCGCGCGTGGATGTGCTCTCGGATCCGGGCAGTGGATGGCGGCGCCAGGTACAGCGGCGCGTGCATCAGCGGCAAGCCGCCGCAGGGTCGAACAGACTCGGCTGCCTGACCTTCTTACGACGACGGACCAGACCGGCCTCATACCGGCGGCGCAGCTCCGCGAGCGTCAGCCGATACTTCACCCCTGCAACAACCTCGGTGAGGATCGCCACGTCCTTGTCGTGCGTGACGCGGAACTTCTCCTCCAGTTCCTCGGCGTAGGTGTACCGCTCCGGGAACTTCTCCAGCGTGAGCAGCCACTGCTCGCGCCCGGCGCGAACGCACAGGCCAGCGCAATTATTGTGTTCGTACCCCAGTTCGTACAGCCGGGGCACAGCGATGCCGAGAGCCCTGCACTCGTCGAGCATCCGGTCCTTGGGCCAGTGCGGCTCGTCGCACATGGGGAACTCGACTTGCCACGGCGACCAGCCGGCCACGGCGCCGGGCAGGCGTCGAGTCTCCGCGTGGTCGAATCCGACGTAGGCGATGGTGTCGGCGGGGTCGCAGTGTTCGGTCATCCATTTGCGGCAGGGCACCTGCTTGAGGTGTCTGCTGCAGGGCGCGAGCCGCGAGTTGCCGAGCCATTTGACGTCGAAGAACACCTCGAAAGGTGTGCGGCCGTCTTTCACGATGGTCGGCGCGACGCCCAGGTGTTTGCTGGCGTCGTCCATGAACCGGTAGAGGTCTTCGTCCTCGGTCAGGGTGTCGGCGAACAGCAAGACCAGGCTGTCGGTGCCGTGCTGGTGAGCGACGCGCTTGGCGGCCCAGAACGACCCGATGCCGCCGCTCATCTGGACGACATGGCGGGTGGCCATGGCGGTCTCCTTTGGTGAGGGGAGCCCCGCCGCACAACGGCGGCGAGGGTAGAGTGCGGTATCGCAATTAGCGGCTCAAGCTGCGAGGTCGTACTCGAAGCGGGACAGCTCGATCCCCAGGAACGCCTCGATTAGCGCGCAGGTCAAAACCTCAGCCATCGGCGGCGGAACAGCGTTGCCGATCAACTTGACCTTGTCGCGAGCGGAGTCGGCGACGAACACGTACCGGTCCGGGAACGACTGGGCCCGCTGCAGCTCCGGGATCCGGAGCATCCGGAACAGGATGGACGAAACGTCGATCTGGCCGTCCGGAGTGAGCAACGCCCACCGGTCGCGGGTCGGGATCGTCCCCACGGGCTCATGCACCCTCTGCGTGCGACCGTTGCCGTAGTACGCCATAAGCAGCGTCTCGGGCATGGGCAGGCCGGGCGGCGCGGTGACGAGCGACTGGTGCCCGGTCGTGGTGACCGTGCGCATGTGCTCGCTCGCCGGGGTGACGTGCTCGCGTCCGTCGCCCTTGCTGCCGTTGTTGCGCATGAGTAGCGCTGGCGGCGGCTGCCAGCCGGGAGGGACGCCGAGCCCGTGGTGGAAGCCACCGGCCGTGACCGCGTGCGCGGGGTCCTCGAACGCGGGCCTGGACTTGAACTCGTCGCCACCGCCCCGGAACGGGAACACCAGCGGCAGCATCCCGTCGTTGAAGGCTGGGTCAGTGGCGAGGCCGTGGTTGGAGCCGTTCGAGACGAGGGTCGCCAGCGGGTCCGTGGTGGGGTTGGTGTTGCGGGCCCTGTTCGAGCGCATCAGCGACAGGAACGCGGGGAACGCGCCTGGCTGCGCGTCCGGAGGAAAGGCGATGCCGCCCTCGTTGCGGGTGGTGCTGGTCCGCTTCGGCAAGCTGGTCGGCCGCGCTTTCTTGCCGTCGCGGCCTTCGCATGGCACTACGAGCGCGTTCGCCTCGCGCGTGGTGAGCGCGGGGATCGGCTCGTCCACTCCCCTGGGCCCGTCGTTCCACGTACCGCCGGCGGGTGTGATGAAGGGCTTGATCCAGTGCTCCTCGACCCCGGCGCGGATGCGAGCGATCGTCTTCGGGGCCAGCCCCTCGGGCTTTTTCTGCGTCTTCTTCCTCGATCCGATCGGGGTGCCGAGGTCGGTCCAGTCGATCGTGTACGCCGCTGGGAGCATCGGCGGTTCGATGAGCTGTCCTTGGCAGGCGACTTCGGGGCAGACGTACACGTACTGGCCGTTCTTGATGCCGTAGACGCCCATGTCCGCGCCGCGCTTCTTCCACGCCTTGACGGCCTGTACCCATCCGCCGTGGCGGTGGCAGTAGGCGTATGGGTCGAACCACTTGCGGTAGTTCGGCGTGCGGCCCACGGACTCGTGGATGCCGGAGATGAGCATCCGGTCGCGGGACTGCGGGGTGGGTAGCGTGTGGTGCGGCCCTGCACGTGCGCGGCGTTGACGGCGTGGATTTGGATGATGTAGCCGAGTTTCCGCAGCTCGCGGATCCACCGGTCCCAGTGCGCCCACAGCCTGGCCTGGACGACGTTTTCGACACCGAACCCGAGCACCGGCTTGCCGTGTTTCTCCTGGCAGTGGCGCAGGTAGGTGACGACCTCCTCCATCAGCGCCCGGGACCGGATGCAGGTCTTCTGGTGCTCGGTCAGGTTGTCCAGGTCGTCGGCCCACAGGGCCATCTGGTTTTCCCGGTCGAAGTACCTCGTCTCGCCCGAGGCCGTGCTGAACGCTGGGCAGTTGTGGACGGTGATGCCGTCCGCGACGTACGACTCGTCCTCGGCGACGTGGATGTTGTAAACCAGCTCCAGCCGTCCCGTGCTGGCCGGGTGGTGCGTGTTCGACCAGCGGTAGCCTTCGGCTTCGGCGTACTGGAAGCGCTGCGGCCCGGCCGTCACCCATGACACCGTCCACGTCGGCCGCTCGTTGACGGCCCGCCCCTCAATGACTCGCTGCCGCTTACGGGCCGGCTGGTAGCCGAGGTTGGCGACATGCCCGAGCGAGTTGGCCAGCATCCGGATACCGATCGCCAGCTTCTTGGACACGGTGGACGCCCTGGTGTACTTCGCGTCCTTGGTGCCGTCTGCCGACATGTAGCCGTCCAGCAGCGCCTCCCGCCATGCTCGCGGCATGGTCATTGCCCACGCTGGGATGGTCTTGCCGTGGGCGTGCTGCCCGAAGTGCTCGGCCATCCACTCGACCAGGCCCCGGTGTGAAGCGACGAACCTGGCGGCGGTCTTGGTCCGGCCTCGCTGCCAGGTCAGCCCGTCGAGGCCGTCAAGCCTCTGGGCCAGGTCCTCCAACTCGTGGTAGCCGCAGGTGATGGCCAGGTCGTACCGCCCGTGATGAGGGTTGCGGCGCACGCTGGCTCGCCTGCACATGTCCGAGCAAAACCAGCGGACACGGCCCGTGGTGCTCTTGCCGTGCTGCCGCGTCTTTCCGCCGCACATGACGCACGGCGAGTCCGCCGGCTGGGAACGTCGGCGGGGGCTGGGGTCGAGTTTTGTTGATCGCTTGGCCCGCAGCCAGCCGTCGCCGACCCACCGGCCGACCATCCACCAGAACTCCGGTGTGAACTCCATGCCGCGCCCGCCGACGTCCGGAACTGGCAGCGCCTCGCCGAAGTCGGTCGGGGTAGCCCACCAGGTGCCTGGCCCGAGGTCCTTGGCTTCGGTCCATTCGGACTCGTCGGCGACGGAGTGTCGGTAGGTGTGGGCGTCGTTGTCCCAGGTCCGGGTGCGCTTTCGGGTGTAGAAGGGATGTTCGGCAGTTGTTTCGATACCCAGGTGGAAGCCCTTGCCGGACACGATGACGGTGGGAGCGAGCTTGCTCATCGTGCCGGTCACCAGACGCCAGCGGCGCTGGTGGGTGAACACCTCGTCGCCTTCGCGAACCTCCTCGATCGGCACCAGGCCGCGACGGGTGAGGATCAGCGTGCCTGCGACGAAGCACGCCGGGCTCGCCCAGAAGAAGCTGGCGTACGGGAATTTCTCGATGGCGTCGGCCGCCTGGACGTCGCCGAGCCAGAAGTCCACGTCGGGGTGGTTCTCGACGTACGTCCACTTCGCGGGCTTGGCGTGGTTGGCGGCGAACTTGATTTTGGTGCCGGGGACGGCGGCGATCCCGGTTCCGGAGCCGCCGCCGCCCGCGAACATCTCGACAACGTCGATGTCGTCGGGGAACAGCCGGTTCAGCACCCGGACTCCCTGCGGGACGACTCCTCGGCGGCGGCCCGCGCAGTGCGGTCCTGCCTTACCGTCTTGGCCAGTTCGCCCTCCGTGGGGAACGGGACGCGGATCATCTCCGGGAGCTGCCGGTAGATGATGCCTCCGGTGGCCGTGACGACCGCCTCGTAGCGGCCAGGAAATGACCAGAACACGGACGCGGCCCGGATGGCTCGACTCGCCTTGACGAGCGCCTTCGCGGAGTGATTTTGGGCAGGGGGTACTGCAGAGTGGCGGTTCATCTGTGGTATTGCCTTTCGCAGATAGCGAGGGGTTAGAACGAGAGCGAGAGCTGGGCGGGTCCGTTGAGTCCGGCCAGCCATGCGCGCTCGAAGGAGCGATAGGTCTTGTCGTTCGCCAGCGCGGGGGCGGCGGTCAGGATGTGCTCGACGCACGGGTAGTAGAGGTTCCGGGTGCGCAGCCACACCCGGTGGTGCCGGCCGTCCGTCTCGACCTCACGGCCGAGCAGGTACGCGGCCCGGTCAAGGTGAGCGAGCACGTCCCGAGTGCCCCAGGTCGCGGCCAGATCCGGATATCGCCGACCGGATGGCCGGGACCGACGCCGGCCGAAGGGTCGTAATCGCGGTGTACTCCGAGTTCAGCCGGCGGGTGAAGGCCAACGCCTCCGCGGGCACCGACCACGGCACCGCCTCCGACCTGTTCCTGCTTGGCGCGGGCGTACGCGGCGGCCTGCTCGGCGAGCCGCCCAGCCTCACCGACCCGGATGACGGCGGCCTGAAGTACACGGTCGACTTCCGCGACGTCTACGCCACGCTCCTGGACAAGGTCTTGGACGCCGACCCGGGCGCGATCCTCGGCGACTGATCCGGCCGCCTCGACGGCGTCCTGACATGACACTTACACCGGCGGTGCCGGCTGAAAGCGATCAGTAAGCGATCGGTGAGCGCCGTTTCCTACAGTTGCAGCATTCCCACTTCGAGGAGAGCCGATGCGAGTATCCAAGCTGCTGGCCGCCGGTGCGCTGATGGCCGCCGCGTTCGTCACCCCCGCCCTGGCGGCCACCGCAGCGCAGGCGGCGCCGCCGCCGCCGACCACGATGGACTGGACCCAGGAGGGGCCGTTCTCCACGTTCGACGCCTGCGATCACCGCAGGCGCTTCTGGGACCAGCTCGACGGGCGTTCGCACTACTGCCAATGGGCCGACGGCACCCACGAGACCCGCGGCTGGTGGATCCGCACCCGTGGCTGAGCCGCGCTAGCGCCGCCGCAGCAGGTACGTGTCCATGATCCAGCCCGTGCGTGCGCGGGCCCGCGCACGCACCTGTTCGATGTGGCCAGCCACCTCGGACAGCGGGCCGGCGATCAGGATCTCGTCGGGCGTGCCGAGGTAGGCACCCAGTAGATCGTGATGTCCTCGGCCGCGTATCGGGCGAAGGCGCACTGCGCGTCCACCATCACCACGACGTCGTCCACGCCGGACGGCCAGCCCTCGGCGAGGTACCGCCCGGTGGTCACCACGAACGGCCGCCCGACCCGGTTCAACGCGACCCGGTGCCGGGCGGCCAGCGCCGCCACGCTGCTCACGCCCGCAACGACGGCGTACTCCAAGGCGATCTCGCCGCGCGCCAGGATGTCCTCGACGACGGCCAGCGTACTGTCGTAGAGGGCCGGATCGCCCCAGACCAGGAACGCGCCGCAGCCGCCGTCCGGCAGCTCGTCGCGGATGAGCGCACCGAGCAGGTCGGCGCGACGGCGGCCTCGTAGCCGGGCGCGGCCCGGTCGCGATCCGGGTCGCGGGCCTCCACCACCACGCGGTGGTGCGGGCGGCCGTGCCGGAAGCGCGCGGCCGGGGAGTGTACCGGGCGACGGTGGCGGCCAGACTCGAATACGCCGTCGATCACGGCGCCACTATGGCCTTGGTAAAGGTCGAATCGAGACAAGCGGCCCCATTCTTCGACGTCTTGGATTCGACGCCGGGGCCGAGCGGCATGTCGCGCAGCATCCGCCGGTCCTCGCCCGCCTCGAATCCGACGACGTGGACGAACTCCTCGTCGCCGACGATCTGGGCGATGACCTGGTCAAGTACCCAGCCCTTGAACTTCAGCGAGCTTCTCTGCACCTTGTCAAGATCGGCACTCCAACCGACTTGCTCATCGGAGACAGCGAAAATCGCTGTTGGGATCGCCGGAGGCGGGAGTAGCGTTCGGCCTGTGGCCCAACCAACTGGCCGACAGTTCGGCCTCATATCGACCACGCCTGGCACCCCTGGATACTCGGAGGAGCTCCGGGTTCGCGCTGAGCAGGTGCTGAACGGAACAAGTCTGGTTGAGGTCATCCTCTATGGACACCTTCTTCTTGAGCAGGCTCTTGATCTGCGCATACAAGCGGGTTTCAAGCGGCCGGACGTCCTGACGAACAGTCGGCTGGCCCGGCTAACATTCGCGCAGAAGATGACGGTCTATGTGGGCCTTCATGATCCGAACGACGATCAGGTCTCCCTGTTGCTTGGCTTCAACCGGCTGCGGAACCGCTTGGCGCACACGTTCGCGAATCTCGAGGACGCCGTCCTGGAATGCCTGCCAGACGAATCCGCCCCGCCCGTCCCCAACGGTTCCATCAGTGACATAGCCCTCGATCGGGTGCAGAGCGTGTTCCTTTGGCTGGCGTTCTTCGAGCTGAAGGCGATCGAAGGTGTGAGGCGCCTGGACCGGATAGATAGACCTGTCGAAGCGACCTGGGAGTGCACCTGGTCGGACATCACGGGCGCTTGACTTGCGGCATGCCGAGATCAACACCGCGTGCGATCCGTAGGAGTCGCTCCGCCTGCTGGCGCTTGTCCTGTAGGAAACGGACGGTGAGCCGCAGGTCCGACTCCAGCCGCTTGATCCGGCGGGCGGTGACGCGCGGCCTCGCGGAGTACGCGGCCTGATTGCCGACCGCATTGGCGCGGCGGGCGGCCTCCTGTGCGGTCTTGTCCTCCTCGATGCTCTTGCGCATGGCGGAGTCCATGCGCTTCTGGTCGCGCCTCGCGCTCCGCTCGGAGTGGTGCCCAATGAGGATCGGCTGCCCGCCCGAGAACCGCTCCGAGATCTGGTTGGCCCGGTCGGCGGCCGCAGCCGCGTTGCCCGCGTGGCGCTGCGCCTTGGCCGCGAGCGCGTCGCGCCGGTCGTCCAGCCGATCGGACTGGTCGGCGAGGACTTGGGCGCGGTCGCGTGGGGTGTCATCGATCTCGACGGTGACCTCGAACCCGGCCGCGCGCAGGGCATCAGCCCCGCCGTTGATCTTCCAGCGCTTGGCGGCCTGGTCCCGGGACTGGCGGATCCCGATCATCTTGATAGAGGGGAAGAAGTGGAAGCCGTGCTTGCGCAGGATCTCCCAGGCACCGTCGCCCTTGATGGTGCCGTCCACGAGGGTGCCTTCCTCGTGGGTGTGCGTGATCGTGATCAGAGGTGCCTCGCTTTTCAGAGAGGCGCAGGGCAGCAGTCACCCGCCGCCCTGCGCGGGGGTGATTACTGCTGGGGGCCGTGCTCGCAGTCGCGGAGCAGGTGGGCGTCCATCGCGCCGTCGAGCAGCGCGATGCGGGTCGTGCCGCTCTCCCATGCGGCGCTGACCCGCTCGTTGCAGAGCGGGCAGTTGACCTCGTACTTTCGCCACTGGCCAGGGCCGGCCGGGATGTCGAAGTAGCCGAACTGGCGGGCCTTACGGGCGAGCTGGCGGCGGCCCGTCTTCGTCTCCGGGTTCACTCCGCGTCCGCGTCGAGGAGCTGGGCCTGCATCTGCTCGATGGCGATCATGCGGGGCGGCTTGGACCCGGTCCGGGGCTCGAACACGGCGCAGTCCGGCGGGCACTGCGTGGTGCGGTCGTCCTCGCTGGCCGGGGCGGTGCCGCAGTGCGGGCACCGCTCACGTGGCACGGTCTGGGCGACGTCGAACGTGCCGTTCTTCACGTAGTAGCGGGGCCCGCGCTTGGAGGACTGCCAGCCGTCTTCGGCCTGCGTCTTCTCCTTGGCCTTCTCCTCGTCGGTCTTCTTCCGGCCGATGGGGCGCCACGTGCCGAGCGACTTCTCCCCCTCGGCCACGGCCCGGCCCTGACTCAGCCAGTAGTCGAAGCCACCGGAGTGGGTCAGCGGGCGGCGCTGCGCGGCCAGCAACGCGACGTTTTGCAGCGAGTAGCCGGGGTCGTCGCTGGCGGGGTCGAGCTTCCAGCCGATGCTCGCGGCGATCGACCGGAACTGCTCCAGCGAGGGCGGGTTGGCCAGGCACGCCGTGGCGTAGGCGTGCAGGACCTCCCGTGCGGCCGTGCGGCTGGCGGTGTCGCGGTCCTTCATGGCCTGCGTGACCTTGCGGCCCTTGCGCGGCTTCTTCTTGGTGGTCGCCATCGTGGCGTTCCCTTCTGTGATGTTGGCAGCGGTTCCGCTATCGACTGTCAGGAGTGAGTGAGCTCGTAGCCGTCTGGCAGGGACACGCGCCGGGTGCACCGCTGGCATTCGAAGCCGTCGCTCTCGAAGGTGCTGTCGCCGAGGCTCGCGCTGATGTGGCCCGGCGCGCTGATGGTCAGCTCGTTGGTCCGGGTGGCCACGTCCAGCTCAGCGATGTCATCGGCAGCGCCGCAGTCGCCGTAGGGGCAGACGAGCTTGCCGTCCTCGACGAGTACGGTTGCCTCTTCGTTCAGCCAGGGGATCAGGGTCTCGCAGCACGCCGAGACGATCGAGCTGTCCAACTCTCCGCGCGTGATGACGCTGGACTCCTCGCCGCAGCGCGGGGACTCCTCCCGGTCCAAGGGGGTAGCGTCGGTCATGGATTCCTCTCCATTTCGGTACCGCTATCGACACCGCCACCTGGGCGGGGCCGATACGCGAGTTAGAGCCTGACCCAGGTTCCGGCGCGGGACCAGGTGCCAGATGGTGTTGGTA
This sequence comes from Nonomuraea sp. NPDC049028, assembly GCF_043197735.1. NCBI lineage: Bacteria > Bacillati > Actinomycetota > Actinomycetes > Streptosporangiales > Streptosporangiaceae > Nonomuraea > Nonomuraea sp. NPDC049028. The sequence goes on from NZ_JBICTR010000016.1 coordinate 15,573, forward strand.
GCGGAGTGGCGGGCCTTGACGAATCGGCCCTTCTCGGAGGCCCAGCACGATGCAGCTGGCGGGTATGCGGCTGTCACCTCAAGGCAACTATTCGCACTGTTATAGTCATAAGCAAATAGTTGGAGGTAGGCCATGTTCATCCGCGTACCGCCCACTGCCGTGCCGTATGAGGACTATGCCGGGCCGGGGCGGCTCAGACGGCTGGCACTGGCACTGTTCGGACCGGTGGTGCTGCTGGTCTCGCCGATGGCCGTGGTGGCGGCGTACGGCGAGCGGCTCCCCGGGCGGGTGTACGTTTTCAACTGGCCGCTCGATCCCGGCGGCTACGAGCCCAGCTGGGACTGGTGGACCTCGCAGCCCCTCTACGGATGGGCGCTCTATCTAGAGATCGGAATGCTCATCGCGTTCCTCTCTTCGTGGCGACTGCCGCAGGTCCAACGTGTCCTGGTCCAGTCAGGCTTCCTCTTCGGCGCCGCAGTGGGCCTCTCCACGGCGGTGGGACTGCTGGCCATGGTGGACGCGCCGAGCGTGGCCAAGCCGCCCTGGCTGTTCGCGGTGGAGGTGGTGATCGCCGTGGTGTCGGTCGCGTTCGGCCGGGCGGCGGTCGGTCCGCTGCCGCGGGAGCCCGAGACCACCCTGCTCCCGCCCGCCTACGCGCCGACCATGCCGCTCACCCCTTACCAGCGGGCCATCTTCACGACCTCGGCCTGGTCGGTCCGCACGCTCATGATGGCGGCAACGGCGACCACCCTGGTCGCGTCGATCTACCTGAACCGGCTTGCCAACGGCGACGACACGACCCTGCTGAGTTTCGGGGGTCTGTATGCGGCGGTCGGCGTAGTCTGCTGGCCGGCGCTGTGGGCGGCGCAGGCGTACACGCGGTTGCAGATCGACGGGTCCGGCGTCACGGTGCGGGTGCCCCTGCTGCCTATGCTGAGCCGTACCGTGCCGTACGCGCGGATACGATTCGCAAAGGCCAAACGCACGCCGCCGAAGGGCCGATACAAGTTGAGCGACACCGACTCCGGCTGGGGCCGGGTGACCGGAAAGGGCCCGGTGCTGGTCCTGGCGCTGGCCGACAACCGGTCGTTTGTGTACTCGACGCGGGAGGCGGAGACAGCGGCCCGGCTGGTCAACGGCTGGCTCTTCCGGCAACGTGGAGGGGAGACCACAGCGTGCTGATCACCGTGGATCCGTCATCGGCGCAGCCGCTGGCCGGCCAGGTGGCGGGCTCCGTCCGGAACGCGGTGGCGAGCGGGCAGGTGGCCCCCGGCGACAAGCTTCCCTCGGCGCGCAATGTGGCCGCCTCCCTCGGCATCAACCTGCACACCGTGCTGCGCGGCTACCAGCAACTGCGCGACGAGGGCCTGGTCGAGCTGCGCCGGGGCCGCGCAGCCGTCATCACCAGCACGGCCGACGCGTTCCGGCTGCGGCTGGCGGCGGCGGCCGAGGAGTACGCCAACGCCGCCCTGCAGGCCGGCGCCTCCGACGAGGATGCGGTCGCGGCCGTACGGCATGCCTTGCTCAGTGCCCGCGAGTGAGCGTCGAACTTACTTAGGTTGAGCTGACACTTTGCAGCTGGTGTTCGGGTTTACGGCGAGCCTGATTTTCTGGTCATCGCTTTCCTCTCGGGATTGAGTCGGACACGGCTCGTGCCGCGTCATGAATGTGGTCGGGAAGGTCGCAAGGGGCGCCGCAGTCGCACAGAGCGGTGATGACGACGCCGCCGCGCAGGTCGAGCCACCACCGGTCGGAGCCGGGCGGGAAGATGCGGTCGAGCAGCAGACCGGCGATAAGGTTGCGCTCCCTACGGCCCGGGTGGGTCAGCCGGCCGACGAGGAGCCGCAGGTGCGGGTACGCCTCGACCTCGCACACCTCGATGTCGGTGTCACCGTCGCCGAGGGTGAGCGCGCCGGACAGGTACTGAAGGTCGAGGCGGTCGCCGTCGTCGGCCAGCAGCAGCGCCAGCCGGTCACCGGGGTTGAGGTCGGTGGTGAGCAGCAGCCCCATGACGGTGTTCGTCACGATGCTCGTCACGCCGGGACTCCCTCGCGTGCGAGGAGGTCGATGACGGCGACCGTCGTGTTGTCGTTGCCGCGCCTGCCCAGATTGAGCAGTTTCGGCCGCGACGTACTCGCCATCGCGGTAAGGAGCTTCGATCGTCGCCAGGATGTCGAGCATCGCGTTCATCTGGTCGGCCCGGCCCGCGAGAGGCAGATGCGCGGTGAGGCCGTCCGACGCGAGGATGATGCGGGCGTAGTCGTCGGTGTTGGTGAGCATGCGGTGCGGCCAGGTGCCTGCGGCCTCGTGCTTCTCCTCGACGTTGCACGGCGCCCAGCGGGGGTGGCAGGACGGCACGGTCAGGGGAACGACCTTGCCGTCCAGGTGCACCGCCCAGGCGGGCGAGTCGCCAACCCAGGCCATGTCGAGCCCAGCAGGTGTGATCGCAGCGACGACCGCCGTGGTGATGCCTTCCTGCCCAGGCGGGGCGTCCTCGTTGCGCTGCTGCAGGTAGGAGCGGGCCGCGTGCAGGCCCTGGGCACCGCTGTTGGTGGAGCCGGTGACCGCAGCGGCGATCTGCGCGCTGATCTGGGCGGCGTCGGCCGCGTCGGAGTCGTCGCCCGCGCCGTCGCACACCGCGACGGCCAGCGCCCACGAGCCGTCGAGCACGGCGACGTAGTCGGCCTGGGTGTGGCGGCCGTTCTATTGTCCCAGCCCTGCTCGGGCAGGGTGTTGAGGAGGCCGATGATGTGGGTGGCGCCGGTGCACTTCCGAGTGCTGTTGTTCGGCTGCCAGGTGAGGGAGATGCGCAGAGCGCGGCCCTTGTCGGCGGAGACGTCGAGGGTGCCGAAGTACAGGCCGCGGCTGAGCGGGAGCTGGTAGATGCGGCGGTACGGCTCGTCGGGGATGTTCACGGTGAATCCGTCGTTCCGGAGCCGCTGGATGATTCCGGAGGCGCTGCGGTTGGGCTGCATGGGCATGGTGTTGGTCCTCTTTCGTGAACAGGGCAGGGCCAGCCCCGGGCCGGTGGCCGCAGGGCGGGCGTGATCGGCTAGTTCCAGTGGATGGAACAGGCGACGTGGTGCTGCTCCGGGGGCGCGTCCCATCGGGCCGTGCAGTCGCCGCACTGGTCTCGGATCTCGACGAGGAAGACGTCGGTGATGCTCTCCGGCTCGTGCTCGGCGTCGTCGTGGTGGCTGTCAGTGGCAGCGCGGTTCACAAATGCTCCCCTTCTGGGCGGTCTGTCACGGCCCGGCGGGTGCGTTACGCTGTGGCGCACTGGGCCTTCGTTGTGGCGATGAGGGTCCGGGGCTTTTTGTGGTGTTGGGATGGCCGGGCCTGTGGCGGGCCCGGCCATCGCCGTTCTCGGGGCCTTACTGGCGGGGCATGACGCGCAGGGCGCAGGGGTTGATCGGTTCGACCCATACGCCAGCAGGCAGGGAAACCGGCTCGTACTCCGTGGGCGAGTCATCCGATCGGCCGCCGTGGGAGACCAGGAACGTCCAGTCGGGCACGCCGTGCTCCCAGATGATGACGCGGCCGCTGCCGTCGTCCCAATCGGCGTCCATGACCTTCGGCCAGTAGTTGCGGTCGCCGCAGAAGTGCTCGCCGATCGCGTCGGCGATCTGCTGTGCCAGCTCGTCGCTGATCTCGATGATGGAAGCGTTCACCAAGGTCGAGCTGCTGGTTGCGGTACCGCTTTCACCAACGCGAGTGGCGAACATAGCGTCGAACAGCGTCGAGCCTTCCTGCATCGCGTGCTGGATGGCCTCGCTGGCGTGGGCGGGGCCCCAGTCTGCGGTCTCCAGGATCGCGATGAGCGAGTGTCGAGCGTGCCCGTACGGACCGGGGTCGCGGGCGAGCTTCTGGTCATCGGCCTGGTTGAGGCGGCGCAGGACGAGCAGCAGGTCTTCGGCGATGCCGCGGGTGGTGGTGTCCATGATGTGTTCCGTTCGGGTTTGCAGAGTCAGATCAGACCCATGCGGAGCAGGGGCGAGGCGTCCCCGTCAGGGCAGGTGCCGTCCATCTCGATCTCGTGGCCGTCCGGGCAAATGAAGGAGCCGCCGTAGGCGCTCCACTCCCAGCCCTCGGGCAGGTCGATCAGGTCGCGCATGTCCGTTTCTCCTTGTGCTGGTGTTCAGTGGCCGGTGTTGGCGCAGACGGGCGTGCCGTCCGTCGTGCGGGAGACGGCGGCGCCGTCGCAGGTGCGGCAGGTAGCGCGCTCGCGGATCACGTCGAGCGCCTTGCCGATCGCCGCACACGCGGCCATGAACAGGCGCCGCTTGCAGTCGAGGCCAGCGTTGCCCCGGACGATTTGCTCGTAGTCGAGCCGGTCGTCCACGGCGGCGCGGGAGGCGCCGATCAGCAGCAGTTCGACGCCGACGTGGTCGAGGCCGTACGTGGCGGGGTCGGTGGTCTGGGCGGCGGTGAACGTTGCGATGAGCATCGCGTCGAGCAGCGAGCCGCGCTCGTCGAGCTTCTTCCTACCGTCGAGGTAGTACGGCATCGGGCGGCCGTCGTGGTATTCGATGCCGGGCGGCGTCGTCTGCGAGTTGGTCGGGGCGACCTCGTGTTCGGCGTTGTCGGGGTGGCTGTCGCTTTCCTCGACCAGCTTCCAGCCGTGAGCCGCGAGCAGGCCGTCCAGTGCGGGGGCGTCGTCGTCGAGGTGGACGCCGGAGTCGAGGATGGCGACGACCCTGGACAAGGGGAACAGCTTCGTCTCGCCATCCTCGTTGCACTCCTCGGATTCGGCGACGGCCACCAGGTGGTGCGCGGGGAGGGGAGCACCGTCGATGCCGAGCTCGAAGACGTTTGGCTCGTCGATCGCGATTGCCAGGTAACGAGTGGTCGTGTCCGTCTTGCTGGCCAGGGTGGCGGGCGTCGCGGCCGGCTGGATCCGCACGCCGAAGTCGAAGATGACGTGCCGGATGACGACCATCTGGCCTTCGGGGGTGAGGTCGTCGTACGTAGCGTCGTCCGGGTACGGCGTGGGGCCGGTGTCCTTCTCGTACGCGAAGTGGTGGGCGGCCGTCCGGGTGACGGTGTCCAGGATGTCTTCGTACTGCTCGGGGGCGGCCGGGTCGGTCAGCATGCGGGCGATGGTCGCGAGCATCTGGCTGGTAGTGCCGCCCGCAGCGCGGATTCCCTTCACTGCGGCGATCAGTTCGCTGTGGGTTCGGATGGCCATCGTGTCCATGTCGATTTCCTCGTGACATGCCGCGGCCCCGCGACCGTGGCGGTCGCGGGGCTGGAGCCTGTTGGTTGATTGCGGTGCCGCTATCAGCACATCTTGTCGGGCCTGCCCAGCCGGGCGGTGGTGCCGGTGGAGGCGCGCCATTCGGCGTTTTGGCTGGTCAAGCGCGGTGCTTCGTGGTGTTACATCTTCGACGCTAACACATTGGAAAGGGTGACCTAGACATTTAGGGATGCGGTGATCACGTCCTTTCATAACGATTCGATTAACGCGCCAGACGCGTTCTGAGCGACTCCAAGCGTGTGACGCGTCAGATGCACCAGACGCGCACCGAAAGCGCGTCTCCGTTGATCTGACGCGCGCATAGCTACACTCAGGGGTTCGATCACGGTAATTTTCGAGGGCGTCTGGGCGGCCCCTTCGGCTCCGGACGATTTGCCACCCAACGCAGCAGCCGGAAGGCCCGCTCGCTGGTCACCTCAGAACCGAACAGCGCCGCACCGAGCACCGCCACCACCACGATCGCTTCAAGGGTGACCAGCGCGACACCCAATTCAGGGTGCGCCGACCAGGCCAATGCAGACCCGCCGATACCGATCAACCCAGCGCAAACCGTCCACAGCCAGCCCTTGCGCCGCGCAACCGGCTCCATGCAGTCCCTCCCTCATCGCTGGACCTAAGGGGTCTCCTCATGGTCAGCCATGCAGGTGTGAGCGCAGCGACACAGCATGTAGCCGGTGTGGTTTTTCTCCACCGACATCGATCAGGCAAAACGCCGAAAATGTTCCCCCACGTCGAAGGCGGCATGTCCATCTAGCCACGGTGATGTGTCGTGCGCAGCACGCTGAGGGCATGGTCTCAGCGCCTAACCCTCTGCGGGTTCACAGGGACAGAGCGCAGCCGGTGCGGTCTTTTTCTACCGGGCCCTACGCTCTGCACGCGCCCGCATCCGAGCCCGCGCCAGCGACTCTCGACGCCGCTTCGCCTCCTCGTCCTCCACATTCGCCTCCGTCTCTGACTGAAAGGTCTCAACGAGCCGGGCTGCTCCTCGATCGACTGCTGCACCTGCCAGTCGATCAGAGCCCACCGGCCCTCTTCCATCACCCGGCGCGGCCGCGCAGCCTCCCGCTCACGAGCCCGCATCGCCCGAGCAGCAGCCGGCGACGACCGCGCCAGCAACTCCCGCGCCCGCTGCGCCCGCTCGGCGTACTCGTCGCTCACGACGCCAGCCACCGAAGACGCTCAGCCTCCCGCTGCAGCCGCCTCGCGTCCAACGCCGCCCGCGCCGCCCGGTAAGCGTCACCCGGACCGGACGAGGAGCCCCGCTCGGCCACCGGCGGGCACGCGAGAGCTTCCGCCCTGCTCAGCTTCGGCGGCGGCTCGACCGGACCGCCGACGCGACGAGCTCTCATCTCCTCGAATCGCTCGCGCACGACCGCCTGCTCAGCGCGGAGCCGGGCAGCCGCGGCCGCGAGCCGCTGCGACTTGCCGGGCAGGGGTCGGCCGTGCTCGTCCAGCCACGCCGACAGCCGGTAGCGCACCCAGCCGGGGACGTTGCGGATCTGATCGCGGCTGGTCCAGGTGTAGGTCCAGGCCGTGCCATCCGGCTGGTGGTCGAGGGCGTGCAGCACGTCGGCGGCGGTCCACCCGGCAGCGACGAAGACCCTGGTCAGGTGCCGGATGTACCACGGCGACAACCGCCGCATCGTGGTGCTCTCGTCGTGGATCTTCTCGGCGACCTGGAGCGCGTGCTTGCGGGTCCCCGGCGTGGCGGCGGCCTCGTTCGTCGTCGAGATTCGGTTCCGGCGGCGCGGAGATGATCTTTCCTCGCGCGCGTGCGTAGGACCTACCTTGACTCTCTTAGGGAGAGTCAAGGAAGGGGGTTCAGTTGTCGTTTTGTCGGTGCGCATGTCGCCTTCGTCCAGCTCAGGGGCGGGCGTGCACAGGACCCAGACAGCCGCCCGGTTGCCCAAGCCGTCTTCGGTGAGCCCGCACTGGTTGCCTCTGCGGTAGCGGTTCGTTGTGCCCTCCTCGACGACGCCGAGGAAGCCGCGCTCGCGCATCCACCTGATCCAGCGCTTCACGGTGGATAACGCCAGGTCGAGGTCATCGGCAATGCGCTGTTCGGTCGGGCGGGTGGTCAGCGTGGTCCAATCGGCCCAGTCGGCGAGCTTGCCCGCCACTTCAGTGAGGTTTCGATAGGCGTGGCACTTCAACGCGAGCGCGTCGGGGTGCTCCTTGACGGCGCGGAGGAACGCCTGCTGAGAGGGCGTGCGCCGCATGCCCTCGGGGATGGCAGACAGGACTGCCGCGCGGGAGGGGATCAGCGGGGGCCGTGAGGCGTTCGGCCGTGGCGGGCGCCGTTGGTTCGGGCGCGCCAGGGGGAACGCTTGGTGAGGTGATATCTTCGGCTCCAAGCATTTTCTGTGGCACACCCGATCAGTTCGCCTGGCGACCAACCTGGAACTGGTCAGTGGATGCGGTGTCGTCGGTGATGTTGGTGAAGGCGCTCTCCGCTTTGCGGGGGGCGCCTTTCTTGTTGTGCGGCTGGGCTACTCCTGAGGGAGCGAAGTCTCGGTTGTGGGCTTTCGCCCTGGCGTGGCGGACTCGTGTGATACAAACAGCGTTATTCGACGCATCAGACGCGCCAGAAACACCATAGCGCGACATGTGCGCTCGCACGAGACGCGCTCCCGAAGATCATCATGTGCGTCGCGAGGGTGTCCAGATACGTGATCGCCGCTCGCTTGCATGCCCGTCACCAGGTGAAAGCCCTGGGACGGATCCACGCGGCGCACACCCGCCACAACCCCCTCAGGAGAAGCACGATGGCCCGAGTCAGAGACCTGTGGTTCACAACGGTCAAAGGACCTGACGGCAAGCCCATACGGAAGAAGACCGCGAAGCACCCCGACAACGGCGGCAACCCGGACGCGAACCGGTGGCAAGGCGTCTGGATCGGCCCGGACGGCAGGGAGAAGACGGCGACCCGGCGCGTAACGGACGCCGTCAAGAAGTACGCCCGGAAGATGGAGGAGGACCTGGAGCGAGGCGAGTACATCGACCCGACCGCCGGCGATGCCCAGTTCGATGCCTACGGGCAGAGGTGGTTACTTTCCCGCACTAGCGTTGATCCGGCCTCTGTCATCCGCTACGAGTCGATGTACCGGCTCCACGTCGGCCCGAAGTTCGGCAAACGGAAAGTAGGGTCGATCAAGCCATCCGAGGTGCAGGAGTTCCTGGCCGAACTCAGTGAGCGCTACCAGCCCTCAACTCCGATCACGGCGCTTCTCGTTCTGCAGGGCATCCTTGATCTTGCCGTCGCTGACGAGAAAATCAGGAAGAACCCAGCCAAGGCAGAGATAGTCAAGGCTCCTGCGCACGCGTACAAGAAGGTGGTCCCCTGGCCGGACCGAGTGGTTCTGGCGATCATCGCCGCTCATCCGGAGCATCTACGGGCCCATGCCCGTCCTCGGCGCTGGGTGCGGCATGCGGGCAGGTGAGTGGTTCGGCCTTGCTCTCGAAGACGTGGACTTCGATGAGATGGCCATCCATGTACGGCGCCAGGTCAAGAAGCTGAGGAGCGACTTCGTCTACGCCCTGCCGAAGAGAGACAAGCAACGCACGATCCCCATGTCTCAATGGGTTGCGGAGCACCTGCGCGCGCACATCGACGCCCACGAGCCGCAGCCGTACACCCTGCCCTGGGAAAAGCCCACTGGGAAACCGCGTACTCACAACATGCTGTTCCGCTGGGCCACCGACGATTTACACATTCGGCATCGGAACTACGACTTGACCGTCTGGAAGCCTGCGCTCGTCGCAGCTGGGGTCCTTCCCGAGCCGACCAGGGACGCACGAGGCCGGCGTAAGTACCTCACCAACCGCCAAGAGGGCACGCACCAGCTTCGCCACTACTTCGCCAGCGTCACTCTGGCGGGTGGCGTGACAATCAAGGACCTGTCCGAGTACCTGGGGCACACCGATCCGGCGCTTACGCTCCGTGTCTATGCGCACATGCTGCCTTCGTCGCACAACCGAGTCCGCGAGGCTATCGATCGGCAGCTTCGGCAACCCAAAGCCATCGACCCAGAACTGGGACAGAACTGAGGTCTGTCTCATCGGCGACGCCTCGGTCCGGGTGATGTGCCGCGGCAACTCCACCGGCGTCACATCACCTCTGCTGACGTGCGAAGTTCTTCAGCGGACCGGCAGGCCGGTGACCGCCCGGCCGATGATCAACCGCTGAATCTCGGACGTACCCTCAAAAATGGTGTAGATCTTGGCATCCCGGTGGAAGCGTTCCACCGGATGTTCCCGCGTATATCCCGCCCCGCCCAGGATCTGGATCGCCTGCTCCGTCACCCACACCGCCGTCTCCCCCGCCACCAGTTTCGACATCGAGCCCTCCGCCTGCCCGAACTGCCGGCCCATCCGGGCCATCCAGGCCGCGCGCCAGGTGAGCAGGCGGGCCGTGTCCACGCGGGTCGCCATGTCGGCGAGGAGGAAGGCGATCGCCTGGTTCTCGCCGATCTTGCGGCCGAACTGCTCGCGTTCCCGCGCGTAGTCCCTGGCGTACTCGAAGGCGGCCCTGGCGATGCCGACGGCCATCGCGGCCACCGACGGGCGGGTGGTCTCGAAGGTACGCATCGCCGCCTGCTCGCCGGCGCGTCCGCCGTTGCGGACGCGGGCGAGGCGGGCGTCGAGTTTGTCCTTGCCGCCGAGGAGGCAGGAGCCGGGGACGCGGACGTCTTCCAGGACGACCTCGGCGGTGTGGGAGGCGCGGATGCCGTGTTTGCGGAACTTCTGCCCCATCGACAGGCCGGGGGTGCCGGGTGGGATGACGAAGGTGGCCTGGCCTCGGGTGCCCAGCGACGGTTCGACAGAGGCGACGACCACGTGAACGTTGGCGATGCCGCCGTTGGTGGCCCAGGTCTTGACGCCGTTCAGGATCCAGTCGCCGCCGGAGTACACCGCACGGGTACGGATCGAGCCGACGTCAGAGCCCGCGTCCGGTTCCGAGGCGCAGAAGGCGCCCAGCTTGACGTCGTTCTCCGTGCCGAACATCTGCGGGAGCCACTCCCCCATCTGCTCCGGCGTGCCGTTCGCGGACAGGGCGGCGGCGGCCAGGCCGGTGCCGACGATGGACAGGCCGATGCCCGCGTCGCCCCAGAAGATCTCCTCGAACGCCACCGGCAGCGCCAGGCCGCTCTCCTCGAACCACTGGGTGGCGAAGAAGTCGAGCGAGTACAGGCCGATCTTGGCGGCCTCCTGGATGACGGGCCAGGGGGTCTCTTCGCGTTCGTCCCACTCCGCGCCTGCTGGGCGGATCACGTCGCGGGCGAACGTATGCACCCAGTCCCGCACCTCGGCGACATCGTCGCCTAACTCCGGACAGAAGCCGCCCATGCTGTTACTCCCTGAAAAATCCCGTTAAAGGCACCAGGCCATGCTCACGGTACGGCCACACACGGCCAGCCGTTACCACTGGTAACACCCTACCGGCCAGTAGCCCATCACCGGAAGCCCGCTCGTCAGCGGCCGCGGGACAGGGTCGAGGCCAGTACGGCCGCGGCGGCCAAGGCCATCGCGATCGCCAGGCCGTACATGAGCGGGCCGAACCCGCCGAACGCGGCGGCCACCTGCGGGCCGACGCTGCCCCCGACGGCCAGGGCGAAGGAGAACAGCGCCAGCGCCGTGCCACGCGCTCGTCCCGCCCGCGCGGAGACCGCTTCGTTGAGGCTCGGCAGGCCACCGGTGATCGAGGCGACATAGACGGCGAGCAGGAGCACCAGCCCGAGTGCGGCGGCGGCCGTCCAGCCGATGACGGCCAGCGCGACGGCTCCCGCGAACAGCAGCGCCACGGCCCGCGTGGTCGCTGAGATCCGGCCCAGCCAGGGCATGAGCAGCGGTACGAGCACGATCGAGGGCAGGCCACCGGCGCGCAGGAGGAGCAGTTCGCTCGGAGATGTCATGCCATAGATCTGCAATCCCGTATAGACGGCCACGAAGCCGACCATCAGCACGATCGTCGCGACGTACCGCAGCACCAACACCCGATCGAACAGCAACCCCGGCACCGACCGGTACACCGACAACAGCGACCCCGACCCCTCCCGCGGCAGGTCGGGCAGCATCACGGCGCGCAGCCCTAGCGCGGCCAGCACGAACCCGGCCGCCGACAGCCCGAACAGCCCCCGCCAGCCGAGCACGCCCACCAGCAGTTGGGCGGCGACCTGCAGAAGTACGGCCGAGGCGAGGAACGCGCCGGTCACCGCGGCGATCGCCACGACCCTGCGCCTGGGCTCGACCCGCTCGGCCAGGTACGCCATGCCCGCCGGCGGGAACATCGCCACGGCCACCCCTTGCAGCGCCCGCAGCACGAAGGCCGCCTCCGGCGAAGGACTCAACGCCACCAGCGCGGTGGTGACGGCGGCCAGCGGCAGTCCCAGCAGGAGCAACCGCCTGCGCCCGAACCGGTCGGACAACGGACCGAACACCAGGAAGCCAACGCCATATCCGATGCCGAAGGCGGTGACCAACCAGGTCAAGGCGCCGGTGGACGCGCCCCAACCGGCCGCCATGTCGTGCAGGAGCGGGATCACGACGTACAGCTGGCCGCTGACCAGCACCGCGGTGAGCACGAAGGCCACCATCGTCCGCCCGAACCGCGCGACAGCCGGGGCGGGTTCGGCTCGCACGCGCTCACGAGCGATGACAGTCGAAAGGGAACCCGCAGCGTCGCGGGGAACCGACGTCGGCGCGGCTCGATCGCATGCGACCGGCGCCGGACGTGGGCTTGGGCGGGCGGCGCTCCGGCCGCGGATCACACGAGGAAAGGAGATAGCCATGGCCGGGACGGTAGCCAACCAACCAGTTGGATGTCAACCAAACAGTTGGATTGCAACCAACCAGTTGGTCATGGCAAGATGGACACCATGGCACCCAAGGTCTCGACCGCCGCCACCCGAGCCGCCCTGCTGGAGGCCGCGCGGGGGGAGTTCGCCGCGTACGGCGTCGCGGGCGCCCGCGTGGATCGCATCGCCGAGCGCGCGGGCGTCAACAAGGAGCGCATCTACGGCCATTTCGGCAGCAAGGAGAAGCTGTTCGACGCCGTCATCACCGAGGCGCTCGACGATCTGACCGCGCAGATCGCGCTGCCGGGCGCCGATCCGGGCGACTATGTGGCCAAGCTGACCGACTACTACCACGATCACCCCGACCTGGTGCGCCTGCTGATGTGGGAGGCGCTCAACTACCGCGGCCAGGACCTGCTGCCCGGCCAGGAGGCCCGCGTCGCGCGCTGCGCGCGCAAGACGGCCTCGCTCGCCGAGGGCCGGGGCGAGGAGCCGGACGCGGCGACGGCGCGCAGGTTGTTCCTGCTGACGGGGCTGGCGTTGTTCCAGTCGATGATGCCGCAGCTGGCGCGCATCATCCTGGGTGAGGACGCCGACTCCCCCGCTGGCCGCCGCGCCCTCCGCGACCAGGCCGCCGCCCTGGCCGCGCGCCCTTAAGGACCATTCCTCTCGTACGGCAAGCCCGGGAAGCCCCACCCGCCGACCAGGGCTGGGGGCCTCCAGGAATACGGCCGCTGAGCCCGCACAGGGCCGGGCGCCACAACAAGACGGCGAAAAACCCCGCTAAGCCACGACGAACCGGAAGCAAACCCGCGGCCACTTCCGATCTTCGTTACCTGAAGCGCCGCAGCCGCAGACTGTTGCTCACCACGAAGACGCTCGAGAACGCCATCGCCGCACCCGCGATCATCGGGTTGAGCAGCCCGAGCGCCGCCAGCGGCAGGGCGGCCACGTTGTAGGCGAACGCCCAGAACAGGTTCGTCTTGATCGTGCCGAGCGTCCTGCGGGACAGGCGCAGGGCGTCGGCCGCCACGCGCAGGTCGCCGCGGACCAGCGTCAGGTCGGCGGCCTCGATGGCCGCGTCGGTGCCGGTGCCCATGGCCAGCCCGAGATCGGCCTGGGCCAGCGCGGCGGCGTCGTTGACCCCGTCGCCGACCATGGCCACGACCTTGCCCTCGGCCTGCAACCGCTTGACCACGTCGACCTTGTCGGCGGGCAGCACCTCGGCGATCACCTCGTCGATGCCGACCTCGTCCGCGACCGACCCGGCCACCGCCCCGTTGTCGCCGGTCAGCAGCACCGGGGTCAGGCCCAGCCCGCGCAGCTGCCCGATGGCCTCCCGGCTGGTCGGCTTGACCACGTCGGCCACCACGAGCACCGCCCGGGCCTGACCGTCCCAGCCCACCGCCACCGCCGTACGGCCCGCCGCCTGCTCTTCGGCCGACCGGCGGGCCAGGTCCGCGGGCAGGTGCTGGGACCGCTCGGCCAGCAGCTTCGGGCGGCCGACCAGCACCGCGTGCCCGTCGACGGTGCCCCGCACGCCGAGCCCCTCGATGTTGGCGAAGTCCTCGACCGTGGCGTCGGATCCGGCCGCCCGCGCGATGGCCTGGGCGATCGGGTGCTCGGAGGCGTGTTCGAGCGCGCCGGCCAGCCGCAGGACCTGCTCGCGGTCCTCGCCGTCGGCCAGGTGCACGCCGGTGAGCGTCATCCTGCCTTCGGTGACCGTGCCGGTCTTGTCCAGCACGATCGTGTCGATCGCGCGGGTCGACTCCAGCACCTCGGGTCCCTTGATCAGGATGCCGAGCTGCGCGCCCCGGCCGGTGCCGACCAGCAGCGCGGTCGGTGTGGCCAGGCCGAGCGCGCACGGGCAGGCGATGATGAGGACGGCCACGGCCGCGGTGAACGCCGCTCCCGCCCCGCCGCCGGTGCCGAGCCAGAAGCCCAGGGTGGCGACCGCGAGGCCGATCACGATCGGCACGAAGATGCCGGAGACGCGGTCGGCCAGCCGCTGGACCCGCGCCTTGCCGGTCTGCGCCGCCTCCACCAGCTTGGCCATCTGGGCGAGCCGGGTGTCGGCACCGACCCTCGTCGCGCGGACCACGAGACGGCCGCCCGCGTTGACGGTGGCGCCGGTGACCGCGTCGCCGGGCCGCACCTCCACGGGGATGGACTCGCCGGTCAGCATCGAGGCGTCGACGGCCGAGGAACCCTCCTCGATCACGCCGTCGGTGGCGATCTTCTCGCCCGGCCGTACGACGAAGGTGTCGCCCACCTCGAGCCGGTCGGCGGGAACGCGGGTCTCGACGCCGTCGCGCAGCACCGAGACCTCCTTGGCGCCCAGCTCCATCAGCGCCCGCAGGGCGGCTCCGGCGCGGCGCTTCGAACGCGCCTCGAAGTAGCGGCCGGCCAGGATGAACGCCGTCACCCCGGCCGCCGCCTCCAGGTAGATGTTCCCGGAGCCGTCGGTGCGCTGGATCGTGAACTCGAACGGGTGCGTCATGCCGGGCGTGCCCGCCGTACCGAAGAACAGCGCCCACAGCGACCAGCCGAGCGCGGCCAGCGTGCCGACCGAGACGAGCGTGTCCATCGTCGCCGCGCCGTGCCGTAGGCTCGCGTCAGTGATCGCCGTGCGTCACTGGTTCGCCACTTCGTAGCCGGCCTCCTTGACGGCGGCGACGATCTTCGCCTCGTCGATCAGGCCCTCGCTGTCCACGGTCAGCAGTCCGCTGGCCAGGTCCACCTCCACGGAGGTGACTCCGGCGACCTCGCCGACCTCTTCCTTGACCGAGCTCACGCAGTGGCCGCAGGTCATGCCCTTGACGGTGTAGGTGGCAGTGCTCATATCGATCAACCTTCCAGGTCAGGAACGAACAAGTCGGGCGATGGCGTCACTGGCCTCTTTGACCTTGGCCTGGGCCTCGGGACCGCCCTGGAGGGTGGCTTCGGCGACGCAGTGACTCAGGTGCTCTTCGAGCAGGGACAGGGCGAACGACTGCAAGGCGCTGGTGGCCGCCGAGACCTGCGTGAGGATGTCGATGCAGTATTTGTCGTCCTCGACCATCCGCTGCAGGCCACGCACCTGGCCTTCGACCCGGCGCAACCGCCGCTGGTGGTCCTGCTTGTTGTCGGTGTAGCCGGCCATTCGCCGCTCCTCTCCCGCACTCTGTCGCTCACATTACTATACCCCCCTACCCTATGCGCGCCGGACGCTATCGCCAGTTCGCGGATGGGCCGGCCGGGGTACGCTTCGCGGCCGGCCACAGCACCGCCAGCGTGTACGCGCACAGCACGGCGAAGCCGGCCCATCCGGGCAGCGGGTAGTATCCGGCGGACGGCGCGTAGTGCGCGGTCACCTGCGGATACTCCACCGCCGTCTGCTGGACGGCGAAGCCCGCGGCCGGGGTGAGCCGCAGCAGCCATTGCGCCACGGCGTCGGGCAGCAGCGGCAGCGCGGCCACCGTGTAGGGCACGGCGACGAGCGCCAGCGCGAGCAGGATCGCCGCCCAGCCGCGCCGCAGCAGGACCCCGAGCCCGTACGCCAGCACACCGCACAGCGCGAGCACCGCCGCGAGGCCGATGACGACCCGGGCGCCGGTCACCGGTGACAGCGGCTGCAGGTTGACGCCCTTACCGGTCAGGATCGCCAAGCCGAGTGTCACCGCCACGCCGACGGCGACCAGACCGGCCACGAAGATCGCGCCGCCGGCCACCACGGCCCGTGCGGCCAGGACCGGGCGGGAGGCCGGCGTGCCGGACCGGGCGCCGAACCGGGCGGCCACGACCAGGACGATGATCAGTGCGATCACCAGGCCGAACAGCGCGGTCGTGACGGTCATGCCGCCCTCGCTCGGGCCGATGTCGCCGGTCCCGCTCACGGAGATGACGCCGTCCTTCTCGACCGCGCCGGAGGCGGTGTGGTACTTCTCCCAGTCGGTGTGGTTCATCTCGCCGACGGACTCGCTGCGCCACTTTCCGCCGGAC
Source organism: Nonomuraea sp. NPDC049028 (assembly GCF_043197735.1). NCBI lineage: Bacteria > Bacillati > Actinomycetota > Actinomycetes > Streptosporangiales > Streptosporangiaceae > Nonomuraea > Nonomuraea sp. NPDC049028. The sequence goes on from NZ_JBICTR010000016.1 coordinate 31,605, forward strand.
GCGCCCGCCGCGTTCTCGCCGCCGGCCGCGTCCGCCGCGTTCTTGCCGCCGGCCGCGCCCCTCACGTCGACATGGTCGAAGACCCCGGTGGCCTGCGTGAACCGGACCTCCTCGATGGCACCGCCGAGTCCGACCTCCCGTAACGTGAGGTCACCGGGTGAGGCGGCGAACAGCCCGGCCTGCACCGTCTCCGGCAGGCCCGCCAGGCGTACCGTCCCGACCGTCTGCCAACTCCGGCCGTCGGCGGACTCCGCGCCGGTGATGGTGTCCCCGGACCGCGTCAGCCGCAGCCAGCGCGGGGATCCCGGTGACAGGCCGCCCGAGCTCCCGGCGATGTCCTGCCGGTAGTCGGCCTGCATCCGCACGCCGTGGTGGCCGGTCATCATGAGCGCCGCGTACGAGGAGCCCCGCCGGACGCCGTCCTTGATGATGATCCCGGCCTTGGCCCACGGCACCAGGCCGGAGACGATCTGGTCGTGGTTCGGCGGGGGGTAGGTGATCGTGCCGGTCATCGAGGTCATCCGTACGGTGATGACGCCGTTCGGGCCGAGGTCGCGGTGGTGGAACCAGAACTGGTCGTTGACGATCGAGCCGTCCGCGGCGGTCGGAGCGACCGGGCAGGGATCGCCGCAGTCGACCGTGGAGGTGAAGACCAGGCCGATGGCGATCACGATGAGGGCCGCCACCGCCAGGGCGATCAGGCGGCCGGGACGGCGGAAGGCCGTCCATTCCCGGTGGAGGAGTTGAGTGCTCAGCATGCGCTCGTTCTATGGGCGCGGGCCTAACATCACCTGAACCGGGCCTGTCATACCGTTGTTAGGTCCGTTCGGGCATGCTGGGGGCGTGATCAGGCTGCGTAAGGGCACGGTGGGGGCCCGGTTCACGATCTTGTACGCCGGGGTGTTCCTGCTGTCCGGCATCGTGCTGCTGGCCCTGACCTTCGTGTTGTCCGACACCGAGGTCGCCTCCGTGGGGCCGCCCCCGCCGGGCGGCGACGGCATGACCGGGGCGCAGCGGCACATTCTCCAGTTGCAGCGGCAACTGGGCGACACGGAGGCGAACCAGTCCCGGCAGCTGCTGGTCGGCTCCCTGCTCGCGCTGGTGGTGATGGCGATCGTGTCCCTGCTGGTCGGCCGGGCGCTGGCCCGCCGGGTGCTGCGCCCGCTGCGGCTGATCACCGCGGCGACCCGGCACATCTCCGCCGACAACCTGGACCGGCGGCTGGCCGTCAGCGGCCCGGCCGATGAGGTGAAGGACCTCGCCGACACCATCGACGGCCTGCTGGAACGGCTGGAGGCGTCGTTCGCCGCCCAGCGCCGGTTCGTCGCCAACGCCTCGCACGAGCTGCGGACCCCGCTGGCGACCATGCGGGCCTCGCTGGACGTCGCGGTCGCCAAGCCCGGCGTGCCGGCGCAGACGCTCGTCGTGGGGGATCGGCTGCGTACCCAGCTGGACCAGGTGGATCAGCTGCTCGACGGCTTCCTGGTGCTGGCGCGGGCCCAGCACGGCGCCCTGGCCGAGGCCGCCGGCGTCGACCTGGATGATCTGGTCACGCGGGCGCTGAGCGACCATTCCGCCGGGATCGCGGCGAAACGGCTGAACGTGACCACACAACTGCGGGCGGCGGGCACCCGGGGCGATCCCGCGCTGCTCTCCCGGATGGTGCAGAACGTGATCGACAACGCCGTGGCGTACAACGAGGAGGACGGCTGGATCCACGCCGAGACCGTCCGAGAGGGCGCCGAGGTCCGGTTCGTCGTGCAGACCGGCGGACGCGTCCTCGCCCAGGGGGACGTGGATCGGCTCGCGCGGCCCTTCGAACGGCTCGGCGCCGACCGCACCGGCTCCGAGAACGGCTCCGGCCTCGGATTGTCCATCGTGGCGGCGATCACGGCGGCGCACGGCGGACGGCTCGACCTGCTCGCCCGGCCGCAGGGCGGCCTGGGGGTCTCGATCGCGCTGCCGGCCGGGGCGACGGCATGAGGATCATGGTGGTCGAGGACGCGCGGCCGCTCGCCGAGGTCGTCGCCGAAGGGCTGCGCGATCAGGGGATGGCGGTCGACATCACCTACGACGGGCTGAGCGCCGCCGCCAAGCTGGAGCTCACGGAGTACGACGTCGTGGTTCTGGACCGCGACCTGCCCGGCCTGCACGGCGACACGCTGTGCCAGATGATCAGCGAGCGGCCGGACCGCCCGATGGTGCTGATGCTGACCGCGGCCGGGGCGCCCGGCGACCGGGTCAGCGGTCTGACCCTGGGCGCCGACGATTACCTCGCCAAGCCGTTCCACTTCCCGGAGCTGGTCCTGCGCGTCCAGGCGCTGGCCCGCCGCAGGCCGGACGCGCGCCCGCGGACCCTGCGCGCCGCCGGGATCGAGCTGGACCCGATCCACCGGACCGCCGTGCGCGACGGGAGGCAGCTGAACCTTTCGGTGAAGGAGTTCGCCCTGCTGCAGGCGTTGCTGCGGGCGAGTCCCGGCTTCCTCAGCGCCGAGGAGCTGCTGGAGCGGGTCTGGGACGAGAACGCCGACCCGTTCACCAACACCGTGACCGTGACCATCGGCCGGCTGCGCCGCAAGCTGGGCGAACCACCGGTCATCACCACCACCCCCGGCGTGGGCTATCGGCTCGCCTAGATCGCTGCGGCGTGCCGTTCCAGGAAGGTGTAGACGTCGGCCTCGTCCACTCCCGGGAACGACCCCGGCGGCAGGGCGGCCAGGACGTGCGAGTTGGCGCGCGCCGAAGGCCAGGCGTAGCCCTCCCAGCGTTCGGCCAGCTCGGTGGGCGGGCGGCGGCAGCAGTCGCCGTTGGGGCAGTTGGATTTGGTGCGATTGGTGGTCTCCCTGCCCCGGAACCACCGCGACTCCCTGAACGGCACCCCGAGCGTGATCGCGAAGTCCCGCTCCCGCGACGGGTCCACGTGCGCGACGCAGAAATAGGTGCCGGTGGGCGAGTCCGAGTACTGGTAGAACACCGAGAACCGGTCCGGCGAGGAGAACACCTGGCGGCCCGACCACTGCAGGCACATCCGCTGCCCCTCGATCGCCCCCTGCTCGTCGGCGGGGAAGACGATCCCGTCGTTCTCGTACGCCTTGTAGATCGTGCCGCCCGCGTCGTTGCGGACGAAGTGGCAGACCAGATCGAGGTGGTGGGTGGCCAGGTTCGTGAAGCGGTGCGCGGCCATCTCATAGGACACCGCGAACACATCACGCAGGTCCTCCACCGACAGCGCCCGGTCCGATTTGGCCTCCTGCAGGTAGAGGGCCGCGGCCTTCTCCGGTACGAGTACGGCGGCGGCGAAGTAGTTGGCCTCGGTGCGCTGGCGCAGGAAGTCGGCGAAGTCGCGCGGCTTGCCGTGGCCGAGCGCGAGGTGGCCGAGGGTCTGCAGCAGGATGGTCCGAGGGGTGTGCATGCCGAGTTGCTCGTGCTTGACGTAGATGCGGCGGTTGCGGAGGTCGGTGATGGAGCGTACGGATCTGGGGAGGTCCTGAGCTGTGTGCACCGTGAAGCCGAAATGGGTGACGAGGCCCTGGACCGTGCTCTGGGACAGGGCGCCGGTGCGGTAGCCGACCGAGGTCAGCGCCTCGGCGGCGGCCTTCTCGATCTCGGGGAAGTAGTTGCCGACCTCGCGCTGGCGGCGTCTCAGCTCGGCGTTCGCGACCCTGGCCTCTTCCGGGGTGGCGGTGCCCCGCGCCTGCCGGGCGCGCAGCTCTCCGTACAGGCCGAGGAGGTGTTCGAGCACATCGTTCGGCACGCGCGCGGAGACCTTGAGGCGGGGCAGGCCGAGGCTCGCGTAGATCGGGTCGCGCTGGGCCTCTTCCAGGGCGATCTCGAGCTGGGCACGGCGGTTGGGCGGCTGACGGCGCAGCAGCTCCTCGACGGGGACGCCCAGCGCGGCGGCCAGCGACTTGAGCAACGTGAGCTTCGGTTCGCGCTTGCCGTTCTCGAGCAGCGACAGCTGGCTGGGCGCCCTGCTGACCCGCGCCCCCAGGTCGGAGAGGGTCAGGCCACGCTGTTTGCGCAGGTGACGAAGGCGTTGCCCAAACGCGATGAGATCAAGCTCCTGCGTCAAAGACAGCGGTTCTTCGCCTAGCAAGGACGCCATGCGAGCATCTTAGACAGAAATTCCGGCCATTTTCTAGACATCGGAGGTCGGAGTGCCGGGGGTGTCGCAGCCTCCTGGAGCCCCTTCACATTGGTCTAGTCCATATGGAAAACTTGCCTTTTATTCTCCGCCGAACAACGGCCAAACCTTCATATTTCGCGAAATTTGCTGCTTCTTCTACTCGAAGGAGGCTATTTTGCCACGTCGGCCCGGGCACAGACTCGGCACAGGCCCCAGGGGACGACAAAGGAGTGAAAAATGAACGATCGCCTCAAGGGAGCTGCTGAGCAGCTGCAGGACGAATGGGACAACGACCATCGCTGGGCGGGCGTCGAACGGACCTACAGCGCCGAGGATGTGATCAAGCTTCGCGGGAGCGTCCAGGAGGAGCACACGCTGGCCCGGCTCGGCGCCGAGCGGTTGTGGGGCCTCCTGCACACCGAGGACTACGTGCACGCGCTCGGCGCGCTCACCGGAAACCAGGCGGTGCAGCAGGTGAAGGCCGGACTTCAGGCCATCTACCTGTCCGGCTGGCAGGTCGCGGCCGACGCGAACCTGGGCGGCCACACCTACCCGGACCAGAGCCTGTATCCGGCGAACTCCGTGCCCGCCGTCGTGCGCCGGATCAACAACGCGTTGCTGCGTGCCGACCAGATCACCTGGTCGGAGGGCCTCCAGGACGCCCCGCACTGGCTGGCGCCGATCGTGGCGGACGCCGAGGCGGGGTTCGGCGGCGTGCTCAACGCCTTCGAGCTCATGAAGGGCATGATCGCCGCGGGTGCGGCGGGCGTGCACTGGGAGGACCAGCTCGCCTCCGAGAAGAAGTGCGGCCACCTGGGCGGCAAGGTGCTGATCCCGACCGGCCAGCACATCAAGACGCTGAACGCCGCCCGCCTGGCCGCCGACGTGGCCGGTGTCCCGACTCTGATCATCGCGCGGACCGACGCCCAGGCCGCGACGCTCCTGACCAGTGACGTGGACCCCCGCGACCAGGCCTTCGCCACCGGCGAGCGGACCGCCGAGGGCTTCTACCGGGTCCGCAACGGCGTCCAGGCGTGCATCGCGCGCGGCCTGGCCTACTCACCGCACTCCGACCTGCTCTGGATGGAGACCGGTACGCCCGACCTCGACGTGGCCCGCGAGTTCGCCGAGGCGATCAAGGCCGAGTACCCGGACCAGATGCTGGCCTACAACTGCTCACCGTCGTTCAACTGGAAGAAGCACCTGGACGACTCCACGATCGCCAAGTTCCAGCGGGAGCTGGGGCACATGGGGTACAAGTTCCAGTTCATCACGCTGGCCGGGTTCCACTCGCTGAACTACTCGATGTTCAACCTGGCTCAGGGGTACGCCTCGGACGGCATGACGGCGTACGTGGACCTGCAAGAGGCGGAGTTCGCGGCCGAGTCGCGCGGCTACACCGCCACCCGCCACCAGCGCGAGGTCGGCACCGGCTACTTCGACCTCGTCAGCACCGCCATCGCCCCCGACTCCTCGACGACCGCGCTGCGCGGCTCCACGGAGGAAGAGCAGTTCGCCCACTAGTTTCCCAATCTCGCCGGCCACCTCCAGGGCATGGGATGGTTCCCCCGGCGATGGGCCGCGCCAGTCTCCCCCCGGCCTGGCGCGGCCCACTTTCGTGCGCACCATCCGCTCTGGGAACGGGACGAACCCGAGCAGCGGATGGTAGGCGAACCGGCCCGGCTCATGAGCGACGCGCCAGCAGCACGTCAGCCGTCCCAGCGTCGGTAGGGCGCGTTTTCGTTGGGACACGCCAATGTCAAAACTGCGCGAAAACGTGGGCTCGTACGGCAAGGCCCCGTATCGTGCCAGGTAGAGGGCCTTCTCCTACTGGATCCACCCCGGACGGCGTCCACTGCGCATGCCGCGCATGGAGCCTGCTTCGGATGGGGTTCTTCGTCGGACAGGAGTTGGTTCGTATGGACCTGCAACGTGCGCTTCTTATAGCGCTCGCGATAGTCGCCTCCACCAGCATCGCGACTGCTCTCATGCTCGCGGACGGCTCCACGTGGCCCGCCGCACTCCTAACTGGCCTCGCCGCCGGCGGCGCCGTTTTGTGGGGGCTGCTCGGCTGTTTCAGGCGCCACCCATAGACGCAAGGAAGGGACCCGGCTCTTCTCCAGGTTGGGCCTCTTCCTCGTCACCCCGGCACGGTTGGGGCCGCCAGGAACAGCCCGTCCGGCAGCCGCCGCCCTCGCCCGTCGCGCCGTTCGACGCGTGCGACCCAGCCGTGCCGTGCCGGCTCGACGGGCGCTGCCCGCACGTCGCTCAGGCTCGCCTACATCTTCCACCTCGCGTCCAGCGTGTCGCCGGGTTTGTCCGCGGTGCGGAGCTCGACGTCCCCGCCGGCCGACGTGGGACGCGAGGCGGGATCCTTTGACAGGCGGCCACCACGAGATCGCGCAGGTCCCCGAGGTCGGGCAGGTCGGGCTCGCCGTTGGTGATCCGGTTGACCGTGCCCGCCATAGAGCCGCCGTCGAAGGGCGAGCGGCCGGACGCCGCCGACACCAACGTCGCCGCCCACGAGAACAGGTCGGCCGGGGGGTTCGGCGGCGGCCCCGCCGAGCCGTTCGGGCGCGGTGAAGGCGGGCACGTCCACCTTGCGGGTCGTGGCGGACGCCGTGCCCGCCATCGCCCGGCCGATGCCGAAGTTGATCAGGCGCAGGAAGCGCTCCTGGTCGATCTCCGGATGCAGCAGCTTCACCACGACAAGCTCCGCCCCCGACGGCGGCGGAGCCGATTCGAACTGCGACGGCGACGACGGCTCAAACTCCGACTCCGACGACGATGGCGGCGGCGATTCATCCGTTCCTGCGGGGTTCGGCGTGCCGACGAAGACGTCCGGGCTCAGCCGTCCGATCAACCGGTACACACCCACCTGGACGGGCTCTTCCTCGCGCAGCGGTTCGAACTCCGGCATCCGGATTTCTCCTCCCGGCACAACCAGGCCGCAGATCACCAATCATGGTGACTTGCCGCCAGGAATCGCAGGGGTTGCCAGCGATCCGGGGCTCAGGAGGAGCCGGTGGCCGGAGCGGTGACCGTTTCCGATACCGATGGGGTGACCGACGGGTCCGGCGACTCACCGGGGCCGTCCTGCGGGATCGTGGTGATGGACGCCGACGGTGGCGGGCAGTCGCGCCTGGCCGAGCCGCCGCGTCTCTTCCCCGCGGGGCCGGCACAGCCGCCCGTGTCAGCGTCGCCCGGTTCGCCCGGTTCGTACGTGGTCGGCGGATGCCAGGCCGTCTTCCGCTCGGGCGAGGGGTCGAGCACGATGACCGGGGCGGTCGTACGGGCCCGGGTGGCGGACACCGGCGGCGAGGTGATCGCCGTGCCCGCGACGGTGGCCGGGACGCTGGTCAAAGGCGTGATAGCGGGGCGCCTGGTGGAGTCGGCGCTCTCGTACGGCTGGACGACGGGCCGGTTCTCCGGCGGCGGAGAGGCCCCGCCGATGCTCGGACCACCACCGCCGCCGCCCGACGCCGCGATCACGGTGACGGCCGCGATGGAGACCGTGGCCAGCGCCGCGAAGGTGGCGTGCGACAGGTGCGCCCCGGCCTTGGCCCTGCGTCCGCGCTTCGGCGTGGTCGTCGCCTCCTCGCCGGTCTCAGGCGTGAGCCGTACCCCTTCGCCGGTCTCGGGCGCGAGCCGCAGCCTGCCCGCTCCGGGCGGATAGGGCACGGGCGTCCAGATCTCCGCGAGTACGCCCGCCACCGCGGTCCGCAGGTCCCACGGATCGCCCACGCCCCCGGCGGCGAGCAGGACGCGCAACAGGTCGGCGGCCTTGGGCCGGTCGCCGGGCGCCTTGGCCAGCGCCGCCTCGACCGCGGGCCGCAGCAGGGCGGGCACGCCCTCGACGCGCGGCGCCTCGAACAGGATGCGGCGGGTCAGCACATCGGCCTCGCCGCCGCCGAACGGGTGGTGCCCCGTGGCGGCGAACGCCACCAGGCAGCCCCACGCGAACACGTCCGACGCGGGCACGGCGGGCCCGCCGGTCAGCCGCTCGGGCGCCACCCAGCCCGGACTGCCCATGACCTGTCCCGCCTGCGTGTGTGCCGCCAGCGTGTCGACGTCTCGGGCGATGCCGAAGTCGATCACCCGCGGCCCGTCCTCGGACAGCAGTACGTTGCCCGGCTTGAGGTCGCGGTGGACCAGCCCCGCGTCGTGCACGGCGACCAGCGCCGCCGCCACGCCGAGCCCGGCGCCGTAGGCGAGGTCGGGCGTGAGCGGGCCGCGCGCCATCACGACCTGGGACAGGGCGGGGCCTGGAATGTACTCGGTGACCAGGTACGGGCGGTCCCGGTCGGTGCCGTCCTCGATCACGGCCGCGGTGCAGAAGGGCACGATTCGCCGCGAAAATGCGACTTCCTCCGCGAAACGGGCCCGCAACGTGGGATCGTTGAGGTGTACCGCGTGCGGCGTCTTCAGCGCCACCAGACCGCCCCGCGGGTGTTCGGCCAGATAGACCACCCCCATGCCGCCGATGCCGAGGCGGCCGAGGAGCAGGTATCTGCCGATGATGACCGGGTCGCCCACCGTAAGCGGCCGCACGCCTGGAGGCATGTCGCTCGCACCACGCGCCATCGGTTCTCCGCTCGCTGTCTGGGACACGGCCAAAGCACACTGTCGTCCCATTCGAGCGGGGTTTCCGCATGGTTTTCACAAGGGGTATCGGAGGTAAGGCGGTCGTGCCTCCACGGTAAGTAAGTGGTGTGACTCGATGGCCTGAAGTGGCGTTTTACCACCTAGCCGAGGGCCGCTGCCTCCTCGGCCTCGACCTGGCGGTTCCAGTCGCGCTTCGCGGCCCGCCAGCCCTCGTCGTCGGCGCCGAGCCGCCAGTAGCCGGAGATCGACAGCTGCTCCATCGGCACCTTGCGCTCGACCCGGAGATGGCGGCGCAGCTCCTTGACGAACCCCGCCTCACCGTGGACGAACGCGTGCACGTCACCGTCGGGGAACTCCAGCTCGCGCACCGCCTTCACCAGCGCCTCACCGACGGGCGCGCCGCCGCGGTGCAGCCAGACGAGCCGCGTCTCACCCGAGACCCGCAGCTTCTGCTCCTCCTCCGGCCCGTCGACCTCGAGGAAGGCGTAGGCGGTGGCGCCGTCGGGCAACGCCTCCAGCGCGGCCGCGATGGCCGGGAGCGCGCTCTCGTCGCCGACGAGCAGGTGCCAGCCCGCCTCCGGGCGCGGCGCGTAGGCGCCGCCGGGGCCGAGCATGAACAGCTCGTCACCGGGCACGGCCCGCGCGGCCCACGGCCCGGCGATGCCCTCCTCGCCGTGGTAGACGAAGTCGAGCGTCATCTCCCCGGCGTCGGGGTCCCAGGCGCGCACGGTGTAGCTGCGCAGCCGCGGCCAGACCTCCCGTGGCATGGTCTCGCGTACATGCTGGACGTTGAACGGGACCGGATAGTCGACCCCCTCGTGCGGGAAGACCAGCTTGACGTAGTGATCGGTGAGACCCGAGGTGGCGAAGTCCCGTAGATCCTCACCACCGACCACGACACGGATCATGTGCGGCGTGATCCGCTCCGTACGTATCACTACGCCACGATGGTGATCTCTGGGCTTGTCAGCCATCGGAACACTCCTCAAATATTAGGTATGCCTAACCTACACCCTGATTCCCGGTCTGGTCAGGGCGAGCGGCCACGGGCAACGACAAAGACCTGATTCCCGCACACCATTCACTCGCCGCGACCCATCCAGCATCGCATCACGACGACCACCCTGAACCCCAAGGGGTCAGGCCGCGTCCTCCAGAGAGGACGACCGCACCGCCGCGACCGCGGCGAAGAACCTCGTCATGTGCCGGAAGGCCAGCCTGCCCTCGGGCAGCACGTCGGCCAGGATCGGGAACACGTGCGGCATTCGCCGCCACTCCTCATACGTCACCGGCACCCCCGCCAGCCTGGCCTTGACCGCCACGCGCCGGGCCTCGTCCCGGAGCACCTCCGTCGAACCGGTGACGATCATGAGCGGCGGCAGGCCGGTGAAGTCGCCGAGCACGGGCGACACGAGGGGATCACGCGAGTCCAGGCCGGAGGTCCAGCGCCGGGCCAGCCAGCGGATGCGGCCGGCCGGCAGCATCGGGTCCTGCCAGCGGTTCGCGCGCTTGGGCAGGTCCGTCAGGTCGGCCCAGGGCGACAGGCAGACGGCCGCGGCCGGGAGTGGCAGGCCGCGGTCGCGCAGGGCGAGCAGGGTGACGAGGGTGAGGTGCCCGCCCGCCGAGTCGCCGCCGAACAGGACGTCCTCGGGCGCGTACCCCCGCTTCAGCAGGCAGTCGTAGGCGTCCAGCGCGTCGCTCAGGGAGTCGGCCAGCTTGTGGACCGGTCCCTGGCGGTAGTCGAGGGCGAGCACCGGGCGGCGGGCCGCGACGGACAGGCGCCAGGTGATCGGCCGGTGTGTCCTGGGCGAGCAGGAGAAGTAGCCGCCGCCGTGGAAGTACAGCAGCACCTTGCCCTCGTCGGGCGCCGCGCCCGCGCGTACCCACTCACCGCCGCACGCGGAGAAGGCGGCCGGCTCGACGTCCACGTGGCCGGGCGGCCGTAACGGCACCAGCCGGCCCAGCTCGCCGAGCCGGGCGGCGCAGTCGATCGTCACGGGGTGGCGCATCAGGAGGTGGGAGGCCGGCTTGAGGGTCCCGCGCATCAGGCCGGTGACCGCGCGAGCCTGCCAGCTCAGTGGATAGTCGGGAGTGACGTCCCTGTCCAAGTCCATATATCCCTCCGATGAATCTCCTTCCCCCCAGAACATCGCTCTACTCGCAAGTAAGTATCTCCTCGCTTACGGGACTATTTCCGCGATGTGTCACAACAGGCCGAATGGCGGTCGCGCGTCGTTTATCGCGTTGCGGATCGCCGACCGGAAAGCAGATAATTCAAGGCTTCCATCGGCTGACCCGCGTGCGGGTCCGGGCACGGTTGGTCACCGTGTCATCACTATCCGGAGGTGCAAAACCATACCGCTCTATGCCCGGCTGGTCCGGTACGGCTTCCGCAAACACGCCACCTACGTCTGGGCCGCGATCGCGGGCGCCTTCACCAACAGCGTCTTCGGCATCCTTCGCGCCTACATCCTCATCGCCCTCTGGCAGGCCAGACCCGGCCTGGCCGGCTACGACGTCACCCAGGCCGTCACGTTCTGCTTCATCACCCAGGCCCTCATCGGCCCGATGCAGCTGTTCGGCACCGGCCTGGCCATCCCCGAGCGGATCCGCAGCGGCGACATCGCGCTCGACCTCGTCCGACCCGCCTCGCTCCTGCTCTGGTCCCTGTCGGAGGACCTGGGCCGGGCCTGCTACCTGTTCCTGGTGCGCGGCATCCCGCCGATGCTGCTGGGCGCCGCGTTGTTCGGCGTCACCTATCCGGCCGGACCCGGGCAGTGGTTCGCCTTCCTCGCCGGCTTCCTGGCCGGGATGATCGCCAGCTTCGGCTGGCGCTACCTGGTCTCGCTGTCGGTCTGCTGGCTGATCGACGAGCGTGGCGTGGGGGCGTTCTCGCTGGTGCTCACCACGCTCTTCAGCGGGATGCTGCTGCCGCTCAGCCTGTTCCCCGGCCTGCTCGGCGACCTGGCCAAGGCGCTGCCGTGGGCCGCGATGGTCCAGGCACCCACCGACCTCTACCTCGGCAAGGCGCCTGTCCTGGAGACCCTGGCCTTCCAGAGCTGCTGGGCTGCCGCGCTGCTCGCCGCCGGTGCGCTCGGCACGCGGGCGATCCGCCACAAGGTGGTGATCCAGGGTGGTTAGCACATATTTCCTGCTGGCCTGGACCTGGACCCGCGCCGCGATGGCCTACCCGGCCTCGTTCGTCCTCACGATCGTGCTCGGCCTGTTCGTGGCGGGCACCGACGTGGCGGTGATCCTCATCATCTTCGCCAACACCACCTCCCTGGCCGGCTTCTCCCGCGAGGAGACGCTCTTCCTGTACGGCACCGCGAACCTGGCCTTCTGCCTGTGCGACCTGCTCGTCGGCAACATCGACCGGATCAGCCAGCACATCAAGGCGGGCACGTTCGACACCATTCTGATCAGGCCCGTGAGCGCCTGGATCCAGCTGGCGACCGACCGTTTCCTGCCGACCCGCGCCGGCCGCGTCCTGCAGGCGGCGATCGTGCTCGGCTACGCGATCAGCGCCCTCGACCTCGACTCCGGACGGCTCTGGATGGTCCCCGTCATGATCGCGACGGGGATGGTCATCTTCGGGGCGCTCTGGACGCTGACCGGGGCACTGCAGTTCGTGCTGACCGACGCGCCCGAGGTGACCAACGCCTTCACCTACGGCAGCGGCCAGCTCACTCAGTACCCGTTCGCCATCTACGGCCGCGACCTGGTGCGCGGGGTGACCTACGTGCTGCCGCTGGCCTTCATCAACTGGCAGCCCGCCCTCTACGTGCTGGACCGGGACGACCCGTTCGGCACGCCGGGCTTCATGCGCTTCCTCGGGCCGGTCGCGGCCCTGGTCCTCGCCCTGCTCGCCGGGTTCGCCTGGCGCCTGGGCATCCGGCACTACCGATCCACGGGGAGTTAGGGATGATCGAGCTCGACCAGGCCGGGCGCTCGTTCAAGGTGCGAAGGAGTCTCAAGCTCAGGGGGAACCTCGTGCACGCCGTACGCGACCTGTCGTTCACCGTGGCGCCGGGAGAGTTCGTCGGCTACCTCGGCCCCAACGGCGCCGGCAAGTCCACCACGATCAAGATGCTGTGCGGCATCCTGACACCCACGTCGGGGCGGGTGCGGGTGGCCGGGCTCGACCCCTCGCGCAAGCGCACGACGCTGGCGCGGCGCATCGGCGTGGTGTTCGGGCAGCGTACGACGTTGTGGTGGGATCTTCCGCTGCGGGACAGCTTTGAGCTGATCCGACTCCTTTACAAAGTAGATCGCAAGGTCTTCAAGACGCGGCTCGACGAGCTGACCGAGACGCTCGACCTGGGGAGCTTCACCCGCACGCCGGTGCGTCAGCTCAGCCTGGGCCAGCGCATGCGCGGCGACCTGGCCGCCGCGCTGCTGCACGCGCCGGACGTGCTGGTGCTCGACGAGCCGACCATCGGGCTCGACGTGGTCAGCAAGTCGAGCATCCGGGCGTTCCTGCGCCGGCTCAACGCCGAGCAGGGCACGACCGTCCTGCTGACCACGCACGACCTGGGCGACATCGAACGGCTCTGCCGCCGGGTCATGCTGATCGACCACGGACGGCTGGCGTTCGACGGCACGCTCGACGAGCTGATGGCCACGGCGCCCGAGAAGTCCACGATCGAGGACGTGGTCACCCACCTCTACACGGGCAGCCGCTGAGTACCCGACTCCCACGAGCACCCGTGAGAGCGAGACGTTCATGCGGACGCCGGCCCGCATGAACGCCGGCCTCGAGGACGACGATCAGTAATAGCCGCCCTGGGGGCTCTCCTCGTAGTCCTCATCCTCGTCCTCGTGCCGCCGCGACCAGCGCGACGGCATCAGCACCGGGATGAACAGGGCGACCCCGAGCAGGGCGAACACGCCCGAGGTCAGCAGCGTCTTGTCGCCGGTGCCGATGTCCCTGATGATCTGGTTCACCGACGGCTCGGCGGGGATCAGGGAGATCGCCCGGTTCACATCGAGGGAGTAGACCACGGTCCAGGCCAGCAGCACCATCGAGGGCACGAACGTGGCCATCGGCGAGACCCGGCCCGCCACCACGAGTCCCACGACCAGCCCGACCGCCGCCATCGCGCCGAGGGCGATCCACATCTTCTGGCCGCCGACGGGGTTGGCCGACGCACTGGATAATGCCTGCTGGACGGCCCAGCCGCCGCCTCCCAGCACCGCTGCGGTCACCACGACGCCGATGAGCAATCCTGCAAAGTGCCGCAACGTTCTCACCTCAATGTCAACGTGTTCGGCACGACCCTAGCGACAATTGCCGCAAATCGACCAGCATTGCGCGGCTTGGGAGTAGCGGTCTCCCCGATCTCTGCCCCCGTGAGAGCATGTGACACACCCATGCGCGCGGAACTTCCCCTCAGGCTCGCGCGGACGGCCGCCTTCGCCGCCGTCTGCGTGGGACTCGCCGCGCTCGCGCACGCGATGGGCGGCGGTTCGGTTCCCCCGCCGCACACGGCCGCGCTCGGCCTCGGCGCCGTGCTGCTGCCGGCCCTGGCGCTGAGCGCCCGGGAGCGCTCGGCCGCGACGATCAACGTCGCGCTGATGTGCGCCCAGTTCGGGCTGCACGAGCTGTTCGGCGCCGACGGCACCGCCTACGTCATCTCGCACTCGCACGGCCGCGGGCTCGGCCAGGCCGCCGGCATGCTGTTGGCGCACCTGACGGCCACGCTGATCACGGGATGGTGGCTGGCGCGCGGCGAGAGCGCGCTCTGGGCGTTGCTGCACCGCCTCGGTCACCGTCTGGCGCTGCTGCGCCCGGTCGCCGTTCCCGCCGTGCGGCCGGCCGTCCCGATGGTGATCGTACGGATCGTCCCCGTCGATCCGCTGCTCCTGCACTGTGTCGCCAGGCGTGGCCCTCCACTGCCCGCCTGATCCTCTGACACCTTTTCGACCCCCGCTCATTCCAGTGGAGATCCATCATGTCCTTCGTGCGACGTACGGCCACGATCCTGGCCGCCGCCACCGCCATCACCGCCGGCCTCGCCCTTCCCGCGCTGGCCCACGTCACGATCAACCCGGGCACCGCCGAGCAGGGCGGCTTCAGCAAGGTCGCCTTCCGGGTGCCCAACGAGCGCGACGACGCCTCGACCGTCAAGGTCGAGGTCTCCTTCCCCACCGACCACCCGCTGGCGTTCGTCTCGGTCAAGCCGGTGCCGGGATGGAGCGTCAAAGTCACCGAGGGCAAGCTGCCCAAGCCCGTCAAGACCGAGTACGGCGATCTGAAGGAGGCCGTCACCAAGGTCGTCTGGTCGGGCGGGAAGATCGGCAAGGGCGAGTTCCAGGAGTTCGAGGTGTCCATGGGGCAGTTGCCCACGGACACCGATCAGCTCGCGTTCCCGACGACGCAGACATACTCCGGCGGCGAGGTGGTCAAGTGGGCGGACGCCCCGAAGGCGGACGGCAGCGAGGCGGAGCACCCGGCTCCGACGCTCAAGCTGACCCCCGCGACCGCGTCCGACTCGCACCACAGCGGCTCCCCGTCGGCCGCCGCGTCAGCCCCCGCGGCCTCGGCGCCGGCCTCCGCTGACGGCATGGCCCCGTCGGTCAGCAAGGTAGCGGCCGGCTCGGCCTCGGACGGCACCGCGCGCCTGCTGGGCGGTGCCGGGCTCGTGGTCGGTGTCATCGGCATCGTGGTCGCCGTCCTGGCCCTGCGCCGCCGCCCGTCCTGACGTACGGGCGGCTCAGGGCGGCTCTTAATTGATGGCGGACCGCCGAGACGGTCCGGGTCGGATCTCACCGGCCCGGACCGCTCAGGAGGTGATGTCCTTGCCCGAGAAGCGGGCCCACGCGATGGAGCCGAACAGCAGGATGTACGCCCCGAAGACCAGCAGCCCCTGACCGAGACCCGCGAAGTCGACGGGACTGCGCAGCACCGCGTCGAACTTGGTCCACCAGCTGGGCAGCAGGTAGGGCGTGATCGCCTCGAGCTGCGGGATCGCCCTGAGCACCTGGGTGACGATGATCAGGACCATCGTCGCCGCGATGGCGCCGATGGACACCTCGGTGAACGTCGACAGGGCCACCGCCACGGCCGCCAGGGCCGCCATGCCCGCGCCCACGTACCCGACGGTGAGGAGGATCCGCAGCAGGCCCTCGGCCACCGAGATGGTGCTGCCCGACAGCAGCGTCACCGGCCCCACCGGGAACAGGATCAGCCCGGTGACGAGCGCCGACAGCGCCACCACGACGGTGATCGCGTAGCCGAACACCACCGCGTTGAGGTACTTCACGACCAGCAGCCTCGTCCGGCCGGCGGGCGCGGCGAGCAGGTAGCGCAGCGTCCCCGCGCCCGCCTCGCCCGCGATCGAGTCGCCGCCGACCACGCTCACCGCGATCGGCATCAGCAGCAGCACCAGGAAGGAGAACGAGGCGAACGTCAGCATGAGGCTGTTGCCCGCCACAGCGCCGATGAGCCCGCCGACCGCCTCGTCGGCGCTGGCGATGCGCAGCGCGATGCCGATCAGCACCGGCACGCTCGCCAGGACGGCCAGCATCACCTGATTGCGGGGCCGCCGGAACGTCAGGCCGAGCTCGGAGCCGAGCAGCCGCCAGAACGCCGACGCCAGGCGCACCGGCGGCCCGGCCGGCTCGGCCGGCTCGGATGAACCGGGCGCCGAGGACGGCCGCCGCTCGGCGGTGCGCATCGTCTCGGTCACCGGCACCAGCCCCGGCGTCCGGCGCTCCTGCGTCTCAGCCGTCGACATCGAATCCCTCCCCTGTCAGTCCCACGAACACGTCCTCCAGGCTCGGCCGTACAACGGCCAGGCCGCGCACGGCGACGCCCTCCCGCACCAGCGTCGCGTTGATGTCCTCGGGCGCGTGCGCGCCCAGGTCCGCCGTCACCGCCGCGACGCCCTCGTCAGGCGTGCGCACGTCGGCCAGGCCGAGCGTGCCGAGCACCCGCGCCGCGTCGGCGACGTCCGGTGTCTCGACTCTGACGCGGGTGGTGAGGCCGCCGTTGAGCGAGGCGATCGTGCCCTGGGCGACCAGGTTGCCGGCCCGCATGATCGCGGCGTGCGTGCACATCTGCTCGACCTCGGTCAGCAGGTGCGAGGAGACGAAGACCGTGGTGCCGTCGGCGGCGATCTCCTTGACCAGCGCGCGTACCTCGCGGGTGCCCTGCGGGTCGAGCCCGTTGGTGGGCTCGTCGAGTATGAGCAGCTCACGGGGTCCGAGCAGGGCGGCGGCGATGGCCAGGCGCTGGCGCATGCCGAGTGAGTAGTTGCGGAAGCGCTTGCCCGCGGCCGCCGACAGGCCGACCCGCTCCAGGGCCTCGGCGACCCGCTTCTTCGCGGTGCGGCCGGAGGCGGTGGGGTCGGCGGCGTCGAAGCGGTACAGGTTCGCCTCGCCCGACAGGTACGGATAGAACGCCGGCCCCTCGACCAGCGCCCCCACCCGGGGCAGTGCGTCCGCCAGGGGCAGGCCGAGCACGGAGTACTCGCCGGCCGTGGGCGCCACCAGGCCGAGCAGCATGCGGATCGTGGTGGTCTTGCCCGAGCCGTTGGGCCCGAGGAAGCCGAAGACCGATCCGCGCGGCACGGTCAGGTCCAGTGCGTCGACCGCGACCTGGCCGCCGCGGAAGCGCTTGGTCAGGCCCTGGGTGACGATCGCCGAGTCGCCGGAGGGCGGGGCCGCCCCGAAGGGCGCCCCCGCTTCATGCGTGACAACGGTCACTTGGTGCCCGCCGCCTTGGTGATCTCCTCCGGCGTGACCGCGCCGACCAGCAGCCGGCCGTCGTCGGTCAGCAGCGCGGTGACGAGCTTGGTCTTGATCAGCTTGCCCGAGCCCCACGTGCCGCTGACGGGGGTGGCCGTCTTGAGCACGTTCTGGACGAGCGCGCTCGGGTCGGCGCCCTCCGAGCCGCCCTTCCAGTGGCTGCCCGGCTTGCCGTCGGACGGGGTCTCGGCCGGCTTGGCCGTCAGGTCCGCCAGCGTGGCGGGCAGGACCGCGACCCTGCTCCAGCCGGCGCCGACGACCTTCGCGCCCTTGGCGGCCTCCTTGGCCGACTCCGTCTTCTGCTCGGCGTGCTCGGCGTCACGGCCGGCACCGAGCGTCTCCTCCTTGACCTTGGCGCCCGCGGGCGGGGTGAAGGAGAAGTTCTCCTCCGCCGGCGGCGTGAAGGTCACCTGGGTGAAGCCGACCTGGAAGGCCGGCTCGGCCGAGCCCTTGGCGAAGACCTGGACCTGCAACGGCATGTACGTCTCACCGTCGAGCGCCAGCCGCACCTCCTGCACCAGCGAGCCCTCGTCCTTGGGGGCGAGCACGAGCTGGTAGGCGGCACGGCCGGCCACCTGGGCGTTGTTGGTCACCCGGATCGCGGTGTGCTCGTCGGCGTTGGCCAGGAGCTTGGCCGCCACCTGCTGCGGGGTCACGTCGGCCGGCCCCGGCGTGGGCAGCTCGTGCGGCTTCTCGGCGCCCTTCGCCACCTTGATCTTGGTCGCCGTGTTGTCGCCGCTGTCCCAGTACCAGATCTGGTCACCGTTGACGATCAGGTTGGACTCGTCGAACTGCGTCGGCATGGCGACCCTCAGCTTGTCGCCGGCGCCGTACCAGACCTTCACCTCGTGCGAGCCGGACAGCAGGCTCAGCGGCGACGTGCCACCCATGTCGGGCAGTGCGGGCAGACCGAGCGAAGCGGTCTGCTGCACGGTGCCGGACATGGGCGGCGGGCCGGCCTTGTCCTTGGTGGCCGCCGCGGCGTCGGCGAGCAACTGCTGCGCCGTACGCTCGGGCAGCACTGGATCGCCGCTGACCGCGGCGATGACCGGACCGGCCCCCATAGCTCCGGCGATCACGGCCGCGGCCGCGATCGGAACTCCCCATCTCACGAACGTTCCTCTGCGCATCTCACTCCTTAACGGTATGTCGATGACCAGAGCCTGCGTCATGCATGCTTAGGCGAGCCTGAGACCAGCTGAGACGGCTCTCAGCCTTCTCAGCGTGGTCACAGGGGAGGAACGGGAGAATCGCCACATGAGAGTACTTGTCGTCGAGGATGAGCGGCGGATGGCGGCCGCGCTGCAGCGGGGGCTCCAGGCCGAGGGGTTCGCCGTGGACCTCGCCCACGACGGCGAGCAGGGACTGCACGCGGCCAGGCACGGCGACTACGACATCGTGGTGCTCGACATCATGCTGCCCAGGCTGTCGGGCTACAACGTGTGCAAGCAGTTGCGCGCCGAGGAGAACTGGGTGCCGATCCTGATGCTCTCCGCCAAGGACGGCGAATACGACATGGCCGACGGCCTCGATCTGGGCGCCGATGACTACCTGACCAAGCCCTTCTCGTACGTGGTGCTGGTGGCCAGGCTGCGCGCGCTGCTGCGGCGCGACTCCGGGCGGCGGCCCGCCGTGCTGACGGCGGGCGACCTGACGCTGGACCCCGCGCGGCGCAGGGTGGAGCGGGGTGAGCAGGTGATCGAGCTGACGCCCAGGGAGTTCGCGCTGCTGGAATATCTGCTGCGCCGGCGCGACGAGGTGGTGTCGAAGTCGGAGATCCTGGAGCACGTGTGGGACACCTTCGACACCGACCCGAACGTGGTGGAGGTCTACGTGGGCTACCTGCGGCGCAAGATCGACGCCCCGTTCGGCAGGAACGCCCTGCAGACCGTGCGCGGCGCGGGCTACCGGCTGGCGGGCGACGGTGGCTGACTCGCCGCTGCTCTGGTGGCGCCGCCAGGGGCTGCGCTTCCGGCTGACGGTCGTGGCCGCCGCCGTCCTCGCGCTCGCGCTGGCCATCTCGGCGTCGGTGCTGCTGACCGTCCTGGACCGGGCCCTCATCGGCACCGTGGACGACTCGACCAGGCAGCAGGCCCAGACCGTGCGGGTGCAGGCCGACGCGGGCACGCTGACCAGCCCGATCGCCACCCACGACGGCACGATCGTGCAGGTGATCGACGCGGCGGGCCGCATCACGGACGTCACGTACGGCGCCGACCGGCTGGTCCCGCTGCTGGACGCGCGGGAGCGGGCCGAGGTGCTGCGCGACGGCCAGGCGACGTTCCTGGACGGCCGGCCGTTCGCGATCTCGGGGCCGCTGCGCGTGGTGGTCATCAGCGCCGACCATGGCAGGACCGTGGTCGCGGCCCGGCCCATCGGCGAGATCCAGACCAGCCTCGGTACGGCCGGCCGGGTGCTGCTGGTCGGCACGCCGATGCTCATCGTGGCACTGGCCGTGGCGAGCTGGGTGGTCATCGGCCGGACGCTGCGGCCGATCGCCGCGCTGCGCAGGGGCGCCGCCGAGATCACGCACACCGCCAGGTCGCGCCGGCTGCCGGTGCCCGAGTCACGCGACGAGGTGCACTCGCTGGCCACCACGCTCAACGACATGCTGGCCCGGCTGGAGGAGGCCGAGCAGCGTCAGCGGGCGCTGGTCTCCGACGCCGCGCACGAGCTGCGCAGCCCGCTGGCCAGCATCCGGCTGCAGCTGGAGGTGGCGCTCGGCCATCCGGAGGGCCAGGACTGGCCGGAGACGGCCGAGGGCGTGATGGAGGACGCGATGCGGCTGTCCAGGCTCGCCGAGGACCTGCTGGCGCTGGCCCGTCTGGACGAGCGCGGTGGCGTGCCGGCCAGGCGCGAGCCGGTCGATCTCGACGAGGTGGTACGCCAGACCGTCGACAGGTACGGCGAGGCCCGGCTGACCGTGTGCGATCCCGTCGTGGTCCGCGGCGACGCGCTGGACCTGAGCCGGGTGCTGACGAACCTGGTGGACAACGCCGTACGGCACACCTCGTCGAAGGTGGAGGTGGCGCTGACGGCCGACGGGGTGCTGACGGTGACCGACGACGGGCCCGGCATTCCCGAGCAGGATCGCGAGCGGGTGTTCAACCGGTTCACCCGGCTGGACTCGGGCCGCAGCCGCGACGAGGGCGGCGCTGGGCTGGGCCTGGCCATCGTCCGGGAGACCGTGCGGGCGCACGGGGGCGGGGTGCATCTGGAGGACGCCGCACCGGGGCTGCGTGCGGTCGTGCGGCTGCCGGTGGCGAGATGAGGAGGGGGTTCGCGCACGGGGTGCGTGCGGGGTTCGTACGGGGTTTCTGCGGGGGGTTCGTGCGGGGGTGAGTCCTCGCTTCCGGCCGGGCGCGGCGGCGGCCGAAGGCGATGTGCTCAGGACGGGTCAGGCGGCGCTGCCCTTTTCGGCGGCGGCCAGGAAGTCCTGGGCGATCAGCGGCAGGCGGCGACGGGCGTGCACGACGGCGATGACGCGGCGGACCGCGGGTTCCAGCGAGCGCACCACGAGGCCCGCCCGACCGGCCTGTTCGGCCATGCCGCGGTACCACAGCAGTGACGCCTGGCCGGTGCGTACGGCGTTGAGCCAGCCGTTGCGCTCGTCGGTTTCGAGCACGACGACCGGGCTGACGGCGTACTTGCCGAACATCGCGTCGAGTTCCCTGCGCCGGACGCTGCCCCGTGCGGGCAGGGCCAGGCGCATCCCGTCGAGCTTGCCCATGGGCACGGGATTGGGCAGTTCGAGGCCGGGCGGGGAGATCAGCACGATCTCCTGGCGTTCGAGCGGATGGGTGATCAGATCGGTGGGTACGGGCAGATCGGTCAGGCCGAGGTCGGCCCGCTGATCCCTGATGGCGTTGACGACGGCGTCACGGCCGTCACAACGGACGATGTGCACGCGGACACCTGGGTGCTCGGCGGTGTAGGCGGGCAGCAGCCGTCCGGCCAGGCCGGGTTCGAGGCTGGGCGTGGCGGCGATGCGGAGCTCCGCCTCCCCTGTGCTGCCGTGATTGGACAGGCTCTCGATCTCGTGTACGGCGTCGAGGGCCTCCCTTGCCAGTTTGACCACCCGCCGGCCTTGTGCGGTGACGACGACACCGCGTCCGGACCTGGCGAAGAGCGTCATGCCGAGTTCCCGTTCCAGATCGCGGATCGCGCGCGAAAGCGCAGGTTGCGCGATATAGAGCGATCTGGCCGCGTCGGTCATGGTGCGGTGCTCCGCAGTCGCGACCACGTAGCGGAGCTGCTGGAGGTTCATGTCAAAGAAGCTAGGACACCAGCTGCCGCGCGGTCCGGGACATAGCAGAGATCACCTCGAATGATTTCGGACCGTAGCCAGACACCGCGACTTCTGTGACGGGTGATAAATCGGTATGCTTCTGCCCCAAATTCGGCAAATGTCCAACCAGTGACGTACCAAGTCACCCTTTACGGACAACCGAGTCAAGGGGGATACACGGTGACAGGCAACGGGCAGCATCCACCCCCGCCTCAGGGGCCAGGTCAGCCCCTGCGGCCACCGTCACGTCCGTGGCCGCCGCCGGGTCACCGCGAGCCGCAGTCCCAGAGTTACGGTCATCCGGGGCAGCAGCCGCCTCCCCCGCCTGGACCGGTCTATCCGCCGCCTCCGCCGGGGCCCGTCTATCCGCAGGGGCCGGTGCATCCCCCGCAGGGCCAGCCGTACGGGGCGCCGCCCCAGGGGCAGCCGTACCCGCCCCAGGGGCAGCCGTACCCGCCAAGCGGGCAAGGCCGGCCGCACCCGCCAGGCGGGCCGTATGGGCCGCCACAGGGCGGCTCCTGGCATCCGCAGCAGCCGCCTCCTCCCCCGCGCCCGCCCATGCCGCCGGGGCCGTGGGGGCCGCCGCCGCGGAAGAAGTCGGGCATGGGGGTGATCGGCATCCTCGGGGCGGTCTTCGGATCGATGGCGGCGCTGTTCGTGCTGCTCGTGATCGCCGCGGCGATGCTCAAGGGCTCGTCCAGGCCCGACACGACCACGCCGGTCGCCATCCCCTCATACACCTACAACACCGGGACGCCGTCCCCGTCGGAGTCGCGGAGCGAGACCCGGTCGAGCGAGCCGACGGCGACGCGGTCCACCGAGCCCGAGACGCCGACCCGGCCCATGCTGAACACGAGCACGAGGAACAACACCCTGTACCGGGTCGGCACCCTGCCCAGGGTGGCCTGCCCGGCGGGCGGCGCGAGCATCTTCAGCCACAGCCAGCTCAAGGCGCTGATCCTGAAGACCGGCAGGTGCATGGACCGGGCCTGGGGGCCGATCATGCAGCGGCAGGGCATCCGGTTCACGCCGCCGAGGTACTCGATCGTGGCCACGCGTGGCAGGGGAGCCTGCGGCGACTACCCGTCGCCGGGGAGCATGGTGCCGTACTACTGCCCGCGCAACAACACCATCTACGCCTCCACCTCGGCCATGGCCAGGGGCAACGGGAACGCCCGCGGCTACGGGGAGATCATCTCCTGGCACGGCGGGATCATCAGCATGCTGGCCCACGAGTACGGGCACCACGTCCAGAACATCTCGGGCGTGATGGACTCCTGGTGGAAGCAGACGGTCGACTCCAGCAGCCGGAGCGGCAAGCTGGCACTGAGCAGGAAGCTGGAGCTCCAGGCGACCTGCTTCGGCGGTATGTGGATGCGGTCGGTGGCCGCGTCCTACCCGGTCAGCACCGCGAACCGCGCCCGCCTCTTCGCCTTCTACGGGCAGGTGGGTGACTATCCCGGATATCCCCGCGACCACGGCAACAGAGTGAACAACAGCCGGTGGTTCCGTCAGGGCTGGGAGAGGAACCAGGCGTTCCAGTGCAACACCTGGATGGCGGCTTCGTCGACGACCTCCTGATGTCATGGCCTGTTCATCTCAGGTTGGGTACATGTCTTGGATGTCCCTATATGGGAGCTAGACTCCTGGCAATCTTGTGCCCTACGGGGTGCAAAAACCATGGGTTTCGCCAGGTAGGCGTGTGAAGGAGCCGGTGTGAGCAAGCGCGATGGGGTGGACACCGCGCCCGAGGGCAGGAAACGGCGCGCTCCCCGCCGCTCGGGCACAGGGTCCGAAACCGGACCAGGGGAGGGTTCGGACCCCGGCCGTTCGGGCGAACCGTCGGACGCGGACGACACCCCGCAGAACCGCGCCCCCGCGGACGACACACCGCAGAGCGACGCCCTCGCGGACGGCCCCCCAGCCGCGGGTGGCCACGGCACGCGTCCGGCCGGCACGCATCCGGCGGGTCCCGGTGGGACCGGGCCGGGCGGCACCGGTCCGGGTGGGAAGGGCCGGGGCGGCAAGGGCGCTCGCGGTCCCGTGTCCTCCGGCGCCGGGCGGCCCAAGCCCCGGCCGCGGGCGGGCTCGGCGGCGCCGCAGTTCGCCAAGCCGCTCTCCACGGGCGGCCTGCTCGGCTGGACCCTGCTGTCCGCCATCGTCCCCGGCACCGCTCACCTGCGCGCCGGGCGCCGTCGTACCGGCCTGATCATGCTCGGCGCGTACGTGGTGCTGCTGCTCGCCGGGCTGGCGTTCGGGCTGACGCGCAACGATGGCAACATCGCCCAATTGGTCGGCGCCGACATGCAGATGACGGTCATCGTCATCGCCGCTGTCCTCGCACTGGCCTGGTTCGCCATCATCGTGCTGTCGTACGTGGCACTCGGCCCCAACCGGCTGAACCAGCAGGGCCAGATCGTCTCCGGCATCGTGGTCGGCGTGCTCTGCGTCTCGGTCATGGCCCCCTTCGCTTTCACCGCGAACCTCGTCCTGACCTTCCGCAACGCCTCCCAGAAGATCTTCGTCCCCATCGCCCTGAGCACGGACCCGAGTGTCGCGCCGATCAAGGAGAACGATCCCTGGAACGGCAAGGACCGGGTGAACTTCCTGCTGATCGGCGGCGACGCGGCCGGCGACCGTACCGGCGTGCGCACGGACAGCATGACGATCGCCAGCGTGGACGTCGCGACGGGCAAGACGGTCCTGTTCAGCCTGCCGCGCAACCTGCAGCACGTGCACTTCCCGACGTCCTCGCCGCTGCGCAAGCAGTTCCCCAACGGCTTCATGGCGGAACTGCCCAACGGCGGCCTGCTCAACGAGGTCTGGCAGTACGCCACCGACAACCCGCAGATCATGGGCGGCAAGAACAAGGGCCCGCGGGCGCTGATGGACGCCATCGGCTACACGCTCAACTTGAAGATCGACTACTACGCCATGATGAACATGTACGGCTTCGCGGACCTGGTCGACGCCATCGGCGGCCTCAAGATCCGCGTCGAGCGTGACATCAAGTGGGGCGGCCACTTCGGCACCGCGGGCACGATCAAGGCGGGCTACAAGAAGCTGACCGGCGAGCAGGCTCTGTGGTACGGCCGGTCTCGGGTGGACAGCGACGACTTCTCGCGCATGGCCCGCCAGCGCTGCGTCATCGGCGCGTTCGCGCAGCAGGCGACGCCGGACAAGATCCTGTTGAACTTCGGCAAGATCGCCGATGCGACGAAGCGGCTCGCGCAGACGAACATCCCGCAGGAGCTGGTCGAGCCGCTAGTGGCGCTGGCCGTCAAGGTGAAGAGCGCCAGGATCACCAGCTTGCAGTTCGTGCCGCCGGAGTTCCTGTCGGGGCGTCCCGACTGGCTGAAGATCCGGCGGGCCGCAGAGAAGGCGATCAAGGACTCGGTCCGGCCGGCTCGGAGCGCGCAGGCGGCTGACGTCACGTCCTCGCCCGGGACGCCCACGACCAAGCCGACTCGTTCGTACGCCGCCGCCAAGCCGACCCAGACGCCCACCCAGAACAGCCAGAAGACCGCCCAGAGCCTGTCTGAGCTCTGCGGGCTGTAAGCCCCGCCGCCCTGCCAAGCCGCGTTGCTCTTCGGCCGCACCCACCCGGTGCGGTCGGAGAGCGCCGCTGGGTCACCGGGTCACTCAGGTCACTGGGGTTACTGGGTCGCGAGGGAGAGGAGTCGGCGCAGGTAGGTGACCTGCTCGGGGTCGCCGGTGACCGACACCTCGCCACCCCTGCCCCACACCCAGCGCAGCAACTCGTCGGGCGCCCCCGACACGACGGTCCGCGCCTGCTCGACCGCCCTGTCGGCGACCTCGTCGGTGACGGTGACCTCGGTGGGCGTGGCCCGTACGAGCCAGGCGCGCTCTCCGCCGACGACCGCGATCGCCCCCTTGAGGTCGGGGCGCAGGGCCTCGGCGAAGCTCTCGGGGTAATGGGCGAACTCGTGCGCGAGCATCACCTTGAGCCCCTCGTCCACCCCGTCGAGGGCCAGGTCGTCGGCCGCGGGCGTCACGGGCAGGCCGGCCGCGAGCTCGGCGTCGACGCGGTGGATCACCGTCTCCTGGGCCATGCGCCTGATCCAGAACCCGACGCTCTGGTCGGGCTCGTACCAGGTGAGCGCGTAGTCGTCCGGGGCCCTCGCGGCGAACTCCGCCATCAGCTCGGCGTAGGCCCGGTCGAGCACCGCGAACGGCTCCTCACCGGACAGGTCGGGCGGCCACGGCGTCGGCCACTCCCCGCGCAGCATCGTCTCGGCCTTGTGCAGGTAGACCTCAGTGATGTGCGTGACCAGATCGGCGGCGGTCCACCCCGGACAGCTCGGCACGGGCGCCGCGTCCGGCGCGGCGGAGGCCGCGGCTCTGAGCAGGCCGTATTCGTCAGCCAGACAGGCCAGCAAGCGAGGGGCATCCATGGCACCCACCCAACCACGCTTCGTCGGCACACGGCATCGCATTAAAACCGGCGGCGTGTCGCCAGATAAGCCAGCAGCGTGCCTTGCCTGGTCGGCGGCGTATCGCCTCAGGCCAGCGGTGTGTCGCTGTGAACAGCTCGCGGATCGAACAGGCGCCCCCACAGCGCCCGTTCCTCTCCCGCTCCGGCGTCAGGTGCTAGGCGGCGCTTCCGGGCCCTCTCCCGGCGAACAGCCCGCCCCGCCGTACGGCCGGCATCCTCGGACGCCGGTACGGCAACGCGAACCATGTCGCCTTCCCGATACGCCCCGGACTGGTGACGTACTTCTGGGGATGGCATCCCCAGAAGCCTTCGGAGAGCGCGGCGACGATGCACAGCCCCCGCCCGCGCTCGGCGTCGGCGTCGACCAGACGGGCCACCGGCAGCGGCGGACCGCAGTCCACCACCATGCACACGATCTCCTCGGGATCGGCGTGAAGCACCAGCTCATAGGGTGCCTCTCCATACAGGAAGGCATTTGTCACCAATTCGCTGGCCATTAGCACGGCGTCATCGACGAGATCGGGACTCAGTTCCAGTCCGGTCAGCGCGTCACGGACGACCGTTCGGGCATACCGGACGGCCTGCACATCTTCGCGCAGGGGCCAGGCATGCTCGGCGTGTGTTCGCGGGACGGATCGCAGTGGGGTCATTGGCTTCTCCTTCCGCGTTCAACTGTCGAAACGTGTACGGAAGAGAGGTCAAAAAAGGCGGATCTTGAAAAATCGTTTTTCGCCGGACCCGCCACGCACCGCGACCCGCCGCACATGGTGACCCGCCGCACACCGCAACCCGCCGCACACCGTGACCCGCCGCGTACCGCAACCCGCCGCCCACCATGGCCCGCCGCGTACCGTGCCTCGGCGACCTCTACACTCGGCGGCTCTCCGTAACGCCCTGCCGGTAAGCCCCGACCCCCAGCCGCAGCCGGGCCCCGTCCGATCGGTTCATGGCCCCGCACGCTGACTCCTTTCGCCGCGCTGACTCATTCCACAAGGACATGTCAGCGCCACGCCAGCGATACGAAAGCCGAAGCGGCGAGCATGAAGTCCGCAGCCTCGAAATCCCTTGGAGATTCGCGACAAAAGGAGAGTCGCATTGAGAACGACAGCACGATTACTCGCGATGACGACACTGGCCGCAGGTATGGCGCTCATCGCGGCACCCGCGAACGCCGCCACGGGAACACTGACTCTTTCCACCAGCCCCGCCGGGCAAAGAATCGTGTATAACAATCCCACGGCCGGTTGTTACAGCACCACATCAGCCTTCAACAATGTCACAAATCGCACGAATGTCGCTGTCACCGTTTACCAAGGAACGCACTGCCAGGGACTGTCCCTAATCATCGCTCCGGGTACGAGTCCCGTGCCGGTCGGAGACCGTCTCAGCGTCTCCGTCCCCGCCTAAGGGTTTTCGATCCAGAAGAAGGGATGAAGTATGCACAATCGCATGGCGAGGCGAATAGCCGTCGGCGTAGTCGGCCTGGGTCTGGCGCTGACTCCCGTGGTCCCCGCATTCGCGGCGCAGAGCAGCTCGGCGAGCCGGCAAGTGGCGGGTCCCGCGCAGGTGGAGAGCCACACGGAATGGGGCGGGTGGTATTCCAGCGTGGACAGCTGCGCCGAAGTCGGCCGGGCATACGTCCACCAAAACGGAGCTATTGGATTCACCTGCCGGCCTCTCAACGGCCAGTGGGCCCTCTGGGTCGTCTACGACCCCTCCCCCTGACCTTCGATCCGATGAATCAAACTCAGGAGAGAACAGTGCGGAAAATCAAGAAGGCCGCGACGACGCTCGCGATCACGGCCACGCTCGCCGCCGGCGGCATGACGCTGGCCGCGCCGACTTGGGCGGAAAGCGCATCGTCCAGCACGCAGGCGAACGCCGCGGCGGGAGTCTGGTACATCTTCAATTTCTATCCGGACGAGGGGACCTGCGAGGCTCAGCGCAGATGGGGCGCCAGTCAGGGCTGGTGGACCTGGGACCATTCGGCCTGTGCGACCAACGGTCGGGACTGGGCGCTCTTCATCCTCTACGACGCGGCCCCTTCCGCGAAGCAGGCGCCACTTCCCGAGGGTTGGCAGCGGTCCTGATTTCTCGGCGAAATATGAGATAGCGCGAAAAGGTGCCTTCTAACCTGTCTGGCGGCGACTTGCTGGGGTCGCAGCGGAGGCAGAGTGGAAGGCACCTTTTCGTACCGGAATTCGGGGTCCGGCATTCGTACGATCGCCAGGTCAGCAGGCCCTGACTTCGTCGAGGTAGGAGCCCCAGCCGTGCCGGAAGAGGAAGGTCTTGTGCGGCTTGAGCACCTTGCACTCACTGTCGAAGTTGTACTGGATGACGATCTTGACGCGGATGGTGTGCCCGCAGTCGTTGCGGACCTTGACCCACTTGTTGTAGTCGTGCCCGGTCCAGGTCGTGGCGCAGTCTGGGGCGCCGTCCCGGGCGGCCGACTCGGTCGAAGCCGAGGCGCCGTAGGCCGGAAGTGCGACCAGAGCGGCAGAGACGAGTGCCGCCATCGCCGCGAGTCGGATCTTTCCTCTCATGCTCATCTTGCGCGTCCCCTTTCTCCGTTTTCTCCGTCCGAAATGTCACGCCGACCGTAGGAGCGGGGATGTTGAGGTCATGTTGAGGATGCGTCTAGGGCCTGGCGCTACGCGCGGGCGCGGGCGTGCGGGCGGAGGGTGGCCAGCCAGCGGCGAAGGAGGCCGGCGAAGGCCTGGGGGCGTTCCAGATGCAGGAAATGCCCGGTCCCGTCCCACGTGACCATCTGTGACCCGGAAGGTGCGGGGATCGAGGACTCCCACGCGGCCGGCTCGCTCAGCGAGCGGACGCAGAGGACCGGGCGGGTGCGCCTGGCCAGGTAGCGGCGCGTCGCGGACCGGGCGCCGAACGCGTCCGGGCCCAGGTACATGCCCTCATAGCAGGCGGCCAGTACGTGACCAGGGGTGGCGAGCAGCTGAGCGCGTACCTCGGCGGGCAGGGTGCCGAGCTGGCGGACGGCCGCCGCCGCGCCCTTGGCCCGCAGGGCGGCCAGCCGTTTGCCGAACAGCCGCTCCTCGGCGGCGTCCGCACCATAGGCGGGATCGACGACCACCAGCGCGGAGACGTGTTCGGGGTGCTCCACGGCCATGGCGGTGACGACCTGAGCGCCCATCGAGTGCCCCACGGCGACGACCGGTCCGGCGTCGAGGCGGTCGAGCAGGGCCACGAGGTCCCCCGCCAGGTCGATGGGCCGGTAGCCGTCCATGGGCGCCGGCGACCCGCCGTGCCCGCGCAGGTCGGCGGCGATCACCCGGTGACCCGGCTGGAGGGCGTCGGCGATGGGCGCCCACGTACGGGCGTGACCGCCCCAGCCGTGCACGAGGAGCAGGGTCTCGCCCTCGCCACGATCGGTGTGGCACAGCGCGATGGGGGCCATCAGCGTGAGCCCTGGCGGATCATGGGACGCCCTCCTTGAAAGCGCTTTCCAGCCATCGTAGGCGCTGCCGGCCCGAACCCGGCCGATGAGGTCTCCTGGACACCGTCGGCGTACGCGTCGCGGCCCGCACGCACCATTGACATTCACCGGCCGTCCACGCGGGCGCGCAAGATGTGTCGGAGTGATCATGTAGGTTCCTGGCATGCCTGATGACGACGATGAACCCGACGACGCTACGGATGAGCTGGCAACAGAACGCGCATTCTTATGGGAGCAGATCGAACTCGCGGTTCTCGGCGGTTTCGCCGATGAATATGACATAGAGGACTGGCTGGAGGATGAAACGACCGACGAAGATCTGCTGGAGGAGCTGAAGGCGTACGCGGAAGAGCTGTTCCGGCAGGAGCGGGCGCATGAGGACACTTGGCTCACCCCCACCGTGAACGACGCCATCGACCAGGCGTTCGAGGAGCTGAACGAGCGCGGCCTCGTCGCATTGCAGAACGCGGGTTTCACGATGTCCGACGGTTGGACCGACGCGCTCGAAGCCGCCTCTGAGCTACCGGACAAGCCCCGCGGCGCGGTCTTCTATCACGGCCAGGACCTCGAGTCCGGGGTTCAGGGCCACGGGCTGATGCTGGCGTTCGGCGCCTTCGAAGACGACGAGGCGAAGAGCGAAGCGGCGAGCGCCGCCATCGCACGAGAGGTGTGCGACACCCTCACCGCTCACGGGGTCGAGGCCAAGTGGAACGGCTCCGTCAACTCGCGCATCGAGATCACGCCGTTCCCGTGGCGAAAGCGCCGCTGGACCGATGCCCCTTGATTCTCGGCCCGCTGCCCAGGGAACAGTCTGTGACGCCATCCCCCTGGATCTGCGGATAAAGACGCTGATGCGGCACTCTTGTCACCTGACGTGCAGCAAAATGTGACCAAAGCACGTGTCCGTCCTATCGGGGTGAGGGTGAGGGTGAGGGTCTTGAGTATCTCGGTGCCGGCGGCTCCGGAGGCCGCTGGGACGCTGCGCTACCCGGCCGGCTCCCTGGTGATCCTCACCGGTCTGCCCGGCGCGGGCAAGACCACGCTGCTGCGCCGCCTGTACGCCCTGGACGGCACGGAGAGCCGCCCGGTCGTGGCGGGGTCGGTGGTGGTGATCGATTCGGCGCAGTCACGCCTGAGGTGGAGCACGCGTCTGGGCTGGGCGCCGAAGCCGGTGCGTACCGCGGTGGTGTTCACGACGCATGTGTGGCGCATCGGCCGGGCGTTGCGGGGCGGGAGCGCGGTGATCGCGCACAATCGCGGCTGCGGGTCCGCCGTGTTGCACGGGTTCGCCTGGCTGGCGCGCCGGTCGGCGGTCCCGTTCCATCTGCTGCTGCTCGACGCCCCTCCCGCAGATGCGCTGGCCGGCCAGCAGGCCAGGGGCCGGGTCGTGGCGACGCGGACGTTCGCGCAGCACAATCGCCGCTGGGAGGCGCTGCTGACGCGGGTCCGGGCCGGCCGCACCAGTCCGGCCACCGGCGCGCACGTCCTGGACCGGCCGACCGCCGATCTCCTCGAAGGCATCCACTTCGACGGGCCTGTCCCCCGCTGACCGCACGCGCGCCGCATCGGCTGCGTGCCTGGCCCTGCGGCGGTAGCCTGCGGGCTCCTACGACACCCACCACCTGCGGGCGCTGCCCGATCACCACCCCCCGAAGGATCTCCCGTGACCAACATCCCCGGCACCGTGCTGCTGGCCGGCGTCGTCGGCTCCACCGCCTACGGTTTGGCCGGGCCCGACTCCGACGTAGACCGGCTCGGCATCTTCGCCACCCCCACGCTGGCCATGGTCGGCCTGTCCCGGCCCAAGGAGAGCATCGTCCACACGAACCCCGACCGGACGCTCCACGAGGTGGGCAAGTGGTGCTCTCTCGCGCTGGGTGGCAATCCGACCGTGATGGAGCTGGTGTGGTTGCCCGACGACCTGTACGAGACCCGTACACCGGTCGGTGACCAGCTGATCGCCATCCGGACCGCGTTCCTGTCCGGTCCGCGGGTCCGCAATGCCTACCTCGGGTACGCCACTCAGCAGTTCCAGCGCCTCGACCGGCGCGGCGACGGCTCGTTCTCGGCCGACACCCGCAAGCGGACCAGCAAGCACGCCCGCCACCTCGCCCGTCTCTTGCACCAGGGGCGCGAACTGTACGAGACCGGCCACCTGCCGATCCGGCTCCCCGACCCCGAGGCGATCCGCGCCTTCGGCGAAAGGGTCGCGGAAGGCAGCACCCAGGAGGCCCAGGACCTCCTGGCGGCCACCGAGAAGGCGTTCGACACCGCGCGCACACCGCTGCCCGCCCAGCCCGACGCCGCCACGGTCGAAGCATGGCTGCGCGAGGTCCGCATCGCCCACTGGAACCCACCGGCCGACCGCTGACCGCCCTGCTGCGGACCACGGCCGTCGCTGTCTACCGGGGCAGCTCAGGAACTGGTCGGGCAACAGCGCTGCGGGCAGACATGTCGCCACAATCTGCAACCTAGGTTGCCTTTAATCGTGCAACCTCGGTAGCCTAAACTGATGATGAGGAAGCGGGATCTGGAGCGACGCATGCGCAAGCTCGCCAAGGAGTACGGCGTGCCCGTTGAGTCCACCGAGGGTGGCAGTCACACCAAGTGGCATGCCGGTTCGGAGGCGATGCCCGTGCCTCGTCACTCGGAGGTCAACGAGCGGACGGCGAAAGGAATCTTGGAGAACTGGGAGAACATCCTTGCTGAGGTCGCGAAGGAGCAGGAGGAGCAGTGAGCAGGAACGACACTTTCACCATCACCGCCAGTCGGAGCGATGACTGGTGGGCTTTGACCGTCTCCGGACCCGGCCTCAAGCGGAGCTACCACACACAGGTGAAGCGCTTGGAGCAGGCGGAGGAAATGGCGCGTGACCTGGTGGCCACCATGCTGGATGTGGACATCTTCGAGATCAACGCCGACTTCGACCTGACCGTGGCCGACGATGAAGTGGCTACAGAACTGGAAGCCACGCTGGTGACACGCCTCGCGGCGACCCTCGTCAAACAGAAGGCCGCCGAAGCGACGCAAGCGACAGTGGCTGATCTGGCGCGAAGAGGTTACGTTCACCGCGACATCGGCTACCTGCTAGGCATGTCACATCAGGCGGTCGGAAAGCTGCTGAACGAGGCGGAGAAGGAGACAGCCGCTTCCGCGGACGATGCCGGTACACGTTCCCTGGCACTCTCCCTCAAGGAAATGCTTGATCGGCTGCACATGACCCGCGACACGGAAGCGCTGTTGAAGTCTTATCTGCTCGAGGTGGCCGCGGGCGATCCGATGGACCGCAAGCTGAGCAGGCTGAGGGCGCTGGGCGAGCAGCTGCGTCACGGCAGACGGCGGAGGCTGACAGACGCCTGATCAGGGTCGGAAGGCGGAGCTGAGGCGGCACGCCCGGTGCGCGCGGTGACCACCATCACGGCGAGGCCGAGCGCCACGACCGCGGCGCCCACGTACAGCGGCGCGGTGTAACCCAGGCCCGCGAAGCCCGAACGCCGCGAGCGTGGCGGCGAGTCCCGCCAGGGACACGATCAGCGTGCGGTCGCGGTCGGCCGCCCGGCCCCCGGCGACATTGCCGATCACCAGGCCGCTGCCGTAGACGACGAGCAGCCAGGCGACATCGGCGCTGGTGAAGCCGGTGACCTCGGTAAAGGTGTAGGCGATGTAGCTGAACGCCCCGAACATGCCGCCGTAGCCGAGGGCGGTGGCGGCCAGGGTCAGCCAGACCTGCCGGGAGCGGAAGGCGCGTAGCTGGGGGCGCAGACCGGCCGGCCGGTGGGCCTCGTGCACGGCGCCCGCCCAGGCCGGAACCCACACGGCGATGGCGGCCAGGGCCAGCACGCCGATCCCGGTGATGGCCCAGAACGTGGCGCGCCAGCCCCAGCGTTCGCCGACCAGAGCGCCGAACGGTACGCCCAGCACGTTGGCGACCGTCAGCCCGGCGAACATCACGGCGACCGCCTGCGAGGCCCGCTCCGGTGGGACCATGCGGCGGGCGACGAGCGAGCCGATGCCGAAGAAGGAGCCGTGGCACAGGGCGGCGACGACGCGGCCGAGCAGCGCCACGGCGTAGCTGGGCGCGACGGCGGACAGCAGGTTGCCGAGGACGAACAACGCCACCAAACCGACGAGGACGGCCTTGCGGTGGATGCGGGTGGTGGCGGCGGTCAGCAGGATCGCGCCGATCGCGACGCTCAGGGCGTATCCCGAGATGAGCCACCCGGCCGTGGCCTCGGAGACGTCCAGGCCGCGGCTCACCTGGGGCAGCAGGCCCGCGATCACGAACTCGGTCAGGCCGATCCCGAAGCCGCCGAGCGCGAGCGCGACCAACCCGGCGGGCATCCGCCGCGCGTTCCCGTCCTGTCGGATGTTCACGTATAGATCATGGGGGGGTCGGTCGCCAAGCTTGACAAGGCTGTCCGCGACAGAGGTATGGGCCGGACTCACATGTGCGCCTCCGGGAATTCTGGTGCGTGCCACATATCAGGCCGTTCGCCCGGAACGTACCGTCACGGGCAATCGCCAGGCGTGTGAACCACGGAGTCGCCGATGTTTCCACTCCCCAGCCGAGCCGTCGTCAGAGCCGTGACGGCGCTCGTCCTCATCCTCGCCGTACTCGCCGTCGCGCGCCCGTCCCGGGCGGCCTCCCTGACGAAGGTCACCGGGTTCGGCTCGAACCCGGGTGCCCTGAACATGTGGGTCTACCGCCCCGACGGCCTGCCCGCGGGCTCCCCCGCCGTCGTCGCTTTGCACGGCTGTACTCAGAGCGCCGACGCCTACTACACCAACTCCGGCTGGCGGAAGTTCGCCGACCTGTACGGTTTCGCGCTGATCTTCCCCGAGGCCACCACCCCGCCGTCGAACTGTTTCCAGTGGTTCCAGGAGGGCGACATCGGGCGCGGCCAGGGCGAGGCGCTGTCCATCGCCCAGATGGTGTCGTACGCGACGAGCACCTACCAGCTCGACCCAGGTCGCATCTCCATCACCGACCTGTCCGCGGGCGGCGCGATGACCGCGGTCATGGTCGCGGCGTACCCGGAGCTGTTCGACGCGGCGTCCATCGTCGCGGGCCTGCCGTACCGCTGCTCCCCACCCGCCTCGACCAGCACCTGCATGAACGGCCCGGTCACCAAGACCCCCAAGGACTGGGGAGCCTTGGTGCGCGGCGCGTACCCCGGATACACCGGGCCGCGACCGAGAGTCTCGATCTGGCACGGCCAGGCCGACTACGTGGTCAACAAGGCCAACGGCGTCGAACTCAGGGACCAGTTCACCGACGTACTCGGCCTGTCGCAGACCCCCGCCTCGACGACGAGCCTGCCGGGCGGCACCACGATGGAGACGTACGGCGGCGGTGAGGTCCGCTTCTACCGGATCGCCGGGATGGGGCACGGCACGCCGGTCGATCCGGGCGGCGCCGCGGAGCAGTGCGGCACGGCGGGCGCCTATTTCCTCGACACCATCTGCTCGGCGTACTACGACACCCACTTCTTCGGCCTCGACACGGGATCGCCGCCGCCCCCCACACCGACGCCCACCCCCACCCCGTCGCCGCAGCCCTGCTTCACCGCCACCAACTACGCGCACACCCAGGCGGGCCGGGCCCACCAGTCCGGCGGTTACGCGTACGCCAACGGCTCCGGCCAGGCGATGGGCCTGTGGAACACGTTCGTGACGACGACCTTGCGGCAGACGGGACCGAACTACTACGAGGTGGCCGGCACCACCTGCTAGGTCAAAGGGGGCGGTTGATCATCAGGCGCTGAAGGAGAAGCGCCCGCCGCGGTTCTACGGCGGACGGCGTGCGACGATCTGGCGGTCCGCCCGTGCATCGGCGATGCTGTGACGCGTGAAGTACGTGTCCAGAGTGCCGCGACCGCCGCTGGACGGGCTGATCGACGACCTTTACTACCTGGAGGGTGAGCCGCCGTACGCCCGGCTGACGCTGCCGCCGATGCCTGCGGCGTTGCTCGTCGTCAACCTCGGGGCGCCGTTCCGCATCCGCGCCGGCACCGACATCGAGTCGGCCGGGTACGCCGACGGCTGCGTGGTCACCATGCCCACCCGCGCCTTCGAGTTCGGCTATCCGCCGGGGACCCGGTCAGTCGGCGTGCACATCAAGCCGTGGGGGCTGGCGCCGTTCCTGCCGATGCCCGCGGCCGAGCTGTGTGACCGGCCGGTTACTGTGGAGCAGGTTTGGGGCCGGCCCGCCATTGCTGAGCTGCGGGACCGGCTGGCCACGGCGGCCGGGCCCTACGAGATGCTGACGCTGCTCGAGGAGGAGCTGATGCGACGGCTGTGCGAGACCGCCGGCCTGGGGCTGGTCCGCCATACGAGCAGCGTCATCGCGGCGACCAGCGGGGCGGTGGCGATCGGCGACCTGAGCGTGGCGGCCGGTGTCAGCAGCACTCATCTGGCGCGGCGGTTCAAGGAGCTCATCGGCGTCACGCCGAAGCGGCTGGCCCGCACCTACCGCTTCGCCGCCACCGTGTTCGCGATCGACCCCGCCGGACCGATCGACTGGGGCGACCTCGCCGGTGGCGCCGGCTACTTCGACCAGGCCCACTTCGGCCACGAGTTCCGGGCGTTCACCGGGCTCACGCCGACCCGGTACGTCGAAGTCCGGCGGCGGTTCCTGCGCGAACATCCCGGCCACGTGCTCGACGGCTGGCCGCTGCCGGCCGATTGATTTCTTACAAGAGCGACAGCTCACGACACGCTAATTTGGGGCACCCCAAGCAGAGGAGAGCCCCGTGGGCAAGGTGGTCATGTACAGCTCGGTGTCGGTGGACGGCTTCGTCGCGGACGAGAACGACCAGCCCGGACCGCTGTTCGACTGGTTGTCCAGCGGTGACGTCCCGTTGGACGAGAGCGGCGAGCTGAAGGTGTCGCAGACGTCCTACGACTACACCCGGCCGTACTGGGACCAGATCGGGGTGACGATCGTCGGCCGCCACGTCTTCGACATGACGGACGGCTGGGACGGGAAGCCTCCGGGCGGCATCGACCACGTGGTCGTCGTGTCGCACCGGCCGATGCCCGAGGGCTGGGACCCCGAGGCGCCGTTTCACTTCGTCGACGGCGTCGAGGCAGCCATGGCCAAGGCGCAGGAGCTCGCGGGTGACCGCATGGTCGAGGTCGCCGCCGGCGACGTCGGTGGCCAGGTGCTTGCCGCGGGCCTGATCGACGAGGTGCGCATGGACGTCGTACCCGTCGTGTTCGGGTCCGGCAAGCGCTACTTCGGGTCGGTCGACGCACAGCACCTGTTGGAGGACCCTGACGTGGTGATTCAGGGCTACCGGGTGCTTCACCTGCGCTATCGGGTGCGCCGATAACTGATCTGAACGGGTACGCGAAGAAGCTCCTTCATGCTGGCCAGTCGCCGCCGGAGCGAAGCCATGAACCTCCCAGAAGCGCCGCACACAGCGCATCCGCCTTTCCCGGCCCGAGCCGGTGGATTTCCCGGCCCGGGCCTCTTTCTTCGGGGCGGCTACGCCGTGGCCGCGCGTCAGCCGCCACCGCCGCCGTCGCCGGGCGACGCCCCGGTGATGGCCCGCGTCTGCTGTCCGGTGATCTCCTGCAGCGGTATGTCGTCGTAGTTGCTGAGGACGACGCCGACCCACCCGGCCTCCGGGTAGATGCTCCAGTGGGTGGAGCTGCCGGGGTGGACGCCGCTGCGCGAGAGCTCCCACTGGCCTTCGACGATGTGGGCTGTCGGCCCGTAGGTGCTGAACCCCGGGGAGCCTCGGAAGTTGGGGGCCTTGACCGAGGTGAACACGTCGGCCCAGGCCGGGTCGAGCACGGTGCCGTCGTACAACGCTTCCGCGAACCGGATCAGGTCCGGTGCGGTGACGAACCCGCCGTCCGGGACGAAGTTGCGGGCATTGTTCTGGCCCGCCAGGCCCGGGCTCGGGCTGTCCTTGTCCAGGTTGCGGACGGCGTCCACCCAGCTGCCGTCGGCCTGTTTCATGTACGAGTGCGCGATGTGCTCGTCGGCCAGCCACTGCGGCCTGGTGTAGTACGCCGAGCCGGCCATGCCGCAGCGCCCGAAGATGTGCTCACGCACGTAGTCCCAGAACGTCATGCCGGTCACCGCCTCGACGATCTGCACGGTGACGTCCGCCCCCCAGCCGGGTTTCTCCGAACCCGCGCCGGGGGTGGCCACCAGCTTCGCCTGCCGTGTGTACTGCTGGTAGTACTCGTGCTGCTCCTCCTGGCTGTGGAAGATGCGTTTGTAGTCGTGCGCCGGAAAGGACAACCCGGAGGTGCCCATGAGCAGGTGGTGGATGCGCACCTGCTCAGCGATCTCCTTGGCGAAACCGGTCAGGTAGGTGCCCACCGTGTCCCACAGCTTCACCTTGCCCCGCTGCGCCAGCTGCACAATGGACAGGCTGACGAACGGCCCGCCGTAGAGATTGAACGCGACACCTTCGTGGTTACGGATCCCCTTCTCCTTGTCGGCCATGCCGTAGCTGCGCGACAGCACCGTCCGGCCCCGGTGCGACAGCAGCACCACTCCGGAGAACTTGTCCTCGGCGGCCAGCTTCGCCACGTACCGGTCATAGGCCCCGCCGGGCCGGGTATCCGGCGGGATCCGGTCCTGCTCGGACGGCTCGGACGCGGCGGCGGGGGCGGCGCCTAGGCACGCGCCGGCCGCCATCACACCGGCGGCCAGACCGCCCCATTCGAGCAGCCGCCGCCGCTCGACACCCCGTACGTACGGAATCCGAGTCCATCTCATCGCTTTCCCCGCGCGAGGCAGGAGGCGAGTGCTCGTTGAGGACGCGATGGTCCTGGGCGCTGTTGGTCATGGCTGCGATATTTCGTCGCGAATATCACCGGCCCGCGCGCGTGATGTCACCGTTGCTCGACAAACCCCTGATCTCGACCGGGACTCCGTGACAGTGGCTGCTGGCCGCAGCGCCGCCCGGGAACGTTGACATCAGCGTTCGGCGTCGGCGCTCGCCCGCGTCAGTGCGCCCGGTTTGCCGCTGGACAAGGGCTCCGTCCGTCTTTCAGCTCGTCAGCCGGCAGCGACCGGATACCGGGCTGCCGCAAGGTCGTCGGCGAGATCCTTCACGGCAAGATCAGCGTTCAGCGCGGTGACCACCCCCCGCGTCAGCGGACGGAGGGCATAGACGTGCCGCACCGCATCGAGATCCACGGGCACCTCGTAGTAGTCCTCCGCGAACCGCCGGAACGCCTCCGGAGACGGATCGACGAGCCGTGCGAACAAGTACACCGCCCCATCGGGATCGCTCACACCGTCCGGGTAGTCAATCTCACCCACCCGCCAATGACCATCACCGACCTCACGCCATAGGCAAGCGGTCACGACCGGCATTCCGTCCTCATCGCAGAACGCCGGCTCCTCCGCACAAGGGCGGAAGACCTCGGGAACGTAGTCGAGCACCCCCGGCCACGGCCCATCGTTGCCGTACGGGCTCATCGCCGACTCGTGGGCGGAGCCGCGGATGTACGCACCCGCCGCGGAGAAGACGATGGAGTACTCATCTCCCGAACCGTTGCGCATCGAGGCCATCTCCTCCCCAGGGCTCCAACCCGCGTCGAAGGAGTGGTAGCGACTGGACCATTCCGGACTCAAGATGGCCTCCAACACCGCCATGGACCGGCACAGATCGCGAAGCACCGGGATATCAGGCAGCAGCCGGGCCACATCGTGAGCAGTCATGAGCTCATCCAATCGGATGCCAGCGACATCCTTGTGTCCTTCCGATGGGCATGAGACTTTCAGCACTTCACATCCGCCATGTCCGTACCCGGCGGCAGCGACTCCCGGGTCCCGTTAGTCCAGGTGACGGCTATACCCCATGGCCGGTCGGTCGTCTCGCGGACCACCAGGTCCAGCTGGATCCGCGCCTCGTTATAGAGCGACTTCTCCAATACGCCGGTGACCCAGAATCGCCGTACACGGCGGATCAACTCGGTCCGCGCTTGCGCCGAAGGAACGTCTGCAGGCCGCTCGTCCTTCTGCACGACTTCCAGCACTGCCGTGGCGATCACGATCACGAGCATCAGCGGCCACGCCACCCATAGTCTGCTCTCCCATGCTGCTGGCAGAATCCCGGTGGCGACATTGGTCGCCACGCCGAGCATCGCGATGAAGAGGACCGAGAGCACGATCTGAGCGCGACGCAGCATGACACTCTTTCTACATCTAGCGCTTGCTGGTTATGGGGGAAGGGATGCGGACCCGCGGGCGCTTCGGTCGTTCAACCGGGATGCGAATCCCCCAATGACCCGGCCGCTCTGTGTCCTCTCCTGTGGGCCGACCGCAAGCACCTGACCACGGATTGTTCTCGTCAACGCCCATCGGTGGCCAGAATGCGGCGGCTTGCAAGGCCCATGGCGACCGCGACGGCACCCGCGCGCTGATCGAAGTGCTGCTCCTGACCCGTCACATCCCTACCGAGCATCTGGTCACCGGCCTGGCCGCCGCGCTGCGGGCCGGCGCCCTCACCGCGGACGCGGTCGCACTGGAGGCCCGCAAAGCCGCTGAGGAAGATGAACAAGCCGCTCCCGAGCCCGCCCAGCACGACAACCACGAGGCAACGGTGACGTTCCTGACCGAACGGCGCCTGGCCCGGCTTCCCCGCGACACCCGGCCGCTGCCCTCGGTGACGGCCTATGACCAGCTCCTCAACGCGCCCGGCCGCCCGACGAGCGCCCAGCCCAAGGAGGAACACCATAAGCGTCCCCCACCGCGGCATGACCGAACAGGCCGCCCGGCCTCCATCGATCAGGCCTGCCGGATGCTCCGCCTGCCCAGCTCCGCACCGCCTTTCCCGAATTGGCAGAGCAGGCGACCCGCGAGCAGATGTCCTACCTGGGATTCCTCACCGAACTCCCACTAACCGAAGGCGACGACCGCGCTCGCCGCCGCTCTGAACGCCGCATCAAGGCCGCCCAGTTTCCCCGCGACAAGTCCCTGCGCGCCTTAGACTTCCACGCCAACCCCAACATCGATCCCGCCACCATCCATACGCTCGCCACTTGCGAATGGGTGAAAAGGGGTTAGCCCCTCTGCCTGATCGGCGACTCCGGCACCGGCAAGTCCCGCCTGCTCATCGCCCTCGGGACCGAGGCCGCAATGAAGGGCTACCGGGTCCGCTACACCCTCGCCACCAAGCTCGTGAACGAACTCGTCGAGGCCGCCGACGACAAGGTTCTCGCCAAGACCGTCGCCCGCTACGGACGCGTCGACCTGCTCTGCATTGACGAACTCGGCTACATGGAACTCGACCGGCACGGCGCCGAACTCCTCTTCCAGGTCCTCACCGAACGCGAAGAGAAGAACAGCGTCGCCATCGCCAGCAACGAGCCCTTCTCCGGCTGGACCCGCACCTTCACCGACCCGCGCCTCTGCGCCGCGATCGTCGACCGGCTCACCTTCGCTGGCAACATCATCGAGACCGGCACTGACTCCTACCGCCTTGCCCAAACCCGAGCCAGAGCCGAACAAGCCGGCTGACCACACTCACAGGGGTGGGACCCCAATACGCCAGAAACCTGCCGTGGTGACCGGTAAGCGCTGGTCAGCGGGTGGCCGAGCTTGGACTGACCAGATCACTCCGTCACGGGCAGGCACTCGGCGAGCAGGTCGACGACGTCGCGCCAGGCTCGCTGCGCGTGCCGTGGGTGGTAGCCGACGCCGGGGACCACGGTGTGGTCGACCGTCGGATGGTGGAAGGCGTGCAAGGCGCCGCCGTAGACCACGAGGCGCCAGTCGACGCCCGCGGCCTGCATCTCGGCGGTGAACGCGTCCCGTTGCGCGGGCGGCATGATCGGGTCTTCCGACCCGACCCCGGCCCACACCGGGCAGCGAATGCGCGCCGCCTCGCCCGGTCGGCCCGTGGTCAGTGCGTTGACTGTCCCGATGGCGCGGAGGTCGACGCCGTCGCGCCCGAGTTCCAGCCCGATGGCGCCCCCGGTGCCGTAGCCGACGGCGGCGATCCGGTCGGGGTCGGTCCGCGGTTCGGCGCGCAGCACGTCGAGCGCCGCGTGGCCGATGCCCCGCATCCGGTCGGGGTCGGCGAGCAGCGGCATGCAACGGGCCAGCATCTCCTCGGGGTCGGTGAGCAAGCGCCCGCCGTGGAGGTCGAAGGCCAGCGCCACGTATCCCAGCTCGGCGAGCGCATCGGCTCGGCGGCGCTCGACGTCGCTGAGCCCTGGGCCCTCTGGTCCGAGCAGCACCGCGGGGCGGCGCCCGGTGCCGGAGGGCAGCGCAAGGTGCCCGATCATCGTCAGGCCGTCGGCCGGGTACTCGACCGTGCGGGTTGTCACTGTCGTCATGAGACTGGACTGTAGTGATCGTCGAACACCGGTCGGGCCGGTGTTCACCGCTGGCAGAGTTCACCGCTGGCAGAACAGCGCGGGTGTGCCTCTGAAATGCGGCGATGGCTCACAAGGTCCGTCACAAACCCCGTTCTCGCGGCAGCGTTATCGGATCATCTGCCCTGGCCACGGTGCTGGAGACTGACCCTCGCGGCAGGTTTCTGGCATATTCCGGCCCACCCCTCACACAGCGTCACGAGAGCCATGCCCCAGACCCACGGGCATGGCTCTCGTTAGTGGCCTCCTTGGCGGAGTCCTTCGAAGCGACAGCCGATGCCTCTGACGCGTCCGCGGATCGTACTGACGCCCGGTACGAAGCGTAAGCGATCACGATGGCGATCGTGCGAATGACGCCGGACACTAAGGGTGACCTACGGTCATGCCACCGGCCCTGACGGTCCCGGCCTCATGAAAGCGACTGCGGGCCGGCCTGCGAGGTCAGTCGGCGAGCAGGGTGTCGAGCCAGTCGAAGGTGCGCTGGTGGAACAGGGAGAGCGCGCCCTCGTGGCAGTGCTCGCCCGCGCCTTCGTCCTCGCGGAAGGAGATCAGCTCCTTCTGGCAGGTCAGCTCGTCG
The DNA here is from genome assembly GCF_043197735.1 of Nonomuraea sp. NPDC049028. Classification (NCBI taxonomy): domain Bacteria; kingdom Bacillati; phylum Actinomycetota; class Actinomycetes; order Streptosporangiales; family Streptosporangiaceae; genus Nonomuraea; species Nonomuraea sp. NPDC049028. Next base: position 74,216 of record NZ_JBICTR010000016.1, read on the forward strand.
AGCAGGCGCTGCGGCTGCCCCTTGAAGAACTGGTCGTTCTCGGCGTCGAGGACGAGTGTCGGGCAGGTGATCTGGTCGGCGATACCCGCCATGGTGTACGCCTCGCTTGCCTTGACCAGTTCGTCGATGTCGGAGACACCGAAGGTCCACCGGCCGTTGCGGACCACCCATCGCACCATGGTGTTCTGCGCCATCAACGCCTCCATGCCGCCGGGCATCGAAGCGGCACGGCCGGCGGTCGCCGCGATGACCGCGTGGAAGTCGTAGACGCCGTCGTGCAGCACGCACGCGGCGACGCGGTGCTCGAAGGCGGCGGCCCTCGCGGCGAGGTAGCCGCCCAGGCTCGTACCGACAAGCACGAGTCGCTCGGCGTCCACCTCGGGCACGGTGAGCGCGAAGTCGACGGCGGGGGTGACCACGGCCTCCCAGTCCGGCCGGAAGTGCAGGCCCTGTTCGCGGACGGTGCTGCCCTGGCCGGGGCCGTCAAAGGCGATGACGTTGTAGCCGCGCCGCAGCGCGCCCGCGGCCAGTGCCAGGTAGTCCTCCTCGAGAGTGGAGTCGTACCCGCCGTGGTAGAGCAGGGTCGGGCGCGGGGTGCCCGAATCGTCGGTGAGGAACAGGTAGCCGGGAAGCGTGGTGTCCTCGTACGGGATGCGCAGGGCGCGGGCCGGAGTGTCGAGCAGGGCGGCCGCGTCGGCGAACGTCTGCTGGGAGGCCTTGGCGAGCCGCGCCGACTCGGCGTCGGCGGCGGGATTCTCGCGGCGGTAGAAGTCGGCGGTCCGGTAGTAGTTGGACGCGCGCAGCAGCGCCTCCCGGGCGCTGACTCGGTGACCGGCGGCCAGCGCGTCCCGACCGATGCGCTCGATGCGCGCCGCCGTCGCGGCCCACTGGGCCGACCAGGCCTCCTCGTCACCTTCCGGGATCTGCCGGCAGGTGACCAGGACCTCGCCGAGGTCGGCGCCGCTATAGGCGGCGTAGCCCGCGGCGCGCAGCGCCTCGAAGGAGAAGGACTCGTTGTCGTAGAGGAATTTCATCGTCGGCTCTTTCCGAAAACGGAACGGAACGGCAGCGTTCCATTATGCCGATAAGGTAACATATGGAACGACACCGTTCCGTTCGCTATGCTCGAGAGCATGACAGTGCAGCAGCAGAAGAAGGGCCAGCCGGCGACCGGCGGGGCGGTCCTGCGGCAGCGGGTGACCGAGGCGATCACCGAGGCAGCCCTCGCCGAACTCGCCGAGACCGGGTACGCGCGAATGTCGATGGAGTCGGTGGCCCGGCGCGCCGGCGTGGGCAAAGCCGCGCTCTACCGGCGCTGGCCCTCGAAGCAGGCGATGGTCACCGAGTTAATCCGTAGCAAGGTCACCGACGCGATCCCGCCCACACCGGCCACGGGTGCCCTGCGTACGGACCTGCGCGAGCTGCTCGCCACCTTCCGCGGCCAACTGGCCAATCCGCTACTCGCCCGGATCGCGGCCGGACTGCTCGCCGAGGCCAGGTACGACGACGCCCTGGCGGAAGGGCTCTACACCGGAGTGACCGCACCGCGGCGGGCGGCGGCGCGCGCGATACTGCAGGGCGCGATTGATCGCGGCGAACTCCCCCAAGGGCTGGATCTGGACCTCGGCACCGACCTGCTGATCGCACCGCTCGCATTCCGCGTACTGGTCATACAGGGCCGCAGCGACGATGAGTATCTGGAAACGCTGACCAACGCGATCGAGGCGGCGCTGAAAGCGGCCGTCCGCTGACCTCGCCGTTTCGGCTGGGGCGGAGTCAGCCAACAGCGAGGTTAAGCGTCTCAGTCCTGATCCAGGGCGTACCTCAGATAGAAATCGGGTTTGGCGAGGAATCGTCGCCAGTGGTCCACCAACTGGAGCTTTTCCCAGTCGGTGGTGCGGATACCGTGGTCACCGAGTTCGATGACCTGCGCCCCCGGAAGGCTGGTGAGAATCGGCGAGTGGGTGGCGCAGATGATCTGTCCGCCTTCGCCGGCGACGCGGTTCATGAGGGCTACCAGGCGCACGCATGACTGGAACGACAGGGCGGCTTCGGGTTCGTCCATGAGGTAGAGCCCCGGCCCCGACACCATCCGCTCAAGAACGGTGAAGAACCCTTCCCCATGGGATTGCTCCGTCAGGTCGTTCTCCCAGAATCCATACCGGCCAGACACGTTCTGCCCCAGGTTGAAGAGTGTTTCGGCGCGGAAGAAGAACGCCCGCCGCTTGAGGCGGGGACCGTGAAGCAGTCGCAGCCCCCTTGCGGTGAGGTCTGCGTCAAGGACCTCTCCCAAGGGGGTGGCGGGTCCGGTGCTGGCGTACTTGGTACCGGCCTTGCCGCCTTCCGAGTTGAGGCCGCAAACATCGGCGACCGCTTCCATGATGGTGGACTTTCCGGAGCCGTTCTCCCCGACGATGAAGGCCACAGGGGCGGCGAGCTCGAGACCTCGTTCCGCCAGGTGGCGAACAGGCGGCAGCGTCGCGGCCCAACCTGGTGGAAGGCTGCGGGCAGTTAGCTGGGTGAGCAACACGGCTGATGCCTTCCTGCGGGCTGGATCAGCCGGGCCGCGTGCGCGCGTACCGGACTGACAAGAGTTGGGTGGTCACCACTCCGGGCGGCACGATCGAGAATATGCGCCGCGGCAGCAGACCGCTGCGGCAGACGGCCGGTCTGGGCGTCGAGGACGTTCAGTACGGATATTTTGTGCTTATCGCCGCGGGGATGGCGGCGTGTGGTGCGACGTTCATGCCGGCCGGTCGCCGCCGGAGCGAAGCCAAGGACCCCCAGAAGCGCCGCGCACAGCGCATCCGCCTTTCCGCCATCGGCCCGGAAAGGATCATCGACCGCGCCGCTCCATCGCGCACCGCTGATTTGCCTCTGACATTGATGTGAGGTCTTAACGTGGCCCAGGGTGGCCGATACGTTCACGGGTGTATGGGCTCGGAGGAGGCCACGACGTAGAGGGAGGAATCGGCGATGTCGACTCTGGGAATCATCGGAAGCGGAAAGATCGGCTCGGCGGTCGCGCGGCTGGCGGTGGCGGCGGACATCGACGTGGTGATCGCCAACTCGCGTGGCCCGCAGAGCCTGGCTGCGCTGGTCGAGGAACTGGGGCCGCGAGCCACAGCAGGCACCGTGGAGCAAGCTGCCCGCGCTGGCGAGGCGACCTTGCTCAGCATCCCGCTGACCGCCTACGGTTCCGTGCCCGCCGAGCTGCTGCAGGGGCGGACCGTGCTGGACACCGGCAACTACTACCCCTTCCGCGACGGCCGGATCGCCGAACTCGACGCCGAGAAGGTGACCACGACCGAGCTGGCCCAGCAGCTCTTGCCCGGTGCCCTGCTGGTCAAGGCGTTCAACAACATCCTGGCCCACCACATCCCGCAGCTCGCCCGGCCCACCGGAGCCCCGGACCGCAGCGCCCTGCCCATCGCCGGCGACGACCCCGGCGCGAAGGCTCGGGCAGCGCAGCTGATCGAGCGGCTCGGCTTCGACACCGTCGACGCCGGAACTCTGAGCGAGAGCTGGCGTTTCGAGCCCGAGTCCGGCGCCTACACCCAGATCTACCTCGCCGACCCCGACGTACCGGTCGAGCGCATACTCCAGGCCCCCGCCGCGCCGCTGCCGGCCGACAAGCTTCGCGCCGCGTTGCAGGCGAGCCAGCGGGTGAGGGTCGCCGAACGCACCTTCTAAAGCTCACACCAAGGCCTCCTGTCTGGCGCGCCGTGGCGAAGCCGCCGGGTCATGCGGGCAACGTGAAACCACCTCCAGGGGCTCGTGGGGCACGCCGCTACGCTAAACCTGACATCGATGTGAGAGGCAATCCGGGATGGAGGTGGCCGTGCGGATCGGTGATCTCGCACAGCGGACCGGGGCCAGCGTGCGCTCCCTGCGCTACTACGAGGAGCAGGGCATGCTCGCCAGCCGGCGCAGTGCGAGCGGGCAGCGCCACTACGACGAGGACGCTGTGTGCCGCGTGCTCTTGATCAAACAGTTCTTCGCCGTCGGAATGACCGGCAAGGTCATCGCCGCGCTGCTGCCGCACGTCAAGGACTCCGGGGAGCGCTGCCCTCCGGCGGTACTACGCCAGCTCACCGCGGAGCGCGACCGCATCGACGCCCAGTCGGACGAGCTCGCCCGCACCCGGCAGACCCTGGACGCTCTGATCACGACCACGCAGGAGGCCATGCGTGGCGCCCCACCCATGAACCCCACCTGACCGGCATCCGATCAGGCCCGCCACCTTGCGAGGGCTGACCGGCCTTCATGTTTCACCCCGGCCACCGACAGTCGCTCCTAAATCGAACGGGGTGTGCTGACCGCCCCGGATGAGGCATGGGACGTGGCGGTCCGCCAGGCGGAGGTGATCGGCCCGCCGGCCGATCAGCCGCGGCCGGGGTTAGCGGCCGCGGACACGGCGGCGGCGCGATCGATGTGGGCAGCCGCTGCGTGATCGGCCTGATGGTCACGCTGGAGGCGCCCTCGGCGCTGTCGGCCGGGCTGTGCCTGGCACGCATGGTGTGCGACAAGCGGCCGTGGCTGGAGCGGCCCGGCCTGGAGGGGGTGGCCTGGCCCATGAGCGGCAAGCCGGACGAGATCTACGTGGACAACGCCGCCGAGTTCCGCAGCGAGGCGCTGCGCCGGGGCTGCGCGCAGCACGGCATCCCGCTGACGTACCGGCCGAAGGGCATGCCGCACTTCGGCGGCATCATCGAGCGGCTGATCGGCGCGATGATGCAGATGGTGCACGAACTGCCCGGCACCACCCTCTCCAACCCGGCCGAGCGCGGCAGCTACGACAGCCGCCGGGCCAGCAGCAGGGCGGTCGCCCGGCCGATGCCGCCGGACGCCCCGGTCACCAGTACCGGACCATGACGAGACGCACCTTCCATATGTGGGCCTTCCTCGCAGCCGCTCCCACGGGGGACGGGTCATCCCAGAACCAGCGGTCCGCTGACCAACCAGCACCAGGTCAGGCGTACAGCTGATAGGTGGCGGCGTCCTGCCGTGCCGTGCGCAGGACCGTCAGCCGCAGGGCGACCCACCAGCAGCCCCCGGCCAGGACTGCTGCCCACGCCCACCATCCGGCCGCGGCGACATCGCGGGTCAGCCACGCGGCCGCCACCGGCAGGGCCGCCAACGCGCAGGCGGCCACTAGCCGCACCGGCCACTGCCCCACCGCCATCGGCAGCGTCCGCCGCCCGCAACGCCGGTCGCCGGGCACGTCTCGCAGGTCCTCCACGAACCCCACCAGCCAGTACGCCGTCCCCGCGGCGACCCACGGCCAGGCGCGCGGGGTAAGGGGCCCGGCGATCTGCCAGCCGGCTGCCAGCAACGCCCACGCACCGACCACGATCGCCGGATTCTTCACATACCAATGGCGCATCAGCCCTCGGTAGGTTCGCAGACCCACCATCGCGAGCCACAACACCGTCCAGGCCAGGATTCCCATCAGCGCCCCGGCGAGCAGGAACGCCGCGACCGCCAACCCCCAGCGCACCCAGGCACCCCGCGCGGTCATCAACCCGGCGGGAATCGGCCTCCAGGGCTTGTTGACCTGGTCTTCGGCAACCCCGCTGGCCTGGTTGGACAGCGTGTGAACGCACAAAAACAGCCAGAAGTAGACCAAGGCCTTGGCCAGCACCCACGGCAGTTCCGCCAGGGGCAGCGCGTGCGCGCGCCACGCGGCGGCGGACGCCAGCACTCCTGGGATCACCGCGGCCGTCAGGTCGGTGACGTTGCACCGCCATGCCAGCACCACCTCTCGCCACACGCTCGCCTGCTGGAACTCGCCACGCCTGGCGGCACCTGCACTGGTACCCCAGCGTGGAGCACGCCCTCGCCGCCACGCGCGGAGCTACCGATGAGCCAACGGTCGCTCTCGCGTGGATCGTTCCATGCCAGCCGGTCGCAATGCGGCGTGGCCGGACCCGCAACAACGCTGATCACCTGCAGGACGACAATTGCGTAAAACCCATCCGTACGGGCGCAGCAAGGCGGCCGGGTGGACTGCCGCCCTGCCCCGGCGAGGTCGGTGGCATTTATCGTCTTCTCGTCTTCGTCAATCTCCGTTCCCCAATCTCGTCACGACCGATATGCGGCAGAGCCGACGGTGGATGAGGACAGGGTTGGTGCGCGAGAGAATCCACCCGCGGTAACGCCGCTACGCCTAGGGCGTGGTATCGGAAGTGTTCTAGGTTGGCTCAGGTGAGCATGCGGGGGTGGAACTATCGGTACGTGGGACCGGCCGATCTTAAGGCCGCGATCCGGCCTGGCAGCGGCGGCTGCCGGATCGGCTCTGCGGCTGATTTCGACAGCTGGGTCGCCGAGCGTTCCGCGGCGGAGCTGGTTGAGCCGTTCACCTTCGTGGTCGGCGCGGACGGCGTGCTTCGGCTGGCGCCGCGACGAAGCGAGCATGTGGCCTGTGCAGGCGGACGATCGGTCCTGAGCGCCGGCGAGATCAGCTTCACCCGCGAGGCAGGCAGATGGGTCGTGGGCGATGTCAGCAACCATTCAACCGGGTACTGCCCGGACGTTAACTCTTGGCCGTCGGTCGCCCAGGCTCTCGATTGTGTAGGGCTCGCACGTCCGTCCGGTTTCACGCACGAAGTGGTGTTCCGACGCTGTCCTGGGTGCCAGGAGCACAACATCGTGCGTGAGAGCGACTTCGTCTGTGTCTTCTGCGGCAGTGAACTGCCCGAGAAGTGGAACGTGGACCTGCTGATTGAGAGCGGTGGGTCCTAGCCGCTCGTTGGCGGTCCGTTACGAGGACGGTCGCCTCGTAGCTGGCCACGCGCGATGCCTCTTGAGGCAGTTGATGCCGCATTTCACAGCGTGCCGCTCGCGGTAGTCGACCGGGGCGAACTTCGGCGACCAGCCATCACTCCTCGGCCAGTGGCGGGCGCGGCTGGCGGTGGATCTCGCGCGAGCGCATGCGCAGCGTCGTCAGGTGGATCAGGCGGTGGTTTAGTTGCTGGAGGCGGAGAGCATCACGCCTGAGCGGATCCGTATCCATCGGGCCGTGCGGCAACTCGCGTCGGATCTGCGGTAGATGCGGGATCCGGCGTCGGCCGACCTGGCGCGCGGTGGTGCGCACAGCACGATCGCCACCTACGTTGACGCATCCCCAACGACGACACGGCCGCCGGCCAGAAAGAAGCATGAGCCGTGGACCGCGTCGTCGAGGGGTACATCGAAGGCGTCTACTATGCCGTGACCGTGGGCCAGTCCCGCCGGAACGCCACGGCGACGATCGGCACGGCATCGCGCTCCGTGCAAGCGTGCCGACCGCTGGAGTTTCACAACGGCCGGGCGCTGCCGCAGTCCGGACAGGGGTTGCGGCTCTCCCGGGTGGGTTTCTATGGATGGTAGAGCCAGAGCTCGACCCGGTAATCCGAGACTTCCCAGCAATATGCCTGGTAGCCGCTAGCGTTCCAGACCTTTCCCATCTCGATGCACTTGTTGCAGTTGTTGGTGCCAGTGAATGCCGTGCTGTAGTTGTACCACCATGGCGGCGGCGTCGGAGAACAACTGGCGAGCAGAGCGTTCTGCGGAGCGCTCGTTACCTGAGAAGAACTGGCGAAGGCCGACTCGCCGACGCCGGCACTGGCGGGGAACGTGCCAGCAAAAAATGCCAGTAACGTCATGAGGAACATCGTGACAAGCGCCTTGCGGATCATTTCTCTCCCCTCGATCTTGCGTTGCGGCAGGTTCTTGGTACCTATGCGTTCGATGCTGCCTCGCCAGGGTGAACACAGCCAGGACATCCGCCGGACATCCGCCGGGCATTGTCGTCCTGGGCCATTGCCGTAGGAATCCACAGAAAAAAGATGGGAGCGAGAGCAGAACTACGCCTCACCCAGATCCCTGGCCGTCCAGATCGCCGCCCGGGACATGTTCGGACTTGACCGGACCACGCTGGACGACGTGGACGACTACGAGCTGGAGAGCGTTGCTAGTGTCGGACCGTGTCGTGCTGGCCAGCGCGGTGTACCCGCTCAACGGAAAGAGACTTGATGCGACCGACGATCCGCAGGGCGGTGATCCCCGCTGCCGGACTCGGCTCCCGTCTCCTGCCGCTGACCAAGGCCATCCCCAAGGAGATGCTGCCGGTCGGCGACAAGCCGGTGATCGAGCACACCGTCCGTGAGCTGATCGCGTCCGGCATCACGGACATCACCATCGTCGTCTCCGGCGGGAAGTCTCTGATCCAGGACCACTTCCGGCCCAACCCCGCCCTGGTGCAGCAGCTGCGCGCCGACGGCAAGGGCGCCTACGCCGACGCTGTGGAGGAGGTCGCCGAGCTTTCCCGGCAAGGCCACATCACCTACCTCGACCAGCACGGCCCGTACGGCAACGGAACCCCGGTCCTGAACGCCGCGCACGGCATCGGCGACGAGCCGATGCTCGTCCTGTGGCCCGACGATGTATTCGTGGCCGAGGTGCCCCGCGCCCAGCAGCTGATTCGCGCCTATGAGGCGACCAGGTGCCCGGTGCTGGCCCTGATGCCGATCGACCGGCAGGACTCCGCACGGTACGGCGTGCCCGTCGTCCAGGAGAACCTCGAGCGCGGCCTGCTGCGGATCACCGGCCTGGTCGAGAAGCCCAAACCCGCCGACGCCCCCTCCGCCTACGCCGCCATCGGCGGCTACATCGTCACGCCCGCCATCATCGACGAACTGCGCGAGCAGACCAAGCGCTGGTACGAGCACCGCATCGGCGAGGTCTACCTGACCGATGCCATCAACGCCTGCGCCGGCAGCCACGTCGTATACGGGCAGGTCATCTCCGGCCGGTGGTACGACACCGGCAACCCAGCGGACTACCTCACCGCCCAGTTCGCCTCCGCCCTGGCACACCCCGAGTACGGGCCGCTCCTGCGCCGCCTCACCCGCGACCTCAGCGACAACCACCGCCCCTGATCCGCGCCCCCTGTCTGGAAATGGCGACGCCCCACAATCGTGAGGTCGCACCTGCCATCCATGCCGGGCCGGCCAAGCTCAACAAGCGCCGTGCAGGCGGAGCCTGCCTGGGTGGGGCGTCCGAGCGGAGTGAGGCCCTTCAGAGGTCGGGGCTTTGGCCCGAGCGGGTGGCCCGGATGAAGCGGGCGCCCCATTCCTGGACGTGCGCGGCGAATTCCGGCGGTCCCAGCACCTCGAACTCGGCGCCCACGTTGCCCAGGGCCTGGGTCGGCCAGTCGAGGGAGGTCGAGGTCATGGTGATCCGGCAGCGGTCCTGATCGAGCGGTTCGATGGTGCCCCATTGACCGACCGCCTGCCGTACCCGGGCCGCGGGGGCGTGGACGAGCGCCTGGACCGTGTACGGCGCCGGGGCTCCGCCGGCCGCCTGGACGAAGGCCGCGGCGTCCTCGGCCGGGAGCGGGCGTGGACGGAAGCGGGTGCCGGTCGCGGCCGGCTCGGTCAGCCGGTCGAGGCGGAAACTGCGCCAGTCGTGCCGGCCCAGGTCGTAGGCCACCAGGTACCAGCGTCCGCCGAGTGCGACCACGCGGTGCGGCTCGACCTCGCGCTCAGTGGGTGCCGAGCCCCTGGCCGTGTAGCCGAAGCGCAGCCGCTCCTCGTCCCGGCAGGCCTGGGCGACCGCGGTGAGCACCTCCGCCGCGACGATCGGCCCGGAGGCGGCGACGGCCAGGGTCATCGCCCGCAGGGCGTCCACCCTGGCCCGCAGCCGGGGCGGCAGGACCCGTACCACCTTGGTGAGTGCGCGCAGCGACGCCTCCTGCATACCGGCGATTCCGCTCTGCGCCGCGTCGCCGATGCCCACCGCCAGCGCCACCGCCTCCTCATCGTCGAGCAGCAGCGGCGGCAGCACGGCGCCGGGCGCCAGCTGGTAGCCGCCGTCGGTGCCCCGGGCCGCGCCGACCGGGTAGCCGAGCTCGCGCAGCCGGTCCACGTCGCGGCGAAGGGTCCGCTCGGAGACACCGAGCCGGTCGGCCAGTTCCAGACCGGGCCAGTGCCGGTGGCTCTGCAGCAGCGAGAGCAGTCGGAGGGTCCGTGAGCTGGTGTTCGCCATACCCCCATCCTTGCCCGACTTCCGGTCAAAAAGTGGCCGGAAGTCTTTCTAGAGTCGATCTCAACGGCAACGCCCGAGGTAAGGACAGACGAATGATCACCCGTGAGATCCAGCTGACCGCCCAGATCACCGGCGCCCCCACGCTCGGCCATTTCACCGTCGCCAAGACGGAGGTGGACGGCGAGGTCCTGGTGCGCACCGACCAGATCGGGCTCGCCGCGACCTATCTGGAGCTGATGCGGGCCGACTGCACCATCCCGGTCCCGGCCTGGCAGCCGGGGCAGCGGGTGGGCGTGGCGACCATCGGCACCGTGGTCCACTCCGACAGTTCCGAGCTCGCGGTTGGCGACCTGGTCCAGTCGATGACCGGCTGGAGCGAGTACTCGGCGGGCCCGGCCGCCCAGTACATGAAGCTTGATCCCGTCGCGGACCCCGGCTACTACCTCGGTCAGGGGCCGACGGCCTACTACGGGATGGCCGACGTGGCGGGCGTCGGCGAGGGCGACGTGGTGTTCGTCTCCGGCGCGGCGGGCGGGGTCGGCTCACTGGCCGGGCAGATCGCCAAGTGCCTCGGCGCGGCGCGGGTGATCGGCAGCGCCGGCAGCCCGGCCAAGGTCGACTATCTGGTGAACGAGCTCGGCTACGACGCCGCGTTCGACTATCACGACGGCTCGCCGGTCGAGCGGCTACGGGAGCTCGCGCCTGAGGGCATTTCGGTGTTCTTCGACGTCGTGGGGGGCGAGCAGTACCAGGCCGCGCTGCAGGCGGCCAGGCCCGGCGCCCGTTTCGCGCTGTGCGGCTCGCTGTCCAGCCAGCTCGGCGACGCGGCCGAACGCTTCCCCGCGCCCGACCATGCCGCGGCCCAGGCCAGCGGCATTCAGCTGCTGCCGTTCTCCTGCCACCACACCCCCGACCAGATCGCCGCCTGGCGGGAGCACTTCAGCGCCTGGCTGGGCGAGGGCCGCTTCGTCTATCCGCAGACGGTCATCAAGGGCGGGGTCGAAGACGTGCCGCAGGCGTTCTTGTCCCTGCTCCAGGGCTCCTACCGGGGCAATGTCTCGGTGCGGCTGTCATGAGAACTCTCTCGAGCAGGGCCCTGAACCGGGCCCTGCTGGGCCGCCAGTTCCTGCTGGCCCGCACCGATCACACCCCGCTGGAGGTGATCGGACGCCTGGTCGCGCTGCAGGCGCAAGAGCCGAACTGGCCCTACGTCGGGCTGTGGAGCAGGATCTGCGGCTTCACCCACGCCCAGCTCACCACACTGCTGCAGGACCGCAAGGTGGTCCGCTCCGGTCTGCTCCGCAGCACCCAGCACCTCGCCGCGGCCGACGACTTCCGCCGGCTGCGGCCGCTGCTGCAGCCCGTCCTCGACCGCACCGCCCGCTCGGCGTACTTCGCCCGCGACAACGCGGGCCTGGACACCGCCTCACTGGTCGCCACCGGGCTTGAGCTGCTGGCGGGCGAGACGACACCGCGAAAGGAACTGGCCCGGCGGCTGGCCGAACGCCACCCAGGCCGCGACGGGCGCGTCCTCGCCGGGGAAATCGAGCTCAGAACCCCCCTCATCCACAACCCGGCCGCCGGCACATGGGGGTCCTGGGGCACCCGATCGGCCGTCTCCGTCACGCCCGCCGAGACCTGGCTCGGCCGGCCCATGGCCCCGGCGACCGCCAAGGACCTCATCCGCCGCTATCTGGCAGCATTCGGCCCAGCCGGGATCATGGACGTACAGGCCTGGTCCGGGCTGACCCGCCTCGGCGAGATCGTCTCCGGCATGCGCGCCGAACTGCGCCACTACCGCGACCCCGACGGCAGGGAACTGATCGACGTCGCCGACGCGGAACTGCCCGACCCCGACACGCCCGCCCCCGTACGACTGCTGCCCGCCTTCGACAACGCCCTGCTCGGCCACGCCGACCGGACCCGCATCATCAGCCACGAGAACCGAAAGCGCGTGATGCCTGGTCAGGCACGAGTACAGCCCACCTTCCTGGTGGACGGCCACGTGCACGGAACCTGGTCCCTCCAAGGTGACACCCTGCTCCTCACGCCGTTCCGCCCGCTGTCCGCGATCGATCAGGCGGCCTTGGAACAGGAGACGAAGCGCCTGCTGCCGTTCGTGGGAGGCAAGAACGTCTCCTACAGCAGCCCGGCCGTCACCAGTCTGTCGATCTAGGTAGTGGGCGTAGATAGGGTGGTAGCGCACACCTTCACTTGTAGGGGCGCGTGTGCTGATCGGGCCGGTCGGGGCTCGCGTATCTGGGCAGGACGGAGGCGCGTGAGCGTCGATATGCGGGAAGAGTCGGACGTCGATCACGTGGCGGGCGAGGCGAGACCGAAGAAGCTGCTGTTGCGCGCGCTCGCGGGCGAGCGCACCGAGCGACCACCGATCTGGCTCATGCGGCAGGCCGGACGCTATCTGCCGGAGTACCACGACGTCCGCGAGGCTGCGGGCGGAATGGTGGGGCTGTGCAATTCGCCCGAGCATGCGGTCGAGGTCACCTTGCAACCGCTCCGCCGCTTCACGCTCGACGCCGCGATCCTGTTCGCGGATCTTCCCCAGATCGCGGCGGCGTTGGGGCAGACCTTGGAGTACCGGGTCGGTGACGGCCCCGTCCTCACGCCCCCGATCCGTTCGACTTCGGACATCACCGAGTTCTTGAGCGCCTCCCGCTTGCACGAAGAACTGGCCCCGATCTACGAGACCGTCAGACGACTCACTCGCGCGTTGCCTGACGAGATCACGTTGATCGGCTATGCCGGTGCGCCGTGGACGGTCGCGACTTACATGGTCGAAGGGCGCGGCGGTGGCAGCTCAGAGCACTCCATCGTCAAGCAGTGGGCGCTGAGCGATCCGGAGGGGTTCCAACCCCTGATCGACCTGCTCACGGCGGCCACCATCGAGTTCTTGGACCGTCAGATTCAGGCGGGTGCCGAAGCGATCCAACTCTTCGAGAGCTGGGCCGGAATACTCCCCGACCCGCTATTCCAGCGTTGGTGCGTCACGCCGGTCGCCGCCATCGTCGCGGCGCTGAAGGCGAAGCATCCGAGTGTTCCCATCATCGCCTTTCCGCGCGGCGCGGGGCTTGCCTACAACGGCTTCGCCGAGGCGACCGGCGTGGACTGCGTCGGGCTCGACTCGGCAGTGCCTGTGGAGTGGGCCGCGCGGAAGGTGCAGCAAGAACTCGGCCGGTGCGTGCAGGGCAACCTCGACCCTCAACTCCTGGTCGCGGGCGGGCCCGCACTCCACGCGGAAACAGACCGCATCCTGAACGCGCTCAGTGGTGGCCCGTTCGTGTTCAATCTCGGACACGGAATCGTCAAGACCACACCTCCCGAGCATGTGGCCGCTCTCGCCCAGCAGGTACGGTCCTGGTCCGCGGCTTTGACGCAGTAGAGAGCCTGAACGCGTCGGCTAGAAGGCAGCCAGTTGGCGAGCAGCGCCGGGCCAGTCGGTGCCTGGCCGCCGACGGTCAGCCGCATGGGTACCGACACGTCGCGGAGCTGCTCGCGAGTCGGCTTTTCCGGAGAATGCCGTGAGTGCGGCGATGCCCTAGCCGGCTTTGTCCAGGCCCGCAAGCTGCGGCCGATCAGGTTCTGCGCGAGATGACCATGATGTATTCGCAGGGAGCGTTCGTTCGGTTGGCGAAGCCGTGGTCCGCGTCGGCCTGGAAGAACAGGGAGTCGCCTGTGTTCAGAGTCTCGCTGATCCCGCCGATCGCGACGGTGAGGATGCCTTCGAGCACCACGAGTTGTTTCTCCGTACCCGGCGGATATGCGGGCAGCAGCCCGGTAGAGACCTGCGCGGGGAGGTAGTGGACGACCATCTCGGCTCCTCCCGCGCCCGGGGCCGCTGACACCATGTGCCGCTCGAAGCCGGTTTCCGGGTCACGGAAAACGGGGCGATCGTTCTTACGCATGACAATGGCCACACCAGACGCGGCAGCAGCCGGCGCACCGATCAGGTCCGAGAGCGACGCGTCGAGCGCGTGGGCGATCCTGGACGCGACGCCGATCGTCGGGCTCTTCTCACCGCGTTCGACCTTGGACAGCATCGCCCGGCTGACCGACGACTGTGTGGACAGCTGTTCCAGCGTCAGGCCCGCTTCCTCGCGGCGTCGCCGCACGTTACCGCCGAACGCGCCGGCCAGGTCGTCACCGTGCTGTGATTCGGGCGCGTTTCCGTCTTGCTCGACCACCGTGCTCCTTGATCGTTGGGTACCTCGCTGCCCACAGTGTAGGGTTTCTCCTAAAGAAGATAAGATCTTCTATCGGAGAGGCGCGATGTGCGCCCAACACGACGGAGGCTCCATGCGTTTGATCTCGAGTGGCCAGCTCCATGCCACGTTCGCATTCGGCGATCTGCAGGTGATCTCGTTGCGAGACGGGTACATCGACATGCCGCCGACACGGCTTCGCGACGAGGATGGGCGCACGCTCGATGAGCTGCCAGCCGCCGTTCCGCTGGCCGGCGACAACTTGCGGCTGTCGGTCAACGCCTTCTTCGTCACCGACGGCACACGGTCGGTTCTCATCGACACCGGCGCGTCCAACGCCTGGCACGACCCCACCATGGGATTGATCTACGACGCGCTCGACGAAGCGGGAATCGACCGCGCGCATGTCACCGATGTGGCCATCACCCACAAACACGAAGACCACGTGAGCGGCCTGATCGCGCCGGACGGTTCAGAGGCGTTCACCAAACTCGAGCGCGTGTGGATCGGCGCGGGCGACACCTCGGTGTTCACGGGGCGGCTCGAGCCGATCCGCGACCGGGTCGTACCCGTGTCGGAGAGGGTCGCGATCAACGACTGGATCACCGCGATCCCGACCCCAGGCCACACACCCGGTCACACCGTCTACGACGTCAGGAGCGGCACCGGCCACCTTCTCGCCTGGGGCGACACCGTTCACGTTCCCACGCTCCAATTCGATCAGCCGAACGTGTCCTGGGAGCTCGACGGCAACCAGTCGCAGGCCCGCGCCGCGCGAGCGGCCCTCCTCGAACAACTGACCCGACCACACCACTTCGTAGCCGGCGCCCACCTCGACTCACCCGGCATCGCCCGCGTAACCCCCTCCGGCGACGGTTATGCGCTGGAATACCTCGCACCACCGATCGGCTGATCGAGCCTGTCGGCTCCGGGCCGCGCCGGCCTCCTCGGAGGCCGGTCGACCGGATGCCGTCTGGCAAGGGGTTCGGCCTCAGCACGCTGCTATCCGCCTTGTTCATGGCCGCCGGCTCGGCCTCGAAGCGCTGTAAAACCTCGTTGGTGAAGACCAGCTCGCCGAGCCACCGCATGCGTTTGGCTTCGCCCAGGCGTTCGCGGGTGTCGTCTTCGCTCTGCGGCAGACGGGGACCCTGGGCCAGGTCGATCCGCAGCATCGGACAGCGGACACACGCTTCTTTGAACTTACGCTTTGAATGCTGATCGATTCCGGAGTATCAATGCTCGCGATTGAGTTCGTGGTAGGCGATCACTGTTTCAGACTTGATTTCCTGCAGGGTCCAGGGGTGGACGGAGTAGTCATCTGTTGCCACGCCTCCGTGCTCAAGCAGCAGCGCGACCATTTGGTGAACCTCTGCGGTGCCGTCGATCCGTCCGGAGATGTCGATCTGCACTGCCCAGGTGGGGTGGTGTCCGACCGCCGCTTCGAGGACCGCCACGTCCTCGGGAAGAGTTGACCTGCTCCCCGTTCTGAAGGGGCGGGGATTCCCGTGCCGCTATGCGGCAGCTCGTGCCGCTTGCGCGGCCCGTGCTGTGGAACGGGGTGCTTGACGTTTCGCGGACCCGGGTGGGTCTCCACGCCCTGAGACGACCAGCCAGGCCGCCTGTCCTTTGCTCTTGATGTTCCTCGCCCCGACGATGTCGGCGTGCTCGGTGTGCCCGCAAGAAGTGCAGGAGAAGATCGCTTGGCTCTTGCGGCTCTTCTCGTCCACCTTCCCGCACGCAGGTTCCGGGCACGTCTGGGACGTGTACGCGGGGTTGATCTTATGGATGACGCTGCCGGTGTAGCGGGCCTTGGAGCGGAGAGCGACTTCCAGCCCGTACCAGCCCTTGTCGAGAATCGCCTTGTTGAGTCCGGATTTCGCTGCCGCGCCGTTGCGCAGGAACCTGCCCGGCCGGTCGGGGTCGGGCTTGGGCTTGACGGCCGTGCTCATGCCCTTGGTGTTCAGGTCTTCGATGACCACGTGCCCGTAGGCGCGGGTGAGCCGGTGCGCGGCTTGGGCGTTGAAGTCAGCGCGCCGCCACCGCACTCGCCGCATGATCTCACTCATCGCGGCCCTGACCCTCTTGCGCCGCTTCGATCCCTTCTGCGTGCGGGCGAGTCGGCGTTGCAGCCGTAGATACCGTTCCGCCTGGCCGGGCGTGAGATACCCGAGGTCGCCCTGCCGGTCTTGTTTCGTCTCCCGTGGCAGCTGCAGGGAGGAGACACCGCCGGTTCGGGCGTGGCGGCGGTCGAAGAACTCCCCGTCCGAGGTCACGGCGGCGGTGACCACCCCCCGGTCCACGCCCACCCATCCAGGGCGGGCGTGTTCCTCACGCTCGGCGATCCCATCCTCGAGCAGGAAGCTGATGAACCAGTGCTTGCCGTCCCGGGACACGGTCGCGGACTTGACGCTTCCCCCGAGTGGGCGCGACATCCGAAACCGCGCCCACCCGAACTTGGGCAGGAAGACCCGTCCCCACTTGCGGGCGATCCGCTCCACCGGCAGGTGCTTGGCGGTGGGGAAGCGAAACGAGGGCCGCCACTTCGCCTTCGACTTCCAGTGCACTGTCCACGTGCCATGCTTGCGGCACGCCTGGTCCAGGTCTTTGAGGGTCTGCTGGATCACCTGGGCGGGGGCATCGGCGAGCCAGTCGCAGTACGGGTCCTTCTTCGCCTCGGCGAGCTGCCCGCACTGCTCGGCATAGGTGATCCACTGCCCGCGCCGCCGGTAATCCCGCCGTTGTTCGAGGCCGGTGTTCCACACGGCCCGGCAGATCCCACCCAGCCTTTCGGCGAACGCCCGCTGCCCGAAGTCGAACTCCAGGCGATACTTCCGGCCCGCCAACATGCGCAACACCCCCTCTCCCACAGGACGCTCACGTCTCACCGACTCGAAAACAATATCGTCTGGTCTATGAGTCAGGAAGTGGAATATCGACGAGGCAGACACGTGGTTTCCGCGATGCACGCCCATCTGGTCTTTGTCACCAAATATCGCAGAAACGCCTTCGACGACGCGATACTGCGCCGCTGCGAAGACATCATGATCGAGGTGTGCGACAGTTTCGAGGCCGAACTCCGCGAGTTCAACGGCGAACACGACCACGTCCACCTGCTCGTCCACTACCCGCCCAAGGTCGCGATCAGCAAACTCGTCAACTCGTTGAAGGGAGTCTCCTCGCACTACCTGCGCAAGGAGTTCACCGGCCGCATCAACCCCGCCATCATGCACGGCCCTTTCTGGTCACCCAGCTACCTCGCCGCCTCCTGCGGCGGAGCGCCCCTATCGATCATCAAGACGTACATCGAACAGCAACGCCACCCCACCTGAGGCTCCAAATCCGCACTCACCGCTCCGGGATGCCCCGCCTACGGCGGGCCATCCCCCAAAGGGGGGACCGCATTCATCCCCAGCCTGAAGGCCAAGGCTTTCTGCGGACCTTCGGTAACCGGTCTGCTCATCGTCGATGTCGATGTAGACCTTGCCGTTCAGCGTCCACGGTCCGCTCTGTTGAGGCAGGAGCTGATCAAGTGAGGCGACGGTCTCAGCTCGCTCACCGGCAGGGAAGACGAACACAGTGCGCATGGGGAGGAGCGTAGGCTGTGCGGGTTTGCGACGACCACGGATATTCAGGACTGGGTGCTGCGGCCCGTCGACGTGGTGGTGCGGATCGCGCTGTCGGCAAGAGTCGGTATACCCAGGTGGACCGCCGCCGAGCGCCGGGCAATGAGGTTGTCGAGCTGGGCAGGTTTCACCTCCCGCTCCGCCTGCCGCCTCAGTACTGTGACTTCGCATGACCGAGATCGAGATCACCGCAGACCTGGTCCGCGACCTGCTGCAGGAGCAACATCCAGACCTTGCGGGGCTGGCCATCCGTGAGGTGGTGGGCGGTTGGGGCAACCAGATGTGGCGCCTCGGGGACGAGTTGGCCGTGCGCATGCAGCGCATGAACCCCACCCCGGAGCACCAGCTCAAGGAGCGGCGGTGGCTACCCGTGCTGGCCCCGCGCCTGCCGCTCCCGGTGCCGACCCCGGTGCGGTTCGGCGAACCGTCCGAGCGCTTCCCCAAGCACTGGACCGTGATGACGTGGGTTCCCGGCGAGCCGCTGGACCACGGCTCGATCAGCCGCGGCGCCCACGCGGCCGACACGCTGGCGGGTTTCCTCCAGGCCCTCCATGTGGAGGCGCCCGCCGAGGCGCCGATCGCTACGGACCGCGGTGCCCATCCCAGGAACTGCACGGTCGGCTTCGAGAAGTCCCTCCAGGCCGTTGCCCTGGACGACATCGTTGCCGACGTCCGGGATGTCTGGGACGACGCCGCTGCGGCCCCGGCGTGGGAGGGCCCGCCGGTGTGGGTGCACGGCGATCTCCATCCCGCGAACGTCGTCGTCTCGGACGGAACGCTCTCGGGCATCATCGACTTCGGTGACCTGTTCGCCGGCGATCCGGCGTGGGACCTCGCCGCCGCCTGGGTGCTGCTACCTGCGGGCACGGCCGCACGGTTCTTCGACATGTACGGGCATGCGGACGAGGCGGCGATCCGGCGCGCCCGCGGGCTGGCCGCTATGAAGAGCCTCTTCCTGATGCTCATGGGGCAGAACGGAGATCGGGGCCTTCCCGGCGGCAAGCCGCACTGGGGACCTGCGGGCCGGGCGGCACTTGATCGTGTTCTGAAGGGCATTTGACGCACACTTCTTGCTCGGCCTCAGCGATGCGGGCGGTCAGGTTGTCGCGGATCTCCTCCGGCTGGCCGCGTTGGGCCGGCTCCAGCCGGAGAAGCGCGGCGAGGCCATGTCTCACCGGCTGGTCGGCGCCGCGGATCGGCACTCAGCTGGTCGAGGCCTCCACCGAGACGCATCGGTGCAGCACGAAGCCCGTCTTGCCGGCGGGACCGTTGATCCTGATCACCGGCCTGATGTTGGTCCTTCCAGGGCCCACGGTGATCAAGGCGAAGGTCGATCGAGTCTCGGCGAACTCCTGATGATTGGCGAAGTTGGCGGGTCCGAACGCCCCTTCCGACTTAAGGGAGTCGTTCAAACTGTAAGTGAGTCGCATCTCGGCACCCGCCTCAACGGAGACGTCCGCGGTGACCTCCACCTTTACTGTCGTCGTAGCCGGAACGTCGACGAAGACCGGGTTATCGAGGAGGCCCACGTACACGGCCGAACTCGCGGTAAGCGGGAAACCGCGGGGATCGCACATCGCCTGGCTGAGGGGAAGGGCGGCGGCCGGTCGGCTCAGCGCGAATGTCGTGATCGCCGCAGCCGCCCCGCAGGCGGCCACCGCAGCGAGGGCTGTGCGACGACGTGACGGTCGAGTCATGAACATCGTGGATCTTCCTCGATTCTATGGAACCGGCCCTCGATCCCGGGCCGGTGTGTCGCCGTACTCACTGCAAGGGCGTTCCATCCAGTTCCACAACGAGAAACGGCCGCACGGGACGAAGCGGAGGCCGAGATACCGCAAGGGCACATACTCCTGCGCCTGGAGCCCCGCTGGCTCCTAGAAGCATGGCAAGCTGTATCGGCGGTCTTCCACATGGTCGTAGATAGCGCGCAACCACGGCTCACGAGCCGCCGGTAGCCGCGCCAGCGTGTGGAGGAACACGCCTACATCAGGTCTGAAGGGCCTCCATGGCAGCCGTGGCGGCGGATCGTCGCGGCGGACAATGTCGGGCATCCCTGCCGCCGCGAGGGTAAGACGCCGATCGTCATTGAAGGCCATGTACGTCCACACGTCAGCCGCCAGCGGCACCACCGCTCCCGCGCCGCACGGCCACACCTCGCCGCTTTGCGGATGCCGCGGCACCAGGGCGATATCCGCGGTCACGCCGGACAGGCCAGGCCCGGCCAAGACGAGGTTCCGTGCCGACGGGCCTGCAGGGAGCAGCGTGTCGAGCGCCTTGCGAAAAGCCTCGGCGACCGGTCCGTCAGGGACGGCAATCCGCTGGCCGCCTGACAACGCCAACAGGTGTGCCAACGCCACCGCGACCGCTGCTTCCCACCGTGGGCTCCACCATCCGGGCTGCTCAACGGGCGGTGTGGCCGGATAGGCCGTCCGCAGCGCCTCCCAGCCGACCACCGTGCACGCGGGGCCATCGACGCAGACGGGTCGTACGGCACTCGGATCCAGCCACACCACCTGCCAGAACCCGCAGTCATCAATGCGGGTCGCCACCGCACGCCCGCACTCCACACACGCGAGGTTGGCGCCGTTCCGGCCGTCCAGGCCACAGCAGCAGCCATCACAGCGCTCTCGGATGAGGACGGTTCGTCGGACATCGCCGGGCGCGATCCCGATGATCCCCGAGGGTCCATACGGCAGGGAATACACCTGTAGGTACACGCCACCGGCTGCCGCCTCCTCCCAGACCCGCCATGGCGGGTCGGAGGCTTGGGAATGCACCGCGTACGTTCCGGGCTCCAGAAGTGCGGGGAGCAAGTCGTGGCCGTACTTCTGATCGGCGTGGTCGGGAAGCGCGACCCGCGACACCTTCGCGGTCAAAACGGCACCACACCCCGCGCATGCGAAAACGACCAAGTGCCCCTCTCATGTCTCAACGATTCGATAGCAGCCTCTGATCTGTGGTAGCCGAGGCATCAGCTGATCCAAGTGCATGGAGTCGCCGGAAACGACATCATTCCCGAACTCATGTGCCGACGACGGGTGAATCCTGGGTCTGGCAGGAATCCCGGAAATTAGCCAGAACCGGAGCACTTGGCCGTTGACATTCGGTTGGGCGCGGGTGTTGTGCCGACCGTCGATCGCCGCGTTCTGCTCACTCAGTGTGCCCGGCTCGGACCGGGACGCCCGCGCACGGGTCCCGGCAGGGTCCGTGCCGATAAGGCGTACGGCTCCCGTTCCCGCCGCGCCTACTTGCGCAGGAGCGGTATCACCTGCACGATCCCGGAGAAGACCGGACCGCCCAGCCGTAACGGTGGTGGGTCGGCGGCGTGCGCGCTTCGCCTGCGCGGGCACCGGAAGGCCGCGTCGGCTGAGGCCTGTAGCTCTATGAGGCGGTGAAGTGTGGTCGTGGCTGCGTCAGGCAGACGATCGCGGGGATCGGGAAGAGCATGAGGTAGAGGTTCGGCAGCCACCAGGCCAGTGAGAAGTCGCCGCGCAGGGTCCAGAACGCGATCGCCATCAAGCCGGACGCCATGGTGAGCACGAGCGAGACCAGCATCAGGCCTGGACCCGACCGCGACGCTCGGCGCAGGAGGTACAGGCTGGCCAGGCCGGTGGCGCTGGCCAGCAGGTCGATCCAGAGAAACGACCAGTTCCAGTCGGCCATTACCGGGTTGGTGTAGTCGGCGAACGCCCATTCGGGCGGGATCGCACCCAGCCCGGTGATGATGAAGTAGACGACGAATGCCAGATCCGTGAGCAGCATCAACGCTTTAGTGGCGCGTAGCACGGTCGATCGCCTCCATCAGGTAGCGCCTGGTGTGTTCGTGCAGTGCTGCGTCTGGTTCGCCGAGGCCGAGAAGCCTGGCCGCCCACCAGCCGTCGATGGCCAGCCGTACCGCCGTCGCCGCAGCCGGATCGATGCCGTCGTCGGTCAGTCTGGCCTGCCAAGCAGCGAACCGCTCTCTCAGCGGCGCCAAGCCTGCCGGGTCCACGAGCACCGCGGCCAGCAGTGCTGCGGTCACCCGGTCGGCCGAAGCGTTGGTCGCGGTGTGGTGTTCGGGGATCGTCGCGTTCAGGTAAGCGCGCAGGAAGTCGCCCGGCTCGGCGCCCACCTCGGCCAGTGCCTGGTCGAAGGCCTTGATCAGGCGGTCGACCATGGCGGCGACCAGTGCCTGCTTGGTGGGGAAGTGGTAGAACAAGCCGCCCTTGGACACGCCTGCCTGCCGGGCCACCGCTTCCAGCGTCAAGGCCTCGGCCCCCTTGGACAGCAGCACCTCGGCCGCGGCGTCGAGCAGTCGCTCTTTCGAACTGAGACGTGGCACAAAGGAAACTATACCGGCCAACCGGTACAGTTTGCTCGTGTTGAGGTGGCTGGCAGCGCCCATGGTGAGACCTGGGGCGCAGGGACTATTTCCTCACGTGCCGGTTCTCGAGCACTGCGCCATGCGATGACGTGTGTCACCGATCTCCACTGGTGAGGCGTCCGCGTGGGCGGCCTCGGCAGCCGATCGTCCAGCCGCCCCGCCTACGGTGAGCAACCGAGTTGGCATCGTTACGACGGCGCACGGCCCGCACAGTCTCGGTCTCGCCCACGGCGCCGGCGATACGGCCACCTGGTTGAGGAAGCCCAGCGTGGTGCACTCCCCCGAATGGCACCCGGACGAGCGCATCCCTGGCCCCTCGCCCCCGGGGAGGAACTCCCGCTCCGGCGTGGCCAGGAAGCCGTAGCGCGAGACGCTACTTGAGGATCTCGAGATGGTAGTCCGACTTCTTGTGCGACCAGTGCTCACCCGTCATTTTGCGGCACCGCCAACTCCCCTGCCACTGCTTGCCCTCGACCATGCACTTGTTGTAGCCCGCAGTGGTGAGCGGATAGGCCGCGACGTATTCCCAGACGTCGGCGCTGGCCGGAGCCGGTACGAACGCGCCGACGGCGGCCGCTGCCGACACCGCGACCGCCACATTCCTCACCTTGTTCCACATCCTGAAGTCACTCATCCTTTCTCGATTGCACAGAGAGCCTCGCAGCCGGGGCTTCTGTGTCTCTTCTCTGTTGCTTCCGGCCGAGTTCCGTTGCGCGGATTTCCGTCAGCTGTGCGGCGACGCGAGGGATCCTGGCCGTGACAAGCCCTCTTAGCGCGGGCCAGAGCCCTCATCCCCGCCTCCGCCTCCCGACTGAATCAAGCCGACGTCGCCTAAGAGCACCTGTCGCGAGCCCGTGAGATGGCGGCGCGGGTTGGCGAAGGGCGCAATGATGACAACACCGAGTTCGGACCGGCCAACGTCGCGCTGCATGAGGTGGCCGTGGCGGTGGAAGTGGGCGAGGCCGGTCACGCGCTGCGCGTCGGAGCCGCAGTAAACGCCTCGACGCTGTCGGCAGAGCGGCGGGCGCGGCTGGCCGTTGATCTGGCTCGCGCGCATGCGCAGCGTCGTCAGGTTGATGAGGCGGTGGCCCAGCTCCTTGAGGATGAGGCCATCGCTCCGGAACAGATCAGATCGTGCGGCAACTCGCGTCGGATCTGTTGTCGATGCAGGATCCCGCGTCGACTGAGCTGCGGGAACTGGCAGACCGAGTGGGTGCCTGGAAAACACCGCTGCGGCGGGTGGCAAAGCTACGAACGTCCAAGGTCTGGGATCTGGGCAGCGTCTGGCTCTACGACGCTCCTTGGAGAGGACGACCGCGGACTGCATACAATCGCGAGTTTCGCACCTGCTATCCGTCTCGGGTCGGCCACGGTCAACAAGGGCCATGCAGGCGAAGCCTGCCTGGAAGGGGCGTCCGAGCGCAGCGAGGTCCTTCAGGGGTCGGGGCTTTGGCCCGACTGGAAGCAGCGCCTGAGCCCTGAAGGCGCGAAGCGCCCACCAGCGAAGCCCGCTGTGCGCCGAAGGCGCCCCCGAAAGAGCGCCCGGAGCGAAGCGGAGGCCCTTTTTGGCGGGGCGGGCATCAGACGGGCAACCACCGAATCGGGTAACGGGTGGGCGCGAGACAGGTCAGGGTCAGCGGGCCAGGTCGCGGCTGATCACCAGCCTTTGGATCTGGTTTGTGCCCTCGAAGATTTGCATGATTTTGGCCTCGCGCATGTACCGCTCCACCCGAAACTCGCGCGTGTACCCATACCCCCCGAACACCTGCACCGCGTCCGTCGTCACCTTCATCGCGGCGTCCGTGGCCACCAGCTTGGCGACGCTGGCCTGTCGTCCGTACGGACGGCCGGCGTCGCGGCGGCGGGCCGCGTCCAGGTACGTGGCGCGGGCGCTGTCCACGGCCGCCGCCATGTCCGCGAGCAGGAAGCCCAGACCCTGGTGGTCGATGATCTTGCGGCCGAATGTCTGGCGTTCCTTTGCGTAGGCGACCGAGGCGTCCAGTGCGGCCTGGGCGAGGCCGGTCGCGCACGCCGCGATGCCGAGGCGGCCGGAGTCGAGGGCGCTGAAGGCGATGGGCAGGCCCTGGCCCTCCTCGCCGAGCAGGCGGTCGGCCTCGATGACGGCGCCGTCCCAGTGCGCGCTGGTGGTGGGGATGGCGTGCAGGCCCATCTTCTCCTCCGGGCGGCCGAAGGTCAGGCCGTCGGCCGCGCCGGGGGCCAGGAAGCAGGAGACGCCCCGGCTGCCCTGTCCCGTGCGGGCGAACAGGGCGTAGAAGTCGGCCTTGCCGCCGTGGGTGATCCACGCCTTGTTGCCGGTGATCCGGTAGCCGTTCTCGACCTTCTCCGCCTTGCAGGTCAGGGCGGCGGCGTCGGATCCGGCCTGGGGTTCGGACAGGCTGTAGCCGCCGACGAGCCGGCCCGCCAGCATGTCGGGCAGCCAGCGTTCGCGCTGCTCGGGTGTGCCGTAGGTGGCCACGGGGAAGCAGGCGAGGGTGTGCACGCTGGTGGCCACCGCGACGGCGGCCCAGCGGGCCGCCAGCTCCTCCAGCACCTGCAGGTAGACCTCGAACGGCTGGCCGCCGCCGCCGAACTCCTCCGGGTACGGCAGGCCGAGCAGTCCGGCGGCGCCGAGCGTGGCGAACAGGCCCTCCGGATAGGTCTCGGCGCGCTCATGCTCATCGACCCGGCTCGCCAGCTCTTTGTCGGCGATGTCCCGGGTGAGGGCGATGAGGTCCTCGGCGTCCTGGGTGGGCAGCAGGCGGTCGACGGTCACGTTCTCTCCAGAGGGCTGGGCAGCAAGCGGTCGACGGTCACGTTCTCTCCAGAGAGCGGGGTCCGGTGGGCTCGCTCAGCTGCGCGAGGGCGGTCCTGGCGCGATCGCGGAACTCCGCGACCCGCGCGAGCTTGATGTCCTCATACCCGCGAACCGCCTCCGGCAGCGCCGCGATCGCGGCCACGGCGTCGGCGGTCGCCGGGCTCAGCCGGGCGAGAGCGTCACGCATCAGGTCACGGTACTCGGTGATGATCGCCCGCTCGACGCGGCGTACTCCTGCGTACCCGAACACGTCGAACGGCGTACCCCGCAGGAACCTGGCGGCGCGCAGCACGCGGAAGACGACGTTCGCCGAGCGGCGCAACCTGATCTTGCGCTTCATGCCCAGCGCGCGCAGCAGCGGCGGGTGCAGCAGCACCGACACGACGGCGTCAGCGCCGAACTCCCGCTCCCGTCTGGCTCGCTCGGCCGGGTCCAGGTGCAGCCGGGCGACCTCGTACTCGTCCTTGTAGGCCATGAGCTTGTGCAGCCCCTTGGCGTAGGCGAGGGCGATCGGCGCGGCGGCCTCCTCCCCCGCGCGGTCGGCGGCGAGCGCGGCCACGCGGCGCACGTCCTCGGCGTACCGGGCGGCGTAGGCCGCGTCGCGGTAGCCGGTCAGGTCGGCGATCCGCGTGGCCAGGGCCTGCTCGAACGTCTCGGCCTGCGGAGCGGGAGTCTCCACGGCCGCCAGCACCGCCTGGCGGTCGGCGACGGCGGCCCGGCCCCAGCGGAACGCCGCGAGGTTCTGCTCGGCCGCGGCCCCGTTGAGCCGGATGGCCCGTTCGACGGCCTCGGCGGACACCGGCAGGCAGCCGTGCTGGTACGCGGCGCCGACGAGCAGCATGTTGGCGGGCATGTGGTCGCCGAACAGCGCCTCGGCGAGCCCGTGAGCGTCGAGGTAGAGGTTGTCGGCGCTCCGGGTGGCCGACTCGACGCGGGTGATCGCGTCGGCGGGCGAGTCCGGTACGGTGACGCGGCCGGTCACCATGGCGGCGGTCGGCACGACGGCGCTGCTGACCACGGCGACGGTACGGTCCGGCGCGGCGACCGCCAGGTTCGTGTCGGCCGCCGCGCCGAGCAGGTCGAAGCCGATCAGTACGTCGGCGGTGCCGCGCGACGCCTTCGGGGAGCCGGCGATCGGGTGCGGGGAGATGCGGACGTCGCTGACGACCGGGCCGCCCTTCTGCGCCAGGCCGGTCTGTTCGAGGCCGGCCGCGTGCAGGCCGTCGAGGTGGGCCGCCATCTGCAGGATCTGCGAGACCGTCACGACGCCCGTGCCGCCGATGCCGGGCATCCGCAGCAGCACCTCACGGCCGGGGAATCGGGTGATCGGCTCGGTCAGCTCCACCGGAAGCTCCAGAACCGGCCGTGCACCGAGTGCTTGGATCGGCCGTGGTCCACGATCCGCCGAAAGCTCCGGGGCTGGCCGTGCCTTGCCCGGCTTGACCAGCAGGAACGACGGGCAGTCGCCCTTGAGGCAGCTCAGGTCGGAGTTGCAGGACGGCTGGTGGATCCGGGTCTTGCGGCCGTACACGGTCTCCACGGGCTGCACGGACAGGCAGGTCGACACCTCGCCGCAGTCGCCGCACCCCTCGCAGACCCGCTCGTTGACCACGACCTTCTCCACGGGTACGGGCAGTTTGCCGCGCTTGCGCAGCCGGCGTTCGTCGGCCGCGCATCGGTCGTCGTGGATGAGCACGCTCACCCCGTCGAGCTCGGCCAGCTCCTTCTCGGCCGCCGCCAGCCCGTCGCGGTGCCGTACCGTGGCGATCGGCGCGAGCCGGACACCCCGGTAGGTCTCCGGTTCGGGCGTGGTGATCACGATCCGGCGGACCCCCTCTGCGGCCAGCGACCGCGTCAGCGCGGGCACGTCGAGCCGGCCTTCCGCGCGCTGCCCGCCGGTCATGGCGACCGCGTCGTTGTAGAGCAGCTTGTACGTGATCCGCACCCCGGCCGCGACGGCGGCCCGGACGGCCAGCGAGCCGGAGTGGTGGAAGGTGCCGTCGCCGAGGTTCTGCACGAAGTGCCGGTCGTCGGTGAAGGGGGCCAGGCCGATCCACTGGGCGCCCTCGCCGCCCATCTGGGTGAGGCCGACCTGGTTGCCGCGGCCGGCGCCGTCCAGGGCGATCATGGCGTGGCAGCCGATCCCGACGCCGACCAGCGTGCTGTCCGACGTACGGGTGGAGGTGTTGTGCGGGCAGCCCGAGCAGAAGTACGGCGTGCGCGCGGCGACCATCGGCAGCAGGCGGCGCGGCTGCGGCTTCCGGGCGGGAGTCAGGTGGACGGTGGTCCGCGGCAGCGTGTCGGCGAAGGAGGCCAGCGCCTTGGCCACGTCCTCCGCGCCGAGCGTGCCGCGGGGGGTGAGCAACTCGCGCCCGACCACAGCGGGGGCCCCACGGGCGGCGAGCAGGTCGCTACCGGCGGCGGGGGTGCGCGCGGCGTCGTACAGCGCCTGCTTCAGCTGCCCCTCCAGGAACGGCACCTTGTCCTCCACCACGAGCACCCGGTCGAGGTCCGCGGTCATGGCGGCCAGGTCGGCGGGCGCCAGCGGGTACGGCATGCCGAGCCGGATCAGCCGCAGCCCCAGGTCCTCGATCGCGGCCTCGTCCAGCCCGAGGTCGGCCAGCGCCCGGCGTACCACCGCGAAGGACGCGCCGGAGGCGACGATGCCCAGGCGGGCGTGCGACGAGCCGGCCACCACCCGGTTCAGGCCGTGCGCGCGGGCGTAGTCGCGGGCCAGGTCGAGCCGCCGGGTCAGCATGTCGTGCTCGGCGTCCAGCGCGGCCGGGCCGACCAGGGCGGCCGGCGTTGGGCGGCTCGGGTGGTCCGGGGCCGGGATGCCGTCACGCAGCGAGCCGAGGTCGACGGTGGCCGACGCGTCCGCCAGGTCGGCGACGATCTTCAGGCCGGTCCACAGGCCGCTGGCGCGCGAGAGGGCGACCGCGTGCAGCCCGAACTCGATGATCTCCGCCACCGAGCCGGGCGCGAGCAGCGGCACGCACAGGCTCTGGCACATCGGCTCGCATGTGCTGGGCACGGTCGAGGACTTGCTGCCGGGGTCGTCGCCGATCCAGGCCACCGCGCCGCCGAGCGCGGCGGTGCCGGCCAGGTTGCCGTGGCGGATGGCGTCGGCGGCCCGGTCGAGGCCGGGGCTCTTGCCGTACCAGAAGCCGGTCACGCCGTCGTGCCGCCGGCCCGGCAGGCGCTCCAGGAGCTGGGTCCCCGCCACGGCGGTGGCGGCCAGCTCCTCGTTGAGGGCCGGACGGACGACCACGCCCGCTGGGTCGAGCAGCCGGGCGGCCCGGCCCATCTCCAGGTCGACGCCGGCCAGCGGCGAGCCCGGGTAGCCGGAGACGAACACGCGCGTGTCCAGCCCGCGCTCCTGGTCCAGGCGGCGCTGTTCGAGCGTCAGCCGGACGAGGGCCTGCAGGCCCGACATGAGCACGCGACCGTCCGCGGCCGTGTACTTGTCGTCGAGGGTGACGCTCATGCGGGCCTCCCTGGGGTTCGTGGAGACCCCAGCACAGCAACGCGGGCGGGCATCGCGCAAGTATCGGCCAAGAAGACACGACAAAGACGCAAAACCTTTGCGGCCTCGGCCTCTTTCGCTATGGTTCTTTCCATCAAAAACCGAGGAGTGCCCACATGCCAGAAATAGATGACATTGATCATCGGGTGTTGCGCCTGCTGCGCGAGGACGGGCGCCGCACCTTCTCCGACATGGCGGGCACGATCGGCCTTTCCGTGGCCGCGGTCAAGCGCCGGGTGGACCGGCTCAAAGAGCTCGGTGTCATCACCGGTTTCAGTGTGCAGATCGACTACGCCAAGCTCGGATGGGGCATCGAGGCGTTCACCGAACTGCGTTACGCGGGCACGACGCCGGTGAGCGAGATCGTCCGCACGGCGACCGACGTGGCGGAGGTTCAGGCCGTTTTCACCATCGCCGGCGACCCCGACGCGCTGATCCACGTACGGGTCCGCGACCTCGGTCATCTCCAGCAGGTCATCGATCACCTGCGCCGCGCCGGGAACGTCACGGGCACCAAAACGCTGTTGGTGCTGGGCTCGTGGACCCGCGACGCACTGACGCCGCGACCGCCCCGGATAGCGGGAATGAAATAGCTCGCTATGCAATTAGGCGAGCTTTCTTTGTCCTGGCTATCCACCGCCCCAGGGGTGCGCCGGACAACGGCACCATACGCTACAGTACTCATTGTCTTCTCGCCTCTGAATTCGGAGCACCAGCATGGCCAAGCAAATTCAAGAGATCTTCCTTGACGACCTCGACGGATCCGCCTTGTCGTCCGAGAACACAATCAGGTTCGGCCTCGACGGCTTTGCCTACGAGATCGACCTGTCGGATAAGAACGAGGAGAAGTTGCGCAAAGCCCTTGCCCCGTTCCTGGTCAAGGCGCGTCAGGTCCGCAAGGAGCGCGGTGGTAAGGTCCGTCGCGGAGTCGGCTCGGCACGCTCGGTCAGCCGCGACAAGTCCACCGAAATTCGCCAGTGGGCGAAGCAGGCGGGACTACCCGTGAGCGAGCGCGGACGTATCGCCGCGACCATCGTGGAGCAGTACGAGGCGGCTCACTGAGATTGCCGCTCCGGCAATCACCGCGGCGATAATGACCGGCACCTCCTGAATTCGAAATGCGCCCGCCCATCGGCCTTTGGCCGCCGCGACGGCGGGTGCGCGGCGGGAGGATGGCGATCAGAGTCGGCCGGCTGCCTTTAAGGCCGTACGGCCCGCCGGTCCAGGCGAGGGGACCGGTGGCGCAGCCGTCAGCCGACGTTGCCCAGACACTCCAGATTCGCTCCGAATGTCCGACCTCCTGACCGCTAGGCCGCTTGATCAAAGCTCCTCAGGCGCGGGTCGACAACCCCCCCAGACGACCCCTCAGGCAACCCCCTCAGGCGCGGGTCGACTCCCGCAGCACCAGGCTGCACGGCATCCGCCGTACCCCGCCCTGATGCGGCACACCGCCGATCACGTCCAGCAGATGCGTGGCGGCCGCCCGCCCGATCTCACCGAGGTTCATGTCGACCGTGGTGAGCGGCGGCCGTGAGCCGAGCGCCATCGGCGCCCAGTTGTCGAAGCCCACGAGCGCCACGTCGTCGGGAATGCGCCGGCCCCGATCCCTGAGCGTCTCGGCGACCCCCCTGGCGATCTGGTCGCTGCCGCAGAACACCGCGTCCACGTCCGGCTGGGTGCGGAGCAGGATGTCGGCTCCCTGCCGCCCCCACTCCTCCGACCACTCCCCGAACAGCGTCTCGCCCGCCGCCGTCGCCCCCGCCTCCGCAAGGGCGTCGGCGAACCCCGCCGCGCGCGTCCGCGCCGCCAGGAAGCGCTGCGGCCCGGTGATGTGGCCGATCCGGCGCCGCCCGGTGGCCAGCAGATGCCGTACGGCCAGGAGGCTCCCGCCCAGATCGTCGGGGATCACCGAGAAGTCGGTGGGTTCGGTCGACTGGGTCATGGCGTAGACGACCGGGACGGGCAGGCCGGTGCCGATGCTGGGCCGGGGCTCGGTACGCCGGCCGGTGACGATGATGCCCTCTACCCGCCTGGCCAGAAGACGCTCGACGTAGTGCTGCTCCCTGATCGGGTCGTCGCGCGTGTCGCACATGAACACCGAGATCTGACCGGCGCCCAGCGCGTCCTCGGCGCCGAGCATGACCGGGATGCTGAAGCGCCCGAAGCTGTCGCACGTCACCAGGCCGACGGTGAAGGTACGGCCGTGCAGCAGGCCCCGGGCGAGCGTGTTCGGCCGGAACTCCAGACGCTCGGCGGCGGCGATCACCCGCGCCCTGGTCTCCTCGCGCAGCCGGCCCTGGCCGTTGAGCGCCTTGGACGCCGTGCCGATCGACACTCCGGCGGCCGCGGCGACCTCACGGATGGTCACTGCGCGCTGGGAAAATTCAGACAACCGGTTTCCCTCCCTCGACATCCTGGTCACGGTCCAACTACCCAGAGGGTTGACCAGTGATGTGTAACACCTTACTGTTCGCCAAGGAAAGCCTATTCCCCATGTGCGAGGAGTTCGATGGACCAGGCCTGCGGCCCTGCCGTACCGACCGCGGAATCTAAGGCCGTGCAGCGGCCGCTGGGCATCCACGACGTCGTGATCACCGGTGGTCCGTTCGGGCGGTGGCAGAGCGTCAACCGCGCGGCGAGCATCCCGCTCGGGCTGGAGCAGATGGAAGAGGCGGGCAGCCTGCCCAACCTGCGACTGGCCGGAGCCGGAGGAGCGGGCGAGGGCGAGTTCCGGGGCTACCGCTTCCAGGACTCCGACCTGTACAAGCAGCTCGAGGCCGTCGCCTGGGAGCACGCCAGGCGCCCGTCGGCGGAGTACCCGGAGTTCGTGGAGCAGGCGGCCGAGGTGCTCAAGCGCGCTCAGCGGCCCGACGGCTATCTCAACTCCCACTATCAGGTCGTCAAGCCGGACAAGATCTACGCCGAGCTCGAGTACAGCCACGAGATGTACTGCGCGGGCCACCTGTTCCAGGCCGCCGTCGCCGCCACCCGCGCGGGCACCGGGGCGGAGCTCCTGGAGGTCGCCCGGAAGTTCGCCGACCACCTGGCGGAGGTCTTCCTGCGCGGCGGCAACGACGGCATCGACGGGCACGCCGAGGTCGAGACCGCGCTGGTGGAGCTCTACCGGGTCACCGGCGAGCGTTCCTACCTGGACCTGGCCGCGAAGCTGATCGACAACAGGGGCAAGGGGCTCATCCGCGACAGTGGGCTCGGCATCCTGTACGCCCAGGACCACCTGCCGGTCAGGGAGGCGGACACGGCGGTCGGCCACGCGGTGCGCCAGCTGTACCTGGAGGCGGGCATCGTCGACGTCTACCTGGAGACCGGCGACGAGTCGCTGCTGGAGTGCTCGATCCGGCGCTGGGAGGACCTGGTCGCCACCAAGACCCACCTGACCGGGGGCATGGGCAGCCGCCACTCCGACGAGGCGTTCGGCGACCGCTGGGAGCTGCCGCCGGACCGCGCCTACAACGAGAGCTGCGCGGCCATCGCCAGCATCCACTGGAACTGGCGGCTGCTCCTGGCCACCGGCCACGGCCGCTACGCCGACCTGATCGAGCGCACGCTCTACAACGCCTTCGCCGCCTCGACGTCGGCGGACGGCATCCGCTTCTTCTATGTCAACCCGCTCCAGCGCAGGGACGACCACGTCGAAGGAGCCTACGCCGGTCGGCGGCGCGAGTGGTTCGCCTGCGCCTGCTGCCCGCCGAACATCATGCGGCTCGTCTCCTCCCTCGGCGGCCACGTCGCGACCTCCGCCGAGAACACCCTGCTCGTCCACCAGTACATGCCGGGGACCGTCACCGACGGCGCGCTCGCGCTGGCCGTCGCCACCGACTACCCCTGGGACGGCCGCGTCACGTTCACCGTGGAGCGCGCCCCCGGAACCCCGTGGTCGCTGGCGCTGCGGGTGCCCGCGTGGAGCGCCTCCACCACGGTGACGGTCGGCGGCGAGTCGGCGGCGGCCGTACCGGACGAGCGCGGCTACGTCGTGCTGACCCGCGAGTGGCGGGCGGGCGACACCGTCGAGCTGGAGCTGGACATGGCGCCCCGGCTCGTCCACCCGCACCGCCGCGTCGACGCCGTCAGGGGATGCGTCGCCGTGGAGCGCGGGCCGCTCGTCTACTGCTTCGAGCAGGCCGACCAGGCCGAAGGCGTGGACCTTCCTGATCTGGCGCTGCCCGCGGGCGCCGAACTGCGCGTCCTGGACAAGGACGACCTCGACGGCGTCGGGCGCACCGTCCTGATCGAGGCCGACGCCCAAGTCGTTTCCCAGCCGGTGGGCGGCCTGCCGTACACCACCACACCCCCCGGGGAGCTCTCGACCGGCTCCCGCGTGACCGCCACGGCGATCCCCTACTACCAGTGGGACAACCGCGACGGCCGCGGGATGCGGGTCTGGATCCCCCTCGCGTAAAGGAATCACCCCATGAATAGACGTGATCTCTTCAAGATCGGCGGCCTCGCGGCGCTCGGCGCGGCGGCGGCCGCGTGCGGGAACGGCGGCGGCAGCAGCTCGAGCGGCGCCAAGCAGCTGCAGTTCATGTACTGGGGCTCCACCTTCGAGCAGAAGGCCGTGGAGAAGATGCTCAGGCAGTTCGAGCAGAAGAAGCCGGGCGTCAAGGTCAAGGCGCTGTTCACCCCCGACGAGTACGACGTCAAGCTCAACACCCTGGTGGCCAGCGGCCGGGTGCCGGACGTCGGCTACGTGCCGATGGCCATGTCCTTCCGCTTGGCCGAGCAGGGCAAGCTGGTCGACCTGTTCCCCTATTTGAAGAAATATCCGCAGCTGGCTGGCTATCTGCCGGATGCCTACCTCTGGTACGGCCAGGACAAGCTACACGGCGTGGCCACGGCCAACGAGGTCGAGCTGCTCTGGTACAGCAAACAGGCCATCGCCGATGCCGGCATCGCTCCCCCACCGGCCGACGCCGCCTCCGCCTGGACGTGGGACCAGATGGTGCAGAACGCCTACAAACTCACCATCGACCAGAACGGCAAGCATCCCGACGAGTCAGGCTTCGACCCCAAGCAGATCAAGCAGTTCGGCATCTCCAGCAGCATCACCTACGGCGCGGCCTGGTACGGCTTCCTGCGCAGCAACGGCGGCGACTTCGCCGACGAGGCCGGCAAGCGATGCCTGCTCGACTCACCCGAGGCGATCAAGGTGTTCCAGAACCTCCAGGACCTCATCTACAAGCACCGGGTCATGCCCGGTCCCGGCCAGCTCGCGGCCACCGGCGACGACGTGCCCGGCACGAACATTCTCCTCAAGACCAAGCGCGTGGCCATGGTGGTCGACGGCCACTGGTCGCTGCTCGACATGAACGAGAGCAAGACCGACTTCGGCCTCGGTGTGCTGCCCAAATACGCGGAACCGTTCACCGCCACCCAGGTGGCGGGCGCGTCGGCGGTATTCGCCGGGACCAAGCACGTGGAGGAGGCCGTCGAGCTGTTCGCCTTCCACAACGACCCGCGCTACGTCGACCTGTACAAGCAGGGCCTGTGGATGCCGCAGGAGAAGAAGTACTACGAGGACCAGGCGTCCATCGACTCCTGGATCAAGAACGACCAGCACCCGCCGGAGTTCAGGACCGCGGTCGTCGACTTCGCGCGCGACCACGGCGTGCCCGTGTTCGGCAACCGGGTCAAGAACATGTCCGTGATCAGCAGCGACGTGCTCGCCCCCGCCCTGCAGGAGATCGAGTCCGGCAAGCGCCCGGCGGGTGAGATCCTCAAGGCGGTCGCGCCGAAGATCACCGGGATGCTGCAGGGCTGGCAGCACACGCAGGCGCTCTGATGCGCCGGTTCGAGACGCGGTGGGGCATCCTCATGGCGTTGCCGGCCATCCTCGGGTTCGCCATCTTCACCATCGGCCCGATGGTCGCCTCGTTCTTCTTCAGCCTGACCGACTGGCAGATCGGCGGCAGCCCGTCGTTCGTCGGCCTGGACAACTACAGCAGGATGGTGGACGACGAGCTGTTCTGGAAGTCGCTGAGCGCCACGACGTACTACACGCTCGGCGCGGTGCCGCTCACGCTGATCGTCAGCTTCGCGGTCGCCATGCTGCTCAACCAGAAGGCGCGCGGCCTGTCGCTCTGGCGGACGATCTTCTACCTGCCGACGCTGGTCCCGGCGATCGCCAACGTGGTGCTCTGGATCTGGATCTTCAATCCGGACTTCGGGCTGCTCAACTCGCTGCTGCGCCAGGCCGGGCTGCCGACCTCCCAGTGGGTCTACAGCGAGGAGATGGCGATCCCGTCGCTGATCATCATGAGCACTTGGGGCTTCGGCAACACCATGGTGATCTTCCTGGCCGGGCTGCAGGGCGTGCCGCGCCACCTGTACGAGGCGGTGTCCATCGACGGGGGCGGCCCGTTGCGCCGCTTCTGGCACGTGACGCTGCCGATGATGACGCCCACCATCTTCTACAACCTGGTGGTGGGCGTGGTCGGTACCTTCCAGGTGTTCAACCAGGCGTACGTGATGACCGAGGGCGGGCCCAACCACGCCACGCTCTTCTACGTCTACTACCTCTTCCGCAAGGCCTTCACCGAGAGCGAGATGGGCTACGCCAGCGCGCTCGCCTGGGTGCTTTTCATGATCATCATGGTGGTGACGTTCCTGATGTTCCGCAACGCCCGCCGCTGGGTCTACTACGAGATGGCAGGTGCCCGATGACCACGCTGGCGGCGCGGGAGAGGACCCGCGCGAAGGGCGTGGCGCCGACCCAGGGCCTGCGGCGGCCGCGCAGGTACGGCAGGGCGCTGCTGTACGTGGCGCTGGCCGCGGGCGCGATCCCGACGCTGCTGCCGTTCGTCTGGCTGGTGCGCAGCGCGCTGATGACCGACAGCCAGATGTTCGTCGCGCCGCCGGAGTGGATCCCGCGCCCGTTCCAGTGGTCGAACTTCGGCGAGGCGCTGACCGCCCAGCCGTTCGGCCTCTACCTGGTCAACACGGTGATCATCGCGGTGATCTGCGTGCTCGGCACGGTGTTCACCTGCTCGGTGGCCGCCTTCAGCTTCTCCCGGCTGCGGTGGAAGGGGCGCAACGTCGTCTTCGCGCTGCTGCTGACCGGCGTCATGCTGCCGTACGCGGTGACGATCATCCCGACGTTCGTCATGTGGCAGGAGCTGGGCGCGCTGAACACCTTCGTCCCGCTCACCGTGCCCGCCTGGTTCGCCGGGGCGGGCGGCGGGGTGTTCAACGTGTTCCTGCTGCGGCAGTTCTTCCTGACGATCCCCTTCGAGCTCGACGAGGCCGCCTACATCGACGGGGCGTCGCCGTGGCGGGTGTACTGGACGATCGTCATGCCGCTGTCCAAGCCGGCCATCATCGTGGTCACCATCTTCACCTTCATCGGCACGTGGAACGACTTCCTCGGCCCGCTGCTCTACCTGCAGGACGAGGAGAAGTACACGCTCTCGCTCGGGCTGGCCTCGTTCCAGAGCGTCTTCATCACGCAGTGGGGCTACCTGATGGCGGCCTCGGCGGCCGTCATCGTGCCCATCGTGGCCCTGTTCTT
This sequence comes from Nonomuraea sp. NPDC049028, assembly GCF_043197735.1. Classification (NCBI taxonomy): domain Bacteria; kingdom Bacillati; phylum Actinomycetota; class Actinomycetes; order Streptosporangiales; family Streptosporangiaceae; genus Nonomuraea; species Nonomuraea sp. NPDC049028. The sequence continues at coordinate 110,317 of NZ_JBICTR010000016.1, forward strand.
CTTCCTCCAGCGCTACTTCATCGAGGGAGTCACGCTCACCGGCATCAAGAACTGACGTCAAGGAAATGAAAGGTGTCACATCATGAAGCGATTAACCGTCGCGCTTCTGCTGCTGAGCTCCTTGTTCGTCGGAGTGCAGCCAGCGCACGCCCTGTCCGCCGCCCAGGTCGTCGACATGTTCGGCAGAACGGTCAACACCTACGGCGTCAAGCTCGTCGACTGGGAGGGGTACCTGGCCAACCCGTACATCCAGCTGACCGTCAAACCCCCGCAGGACGCCCAGTTCCCCGTCACGATCGACCTCAAGGCCGAGGGCACCTCCCGGCTGATGATGGACCTGCCCAGCCAGCTGACCGCGACGGGCGCCACCAAGACGCTGACGTTCGCGAACGCGTCGGAGCAGAAGACGTTCAAGCTGGAGATCGCCTCCAAGCGCGGCGCCGGCCAGGACGAGATGCACACGCTGCGGCTGGCGATCAGGGACGGCAGCGGCGCGACGTTCCAGCAGTCGATGCCGATCAGGGTCCAGCAGGACGAGAAGACCGCCCTGCAGCCGACGATCCCGATCACCTTCGACTACCGCTATGACACGGTCACCGGTTACTTCTCCGACCCGGCCTTCAGGACCGCCGCCGAGGAGGCCGTCAAGGACTGGTTCAGGTTCTTCGACGTGACGCCCTTCGACACGGTGGCGGCCGGGGCGGAGAACAACCACCTGCCGGGCAACGACTGGCAGAACGAGATCACGGTCACCAACAACGCCGCCTACAACGGCATGTACGTCTTCTTCAGGGGCATCCAGTCGCCCTACTCGACCGGCTACCCGGCCGCCAACGGCAAGTACTTCACCAGGAACGGCCAGCAGGTCGCGGGCCCGCTCCACCGCTCCACCGCGATGATCTTCGAGTACGACGAGGCGAACAAGCAGCTGTTCACCTCCCTGGCCGACGAGGACTGGTACAAGACCGACATCGCCGGCTCGGTGCTCGACGTGCACGGCCTGGTCATGCACGAGTACGGCCACGCCGTCGCCTACCACAGCGACTGGGCCGGCATGCGCTCCTACGTCAGCGGCGGCGGCAACGACCCGGACGTCGTCGACTACATGGGCTACGCCGTGCCACTCGACAGCAGCTACCACATCCCCGGCGACCAGCGTAACTGGGACCGGCTCAGCGGGCAGAGCGGCGGCTGGACGCACTACTTCCCGACCCGCAGGTGGATGCTCACCAAGCTCGCCCTGCTGGTGGCCGAGAACGCGGGCTGGAAGCTGAACCGCAACCTCACCCCGTTCCTCAAGCCCTCCATCACCACCACCTCCCTGCCGCAGGCCACGCCCGGCCAGAGCTACCAGCAGACGCTCGCCGCCAAGGGCGGAGTGCCGTTCTACGACTGGCAGGTCACCAGCGGCTCACTGCCCGCCGGGCTCAGCCTCGACCGGTTCACCGGCGCGATCAGCGGCACGCCCACCACGGCCGGAACCTCGACCTTCACCGTGCAACTGCGTGACTACGACAGCAGGAGCACGCCGGTGACCAAGTCGTTCCAGCTCCAGGTCGGCAGCGGCGGTCCCACGCCGGTCAACCTGGCCACGAGCGCGACGCCGTCCGCGTCGTACACCTCCTCGTGGGAGAGCGTCGCGGCGATCAACGACGGCATCGACCCGCCGAGCTCCAACGACACCGTCAACCGGCGCTGGGGCACCTGGCCCAACACCGGCGCGCAGTGGGCCGAGCTGACCTGGCCGGCCGCGCAGACGATCCGGTCGGCGGACGTGTACTTCTTCGACGACAACGACGGCGTGCGCCTGCCGGCCTCCTGGAAGCTGCAGTACTGGAACGGCACCGCGTACGTCGACATCCCGGGCACCTACCCGACAGCGCTCAACGCCTACAACCACGTGACGTTCACCGGTGTGAACACCACCAAGCTCAGGGTCGCGCTCCAGAGCGGCCAGGCATCCGTCGGACTGCTGGAAGTGAAGGCATTCGCTTGAGAAGAAAGAGCGCTCAGTGAGAAAGATCGGCGTCGTTACCGTCCTGGCTGGGCTCGTGGGCGCGCTCTCCGTGCCCACGCCCGGCCTGGCGGCCCGCCAGGCGGCCCCGGCCCTGGACGTGTTCGACATCTTCTACCGCAACGTCAACGACCATGGCGTCCGGCTCGTGGACTGGCAGGGCTACCTGGCCAACCCGTACATCGAGCTGACCGTGCGGGCACCGAAGGTGCCGGGCATCGCCTACCCGCTGACCGTCGACCTCAAGGCCGAGGGCACCTCCCGGCTGATGCTCAACATGCCGAGCGAGCTGACCGCGACCGGCGCGACCAAGTCCTTCACGCTCACCGGCCCGGCCGACCGCGAGGTCGTCCGGCTGGCCATCCACTCCAAGCAGGGCCCCGGTCAGGACGAGCGGCACAAGTGGGTCATGAAGACCACCGACGCGACCGGCGCCACGATCACCCAGACGATGCCGATCACGGTCCAGCAGGACGAGAAGACCGCCCTGCGGCCGATGATCCCCATCGACTTCGACTACCGCTACGACACGATCACCCGCTACTTCTCCGACCCGGGCGTGCGCAAGGCCGCCGAGACGGCGGTCCGGAACTGGTTCGCCTTCTTCGACCTCAAGCCGTTCGACACCGTCCCCGCCGGGGACGAGGTCAACAAGCTGCCGGGCGACGACTGGCAGAACGAGGTCGAGGCCACCAACGCCAAGCCGTACAACGGCATGTACGTCTTCTTCCGCGGCATCCAGACGCCGTACTCGACCGGCTACCCGACCATCAACGGCAAGTTCCACACCCAGAACGGCAAGCCCACCCCCTACCACCGCTCGACCAGCATGATCCTGGAGTACGACGAGCAGCTCATGAAGCTGGTCAGCTCGCTGGCCGACGAGGACTGGTACAAGACCGACCTCGGCCAGGTCATCGACGTGCACGGCCTGGTCATGCACGAGTACGGCCACGCCGTCGCCTTCCACAGCGACTGGGAAGGCATGGCGAAGTACGTCGCGAGCAAGGGCAGGGACGACCAGGAGGTCATCGACTACCAGGGCTACCCGGTCCCGCTCGACACCAGCTATCACGTGCCCGGTGACGAGCCGTACTGGGACCGGCTCAGCGGCCAGAGCGGCGGCTGGCGCCACGTCTTCCCGACCCGGCAGTGGGAGCTGACCAAGCTGACGCTGCTGATCGCGGAGAACGCCGGCTGGAAGCTGAACAAGAAGCTCACCCCGTTCCTCAAGCCCTCGATCGAGACCGCCTCGGTCAAGGCCGGCAAGGCAGGCGCTACCTACGACCAGCGCCTCCAGGCCAAGGGGGGCGTGCCCTTCTACGACTGGCAGGTCACCGGCGGCGCGCTGCCCGAAGGGCTGGCCCTCGACCGGTTCACCGGCGCGATCACCGGCAAGCCCGCCGCGGCGGGCACCTTCTCCTTCACCGTGCAGCTCAGGGACTACGACAAGCTCAGCACTCCCGTCACTCGCGACTACAAGCTCACCGTCAACGCGTAAGTAGGGCGGCGGCCTCGCGTGGCCGCCGCCCTACTTCACGGAGGATCAGCGCCCGTAGCGGCTCTTCAGGTGCCGCCACCAGTCGCGGAGCATCCAGGCGTCGAAGTCGGTGATCGAGGTCGCGCTGCCGGCCTTCATCAGGAAGCAGCACACCCCCGTCGGAGTCCAGTCGTAGAAGTCATCCAGGCCGAACGAATGGCCCATCTCGTGCAGCAGGATGTGCACATTGTCGGTGTTGAGGTTGCTCATGTAGTACTCGCTGCCGATGCGCTGACCCCAGTCACCGCCCGCGCCGCCGCCGAAGCCCGCGGTGAGCCACAGCGACATGTCGTAGTGGTGGGACGCGCCACCGGGACAGTTCGGGTAATTGCCGCTCTGGTTGAAGAAGCGGCCGCACGGCTCGGCGCACTGCGGCGCGTTCTCGCGGATGTTGTTGACGTAGATGTCGACCGAGTTGTCGCTCCACTGGAGCTGGGCGCGGTCGCGCACGGCCCAGCCGACGACCTTGACCGGCACGTTGGTGTAGGGCCAGTTGTTGTGGCCGGCCATCACGTCCATCCACTTCTTGAACTGCCTGGCCAGCGTCGCGTGGATCTGGTCACGCTGGGCGGCGGTCACCGTGGCGGAGCTGTCCCAGCGCACGCAGTAGTTGATCGAGCCGCCGTTGGCCATGACCTGGTCCCACCCGTAGTTGCGGAAGCCGTACAGGTCGGGGTAGGTGCTCTCGACGTGCGACCAGACCTCGTTGAGCGGCGTGACCAGGTTGGCGGGCGGGTTCCAGGTGCTCGGGCCGCCGCCGCCCGGGTCGTTGGTGAACGCCTTGACCTCCAGCAGCCCGACCGAGCCCTGGCCGCTCTGCAGGAGTACGCGCAGCCGCGTGGTGCTCACCTGGCCGAACGTCACCTTGTTGTAGGTGTTGAGCGCCGTGGGGTAGCCGGTCGCGTTCGGCACGTCGTTGTAGGCGCTGCCGGTCCAGTACTGCAGCTTCCACGAGGCGGGGACGCGCACGCCGCCGTTGTCGTCGAAGAAGTACACCTGGGCGACCCTGAGCGTCTGTGCCTGGGCCCAGGTCAGCTCGGCCCACTGCTGGCCGGTGTTGGGCCAGGTGCCCCAGCGGCGGTTGACGGTGTCGTTGGAGCTCGGCGGGTCGATGCCGTCGTTGATCGCCGCGACGCTCTCCCACGAGGAGGTGTACGACGCGCTCGGGGTCGCCGTCGTGGCCAGGTTGACCTCGGCGGCCACGGCGGGACCGGCGGGGACGAGGAAGAAGCCGAGTAACAGGATCGGGAGGAATGCCATGCGTTTCATCGCGGTACCTGCCATTCGAGGACGCCGGTCGAGAAGCCGGTCTTCGAGGTGACGCTCAGCCGGAGCCTGGTCGTCGAGACCGCCGTGAACGTCGTGGTGTTGAAGGTGTTGGCCGCCACTCCGCAGGCCGACTGTCCGGGCACGTCCACGTACGCGCTGCCGTTCCAGTACTGGACCTTGCACGAGGCGGGCAGGTCGATGCCCTGGTCATCGTCGAACCAGTAGACGCCGACCCGGTTGACGGTCTGCGCGGACGGCCACTGGTACTCCAGCCACTCGGTGCCCTGGTGGTTCCAGTTGCCGTAGGCGCCGTGGCTGTGGTCGGCCGAGTTGGCCGGGGTGAAGCCGTCGTTGACCGCGCCGAGGGTCTCCCACGGCGAGACGTAGGAGGTGGACGCCGTCGCGCTGAGCGCCAGATTGCCGGGGTTGGCGGGACCCGTCGTCTGCACGACCTTCTGCATGGTGCCGTCGGCGTTCCAGTAGAGCTTGTCGAGCGTCACCGAGCGGCGGAAGTTGCCGCCTCCCGGGCTGCCCGCGTTGTGGTAGACCATGTACCACTGGCCTTTGAACTCGATGATCGCCGGGTGGTTGGTGGTCGAGGAGACCTGGTCGAGCACCACTCCCCGGTGTGTCCACGGTCCCAGGGGGTTGCTCGCGGTGGCATAGCGGATGCACGCGTAGCCGGGTGCGGAGCAGGCCGAGTCGTTGGCGGAGTAGGCGAGGTAGTAGGTGCCGTTGCGCTTGAACATCCAGGGCGCCTCCCAGAAGTTCGACACGCCGCTCGGCGTGACCACGCCGCCGTCGAGGTTGATCATGTCGGGCTTGAGCTTGGCGGCGCGCAGGCCGTAGTAGGAGCCCCAGTAGATGTAGGCCTGGCCGTCGTCGTCGGTGAAGACGGTCGGGTCGATGTTGAGCGGCGAGGAGTTGGGGGTGCTGTCGCTGATCAGCGGGCCGCCCTTGGCGTCGTGGAAGGGGCCGAGCGGGCTGTCGCCGACCGCCACGCCGATGTCCATCCAGCCGGCGCCGTTGCCGTTGACGGGGGCGTACCAGTAGTACTTGCCGTTGCGCGGCTCGACCTCGCCCGCCCACGCGTCGGCGCCCGCCCAGGGGAAGTCTGAAAGTTTCAGCTTCGCGCCCTGGTCCGTCCAGGTCGCCGCGTCGCCGGAAGTGAAGACGTGCCAGTCCCGCATGACGAAGTTCGTGCCGCCGGCGGGCGCCTCGTCGTGCCCCGTGTAGAGGTACATCGTGTCGCCGACCACCAACGCGGCCGGATCGGCGGTATAGATGGACGTGGTGATCGGCGCGGCGGCGGGCGCCGGGACTGCGGTGATGAGGACCAGGCCGGCGGCGGCCGCCACGGCCAGGGTCATGGATTTCAGACGTCTCATGTCAGGGCACTCCTCGTCTGAGCTAGCGATTGCTTGGTTAGCGCTAACATTTTCAATCCCGGATCTGTGCGGTCGTCGGGGCGTTGTCGAGTGTTAGCGATACCACCAAGGTCGTCAAGGCCCAATGTTTACCGCGATGGTCTTGCGGCTAATCGATAGGTTGCTATCGTTTCTTGTCAGGGTATTTCGTGAAGACCGGTCATCCTGGGGGATGTATGAGCGACATCTCAACACTGCCTCTTTACATGCGGCGGACGGAGTTCAATCCCGCCACCGAGCTGGCGGAGCTGCGGGAGAAGGAAGGGATCACCCGCGTCACCACGTCGTTCGGCATCGACGCCTGGCTGGTGACCCGCTACGCCGACACGCGTGCGGTGCTGGGCGACGCCGAGCGGTTCAGCAACGCCCGCCAGACCGTCTTCCAGCCGCCCGGCGCGACGGAGGAGGAGCTCAAGGTGCTCCGCGCCGGCAACCTGCTCTCCTTCGACCCGCCCGAGCACAGCCGGCTGCGCCGGTTCCTGACGCCGGAGTTCACCATCCGCCGGATGCGGCGGCTGGAGCCGCGGATCAAGGACATCGTCGAGGAGCACCTCGACGCCATGGAACAAGCCGGCTCACCTGTCGACCTGGTGTCGTCGTTCGCCCTGCCGATCCCGTCACTGGTGATCTGCGAACTGCTCGGCGTGCCGTACGCCCACCGCGCCGACTTCCAGCGCAGGACCGGCCGGCTGCTCGACGTGTCGCTGCCCATGGACGAGCGCCTCAAGCTGCAGCAGGAGTCGCGCGCGTACATGACCGAGCTGGTCGAGGGCATCCAGGCCGACCCCGGCGAGGAACTGCTGGGCATGCTCGTGCGCGAGCACGGCGACGACCTGACCACGAACGAGCTGATCGGCATCGGCAACCTCCTGCTGATCGCCGGGCACGAGACCACCTCCAACATGCTCGGCCTGGGCACGCTGGCCCTGCTCCGGCAGCCGGACCAGCTGGACCTGCTCAAGAAGGAGCCCGAGCGGATCGAGGCCACCGTGGAGGAGCTGATGCGCTGGCTCAGCATTCTCCATGCCAGCATCGGCAGGGTGTGCACCACGGAGACCGAGGTGGCCGGTCAGACGATCCAGCCCGGCGACCTGGTGATGTGCTCGCTGCCCCTCGCCAACCGCGACCCCGCCTTCATGGACCAGGCCGACGAGCTGGACATCACCCGCGGCGCGCCCGGCCACCTCGCCTTCGGCCACGGCGTGCACCACTGCCTGGGCGCGCCGCTGGCCCGGATGGAGATGCGGATCGCCTTCCAGGCTCTCTTCCAGCGCTTCCCCGGACTGCGTACCGTCGCGCCCATCGCGGACTTCCGCTCCTTCCACGTCGTGTACGGGCTGGCCTCGCTCGAGGTGGCCTGGTAACGCTGCCGTGGAGTGACCGCGTGGATGCTGCTAGCGTTCGGCGTGTGCCAGAGCAGCGACGTCGTGCGGACGCACTGCGTAATTCCGACAGGATCGTCAGGGCGGCGATCACCGCCCTGCACGAGTCGGGCACGGCCGTCCCGCTGGAGGAGATCGCCCGCCGCGCCGGAGTCGGCATCGCCACCGTCTACCGGCGCTTCGGCGACCGCGACGGCGTGATCCTGGCCTGCTTCGAGACCTACTTCGCCGAGGAGATCGAGCCGGTCCTCCAGGCCGCCCGCGTGGCCGCCGATCCCCGGCAGGGGCTGGCCGACGCGCTGACGGCCGTGGTCGACACCCTGTCCGGCCACCGGGCGCTCCTGTCGGCCGCGAAGGAGGCCGGGGCGTTCACGATCGGCATCGCCGAGCGGTTCATGGGGCCGCTCGGCGACGTGCTGGCCGCCGCGCGGGAGCGCGGGCTGGTCCGTGACGACCTGCTGGTCCGCGACCTGGCGGCGATCGTGGTGATGGCGCTGGCGACGACCCTCCACTACGGGGCCGACTCCGACGACCGCGCCGACCGGCGGCGCTACCTGGCGCTCCTCCTCGACGGCACCCGCCCCTCGGCCGTGCCGCTCCCCCGGCCGTCCACCGTCGACCTCTTCGCCCGCGAGTCGACGGACCACTGCCCGCGCCGCCACCACCGCTGACGCAAGGGCCTGGCTGTGCGGTCAGGTGCTCGCGCGGATCGTCAGGCGAGGGACCAGCAGGGTCGCCGGTGGCACCGGGCGGCCCGCGAGCTTGTCCATCAGCAGCCCGACGGCCTCCCTGCCGACCTCCTCTGCCGGGATCAGCACCGAGGTGAGCCGGGCGGGCTCGGCCACGTCGTCCGGGCAGATCGCCACCACCGCGAGGTCCTGCGGCACCTTGCGGCCCAGCTGCCGCAGCGAGCTCAGCACGTGGTTGACGGCCGCCTCGTTGTGCACGACCAGTCCCGACAGACCGGGCCGGGCCGCCAGCAGCCCGCTCACGGTGGCGTGGACCTCCTCGAAGCTCTCCTCGCACGGCAGGGCCGTACCGTCGAGCCCGTGCTCGGCCAGGGCGGCGGTGAAGCCTTCGAGCGTACGGCGGGCGAAGCCGGTCCCCCGCTCGTAGACCACCGCCGGCGCGCCGAGCAGGACCACCTCGTGGTGCCCGCGCTCGGCCAGGTGCGCCACGCACAGCGCCCCGGCGGCGGCGAAGTCGAGGTCGACGCAGGTCACCCCGGCGGCGTCGGCGGGGAAGCCGATCAGCACGCTGGGCTCGGCGAGCCGGCGCAGCAGCGGGACTCTGGGGTCGTCGAGCTCGACGTCCATCAGCACCAGGCCGTCGACCAGCGCGCTGGCCGCGGCCCGGCGCAGCCCGTCGAGGCCCTCGTCGGCGGTCATGAGCAGCACGTCGTGGTCGAAGTGGCGGGCGGCGGTGACCACCGAGGTGGCGAAGCGCATCAGCACCGGCACGTGCATGCCGGCTCGCAGGGGCAGCACCAGCGCGATCACGTTGGCCCGCTTGCTGGCCAGCGCCCTGGCGCCGGCGTTGGGGTGGTAGCCGAGCGTCCGCACACTGTCGAGCACCCGCCGCCGGGTGTCGGCCGAGATCGCCCGCTTCCCGCTGAGCACATAGGAGACCGTGCTCACCGCCACACCCGCGTGCCGCGCCACCTCGACGATGGTGACCGCCCGGCCGGTCGCGTGCCCGTCCTCAGCGCGCGCGTCCGCCGCTCCCCCGTCCACCGGGTGGCCGTCCGTTATGTGGCGTTCCGTCATGTGGTGGTCCGTCCGGTGCCGGCGTGGTCTCGGTCCGGGCGGCCTCGGCCCGTTCGTCCTCGGTCGGCGCGTACGGCGCCGGGCGATCGGGGGGCGGCCCGACCCGTGCCGGTCAGTTCCAGCCTGCCCAGCGTGATGCCCACGTTCTCGAACACGACATAAAGATCGTGCACCCCCGAGGCTTCCGCAAGCTCGCCCGAGGACGCCGCCGGAGCGTAGCGCCCGGCCGGGGGCACGGGGATGGCGCCCACCGTGGGGCCGTGGAGGAGGTCGTCCAGCCGGAGCGTGACGACCCCGCCTTCGGTGCTCGCCGCCTCGATCAGGCACGACGCGGCCCCGGTGAGCTCGACGTCGCGGAACAGGATCCACGCCCCCTCGGCCTCGGAGCGCACCGCGTCGCCCGAGACCTTGGCCGCGTCGACGAAGGCGATCGCGTCGTAGGCGTCGTGGTCCGCCGCGTCCAGGGCGCCGTGCCGGGGCGGGATGGTCTCGCCCTCGATGTGGAAGGCCGCGCTCAGCCGCAGGTCGGTCGCGCTGCGGCCGACCATGAGCTGGTGCGGCGCGTCCTCGACGGCGAAGGCGCCGCGCGTCACGTCCCAGAAGGCCAGATCCCGTACGGGGAAGGTGAGCGTGACGGCCCGGCTCTCACCGGGCGCCAGCCGTACCCGCTCGAAGCCCCGCAACCGGCGCAGCGGCTGCTTGGCCCGGGAACGCCGCTGGTGGGTGTAGAACTGCACGACCTCGGTGCCGGCCCGCGAGCCGGTGTTGGTGACCGTGACCGTGGCGGCGATGGTCTCCCCGTCGACCGCGACGGTGAGGCCGGAGTAGTCGAACACGGTGTAGCTGAGGCCGTGGCCGAAGGGGTACAGCGGAGTGCCCCGGTAATAGAGATAGGTGGCATCCGTGGCGATGATGTCGTAGTCGAGCAGGTCGGGCAGCTCGCTGGCCGAGCGGTACCAGGTCTGGGTGAGCCGCCCTTGCGGGTCGGCGTCGCCGAACAGCACGTCGGCCAGCGCGTGGCCGTACTCCTGGCCGCCGTGCGAGGACCACAGCACCGCGGGCACGTCCGGGTCCGACCAGGTGACGGGGTAGCCGCTGGTGATCACCATGACCGTGCGCGGGTTGGCCGCCCGTACCGCCCGGACGACGGCGTCCTGGGCGGGGGCCAGGGCCAGGTCCGTGCGGTCCTCGGTCTCGCGGCCGTTGACCAGCGGATGGTCGCCCACCACCACGACCGCCACGTCTGCGGTGGCCGCCAGCGCGGCCGCCGCCGCGGCGCCGCTCTCGACGACCTCCACCGTCAGCCACGTGGCGGCGTCGGCGTCGTCCACCAGCCGGAAGACCCCGTCGGGGGACAGGCCGATGTAGCGGCCCGTGGAGATGTGGCGCAGGACGACGGCGCCGCGGGTGCGCTGTTCCAGCCGGAAGGTCTGGCGTACCTCCCAGCCGTTCGGGCCGGGCTGGTCGTTGACCAGGACGCCGTCGTCGTCCACGGACAGGAAGCGGCCGGTCGCGACCGCGCGGAAGGCGAAGGCCCCGCCGCCCCAGTCGAACAGGTCGAACCGGCCCCCCGGCGTCCCGATGCCCAGGGGCCCGCCATCGAGCCCGGCCACCACCGGGCCCGCGTCGGCGGTCAGCGTGACGCGGTCGACGGCCTCGCAGAAGACCGTCTCGCAGCGCTCGGCCAGACCGGCGCGGGCGGTCACCTCGTACGGCAGCGTGCCGCTGTACCAGTCCTCCAGCAGGGTGTCGCCGAGCTGGCCGAGCACCGCGATGCGGCGGCAGGCGGCCGGCGCCAGGGGCAGCAGGCCGTCGTTCTTCAGCAGCACGATCGAGCGGGCGGCCGCCTCGCGGGCCAGCGCCTGGTGCTCGGGGCAGTTGACGACCGCCTCGGTGATGTCGTCGTACGGCGTGGCGGGGTCGAACTCGCCGAGCCGGAAGCGGATCGACAGCGTGTGGCGTACGGCGGTGTCGAGGTCGGCCTCGGTCAGCAGGCCGCGCTCCAGCGCCTCGCGCAGGTGGCCGAGGGTCGCTTCGGCCCGGTCGTCGTCCTGGGTGAAACTGTCGAGCCCGGCCCGTACGGCGTGCGCGTACGCCTCGGCCGGGTCGTCGTAGTAGCCCTGCAGCCCGGTGAGGTTGCCGGGGGCGTAGGCGTCGCTGACCACGAGCAGGTCGTCCGGCGCCCAGGCCCGCAGCACCTGCCCGATAAGCGGGCTGAGGTGCGCCGGGCGGCCGTTGACCAGGTTGTAGGAGGGCATGACCGCGACGGCGGCGCCGCTCTCCAGGGCGGGCCGGTAGGCGGGCAGCTCGTACTCGTGCAGGACCCTCGGCGGCAGGTTGCTGGAGGTGAGGCAGCGGTAGGTCTCGTTGTTGTAGCCGAGGAAGTGCTTGAGGGTAGGCGCGGTCCGCATCACGGGAGCGCTCCCACGAAGCCCGCGCGCGTAGGCCGTGGCCATGACGCCGGTCAGCAACGGATCTTCGGAGTAGCCCTCCTCGTTGCGGCCCCAGCGCGGATCGCGCAGCAGGTTGACCACGGGGGCCCACACGTTGCGCCCGGCGCCCGAGGGGTCCTTGTGGTGGAAGGCCAGGACCTCCTCGCCCGCCGCCTCCCCCACCCTGCGGACCAGCTCCGGGTCCCAGGTCGAGGCCAGCCCCACGGCCTGCGGGAACACCGTCGCGGGACCCAGCCAGGCCAGGCCGTGCAGGGCCTCGGTGCCGGTACGGAAGGCGCCCACGCCGAGCCGCTCAACCGGCGCCTGATACTGGTGCAGCAGCGCGAGCTTCTCGGTCACGGTCAGCCGGGCCTGCAGATCGGCGATCCGCTCGGCGAGGGGAAGGTCCGGGTCGCGGAACGGTTCGTTCATGGGGCCACCTTCTGAAAGCGTCGAAACGCTTCGACTAGCGGGGGGAGCGCACTTCGGGTCTCTGTCGAAGCGCTTCGATAGCCGGTCCAGAAAAACCCCGCCCGTTACACGAGTGTTTCGAACGGAGTTCTTCTGAAGGGTGCACGCGTGTGCGAGCGGGGTCAAGAGATTCGCGGCAATCTTCCTGAATCGATGGAGTCGAGCACCCGGGCGGCTCCGCCGAGCGCGGCCGCGTCGTAGCCGAGGGACGAGATCACCACCTGGCAGCCGCCGGCCTCCGGCGCGATGGTGCGCTCGCGCACCTCGGCCTCCACGGCGGGCAGCAGCCAGGGCGCCAGCGGCACGTAGTAGCCCCCGAGGATCACCACCTGGGGGTTGAGCAGGTTGGCCAGGATGGCCACCCCGCGGCCGAGGTCGCGGGCCACGCCGCGGAGCAGACCCAGAGTATGGGCGTCGCCCGCGCGGGCCCGCCGGACGACCTCCTCGATCTCCAGCTCCACCTCGACCGGCGAGGGCGAGACGTGCTCCAGGACCGCGCCGATGCCGGCCACCGCTTCCAGGCAGCCGGTCCGGCCGCACCGGCACTCCGGCCCCAGCGGGTCGATCTGGATGTGGCCGATCTCGCCGCTGTAGCCGCGCCCGCCCCGGCGCAGCCGCCCGTCAAGGATCACGCCGGCGCCCACGCCCATCTCACCGGTGAGGTAGACCAGGTCGGTGACCGCCCCGTGAGGGCCGAACCGGTGCTCGGCCAGGGCGCCGAGGTTGGCGTCGTTGTCGGCCTGGATGGGGAAGCCGGGGTCGCGCAGCGCCTTGGCGAGGTCGCCGCTGACGTCGGTGTCGAGCCAGCCCAGGTTGGGCGCGACCCGTACGACGCCCTGCCCGTCGACCAGGCCCGGCACGGCCACGGTCAGGCCGAGGATCTGCTTGTCCTCCTTGGCCATGCGGTTGACCACCCGCCTGACGATCGCGGCGACGGCGGCCACCGAGCCGGGGAAGGCGCGCCGCCAGGACAGCAGCCGCTCCCCCGCCAGGTCGACGGCGACGGCCGTCACGTAGTCGACGTTGATCTCCAGCCCGATCGCCGCGTACGGCGAGCCGTCCAGCACCAGCATCGTGGCCGGCCTCCCCACGCGGTTCTCGGTCAGGCCGGTCTCCCGGACGAGCCGCCTGTCGATCAGGTCGGCGACCAGGCTCGACACGGTCGCCTTGTTCAGGCCCGTGGAGGCCGCGATGTCGGCCCGCGAGCACGGCGCGTGCTCGCGGACGAAACGCAGCACGACGGCGAGGTTGGTGGCCCGCACGTCGGCGAAGTCGGCCGGCTGCGGGTCGGTCGATGAGGTGATCAAAGTCTGTCCCGTCCGTCAGGCCGTCGCGGGTGGTCATGCCGCCGTACCAGTGTGCGCCGTCCCCCAGTGTCCCCGTGCCGTCGCCGAGAGCCGCGCGGGCCCCCGGGAACGGCGGGCAGGGAGCCGTCAGCGAATCTCATCTCACTCCCGACATCAATCTGTGACCGGCGCCACACCTTGTGGTCAGCATCGCCTCGGGTTTAGTTTGTTTGGTCATTAGACGAACTAATTCTAGCCCGTAGACCTCCCCTTCCGACACCCCCTCACCCTGCTCCGACCAACGAAGGGAGCCGTCGTGACACCGTCGATGACTCGCCGTGGATTTCTCGGCCTGGCCGGTCTGACCACCCTCGCCGCCTGCTCCGCCCCGACCGGGACCCGGCCCGGCTCGAGCGGCGCGACCGCGGCCGCCGCGGACAAGCTGACCCAGCTCACGCCGGCGTACGTCGAGTTCGCCGGCGTCAAGCCCGACCTGGCCGGCACGGTCTCCAACCTGCCGGGCGTGCCGGGCATCGCCGGCGGCTTCACCACCTACCCGGCCGCCCCCACCGCGGCCCTCACCCAGAAGGCCGGCAAGGGCGGCACCTACAAGGCGATGACCCCGCTGTGGGGCCCGCCGCCGCCCGGACTGCCGGGCAACACCTACTTCCAGGCGGTCAACGCCGACATCGGCGCGACGGTCGAGTTCCAGATCGCCGACGGCAACACCTACGCCGACAAGGCGATCGCCCGGCTGGCCTCCGGCGACCTGCCCGACATCTTCGCCCTCCCGAGCTGGGAGATCGACAAGATGGCGGACTTCAACGCCGCCGTGGACAAGGCGTTCGAGGACCTCACGCCGTACCTGCAGGGCGACAAGGTGAAGCCGTACCCGCTGCTGGCCAACCTGCCGACCGCCGCGTGGGAGTGGTCGGTGTGGAACGGCAAGCTGATGGCGATCCCCTACCCCACCGAGCCCTTCCCGTACGCCCTGCTCTACCGCAAGGACCTGTTCGACAAGAACGGCTGGAACCAGAACCCCAAGACCGCCGACGAGCTCTACCAGCTCGGCAAGACGATCACCGACGCGAAGGCCAAGCGCTGGGCCTTCGGCGACATCCACGAGATGGCCTGGCCCATCTTCGGTGTCCCGCAGGACTGGCGCTACGCCGGCGGCAAGCTGACGCACAAGTACGAGACGCCGGAGTTCGAGGAGATGCTGGCGTGGATGCGCAAGCTCTTCGCCGAGGGGCTCATCCATCCGAGCGTCGCCGGCAGCAAGGGCGCCAACGAGAAGGACCTGATCGGCGCGGGCCAGATCACCATCTACAAGGACGGCCTCGGCGGCTGGAAGGAGCTGCTCCAGCAGCACACCGGCAAGAACCCCGACTTCGCGCTGGGCGTCTTCCCGCTGTTCGCGCATGACGGCGGCGCGCCGATCATGTATCACAACAACGCGGCGGGCATGTTCACCTTCATCAAGAAGGGGCTGCCGAAGGAGAAGATGGAGGAGATCCTGTCCATCCTCAACTGGTGCGCCGCCCCGTACGGGACCAAGGAGTACGAGCTCTCCAACTTCGGGATCAAGGGCAAGCACTTCACCCTCGACGCCAAGGGCATCCCGCAGAGCACCGACCTGGGCCGCAAGGAGGTCGCCTACACCTACGGCTTCCTGGGCGGCCGGCCCCTCTACGTGGACTGGCCCTTCCCCGAGGCGGCCAAGGCCAACATCGACTGGCAGAACGCCTCCTTCAAGTACATCGAGAAGACGCCGTTCGACGGGATCAGGATCCAGCGGCCGTCGAAGTACTCGGGCCTGCAGGTGCCCACCGAGGACAAGTTCACCGACATCATGCGCGGCCGCCGCCCGGTCAGCGACGCCAAGCAGATCGCGGCGGAGTGGCGGCGCGACGGCGGCGACGAGGCACGCGAGTTCTACATGAAGGTCCTTCGGGACAATGGCCGCGCCTGACCACATCGCGGTCGAGCGGGCCACGGACGCCGGGCCGGCGGGAGACCTGCCCTCTCCCGCCGGCTCGGGCATCACCCAGACCCGGGTCCGGATCAAGCAGGGCTCGCTGCGGGCCCGGTTCCGGCGCGACTGGCAGCTGCTGCTCATGACCGTGCCGGCGATCGGGCTGCTGCTCCTGTTCCACTACGTACCGCTGCTCGGCAACGTGATCGCCTTCCAGGACTACTCCCCCTACGTCGGCGTCAAGGACAGCCCGTGGGTGGGGATGTCGAACTTCCAGTGGCTGATGTTCGACCAGAGCTTCTGGGACGCGACACTCAACACGCTGTCGATCACCACGTTCCAGCTGATCTTCTACTTCCCGCTGCCGATCCTGCTGGCCATCCTGCTCGACAGCGTCGTACGGCCCCGCCTGCGGCTGTTCATCCAGGGCATCGTGTACATGCCGCACTTCTTCTCCTGGGTCCTGGTCGTCACCCTGTTCCAGCAGATGTTCGGCGGCGCGGGACTGCTCGCGCAGATCCTGCGCGACCACGGCTTCGCGGGCGTGGACATCATGACAAATCCGGACACGTTTATTCTGCTGGTCACCGCCGAGACGGTCTGGAAGGACGCCGGCTGGGGGACGATCATCTTCCTCGCGGCGCTGGCCGCCATCAACCCGCACCTCTACGAGGCCGCCGCCGTGGACGGCGCCTCCCGGTGGCGGCGGCTGTGGCACATCACGCTGCCCGGCCTGCGCCCGGTCTTCGTGCTGCTGCTGATCCTGCGGCTGGGCGACGCGCTCAACGTCGGCTTCGAGCAGTTCTTCCTGCAGCGCGACGCCGTCGGCCGTGACGCCGCCGAGGTGCTCGACACGTTCATGTACTGGCGCACGCTGCTGACCGGCGAATGGAGCTACGGCGCCGCGGCGGGCCTGGTCAAGGGCGTGGCCGGGCTGATCCTGATCCTCATAGCCAACAAGGTCGCCCACCGTTTCGGCGAGCAGGGAATCTACAAACGATCATGACTATGCCTGTCTGGGCCGAGCGGCCCACCCGGTTCGGCGCGAGCGTCAAGGGGCTGGTGCTGGCCCTCATCGTGGCCGCCGTGCTGTTCCCGATCTACATGGTCGTGCTGACCAGCCTGTCCACGCAGGAGGCGGTGTCGAAGGCGGGTGGCCTGGTCACCGTGCCGGGCGAGCTGTCCTTCGCCGCCTACGAGCAGCTGTTCGCGGGCGGGGTGGTG
Organism: Nonomuraea sp. NPDC049028; assembly: GCF_043197735.1. NCBI lineage: Bacteria > Bacillati > Actinomycetota > Actinomycetes > Streptosporangiales > Streptosporangiaceae > Nonomuraea > Nonomuraea sp. NPDC049028. The sequence goes on from NZ_JBICTR010000016.1 coordinate 127,103, forward strand.
ACCCGGTCGATCGGGGTGAGCCTCGGGGTGACCGTGGTCGGGACCCTGCTCAGCCTCACGGTCACCGTCCTGGCGGCCTACGGGCTGTCGCGGCCCGGCTCGCTGCTGCACCGGCCGATGCTGTTCCTCGTGCTGCTGACCTTCCTGTTCGGGCCGGGCATGATCCCGAGCTACCTGCTGGTCAGCTCGCTGGGGCTGATCGACTCGTACTGGGCGCTGATCCTGCCGACCGCCGTCACCGCCTTCAACCTGGTCGTCATGCGGGCCTTCTTCATGAACATCCCGGAGGAGGTCACCGACAGCGCGCGGATCGACGGGGCGAGCGAGTTCCGCATCCTGTGGCGGATCGTGCTGCCCATGTCCAAGGGCGTCACGGCGGTGATCGGGCTGTTCTACGCGGTCGGCTACTGGAACGCCTTCTTCAACGCCACCCTCTATCTCAACGACAGCACCAAGTGGCCGCTGCAGGTGGTGCTGCGGCAGTTCGTGCTTCAGGGGCAGTCGATGTTCGTCGGGCAGACGGGCGACACCGCGGTCGGCGGGCACGCGCTGCCGCCGAGCCTGGCGATCCAGATGGCCATCGTGACGCTGGCGCTGATCCCGGTGCTGGTGATCTACCCGTTCGTGCAGAAGCACTTCACGAAGGGCGTCATCATCGGCGCCGTCAAGGGCTGACCGAGAGAGGGCCTCGTGCGGGCCCTCTCTCCGCGTTGTCAGGCGGGCGTGCAGGTGACCGTGGCGGGCGGGTCGTTGCTGCTCGTCCAGTTGCCCGTGAAGCCGAACGTGGTGCTCGCGCCCGGATCCAGCGCGCCGTTGTAGCTGACGTTGGTGACCTTGACGGCGGCGCCGGTCTGGGTGTGGGCGCCGTTCCAGAGCTGGGTGATGGTCTGGCCGTTGGGGAAGGTCCAGCCGACCGTCCACCCGGTGATGGCGACGGTGCCGGAGTTCTTCACCGTCACCCCGGCCTGGAAGCCGCCCTGCCACTGGCCGGTGGACGCGTAGGTCGCCGCGCACGCCTTGCCCGGCACCGGCGTGAGCGTCGGGGTGGGCGTGGGTGTGGGGGTCGGGGTCGGGGTGGGCGTCGGAGTCGGAGTCGGAGTCGGCGTGGGCGTCGGGTTGGGGCCGGTACGGTCGCCGTAGATGATGCCGCGGCCGTTGGTGCCGAGGTAGACGCGGCCGTACACGCGGGGGTCACCGGTGAGCGCCTCGCCCATGTTGGCGTACTGGTGCCGGTCGTCGTTGATCCGCACCCACGAGGCGCCCGCGTCGTCGGAGCGGAACAACCCGTGCACGCCGTCGATCTGGCCGACCAGGTAGATCGCCATGTACGAGCCGCCGGGGGCCGCCTTGCCGAAGCCGACGTTCTCGGCCGCGGTGACGTTGCCGAGCTTGGTGAAGGTGGCGCCGGAGTCGGTCGAGCGCCACAGGCCGTAGGTGCCAGCGGGGTCGTACTTGCCGGTCGACGGGGCGCCGCCGACGAGCCAGATGTGGCCCTCCTTGCCGGGTACGACCTTGAACCTGACGGTGGCGGTGCCGGTGGGCAGCCCGGTGGCGGCGGACTGGGTGAAGGTGGCGCCCGCGTTGGTGCTGACGTAGAACTTGCCGCCGGAGTAGCCGTAGAACTTGTTCGGATTGACCCGGTCGGAGCGTACCTGCGCCTGGGCCGGGATGCCCGAGGCGGCGGTCCACGAGCTGCCCGAGTCGGTCGAGCGGCTCACCGCCCCGCCGGTCGGCGACCACACCGTGGTGCCGGCGTTGGCCGAGATCGCGACGCTGCCGCCCTGGGTGACCCCGCCCGGCTCGCTGCTGGCCTGCCACCAGTTGGCGCCGCCGTTGGAGGAGAACCCGATGCGGGTCACCCCGGCCGTGTCGTTGTCGCCGGCGCGGACCATGTTCGACGGGCTGAGCTCGGCGTAGTCCATGCTCCTGGTGGTGACGAGGTTGGGCTGGGTGTACATCATCGGCGGCACGGCGTCGAGGTTGCTGTGCACGAAGCCGCCGATGTCACCGACCGCCGAGAGCAGGGGCGCCCCGGTCGGCGGGCTGATCAGGTCGAGGACCGCGGTCTCCTCCAGCCCCTCGATGAACGGCTTGATGGTGATCTTGCCGCCTGCGGCGTCCCACTGCTTGAGGTTGGAGGTGCCGTAGATGGTGGCGCCGGTGCCGTACAGCAGCCGGTTGGAGTCGAACGGGTCGATCTCCATCGCCTCGGTCATCCAGCCGAGCTTGGGCGTGATCTCAGGGGGCTGCGGGTTGCCCATGGCCAGCCACGGATGGGAGGAGACGTCCTGGGTGTAGCGGAAGGTCCGGTCGGGGTAGCCGTTCCAGTCCCAGATCCGCGTCCAGGTGGCGCCGCTGTCGGTGCTGCGGAACATGATGTTGTCCGGCCACCACGACACCTGGCTGGCGACCATGATCGTGCTCGGGTTCTGGCGGTCGATGGTCATGCCGCTGAAGCCGTAGTAGCGGTCGGCGTCGGGGGTCGGGGTGATCTCGGTCCAGGTGCCGGTGGCGGTGGCGTAGCGCCACACCTCGCCGTCCTCGCCCACGTACGGCCCGCCGGTGTTGCCGGTGGCCAGGTAGAGGTAGCCGTTGACGGGGTCGAGCACGCCCTTGTGCGGGATGTAGCCGGTCGGCTGGCCGGCCACCCGGCTCCAGGTGGCGCCGCCGTCGGTGGAGCGGTAGACGTTGTTGTCCTTGTCCGCCACCCCGGCGTAGATCGTCTTGGTGGCGGTGCCGGCCGAACCGGTGCGCGGGTCGAAGGTGATCCAGGGGATGCCCTGGGTCATCGTGTTGTAGTTGTTCTGGGTGTCGTTGGGGTCCTGGGCGAAGGTGCCGACGTTCGGGAAGCTCGTGACCTTGGCCCAGGTGACGCCGTAGTCGGTGCTCTTCCACAGGCCGTTCTTGTTGGCGGTGCCGTAGAAGAGGATGTTGTTCTTGTTCGGGTCGATGACCAGGCGCTCGCCCATGCCGCGGCCCGGCATGTTGCCGAAGCCCTTGAACGGCAGCTCGGTGGCGGCCCAGGTGTTGCCCCGGTCGGTGGAGCGCAGGATGGCGCCGTTGTTGGCGTCCCAGTCGTTGGTGTACATGCCGGTGGCGACGTAGACCCGGTTCGGGTCGACGGGGTCGGTGGCGACGCTGACGCCGCCGACCCAGCTCCACTTGTCCCAGCCGATGCCGTCGAGCAGCGGCGTCCACTTGGTCTTGTCCCAGCGGTAGACGCCGCCGATGTCGGTCCGGGCGTAGATGAGGTCCTTCTCCTTCTGGTTGAAGACGATGCCGGGGACGAAGCCGCCGCCGCCGATCTTCACTCCCTTGAAGGCGTACGGATCCGCGGCGACGGCGCCGACCGGCGCCATCCGCACCACCACCATCGCCACGACGACGACGGCCACCGCGAGCAGGCTGAACAACCTTCTTCGCATGAGCGGTTTCCCTCTCCGGGGCCAAGCGCCCCACAGCAGCAGATGACCGCCATGCACGACCGGGTACAGGACCCTGCCGTCGCCGCTCCAGCGCACATGGTCGCGAGGTCCCCGAACCCTCACTCAGAGGCTCACACAGCCTCCGAGTGAGGTCAATAGTTTGGTTATTAACCAAACTTACTTGGTGAGGGTCAGATCCTTGATCCGCAGGTCGCCCTTGAAGACCAGGTAGAGGTCCCGGATCCCGGCGGCGCCGGACAGCGTCGCGGACGCGGTGCCGTACTGGTAGATCCCGCCGGTGGCCGGGACCGCGACGGTGGCCAGCAGCGCGCCCGACGGGGAGCCCGCGCGGACCTCGAAGGAGCCGCCCGCCACCGAGGACACGCCCGCGGTGATTCCGGTGAGCCCGCCGCGCAGGTCGGTGTCGGCGAACTTCAGCCAGTCACCCGTGACCGCCCCGATCGCCTCACCGCTCGCCTTCGAGGTGTCGACCAGGTCCACGCCGGAGTAGTCGTCGAAGTCGATCGCCCGGGTGCTCCTGGTCAGGTCGCGGGGCGGGATCCGCTCGCCGCTCACCTGGAGGGTCGCGCGCTGCCTGATGGCCGAGGAGGAGCCGCCGACCAGGACGTCGTGGGTGGCCGTCTCCACGGTCCACTTGCCGCGGGTGACGTCCCACAGGGCCAGGTCGGCCTTCTTGACGGTCAGCTTCACCGTACGGCTCTCGCCGGGGCGCAGCGTGAGGCGGGTGAAGCCGCGCAGCTGCTTGACCGGCTGGGTGACGCGCGAGCTCTGCTGGTGGGTGTAGAGCTGGACGACCTCGTCACCGGCCCGCGAGCCGGTGTTGGTGACCTTGACGGTGACGTCGTAGGAGTCGCCGCGCGGGGTCACCTTCAGGCCCTGGTAGCCGAAGGTGGTGTAGCTGAGGCCGTGGCCGAAGGCGTAGCGCGGGTCGCCCCGGTGATAGAGGTAGGTCATCCCGGTCTTGGTGAGGTCGTAGTCCAGGATGTTCGGCAGGTCGTCGGAGCGGTACCAGGTCTGGGTCAGCCGGCCCGCCGGGTTGCGGTCGCCGAAGAGCACGTCGGCCACGGCGTGCCCGGTCTCGGCGCCCGCGTGGGTGGTCCAGAGCAGGGCCGGGGTGTCCACGTTCATGGTGGTCGGGTAGCTGTCCTCCAGGACGACCACGGTGTTGGGGTTGGCCGCCCGCACGGCCTTGATCAGCTCCTGCTGGCCCTGGCCGAGCGCGAGACTGGAGCGGTCGTGGTTCTCGCGGCCGTAGACGAACGGGTTGCTGCCGACCACGACCACCGCCGCGTCGGCGCCCTTGGCCGCCGCCGCCGCGGTCTTGGCGCCGCTCTGGACGACCTCCCTGGCGAAGTGCGCCGCAGCGGCCTTCGTCCCGGTGCCGAGCGTGCCGTCCGCGCCGACGGTCACGTAGTGCTCGGGGAAGGGCCACCAGCCCTCGTTGACCTCGTAGCCGACGTACTGGATCAGGTACGTGCCGTCCGCCTGAGCCTCCAGCCGGAACTGCTGCTGGACGAACCAGCCGCCCGGGACGTCGGAGTTGGTGACGTACGGCCCGAAGTTGCCGGTGAGCAGCTTGCCGTTGCCCACGTTGCGCAGGGTCGAGACGTCGCCGGTCCAGTCGGTCTGGTCCCAGGTCGAGGCGCCGCCGGGCGCGGTGTCCGAGACGACGACGCTCTGGCCCGTGGTGCCGGTCGCGGTGACGTACTTGCCGCTGGCCAGGTCCTTGAGCGCGATCCGGTCCAGCGCGTCGGCGCCGGTCACGGCCGCCCGCGCGCCGAGCCGCTCCTTGATGCCGGCCAGCGGGGTCACCTTGTACGGCATCGTGCCGCCATACCAGTCGCTGAAGAGGGTGTCCTGCAGCGGCCCGAGCACCGCGACCTTCTTCAGCCCTGGCGAGAGCGGCAGCGTCTTGCCGGAGTTCTCCAGCAGGACCATCGCCTCGCCCGCGGTCTGCCGGTTGAGCCGCTGGTTCGCCGCCGAGTTGATCACGTCCTTGGTGATCTTCGCGTACGGTCCGCCGTCGGGGTCGAGCTGGCCGAGCCGGATCCTGATCGACAGCACGTGCCGCACGGCCCGGTCGATATCGGCCTCGGTGATCAGCTCTTGGGAGAGGGCGGACTTGATGTTCGCGGTCATGAGGGAGGGGTCGTCGTTGTTGACCGTGAAGCTGTCCAGGCCCGCCTTGAGCGTCGCGGCGACGGCCTCGGGCTTGGTGTCGTAGTAGTGCTCGTACTCCTGCAGCGCGTCCGGCGCCCAGGCGTCGCTCACGTTGTAGAGGTCCTTGGTCGTCCACGAGCGGACGACCGTGTCGAGGTCGGGGTTGACGGTGTTCGGCCGTCCATTGACCAGGTTGTAGGAGGCCATCACGCCGGTGGCGGCGTCGTTGGAGATGGCCGGCTTGAACGCGGCCTCGTCGTACTCGTGCTTGATCCTCGGCCGCAGGTTGGAGGAGGTCAGGCCGCGCAGGTACTCGTTGTTGTTGGCCAGGTAGTGCTTGAGCACCGGCGCGGTCTTGAGGTAGACGGGGTCGTCGCCGGACAGGCCCTTGCCATAGGCGGTGGAGATGGCGCCGGTCAGCAGCGGGTCCTCCGAGTAGCCCTCCTCGTTGCGGCCCCAGCGCGGGTCGCGCAGCAGGTTGACCACCGGCGCCCACACCTGGGTGCCCCACAGGACCGGGTCGATGGCGTTGTAGCCGCGCACCTCGTCGCCCACGGCCGAGCCGACCCGCTTGATCAGCTCCGGGTCCCAGGTGCTGGCCAGGCCGACGGCCTGCGGGAAGACGGTGCCGCTGGCCAGCTTCTGGGTCCAGGCGTCGTTGTGGTCGTTGGACCAGGCGACGCCGTGCAGCGCCTCGGTCCCGGCCTTGAAGTACGGCAGGCCGAGCCTGGGGATCGCCGGCTGCGACTGGTGCAGCAGCGAGATCTTCTCGTCGAGGGTGAGCCGGCCCAGGAGGTCGCCGACGCGCTGGTCGAGCAGCACGGCCGGGTCCTGGTACGGCAGGGTCGCCGCGGCATGGACGGGCGCGGCGTTGACGGGCGCCACGCCCATGGTGACCGCCAATAAGGCGGCCGCTAGGAATCGCTTCATCGAAGCTCCTACTTGATGGCGCCGACCGTGATGCCCCTGGTCAGCGTCCGCTGGAAGATGAGGAAGAACGCGACGGCCGGGACGATGCCGAGCAGCGCCGAGGCGCTGGACATGGTGGCGTCCATGTACTTCTCGCCCTGCAGCACGCCGAGCGCGACCGGCACCGTCTGGGTGTCGTTGGAGACCAGGAAGATGAGCGGAAGGAAGAACTCGTTCCAGGTCCAGATGAAGAAGAAGATCACCAGGACCGACAGCGTGGGCCTGCTGATCGGGACGACGATCCGCCACAGCGCCAGGAAGCGCCCCGCGCCGTCCATCCGCGCCGCCTCGAGGATCTCCTTCGGGAACTGGCCGAGCACGGCGCTGAGCAGGTAGGTGCCGAAGGCGGCCTGGATGACGGTGAACACGATGATCACCGACAGCTTGGAGTCGTACAGGCCGGCCGCCTTGGCCAGGTAGTAGAGCGGGTAGGCCAGCGCCTCCTGCGGCAGCGTGTTGGCCACCAGGAACAGCACGAGGATCCACAGCCGGCCGCGTACCCGGCCGATGCCGAGGGCGTAGGCGTTGAGCACCGACAGCAGCACGGCGAGCACGGCGACGGAGCCGCTGATCACCAGGCTGTTGAGGAGCTTCTCGCCGAAGTCGACCCGGGTCCAGAACGCGATGATCCCGTCCAGGTTCAGGCCCTGCGGCGGGCTCAGCGGGCTGCCCGCCGAATACTCGGCGGGCGTCTTGAAGGCGTTGAAGGTGACGATGACGAACGGGAACAGCATGACGGCGGCGAGCACCGTCAGCGCGGCCAGGATCGGGTAGCGTCTCACGGCTTCCGCTCCTGGAGGAACAGGAAGGCCGAGGTCACCACGACGATGATCAGCGCCAGCACGGTGGCGATGGCCGAGCCGTAGCCGATGTTGGCCTTCTGGAAGAAGTTGAGGTAGGAGAAGTACGAGGGCACCATCGTGGCGTTGCCCGGCCCTCCCCTGGTGAGCACGAAGATCGGCCCGAACACCTTGAGCGCGGCGATCGTGCACGTCAGCAGCACGACGAAGATCTCAGGGCGGATCTGCGGGATCGTGATGTGCCAGAACCGGCGCCACCACGAGGCCCCGTCGATCTCCGCCGCCTCGTGCAGGGCCGGGTCGGCCCGCTGCAGCCCGGCCATGAAGATGACGACCGGGTAGCCGAGCTGGAACCACACCATCACCGCCATCACGGTGGCCAGCGCGTAGTCGGGATCGCCGAGCCAGTTGACCTTCAGCCCGAAGATCTGGTTGACCGCGCCGTAGGTCGGGTGCAGCATCCAGCCCCACACCACCCCGGCCACCGCGACGGGCAGCACCTGCGGCAGGTAATAGGCCGCCCGCAGGGCCGAGGCCGTGCGGGGGCCGAACCTCTTGCCGATGTAGTCGAACAGCGCGGCGGCCAGCACCAGCCCGATCACCGTGGGGATGATCGCCATCGCGACGATCAGCCCCACGTTGTTGCGGAAGGACGTCCAGAAGCGCTCGTCCGCGAACAGCCGGACGTAGTTCTGCGTACCGATCCAGGTGGGTGTGCCCACCCCCGACCAGCGGGTGAAGCTCGTCGCGACATTCATCACGAACGGCACGACGATGACCGCGGTGAACAGCACCGCGCTGGGGATCAGGTACGGCCAGTAGCCGCGCTCTGCTCTAGTTGCCAAGGTCGGCGAGGTTCTCGTTGTACGGCTGGGCGATCTCGTCGAGCACCTTCGCCGGGGGCTTGCTGCCGTTGATGAGGTTCTGGACGCCGGCCACGAGGACGTCGTAGTAGCCGGGGGCCGGCCAGTCGGGGTAGAAGGCCAGCTGGTCCTGCGAGGTGAGCTTGTTGAAGTTGTCGATGAGCTCCTTGCTCTTGGGGTCGGTGATGGCGGCCGGGTCGGCCGCGACGGGGACGCCGCCGGAGTTGCCGAGCAGGTTCTGGATCTCCTTGCTCATCGTGATGTCGATGAAGTCGTAGGCCAGGTCCTTGTTCTTGGACTTCTCGGGGACGACCCAGATGTTGCCGCTGGAGCCGGGGGCGAGCTGGTTGCCGGGCCACAGGAACGAGCCCCACTCGAACTTCTTGATCTCCGTCTGGAACCGGCCGTACCACCAGCTGCCGGACACCATGATCGGGAACTTGCCGCCGATGAACGCGGTGGCCATGTCCTCGGCCTTGATCCCGGCCGAGTCCTTGGCGATGTAGCCCTTCTTCACCCAGTCGGCCAGCGTGTCGGCGGCGTAGGTGAGCTCGGGGCCGTGGAAGTCGACCTTGCCCTTGTAGAGCTCGTAGGAATCGACCCACGCCCGGTTGGCCTTGCTCAGCGCGAGCAGGTAGAAGATCTGCTGGGCTGGGTATTCGGCCCCGGCGGTGGAGATGGGCGTCACGCCGGCCTTGGCGAACTTGTCCAGCGCCGCGGTGAACTCCTCGAACGTGGTCGGCACCGTGACACCGTTCTTCTCGAACAGCTTCTTGTTGTAGTAGACCATCACGTACTCGCCGTAGTTCGGCACGCCGAACCACTTGCCCGAGCCCATGATGCCCCGGTCGTCATACTTGGCGGTGGTCTGCAGGCTGGCCGACAGCAGCTTGTCCCAGCCGCGCTTGGTCGCCTGCTCCGACAGGTCCGTCAGCAGGCCCTGCTTCGACAGCAATCCGGCGGTGGCGTTGCCCTTGTTGTACTCCATGACGTCGGGCGCCTCGTCGGAGTTGAGCACCATGCTGGCCGTCTTCTGGATCTGCTCGAAGCCCTTCTCCTCGAACTTCACCGTCACGCCCGGGTGGGTCGACTCGAACTTCTTGATCGCCGCCGCCCAGGCCTTGCCCATCGCGCCTTCGGCGCTCTCGTAGTGCCACAGTTTGAGCACGCGCGACTGGCCGCTCGCGGCCGGCTGCTGCCCGTCCGAGCCGGAGCCGCAGGCGGTCAGGGTCAATGCCGCGACGGCGAGCGCCGCCGCGGCACTTCTCAGCTTGATCATGGTGTCTCCTGGGAGGTGATGACCGCCCGGACCGGGGCGCCCGCCACCGGGGCGAACTCGACCCCGGCGACCCGCTTCGGACCGGTGACGGTGACGTGCAGGGTGTCGCCGTCGCGGGTGGCCTCGACGACGGTCTCGCCGTCGAGATCGTGGACCGTGCTACGGCTGTCGCCGCCCCCGAAGGCGACAAGGGTGATCTCCGAGGGGACGTCCACGGTGTCCCCGGGCGTGGTGACCGGGATGAGCGCGCCGTACCGGACGAACAGCGGGATCTGCTCCAGCGGCGCCGAGACGGCGCGGTAGCGCCCGCCCTCCAGCAGCTCCCCGGTCCAGTAGTCGACCCACCGGCCCTCGGGCAGGTACACCTGCCGGGTGCCGTCGGGCGTGGTCATGGGCGCGACCAGCAGGTCGCGGCCGAGCAGATACTCCAGGTCGGCCCGCCAGGCGACGGGGTCGCCCGGATGGTCGACGCACAGCGCCCGCATCATCGGCGCGCCGGTCCGCGCGGCGTCCACGGCCGCCGAGTAGAGGTACGGCATGAGCCGGTACCTCAGCCGCAGCGCGGCCACCGCCTCGGCCTCCACCTCGGGGAACTCCCACGGCTCGCGGCTGGTGGTGCCGTGCAGCCGCAGCAGCGGGGACAGCGCGCCGAACTGGGTCCAGCGGACGTAGAGGTCGTCGGCCGGGCGGCCGGTGAAGCCGCCCGCGTCGTGGCTCCAGAACGGCACGCCCGACAGGCCGTGGGCCAGGCCGCCGCGCAGCGTGCTGCCCATCGCCGGGTAACTGGTGAAGGTGTCGCCGCTCCACTGGGCCGAGTGCCGCTGGCCGCCCAGGAACGACGAGCGGGCCCAGACCAGGCCGTGCCCGTGGACCTCGCGGGTCACCTCGGCGACGGCGTCGTTGAACAGCAGCGTGTAGACGTTGTGCAGATCGGTGCCGGTCATGCCGTTGAAGGCCGTCGCGTCGTGCGGCACGCCTTCGGCGAAGTCGGTCTTGAACGCCTGCGCGCCCTGCTGGAGCAGGGGGCGCAGCAGCCCCTGGAACCAGGCGACGGCGGCCGGGTTGGTGAAGTCGACGATGCCGCAGGCCGGGTAGGACCCGTGCCAGCAGTCGGCGACGTACGCCTCCCCATCCTGATTTTTCAGGAAATATCCGGCTTCGGCGGCTTGGGGGAAAGCTGGGCTCAGGTGGGAGATGTAGGGGTTCATCCAGAGGCAGACCTTGAAGCCCATCCCGTCGAGCTCGGCGAGCATCCCGGCCGGGTCGGGGAAGCGGGCCTCGTCCCAGCGCAGGTCCGACCAGTGGCCGTCGGTCTGCCAGTAGGTGTCCAGGTGCAGTACGTCGCACGGGATGCCGCGCTCGCGGATCGTCCGGGCCCGCGTCATGACCCGCTCCTGGCTGTCCACGAAGAAGCCCGAGGAGATCCAGGTGCCGAACGCCCACTTCGGCGGCAGCGCCGGACGGCAGGTCAGCCGGTCGTAGCGGTCGAGGATCTCCGGTGGCGTCGGCCCGGCGATCACGTAGTAGTCGATCAGGTCGTCGGGGACGACGATCTGCACGACGCTGTGCGTGGACTGGCAGACGTCGAACTCCGTCGGCGCCCCGCTGTCGACGACGATGCCGTATCCCCTGCTCGACTGGTAGAAGGGCACGTTCTTGTACGCGCGCTGCGACTCGGCGCCGAAGGCGTCGAAGTTCCACATGACGGGCCGCTGGCCGCGCTTGTCGAGCGGGGTGAACGACTCCCCGAACCCGGCGAACGCCTCGTCGGCCGGCGCGGCGAAGCTCTCGTGGTAGGCCACCGTGACGCCGTCGGCGTGGGAGCGCCCGAACGGCAGCGTACGCAGCCGCCCGCTGATGTCGGTGTGCCCCCGGTCCTGCTCCACCAGCGTGACGCCCGCCGCGTCGGTGAACCGCAGCCGCCACGGGTCCAGGGTGATCTCCGCGCGCAACGAGCCCGCGTCGATGGTCAGCCCGCCGGGCCGGGTCTCCACCCGGGCTCCCGCGTACGTGCCCGGTGTCACCAAGGAGGTCGCCCGGGCCGAGCGGGCGCGGGCGTCCACGTCCTGGCCGAGCCGGACCCGGATCACCCCTTCGCCCGCCACCCGCACCTGTACGACCAGGCTCTCCTCCGCCGAGGTGATGCCCTTCAGGGTCACTCCGGAGTCGTCCACGGCCACCGGCTCGGCGGCGGTCAACGCGGACAGGCCCTGTTCACCCCGCGTGCGGACCGGCAGCTCCGGCGGGTCGGCGACAAAGTACTCGTGCGCGACCAGGGGCGGGCGGTAGGGCATGAAGGCTCCTTCGGCTGACCGGCACGGGCTCGCGCGTTAGTTTTCCGTTCCAACGAACAAACGTCAACGGTCGCCGATTAGTTTAGATGCCAGCCAAACAAAAGAAGAGAGGACCCTGCGCGGAGCGGCAGGTGTTCTTGGCAGTGGCTCGCGACAAGCTCTTGGCAAGCCAACAGCGGCGACGCCGAAACGCGTCAGGCCGCTCTGGGATGGCCGACCGAGCAGACACCGGCCTGCAGCAACCGGGCCTCGATCTTCTCCTGCACCGAGACCGGACGATCGACCCGATGGCCCACCCGGCGCTTGGCCGCGCGGGGATCTCCGCCCGGACGCGAGCCGCCCGACGCCTGCATGGGCTCGATCTCCAGCGCCTTATCCCCGCGCTCGAACTGGCAGCGGTCTCCTCGGCCCATCGAGTCACCGCTGCCCGGAGCAGCGAGCTACAACGTGCTGATGATCTGGCGGAGAGTCGTCCGGGACTCGGCCGCGGACTGCGCGTGGACACCGAGCTGGTTCAGCAGATGCCGGTACGGGCGAACGTCGGATTCCTTGCTCAGATATTGCGCGCTAGCGAGTTGCTCAAGATAGACAACATCATCCAGTTCTGCCTGGGCGAACCGAAGGAGGGTGATGGGGCCGACACCTCCGACGCGGCTGCCAGAGCTGAAGGGAAGAACCTGAAGGGTGACGTGACGCAACACGGCCATCTCCAGGAGATGTTCGAGCTGGGCGCGCATCGTCGTGCTGCCGCCGACCTGACGGCGCAGCGCCGCCTCGTCCATCACCACCCAAAGCTTGCGCGACGTGGGTGACATCAGGATCTGCTGGCGGCGCATCCGTACCGCGACCCGGCGCTCGATCTGCTCGGCAGAGGCGTTCTCGTAGCCGTCTGCGATGACCGCGCGGGCGTAATCCTCGGTCTGCAGCAGGCCGGGGACGAACTGGACCCCGTAGGTGCGGATGATGGCCGCGTCCTGCTCCAGCCCAAGGTAAGCGTCGAACCAGTCGGGGAGTACATCTCGGTAGCCCTGCCACCAGCCGGGCGCGTTGGCCTGCTTGGCCATGATGAGTACGGTCTGGCGTTCGGCCTCGTCCACGCCGTACAGGGTGAGCAGGTCAGCCACATCACGCAACTTGAAACTGGTCCGCCCGCACTCCAAGCGGCTGATCTTGGAATGTGAACTCCGGATGACATATCCGGCGGCTTCGCGAGTGATCTCCCGTGACTCGCGCAACTGTCGCAGGTACGCGCCGACTAACATCCGTAACGCTGTCGGCCCAGACTGACGCAAATCCCCGTCGGAGATTCGCGGCAAGTCGCCTGTACCGCGAACAGTCGGCATGCATGCTCCCAAATCGGTGAATTTCCCCGGTCTGACCGTCGATCATCCTGCCACGGCAGCTGGCTCAAACACCATATTCCACTTGATCTCCCGCCGCCTCTTCCCTTCGAGCGCCGCGCCTGGCACTGGGCTATGGAAACTTCCCATGTGCGAGCGAGTCAACTCGTCTCGAAAGCTTCTGACCAGCGGAAATTCCCGGTATCGGGAATTCCCGCCGCATATGACGGCACGACTTCTGACCGTTCTGCCCCCAGGCTCCAGTTCACCAAGAAAATCACGCATGGTGACTAAGCCGATACGGCAATACTTTCGACGCGATACCCTTCACGCGCTACACCAAAGAACCTGACCTCAGTGATACTGATTTACCCTGTCCGCGGCGCATCCTCGCTGGACTCCCAAGATCGATGCAGATCTCCAGGGCGGCATCGGCGGTTTCAGGGCTTTCGGCCGACTCCGCAGTAGCCAGCCAGTTCGGCGGGTTCACCCCAGGGGGTGGCCTCGACCCGCCACCGTGACATCGAGACCAGGCCGGGTTCTACCATTTGCAGGCCGTCGAAGAAGCGGCTGATGTCGGCGCGGGTACGGGGGGTTATCGAGTCGGCCTTCTTGTTCCATTCCTGCTGGGCCTCGGCCTGGGCGGTCGTCTCGCCGTCGAAATCGAGGGTGGCGTGGGTGATCGCCAGGTAGCTGCCCGGGGGCACGGCGTCCAGCAGCCGCATCACGCTCTGGTGCACCTGGGCGAAGTCCGGGACGAGATGCAAGATGCCCAGCAGCATGATCGCGACTGGCTCGTCGAAGTTCAGCGTCTGCGCGGCCCGTTCCAAGATTTTGTCCGGGTCGCGCAGGTCGGCGTCGATGTAGTCGCAGACCCCCTCTTCGGAGCTTTTCAGCAACGCCTCGGCGTGCAGCAGGACCAGCGGATCGTTGTCGACGTAGACGATGCGGCACTCTGGGGCGACCCGCTGGGCGACCTCGTGGGTGTTGTCCATCGTTGGCAGGCCGGTTCCGATGTCCAGGAACTGGCGGACGCCTTCGCCGGTGAGGAACCGTACGGCCCGGCCGAGGAAGGCTCGGTCAGTGCGGGCGATGTCGACGATCCCGGGGAAGGTCTTCTTGTACTGGTCGGCGGCCTCGCGGTCGACGGGGTAGAAATCTTTGCCCCCGAGGAGATAGTTCCACACCCGCGCCGAATGCGGTCTCGTGGTGTCGATCTTGGCTAAGAGCTCCTGGCCCGAGGTGTCGGTCATGGAAATCTCCTGCGTCGTCTTGTCCGTATTTGTCAGGCCTTAACGTAGTCGCCCAAGGCGCTCCTGAACGTGACTGTGGCAGCGTGTCCCGCGCTTTTGACCATGGCGCTCCACGACCTGCGCGTCTCGGAGCCAGAGGAATACGACCCCGCGTTTTATGTCGTGGTGGACCCGGCCATCAGGACCGACATTCTCCTGGCGCTCAACAGGTCACGCTCCGTACGCGCGGGTCAGAGTCTCCGGATGCAGATGATCGCCGGGCAGGGGTCGGGGCCGGAGGCGAGCCCGTACAAAGTGGACGTCGAGCTCGTCACCGAGTAATCGGCGGGCCGCCGACACTCGAACTCGATGCTGACGTGCCCGACCACCTTCCCCCACGCCTTCTTGGCCTTGCAGGACACCTTCTTCAGTCCCCCGACGATGGAGTTCTCCGTGCCGAAGACCGTCTTGCGGCGCTTCGTCTTGGGAGCGGTCAGGCAGCTCGCGAGCGCGTACTGGGGACCGACCTCCTTGGCGTCCTCACCCGGCCCGACGCATAAGTAGGAGCCCTGCCACTTGTAGGCGTAGGACCAGATCTTGCGCGTACACGCCTTCTTCGTCCTGGTGAACTTCCTGATCCTGCCGGGGCCGTGGCCGTCGTAACAGGCCCGCTCCTCGACGGATACGACGGGCTCGTCCTCGATGAGCGTGCAGTCGCCGACGCGTAGGATCCCGCCACCCTTGCCGACGTCCCCCGGGTGCGGGGCGCGGCGGTTGCGCAGGCAGACCGTACGCGGCGGCTCCAGACCGGTCGGGGTGTCCAGCATCCCGTCGGTGTCCTTCGGGCACTCCACCGGCCCGTTGCCCTGGTAGACGAGCTTGGTGATCTGGGCCCCGGCCGTCGCGAGTGCGCAATCGGCCAGCGCGGGAACCTGGCTGTCCGGCTTGGGCATCTGGACATCAAGGCAGAGCCCGGCCGCCCAGGCAGTCGACTGGGTGGGAGAAGGGGGCGGATTCGGCGGGAGCGAGGTCGCGCAACTCGCGGCGGAGGGCTGGGGCGTGTCCTTCGGCGGGGTGTCTGCGTCGCAAGACGAGACGGTCACCATGACCGCCACCAGGGCCGCCACCGTCCATAACTTGCTGCTCACGTCCTGCCACCCCCGCGAGATAGCCCCGTCGGAGAGACGGCCGCGCGGTCACCTGGTGGCGAGAGCTACCACCCCACCGACACGGCACGGCGCTGATGGTCGCGACGACGCTGCGCCGCCTTCACGGCCTCCCGCCACCGACCGAGTTCGACATCGGCCGATTGGATCCGTTCGTACGACTCGCAGAGCGGATCGATCGTGCGGCCACCCTTGACGAGTCGGACCTGGCCTGGATGCGCGCCCGCCTGGCCGATTTGAGGGCGCGCTACGCAGCGCTACCCGAGGGCCTGCCGGAGACCGTCGTGCATGGGGACGCATGGATCGGCAACGTGGTGAGCACGGACGACGGCGGCGTTGTGCTGCTCGACCTGGAACGCTGCTCGGTCGGCCCGCCCGAATGGGACCTGACCTCCACGGCTGTCAAGGCTTTCACCTTGGCCGGCATCACCGCCGAGGACTATGGCACCTTCGTCCGGGTATACGAGCACGACGTCACCTCGTGGGCCGGGTTCGAGACGCTGCGGGACGTCCGCGAGTTCCGTATGACCTGTATGGCGGCCCAGGTCGCCGCCGAGAATCCCGCTCGGCACGACGAAGTAATGCTGAGGTTGGCGTGTCTGCGTGGCGAGCATGGACCAAGGCTTTGGTCCTGGACAGCCGTACCGTAGCGTTGCATGGTTTCCACGATCGGCGCGGGCCCGAATGGCCAGGTATCTCTTTCACGCCTGTGATAGGACTTCGATCATCAGATCGTGCGCGAGGCAGCCATCAGCGCGGAGGCCCGCCACGTGCCTGATTGGATACGGGACACCGGGGCTTCTCCAGTTACGATGCTCGGCCGCCCCGAAGGGCAACCGCCATTGGTCTAGATCAACGCACCGGGCGTCCGCCTTCGGGTTGCGATGCTCGCCGCCCCGAAGGGCGACCGCCATCGGTACAACTCCACCGCGCGCCCCTTGAAGATGTTGTTGCGATGCTCGGCCGCCCCGCAAGGCGACCGCCACACCTGGAGACCAACACCTTGCCGGGCCTGTCGGCCACGGGGTTGCGATGCTCGGCCGCCCCGAAGGGCGACCGCTACGGCCTCTGATCGGGCAATACGCCTCTCAAGACCAGAAACCACTCTCGAACGATTCACCTATCAAGCAACATACAGGGCCATATCTCCCTCGGAACACCCGGCGCGTCGCATGAGCACTACAGGTTCCGAAGCACACAACCAGAAAAGCCCATCAGCAGTATCACCAACCCACATCCCCCTTGCACAGAGGACCTGGCCACAGTACGAGCCTGGAACGCATGATCGCCACCACCCCAAGGACGGAAAGCGCTCCAGACCCAGCAACATCACCCGGCCATCGTCAGCGCCGACCCGCGTATCGCCGCAAAGCACGCTTCAAAAACAAGTCCGGCTACCGAGCCCTCCGAGCGGCGAGATTCTCACACAACCGCCCCGGCCGGACCCGGCCAGGACGGTGGGTGTGGCCGACCGGTCAGCCGATGGCGTAGGCGCGGGTGATCGTCTGGGTCAGTCCGATGCCCGCCGTGTCGGTCACCACCGCGCGGAGTGAGACGAAGCCGGCCGTACCCGGGTTCGGCACCATGGCGGACCAGCCCGAGCCGGTGCGGACGACCGGGATCTTGCGCCAGTTCGCGCCGTCGTCGACGGACATCTCCAGCCCGACCGACTTCGCCTTCACCGGCGCGGACCCGGCGTTGCGCTCGATCCGAATGGGCAGGCGGGTCACGCTGCCTGGCTTGGCGCGGTTCGATGCGTCCAGGCCCTCGGGGTTGTACCGGACCGCGGTCAGCGGCAGCGGCTGCTCCGTGGCCGTGGTCGCGGACGGGAACGTCCACACGGACTCCACGCCGGTGGACAGCGCCGAGTGCGGGACCTGCCTGCGCATCGACGCGGTCAGCGTGTAGGAGCCGCGCCCCGAGGGAAGGTCGGCGCGCAACTGGCACTTTTCCTGCTCGTAGACCCAGCAGCCGGCGAGGTCGGCCTTGGCCAGCACCTGCCCGTCCTTGGCGAGGGTGGCGACGCCGGTGGCGGCGGTGTCCGACCCCGTCCTGCCCGCGCCCCCGTCGGAGAACAGCCCCACTCCGGAGAAGGTCAGCTTGTCGCCGGTACGGCTGCCGCCCGGCAGCAGGAACGCCGGCCCGGTGACCGCGCTGTTCCAGACCTCGCTGGTCTGACCGCGCTTCATGAGCTTGCCGCCGTCGAACACCAGCGAGGTGCCGACCTCAAGCCCGCTCTCGTAGGTCAGCCCGGGCGTGCGGTAGTGGATGAGCGTGCCGGGCAAGGCGATATCGTCGACCAGCGGCCTCAGGGCCGAGCCGGGGAAATCAGCCATGCGCAGTCCGGACATCGGCATGCCCGTGGCCGCCACTCCCGCGGCCCGGTAGGTCGCGGTGACCTTCGCCAGATCCTTCTGCCGGAAGTTGTGGACAGGATCCTCGGGGAGGCCGTCGGTGCGGTGGTCGACGATCTGGTAGACGTACGGGCTGGGAGACGCGTCCTTGCTGAGCCACATGGTCTCCACACCGTAGGTCAGACCTGCCTGGCGGCTGGGAACGACGAAGAGGTTGTCGTTGACGTCGCCATTTGTCGACCACCAGGAGTTCCATGCGCCGTGGGTCACCCCGAGGGCGTAACCGCGCTGACGTTCGGCGCTCGGATCGTCAAGCGTGATCTTGGCCGCCTTGCCCTGGCGCGCGTCCACCGTCAGCTTCTGGTCGCCGCCGTCGATCTTCAGCGCGGGGTCGGCGATCGTCATGACCCACTTCCCGTCGATCTTCTCCGTGATCTCGGTGTAGACGCTCCAGTCGCCCTCGGGCAGTCGTACCTTGGCCACACCGTCACGGAAGGCCGGCTGGTGGAGGGCTCCGGTCTTCGCGTCATAGATCTGGCTCTGCATGGGGTTGATGGGCTGGCCCTGCTTGCCGACGACGGTGAGCGTGACGTCGTAGGACTCGGGCTCGACGTAGGCGCCGGCCAGCGTGCGGATCACCGTCTCGCCCGACCTGGCGGTGACCGTTCCCGGGTAGTCGCCCGGCGCCTTGCCACCGGCGTCGATGGTGAGCGTGACCGAGGCCTCGCCCTTGGCCGGGACCGTGACCTGGTCGGCCGGCAGCTTCAGCACCTCGCCCTGAGCCGACAGGTCGAGGGCGACCGGAGCGTCACTCGCGTTGGCGTACGTGATCGTTTTGGTCGTCACCCGCTCGCCGGCGGCGTTCCAGGGGAAGGCCGCCCAGACGTTGCCCTGCGCGACCGTGACCTGCTGCTTCAGCGCGCGTTCCAGGTCGATCAGCCCGGCTCCCTGCTGATAGAGCGTCGCGCCTTGAGCGGGCGCGGCGCTGCCGATCAGCGCGGCCTTGAGCTGCGCGCCCGTCCACTCCGGGTGGCGCTGAGCCAGGATGGCCGCCGCTCCCGCCACGTGCGGGGTGGCCATCGAGGTGCCGCTGAGCGGCCGGTGGAGGCCGTCGGCGGTGCCCGCCGCGGCCGCGGCGACGATGTTCACGCCCGGCGCGGTCACGTCGGGTTTGATCGCGTGGTCGCTCACTCGCGGCCCCGGGCTGGAGAATTCGGCCAGGCGACTCTTTTTGTCCACCGCGCCCACGGTCAGCGCCGCTTCAGCGCTACCGGGGCTGATCACCCTGCCCCTGGCGCCGTCATTTCCCGCCGCCGCGACGAACAGCGTGCCGGTCCGCTCAGAAAGCGTGTTGACCGCCTGCTCCAGTGGGTCCAGATCGAGAGCGTCCACGTCGCCGAAGCTCATGTTGACGACTTTGGCCTTGATCTCGACGGCCGCCCACTCCATGCCAGCGAGGATGGCCGAATCGGTCGGGCCCGCGGGACCGCCCACCTTCCCGATGGCCAGCGTCGCCTCCGGCGCCACGCCCCGATACTTCTGATCCCTTCCCGCCACGATCGAGGCGACATGAGTGCCGTGGCCGAGGGAGTCGCGGATGTCGGGTTCGTCGCTGAAGTTGCGCTCCTGCTGTACCGCGTCCTTCAGGTCCGGATGGTCGGGGTCGTAGCCGGAGTCGAGGACCGCGACGGTGACGCCCTTGCCCGTCATGCCCTGCTGCCACGCCTGCGGGGCGCCGATCTGCTTGACGCTCTCGTCCAGCGAGAACGACCTGCGGCCGTCCAGCCACAGCTTGGTACGACCCGCCGTCAGGGCGCGGGCGCCACCGCCTGTCAGATCCTTCCAGGTCTGGGCGACGTTCGCCTTCGGCACGCGCGCCGCGCTCATCCCGAGGCTGGATAACTGCCGGACCCGCTGGGCGCCCTGCGGTGCGACGGCCTGCCCGGCGGTCCCTTGAGAGATCACGGGGATGTCGGGGGTGTCGGCGTCGCCGTACTTCCAGGCCAGGAGCTGGGTGACGTCGAACAGCCGCCGGTCCAGCACGCCCTGGGCGATCAGCGGCGTGGCGTCGGCGGGTATCACGTACAGGTGGCCTCCGAGCACCTGGCTCGTGAAGTCCGTCCGCCTGCCGGGACCGGGCTCCACACGGTGCCCCGGCCCGGTGACCACGACCCGGTCACCGGTGATCAGGGTCACCCCGTTCTCCTGCTGAGGCGGGGCCTGCCGGGCCCACGCCGGCGTGACGCCGATTGCTCCCGCCGCGAGAGCGGCGATGAGCGACTTGCCTAAATTCACGGTCTACCTCATAGACGTAGGTTGATGATCTTCTCCTCTACTATTCACCGAAAGGCGTATTCGTCTTCCCGATCACGAAATTCCGTGCCGTCTGGGGGGAAGCACAGCGAGACGCCCGGCGAGGGGCCTTCCCTGCCGAGCGTCTTTCTATGTCTGAGCGTTGAGCTCAGTGGCGATGGCGGCGGCGACGGCGCGCAAGCGCCGCTCCATTGCTACCGCTGGACAGATCCGGAGGCGCAGGAACCGGCGGGCGGATCATGCCGAAGAAGCACAGAATAGACATAATGTTCTCCGTGGGATTCTGGTGTCAGCGGGGACGGGTGCTGCCCCCGCTCTCCACGGTAGAACAACGCGCGCGCCCCCAGACTGCCCCGCCAGAGGGCTTGTGACCTGGATTTTCATCTCCCGCACCCATGCCGAGGCTCAGGTCGCGGTGCTGCCCCCCGCGCTTTACGCCGCGGATGGGTCGCTGTGGCGTTCCGACTCCGCTGGGAAAGACTACGCCGGGTCAGAGAGCGGTGCTCTCCCGGACGATGAGGCGGTGGGGGACGACGATCTCCGACGGCGTGGGCGCCGAGCCGTTGATCGAGTCGATGAGGACGCCCACCGCCAGCCGGGCGATCTCCGCCTTGTCCGGGGCGACCGTGGTGAGACTGGGCGTGCTGTACTCGCCCTCCTCGATGTCGTCGATGCCGACCACCGCGACGTCGTCCGGGATGCGGCGCCCGGCCCTGGTCAGGGCGCGCATCGCACCGAGGGCGAGCAGGTCGTTGTAGCAGAACACGGCGTCGGGCGGGTCGGGCAGCGCGAGCAGACGCTCCATCGCCTCCAGGCCCAGACGCCGGTGGAAGCGCGGGGTGGGGACGATGAGCCGCTCGTCGACGTCCAGCCCCATCCGGGCGTGCGCCTGCCGGTAGCCGGAGGTGCGCAGCTGCGCGGTCTCGCCGGTCGCGTACGGCTGGTCGCCGATGGCGGCGACGCGGCGGCGGCCCTGCTCCAGCAGGTGCCCGGTGGCCGTACGGGCGGCGGCGACGTTGTCGATGGCGACGTGGTGGAAGCTGCCGTTGAAGATGTGCTCGCCGAGCAGCACGATCGGGACCCGGTTGCCCCGGCCGCGCAGCTCCTCGGCGGAGATGGCCAGCGGGCTCAGCAGCAGGCCGTCGAACATGCTGGCCCTTGAGTCACGGGCCAGCAGCTCACGCTCCCGCTCGGCGTCGCCGTCGGTCTGGTCGACCATCACCACGTAGCCGTGCGCCCTGGCCGCGGTGATCACCTCGCGCACCAGCTCGGCGAAGTAGGGGACGTCCAGCTCGGGGACGACCAGGCCGATCATCCCGGTACGGCCCTGCTTGAGGTTGCGGGCGATCAGGTTGGGCCGGTAACCCACCTCGTCCAGCACGACCTGCACCCGGGCCCGCAGCTCGTCGGAGACCGGCGCGTAGCCGTTGACCACGTTGGACACCGTGCGGATCGAGACGTTCGCCCGCTTGGCGACGTCACGCAACGTTGGACGGGCCATGTTCCTCCTCTGCGGTTGGTGTGATCATAACTCACTCTTGCATCGTTGCAGAGGAGTATGCATGATGTCTGCATCGTTGCAGAGCGTTTCTCCGCAAGCCGCGCCGTACCCCGTCCGAGGAGTAGAGATGTCCACACCCGCCATGGCCCGCCGCGGCTTCCTCAAGGGAGCGCTCGGAATCGGCGCGCTGGCCGCGGCCGGCGCCTGCGCTCCCGGCGGCGGCACCAGCGCGGCGCCGAGCAAGCTGGCCAAGCCCACCGTCACGGCGTCCACCTCCGCCAAGGGCGAGATCACGATCTGGAACCGGTCCGGTGACCTGTTCAAGGTGTTCGACGCGGCGATCGGCAAGTTCCGGGAGGCCTACCCCGGAGTCAAGGTGAACCACCTGGCCGTCGACATCGACGCCAAGCTGGCCAACACCCTGATCAGCGGCACCGACGTGCCGGACGGCAGCTTCTGGGACGACGCCAAGATCGGCGGCCAGTCCGAGCACCTGTACGACCTGACCGACCTGATCGCCCCCTACCGCGACAGGGTCGCCCCGTACAAGCTGTCCGTCAACACCGTCGGCGGCAAGATCTTCGGCGTGCCGTGGGACCTGGACCCCGGCCTGCTCTGGTACCGGGAGGACATCCTGCAGGACGCCGGCGTCGACCCGGCCGGGATCGGCACCTACGACGACCTGCTGACCGCGGCCCGGACGATCAAGGAGAAGGACCCGAAGACCAAGCCCATCCACCTGGACAAGAACCCCTTCCTCGGCCAGCTCTGGCTGGAGATGCTGGCCAACCAGCAGGGCACGAGCCTCGCCGACGCGCAGGGCAGGCTCCGCCTGGAGTCGGCCGAGTACCGGCGGACCCTGACCTGGATCCAGGACGCGGTCAAGGGCGACCTGGTCACCCACGCGCCCTACCTGGAAGCGGCCGACATCAACACCCTCGACAGCGGGCAGCAGGTGTTCGTCCCGTGGGCGATCTGGTGGTCGTTCGCGCCGCAGCAACTGCTCAAGGCCACCAAGGGCAAGTGGCGGGCCGCCCCCCTGCCCGCGTGGACGCCCGGCGGCGCCCGCAGCGGCGCCATGGGCGGCAGCAGCTTCATCATCCCCGCCAAGGCGAAGAACCCGGAGCTGGCCTGGCTGCTGTATGAGTTCCTGTGCTTCACCGAGCCCGGCTGCACCGCCGTCTACGGCCCCAACAGCATCTACCCCGGTGGGCTGTCCACCTCCGTACCCTCCTTCACCCCGGCGCTGAAGCCGGACAAGCCGCTGTTCAAGCCGATCGACGCGCTCGGCGGCCAGGACCTGTGGAAGGTCGCCGTCGAGGCCGCCGCCACCATCCCGGCCGCCGCGCCGATCCCCGTGTGGTGGGCCCAGTCCGTGGACTATCTCGGTGACAACACCCAGCGCCTGATCGAGGGGAAGATGTCCCCCGACGACGTGATCGCCGAGTCGGCCAAGAAGATCCAGCGCAACCTGATCGACCGGGCCTGATGTCGAGTCTCACCGCCACGACGGCAGGGCGGGCCGCCACCGGCTCGCGGCGCCTGCCCCGGCTCTCGCCGTACCTGTTCATCGCGCCGTTCTTCGCGGTCTTCGCGGCCTTCGGCGTCTACCCGCTGGTCTACGCGCTGCGCCTCAGCCTCACCCGCTGGCGCGGCGCGGGCGAGGCCACCTGGGTCGGCGTGGGCAACTACGTCTACCTGCTGACCAACCCCGACTTCTGGGCCTCGCTCGGCAACAGCGCGGTGATGTGGCTGCTGATCGTGCCGGTCCAGGTCATCGCCGGACTGGGCGCGGCGGTACTGCTGGCCAACGCGCGGCTG
Source organism: Nonomuraea sp. NPDC049028 (assembly GCF_043197735.1). Classification (NCBI taxonomy): domain Bacteria; kingdom Bacillati; phylum Actinomycetota; class Actinomycetes; order Streptosporangiales; family Streptosporangiaceae; genus Nonomuraea; species Nonomuraea sp. NPDC049028. Next base: position 150,641 of record NZ_JBICTR010000016.1, read on the forward strand.
CGGCTGCGCGGGCTGTTCAGGGTCGCCTTCATCGCGCCCTTCGTGACACCGCTGGTGGCCATGGCGCAGGTGTGGATCGTGGTGTTCGACGAGGACTACGGGCTGATCAACCACGTGCTCGGGCTGATGGGCCTGCCCGCCGTCAGCTGGCTGACCTCCACCGCGTGGGCCAAGCCGACGCTCGCGCTGCTGTTCCTGTGGAAGACCACCGGCTTCGCGATCATCATCCTGCTCGCCGGACTGCAGGCCGTACCGGGTGCCGTGTACGAGGCCGCCTCGATCGACGGCGCCTCGCGATGGCGGCAGTTCTGGTCGCTGACCGTGCCGCTCGTCCGGCGCAGCATCGCCTTCCTGGTGGTCGTGCAGACGCTGGCGGTCTTCCAGATGTTCGCCGAGCCGTACGTGGTCACCGAGGGCGGCCCCTACGGCTCCACCACCACGGCCGGCCTCTACCTCTATGACCACATCTCGGCATCCGACCTGGGCACCGGTGCCGCCAACTCCTTCCTGCTGGTGCTGCTGGTGTTCGGCCTCTCGCTGGGCGCGGTCCGGCTGCTGCGCCCGAAAGACGAGGTGTCATGAAGCAGGCCAGGCCCGGTCCGGTGCAGTACGTGGTGCTCGCGCTGCTCGCCGTCGCGTTCCTGTACCCGATCTGGTGGGCGCTCAGCTCCTCGCTCAAGCCCGCCGCCGAGATCATCACCAGTCCGCTGTCGGTGGGCGGCCCGACGCTGGACAACTATCGGGCCATGTTCGCCGACGTGCCGATCGGCACCGGCTTCGTGAACACCGCGCTGGTCCTGGCGGTCAAGGGCGCGATGACGATGGTGTTCTGCCCGCTGGCCGGCTACGCCTTCGCCAAGTACACCTTCCCCGGCAAGAACGCGCTGTTCGGGGTGGTGATGCTCACGCTGATGCTGCCGACCCTGGTGCTGATCATCCCGCTGCTGCTGGAGATGAGCGCGCTGGGCTGGGTAAACACCTACCAGGCGCTGATCCTGCCGGGCAGCGTCGACGCCTTCAGCATCTTCTGGATGCGCCAGGTCATCGCCGCCATCCCGGACGAACTACTCGACGCCGGGCGGGTGGACGGCGCGAGCGAGTTCGGGGTCTTCGCCCGGGTCGTCATCCCGGTGATCCGGCCCGGCCTGGCCGCGCTGGCCGTGCTGACCACCATGAACATCTACAACGACTTCGTCTGGCCGGTCGTCGCCGTCAACGACACCGCGCACCAGACGGTCCAGGTGGTGCTGTCGACCCTGGCGCAGAACGTCACCGGCAACCGCGTCGGCGCCGACTTCGCCACCGTCTGGGGTGAGCTGCTCGCCGCCGGCAGCATCGCCATGCTGCCGCTACTGGTGATCTTCATCCTGCTGCAGCGCCACTTCATCAGCGGAATCCTCGCCGGCAGCGTCAAGGGCTGACCGCGCACACCTCTCATGATCGGAGCACCCTTCCAATGACGCCGCGTGCGGAATACCCGCGCCCCCACTTCGACCGGTCGCACTCCTGGTCGAGCCTGAACGGCGACTGGGACTTCCGGGCCGACGCCGACCCGGGCTGGGACCGGACCATCACCGTGCCGTTCGCCTGGGAGACCCCGGCCTCCGGCATCGAGGCCCACTGGCTGCCGGTCGCCTGGTACCGCCGCCGGATCACCGTCCCCGCCGGCTGGGCGGGGCAGCGGATCGTCCTCCACTTCGGGGCCGTGCACCACGAGGCCACCGTCTGGGTCAACGACACCGAGGTGGCCCGCCACGTGGGCGGATACACGCCGTTCGAGGCGGACATCACCGACGCGCTGCGCGAGGGCGAGCAGGAGATCCTGGTACGGGTCTCCTCCCCCGCCGACAAGCGGGAGATCGCGCACGGCAAGCAGCGCAGCATCCCGCGCGACGACTTCGACGGCGTGTGCTTCACCCCTTCGTCGGGCATCTGGCAGAGCGTCTGGCTGGAAGCGCGGCCCGCCACCCACGTGGCCGCGCTGAAGCTGCGGCCGACCGAGGGGCTGGACGGCATCGAGGTCGAGGCCCGCGTCGAGGGCCCGGCTCCGGCGACACTCCGGCTGACCGTGCGCGACCACGGAACGACGGTGGACGTGGCGATCTCCGATGGTGTCGCGCGGGGTGTGCTGCCGATCGCCGAGCCGCGCCTGTGGTCGCCCGAGGACCCGCATCTGTACCACGTGGACGCCGAACTGGTCTCGGCCGACGGCACCGACCGGGTCACCGGCTACACCGGGCTGCGCCGGATCGAGGTGTCCGGCGAGGACCTGTACCTCAACGGCCACCGCCTGTTCGTACGCGGCGTCCTCGACCAGGGCTACTGGCCGCGTACCGGCATCACCGCGCCCGACGACGCCGCGCTGCGCCGCGACCTCGAGCTGGCCGCCGCCGCGGGCTACAACCTGGTGCGCAAGCATCTCAAGCTGGAGGATCCGCGCTTCGTTCACCATGCCGACACGCTCGGCATGCTGATCTGGGCGGAACCCGCCGCCACCGGCCGGTTCTCGGCGGAGTCGGTCGCCGCCTTCGAGGCGCAGATCGCCCCGATGGCCGAGCGCGACGGCAACTCCCCCGCGATCGTCATCTGGGGCCTGTACAACGAGGAGTGGGGCCTGGACTGGGACATTCCCGGCGACCCGGCCAAGCAGGAGGCCGCGGCCCGCGCGTACGACCTGCTCAAGGCCCTCGACCCGACCCGGCCCGCGGTCGACAACTCCGGCTGGGCGCACGTGAAGACCGACCTGCTCGACTGGCACTACTACGACGAGTCGGCCGCCTCCTGGGGCCGGACGATCGCCGCGCTGCTGAACGGCGACCAGGACGACTTCCCCGTCCCGCTCGGCCCCGACTACGTGGTCCGCAAGAAGCTGGCCGGGACGCCGTCGCAGCCGGTGCGCGGTCTGCCCAACCTGAACAGCGAGTACGGCACCGGCTTCACCAGCGTGCAGCGGGGCTGGCAGTTGCGCTGGCAGACCCAGGAGATGCGGCGCCACGACCGGCTGGCCGGCTACGTCTACACCGAGCTGTACGACATCGAGCACGAGTCGGCCGGGCTGCTGGACTTCGAGCGCCGCCCCAAGGACCTGGCCGGGGTGGACCCGGCGCACGTCAACGCCACGACGACGCTCGTCCTGGACGTGGTCCCCGTCGCCCCCGGCCGTGACCTGCTCAGCGAGACCGGGCGGGTCGCGGTCCCGGTCCGGATCTCCCATCACGGCACGGAGTCCGTCAGCGGCCACCTGCACACCGCCTGGTCCGCCGTCTTCGGGCCCGCGCCCGCGCGACCGGGGACGGCCGGGGAGCGGGCCGAGGCCAAGCCGTTCCTGCTCGGCGCGCCCGCAGAGGTGCACGCCGAACTGCCCGACGGCTGGACCAGCGGCCGCCTGCACATCGCCCTCGTGTCCGACGACGGCACCGTCCTGGCCCGCTCCGCCGTCGACGTGGACACCCACATCGCCCCGATCATCGGCGACGACCCCCAGGCCCGCCCCTGAGCACAGCCGGAAACATCCCGGTGAGATCCGCTCACCGGGCCCCCACCCCAGGAGACACCGTGCGCATCGCACCACCCCCCAGGCGCCCGTTACCGCTGGTGATGGCGCTGACCCTGATCGCCGGGCTGCTCGTGGCCCTGGCCGGTCCCGCCTCGGCCGCCCCGGCCGGACAGGTGCTCTACTCCCCCAACCTGACCACCTATCCCCAGGGTGACGCCAGCTACCCCAGGGCCGTCCGGCTCGACTACGACGGCTCGCCGAACGAGACGATGCTGGCCACGTTCGCCCGCAACAACCACAACGCGCCCAACGCCTTCCCGATCTACCGCAGCACCGACGGCGGCCGTACCTGGACCGCCAACCCCATCTCCACGATCACCTCGCACACCTCCGGCTGGGACCTGGGCGCCCCGGTCCTGTACGAGGTGCCGCGCACCGCGAACGGCCTGAACCAGGGCGACCTGCTGGCGGCGGGCACGGCCTGGCACGTCGGCGACTTCACCGCGCAGAAGGTCGAGGTGTTCAAGAGCACCGACCACGGCGTCACCTGGACGTGGCTGTCCAACTGCACGCAGAGCAGCGGCCAGCCCAACACCGTTGGGCACGGTATCTGGGAGCCGTGGTTCCTGCTCGCCCCGAACAACACCCTGGCCTGCTTCATCTCCGACGAGCGGCCCGCGAACACCCCGACCAACAACCAGGTCATCGGCCACTACACCTCCACCAACGGCGGCCAGACCTGGAGCGCCACGCTCACCCAGGACGTGGCCTTCCCCGGCGACAACCTGGCCAGGCCCGGCATGTCCATCCTCACGCCGCTGCCAAACGGCACGTTCCTGATGGCGTACGAGCTGTGCCGCGACGCCACCGACCCCGACCACGCGTGCGAGGTCTACACCAAGACCAGCCCCGACGGCCTCAACTGGAGCGCGGCCGGGACCATCGTGCGCACCTCCGACAGCCGGGAGCTGCTGCACACCCCCTATGTCGCCTGGCTGCCCGGCGGCGGGGCCAACGGCACGCTGCTGATGTCCGGCCAGCGCGTGGTCGCCGGCCCCACCGGCGACAAGACCGTGGAGGGCGAGTCGGGCCTGGTCCTGTTCGCCAACACCAACCTGGGCGCGGGCGCGTGGACCGAGATCGAGGCCCCGGTGACCGTCAACCCCACCGGCGGCTACGCCCCCGGGGCGCCGGCCTGCCCCGGCTACAGCTCGCCGATCGTGCCCGCCGCCGACGGCACGAGCTTCCTCTACCTGGCCGGGACCCAGCTCACCGGCAACCAGTGCCAGGTCCGCTACGGCATCGGCACGCTGGGCGGCCCGGTCGGACAGATCACCGGCCCGGCCACGGCCGGCAAGTGCCTGGACGTCGACACCAACACCAACGCCAACCGCAACGCCGTCCAGCTCTGGGACTGCGGCATCGCCACCGGCCAGCGCTGGTCGATGCACCCGAACGGCACGATCCGGGCGTTCGGCAAGTGCCTCGACATCGACGCCAACGCCACCGCGAACTTCAGCAAGGTCCAGCTGTGGGAGTGCAACACCGCGGGCGGCCAGCAGTGGCGCAAGCAGGCCAACGGCTCGCTGCTCAACCCGCAGTCGGGCCGCTGCCTCGACAGCCCACAGGGCGCCACGGCCAACGGCACCCGCCTGCAGATCTACGACTGCAACGGCCTCGACCCGCAGAAGTGGACCGTCCCCCAGTAGCCCCTACTTCACCGCGCCCCCGGTGATCCCCGAGATGATCCTGCGCTGCGCCACGGCGAAGACGATCAGCAGCGGCAGGCTCATGAGGATGATGTAGGCGAAGATCAAGTGCCAGTTGTTGAGGTAGAGCCCGGCGTTGGCCACCTGGAACAGGTTCAGGGGCAAGGTGTCCATCCGTCCGCCGATGACGAAGAACGCGTAGAAGACGTCGTTCCACACGTACAGGCAGATGAGGATCGTGGCGGTGGCCAGCACCGGGCGCAGCATCGGCAGGATGACCGAGACGAAGACCCGCACGGGGCCCGCGCCGTCCATGCGCGCGGCCTCCTCGATCGACAGCGGCACCGTACGGACGAAGCCGGTGACGAAGAAGACGACGGTCGACAGGTAGATGCCGACGTAGACGCCGATCATGCCGGTGAGGGTGCCGGCCAGGCCGAGCTGGCGCAGCAGCAGCACGATCGTCACCACGGCGGGCGGCAGCACGATGCCGCTGATGGCCAGCGCGTACAGGACGGCGTTGAGCCGGGTGGCCCGGCGGGCCAGGATCCACGCCGCCATGGAGCCGAACGTCAGGACCAGGGCGACGGCCGGGACCACGATCAGTACGCTGCCGAGGAACGCGGCCGGGATGTCGCCCTGGGTCCACACCTGCGCGAGGTTGTCCCACAGGAGCCAGCGCGACGGGAGCGACAGGTCCGGCGAGAGCGCCTCGGACTGTGACTTGGCCGCCGTCGAGACGATCAGCCACAGCGGCACGCCCATCACGGTGGCGACGAGCGCGACGACGGCGAAGGGACGCAGCCGCGCCGCGAGGCCGCTCGCGCGGGGCGGCCGGACCCGGCGGCCGCGGACGCCGTAAGCGGGGATGGTCATGGGCGGACACTCCCGCCCGTACGAACGGTCACAGGATCTCCTCCCGCTTGCGCAGAATCCGGATGACGGGGAAGGCCAGCAGCCCGACCAGCAGGAACAGCACCAGGCTCATGGTCGTGGCCTGCGCGAACAGGCCCTGGCCGAAGGTGCGGTAGATGAAGATGTTGAGGATCTCGGTGCTGCGCGCCGGCCCGCCCCCGGTGGTGGCCTGGACGATGTCGAAGCCGTTCATCGAGCCGAGCAGCGCGGTGGCGACGTTGAAGGTCACCGCCGGCGCCAGCAGCGGGAAGCGGATCGACCAGAACGCCTGCCAGGGCGAGGCGCCGTCCATCCTGGCGGCCTCGGTGACGTCCTCCGGCACGGTCTTCAGCCCGGCCAGGTAGATGAGCATGGAAAGCCCCATCCACTTCCAGGCGTGGATGACCGAGACCACGACCAGCGTCCAGGTGGTGTCGCCGAGCCACGCGACGCTCACCGGGTGGCCGAGCAGGCCGCCGAGCAGGCCGTTCAGGCTGCCGTTGGGTTTCAGCAGCGCCTGGAAGACGTAGCCGACCGCCAGCGCCGACATCAGCACCGGGATGAGGAAGAGCAGCCGGGCGACCCGGTTCAGCCAGGTGTCGCGCTCCAGCAGCACGGCCAGGCCGAACCCGAACAGGTTCTGGAACAGCGCCACCAGGACGGCGTAACTCACCGTGATGCGCAGCGCGCTGAACAGTGTGCCGTCCGACAGCAGGTCGGTGAGGTTGTCCAGCCCCACGGGGCGGATCTCGCTCTTGAAGCTGGACCAGTCGGTGAAGGCGTAGATGAAGTTGAACAGGGTCGGCAGGAAGAAGAAGACGAACAGGATCGCGAAGGCCGGGATCAGGAACCACATCGGATGCGTGCGGCGCGCGCTGGTAGCGGACATGTGGTCAGAACCCGGACGCGCCGGCCGCCTTCGCGAGCTGGGCGAACTGCTTCTGGGTCGCGGCGGCCACCTGCTCGGGCGTCAGGCTGCCGGTGATCATGTCGGCCAGGTTGAGGTACAGGTCGGGGTTGGCCACCGCGAGCGCCTGCATCGAGCCGACCGCGTCGCCGAGCGACTTGTGCACGTCGAGCAGGGCCTGCGGCACACCCGCCGGGCTCGGCACGTCGGCGCGCAGCGAGACGGTCTTCCGGTCGGCGACGAAGCCCTGGTAGCCGGGGCCCATCCAGTACGACAGCAGCTGGCGGGCCGCCGCCTCGCGCTTGGCGTCGCCGGTCCTGAAGGCCACCAGCGCGTTGCTCTGGTCGGGGATGAAGGTGCCCACGTTGCCGGCCGGCGAGATCGGGAAGAAGCCGATCTTCTTGTCCAGCGCCGCGGTGTCGGCCTTGGCCTGGAGCTGGCCGAAGAACGAGTTCACCTGGACGGCCATCGCCGCCTTGCCCGACAGCAGCGCCGCGCCCTGGTCCTCGAACTTCGCCGTCTTGATGTCGGAGTTGAACAGGCCCTCGCCGATCAGCGCCTTGTACTTCTTGATCGCGTCCAGGATGGTCTTGTCGGAGAAGGTCTCCTTGCCGGTGTTGACCCGGTCCCACAGGCCGTCGCGGGCGGCGTCGGCGAGCTGCACCTGTACCCACCACTGGGTGGCCCACTTGTCGCCGGCCATCTCGAAGAACGGGGTGACGCCCTTGGCCTTGAGCTTGCGGGCCGTCTCCACCATCTCGTCGAAGTTCTTGGGCGTCGCGGTGATGCCGTTGGCGGCGAAGACCTCCTTGTTGTAGTAGACGCCTTCGACGGCCGGGCTGGTGATGAGGGCGGCGTAGCGGGTCTTGTCCAGCAGGCCGGTGATGTCGCGTAGTTCGGGCGTCATCGAGGCGATCCAGGGGGCGCCGTCCAGCGGCTGGAGGTTGGTCCTGGCGTTCAGTGCGGTGAGCATGGAGGCGGTCGGCTGCCAGAAGGCCAGGTCGGGCTTGTCGCCGGTGGCCACCTTGGTCTGTACGCCCTGCTCGTACGGGTCCGGGATGGTGACCACGTCGACCTTGGCGCCGGTGGCCTGGGTGAAGGCGTCGGTCACGGCCTTGGGCACGGTGTTGCTGTTCTGGGCGGCCCAGATGGTGAGCGTGGTGCCGTCGAGCCGGCCGGTGGGCGCGGCCCAGGCGGCGGGCTGCCCGCTCCCCGCCGGGGTGGCGGCGGGTCCGGAGGCCGGGTCGCTGCACGCGGTGAGGGTCAGGAGCGCGGTGGCGGCCGCGGCCGTGATCGCGGTGAGTTTCACGGTGTGTTTCCTTTTGGTCCGTGGGGGGTCAGAGGGTGCGGAGCTTCAGGATTCGGGCGGTCGGTCCGGTAACGGTGCTGGTCACGGACAGCTCGGCGGTCTGCGGGTCCCACGAGTGGCCCCATCCTGCCTTATCGCCCGGGTAGACGGTCTCGATCTGGACGGCCCGCCCGGCCAGGTGGGGCAGCGACAGCACCGAGGTCTCGGCGGCGCCGGGGCGACGCCACAGCCCGAGATGGGTGGTGTCCCCGGCGCGCAGGCCGAGGGCGAGCCAGTGATCGGCCCAGCCGGGCAGGCCGAGCGGCCAGCACGGGACCGCGCGCACCAGGTCGGCGCGCAGGTCGCGGTGCGCGCGTACGCCCGCCCGCACCAGGTCGAGTTGGGCGGCGCTCATGGCGGGCAGGTTGCCCGACAGGTAGAGCCGCCCCAGCACGCCGGTGCACATGGTGAAGACGAGCTCCTCGTCCGTCATGTCCGGTTGCGGGTACGCCCAGTTGGCGGCCTGTTCCGGCAGCATGGACAGCGGCGCGGCCACGGCGATCGGCGGGTAGCGCAGGAAGTCCTGCTGATCGCTGGTCGACTGCAGGTTCAGCCGGGACAGCAGCGCGTAGTCCATGCGCATCGCGCCCGACGCGCAGTTCTCCAGGACGAGCCCGGGGTGCCGGTCCAGGACGCCGTCCAGCCAGGCGAGGTGGGCCCGGTTGCAGGCCAGCAGCCCGGCGCCGGCGCTGTCGGCGTCCAGGTCGGTGCCGGCGCCCGGGTTGATGTTGTAGTCGAGCTTGAAGTAGCCGACGCCGAGCTCTTCCACCAGCCGGTCCACCACCTGGTCCAGGTGCCCGGTGGCCGCGGGGTGGCGCAGGTCCAGGTGGTAGCGGCCGTGCTCGGCCACGCGCCGGCCGCCGCGCTGCAGGAACGCCTCGGGCGGCAGCTTGTCGGCAATCGGGCTGCGTACGCCGATCACCTCCGGCTCCAGCCACAGCCCCGGCGTCATCCCCCGGTCCCTGATGTGGCCGAGGACCTCCTGGATGCCGCCGGGGAAGCGGGTCCGGGAGGGCTCCCACGCGCCGACGCTGTCCCACCAGGCGCCGTCGTCGTCGTACCAGCCCGCGTCGACGCAGAAGATCTCCGCCCCGGCCGCGGCGGCGGCGTCCACCAGCGGCAGCAGCTTGGCCGTCGTCGGGTCGCCCATCAGGGTGTTCATGTAGTCGTTGAACACCACGGGCAGCGCGGACCTGTCGGGGTGCGGGCGCAGCAGCGCGCGGCGGTGCGCGGTCAGCGCGGCCACCGCGCCCTCGAGCCCGTCGTCCGAGACGGCGACCGAGACCGGCACCGTGGTGAAGGACTCCCCCGCCGCCAGGGTCTGGCTCCACTGGTGGTCGGCGTCGGTGGGGCCGGTGGCCACCACGTACACGCCGTCCAGCCGCTCACCGGTCTCCCACCCCCAGGCGCCGTTGTGCTCGATCTGCCACAGCCAGGTCTGGCCGGTGCGCCGGTCGGCCAGCCCGCCCATCGGCACGTACCGCCCGCTGGACCAGGTGCCGGTGCTGCTCAGCGCGTACCGGCCGCGCCCGTGCTGGCCGTGCGCGGCCAGGCCGAGGTCGGCGATGTGCTCGCCGAGCGGCCGCCTGCTCCACCTGCTCTCGCCCAGCCACTCGCTGTCGGCGGACAGGACGTCCACCTCGCTCACCGGGCGGCCGAGGAACCCGCCTGAGAAGGAGGACACGGCGAGCAGGAGCACCGGGTCCGTGCCCTGGTTGGTCACCCGTACCTGGGCCTGGCAGGCGGCCACGCCGTCGAAGGAGCGCAGCGTCAGCTCGGCCGCCAGCCCGGACACCTCGTCGCGCAGCGCGACGCGCAGCGTGTGCCAGTCGCCGTCGCGGCTCTGCTCGGCGCCCGCGTACCGCAACCGGGAGCCGACCGCCGTCTCCGACAGCCGCTGCGAGGCCTTGGCCCGGCCCTCGCCGGGGACCAGCACCTCGACCAGCGGCTGCGACAGACGGGACGGCGCGGCGCCGGGCGGTCCCAGCCTCTGGAGGGCCACCGGCCGGTCCGGGTGGATCTCCACCACCGCCGCCAGGGCGCCATGCCCCCAGCGCAGGGTCTCGACCACGTCGGCAGGCTTCACGTAACTCTCCTTCGGTTGTGCGGTGGTTGTGAGACAGGCGTCAGCCGAGGGCGGCGGCGATCTGGATCCGGTCGACGTCGGGGCCGTACGCGGCGGCGTTGCCGAACTCGATCGTGTTGGCGCCGGCCCTGAGGTCGGCGGTCATCACGGTGGTACGGAAGTTCGACCAGCCCAGCGTGTTGCGGAAGTAGACCCGGGTGGCCGCGCCGCCGTTGACGCGGATGTCGGCGTAGCGGTCCACGATGTTGGTGTTGTAGTTGGACGCGCCCTCGCCCAGCTCGCCGTTGGCGTAGGTGATCACCACGCGGTAGCGGCCGGCGGCCGGGGCGTTGACGCCGGTGAAGCGCAGGATGTTGGCGGCGCCCTTGCCGATGTAGCCGACGTACGAGCCGCCGGATGCGGCGCCGTTGGCGCCGACCACGGCCGTGCCGCCCAGGACGTTGGCGCCGCTCTCGGCCTCATAGGCGGTGACGGTGCCGGTGGTGGCGGTCACGTCCAGGTAGTCGAGGTTGACGGCGTCGCGGTCGTCGGTGGTGAAGGCGTGCACGCCGACCCGGTTGACGCCGGCCTGGAGGAACACCTTGGTCGTCACGGTGTTCCAGGTGTTCCAGTCGGCGGTTCCCGGCAGCGTGAGGTCGGTTAACGCGGTGCCGTTGAGCACCAGGCGGGCGGCCCGGTTCTGCGGCGCGCCGGTGTACGGGCCCGCCGAGTAACGCAGGCCCAGGTTGTAGTAGCCGTCATTGGGCGCGCTCACCACGAACGTGGTCGCGGCCGTGTCGCTGGCGCCGTACCCCTCGGAGAAGGAGGTGCCGGAGTAGCCGGTGTTGGGGCCGTAGGTGACGCGGGCGGTGCCGCCGAGCGCCGCGTACTCGGCCTGGTAGCGGGTGGCCGGGCCCGCGGGCGTCAGGTCGGTGTTCGGGGTGACGATGACCTGGTACGCGGCGGCGCCGTTCAGTCCGGTGAGCGGGACGGTGATCTGGCCGCCCGAGACGGTGTAGTCGCCCTCGTGGATCAGGGCCGGGCCCGGGGAGGCGTTGAGGCCGGTGCTGTTCACTCCCCACACCGTCACGTGGACCGAGCTACCGAGGTAGGGGGCCGAGGCGATGCCCTTGACCACGACGTCGGCGGCGTAGGTGTCGTTCACGTTGAGGGAGCCGCCGAAGATCACCCGGGCCTGCTTCCTGGCCGGGTCCAGGGCGGCCAGCCCCTGCAGGGGGCCGTTCCTGGTGGGCGGGGTGACGGTGACCGTGTGGCCGGTCAGCTCGCCGTACCACTTGTACAGCCACCACCCGCCGGTGGCCTGGTTGTTCCTGGTCACCAGGTCGTTGAGCGCTCCGGCCGTGGTCCAGTAGGCCAGGCAGGCGTCCACCTTGCTGTTCTCGAACCGGGTCACGTACTGGACCAGGTTGCCGGGCACACCGAGGTCGCCGGAGGAGCGGGCGTACTCGTTGATCGCGATGGGCCGGGGGCTGATGCCGAGGCTCGTCTCGATGGCCCGGTAGTCGGCGTGGTGGTCGTACCAGCTGGTAAAGAAGTCGTTGCCGAGCTCGTGCCAGGTGAAGACGTCGGGCAGCACGTTGTTGGCCTTGGCGTAGGTGAGGAACGCGCGGTGGTCGGCCGAGCGGTAGCCGGCGAAGTTGGGACCCGCGATCCGGGCGCCGGGGTCGATCGAGCGGATCTTCTGGTAGACGCGCTTCCAGGCGTCGAGCAGACCGTTGAGGTTGCCCTGGTACCAGATCTGGTCGGGCTCGTTGAAGGGCACGTACACGTACGACGTCCGGTACGGGTCCGCGACGATCTTGCGGGTCATCGTGTCGACCTTGGCCAGGTAGTCGTCGATGCCGAGGTTCTCGTACGGCCATTGGCGGTAGACGTCCTGCATGTAGACCTGGATGTCACGGCCGCCGGTGCGCTTGAACATGGGCGCGATCTGGAGGGCGTCGCCGTTGGGATGCTGGCGGCCGTCGGGCGCCTTCTGCGCGGTGACCTGGGGCTTGAGGGCCGCCAGCATGGTGTCGGTGGGGATTCCGTCGTTGCCCAGGCCGTACAGGAAGCCGGTCGCGCCGTACTTCAGCGGGCCCGTGTCCGAGGCGAGGTCGACGACGAGGGCAGGGGACGCGGCCTGCGCCGGGGTGGCGGCGCACAGCAGGGCCGAGACGAGCGCGGAGACGACGGTCGTGACACCCAGGAGCCGGAACGAAGTCAACGGGAGTACCTCCTGCCGGGAGAGGAGCGGCCATGTGACCGGTCACATGGAGTGTGAGCGGTCACACGGCAGGAGCGGAAGGGCCCTTTGCCGGATTGTTACGTGCTGATTTCAGCCGTGGCGCGGAGGGGCGGTCGACTCGCGCACGATGAGGCGGGGTGAGGTCAGCTCGGTCTCGGGCTGTGGCTGGCCGGTCAGCTCGGCCACCGCCGCCAGGAAGCACGCCCGCCCCAGCCCGACGAAGTCCATCCGTACGGTGGTCAGCGCGGGGATCCAGAAGGCCGAGCCGGGAATGTCGTCGAACCCGACGATGCTCACGTCACCGGGCACGTCCCTGCCCGCGTCGTAGAGGGCGCGGCGCACGCCCTGGGCGATGTCGTCGTTGCCGCACAGCACCGCCGTGACGTCCGGATCACCGGCCAGCCGCTGCCCGGCCAGATAGGCGGCCCGGATGTCCCAGCCGGAGCCGACCACCTCGGGGATCTCGGCCCCCGCCCGCGACAAGGCGTCGCGCCAACCGGCCTGCCTGCCGCTGGAGCGCCCCTCGGACGGGATCGCCACATGGTGCACGGTCCGGTGGCCCAGAGCCAGCAGGTGCTCGGTGGCATCGGCGGCGGCACCCCGCTCGTCCAGCGCGATCGTGACCCGGCCCGTGTCGGGCGCCACCGGCTCGGTCGCGGCGATCGCCGGTATGTCCGCCGGCAACGCCTCCAGCACCGCCGTACCCGCCGGGTCGAACGCGATGACGACCAGGCCGCCCGCGCTCGGGTCGCTCACGTAGTCGACGGTCTGCTTGATCTCGGCGGGCGAGTCCGACTCCACGACCCTGACTCCAACGGCCAGGCCCTCGGTCCGCGCGGCCTCCTCGATGCCCTGCAGCGTGGACGCGTAGCCGTACAGCATGGTGTTGGACGTCACCACGGTGATGCCCGGAGCGCGCCCCAGGCCGAGCGCCCGCGCGGCCCGGTTGGGCCGGAACCCCAGCGTCTCGATGGCCGCGCGCACCGCGGCCCTGGTGTCGGGGCGCACCCGCGGCGAGTCGTTGAGCACGCGCGAGACGGTCTGGTAGGAGACGCCCGCCGCGGCCGCGACGTCGCGGATGCTGGGCACGGCCCCTCTGCGGGCGCCGGAGCGCGGCTCGCGCCGAGGGCTCGGACTCACGATCACATCGTAAGGCTCCGCCCCGGCTCGCCTGCCCGCTGGGAGCCGTCGTCGGGTGGCGTGGCGGTCGAGCGGGTGATAAATACCCCTATGTACCGGACAATGTTGGGATGCGGCAGCGCCGACCGGCAGTCCGGAGCGCATCATGGGGGCAGACTCGCCGTGCTCGGCATCGGCAGAGGAAGGAACGCGCATGGAGGTGGTGTCGGTAGGCACCGTGACCGACGGCACGCTGGAAGTGGTGCTGCGCGGCGACATCGACTTCACGAACGCGGCCTGGGTGCGGAGCGCGGTCTCCGCCGCCGTACTCGACCAGCGCCCTTCCGTGGTGTGGATCGAGATGGGCGAGGTGGCCTTCATCGACTCCTCCGGGATCGGCGTGCTCGTGGACGCGATGAAGGCGTCCGCCGAGGTCGAGGCGGCCTTCAGCGTGCGGCACCCCACATCTCGAGTCTTCGACCAGCTGCGCATCACGGGGCTGCTGTCCGCGTTCGGTCTGGCCTGAGGAGGGCCGGGCTGAAGAGGGCTGGGCTGATGAGGGCTGGGCTCCGCCGTGGTCTCCGCTCCGCGGCCCCGCCCTGTCCTGCCCGCGCCGGTCGGGGCGGACGAGCCGATGAGTGAACCCGCCGAAACCCTGGAGACGCGGTACGACTTCGACTTCGGCACGCTCGTGCTGCTGCGCCGGTTGGTGGAGCGGTACGCCGCGCGGCGCGGTCTCACCGGGCGAGACCTGTACCGGTTCGTGGTGGCGGTCAACGAGATCACCACCAATGCGGTACGCCACGGCGGCGAGCGCGGGCGGCTCAGCCTGTGGCAGACCGGCGGCCGGCTCTACTGCCGGGTCACCGACAACGGCCCGGGACTGGCGCGGCCGGACTCACAGGGCCACCACGCCGTACCGGCCGACAGCAGCAGCGGCCGAGGCCTTTGGCTGGCCCGGCAGTGCGTCAGCCGGCTGACCATTGAGAGCGACGCCAACGGCACCATCGTCACTCTGGAGGCCGCCGCCTCGCAGCCGGACCGTCCCTGAGCTAGATCCTTTAGTCGCTCGGTTGCCGAAAGTGGCATTCCCTCCGGCTGCCGAGACGGAACGGAAGGCGAACCTGGTGGTCGTCTGGCCCTGTCAGGCCCGGAGGGAGGATGCCGGTGTTCGAGCTCGCGGCCGAAATTGATCAGTTCAATGTCATAGCTTGACGCTACGATCTTCCACATGCTGGACCAAGAGTCGGGAAATGCCCACTCCTTTCAGGTTGACCTGCGAGGACTTGTTGATCTCCTGTCGCACCACCTTTATTCCAGTCCACGCGTCTACCTGAGAGAGCTGCTGCAGAACGCGGTCGACGCGGTGACAGCGCGGCAGCGGATGGACCCGACGGCATCCACCGCCATCCGGATCACTTTGAACGACGCGGGGCTGCGGATCGATGATCCGGGTATCGGTTTGACGGAGGCGGACGTCCATCGTTTCCTCGCGACCATCGGCCGGTCATCGAAGCGCGATGACCTGGAAGGGGCTCGCCGCGAGTTCCTTGGCCAGTTCGGTATCGGCCTCCTGGCCTGCTTCACCGTCGCCGAGCGGATCCAGGTGATCAGCCGTTCTGCCGCCGTCCCGGATGCGCCGGGCATTGAGTGGCTGGCCGCGTCCGATGGGACGTACTCGGTCCGGCGGCTTGCGCCGCATGAGCGCGCCGTTCCCGGAACGACCGTTTGCCTGACGCCACGAGCGGGAGCCGAACGGTGGTTCGCCCCGGACGTGGTCACCGACCTTGCCCGCGACTTCGGTTCGCTGCTGCCCTACGAGGTGACGGTCGACACGAGTGGGCGGACGATCCGCACCACGGACAGCCCGCCGGTGTGGGACCGCTTCTACGATTCGGCCGCCGCACGCCGGGCCGCGCTGATCGAGTACGGCGAGCGCGCGCTCGGCTTCACCGCACTCGACGTGGTCGAACTCGACGTGGAGCTGGCCGGGATCAGGGGCGCCGCCTACGTGTTGCCGCAGCCGGCGAATCCGGCCGACAGCGGCCGCCACCGCGTCTACCTGAAGGGCATGCTGCTCAACGACGCGACCACCGGCCTACTCCCTGAATGGGCGTTCTTCGTCCGCTGCGTGATCGATACGGACACCCTGCGCCCGACCGCATCGCGTGAGGGTCTGTACGAGGACGAGACGCTGGTCGCGGTCCGCGAGGCGCTAGGTGTCCGGCTGCGGGACTGGCTGACCGGGCTGGCCGCGCAGGAGCCACAGCGCCTGGCCGCGTTCCTCGCTGTGCACAGCCTCGGGGCGAAGGCGATGGCCAGGCATGACGCCGAGCTGTTCCGGATCATGCTGCCGTATCTCACGTTGGAGACGACCGACGGTCAAGTCACGTTGGCCGAGGTCGCCAGGAAACACCCTGTGGTTCGGATCACCCCCACCGTTGAGGAGTTCCGGCAGATCGCGCCGATCGCGGCCGCCCACGGCGTGGCGGTCGTCAACGGGGGTTACACCTACGACAGCGAGCTGGTCGCCCTGCTCCCTGATGTCATGCCGGGGGTGGTGGTCGAGGAGCTCGGTTCGGACGTGGTCACCGCCGCGCTCGACCCGGTTGACAGCGCGAATGAGCTGGCCATGGCCGGGTTCATGGCGATGGCACGCTCCACGCTTGACCCGCTGGGCTGCGATGTGATCCTTCGTGCGTTCTTCCCGGCGTCGGTGTCCGCTCTGCATCTGGACTCCCGCGCGGCACGCCACGAACGAACCCGCGCGGAGGTCGCCGCCGACGCGGATGACCTGTGGGCCGAGATCCTGGGGGCGCTCAAGTCCGCTGAGCCTCGCGCGCAACTCGTACTCAACCACCGCAGCCCGGTGGTCCGCCGGCTTGCGACGATCAGCGATCCCGCACTCCTCGTCACCGCCGTCGAGGCGCTGTACGGCCAGGCGCTGCTGATGACGCATCGGCCCCTGCGGTCGGTCGACACCGCACTGCTCAACCGCGCCTTCGACGAGCTGCTCGGCTGGGCCTCCCAGAACGTGACCGAATCCACTGAAGAGGATGGCAAAGCATGAACGTCGCCGAGATCCGCGACGCCCTGCGTCAGACCTACGCGCTGCCGAGCGGACGCCAGAAAGCCGAACGCCTGGAACTGCTCGCCACCGCGGCCAAGGCGGTCGAGGACCGGTCGCTGGAAGCCGAGGTGCTGCTCACTCTCATCCAGGCCTACGAAGACGGCGCCGAACGTGACCGCATGCCGGTCGCGTTCGGACGGCTCCTGCAGATTCACGACGACTTCCCAGCCGAGGTGGGCACGTTCAGCCATAACATCCACTGGGAGCTCAAGTGGATGAGCTACTACCTCGTCCTCAACCCGGCCGTGCCGCTGGCGACCATCCACCGCTGGCTCGACGAGCTGCAGAACCGCTATCGGCAGCGCGGATACAGCCCGCGCCCGGTGCTCAGCCTGCGTTCGCTGCTGGCGCAGCACCTCGGCGACGACGAGACGGCAGCGGCGGCGATGGAGTCGTCGATCTCCGCTCCACGCGACCAGATGGCCGACTGCGAAGCCTGCGAGGGCAACGACTGGGGCACGTGGCGCGTCATGGCGGGTGATGACGCGGGGGCGTTGGACCACTGGGCGCCGCTGATCGACGGCGAGTGGTCATGTGCGGAGGAGCCGCACAGGGTCCTGGCCAAGGCACTGCTTCCCCTGCTGCGCACCGGGCGAACCGAGGACGCTCGCAGCGCCTTCCTCAGGGGATACTCGCTGGTCCGCCACGATGTCAGCCTGCGCGAGTCGGTCGGCTACCACATCGAGTTCTGCGCCCTGACCGGCAACGAGGCGCGTGGCCTGGAGATCCTGAACGAGCACGCGTCCTGGCTCATGAATCAGCACGAGGACGTCTCGCAGCGGGTCGGCTTCGTGAGCGGTGTCGTCGTACTGCTCCGCCGCCTGGCCATGCTGGGCCACGGTGGCATCCGGATCGGCGAGCTGACTCTTGAGACGACTCTCGCCAGGTTGGAACAGGAGATCAGCGAGCTGTGCGCCCGCTATGACGCGCGCAACGGCAGCAGCGTCTTCAGCGAGCGCGTCGCCAAGCGCCTCGCCCAGGAGCCGTTGGCGGATCGGCTGCCGCTCGGCGTCCCGGCGACGCTGCCGCAGCCGGCCGGTCGTGCCGTACCGGTCCCGCCGAAGGGCACCGATTCGAGCCTCGACGGCCTGGTCGCAGAGGCGCGGCGCCTGTCGGAGACTCGCCATCCCCACGCCGACAGAGCGTGGGAACGCGTCGCGGCCAGTGAACTGCCGCTGCCCGAGATCGTTGTCGCGGAGGTCGAGTACGCCAAAGTGCTCTCCCTGCTGGACTCGGACCCCGGCGCGGCCTACGACGCGCTGCTGGCTGTCGCCGAGAGCTTCGACCGGCTCGCCGACACTGCCAAGGCTCTGGAGGCCCGCGCCGCCGCGGCCCTGGCGCGCTTCCAGACCAGGGATCAGACCGGAGGCGAGGCATTGGCGGAAAGCGTCATGGCGCAGGCGGAAAGCGCGTACGCGGCCGGAAAGCTCACCTCGCGCGAATACCTGAGCGTGCGAAGAGCCGGTCCCCTCATGGCAATGGCGGCGCTGGGGCAGCAGGAGAACCCGGCCGAGGCCGAGCTCAAGGCCACCCATGCGCTGCTGGAGGCCGAACTCGCCGTGGCGGTGAAACTCGCGGTGACCGAGCGCATGGCCATGTATCACGACCTGCTGGCCCGGATCTCCTTCCCGCTCGGTGATGAGGACGGCGCGCGTGCCCATCTGCAGGCCGCCGTGGCGGGTTATCTCGAAGCCGGGCAGCCGTGGCGCGCCGCGAATCCCGCCTCCCTGCTCAGCGAGCACGCCCTCGGGAGCGACGATCCGAAGGCGGCCGAGGAGTTCGCGTCGAAGGCGATCACGTACGGCGCCGATCTCGTCCCGCACGACCAGACCGCCCAGCTGAGCTCCCTGCTCGTCGAGGCCATCTCGAGACAGCCCGGCCGTGAACACGACCTGGTCGGAGCGGCACTGACCGCGGCCGCCCGCTGGAATGGCCTGTCCGAACCCGACACCCTGCACAACACGTTCACGGCGGCGCGCGCCTATCACCGTCTCGAGAGGCATGCCGAAGCAGTGGCACTGTTCGAGGACGTGATCCCGAGGGTGGAGATCCCTTACGACGCACCGGTCATCGCGATGACCCGCGGACAATACGCCGCATCACTGGGCGAGCTGGGCCGCCACCGCGAGGCTGCTGAGCAGTTTCTCCAAGGTGCGGAGCTGGTCCAGAATGATTCGGACCAACGAGCCATGCATGCCGAACTGGCCTGGTCCGCCGCCCAAGCTCTGCAGTATTCCGGACAGACCGCAGAAGCGCTGGCCGCCTATCAGCGGGCGGCCGCGCTCTGGACCGAACTCGGCGAACTCACCCCGCGCGTACGCTGTCTTCGGTCGGCGGCCTGGTTGCTGCGCTATATGGGCGAGCCTGATTCCGAGGAGCACCAGGATGCGGAGCGGCCCGGCGTCGCCGAGATGCGTGCGGTCCTCGCCGAACTGGTAGGGCTGGCCGAGCACAGCCCGTCCGAGGAGGTGCTGGCGGAGCTCGCAGAGACGCAGAGGCAACTCGAGCAGATGATCACGGACAGCTTCGACGAGTACGACGACGTCGACTAGCGCGCGGGCACTGGCACGCCCTCACCGACCGCCATGATGATGCCCCGACGCCGTCGCCCGGGATCATCGGCAGCTCCCGCTTGACCAGTACAGCTCGACCGCGACGTCGAACTGGTCGCCGTGCCGTTCTCCTTCGTCGACGCCATTCACCCCGGCATCCAGTGGGTCTACGCTGTACGCACGGGCAACGGGCAGCTGCTTGCTCATGGTTTTGGAAGATCTCGACCCCTGCCTGTTTCCGAAACCCGTTCCGCACCCGCTGACCGCGCACCACGGTGAGCACTCGCCGTAAGGGAAACCCAGATGCCCCTCACGCTCCCGCAGTTCACCATCAAACCGCATCCTCACCTGCGTCCTGATGCCGAGCGGCAGCAGATTCTGGCCGCGCCCGGCTTCGGCCGGTACATGACAGATCACATGGTCACCATCAAGTGGACCGGCGAGGCGGGCTGGCATGACGCCGCACTGGGCCCATACGCCCCGCTGACCATCGACCCGGCCGCCACGGGACTGCACTACGGCCAGTCGATCTTCGAGGGGCTCAAGGCGTACCTGCAGCCGGACGGTACGGTCGCGCTGTTCCGGCCCGAGGCCAACGCGCACCGCTTCCAGGCGAGCGCCCGCCGGATGGCCATGCCGGAGTTACCCGTCGAGCTGTTCATGAAGGCATGTGAGCTGCTCGTGAGTCAGGATCGGTGCTGGGTTCCCGACGCCGATGACCATTCTCTGTATCTGCGGCCGCTGATGTTCGCCACCGAGAGCACGCTCAGCGTCCGGCCCTCGGCCGAGTACCTGTTCCTGCTCATCGCCTCCCCGGCCGGGTCGTTCTTCCCCGACGGCATCAGACCCCTGTCGGTGTGGATCGCCGAGGACTATGTACGGGCCGCCCCGGGTGGCACCGGCGCCGCCAAGTTCGCCGGGAACTACGCCGCCGCGTTCCTCGCCCAGAACGACGCCGCCGAGCACGGCTGCGACCAGGTGGTCTGGCTCGATGCGGTCGAGCGGCGCTGGATCGAGGAAGTGGGCGCCATGAACCTCTTCTTCGTACGCGGCCACGGCCCTGCCGCCGAGATCACCACCCCCGCCCTCACCGGCTCACTCCTGCCCGGGATCACCCGCGACTGCGTCCTCACCCTCGCCCGCGACCTCGGCCACCCCGTCAGCGAGAGCCGCATCAGCCTGGAGGAGTGGCAGACGGGCGCGGCGGACGGCTCGATCACCGAGGTCTTCGGCTGCGGCACCGCCGCTGTCATCACCCCCGTCGGCCGGGCCCGCACACGCGCCACCGCCTGGCAGATGGCAGACGGCCGGCCCGGTCCCCTCACCCTCGGGTTGCGCGAGAAGCTCATGGCCGTACAGACCGGCCGTGCCCCCGACCCGCACGGCTGGGTGCACCATCCGCGCATGACAGCGCACTGACCTGCGCGAAGGACGCCATTCCCTGGGGTGGCTCCCATGTGCACGGCTCTGTCGCCGTCGGAGAGTGCCGTCCGGAGACGCGGTACGACTTCGACTTCGGCACGCTCGTGCTGCTGCGCCGGTTGGTGGAGCGGTACGCCGCGCGACACGGTCTCACCGGGCCGGACCTGTACCGGTTCGTGGTGGCGGTCAACGAGATCACCACCAACGCCGTGCGCCACGGCGGCGAGCGCGGGCGGCTCAGCCTGTGGCAGGCCCGGCAGTGGGTCAACCGGCTGACCATCGAGAGCGATGCCAACGGCACCACCGTCACCCTGGAGGCCACGCCCCCGCAGCCGGACCATCCCTGAGCAAGCTGCTTCAGCGATGCACAGCGTCATCTTCGATACGTTGAAAAATATCCGCGTCGGTCTCACGCTGCCACTCGGGAAGGTCCTCCCAATCGGCCACATAGGACGGCTTCGGAGTTTCAAAGTGCTTATGGATTTGAGCGATCCAGCACAGGGCCACGAAGCGGCCTCTCTGTTCGCGGGTCAGCTTTGCGGTGCTGCCAGCACTAACCTCGACGAAGGTCCGCACTTGGATGTAGACAGCGGCAGCGGCTTGGCGTTCCCACTCGGGCGTCTCCTCCCACGGAGCGACGTAGGAAGACTTGGGCTCGCCTGGGTAGTGCTTGTTCACCCCAGTGATCCATGCTTCGCGGAAGGCGCGGCCCTGCTCGTCCGTCGCAGTCTGCATCATGGTCCTCTCAGTGTTGGGCGGGGGCCGACAGACGGGTGATGCGATCGTTCAACTGGACCACCCGCTTGTCGACGAGAAGGGGTTGGAGCTGCTTTTGGATGCCGTGAAGCTTGCGGCCGACGTATCCGGCGGATTGCGTCTGCTCGGCCACGTCCACGGCGCGCCCCGCGTGATGCAGGAATTGATCCATGTTGCGGCGTTGAATGCCGAGGGCTGCCAGGTCGGTGAGGAGGCTGCCACGGCGCCGAAGCGAGGTGGCCTGGTTGAGTGCCGCGAGGAGTGATGCCTCGGCGAGGTCTGTCTGGCCGAGAGTGAGGTAGCAGGTACCGCGTTCCTCAGCCAGGCGGGAGCCGTCGAAGCGGAGCCAACCTCCAGGGCTGACGGGACCTGCGAGGTCGAGAACCTGGTCGGCGGTGTCGAGGGCGCGTTCACAGCCTGCTCGGTCGCCGTCTCTGGCAAATGCCTCGGCCTGTACGGCGGCGACCCAGTGCCGTGTGGACAGTTGGCTGTCGCCCTGCTCGGCGATGCGGGCAGCCGCCGAGAGCACCGCGGTGGCCTCGGGGTATTCATGGTCGTACATGTTGACGAACGCCTGGCGAGTGAGGGCGCAAGCCCAACGGTCGTAGCAGCGAGCTTCGCGGCCGGCGGTCACGGCCATGGTGTAGCAGTAAGTGGCGTCGGTGTAGCGGTTGCTGTCGAAGCAGATCTCTCCCGCAAGCTGGAAAAGGTCACAGGCCAAGACGCACAGTTGCTGGCGGGCTCGTGCTGAATGGGACTGGTCCAGTTGCTTGACGAGAAGCTTGAGCTGGTCATGGACCAGCGGGTAGACCAGGCGCTTCGACTTGGACAAGGCGAAGACCTGCCAGAGGTGGCTGCTGAACAACGCGTGCTGTTCTAGGTCATCGGCTTCGTCGGATTGGCCAGCCCAATCCTGGATGTCGGCGTTGGCCGGCGGGGGAAGCACCATGAGCGTGCCCGCGATGCTCAGCAGGCGGAGGAGTTCGCGACGGTACATGTCGTCAGCTTCACCCCTCTGTTGGGGTTCAGTCACGACCTGGCCGATGACGACCGGTGTCGAGGTGGAGGCGAGAGAGGGCTTCTCGGGTTCTTCACAAAGAACCAGGAGATGATCCAACTCGTCCGCGGTGACCTTCAGAAGATCGCAGATCTTGGGCCGGATGTACGGGCAGGGCTCGGTCTTCCCCAGCTCCCACCGTCCC
Source organism: Nonomuraea sp. NPDC049028 (assembly GCF_043197735.1). Lineage (NCBI taxonomy): Bacteria > Bacillati > Actinomycetota > Actinomycetes > Streptosporangiales > Streptosporangiaceae > Nonomuraea > Nonomuraea sp. NPDC049028. Next base: position 173,489 of record NZ_JBICTR010000016.1, read on the forward strand.
GCGGTGGTCCGGTCGATGCCAAGCTGATCAGCGAAGAATTCCTGACTGTAGCCGAGCGCCTTCCTTCGATCGGCGAGGCGTCTGCGTTTGCCCGCCACAGCGCACCTCCGCCCACGCGTGGTCCCGTCACGGGCAGCGTACGGGATGTGCCCGCTCAGCGGCTGCGATGCCGCATAGGTGCCGCATGGATGCGTCACTGATGCCGTGGCCTGCGCCGTTGCCGCGCGGTTGGCTAAGAGCGCTCGCCGGGACTTCGATCGGAGGAGATCAAGTGCTCATCGCACACCCCGAAAGCAATCGCCTGCCCGCAGACCTGTTCCCGGGATCGCCAGGCATCGACGTGGAAGCGGCTGAACGAGCCGCCGCTGCCCCTCCTCGCGGCCATCGGCGTGAGCGGTGACAGCGAGGCCGCCGATCGGACACCGGCCCGGATGGCGGCAGGGCTGGCGGAACTGCTCGGCTGCCAGGCGCGGGAGTTCATTACTTTCCCCGATCGGGAAGGGCAGCACGAGCTGGTGCTGGCCCGTGATGCGCTGTTCACCTCGCTGTGTGCGCACCATCTGCTTCCGTTCTCGGGGGTAGCGCACGTGGGGGTGCTTCCCGCCACAGGGAACGCCGGATGAACGGGGGGGCGACGGTGATCCGGCCAGACGAGACGAGCAAGACGTCGCCCGCCCTGCTGGCCGGGGTCGCGGGATCACGCTGCGCAACTCGCGCCGTGCGCTCCTCATCGGCGGCGACGACGGAGATCAGAGCGCAGGTGGGGAGCGGGAGTGTCTCGACTGCCTCGGAAGCGGCCGGGCCGAAAGGAGCGGGAGATGAATCCGATCATGCTGGTGGCGGTGTCTGGCTTTCCGCCGAGCCAGGAGGAGGGTGAGCTGCTCGTGCGGTTGCGCGACGCGCTCACGAGGCTCGGCGTCAATGCCGACCTGCGGGACAACAACAGCGCGCTTCTGGTGCGCAAGCCTGAGCCGGGGCTGCCGGTATGGGTGTTCATCGGGTACGGCGGCGCGTACTTCTCCTGGCAGAGCGCTGAGAAGCGGCATCCGGTCGATGACGTGGAGGGTGCGGCGAACGTCTTGGCGGAGTACATCGCCAAGTAACAGGCGGGCGCGGCGGAGCGGTGAGTCCCCCTTTTGGAGGGGGACGGGGCAGGTCCTCCCCCGCCTCGTCACGCCTCATCGTCCGGCAGGTGGTCGAGTCCACACCCCTGGAAGGGTCGCCCCCGTCCCTCCGCGGCTGCCTGCCGGGCCTTCTCCTGCTTGTCCGCGCGTGGCCGAGGTGGACAAGCACGCCCGCGTCCACGACGCACGCCATACTGCTGCGACACTCCGCATCGAACAAGACGTGGACATCAGTGTCGTTCAAGAAATTCTCGGCCACTCACAACTGACCACAACCAAGAGCTACACCCACATCACGGCGACGCTCTCCACCGAAGCAGCAGCTCGTATGGGCCGCGCGCTCTGGGGCTAACTGCGACTGGAAACGCAACCGGGCGGCCTTCCCGATCACAACGATCGGGAAGGCCGCCCAGGTCATTGATGGTAGGGCGCCCGGCGCACCACAACCCGCCCACGATCCGCTGCGCGGAACTCATCGCCGCCGAAGCGCACTACCTCGTAGCCGACCAAGTACAGTTCCCGGTCCTTGGCGACCATCTGCTCGTACAACTTGGGGCTGACTTCCCGTCCCACCGCATAGTGCTGGACGCCGTCGATCTCGATGACTACCCGTCGCCGGCCCCGGAGCATGCCCAGGCGCAGGTTCAGGTAGAGACGATGTGCCTATAGCAGATGTTCAATACCTCGAGACTCAGATAATCGTCGTTGTCCCGGCGTAGCCCGAGGCTCCGGGTGAGACTGGCCACTTGGGGGAAGACATCCAGGGGGTCGGGACCCAGCGCAATAGTGGCGGCCGACAGCGCGTTGCGCTTGCGGTGCAGGTCATCTACCTGTGTCTGCGTACCAGCTATGCCAATCTGGCGGCCGTACTCGTCGGACAGGGCCCGCAGCCGGTGCACAAGGAGCTCGATCTCCGCTTCTGGTGGCCGGGCGTCGATGGCGGCCAAGGCGGCCTCTGTGAGGGGAGTGCGCAGGTCGGCGGTGGACAGGCCGATGGTGATGAACATCCGCAGCATCCTGGGCACCTGCTCTGGTCCGGGGTGGTGGACGATGTCGCGGATCTGCGGTGCCCGGGTGAGAAGTTCCCGCATGTCCGCGTACGGCAGTCGGACGGCGCCTTGACGCGCAGGACGGGACGGGCGGATCCGGATGGGCGTCCACACCGAGTCCATCCAGGCGTCGTCGGTCTCGATGCCGGTGACCGCCTCGGCTAGGGTGAAGGCCGCGGCCTTCCACGATGCGCGCCAGTCCCCGTCATCGATCCCCAGGGACCTGCTCCATCGGCGGGCGTCGTCGAGGCCCTCCTGGTCGTCACGCATGTCGGCGGGGTCGAAGGCCACGGTGATCGCCGAACCGGTGGTGTAGGAGAGGTTCGCGTCCGTGCCGGCGCACCAGGTCAGGTTGAACCCCTCACCGGAGCCGCAGGCGTCGAGCAGGACGTCATCGTGTGCGCCGATGGTGCTGTCCGGTTCCAGCACGATGATCCATTCTCCTTGCCTGCGCAGCAGGACCACCGGTTCTGACTGCCCGGCCAACCGGAGCGCCAGTTGGTCGGCGAGACTGGTGACCTGGCCTTGGGCTGCATCGGTGGGCTCGCCGTTGAAGGCCCGAACGACGTCCTCGGGTTCGGCGCCGCGAACCCACGTAACGCAGATGTCCTCGTCCAGCAATTCCCACACGTCATCCGCAGCCACGGCGGCATCGATGTCCACCTCATCATCTCCCGCATGTGTGATGAGAAGGCCCGCGAGGCTCAGTAACCCGGCCGTCTCGGGAACGTGATCAGCCCGGCGGGCCCTCCCTGGGCTCCTCACCGTAGTACAGCGACCGGTAGGCGTCGGTGGAGTCCCACAGCGTGCTGATCGGCAGGACCAGCCGCGGTAGTCCCGGCCACTCGAAGATCGTCATGTGGAAGCGGCGGTTGGGCTCGGACATCTCCAGGACGTCACCCGCCGCCGCGGCCCGCTCGACCTCGGCCTGCGCGCGCTCGGCCGCCGCCGGCCCGGCGTCGGTGAGGCCATCCGTACCGAGATCAGGAATCTCGTGGTTCACGACGACGCCGAGGGTCTGGCGTCGCGGTTGCCGAAGCTCACCGACGCCGAGCGAGCCACCGTCGCCGCGGGATCCACATCGAACCGCGCACCGGCGTCAGCCCTTGACCGCGCCGGCGCTCAACCCCTGGATGAGGAAGCGCTGGACGTACGCGAAGAGCACGACGACGGGCGCGACGGCGATCAGGCCCCCGGCGGCGAGAGCGCCGAAGTCGGAGCCGAACTCGCCCAGCAGGTAGCTCAGTCCGACGGGCACGGTGAACCGGTCCTGCGAGCTGATGAACATGATGGCGAACAGGAAGTTGTTCCACGCGCTGATGAACGCGAAGGACCCGACGGCGACGATCCCGGGCTTCAGCAGCGGCAGGACGACCGCGCAGAACGCCCGGATCCGGCCGCACCCGTCCACCTGAGCCGACTCCTCCAGGGTGACCGGCACATTTCTGATGAAGCCCGCCATGAGGACGAGGGAGAGCGGCAGGTGGAAGACGGTGTCGGCGATGATCAGGCTCCATAGGCTGTTCGTCAGATAGAGCCCGTTGAAGATCTGGAAGAGCGGGATGAGCATCATGGCGCCCGGGATGAACTGCGTGCACAGCATGATGACCAGGAAGACGTTCTTGCCGCGGAAGGTGAGGCGGGCGAGCGCGTACCCGCCGAGCATGCCGATCACTGTCGACACGACGAGGCTGGCGACCGCGACGGCGATGCTGTTGCGGAAGTAGACGCCGAAGCCCGAGCCCTCCCAGACCCTGCTGAAGTTCTCCAGGGTGATGGGCCACGGTACGAGGGCCGTGGAACCCGCCGGCCGGAAGGCGAACAGCACCATCCAGTACAACGGGACGAGCGTGAAAAGCAGGAACAACGTCAGCGGCAGCCACAGCATCAGACGGTCGCCCATCGAGCGCCGTCGCTTGCGGGCCGCGTGCGCGCCGGTCGCGTCCCGCCGGGTCGGTGGTTCCGCCGGGACTCGCCCGACGTCGTCGCGGGTGGCGAGGCTCACTTGCCCTCCTTGGAATCGCCGGAGCTGATGCGCAGGTAGACCATGGACGCGAAGGTCAGCAGCAGGAACGCCGTGACGGTGAGCGCGGAGCCGTAGCCGAAGTCCTGGTCGTGGATGGCGGTCTGGGCCACGTAGAGCGGCAGTGTGGTCGTCGAACCCGCCGGGCCGCCTGCGGTCATCGTGTACAGCAGGTCGACGTTGTTGAACTCCCACACCGCCCGCAGCAGCGTGGCGATGACCACGGCCCTGCGGATGTGCGGCCAGGTCACCGCCGAGAAGCGGCGCAGCGGCCCGGCGCCGTCGACGTTCGCGGCCTCGTACAGCTCCAGCGGCACCGACTGCAGGTCGGCGAGGATGAGGATGGCGAAGAACGGGATGCCCTTCCACAGCTCGGCGATGACCAAGGCCCAGAAGGTCGTGCCGGGCTCCGACAGCAGGGAGGTCCCGTACTCGCCGATGCCCATGGACGCCAGGTAGTGCCCGATCCCGGTGGTGGGGTTGTAGAGCAGGATCCAGATCGTCGTGGTGAGGATGCCCGACACCGCCCACGGGCTGAAGGCCAGGGCGCGGGCCAGCCCGCGGCCCACGAAGGTGCGGTTCAGCACCAGCGCCAGCGCCAGGCCGAGCACGAACTGCAGCCCCACCTCCACGAACACCCACTGGGCGGTGAAGCGCAGGCTCCGCCAGAACACCTCGTCGGCCAGCAGGGCCCGGTAGTTGTCCAGGCCGGCGAACCCGTCGTCGAGGGGCCGGGTGAGGTTGTGGTGGCGCAGGCTCTCCCAGAAGACGCTGAGCACGGGATAGAGCAGGAAGACCAGCACCAGCACGACGGCCGGCGCGATCAGCAGGTACGCGTGCCCGGCCCGGGACCCGGTGGGGCGGCGCGCCGCGGACGGGCGGCGCAGCGGTTCGGCGGTCGTGGAGCTCATCCGTGCTCCTTGTCGTACTTGCGCTTGGCCGTGGTCAGGGCCCCGGCCGCGGCGGTGAGGAAGTCACGGGGCGTCAGGCTGCCCTGCAGCACCTTCTGCCACTCCGGAAGCAGGTCCGTGACGGTGATGGAGGTGAATTCCGGCAGGTAGTAGGGCTGTTCCAGGGTCACGACGCCGGGCTTGGCGGCGGCCTCCAGCGCGGCCTTCATGGCGGCGTTCTCGGTCACCCACTTCTCTTTCGCGACCGTCTTGTTGCCCGGGAGGTATCCGGACTTCTGGGCCCAGAAGCTGTTGCCCTCGGGCTCCATCGTGTAGGCGAGGAACTTCCAGGCCTCCTCCTGGTGCTCGCTCTTCTGGAACATCGCGAACCCGGTCGTCATCCAGCCGGTCAGCACCTGGTTGTCCGGACCGGGGAAGGGCGCGACGGCGCCGACCTTCTCGGCTCCCAGGGCGGCGACGTGGTTGGGGTAGGAGCCGATGCTGTGGCTCAACATGGCCGCGCCGCCGTTGCCGAACTGGGCCACCATGGTCTTGAAGTCGGCGGTCAGGTCACTGCGCGCGGTCTGCTTGCCGAACAGGGCAACGTACTTCTCGCAGGCGGCGATGACCGCGGGGTCGTCCAGCGTGGAGGACCCGTCCGCGCGGAAGAACGTGCTCACGCCCGCGCGTGGATAGACCATCTGCACGAGCTGGCCGAAGAAGCCGTTGCCGCCGCGCAGCGTGTAGCCGAAGCGGCCGGAGGAGGCGTCGGTGAGGCGGCTCGCGGCCGCGTCGAAGTCCGCCCAGGTGGCCGGCGGCTTCAGCCCGGCCTCCTGGAACCAGTCGGCGCGATAGTAGATCACGTCGGCGAGGCTGGTGGTGGGCGTCAGGTAGAGCTTGCCGTCGGGGGCGGCGGCCCGGGAGGACTTGAGCATCTGCTCGGAGATCTGCTGTTCGAGGCCGGCCTTCTTCAGGCGTTCGTCCAGGGGAGCGAGCGCGTTCTGGGCCACCAGGGCCGCGAGGTCGGACGCCTTCGGGGTGAGCAGGTCGGGTGTGGAGCGTGTGGCGATCGCGGTGTTGATCTTCTGCATGTACTGGTCAGTGGGCAGGCCCAGGTAGTTGATGCGGATGCCGGGGTTCTTGGCCTCGAACATCGAGATCAGCTTCTTGAGGTTGGCCGTGCGCTCCGGGCGGGTGTCGGTGTCCCACAACTGCAGCGTGACGGCGCCGCCACTGCCGCCGCCTGAGTCGCCGCAGGCGCTCACCGCGGATGCCAGGCCCATGGCGACGCCGGCCTGTGCCGCCGTCCGGATGAAGCCGCGCCGGGACAGGGCGTGCCGGCCGAGGGCCTCGGCCGGATGCTGCTGACGAGTCATGGGTCTTTCCTCTCGTTCACCAAGAACTGCGCTCCGCTGTGCGGTTGCCATACGGTACATGAGATATGAGATTTAGGGTATGGTCGGTTCTATACAATGGGCCATGTGCCCCACGATCCCCGGACGGCGAGACGGAGCGCCGGTTACGGTGGTCGACGACAAGTGAAGGAGTGCGGGTGAGTGAGACAGCGTTGGGCGCGATCAAAGCGTCTTCCAGGACGGCTCTCGTCCTCGAAGCGCTGCGTCGCGGCATTCTGAGCGGCGAGCTGCCGGCCGGGCGGGCCCTCGTGGAGGTGGAGCTCGCCAGCCGTTTCGGTGTCTCCAAGACTCCGGTGCGCGAGGCGCTCAAGACGCTCAGCGGCGCCGGCCTGGTCACCATCAGCGAATACACCGGGGTGACGGTCCGCAAGGTCGACGAGCGCCTCACGCGCAGCGTGTTCGACGCCCGGTGCCTGATCGAGCCGGCCGCGGTGCGGCGAAGCGTCGAGGCGGGACTGCGCGACGGCGGTCGGCTCGCCCGCGAGGCCCTGCGCAAGTCGGACGAGGCCACGGACGAGGTGACCCGCAGCCTCGCCAATCGCGACTTCCACCGCGCCCTCTACGCCGACTGCGACAACGAGGTGCTGGTCGGCGTGCTCGACCAGCTGCGCGACCAGACGGCCCTCATCTCCGTCAACGTCTGGTCCCAGCGTCCCTCCTGGGAGGACGAGGCGCAGGAGCACCGGCAGATTCTCGAGGCGGCACTGAACGGGCAGGCCGACGAGGCGGCCCGGCTCGTGTTGCAGCACATCAGCGTGTTCCAGGAGCGGGCGCTCCAGCAGATCAAGGAGGCCGGCAATGAGGTTCGGTGAGCTCTCCCGGGCCCTGCGCGACGTCGTCGCCATCCCGGTCACGCCCTACGCCGACGGCGTCCCCGACCTCGCGCTGTACCGTTCGCTGCTGCGCCGCCTGGTCGACGCGGGCGTCAACGTGATCACCCCGAACGGCAACACCGGCGAGTTCTACGCCCTGAGCGCCGAGGAGCGGCTTCAGCTGATCACGGCCGCCGCGGAGGCCGTGCGGGGAGAGGCGCACCTCCTGGCCGGGATCGGCCTCGACGTCGCCACCGCCGTCGAGGAGGCCCGCCACGCGGCGGCGCACGGCATCCGGATGGTCATGGTCCACCAGCCGGTGCACCCGCACGTGTCCGCCCAGGGCTGGCTCGACTACCACAGGGAGATCGCCGACGCGGTGCCGGACCTGGCCCTGGTCCTCTACCTGCGCAACGCCTGGGTGGACGGCCGGCTGCTGGCGCGGCTGGGCGACCTGTGCCCCAACGTGATCGCCCTGAAGTACGCCGTCACGGACGTGAACCGCTTCGCGCAGCTACGCGCGGAGACAGGCCCCGACCGGTTCGTCTGGATCGCCGGGCTGGCCGAACCGTACGCGCTGTCCTACGCCGTCCACGGGGCCGAGGGCTTCACCTCCGGGCTGGTGAACGTCAACCCCGCCTTCTCCCTCCGGCTTAGGGACGCCCTACGCGAGGAGCGCTATCCGGCGGCGGAGCGGATGCTCCACGACATCTCGCGGTTCGAGCACCTGCGCGCGGTCGACGGCGGAGCCAACAACGTCAGCGTCGTCAAGGAGGCGATGCACCAGCTCGGCCTGTGCGACCGCGCGGTCCGGGCGCCGAGCACCGTCCTCGGCGAACCCGAACGGCAGGAGGTCGCGCGGATCCTCACCGAGTGGGCGAAGGCCGACGATCTCGGGCCCCTGCCCGTGGCGGCGTCATGAGGATCAGCGGCCTCCGCTCGTTCGTGCAGCGCGTCGGCGATCGTCCCCGAGTGCTGGTGCGCGTCGACACCGATGAGGGCGTCAGCGGCTGGGGCGAGGCCTACAACCATGGTCCCGACCTGGCGCTCGGCCCCCTGCTCGACTACCTCGGCGAGCAGATCAGGGGTGCGGACCCGCGACGCGTGGAATACGTGTCCCAGCTCCTCCTCCGCACCGCCAGGTTCCCGCAGGGGGCGCTCGGGCTGGCGGCGATCGCCGCCATCGACCACGCGCTGTGGGACATCACCGCCAAGGCGCTCGGGGTGCCCGTCTACCAGGTGCTCGGTGGCGCCGTACGGGATCGGGTGCGCGTCTACTGCGGGCTCTACTCCGCGCCCGACCCCGACGAGTGCCGCCGCCAGGCCACCGAGCTGCATCGGCGCCACGGATTCACCGCCTTCAAGCTGAGCCCGTTCCGTACGGACCTGCACGCCAGACGCTGGGGCCTCGTCGTCGCCGAGACGGCGGAATGGGCTCAGGAGATCAGGCGGTGCTGCCCGGAGGAGTTCGACTTCGCCTTCGACGCGCACGCCAAGATCTTCGAGCCCTACCAGGCGGTTCAGCTCGGCAACGCCCTGGAGCCGATGGACCCGCTCTTCCTGGAGGAGCCGCTCCGCCCGGAGCACTTCGCCTCCTGGGGCTACCTGCGCCAGCAGTTGCGGGTGCCCCTGGCCACCGGGGAGAGCCTGTACTCCCCCCACGAGTTCCTGAACCTGCTCACCCACGGGGGCGCCGACATCGTCCAGCCGGACATCTGCGTGGTGGGCGGCATGTCCCAGATGCGGCGCATCGCGACCCTCGCCGAGACCTTCAACACCATGGTGGCGCCCCACAACCCGATGGGGCCGCTGGCCACCGCGCACAACGTGCACTTCGCCGCGGCCTGCAGCAACTTCTCGATCCTGGAGTACAAGCCGGAGACGACGAGGTGGTGCCCGGACCCGTACGTGCCGGTCGACGGGCACCTGGAGCTGCGGCCCGACCGGCCCGGCTGGGGCATCACCATCGACGAGGACGCCCTGGCGGAGGACGATTACGTGCACTGGGAACGCCGGGTTCCCGTCCGGCCGGACGGGTCCCTCGCGTTCTGCTGACACCGCAGCCGCCGCGCCGAGAGACGGTCAGCCGACCGTTCCGGGAGCCAGTTGCGTCTCTATGGCCGTAACCGCGTGGGCGCGGTGGGCGGCCAGGACGCGCACCACGGCCTCCGCGTCGCGGCGGCGTAGGAGGTCGAGCGTGGCACGGTGCTCCTCGATGACCCGCTGCCTGTTGAGCTCCTCACCGTAGTACAGCGACCGGTAGGCGTCGGTGGAGTCCCACAGCGTCCTGATCAGCCGGACCAGCCGCGGCAGCCCCGACCACTCGAAGATCGTCATGTGGAAGCGGCGGTTGGCCTCGGCCATCTCCAGCACGTCACCCGCCGCCGCGGCCCGCTCGACCTCGGCCTGCGCGTGCTCGGCCGCCGCCAGCCCGGCGTCGGTGAGGCGTTCGACCGCGCGGCGGACCGCCTCGGCCTCCAGCAGCTCGCGGATCAGGTAGACCTCGCGCAGGTCGTCGAGCGAGAGCCGCTGCACGCAGTAGCCGCGGTGCGCCTTGTACGTGACCAGCCCCTCGCCTTCCAGGGTCTTGAGCGCCTCGCGCAGCGGGACCCGGCTGACGTCGAACTCCTCGGCCAGCGCCTCCTGCCTGATCGGGTCGCCTGGACGCAGCCGGCCGGTGGTGATCGCCCGCCTGAGCTCCTCCAGGACGAACTGCTGGGCCGTGGGCGGCCTGCGGTGCCCTTCTACCGAGGTCATTGCCCCAATATCTCACGGACCCAGTCCGCGTCCTGCCCGAGCGAGGGCGGCGGGAGGCGGTACTCCGGCGGCGTCGCGCCCAGGCCGATGGGGTTGGCCACCTGATCGCCGACCAAGGGCTCCAGCCCGAGTTCGGCGGCGAAGGCGAACGCCGCGTCCAGGGTGTTGATCGGCCCGCACGGCACCCCGGCCGGGGTGAGCGCGGCGAACCACTCGTCGGCCGTACGCGTCCCGAGGGTCCGGTCGAGCTCGGCCACGAGCTCTTCCCGGTCGGCGACCCGGCCGGTGTTGGCGGCGAACCGGGGGTCGTCGGCCAGGTCGGCCCGGCCCAGCACCTCGCACAGGGCGCGGAACTGCCGGTCGTTGCCCGCCGCGATGACGATCGGCCGGTCGGCGGCCTGGAACACCTCGTACGGCACGATGCTGGGATGCCGGTTCCCCATGGCCTTCGGCACCACCCCGGCGGCGGCGTACCCGGAGGCGTGGTTGGTCAGAGCCGACAGCAGCGATGACAGGAGCGACACCGAAACCCGCTGCCCCTGCCCGGTGGCGTCGCGGTGGCGCAGCGCGGCCAGTATGCCAAGCCCCGCGTGCAGCCCGGTGATCACGTCGACGAGGGCCACGCCCGCCTTCGTGCCGGGGCCTTCCGGCTCGCCCGTCACGCTCATCAGCCCGCCGACGGCCTGTGCGATCAGGTCGTATCCGGGCAGTTCCGCGCCCTTGCCCGCACCGAACCCGGTGATCGAGCAGTAGACCAGCCCGGGGTTAACCTCCCTGAGCGCGTCATAGCCGAGGCCCAGCCGGTCCATGGTGCCCGGCTTGAAGTTCTCGACGAGCACGTCGGCGCGGGCGGCCAGCGCGCGGGCCACCTCCAGGTCGGCCGGGTCGCGCAGGTCGAGGGCGATCGAGCGCTTGTTCCGGTTGACGGCCAGGTAGTAGGTGGCCACTCCCCCGGCGTGCGGCGGCCCCCATGAGCGGGTGTCGTCGCCGGCGCCGGGGCGTTCCACCTTGACGACGTCGGCGCCGAGGTCGGCCAGCAGCATGGTCGCGTACGGCCCGGCCAGCACCCGACTGAAGTCGGCGACCAACAGCCCGGACAACGAGCCACTCACGCCGGGGCGCCGAGGTAGACGGTCACGGTCTGGGTGAAGAACTCGCGGGCCGCGCGCCCCTGCTCCCTGGGCCCGAAGCCGCTGAGCTTGCGCCCGCCGAACGGCACCCAGGGGAAGGTGCCCGCCGACTCGGAGTTGATGTGCAGCACGCCGACCTCGAGGTGTTCGACGGCCTGGAGGGCGGCGCCGAGGTCCCTGGTGAAGATCGCCGCCGACAGGCCGTGCTCGCTCCGGTTGGCCAGCCGCAGCGCCTCCTCCGGACCCGAGGCCCGCACGGCGCCCACGACCGGCCCGAACAGCTCCCTGCTCCACACCTCCACGTCCGTGCCCGGTAGCGCGAGCACGGTCGGCGGCGTGAACCAGCCGGCCGCGAGGTCGCCGTCGGTGTACGGCCGGGCGCCGGCCAGCACCGTGGCCCCCTGCCCGAGCGCGTCGCGCACGCCCGCCGCCACCCGGTCCCTGGCCGCGGCGCTGACCAGTGGTCCCATGTCCACCCCGGCGCCGAGCGGGTCGCCGACGACCAGTTCCTCCGCCTTGGCGGCCACCTTGCGCAGCAGCTCGTCGGCGACGGACTCCTCGACCACCAGCCGGGAGGTCGCCGTGCACTTCTGCCCGGTGGACCGGAACGCGCCCATACACACCTGCTCGGCGGCGTGGTCGAGGTCGGCGTCGGCCAGGACGACGGCGGCGTTCTTGCCGCCCATCTCGGTCTGCACCGGTTTGGCCAGCTCACCGCAGCGCGCGATGACGGCCCGGCCGACCTCGGTGGAGCCGGTGAAGGAGACCACGTCCACGCCGGGGTGATCGATGACGGCCGCGCCCGCCTCCGCCTCGCCGTACACCAGGTTGAGGACGCCCGCGGGCAGGCCCGCCTCGGCCAGCGCGCCTGCCAGGCGGGCGGCGAGCAGCGGGACGAGGGAGGACGGCTTCCAGACGACCGTGTTGCCGTAGGTGAGCGCGGGCGCCAGCTTCCAGGCGGGGATCGCGATCGGGAAGTTGAACGGGGTGATCACTCCGGCGACGCCGACCGGTTTGCGCATGACGAGAAGGTTCTCGCCGCGGCGCGGGGAGGCGTAGATCTCGCCGCTCTCCCTGTCGGCCTCGGCGGCGTAGTACCGCAGGATCCTGGCCGCGCCGCGTACCTCCGCCACGCCCTCGGGCAGGGTCTTGCCCTCTTCGCGGCTCAGCTCCCGTCCCCACTCCTCGGCGGACTCCTCGATCAGGGCGGCGGCCGCGGTGAGGACGGCCGCGCGTTCGTGGTGCGGGGTGGCCCGCCAGCCGGGCGCGGCGTCGCGGGCCGCGCGGATCGCCTGCTCCACCTGCTCGGGGCCGGCGGCCCGGCCGCGGGCGACGATCTCGTCCGGGCGGGCGGGGTTGGTGTCGGCGAATTCCGCGCCGGATCCCTCGATCCAGCGACCGTCCACGAGGTTCAGGATGTCCATGGTCAACGCACCCTAACTGTGTCATATTGGATAATCAATATTGGATCCAAAATACGGAGCTGGGACATGCATCCTTCCGCCCTCTTCGCCATCGACGGCCTGCTCACCGACGAGGAGCGCGACATCCGCCAGGCCGTCCGGCAGGTGTGCGACCGGGAGATCCGGCCGTACGTCGCCGACTGGTTCGAGGCGGGCGCGCTGCCCGCCCGCGAGCTGGCCCGCTCGCTCGGCTCCGTCGGCGTCCTCGGCATGCACCTGGACGGGTACGGCTGCGCGGGCCTCGGCGCCGTCGCCTACGGCCTGGCCTGCCTGGAGCTGGAAGCGGCCGACTCGGGTCTGCGCAGCCTGGTGTCTGTGCAGGGCTCGCTGGCCATGTACGCGATCTGGAAGTACGGCAGCGAGGAGCAGAAGCGGGAGTGGCTGCCCGCGATGGCGGCGGGTGAGCGCATCGGCTGCTTCGGCCTCACCGAGCCCGACTTCGGCTCCGACCCGGCGGGCATGCGGACCACGGCCAAGCGGGACGGCTCCGACTGGGTGCTGAACGGCACCAAGATGTGGATCACCAACGGCTCGGTGTCCGACGTGGCCGTGGTCTGGGCGCGGGCCGAGGAGGGCATCCGCGGCTTCCTGGTGCCGGCGGGCACGCCGGGCTTCGCCGTACACGATCTCAAGCGGAAGGTCTCCCTGCGGGCCAGCGTGACGAGCGAGTTGGTGCTGGATGGTGTACGGCTTCCGGAAGAGGCGATGCTGCCCGGCGCCCGCGGCCTGTCCGGGCCGCTCGGCTGCCTGAACGAGGCCCGGTTCGGCATCGTGTTCGGCGCGATGGGCGCGGCGCTCGACTGCCTGGAAACCGCGCTCTCCTACGCGGCCGAGCGGGAGATCTTCGCCCGGCCGCTCGCCTCCTTCCAGCTCACCCAGGAGAAGCTCGCCGACATGGCGCTGGAGCTGGGCAAGGGCCTGCTGCTGGCGGTGCATCTCGGGCGGCTGAAGGAGCGGGGCGAGCTCACCCCCGAGCAGGTGAGCGCCGGCAAGCTGAACAACGTGCGCGAGGCCCTCGACATCGCCCGGACGTGCCGCACCCTGCTCGGCGCGAGCGGCATCACCCTGGAGTACCCGGTGATCAGGCACGCGGTTAACCTGGAGTCCGTGCTGACCTACGAGGGCACCTCGGAGATCCACACGCTGGTCCTGGGCAAGGCGCTGACCGGCGTGCCCGCGTTCCACTGACGGGGCTCAGAAGGTCTGCCAGGTCGAGGCGGTGACCTGGCAGAGCCTGCCCTTGTGCACCCGCATCTCGGCCGCGGCCACGTCCAGGCTGATCACCGCGAGCGTCTCCCAGCGCTGATCCAGCGGGAGCGCCGGGTCGGCGTGCGCGCACACGGGCGCCACCGGCGCGTGGCAGGTCATCGCCCGCGCCCTGGCCGTGGCGTCCGGGTCGCCCAGCTCGCCGGTCCGCTCCTCCAGATGTTCGAGCCTGGCGTAGGTGGCCGGCCGCTCGGTGCCCAGCCGCTCCCCCGCGCTCAGCGAGCCGTCCAGGAAGTGGTTGGCGTGCAGCAGTACGCCGGCGGTGTCCGCCTCGACGACCGCGACGCCGTCCGGGCAGATCTCCAGCGACCTGGCCCCCTCCGCCGTGACCACGGTGATGACCGTGGACGCGGACGTCTTCGCCGATCTGGCGATCTCGGTGGCCTGCTCCAGGGTGGCGGCCTCGTCCAGGATCCGGCGCGCGACGACGTGCACGGGCACGCCGACGTTCGCGTGGTCCGACTCGTGGCGCAGGATGTTGAAGTGCGCGCCCAGGCCCGCGCTGTTCACGCCGATCTTGGCCAGCACCCCGAACTCGGTGAAGGTGCGTACCTTGTGCCCTTCGCGCGGCTCGTACGCCCACAGCACCGGCGCGTCGCGCAGGTGGTCGTGCCAGTCCCAGGTCTGTGTCGTGCGCGGGGGCAGCCCGCCGCCGAGCACGACGGCGGTGGAGCATTCGCCCTCGCCGTCGTGGCGCAGCGCGGCCAGGATCTCGGTCCGCGCGTTGACGACGGCGACCTGCCAGTCCGCCAGGCCGCAGCCCGCCGCGATGCCGCCGATCTCCTCGGCCAGCTCCGGCGCCCACGCGGCCGTGCTGTCGAGCGCCCGCTCGCCGAGCTCTCTGACCCGCCCGTGACTCGCGCCGCTCACCTCGAACAGCCGCAGATATCCGTCGAGGTTGGCGTGTACGGCCTCGCGCCAGCGGGCGCCGAACCGCCGTCCCCGTCCCGCCGCGTCGAGGCAGGTGGAGGTGTAGGAGGGAAACGAGATGTTGGAAGGAAACGTCGTCATCTGGGGGCTACCTCGTCCATCAGTGCCGCGACGGCGGCGTCCGCGTCGCGGCGGACCCGGTGTCGCTGCTCGTCGTCCTTGTCCTGGCTCAGCTTGAACACGCTCTGCTCGGCCGTGACCCGCACCCGGAAGGCCGCCACGCCGGGCACGAGCTTGGCGAAGCGCTCCTCTGAGGCCGGGCTGGGCCGCCAGCTGGGCGTCCGTGACGACTCCAGCTCCGCCACCGTGCGCCGTACCACGTCCAGGGGGTCGGGGTGCGGCTCGATCAGGCCGGTCAGGTGGACGGCCGCGTAGTCCCACGTCGGTACGGCGGGATCGACCGCGTAGCTGGTCGGCGAGACGTAGCCGTGCGCGGCGGAGAAGACCACGAGCACCTCGGGCGCTTCAGAGGAGGGCGGGTCCCAGGCGTGCCACTGCGGGTTGACCCTGGCCATGTGGCCGAGCAGCGTCGCGCCCACGAACGTGGACTCGCCGCCGCTCTCCACGATGACGGGCACGTGGCTGGCCACGGGCACGCCGCCGGTCGCGGTGATCACGAGCGCGAACGGGTTCGTCCGCACCAGCCGCGCCACGTGCGCGTGGTCCGGCGCCGCGAAACGCGGGAAGCTGTACATTCCCCCTACTCCACGCTGCTCAGGATGGCGTCCCAGGCGATCTCCGACGCCAGGGCGCCCAGCCCGGCGGGCTTGAGGCCGCCCAGGTCCACCTCGTCGGTGGTCAGCGCGAACAGCACGTCACCGTCGTTCTGGGTGTGGAACGGCTGGATGCCCCGGTGCATCGAGCCGTGCACCTGACGGCTCAGCTGGGTGAGCTCGACGTCGTGCAGCCGGACGTTCGTCACCAGGACCGTCAGCGTGGTGTTGCCCATGACGGCCGGAGCGTCCGACGCGATCGCGTAGTCCACGCTCGGGTGGCGCCTGGCGTCCTCGTCGGCGTGGTAGTTGCCGCGCAGGATCGTCCCGTCGCGGCCGACGACCACGCCCACGGAGTTGACCACCGTCGCCACCAGGACCTTGGCCGCCCCGAAAGTGCCGAACGCGGCGCCCTGCCCGGCGAACTCGGCCCTGGCGAAGTCGACCTTGCCCGCGCTGGCGCTGCGTCCGGCGCCGCACCGCCCCACCGGGAACTCGCCCTCGACGGCGGCGCGCAGCGCGGCGCGGCCCAGCGGCCCGTCGGGGTGCACGGCGTTGTCCCGCGGGGAGAAGTCGTAGATCACCGCGCCCGAGACGAGCTGCAGCTCGTCCCACTTGGTCTGGTTGCTCCGCCGGGCCAGCAGTTCCTCGCTCACCCCGGCCACCGCCGACATCCCGTACACCGACCCGCCGGTCAGGCAGATGGCATGGTTGTAGTCGTAGCCGCCGCTCAGGCCCACCGCGCCGCCGCGAGCGTCCACGGCGGTCCGCGCGCCCGCCGGGACGTGCACGACGGTGCAGCCGGTGGGGCCCTCGCCGTACTCCGCCGTGCCGACGAACACGCCGGGCAGGTCGAACGCGACCGAACCGCGCCCCGGGCTGGGCTGCGGGGTCAGCGGGAGGTCGGAGTTACCGGGCACGCCGGCGGCGAAGGCCGACACGGGAGCGAGGGTCACAGGGACTCCAGGAGTTGTCGCGAGTACGGATGTTCGGGGGCGGAGTAGAAGGTGGCGGCGTCGGCGGTCTCGACGACCTCGCCGCCGCGCATGACGGCGATCCGGTCGGCCACATAGCGGACGGCGCCGAGGTCGTGGGAGATGAACAGCGCGGCGAAGCCGTACTCCGCCTGCAGGTCCTTGAGCAGGTTGAGGATCTGCACCTGGACGGAGACGTCCAGGGCGCTGACGGCCTCGTCGAAGACGATGAAGCTCGGCCGGGTGATCAGCGCGCGGGCGATCGACACCCGCTGCCGCTGGCCACCTGACAGCTCGTGCGGGTAGCGGTCGGCGAAGCCGGCCTCCAGGCCGACCTGTTCGAGCGCCTCGGGTACCAGGTCACCGGCGGCCTTCCCGAGTACGGCGAGTGGCTCGGCAACGCTCTGCCCGATGCGCATCCGGGGGTTCAGCGACCAGTGCGGGTGCTGGAGCACGGCCTGCATCCGCCCGGCCAGGTCCTTGCGCCGCCGGGGGAAGGGGCGGCCGTCGAATCTGACCGTGCCGGACGTGGGCCGTTGCAAGCCGAGCGCGACTCGGCTGGTGGTCGTCTTGCCCGAGCCGGACTCGCCCACCAGGCCGAGCGTCTCGCCCTCGGCGACGGAGAGCGAGACGCCGCGCATGGCGTCCAGCCGGGTACGGCGCAGCGGCGGGCCGGTGGTGAAGGAGACCGTGACGTCGGTGAGATCGAGGATCACGCGATCACCTCCAGCTCGGCGGCCCGGTGGCAGAGCACGTCCTTGGCGCCGACGCGGACCGGTTCGGGGCGCTCGGTGGCGCAGCGGTCCTCGGCGAAGGGGCAGCGGGGCGCGAACGCGCAGCCGGGCGAGGGACCGGTCAGGACTGGCGGGCGGCCCGGCACCGGCTCCAGCCGTACCCCGGGAACGGCCACGGCGGGAGCCGACCTGGCCAGGGCGGCGGTGTAGGGGTGCACGGGATCGCCGAGCACGTCGGCCGCCGGGCCGCTCTCCACGACGCGCCCGGCGTACATGACCGCCACGCGGTCGCACCTGCGGGCGACGGCCGGCAGGTCGTGGCTGAGCCAGACGATGCTCGTGCCCGCCTGCCGGGCCAGCGCGAACACCACGTTCAGCACTTCTTCGCGTACCTGGCTGTCGAGCGAGGCGGTCGGCTCGTCGGCGACCAGCAACTCGGGCGAGGCGGCCATGGCCAGCGCGATGGCCACCCGCTGGGCCATGCCGCCGGACAGCTGGTGGGGGTAGGCGGCGGCCACGCGCGGGTCGTCGAGCTTGACCCGCCCCAGATGAAACGCCACCTGAGCCTGGAGACCCGCACGCCCGTCCGGCTTCTCGGAGCCGTCGCGCCCGGAGCGCCCGTCGCGGCCGTGTGCGCGGAGGACGAGCCGGAGTTGGGCGCCGACCCGCATGGTCGGGTCGAGCGAGGCGATCGGGTCCTGGAAGACGAAGCCGAGCCGCTGCCTGCGCAGCCGCCGCAACGCGGCGGGCGGCAGGTCCAGCACCGGCTCACCGGCCACACGTACCGTACCGGCGGCCACCACCGCCTGGCGGGGCAGCAGGCGGCCGATCGCCGCGCCGAGCGTGGACTTGCCCGACCCGCTCTCGCCCACCACCCCGACGGCCTCGCCCGCCGCCACGCGCAGGTCGGCGCCGTCGAGGGCGCGGGCCGTCCCGTAATCGACCTCCAGGCCGTCCACTTCGAGCAGCGCGCTCATATCAGTGACCTCGTCTCCCTCGGCTCGAACCGGTCGCGCAGCCCGTCGCCCAGCACGTTGATGGACAGGATGGCGAGCACCAGCACGACGCCGGGCCCGATGATCAGCCAGGGGGCGGCCATCATGTACGTGCCACCCTGGCGGATCAGCACCCCGAGCGACGCCTGCGGCGGTTGCACGCCGAAGCCGAGGAAGCTCAGGCCGCCCTCGACCGAGATGCCGACCGACAGCGCGTAGGTGCCCTGGACCGCGATGGTGCCGGCCACGTTCGGGAGTACGTGGCGGCCGAGGATGCGGGGCAGTCCCGCGCCGCTGATGGCCGCCGCGGTCACGTAGTCGCGTTCGGCCACGGCGACGGCGGCGGCGCGTACGAGCCGGGTCATCAGCGGGATCGTGACCAGCACGATGCTGGCCACGGCCGCTAGCTGACCGGGCCCGGCGACGGCCGCCACCAGGATCGCCAGG
Source organism: Nonomuraea sp. NPDC049028 (assembly GCF_043197735.1). NCBI lineage: Bacteria > Bacillati > Actinomycetota > Actinomycetes > Streptosporangiales > Streptosporangiaceae > Nonomuraea > Nonomuraea sp. NPDC049028. The sequence continues at coordinate 192,211 of NZ_JBICTR010000016.1, forward strand.
ACGATGGCGGGGAAGGAGTAGAGCAGCTCCACCACCCGCATGATCAGCTCGTTCAGGTAGCCGCCCCGGTATCCGGCCAGGATGCCGAAGCCCGCGCTGAGGGCGGCGGTCACCAGGACGGCGGCCGAGGAGAGCAGCAGCGTGGTGCCGACGCCCTCCATAATGCGCGGCAGCATCGAGCGGCCCAGGTTGTCGGTGCCCAGCCACCAGCCGGGACCCGGCGGCCGCAGCCGCGGGCCCACGATCGCGTCGGGGTCTCCCCCGGCGTGTACGAGCGAGCCGAGCGCGACCAGGACGAGCAGCAGCAGGCAGCCCAGGCCGGTCAGCGACAACGGATCGAGCCGCCTGGACCTCTTCACCCGCGCGGTCCTGTTCACGCGCGCCTCCCGAGTCTCGGGTCGACCAGGCCGACGAGCAGGTCTATCAGGACGTTCATCACGATGAACACGGTGGCCGCCAGCAGCACGCCCGCCTGCACGACCGCGTAGTCCCTGCGCCCCACCGCCTGGACGACGTACGAGCCGATGCCCGGCAGGTTGAACAGGTACTCCACGATCAGCGCGCCGCCGAGGAGGTAGGCGGTGATCGTCGCGGTGAGCGTCAGCACGGGCCCGGCCGCGTTGCGCAGGATGTGGTGCCGGACGATGAACCACGGCGTCTCACCCCGGGCGACGGCGGCCGTGACGTGCGGCTCGACCAGCACGTTCAGCACGGCGTCGCGGGTGGTCCTGGCCGTCGCCGAGATGGCGAAGATCGACAGCACCGCGGCGGGCAGCAGGTAGCCGCTGGTCTGCAGGCCGTACCGGGAGACCACGAACACCACCAGGCTGCCCAGCGCGAACTCGGGGACGCTCACGCCCAGCCCGCTCAGCAGCCGTCCCGCCGCGCCGCCGCCTCCGGGGCGGGCGCGCAGCGCGGTCAGCACGCCGAGCGGCACCCCCGCCAGTACGGCGGCGGCGACGGCGAACAGCGTGAGCTGGGCCGTCACCGGAAGCCGGGCCCACAGCTCGGCCGCGACCGGCTGCCTGCTGATCATCGAGGTGCCGAAGTCCCCGGTGCCGACCGCGGCCAGCCAGTGCCCGTACTGGGCGAACACCGACTGGTCGAGCCCGTACCTGGCGGCCAGTTCGGCCTTCTGCGCGGGCGTGGCGAACGGGCCCAGGATCGTCTCGGCGAAGCCGCCCGGCATCAGCCGCAGCGCCGCGAAGATCAGGACGGAGATGCCGAGGAGGGTGACGGCCGAGCTCAGCGCCCGGCCCGCCCACCACAGCAGGAGCCGCATCGTCAGCCCTTCTTGACCCGGGCGTCGGCGACCAGCCGGAGCAGGTTGCCGTAGCCCTCGGTGGCGTACAGGCTCGGGCTGACCGCGTCGGCGCGATAGGCGATCGTGGCCGGGCGGGTGACCAGCGGGATCATCTGCGCGTCGGTGTCCACCTTGGCGCACACCGCGGCCAGCGCCTTGTCGCGCTCGGCGCCCGACGGGGTCTCCGTCGCGGCGGTGATCAGCGTGTTGAGGTCCTTGTCGGCCTGCATGAAGCCCGCGTTGAAGCCGGCGACGTCGGGGTTCCACCAGGTGGTGACCATGCCGGGGTCGGCGTATCCGGCGAACCACGACAGCGCGGCGTCGAACGTCGCGGGCACCTTGCCGTACACCTTGCCCGCCCAGCTCGCCTCGTCCATCTGCTCGATCTTGACGGTGACGCCGGCCTGCTGGAGGTTCTGCTGGATCACCTGGGCGACGGCGGGGGCCGGCTCGGTGGAGTAGATGCTGAGCGTGAACGACAGGTTCGCGACGCCCGCCTGGGCGAGCAGTTCCTTGGCCTTCGCGGCGCCACCGGCGGTGGCCGAGGGCAGCGTGGCCGGGTCGCAGGCGCCGGGCAGGCCGGCGGGGGTGACGCCGGTGGGCTTGCCCTGGCCGCCGAGGGCCACTTCGGCCATCTGCTTGCGGTCCAGCGCCATGTTCAGCGCCTGGCGGACCCGGGGATCGGCGAACTTGGGGTTCTTGGAGTTGAGCATCAGGTAGTAGAAGTCGGTGGTGGCCTGGGTGGCGACCTTGACGTTCGCGGCGCCGGCCAGCATCGCGGCGGAGTCGACGTTGCCCAGGGCGGCCAGGGCGGAGCTGCCGTTCTGCACGGCGGCGACGCGGGCGGCCTCCTCGGGCGCGATCGTGACGGTCAGGCTGTCGGCGGCCGGCTTTCCCTTGTCCCAGTAATGCTCATTGCGGGCGAAATTCCAGGACACGTCCTGGCGGTGTGCCTGCACCTTGAACGGCCCGGTGCCCAGCATCTCCTTGGCCGGGTCGAGCGTCTTCGCCTCGATCTCCTTCATCGGCAGGATCGCGGCCGGCACGTTGGCGAGCGCCGCCAGGAACGGCGTGTACGGCTTGGCCAGCGTGACCTTGACCGTGGCCGCGTCGACCTTGGTCACCTTCTCGACCGGGCCGAGCTGCCCCCGCCACACCGACTTGGCGGCCAGCAGCCGCTTCAGGCTGCCCACCACGTCGTCGGCGGTCATCTGCCTGCCATTGGAGAAGGCGACGCCCTTGCGCAGGTGGAACACGTACGTGGTCGGGGTGGGGTTGTCCCAGCTCTCGGCGAGCCGCGGCTGCGGGCTGAAGTCGGGCCCCACGGTGACCAGCGTCTCGTAGACCAGCGACATCAGCTGCCAGGAGGTGGCCACGTCGGCGAGCTGCGGGTCGAGCCCGGTCGCCGCGCCGCTGTCGATGTGCACCGCGACGTTGAGCGCGCCGCCCGCGGGCAGCTTGCCGTCGGCCACGGCCAGGTAGCCGGGGGCGGCGGCCGAGCCGGTCGCCGCGGTGCCCGGCGGGGCCGCTTCCGTGCCGCCGCCGCAGGCGGAGGTGGCCAACACGACCGCCGCGACGCTACCGGCCAGTCTGTATCGCATGACGCCTCATCTCTAGTGACAGGAGCCCTGGCTGCTCGGCGGGACGTCGAGCGTGGGGTTGCGATCGAAGAACCCGACGGGCTTCAGGGTGAACCCGCACGTGTCGACGGGCATGATCGGCCAGTCTTCGGTACGGGGGAAATGGGTCAGCCCGAACGTGTGCCACAGCACGATGTCCTGGCCGTCGATGTCGCGGTCCGCGGCCGTGTACGCGGGCAGCCCGGCGCCACCCGGATGCTGATTGACCAGGTCACCAGCCGGATAGCGCTCCCGGGGATGGTACCTGGTGACCCAGAGATGGCTGGTGGCGAACTCCGCCCTGGCGCGAATCGAGGAGTTCTCGTGGGCGAGCAGGGTGGGCAGGCCCTCGGGGTACAGCGCGTAGCCGACGGGCTCGCCCAGGCGGTTGGTCACCTCCGGGTTGACCACGTGCCAGGTGCGGCCCGTGGCCAGGTCGGCGTCGCGCCGGCCCTCCGCTTCGGTGCGCAGCCGGGTGGCCTTGCGGCCGAAGGCGTTGCCGTACGGGTTGCGCTCGTCCATGGGCAGGCGTACGACCTCCACCTCGTCCACCGCGTTGGCCGGGCCGTCGACCATCATGTCCAGCCGCGCGGAGAACAGGTGCTGGTGGTAGGGCGCCGCCAGCCCCGGCGCCACCTGCGAGCCGTACGGCGCGGCCCGCTCGTCGTAGGCGCCGGTGAACACGATGCCGGTGGCCTTGACCTCCAGCTCGATGGTGCCGTCCAGGTAGAGGTACCAGTAGAAGCCGTAGTCGTAGTTGCCGACGGTGACGAAGAAGGAGATCACCAGCCGCCGCTGCCTGCGCGTCTCGCGGGAGTCGTTGGCCGGGTCGGTGTGCTTCCACAGCACGCCGTAGTCCTCTTCGTGCATGCAGATCGCGTTCGGCAGCACCTTGGGCGAGCCGTCGCCGCCGGTGACGGTGACGTCGAAGTAGGTGATCTCGCCCAGGCAGTCGCAGCCCAGCTCCAGCGCGTTGGCCAGCTTGCCGAGCTGATATTCGCCGGTGTCGAAGTAGTTCTGCCAGAACCGGACCGGGCTCGGGTCCCCGTAGGGCACCAGCATCTCGGCCACCGACGCCCGGTAGACGATGGGCCGGCCGTCGAAGCCGATCTGGTGCAGGACCAGGCCCTCGCGCATGTCGTAGCCGAGGCGGACGTTCCACTTCTCCCAGGTGACGAGGTTGCCGTCGATGCCGAAGCTGGGGCCCTCCGGCTGGGTGATGTGGATCGGGCGCTGACTGGTACGGTGCTCGCGCTCCAGGTGGTAGTCGCCCGCCTCGGCGGGGATGGGCAGCACGCCGGTGTCGACGATCTCGATCACCACGCCCTTGAGCAGGTCGACGAAGGCCACCAGGCCGTCGATCGGGTGCGCCCAGGGCAGGCTCTCCTCGGTCGGGCGCAGGTGGGCCAGCACGCGGGCGATCCGCCTGCCCTCCTCGCCCGGCAGGCCGTAGCTGCCCGCCGACAGGGCGGCGAGCCACACCAGGGCCGTGTCGTCCAGGCCGCGCCGGGCCAGCGCCGCGGCCCAGCCGGCGTCGGCGCCGAGCACCCGCCTGACCAGCTCGTGCTCCTCGTCCAGCATGGGGACTTGGCCGTCGGTGATCGGGTCGATCGGCCGGCGCTCCACCACGTGTCCCTCGGTGAGCGAGACGACCACGTCCTGCGCCTGCTCGCTCGCCAGGTCGAGCACGAGGGCGCGGGCCCGCCGGGCAGCGGGCGCCTCGCCGAGCACGTCCTCCTTCGGGGGCTCCTCGATCCCGAGGTAGGCCACCCGGCCGGTGGCGGCCAGCACTCCGTCGTCCGCCATGATCCGCCTGGCGTCCTCGATCTCCTGCGCACTGAGCGGGTCGAGCGGATGAGACCGCTCCCCGACCCCGAGAACCCGCCGTCCAGCTGCCATCCGGCTTTCCGCCCCTTTCTTGCCGGAACGTTCCGGCATGCGGGCCAACATACTTCCGCCTCAGGACGAGGACAAGACCTTTCGCCAGGTCGATACATGGCGGAAACAGATCACCGGTGGGGCTAGCATCGGGGCGTGCATGCAGACGAGCCGGCCACTATCCTCACGGTCGCCAAGACGGCAGGGGTCTCCAAGACGACCGCGTCCGACGCGCTCAGGGGGTCCGGCCGGGTGTCGGAGGAGACCAGGGCCAGGGTGATGGAGGCCGCCGACGCGCTCGGCTACGTACCCAACGGGTCGGCCAGGCACCTGCGCCGGGCGAGCACCGGCACCATCGGCCTGCACGTGCCGGAGGTGCTCACCCGCTCGTCCTACTACATGTCGTTCGTGTTCGGGGTCGTGCAGGGGGCGGCCGACAACGACTACGACGTCACGCTGATCACCTCGGGCCGCCGCACCCCGCGCGTCGACGGCCTCGTGCTGGGCGACCCCCTGGGCGACGACCCGATCGTGGCCAAGCTCATGGACACCGGCCTGCCCACGGTCACCTGCGAACGCTTCACCGGCACCGGCCGGGCCGACGGCGTGGTCCGCTCCGAACACGCCGAGATGCTGGGCCGTCTGATGGACCACCTGCGCGCCTCCGGCGCGACCCGTCCCGCGCTCATCGTGGCCGGCGACGTGAGTGACTGGGCCGCCTCCGTACACCGGGGGTTCCGCGACTGGTGCGTCCGGCACGACGTGGACCCGCTGGTCCGTACGGTCCCCTTCGACTGCTCGGCGGGCGAGGTCCACGAGACCGCCCGCGAGCTGCTGGCGCTGGAGCCGCGCATCGACGCGCTGGTGTGCGGGCCCGCCGGATCGGCCACGGACCTGCTGCCGCTCCTGCGCGAGGAGGGCCGCGACCTGCTCCGCCGTGCAGACGACGGCGACCCGCGTCGCGAGGGGGGTCGCCACCTGCTGCTCGCGTCGTGCGTCGACAGCCCCGCCATGCAACTGGCCGACCCGCCCATCACCGCCATCGACCTGCGTCCCAGAGAGGCGGGGGTACGATGCGCGGAGCTGCTCTTCGACCTGCTGTCGGGCACGGCTCCGGCGGGGACGGAGCGGATCCACCCCATCGAGCTCACCCTGCGAGCCTCCACGCGGGGTTCATGACGCGCCTTCGGCATCGTGGACGACCAGAGCGAGCTGGACCCGGTTGTCCAGAGCCGCCTTGGTGAGAATGCGCGAGATGTAGCCCTTGACCGTGCCGACGCTCATGTGCAGCTCGGCGGCGATGACCGCGTTGGGCTTGCCCTGCCCCACCGCCAGCGCGACCTCACGCTCCCGCTGGCTGAGCCGCGCCAGCACCGTCCGGGCGTCGGCCCGGCGACGGCTCTCCTCCTCAGGCACCAGGTGGGCGATCAGCCGCCGGGTGACGCTCGGGGACAGGATCGGCTCGCCGTCCACGACCCGGCGGATGGCATCGACGATCCCCTCCGGCGGGGTGTCCTTGAGCAGGAACCCGCCGGCCCCCGCCCGCAGCGCCTTGAACACGTGCTCGTCGGCGTCGAACGTGGTGAGCACGACCACCTCGGGCGCCTGGGGCCGGCTACGCAGCCGCCGGGTCGCCTCGATGCCGTCGAGGCCGGGCATCCGGATGTCCATCAGCACCACGTCGGGAGCGTGCGCGTCGACCGCGGCCACCACCTCCCCGCCATCGGCCACCGCCCCCACCACCTGGAGGTCGGCCGCGCCTTTGAGCATCAACGCCAGACCGGCGCGGACGAGCGCGTCGTCGTCGACGATCAGCACCCGGATCGACGGCCGGGACGGCGGCGATTGCCGCGTGGGTGGCTGCTGTGGCGGCGGCTCAGTCACACGGGCCATGGTAACCAGGCCACCAGCCGGAACCCCCCGCCCGCCACTGGCCCGCACGCCAACCGCCCACCCGCCAACTCCGCCCGCTCCGCCAACCCGGCCAGCCCCGCCCCCGCCCCGGTCGTCCCGAGATCCGCCCCTGACGCCAGCGCTTCGAGCGCACCGGGACCCGCATCGGCCCCCGGCCGCCCCACATCACCGGCTGACCCCGCGTCCGGGCCGAATGAAGTCATTCCGCCGGGCGGCGCATTGTGCACCTCGACCCGCAGCTCAGCACCCGCCGTACCAGAGAGGACGACCGTGACCGGCTGGCCGGGCGCGTGCTTGCGCGCGTTCGTGAGCCCCTCCTGGACGATGCGGTAAGCGGCGCGCCCGGTGACCTCCGGCAGGTCGGCCAGCCGGAGCCCGTGATCGCGCAGCTCGACCCGCATCCCGGCGCTCCGGGACTCCGCCACGAGCGACGCGAGATCCGGGCGGCCGGGCGACAGCGAACCGTCATCGGACGGGGGCGCCTCGCGAAGCACCGAGATCACCGCCCGCAGCTCCTCCAGCGCCAGCCGCGCGCTCGACCGGATCACCCCCGCCGCGTCGGCCACCTCCCCCGGCGTGGCGTCCGCGTTGAACTCCAGCGCCCCCGCGTGCACCGCCAGCAACGACAGCCGGTGGGCGAGCACGTCGTGCATCTCCCGTGCGATGCCGATCCGCTCGGCCCGGCGCGCCTCTTCGGCGCGCAGCCGCTGGTCGGCCTCGGCCCGGCGGGCCCGCTCGGCCAGCGACAGCACCAGCTCCCGCCGGGTGCGCGCCAGCATCCCCCAGCCGGTCAGCGCCCCGCCGAACAGCACCCCCACCAACGCCCACACCGGATAGGGCGCCAGCCCCGGCGGCCGCCAGGCGAACCTGCTCAGCGTCGCGGCCACCCCCGCCACCCCCACCGCGATCGCGGCGGGCGGCTTCCGGTAGAGGGCCACGATCAGCGTGGCGATCCCGGCCGCCACCGAGGCGGCCGCGGCGGGCACCGACAGCGCGATGACGGCCAGCCCCACGCTCACCGGCCACCTGCGGCACAACCACAGCCCCGCGCAGGCCAGAGCGCCGCCCGCCACATCGGCCACCAGATACCAGCCCGGCGTGCCGCCCGTCAGATCACCCCAGACGACCCCGACCGCGCCGGCGAGCGCGAGGATGAACCCACCCGCCCCGACCACCCAGTCGCGCCGCGACCGAATCCAGCCGGGCCGTACGTCTTCCGCACCGGCCACGAACATGACCGCTGATGCTAGCCCGCCACCGACCCGTGCGTAAGCAACCAAAGTCACTGCCGGAAGACGACCAAGGCTGCCATGGAGCGGTCTTCCGCCAGCAGCGGTGATCACCCGTCGCGCGGCACCGTGGCCGCATGACCACAACAGACTCCAGCGGACGCCGCCGGTGGGCCGCGCTGCTGCTCGCGGTGATCACCCCGCTCGTCGCCGAGCTCACCCTGGGCAACCCACCCCTGAGCCAGATCTGGCTGATGCTCCTGTGGGTGCCGATCTACGGCGCGGGCACCGTGCTGATCCGCGAGCTGGTACGCCGGCGCGGCGCGGGCTGGCTCTCGATCCTGCTGCTCGGGCTCGCGTACGGCATCGTCGAGGAGGGCCTGGCGTTGCAGGCGCTCAGCAGCCCCACCCTGTACGGCGTCGCCGGGTGGGCGCCCAGGATCCTCGGGCTGAACAGCGCGTACACCGAGCTCAACCTCCCCTACCACGCCGTGTTCAGTGTGGCGCTGCCGATCCTGCTGGTCGACCTGGTGTTCCCAGGCATGCGGGACAGGCCGTACCTGAAGCGGACCGGGCTGGTGGTGACCGGGGTGGTGTTCGTGCTGGGCGCGGCGCTGCTGCGGTTGAGCGTGACGGGCTTCATCGACCCCGGCTACCAGGCGCCGCTCCCGGTGGTGGCGGGCTGCCTGGCGGCCGTGGCCCTGCTCGCGGTGCTGGCACTGCGTGTCGTCCCCCGCGCCTCGCACCCGCTTCCCGGCGTATCACAGACCGCCCGGCGCTCATCGGCTCCGGCTACCGGTACGGGCGCGGTGCCCGGTTCGTGGACCGTGGCGGTTTTCGGGGGGATCGTCGCGTTCGGCTATCTCGCGCTCCTGTTCCCCTTCGGCGGCGCCACGCAGCCCGCCTTCACCCGGGGCAACTGGGTGGTGGTGCCGATGCTGGCCGCCGCGGCCCTCGCGGTGCTCGCGTGGTGGCTGGTCCGCCGCTGGACGACGAGCGGCGCGTGGTCGGACCGGCACAGCCTCGCGCTGGCCGGCGGGGCGTTGGTGGCGCACACCGCCTTCGGAGTGCTGGCCAACGCCGCGACCCTCACCGAGCGAGCCGAACTGACGGCGCTCGGACTGGTCATGATCGGCCTGCTGGCGCTGCTCGGCCGCGGGGGGCGACGATGTGCGACGACATGATCGCGTAACGCGTGGCGAACATGGCCTCTTCGGCGGGGCCGCGTCAGGTGAAGCTGCCGAGAATGGTGCCGAAGTCCAGCATCTCCGGCACCGGCTCCTGCCCGGTGGCGGCCCGCACCTCGCCGTAGAGCGCGCCGATGTGGTGAACGACCGCCCGTCGCACCCCCGCCGGATCCCGTTTGGCCAGCGCGGCCAGCATCGCCCGGTGGTGCGGGTCGAACCGCTCGTCCGCCCGGCCCAGGGCGAGTGTGTGCGCGCGGAACTCGGCCATCTGCGGCACCAGCGCCAGGTACATCTGCAGCAGCAGGTCGTTGTGCGCGGCCCGGATCAGGCTCTCGTGCACCAGCTCGTCGGTGCCCACCAGCACGTCGAGGTCGCCCTTGCGGCGGGCCGCCTCGTGCTCGCGGCAGCGGGCGGCCATGGCGTCGATGTCGGCCTGGTTGGCGCGGACACAGGCCAGGCCCGCCGCGGCCAGCTCCAGCCCGATCCGCACCTCCAGCACCTCGGCGATGGCCGGCCCCTCGGTGGCGCTCCAGCGCGCGAACTGCGGGGTCGGCTCCGGCTCGGTGCGATGCCGGACGAAGGTGCCCCGGCCGCGCACGACCTCGACCACGCCGAGCGTGTGGAGCTTGCGGATGGCCTCGCGCAGCGAGCTGCGCCCGACCTGGAACTGGCGGGCCAGCTCCGGCTCCGAGGGCAGCTGGTCGCCTGGCCGCAGAGCACCGGAGTCGATCTCGGCCAGGAGCTGCTCGGCGATCACGTCGGGCAGCGGCGTGCGAGCCAGCGGCTCGTAGCGGGCACTCTCACGGGTCTGCTCGGCGCTCACGCCGAGCATTCTGCCATAAACGTTGACTGATGTCAGACAACAGACTAGCTTGCCGAACTATCCCGAGGAGGAACCACCAGAGCAGAGGTGATCGCATGATCAAGGTGGGTGTGCGCTTCCCGCCGTGCGGACGAGCGGACCAGGTCGCCGAGGAGGTGCGGCGCGCCGAGCGCAACGGTTTCGACGTGGCCTGGATCGCCGACTCCCAGCTCCTCTGGCGCGACGTGTACGCGGTGATGGCCGTGGCCGCGACCCGCACCGACCGCATCGGCCTGGCCACCGCCGTGACGAACGTCGTCACCCGCCACCCGACCGTGGTGGCCTCCGGCATCAACACGGTCGCTGAGCTGGCGCCCGGCCGCGTCGTGCTGGGGCTAGGCACGGGTGACAGCTCGGTGAAGCCGCTGGGTATCCGCCCCACCACGCGGGCCGAGCTCCGCTCGGCGATCGGCGAGATCCGCACGCTGCTGAGCGGGCAGGAGCAGGTGTACGGCGAGCGGCGGCTACGGCTGCGTGACGCCGGGGGCGCGGTGCCCGTGCACATCGCGGCGAGCGGACCGCGCACGCTGGAGTTGGCCGGACAGATCGCCGACGGCGTGGTCACGCTGGCCGGCATCTCGCCGGAGACCCTCGGCCAGACGATGAAGGCGGCGCGGGCCGGCCTCGCCGGGTCCGGCAGGGCCTTCGAATTCACCGCCGGCGCCTTCTGCAAGGTCACCGACGACCTCGAACGCGACGCGGCCGTGCTGAAGCCGATCTGCCTGCACATGGCGACCATCGGCGGTCAGGACTTCCTGCGCGTCGCGGGCATCGAGCTGGCGCCGCCGCCGCACGTGCCCGAGGTCTATCCGGACATGGTGCACGCCGAGGACTGGAAGCTGGCGATCGAACACGCCTCGAAGTGGGTGACCGACGAGATGGCGGTTCGGTTCGCGCGGACGTTCTGCCTGTTCGGCACCGTGGACGACATCGTGGAGCGGGCCAGGCGCGCGGTCGAGCTGGGCGTGACGGGCTTCTACCTGCGGCACGTCGGCAATTACTCACTGCCGAGCGAGCTGATCGAGAGTTTCGGCGGCGACGTGCTCCCCCGCCTGCGCGCTCTCGAAGGGACAGCTCGGTGACCGGCGAATACGTCGTGGACGCCCTGGCGGCGCTGGCCCGCGTGCCCTCCGCCGTGCCCCTGGGCGCCGAGACGCTCATCGCCCCCGACCACCCGACGCTCGTGCGTTACGTTCAGGACCACCTGCGGCCGGCGTTCCTGGAGGTGGGCGCCGACGACATCATCGACCTGCCGCTCAACCAGTTCGCCGTACGGCTGGGCGACGGCCGGGGTCCGACACTGGCCCTCATGGCGTACACGCCGACCCAGCACCACAACCTGATGGCCGATCCGTGGTCGGGCGACATCCGCACCCTCGACGGCGAGCCGTACCTGTTCGGCCAGGGGGTCACGCAGAACAAAGCGCATCAGGCGTGCCTGCTGGACCTGGCCCGCTGGATCGTGGCCGAGAACGTACCGCTCCACGGCACCCTGCTGCTCTGCGTCAACAACGAGGGACGCAGCAGCCACGACTGCTCGCGAGCCATCCTGGACGCGCTGCCGAAGACCCCTGACCTGGTCATCCAGCTCTTCTGCACCGGGTTCGAGGTGTCGATCGGCAATCGGGGCCGGGTCGACGTGCTCGTCGAGATCGAGGGCAGGACGGCGCACTCCTCGGCTCCGCCGGGCAGCGGCAGAGTGATCGACACGGCCGCCGACGTCGTCGTCAGGCTCCGCGAACTCGACGCGAAAGCCCAGAGCGAGAAACACCCCGAACTGGGGCACGAGCAGGTCGTGCCGTACCTGGTGAGCTACGAGCCGCTGGCCCCGCACACCCTGCCCGGCTCGGCGCGGATCACCGTGGACCGGCGGCTGCTGCCCGGCACCGATCCCGAAGACGCCGCCCTGGAGATCGCCCAGGCGTTGAAGGGGGTGGCGGGTGGCTGCGACATCGCCGTCCGGCCCGGCGTCACGATGCTGCCCGCCTACCTTCCGCCTGAGAGGCGAGCCGTGCTCGACGCGCTCGACGGCGCGATCCGTGCCCGCCTGGGCGAGCCCCGGCACACCGTCTACGGCGGCTCGTTCGACGCGGGCGGGCCGGCCGAGCGCGGCATCCCCACCGTCATGTTCGGCGTGCCCGAGGAGGGCGACCTGCTCGGCGACGACTACGTGCGACTGTCGGCCGTACGCGACGAAGCCGCCATCCTGCGTGACACCGTCACTCGCTTCCTGGAGGCGTGAACCATGGCAACAAGCTCCACCAGGGTCGTCCTGGCCAGCCTCGCCGGGACGACGATCGAGTGGTACGAGTTCTTCATCTACGGCACCGCCGCCGTCCTGGTCTTCGACAAGCTGTTCTTCCCCAGCTACGACGACCTGGTCGGGACGCTGCTGTCGCTGTCGACGTTCGCGCTGGCGTTCGTGGCAAGGCCGATCGGCGGCGCCCTGTTCGGGCACTTCGGCGACCGGCTCGGCCGCAAGTCCATGCTGGTCGTCACCCTCTGCCTGATGGGCGGCGCGACGCTCTGCATCGGCCTGCTGCCCACCTACGACTCCATCGGCGTGGCCGCCCCGATCCTGCTCGTGCTGCTGCGCGTGGTGCAGGGCCTGTCGCTGGGCGGCGAGTACGGCGGGGCCGTGCTGATGAGCGTCGAGCACGCGGCTCGCTCCCGGCGCGGCTTCTTCGGCGCCCTGGTGAACACCGGCGCGGCCTGGGGACTGCTGCTGGCCAACCTGGTCTTCCTGCTCACCTCGCGGCTGTCCGACGACGCCTTCCTCACCTGGGGCTGGCGGGTGCCGTTCCTGCTCAGCGCGGTCCTGGTCGGCTTCGGCCTGCTCATCCGGCTCAAACTGGCGGAGAGCCCGGACTTCCAGGAGGTCAAGCAGCGCGGCGAGGTCAGGAAGGCGCCGCTGGCCGAGGTGCTGTCCCAGCACTGGCGCCGGGTGATCCTCATGTGCCTGGCCTACATCCCGGCCGGCGCCACGTTCTACATCGCCACCGTCTACTCGCTCGGCTACGGCGAGAAGAAGCTCGGTCTGGACCGGGACATGATCCTTCAGCTGGTGCTGCTGGTCAACGTGTTCACCATCGCCGCCATTCCGTTCTTCGGCTGGCTGTCGGACCGGGTGGACCGCAAGAAGATCTTCTGGGTGAGCATCATCGGGATGGCGGCACTGCCGTACGTGTGGTTCTCCGCCTTCCAGAGCGGATCCTTCGGAGTGATGCTGCTCGGCTTCCTCGCGCTGTTCATCCCGTACGCCGCCAATTACGGCACGATGCCGACGTTCTTCGCGCACGTCTTCCCGCCCGAGGTGCGCTACACCGGCATGTCGGTCGGCTACACGCTGGGCACCGTGTTCGGCAGCGGCCTCGCCCCGATCATCGCCACCTGGCTGTACGACTCCACCGGCACCTCGACGTCGATCGCGCTCTACATGACCGCGGCCGGGCTGGTCGGGGCGGTGGCCACGCTGTTCCTGTCCGAGCGGGCCGCCGATCCCGAGCGGGCGGGCGAAGCGGGACGGGTGACGGCGTGACGGCGTTCCTCACGGCCGGCGACCTGCGGCACGCCTGCGAGCTGAAGGCCGCCCATCCGAACGCCACGCTGATCGCGGGCGGCACGGACGTCATGGTCGGGCTCAACTTCGGGCATACGGCTCCGTCCAAGCTGCTCGACGTCAGCCGCGTGCCCGAGCTTCAGGAGTGGTCCCGCGACGGCGACACGGTGCGGCTCGGCGCGGGTGTGCCGTACACACGGATCGTCGGCGAGCTGGGCGGCCCGCTGCCGGGACTGGCGCGGGCGGCGCGCACGATCGGCTCCGCGCAGATCCGCAACCGGGCCACCGTCGGCGGGAACCTCGGCACGGCCTCGCCCGCCGGTGACGCGCTGCCGCCGCTGCTGGCGGCGCGCGCCTCCATCGAACTCGCCTCGCCGCGCGGTGTCCGTCATGTTCCGGCCCGTGACTTCTTCCTCGGCCCCGGGCGTTCGGTGCTGGCCGAGGAAGAGATCGTGGCGGCGGTGCGGGTGCCGGCAGCGGCGGGGCCCGAGCAGTTCGCCAAGCTCGGGCCGCGCAACGCCATGGTGATCGCGGTCGCGTCCGTGGCGCTCACGCTGGATCCGGTACGGCGCCGCGTCGGCTGCGCCGTCGGGTCGGCGGCTCCGACTCCGGTCGCCGCCTCGGCCGCCGAGGAGTTCGCCGCCGCCGAGCTCGACTGGGACGGCGGCCGCGAACCGCCTGCCCCGGTCGCCGCCCGGTTCGCCGCACTCGTGGCGGACGCGACCGCACCCATCGACGATGTCCGGGCCAGTGCCGGTTACCGCCGGCACGCGGTCGCCGTACTCGCCCGCCGTACCCTCGCGTGGGCCTGGCAGGAATACCGGAGGAGCTGACCGATGCGGGTCGATCTGGAGGTGAACGGGGTTCACCAGAGCCTCGACGGAGTGACGCCGGGCGAGAGCCTGCTTTACCTGCTACGCGAACGGGTGGGACTGCCCGGCTCCAAGAACGCCTGCGAGCAGGGGGAATGCGGCTCCTGCACGGTCTACCTCGACGGGACGGCCGTGTGCGCCTGCCTGGTGGCCGCCGGGCAGGCGCGCGGCTCGGCGGTGGTGACCGTCGAAGGGCTGGCCGACGGCGAGGAGCTGCACCCGGTGCAGCGGGCGTTCGTGGACGCGGGCGCCGTGCAGTGCGGGTTCTGCACGCCGGGGCTGGTGGTCGCCGTGCATGACCTGCTGGCCCGCTCCGCCGACCCCGGCGAGCCGGAGATCCGCGAGGCCCTCGCGGGCAACCTCTGCCGCTGCACGGGGTACGAGAAGATCTTCGACGCCGTACGGCTGGCGGCGGGGCGAGCGCGATGACCACGACACTGCACGCGACCGAGCGTCAGGGCGTGGGCGAGTCCGCACGCCGGCCCGACGCCGTCTCCAAGGTGCGCGGCGACTTCGCCTTCTCCTCCGACCTGTGGCACGACCGGATGGTGTGGGGCGCGACCGTCCGCAGCCCGCACCCGCACGCGCGCCTGCTGTCCATCGACCCGGCTGGAGCGCTCGAACTGCCCGGCGTGCACGCGGTGCTCACCGCCGCCGACGTGCCCGGCCGCAACCGCTACGGGCTCGAACGCCGCGACCAGCCCGTACTCGCCGAGGACCGGGTCCGCTACATCGGCGAGCCCGTCGCCGTCGTCGCCGCCGACACCCCCGAGCTGGCCCGCCGCGCCGCCGCCCTCGTCCGGGTCTCCTACGCGGAGCTGCCCGCGCTGACCGACCCCGAGACGGCGATGACGGGCCCGGTCCTGCACGAGGGTGGGAACCTGGTCAAACACCTGCGCATCCGGCGCGGCACGGTGGCCGAGGCCGACGTGGTCGTGACGGGCGAGTATGAGGTGGGAATGCAGGACCAGGCATTCCTCGGGCCCGAGTCGTGCCTGGCCGTGCCCGGCGAGGACGCCGGGGTGGACTTGTACTGCTCGACGCAGTGGCTGCACGTCGACCAGGACCAGCTCGCGGAGTGCCTGGCCCTGCCGAAGGACCGGGTGCGGCTGACGCTGGCCGGGGTCGGCGGGGCGTTCGGCGGGCGCGAGGACCTCAGCGTGCAGGCCCACGCCTGCCTGCTGGCGCTGCGGCTCGGGCGGCCGGTGAAGATGAGCTACGGCCGCGAGGAGTCCTTCGCCGGCCACGTGCACCGCCACCCCGCCCGGATGCGCTACGAGCACGGCGCCACCCGCGACGGGAAGCTGCTGTACGTCAAGGCCGACATCCTGCTCGACGGCGGCGCCTACGCCTCCACCTCGGCCGCCGTGACCGGGAACGCGGGCTGCTTCGCCACCGGCCCCTACGAGGTCCCGGCCGTCGAGGTCGACTGCCGATCGGTCTACACGAACAATCCGCCCGCCGGGGCGATGCGCGGCTTCGGCGCCGTGCAGGTGTGCTTCGGCCACGAGTCGCAGATGGACCGGCTGGCGGCGGCGCTCGGCATGGACCCGGTGGAGCTGCGCTTGCGCAACGCGGTCGGCACCGGGTCCGTGATGGCGACCGGGCAGCGGGTCGAGGGGCCCGCGCCGGTGGCCGAGCTGCTGCGCCGAGTCGCCGCCAAGCCCCTCCCACCGCCTCCCGGCGAGCTGCTTCCCGGCGGGACCTCGAACTCCACGCGCGCCGAAGGGCTGCGGCGCGGCGTGGGGTACGGCGTGTCGGTGAAGAACATCTGCAAGTCCGCCGGGTACGACGACTTCGGCACGGCCAGGGTCCGGGTGTTCGCGCACGACGGAGAGGTGTTCGCCGAGGTGCACACGGCCGCGGCCGAGGTCGGCCAGGGGCTGGTGACGGTGCAGGCGCAGATCGCGCGGACCGAGCTGGCGCTCGAGCGGGTCACGGTCCTGCCCGCCGACACGGCCGTCGGCGACGCCGGGACCTCCTCGGCCTCGCGGCAGACCTGGATGTCGGGCGGTGCCGTGCGGGCGGCCTGCGCGGCCGTACGGGCCAGGCTGCTGGAACGGGCGGCGGCGCTGCTCGGCGAGCCCGTCGAGGCGCTCGCGTACGGCGGCGAGGCGTCGGCGGCGGCCGCGGTGTCGGCGGCGTCAGGTCGTGCCGTCACCCTCGCGGACCTGCTGGCCGCGGCGGACGTCGACGAGACCGCGGTCTTCCGCCACCGCCGCACGCGAGCGCTGGACCCGGAGACCGGTCAGGGCGATGCCCACGTCGCGTACGCCTTCGCCGCGCACCGGGCCGTCGTCGACGTGGACCCCGAGCTCGGCTCCGTGCGCGTCGTGGAGATCGCCTGCGCCCAGGACGTCGGCAAAGCGATCAACCCGGCCGCCGTCGAAGGGCAGATGCACGGAGGCATCGCGCAGGGGCTCGGGCTGGCCCTGATGGAGGAGGTCCTGGTGCGTGACGGGCGGATTCTCAACCCGTCGTTCACCGACTACCTGATCCCGACCACGATGGACATGCCGCCCACCGTGCTCGACATCCTCGAACTCCCGCGCCCCGACTCGCCGTACGGGCTCACCGGAGTGGGCGAGCCGCCGCTGCTGTCGGCGCCGGCGGCCATCGCGGCGGCGATCAGGGACGCGATCGGCGGCGCGCTCGACCGGATCCCGGCCACGCCGGAGGCCGTCGCGCGCGCGGTGAACCGGTTCCCCTGACCGCGCGACGCGGCGAGCGGCTGATCGGCCACCTCGAGGTTGTACCGAAGGTCGCGCGGGCGCTGGACGGCCACGGCCTGCGCCTGCGCGACGACCACGATGACGGCACCACGGTCAGCGCGGACGGCTCACCGAGATGGCGGACGACGGCCGGCGGGGTCGTGAAGTCGTCGAGGAGGAGCCGATCTCCAGCTGGAAGGTGCCCGGCTCGACGGCCCAGCGGCCCGCCGCGACGTCCCAGTGCTCGAAAGCGCGCCGCCGGACGGTCACCGTCACCGCGACCTCCTCACCGGGGGCCGCGTCGACCGTGGCGAACCCGGCCAGCCAGCGCCGGGGGCGCTCGACGGCACTGTCGGGGCGGCTCGCGTACACCTGCACGACCTCACGCCCGGGCCTGTCACCGGCGTTCCGCACGCGAACGGTGACCTCGCCCGCCGCACCGTCATCGACGTTGCGGACCTCCGCGGCGCCGTACTCCCAGGTCGTGTAGCCGAGGCCGTGGCCGAAGGGGTACAGGGCCTCGATCTGGCCGCGGTAGCCGATCGCCGGGCCCTCGTCGTAGGCGAGCACGCCGTCGACCGGCTGCGTGGCGGCGTGGTCGCCCTCGTGGAGGGGCCATGAGGTGGGCAGCCGCCCGCCGGGCTCCACCCGGCCGAGCAGTACGTCGGCCAGCGCGTTGCCGTACTCCTGCCCGGGGAACCACGTGAGCAGGACCGCGGCGACCTCCTCGTGCCAGGGCAGCAGGACGGGGGCGCCGGAGTTGACCACGACGATCGTGCGCGGGTTCGCGGCGGCGACGCGGCGGACGAGGTCGTCCTGCCGCCCAGGCAGCGCGAGGCTCGTCCGATCGAACCCCTCGCTCTCGACCTCCTCGTTGGTGCCCACGACCACCACGGCGACGTCGGCGGCGCGGGCCAGCGCGACGGCCCGCTCGATCTCCTCCTCGTCCGTGCCGTGCGGCGTCTGCAGGTTGAGCTGGAGCGCGGGGCCGGGCAGCCCGCCTTCCGTGCGCTCGCGATCATGTACCAGCGTGACCTCGACGCTCTCACCCGCCGCGAGCCGGACGGGGTGGGTCCGCTGCGGCGGCGTCAGCATGGCCTCGACCATGTCGGCGCCCGGCGGCAGCGTGAGCACGGCGTCGTAAGCCTCCTCGCCCGCGACGAGGAGGCGGTGCCGGCCGAGGCCGGAGGAGCCGATCAGGTACGTACCCGCCTCCGTAGCCCTGATCAGGGCACGGACCTCGATCGCGGCGAGCCGCTCCGGCACGACCCCCTCTGGGTAGGAGCCCATCACCCAGTTGAACGCGCCCCCGTCGCGCCGCTCCACCGCGAGCACGGAGCCGTTCTCGTCGAGGTATCTCACCTCAGCGCCATGATCCGTACCGTCGGGCAGGCAGAGCCAGGGGGCCCGCGCGATCGGCGTGCGGGTGTGCGCGACGACGCCGATGGCGTGCGTCACCTCGACACCGTCGCCGACCGCCGCCCGCAGGCCGTCCAGCGGGGAGACCGTGTACGGCGGGAACACGGTGGCGCTCCCACCGCCCAGGGTCCTGGCGACCTCCGCGTTGGGTCCCAGGACGGCGATCCCGCGCAGCTCGGCGGGGGCGAGCGGCAGCGCCCCACCCTCGTTACGAACCAGTACGAACCCGGCGGCCGCCGTGGCACGCACTTCGGCCGCGACCCGCTCCTCCGTGTACGCCGCGCCGGCAGCGGTGCCGGCGGTGTCGGCGGTTTCGTTGTCCAGGGCGCCGACCCGGGCGGCCAGGCGGAGGATGCGCAGCACCTTCTCGTCGACGGCCGACTCCGGAACCGTGCCCGCCCGTACCGCCGCCACCAGCGCCTCGCCCCACGGACCCGACGGCCCGGGCATCACCAGGTCGAGCGCCGCGTTGCCGGCCGCCGCCGTCGAACGGGTGGCGAACCAGTCGGACATCACGACCCCGTCGAACCCCCACTCGTCCCGCAGGACGTCCTGCAGCAGCGGGTTCTCGGTCATGGTCGCGCCGTTCACACCGTTGTAGGCGGCCATCACCGCCCACACCTCCCCCTCCCGGACGATGGCCTCGAAGGGCGCCAGGTAGAGCTCGCGGAGCGTCCGCTCGTCCACCCGCGCGTCGAGGGTCATCCGCTGGGTCTCGGAGTCGTTGGCGACGAAGTGCTTGACCGTCGCGCCCACTCCCCCGCCCTGCACGCCCCGTACGTACGCGACGCCGATCCTGGCCGTCAGCAGCGGGTCCTCGCTGAAGCACTCGAAGTGGCGCCCGCCGTACGGGGACCTGTGCAGGTTGACCGTGGGGGCGAGCAGGACGTCCACCCCCTTGCGCCGCGACTCGGCGGCCAGCAGGCGGCCGATCGCCTCGACGCGGGTCTCGTCCCAGGTGGCGGCGAGGGCGGTGGGCGAGGGCACGTTCACGGAGGTGTCGCGCTCGTCCCAGATCTCGCCGCGGACACCGGCCGGGCCGTCCGAGACGACCAGCCGGCGCAGGCCGACGGCGGGTTCCGGGTGGAGCGACCAGAAGTCGGCACCGGTGAGCAGCCTCACCTTCCGCTCCAGGGGAAGGGCGGCGACAAGGCTTTCCAGCTTCATGAGGGGTCCCTGAGCTCGGGGGTAACGGCCGTCAGCACGTCTTTCACTCCCACTACTGATACGTAGAAGTGAGACGTATCCGTAAACGTAGCCGCAGCCCCGAGAGGAGCACAAGAGTCCGACATTTGGTTACATGGGTATAATTGTTATATGCCAGCAACTAACGAGCCCGTCGCCACCCTCCAGGAGACCGGGCCACCCGGCCCGGATCGCCGGCGGCGGCTGCTCATCCTCGCGATCTGCTGCCTGAGCCTGTTCATCGTGGGCCTGGACAACACGATCGTGAACGTCGCGCTGCCCGCCATCCAGCGCGACCTGCACGCCTCCGTCTCCGGTCTGCAGTGGATCATCGTCGCCTACACGGTCGTGCTGGCCAGCCTGCTCATGCTCTCCGGCTCCACCGCGGACCGGTTCGGGCGACGCCGCACCTTCCAGACCGGCCTGGCGCTGTTCACGCTGGGCTCCCTGCTGTGCTCGCTCGCGCCGAGCCTCGGCTGGCTGGTCGCCGCACGAGCGCTGCAGGCCGTCGGCGGCTCCATGCTCAACCCGGTCGCCATGTCGATCATCACGAACACGTTCACCGATCCGAGGGAACGGGCGCGTGCCATCGGCGTGTGGGGTGGCGTGGTCGGGATCAGCATGGCCCTGGGGCCCGTGATCGGCGGGGCGCTGGTGGACTGGGGCACCTGGCAGACGATCTTCTGGATCAACATTCCCGTGGGGCTGGCCGCGCTCGTCCTGTGCGCCTTGTTCGTGCCCGAGTCGCGAGCCCCCCGGGCCCGCCCGATGGATCCCGTCGGGCAGCTCCTGGTCATCGTGCTGCTGGCCGGGCTGACGTACGGAGTCATCGAGGCGCCGTCCGCCGGGTGGGGCTCGGGGCAGACCATCGCCTGCTGCGGGGCGGCCGCGCTGGCACTGGCGCTGCTCATCCCGTACGAGCTGCGCCGGGCGGAACCACTGATCAACCCGAGGTTCTTCCGCAGCGTCCCCTTCGCGGGGGCGACGGTCATCGCGATCTGCGCGTTCGCCTCGCTCGGCGGGTTCCTGTTCCTCAACACCCTGTACCTGCAGGACGTCCTCGGCTACTCGGCGCTGCACGCGGGGCTGCTCACCCTGCCGATGGCCGGGCTGACGGTGGTGTGCGCGCCGCTGTCCGGGCGGATCGTCGGCGGCGCCGGGCCGCGCGTGCCGCTGATCGTCGCCGGTGGCGCCATGTCCGTGAGCGCGCTGATCCTGACCGGGCTCACCGCCGACACCCCGACGTGGCAGCTCATAGCCTCGTACGTGGTCTTCGGGCTCGGCTTCGGCATGGTCAACGCCCCGATCACCAACACCGCCGTCTCCGGCATGCCGAGCGCCCAGGCCGGGGTCGCCGCCGCCGTGGCCTCCACCAGCCGCCAGATCGGCCAGGCACTCGGAGTCGCGGTGCTCGGATCATTGGTCGCCGCCGCCGTTCAGGGACCATGGCGTACGGGCTTCCCGCAGGCCAGCCACATCGGCTGGTGGATCTGCACGGCATCCGGCGCGGTCGTGCTGGTGCTCGGTATCCTCACCACGAGCCGCTGGGCCAGGCGCACCGCCGAGCACACGACGGAGCGGCTCGTCCACAGGATGGCGGGCACCGTATGAGCGACGCGACGAACGACAGCGTAGGCGGCGAGGCCACGCAGGACGCCGTCGCCCGTTCCTGGGCGGCCATGTGCTTCCTCGTCCTGAAGCAGGAAAACCGCCGCAAGGAGGTCGCCGACACGCTCGGCATGAGCTTCTTCCGGGCCAAGGCGCTACGCCGCCTGCTGGGCGGCCCGCTCACCATGCGCGAGCTGACCGCCCGCCTGGCCACGGAGAAGCCGTACACCACGCTGGTCGTGGACAACCTGGAGCGGGCGGGCTACGTCGAGCGCAGCGTGCATCCCGACGATCGCCGCTCCAAGCTCGTCACCCTCACCCCGGCCGGCGTCGCCGCCGCCCAGCAGGCCGAACGCATCCTGGCCCGGCCACCGCGCGCCCTGCTGGAGCTGGAGCCGGCGGAACTGGCCGCCCTTGACCGGATCATGGCCAAGCTTCAGTCACCCGCCGAGATCACGAGCGAACAAGCACCCTAAGACCGCCGGAAGCGCCCTGCCCAGGCGGATTGCGGACAATCCACGCTGAACAGGGCGCCATCGTGCTCAGGGACAGGTCGGCTCGCCGCTCTGCGCGGGTACGTTCACCCCGCTCCAGGCCGCCTTGACGACGTTGAACTCGACACAGCCGGTGAACAGCGTCTTGGCCGCCCGCAGCGTGGCCACGCGGGCCTTGGCGTGCGTCCACGGGGCCGTCTTCATGTTCAGGCCGGTCTGGAAGATCTGGCCCGCCTTGCGGATGCCGACGCCGGTGATGGCCGCGCCGCCGTCGCACCGGGTGCTGGCCGGCTTACCGCTCGGGTTCGTGCCCTCGGCCAGCAGGTAGAACCAGTGGTTCTGCGGTCCGGCCGCCGCGTGCACCTCGGTGCTCGGGATGGAGGAGCTGTAGCAGTTCGGGTCACCCAGCGCCGACGGGTTGTACATGTTCCTGATCGCGCCGCTGCCCACCAGGTTGACCTCCTCGCCGACCAGGTAGTCGGGCGGGTCGAAGCTGGCCGGCTCGTTGGCGTACGCCTCGGTCAGCGCGCCGAAGATGTCACCCGTCGACTCGTTCAGGCCGCCGGCCTCGTTGCCGCTGCCGCTGCTGCCGCCGGAGAACTGGAAGACGCCGTGGCCGAACTCGTGCCCGACGACGTCCATCGACGTGGCCTGCCTGCTGCCCGCGGAGTTGCGGCCGAAGGAGGCGTACGACCCGTTCCAGAAGGCGTTGGCGTCGTTCAGCCCGACCCTCGCGGGGTAGCCGCGGCCCGAGCCGTTGATGCCGTTACGACCGAGCCACTCGCTGAGCATGCTCCATTCGTGCTGGACCGCGAAGAGCGCGTCGACGCAGGCCGTCTCCAGGTTCGTGCCGCTGCCGTTGCCCCAGCTGTCGGTCGACTTGGTGTACGCGGAGCCGTTCTGGCCGCCGCACTGGACGCCGGTGCGCGTGGGGTCGACCATCCGGTACGACGGGGACGTGGCGATGGTGACCGGGTTGCCGTTGTAGTAGCTGTTGCCGGTGCCGTCGACCACTTGGTCCCACTTGTCGATGACCTGGCCGTCACGCGCGTCCACGTACACGTGCATGATGCTCGACTGGTCGGCGGTGGCGGCCACGACCTCCCACGCCAGGCGTGGCGTGGTCGTGGCGGCGTGCACCACGAGAGTCGGCGTGCTGATCGAGGTGGCCTTGGGCGCCACGTTACGGGCCGTGTCCGCCGCCGCCTGCGCGGCGATCTGCGGCTTGGTGTCCAGGGCGATCTTCGCCTGCTGGCCGGTGTCGATCGTGCTGACGGCCTTGCCGGACTTGTCGGTCGTGACGACTACCTCGCCACCGTAGACGGGCAGGCCGGCGTAGGTACGCGTGTATGTGAGGTGCTGTATGCCGTTGACGCCGGCGATGGTCGACGACAGGGAGAAGGCGTCCTGGTCGGCGGCCAGGAGCTGCGTCCGGTTGGACGCGATGACGCTCTGCGCGGTCGCCACCGCGGTGCCGCGTTCCGAGGGTGAGGGTGGGTCGGCCGCCTGGGCGTTCGCGCTTGTGACGCCCGCCGGTGCGGTGATGGTCAGGGCTAACGCGAGTATGGCGGCAGCGCCCAACCTGAGCTTGGGGTTCACGCTCGTTGCTCCTCAGGGGGGTGGAGTGGACGAGCCCCGGCCGGCTGGGGTCGCACTCAGACTCGCATCGCGAGTGACCTAAGAGATACCTCCCAATTTGCCCATAACGCCGTGGTATGGACCTCGTCAGGTGGCGTTATCCAACTGTTCGGCCACCCGCTCCAGGCCATCCCTGATGAGCTGACCGTACTCGTCGTCACCAAGCGCGCCGATCCCGGCTCGGGCCTGCTGGAGGTGCTCGCGGGCGCGGCCGAGATCGCCCAGCTTGCGATAGCACTCACTCAAGTTCAGGTGCAACGACGGATACAGGCCCGCCACCGAAAGCGGCACCCCGGCTTGCGCCACCTGCTCGTCGGTGACCTGATCAGCGGCGGCGAGCGCTCGCAGATCCCACATCAGCTCCTGGTGCACGTCGTCCTGCACATCGGCCATCGAGTGGGCGAGAACGCAGACATGCAGCGGATCGCCTTGCTCGCCGCCGATGTCATCCCAGATCTGCGCGAACAGCTCGCGAGCGGCGTCACGCTGACCTCGGTGGTGATGTAACTCCACCCCCTGACCGATCCGGGCCATCGTCGCGTCGGCGGTCATCAGCGGCTCCTTCACTGGTCGGGCGGCAGCGGCCAGCCTACTCAGTCGTCGTGGGCGATGTGCATGAGCTGCCGCCACAGCAGCACGACGAACACCGCGGAGCCGGCGAAGGCGAACCAGAAGGGCGCCACGACACCGAAGCGGGTGGCCAGGACACCGCCGATCAAGGTGCCGACCACCAGGCCAGCGTAGACGCAGATGGTGTAGACGCTGCCCACCCGGCCCTGGAGTTCGTGTGGGACCGCGCGTTGGCGGACGGTGGTCGAGGTCGTGCCCCAGATGAAGGCGTGCGCGCCGAAGGCCAGGAAGATGGCCCCGGCTACCCACGGTGAATGGGTCAGGGCCAGGCCCAGGTGGGTGAACGTCTCGATGATGAGTCCGATCCGCATCAGGGCGCCGAGACTCACGCTACGGGTGATGGTCCCGTACAGGCCGGTGCCGATCAGGCCGCCGATCGCGCCGACGGTGGTCATCAGGCCGAACCCCATGGCGCCCAGACCGAGCTGTTCCTGGGTGTAGAGGACGAGAACCGACCAGGCCGCGCCGAACGTGAAGTTGAAGATCAGGATGGTGAGCGCCAGCGTGCGGACCGGCGCGTGCCGGATGGTCCAGGTGAATCCGGCGATGAGTTCCCGTACGGTGTCGGGCTTGGGGCCGTCGGCCTGTCGGCCGTGCGGCGGCAGCGTGATCCGGGAGACCAGGACGATCCCCGCCGTCACCAGGAGCAGCTGGCTCGCGAACGGCCAGGTGAAGCCCAGGCCGAACAGCGCCGCGCCGATCGGCGGCCCGGCGAGCTGATTGAGCGTGATGAACCCCGTGCCCAGGCGGGCGTTGGCGATGACGAGATCGTCCTTGCCGACCATCATGGGCGTCAGCGTGGCCGTCGCGTTGTCGGCGAACACCTCGGCGATGGAGCGGAGCGTGAGCGCCGCCAGCGCCGTCGCCACGGTCACGGTGCCGGTCACCATGAGCGCGACTAGCGCCGCCAGCACCATGACCCGTACCGCGTTCGCGACGAGCACGATCCTGCGCCGGTCGCGCCGATCCGACAGCACGCCCGCGTACAGGCCGAACAGCAGCGGCGGCGCCCAGCCCACCAGGGCCGACAGCGAAATCAGCAGCGGGTCACGGGTCAGCGACGCGATCAGCAGCGGGCCCGCGGCGGCCGCGACCCCGTCACCGAGATTCGTCAGCCAGCTCGAGGCCAGCAACCACCGAAACCCTGTCCCCAGCCGCGCAGGCAGGACCCTCTCCACCACAGTGACCACGAGCGCAAAACCATACGTTTCGCGGGGATCAACGGCAACGCGTTTTCGCGTCTATGCGCTACGTCGCGAGGAGCCGGCCGCTCTCCTCGGCCCCCGATTCAGGCGGACTCGCGGATCACCAGGCTCGCGGTCTCCGACCGAGGGGACTGCGGCGAGCGCGTGCCGTCAGCCCGCAGGATCATCTCCGTCAGGTGCTCGGCCACCGTCTGGGTGTGCTGGTCAACCGTGGTCAGAGGCGGTACGGCGAACGGCGCGAGCGGGATGTCGTCCACGCCGATCACCGCGAGGTCGCCGGGGGCGGCCAGACCCGCCGCCCGCATCCCGGCCAGCAGCGCGAACGCGGTCTCGTCGTTGTAGGCGCAGACGCCGTCGACACCTGCGGCGTGCCAGCCGCGCGCCACCTCGGCGGCCGTGGCCGTGTCGAGCGGCACATCGCGTACGTCCGGCGGCTCCAGCCCCAGCTCGGCGCAGGCTTGGCGGACGCCGCCGAGACGCAGGTGGTAGAAGTCGCGTACGCGTGGATCGTCCGGCGCCGCGTAGCCGATGCGGCGGCGGCCGGTGGCGGCAAGATGCCCGGCCTGAAGGCGGCCGATCTCGGTCTGCGGCAGCGTCAGGACGTTCTCGCCGCCGCCGTCGAGCCGGGCGCTGACCACCTTGATGCCGGCCGCCCGCAGGCTCGCCCGGTCTTCGGGGGAGATGGCGGTGAACGCGACGATGGCGGTCGGCTCCAGCTCGCGGGCGAGCGCCGTCACGGGCAGGCGGCGTTCGCGCCGGGTGATCGCGGTCAGGCCGTGTCGTTCGAGGTCGTCGGTGAGATTCTCGACGAGCTGGGCGAGCGTGGCGCCGAGCGGCACGCCGGACAGCACGATCAGCACGAGGTCACTGCGACCCCGGCGCAGGGTGCGCGCGGCGGCGGAGGGGGCGTAGCCGAGCTTGTCGACCGCCGCGAAGATCCGGCTCCGGGTCTCCTCGGAGATCTTCTGGTGCGGCACGTTGTTGAGCACATAGCTGACCGTGGTCTGCGAGACCCCGGCTTCCCTGGCCACATCGATCGAGGTGATCCGGCGCTGCCTGGCTGCCATCCATCCCCCCAGTACGGCTCCGGGCTGAATCGTAACAGTGGTGCCGCCGGGGCCCGGCCGGGAGATTTCTGAGTCAGTCATCCAACTAACTGTGGACAAGCACCGCGCGGACACACTAGTGTTCTTCTCAGTCAGCCAACTAACTAAGAATCTGATCGGGAGTAACATCATGATCGTTGTCACGGGCGCCACGGGTAACGTCGGACGCGAGCTCGTCAGCATCCTCGCCGCGGCAGGCGAGCAGGTCACGGCCGTGTCCCGCCAGTCCGCCCAGTTCGCCGAGGGTGTACGGCACATCCCGGCCGACCTGAACGACCCCACGAGCCTCCGCTCCGCGCTGGAAGGCGCCGACGCGCTCTTCCTCCTCGTGGCCGGAGACGACCCGCACGGGATCCTGAAGGAGGCCGCGGACGTCAAGCGGGTCGTCCTGCTCTCCTCGCAAGGAGCGGGCACCCGTCCCGAGGTCTACCGGCACCCGGCCCTGTTCGAGCAGGCGGTGCGCGAGTCGGGGCTGGACTTCACGATCCTGCGGCCCGGCGGCTTCGACTCCAACGCCTACGCCTGGGCCGAATCCGTCCGGACGCGGCGCACCGCCGCCGCGCCCTTCGGGGACGTCGGGCTGCCGACCATCGACCCGGCCGACATCGCCGCGGTCGCGGCCGCGGTCCTGCGTGAGTCCGGGCACTCCGGCCGTACCTATGAGCTGACCGGACCCGCGCTGGTCACCCCGCGCGAGCGGGCGGCGGCGCTCGGCGCGGCGCTCGGCGAGCCGGTGCGGTTCGTGGAGCAGACCCGCGAGGAGGCACGCGCGCAGATGCTCCAGGTGATGCCCGAGCCCGTCGTCGAGGGCACACTCGCCATCCTGGGCGAGCCGACCGCGGCCGAGCAGACCGTCAGTCCCGACGTCCAGCGCGTGCTCGGCCGCGCGCCGCGCACCTTCGCCGACTGGGCCGCGCGCAACCTCCCCGCCTTCCGATGAGCACGACTCGCCGCCTTCCGAGCCTTCCGGCGGGCACGACTCGCCGCCTTCCGGTGGGCGCGGCGGCGGGTGTCGCGGGTTTCCTCGCCGAGCCGCACGTCGCCACCCTGACCACCCTGCGTCCCGACGGCTCGCCGCATGTGGTCGCGGTGCGCTTCACCTGGGACGAGGCGGCGGGGCTGGCCCGTGTCCTGACCGTCAGCGGCACCCGGAAGGCCAGAAACCTCGCCGGGCAGGGCGGCCGTGTGGCGCTCTGCCAGGCGGTGGGGTTCCGGTGGGTGACGCTCGAGGGCGTCGCCACTGTGCACGACGTACCCGATCGGGTGTCCGAGGGCGTCAGGCGCTATGCCGAGCGCTACGGATCACCGCCACCCCATCCGCCCGGCCGCGTGGTCATCGAGATCGCGGTCGATCGCATCACTCAGCTCAACCTTGACTAAGGACTGGATCATGGCTTTTCTCGACATTCTCGACTCGACCCTGCACTACCGCGAGTCCGGCACCGGGGCGCCGATCGTCTTCCTGCACGGCAACCCGACCTCGTCCCATCTGTGGCGAGAGGTCATGCCGGCCGTGGGACCCGGACGGCTCCTGGCCCCCGACCTGATCGGCATGGGCGAGTCGGGCAAACCTGATATCGACTACACCTTCGCCGATCACGCCCGTTTCCTGGACGCCTGGTTCGACGCGCTGGACCTCCAGGACGTGGTGCTGGTCGGGCATGACTGGGGCGGCGCCCTGGCCTTCGACTGGGCCACGCGGCACCCGGGCCGGGTGCGCGGCATCGCGTTCACCGAGACCATCGTCAAGCCGATGACCTGGGAGGAGTTCCCCGAGGGCGGCCGCGAGCTGTTCCGGGCGATCAAGACCGAGGGCGTCGGCGAGGCGATGATCCTGGACGACAACGCCTTCCTCGAGCAGGGGCTGCCGGGCACCGTCGCCACCCCGATCTCCCAGGGGGACCTCGACGTCTACGGCAAGCCGTACCCGACGCGCGAGAGCAGGCGGCCGCTCTTGCAGTGGCCGCGCGCGATGCCGCTGGGCGGCGAGCCCGCCGACGTCGTGGCCAGGGTCGAGGCGTACGACCGGTGGCTGGCGGCCAGTACGGACGTGCCCAAGCTGCTGCTCACGTTCGCACCCGGGCCGGGGGCGATGATGCACGAGGACATGATCGCGTGGTGCGCGGCCAGCATGGCCGCCCTGGAGATCGAACACTCCGAGGAGGTCGCCGGCCACCACACCCCCGAGGACCATCCCGTCCTGATCGCCACGGCCATCTCGGCCTGGGCGGACCGGCACGGCCTCCGCTGACCAGAGCCACGGTCACCCGCTTGCCCCTTCGCCGTCGGCAGGCGAGGGGGATGGGGCGTTTCTCTCATGAGAGAGCTTCTCGTGTCGAGATTCATCACCTGAAGTCGGGTGACTGGGGTACGGGGCCAGGTGGTGTGCAGTCTCGGCTCATGACAGACATTGACCGGATCGATCACTCGGTCCTGTACACCACGGACATGGACACCACCGCCGCCACCTATGAGTCATTGGGCTTCACTCTGAGCCCGCTGTCGATGCACCTGGGATCCACACGTCCCGGCGGCGAGCGCGAGCCCATGGGCGCCGGTAACCGGTGCGCCCTGTTCGGCGGCAACTACCTGGAGCTGCTCGGCCTGTTCGGCGACGGAAGCGTCGATCCGTGGCACATTCGCCCGCTGATCGCTCAGTATGAGGGCCTGCACGGCAACTCGTTCGGCTGCGCCGACGCGGCCGTGACCGAGGAGCGGCTGCGCGCGGCCGGGCTGTCCTCCTCGGGCGTCCTGCCCCTGCAGCGCGAGGTGGAGACCCCGGACGGCACCGCGACGGCACGATTCCAGGCGATCCACCTGGAGAGGGCGCTCACGCCCGAGGGGCTGGTCCACGCCGCCTGCCACCTGACGCCCGAACTCATCCACCAGCCCCGCTACCTACGCCACGCCAACGGAGCCACCCATCTGGAGAGCGTCCTGCTGGTGGTGGACGACAGTGACCTGGCCGCCACCGTGCAACGGTATGCCCGCATCCTGGATGTGACGCCGGTCGCCGATGGGCCGCGCCAGGTGCTGCGGCTCGCGCTGGGGCGGGTGGAGATCGTCCCGGTCTCCGCCTTCGCCGAGGTGCTGCCCGGCGAGGACGTTCCGGCGCTGCCGTACATGGCCGGACAGACGGTGGCGGTTGCCGATCTCGCCGCCGCCCGCACACTGGTGGAGGGCAACGGCTTCGCCACGCGGGACCTGCCGGGCGGCGGGTTCTTCGTCGGCGCGGCCCAGGCACGCGGCGCCACGCTCGCCTTCCGCGAGGTGCGGCCATGATCCTCACCGGCGCGTTCGCCGGCATCCGGTACGGCAGGGGCAACCGGCTGTCGGCGCCGCAGGCCGCACCGGACCTTGGTGACGTGCCTGAGGCTCTGCTGCCCGGGCGGGCCGCGCCGCAGCCGGCCTCCCGCCTGGCGCACGTCATGGGCCCCGGCAGCGGGCTCGAGCAGGACGAGGACTGCCTGTCGTTGAACGTCTGGGCTCCGGGCGGCAGCGGGCTTCCCGTCCTGGTGTGGCTGCATGGCGGCGGGTTCACCAGCGGCTCGGGCGGCGAGGCGTGGTACGACGGTGCGCTGCTGGCCCGGCGCGGCGAGATGGTGGTGATCACGGTCACCTATCGGCTGGGCGCTCTGGGATACCTGTACCGGCCCGGCGGTCAGGCCAACCTCGGCCTGCTCGACCAGATGCTGGCGCTGCGGTGGGTGCGGCGGAACGTCGCTCGCTTCGGCGGAGATCCGGACCGCTTGACGCTGGCCGGCCAGTCCGCCGGTGCGATGTCGGCGCTTGCCATGCTGCGCCATCCGGACTGCGGCGAGCTGTTTCAGCGGGTCATCCTGCAGAGTCTGCCCGCGGGTGTACGCCCCTACGACCTCGAACCGGCCACGTCCATCGCCGATCTCTTCCTCGAGGTGCTGGACGCCGATGTCATGACGGCGCCGACCGCGTCGATCCTGGCCGCCCAGAGCGAGGTCGCCCGGCGCACCGCCAGGCCAGGCGAGGTCACTCCGCTCTTCCAACTGGTCGAGGACCCGGCGCTGACCGATGCTCCTCGGGACATCCCCACGCTGATCGGAACCACCCGGGATGAGGCCCGCGCGTTCTTCCCCGGCGCGGCGGAGGAGGAGACCGACCGGCTGTTCCGCCACGGCAGCCTGGAACTGGCGGCGGCCATGACCACCGCCCACGCCTACCAGTTCGACTGGTCTCCCGCCGGTAGCGCGCTCGGGGCGTGCCATTGCGTCGAGTTGCCGTTCGTGTTCGGCGGCCTGCGGGCGTGGCGACACGCCCCGATGCTGGCCGGGGCCGACCCGGCCGATCTGGAACGCCTGGTCGAGCAGGTCCAGCGGCCCTGGATCGCCTTCATCCACGGCGAGTCACCCGGCTGGCGTCGCTACGACCAGGGCTCGTTCGTGCATCACTTCGCATAGTCGCACCGACCCGTTTGCTGCTGCGGATGATCGGCGCGCTCTCCAACTGCCGGACGCCCGGCAGGGTGCCGATCCCGGTCTCCAGGTACTCGTAGAGAGCGGGCACATCCCGGCAGGCCGCGAATACCAGCAGGTTCGTCGTGCCGGTGGTCGCCGCCACGAAGGCGACCTCGGGGTGCCCGGCCACCGCCTCGGCCGTCTGCCGTAGCGCGGATGGCTCAACGGTCAGCCACAGCATCGCGATCGTGTCGTATCCCAGGAGCAACGGGTCGATGTCCACGTCGAAGAAGACCGCCCCGGCCCGGCGCAGGTACTCCAGCCTGCGCCGGGCAGTCATCTCCGAGGCCCCGATCGCTTTGGCCAGCTCGGCATATCCCGCCCGTCCGTCCTGGGCGAGCACCGCAAGCAGCTGCTCGTCCTCCTCGCCCGACACGACGGCCTTCCCGGACAAGTCGCCTGGTCCGGGTACCAGCGCCGCGATCTGCCCGGAGGTAAGCGCGTCGGCCCGTCCGTGCCACCCGGTCGGACCGCCGGCGAACACCCGCAACACGCAATGGGCACTGACCCCGGTGACCTGCGGCGTACGTGGCAGCTGTCCGAGGAGCAGAGCGTCTCGTCGCCGCCGATCCCGCGCCTGGACGACACAGACGATCTGCGTGCCGCCCGAGGTCAGGCTCACCCATGAGGTGTCGTCCCTGCGCGCCAGCGCATCGGCGATCGCCGTGGCCGCCTCCGGCAGGGCCTGGATACGTAATACCCACTCCACCCAGCCCAGCCGCTGCGCCACCGGCTGCCCCACCACCCGCAACGCACCGGCCGAACGAAGCCGCCGATAACGTCGGGCCACCGTCTGATCCGACACCTCCAGCACGGCCGCCATCTGCCTGAACGCCGCACGTCCATCGACGTGCAGCGCGTGAACGATCGCTCGATCAAGCTCATCCAGGACAACTGGTTCCACCCAGCAAGGCTAAATGTCCAGGCGATGCCACTGCGTCCGCCTCAAGGGGCAGCCGCCAGAGCTACGCGTGGTTCACGGTACGGCGTATTGGTCGTGCGCGGCATAAAGGTCAGTCCATTCTTCGTCGGTCAGCTGCCGACCGGCAGCGACGATTTCGGCGAGCTCCTGGAAGTACGCCTCCCGGGGCGCCCCCGGCGTGAACAGCACCAGCATGGAAGCAGGCGCATCGGAATTGTTACTGAAGCCGTGGACTCCGCCTGGCGGCACGTACAGGAAATCGCCCGGTGTCGCGTCCAGCCAGCGCTCTCCGTCGTACAGCGAGACAGTCCCCTCCAGGACGAAGAACGACTCGGAAAAGGTCCGGTGAAAGTGGGCGCCGGGGCCGTTCGGGATCGCGGCCATGTCCCAGCGGTAGAGACCGAATTGGCCATCGGTGCTCGCGCCGGTCGCCAGATAACCGACCCGGGACTTGACTCCGATCGTCAGGTCCGGCGGTGCGTCGGCCGACCGGAAGGCCGCGCTGGCAGTTCCGTGTTCCGTCAAGTATCGGGGCGGCGGATAGGACATCGTTACTCGCTCCAAGCGGTGGATCATTCCGGGCGGCCCGACCCTACGCGATGAAGTGGCTCCGTCGGGAGAGCCAATTCCCGCCTGTTCGATTGAGCCAACATGCTCCGGTGCAGACGCGTCACCTCACATTGCGCGGGGCTACGTCGTCCTATCCATGAACTGTCCTACCGATGAACCGAACCCGAAGGAGTGAACCGATCATGGAACCCGTCAAGGTCGCGATCATTTACTACAGCGCCACAGGCACCGTGCACGCTCTGGCGCAAGCCGTCGCCGAGGGCGCGGAGAAGGCCGGCGCACACGTACGACTGCGCAGGGTCGCCGAAACGGCCCCACCGGAGGCGATCAGCGCCAACCCGGCCTGGGTGCAGTACCGCCAGGACACCGCCGACGTCACCGAGGCCGGCCACGACGATCTGGAGTGGGCCGACGCGGTAATGTTCGGCACCCCCAGCCGCTTCGGCAACCCGGCCAACCAGCTCAGGCAGTTCATCGACACCACTGGTCCGCTGTGGTTTCAGGGCAAGCTCGTGGACAAGGTGTACTCGGCTTTCACCGCCTCCAACACCGCCCACGGCGGTCAGGAATCCACCCTCCTGGCGCTGGGGAACACCTTCTACCACTGGGGCGGCATCATCGTGCCCCCCGGCTACGCCGACCCCATCCAGTTCCAGTCGGGCAATCCCTATGGCACCTCCCACGTGGGCGGCGATGGCCCGCCCAGTGAGGTGATCTTGCAGGCGGCTCGCTTCCAGGCCCGCCGCGTCGTCGACACCGCGGCCTCACTCAAGGCCGGCCGCGCCGCCTGAGCCGGCACGGGATTGATGAACGGAGAATGCGATGACTTCGAACGAGTCCGAGGTTAGGGCACTCTTGGAGAGCCGAGTCGATGCCTGCCGGGCAAAGGACATTGACCGCCTCATGTCACATTACTCTTCTGACATTGTTTATTACGATGTCGTGCCGCCGCTCCAGTTCGCGGGATCGGATCAAGTCCGCGGCAACTTTGTGCGGTGGTTCGACGAATACGATGGCCCTATCGGCCTGGAAACGCACGACCTTACCATTGCGGCGAGCACCGATATCGCGTTCGAGCCGGCCTGATCGTTTGGCCGGAAGGGGGCGCCGCACTGGCTGCGGCGCCCCAGGACACGACCGGCACGCGTCAGCCTGTCGTCCAGGGCCGGAGCTTGTCAGGGTTCCGCACTCCCCACATGTGCTTGATCCGGTCACCCGCGACCTCGAACGCCATCACCGCCACGGTGACATCGTCCAGCTGAAGCACCAGACCGGGCTGACCGTTGACCGTACGCTCCAGAAGCATCAGATCGGGTGCCAGGTCGGCGATTTCGACGCAGTAGCGCGCGACCTGCTCGCTGCCTTCGATCGGGTGGAGCCTGGCGCTGACCAGGCCGCCGCCGTCGGCGATCGCCGTGGCGTCGGGGTCGAGGAGGCCGATGAGGGCGTCGATGTCCTTGGCTTCCCACGCCTGCTTGAAGTCCCTGACGATCCCGGCCTGCTGGGCCGCCGGGGTCGAGGGAGCCTGCGCGGCGCCGATGCGGCGGCGGGCCGAGGAGGCCAGCTGGCGACATGCCGCCGGCGTACGGCCGACGATCTCGCCCACCTCGGCGAAGGAGTAGCGGAAGACGTCGTGCAGGACGAGCGCGACGCGCTCGGCCGGAGTCATCGACTCCAGCACGACGAGGAAGGCCATGGTGATCGACTCGTCGAGGGTGACGCGGTCGACCGGGTCGGCCGACCGGCCGGTGATCCACTCCGTGGGGTCGGGCAGCGGCTCGGGGATCCATTCGCCGACGTAGCGTTCGCGCCTCGCGCGTGCCGAGCCGAGCAGGTCCAGGCAGATGCGACTGGCGACCGTGGTCAGCCAGCCGCTGGGGGATTCGATGGCGTCCTGCTGCCGCTGGGTCATGGCGTACCAGCGGGTGTAGGTCTCTTGTACGACATCCTCGGCATCGGCCAAGGAGCCCAGGAGGCGGTAGGCGAGATTGATCAGCTTGCGCCGCTCGCTCATGATCGCGCTCAGGCCCGGATCGAGCCGGCCGCCTCCTGGCTCGGGTGGGGTGGTCATGGTGTCGCCGACTTTCCGTTGTCCCATGTGTTCTCCCCAGTACGACGAGACGACACCATGGAATGTGAGGCGGCGCGCTAGCCGGCGATCTCGACGTTGTGCCGCCGGTCGCGCAGGCGCTGGACGGCCTCGGCCGGCGCCCCCGCGTCCACCACGATGACATCGAACTTCTCCAGCGGCGCCACCCGGTGCAGCGCCACCCGGTCGAGCTTGGTGTGGTCCACCGCGAGCACGCAGCGCGTCCCCGCGGCCACCATGGCCCGCTTCACCAGCACGATCTCCTGCTCCTGGTGGAAGGCGTGCCGGTCGGAGATGGCCGAGGTGGAGACGATCACCATGTCGGTGTTCATGGCCTGGACGGAGTCGACGCAGCCGACGCCAAGGAACGAGTCGTGCGTCGGATGGTATTCGCCGCCCAGCGCCATGAGCCGGATGCCGGGCACGGGGGCGAGCAGCTTGATGGCCTCGAGGAAGTTCGTCACCACGGTCAGGGGGGCCACCTCGTTGAGATGGCGGGCGACGGCCAGCGCGGTCGTGGAGTCGTCGATCATGACCGAGCTGCCCGGCTCGATCAGCCCCACCACGTGGCGGGCGATCGCCTCCTTCTCCTCGGTCTGGGCCGTCAGCCGGTAGGCGATGTTGCTCTCGAAGACGCTCGACGCCTGCGCGCTCGCGCCGCCGCGGTATTTGCGCACCATGCCATGGAACTCGAGCTCGTCGAGGTCGCGGTGGACGGTCATCACGCTCACGCGGAACACCTCCGCGAGCTCGCTCACCGAGGCGGAGCCGTGCCGCATGAGATGCTCCGCCATCGCCTGGCGCCTGACGACTCCCCTGTCCGAGTGCTGACGTGATTTCACCCGCGCCCTCCCGGTCTCGATGACAGAACGATGACAGCGCGATGGCAGCTGTGATGACAGCGCATCGTAGCGTGGCGCGCACCCTTGACACCCCTGCGGAACGGCTCGTAGTCTCCTCGCACCTTCACAACTTCACACGTTTTAACGTTAGATGTAACTAATTAAAACGTTCGCATCCCTCGGGAGCCCCCCAATCCCGTCAGACCGAGGAGACAGTGCCATGACCGAACTACGCGACGCCAGGCTGAGCCGCGTTCAGTTCTTCCGCATGATGGGCGGTCTCGCGGTCGCCGCCGCGGCGACCGCGTGTTCGACCAAGCCACAGACCACCGGCTCCACCGGTCAGGGGCAGGCCTCCGCCGTCGAGCTGAGGTTCGTCGGCGTGGCCGACCAGAAGGCGCCGATGGACGAGCTGGTGGCGGCCTACAAGCAGGCCAAGCCGGGCGTCACGCTGGCCACCTCGTTCGCGCCGACCGACCAGGTGCAGACCTCGCTGCGTACGCAGCTCGGCGCGGGCAACGCGCCCGACGTGCACGTGGTCTACCCGGGCAGCGGCAGCGCTATGTCGATGGACCAGATCGCCGGGGCCGGGCTGCTGGCCGACCTGTCCGACCAGTCGTGGACGCAGACGATCCCGACCGGTTTCAAGCCCGCCTTCCAGAAGGACGGCAAGACCTACATCTACTCGGCCGGTTCCTCGGTCATCGGCGCGATCTACAACAAGAAGGTGTTCCAGGAGGCGGGCGTGGACGCGCCGCCGACCACCTGGACGGAGTTCCTGGCGGTCTGCGACAAGCTGAAGAAGGCCGGCAAGACGCCGATCGCCCTGGGCGCGCAGACGCCGTGGGTCACCCAGCTCATCACGTACGCCCTCGTCCCGTCGACCGTGTACGCCAAGGACCCCACCTTCGACGACAAGCAGGCGGCGGGGCAGACCAGCTTCGCCAAGTCCGGCTGGCGCGACGCGATGGAGATGTACCTGGAGCTGCAGAAGCGCGGCTTCTTCAACGACAAGCCGAACGGCACCACCTTCGAGCAGCAGATCTCGATGGTGGCCACCGGCAAGGCGGGCATGGCCATCCAGGTGTCGGCGGTGCTGCCGGACTTCCGCAAGTCGGCGGGCAGTCCCGACGACCTGTCGATGTTCCCGGTCCCCGGCGCGGACGTGGCGGACCAGGTGTGGATCCCGGCCGGCGTGGTGGTCGGCCTCGGCGCCGCCGCCAAGGGCAAGAACCTGGCCGAGGCCAAGGCGTTCATCGACTTCCTCGGCAAGCAGGAGAACATCAACCGCTGGGCCAAGGCCATCGCGGCCATCCCGCTCACCCAGGACGCCTCCTCCACCATCGACCCCGCCGT
Source organism: Nonomuraea sp. NPDC049028 (assembly GCF_043197735.1). Taxonomy (NCBI): domain Bacteria; kingdom Bacillati; phylum Actinomycetota; class Actinomycetes; order Streptosporangiales; family Streptosporangiaceae; genus Nonomuraea; species Nonomuraea sp. NPDC049028. Next base: position 228,899 of record NZ_JBICTR010000016.1, read on the forward strand.
GCAGTCGTTCCTGCCGTTCACCAAGGACCGGGCCGTGCCGTTCATGGACCAGCGCTGGCCCAACGCCGAGGTGCAGCCGGTCCACTTCGCCGTGATCCAGGACCTGCTCGCCGGCAAGATCAAGATTGACGACGCGCTACGGAAGATGGACGAGGCCTACGCCAAATGACCATGACAGCGACGCCCGTCGGACGATCCACCGCCGCGGCCGGCAAGCCGCGGCGGCGGTTCGCCGCGCTCTCGCCCTCGTGGCTGTTCGCGGCGCCCGCCCTGGTGGTGTACGCCGTCGTCGTGCTCTATCCCAGCCTGGCGGGCATGCTGTACGCCTTCACCGACTGGAGCGGCATCGGCGCGGACAAGTCCTTCGTCGGGCTGGCGAACTTCCAGACGCTCCTGCACGACGACCAGGCGATGGACTCGATCGGCAACACGCTGTTGCTGACCGTGGCGATCGTCGTCGTGCAGAACGCGGTGGGGCTGCTGCTCGCGCTCGGCGTGCACGCGAAGCTGAAGAGCCGGGCGCTGCTGCGGGTGATCTTCTTCGCGCCGGTCGTCGTCAGCCCGGTCATGGTGGCCTTCCTGTGGAAGTACATCTACAACCCCGACCCGTCCGCCGGGCTCAACGGGCTGCTCGGCCTCAAGATCGACTGGCTCGGTGACCCGTCGCTCGCGCTGTGGTCGATCGCGGCCACGGTCGTGTGGCAGTACGCCGGCTACTCGATGGTCATCTTCCTGGCCGGGCTGGAGGGCGTGCCGAAGGAGCTGCACGAGGCGGCGATGATCGACGGCGCGAGCACCCTCCAGCGCTTCCGGTACGTCACCTGGCCACTGCTCGCCCCGGCTCTGACGATCAATCTGATGCTCTCCACGATCGGCGGTCTCAAGCTGTTCGACCAGGTCTTCGCGGCGACCAACGGCGGCCCGGGCTACGCCACCGAGACGCTGTCGACCGTGCTGTACAAGCAGGCGTTCGTGTTCGGCAAGTTCGGCTACAGCACCGCGATCGCCCTGGTGCTCGCGCTGTTCGTGGCCGCGGTGTCGCTCGTGCAGGTCTACTACCTGCGCGGCCGGGAGGTGGCCCAGTGAGGCGGACGTTCCTGCTGGAGATCGTCATGATCGTGGTGGCGGTGGCGTTCCTCTTCCCGGTGTACGCGCTGATCACGCTGTCGCTGAAGGACCCGGCGCAGATCTCGCAGACGCCGCTGGCGCTGCCCGCCCCGCCCACGACGGACAACTTCACCAAGGCGTGGTCGGCGGCCGCGCTCGGCCCGTCCCTGATGAACAGCACCGTGATCACCGCGGTCAGCCTGGTCGCGCTGATCGCCCTCGGCTCCTTCGCCGCCTACTACCTGGCCAGGGCCAAGAGCCATCTGGGCTACGGGCTGTACGTGCTGTTCCTGCTGGGCATCGTGCTGCCCTTCCAGCTCGGGATGATCCCGCTCTACCAGCTGGTGACCGACCTGGGGCTGATCGGCACGCACGCCGGGATGATCCTGTTCTACACGGGGATCCAGTTGCCGTTCACGGTGTTCCTCTACACCGGGTTCATCCGCGCGCTGCCCCGCGAGTACGCCAGCGCCGCCCAGATCGACGGCGCCTCGCATCTGACCGCGTTCACCAGGGTCGTCTTCCCGCTGCTGCGGCCGATCACCGGCACGGTGCTGATCCTCAACGCCGTCTTCATCTGGAACGACTTCTTCACCCCCCTGCTCTACCTGGGCGGCTCGGGGTTCGAGACGGTGCCGGTGAGCGTCTTCGCCTTCGTCGGCCAGTACGTCTCCGACCACGGTCTCGTCTTCGCCGGGCTGGTGCTCGGGGCGCTGCCGATCGTGGTGATCTTCCTCCTCCTGCAGCGCTACGTGATCAAGGGCTTCTCCAGCGGACTCAAGGGCTGAGGCAAGCTCACCCGGAGACCACCTGGCCGCCCTGCACGACGTGGCGGATGTGCTTGGGCTCGGCGAGCACCCCGAGGTCCCGCAGGGGGTCGCCGTCGAGCACGAGCACATCCGCCCGCGCGCCCACCGCGAGCGTGCCGATCTCGCCGGCCAGTCCGACGAGGTCGGCCGCGTTGACCGTGGCGGCCCGCAGCACGTCGATCGGCTGCTGCACCTCGCCACGCAGCCGGAACTCGTGGTTCTGGTGCCGGTGCATGCCGCCCAGCAGGTCGCTGCCGTAGGCCAGCCGTACGCCCGCGCGGGCGGCGCGCTCCAGCGCCCGGAGCCCGGCGCCGAGCACCTCGTCGACCTTGCGCCAGCTCGACTCCGGCAGGCCGAAGGCCATGCCCTCCTCCTTGAGCGCCCAGTACGTCACGAGCGTGGGCACCAGGTAGGCGTCGTGCCGCAGGAACAGCTCCACGCTGCGGTCGTCGAGCAGGTTGCCGTGCTCGATCGAGCGCACCCCCGCCTCCAGGGCGCGGTTGACCGCGCGGGCCGTGTAGGCGTGCGCGGCGACGTAGCGGTTGGCGGCTTCGGCCTCCTCGACGATCGCGCGCAGCTCGTCCATGGAGTACTGGGTCGAGTCGATGCGGTCGGTGGGCGAGGCGACACCGCCGGAGGCCATGACCTTGATGTGGTGGGCGCCCTTGCGCAACTCATCGCGCGCGGCGGTGCGCACGGCGTCCACGCCGTCGGCGACCCGGCCGAGACCGGCGCAGCAGGACTGGTCGGCGCTCCCGTTCTGGCCCCGGCCGCGCTGGTCGCCGTGGCCGCCGGTCTGGCTCAGCCCCTTGCCGCAGAACAGCAGCCGCGGCCCGCGGATCAGGCCCTCCTCCTGGGCGTCGCACAGCCCGTAGTCGGCTCCCGAGGCGTCCCGGACCGTGGTGAAACCGCGGTCGAGCATCTGCCCCATCAGGCGGGCGCTGTGCGCGGCGACGTAGGAAGGCGACATGGCGGGCAGGCCGCCCAGGTCGGCGGTCGCGGCGGTGACGTGCACGTGCGCGTCGATCAGCCCGGGTACGACCACACCGCCGGCCACGTCGATCACCCGCGTGCCCGCGGTGCCGACCAGTCCCGGGCCCGCCTCGACGATGCGGCCCTCCTCCAAGCGCAGGTCACCTTCGGCGTAGTCACCGGTGACCACGTCGAGCACGAGGGCGTTACGCAGCAGCAGACTCACTTGATACCTCTCAGGTTCTCTCGGCGGTTCCGTGTACGGCGGCACGCAGGGCGGGCACCGCGAGCGGCGCCAGGGACGCGGCGACGGCGACCGACTCCTCGTCGTAACTGCCCTCGGCGTCCAGGATGTTCAGCACGCCGAGCACCTCGCCCGCGTCCATCACGGGCACGTTGACGATGGCCCCGCAGCCCAGGCTCTCGATCAGCTCGTGGTCGGCGAACACCTCCCGCACGGCGGCCCGGTCCGGGCCGAAGTACGGCTCGCCCGCCTCGATGCAGCGGGTCAGCCAGCCCTTGGCCACCTCCACGGTCTTCTCCCCGCCCACGGGATAGCGCTCGGGGTCGCTGCTGTGGACGCGCCGCAGCGCCCGCCGTTCGGGAATCCAGGCCAGGACCGTGAACAGCCGTACCCCCAGTGACTCCCGGACCTTGTCCTCCACGTCTTTCAGGTCGGTCATTTCGCCATCTCCCCCGCTGTGTCGGCGGGATCGCCCCGCTCGGTCAGGTCTTCCAGCGACCGTCCGGCCGTGGCCAGGCCGAAGACGATCACGCAGATCACCCCGGCCACCAGCACGGCCGTGGTGAGGCCGAACACTCCGGCGAAGCCCAGGCTCGCGGCCGACAGGCCGATGATCGTGGGCGCGAGAATGCTGCCGACGCGGCCGAACGCGCTGGACAGGCCGGTGCCGGTGGCCCGGATCCAGGTCGGGAACACCTCGGGCGTGTAGGAGTAGACACCCGCGTACGTTCCGTTGAGGAAGAAGGACAGCACCGCGCCCGCGATCGTGATGGCGACCGGCGAGTCCATCTGGGACAGCCAGAACGCGCTGATCGCCGAGCCCGCGAGGTAGAGCGCGATGGTGTTCTTGCGGTCCAGCCGCTCCGAGAGCCAGGCGGCGGAGAAGTAGCCGGGGATCTGCGCCAGATAGATGATGATCGAGAACTCGAAGCTCTTGGTCACCGTGATACCGCGCCCCACGAGCAGGGTCGGGATCCAGGAGAAGAACCCGTAGTAGGAGAACGTGATCACGAACCAGATCAGCCAGATGACGGCGGTCCGCTTGGCCATGGCCGGGCTCCACAGGAACCGCAGCGCGCTGATCAGGTTCACCTTCGGCGTGGCCGTCGCGACCTGCGCGGTGGCGGCGGGCACGGGCGGGAGAGCCTGCCCGGTGGCCCGCTCGACGCGGCGTTCGATGTCCACGACCACCGCCTCGGCCTCCGCGTGGCGGCCCTGCTGGAGCAGGAAGCGCGGCGATTCGGGCAGCGAGCGCCGCCACCACAGCAGCATCACGATCGGCACCGCGGTGATCAACTGCGCGACGCGCCAGCCGTCGTCCATCGTGGGGACCACGAACCGCCCGATCAGCGCGGCCATGACGAAGCCGAAGGAGAAGAACCCGGCCAGCGCGCCGATGAACCAGCCGCGCCGCTTGGCCGGGACGAACTCCGACAGGAACGGCGCGATGATCGCGCTCTCGGCGCCGGCTCCCGCCCCGGCGAGGATCCTGGAGCCCAGGAACGCCTCGTAGTTGGGGGCGAAGGCGGCGACCACGGAGAAGACCGCGTAGAAGGCCAGCGCGTACATCATGACCTTCTTGCGGCCGATGCGGTCGCCGAGCAGGCCCGCGATGGCCGCCCCGAACAGGAACCCGAACGGGCTCGCGGACCCGATCAGCCCGAGCTGGCCGTCGTCGAGGCCCCATTCCGCGCGGGCGCTGGGCAGTAGGAAGGCGACCACGGCGGAGTCCATGCCGTCGAAGGTGTAGCCGAGTCCGCCTATGAGCAGAAGGAGATAGTGCGGACGGCTCAGTGGGAGCCGGTCCAGACGGGCCAACAAGGTCATGCCAACGCACCTTCCCAAGGTCACAGCCCTGTAGAACGATTGCCTGGCAACGTATAGTGCAAATCCCATAGATTGCAATGTTCTTTGCACAGTATCCATGTTGCGAACGCGTAGCATGGCTCCTCACCCCATGGGAGAGGATCAGGTGGCAGAGCAGGTCACGGACAACTTTCAGGACTGGCTGCGCGACCGGGTGCCCGAGCGCGGGCTGCGCCCCAAGGCGGCGGCGCTGCTGGAGGTGCTGCTCTCGCAGCCGCGCCGGGCCTCGTTCGGTGCGGCCGCCGAGCTGGCCCAGCTCGCGGGCGTGAACGTGGCGACCGTGACCCGCACCGCGCAGGCGCTCGGGTTCGCCGGATGGCCCGCGCTCCAGCAGGAGCTGCGCGCCCGCTACCTGTCCTCACTCAGCGCGCCCCAGGTGGCGGCCGAGCACAGCGGCGCCGGCTCGCCCAGCTCCCGCTCGCTCCGGCGCGACCTGGACAGCCTCGCGCTGCTCAACAGGCGTCTGGACGAGGGCGTGCTGCGTACCATCGCCGAGGCCGTCGCCGCCGCGGGCCGCACGGTGATCGTCGCGGACGGCAGCTACGCGGCGGTCGGCATGGCGCTCGCGCACAACGCCCGGCTGGCCGGCTACCCGGTCGCGGCCGTGACGAGCGGGGACGCCGAGCTGGCCAACTCCGTCGCGGCGATCGGCCCGGGTGACGTGCTGATCGCCATCAGCTTCTGGCGGCTGTACGAGAGCACCGTGCTGGCCGCCAACGAGGCGCGTGCCCGTGGCGTCCGCGTCTTCGCCTTGACGGACGCGGCCAGCCCCGCCCTGGCCAACGCCGCCGAGGAGGTGGTGATGGTCCCGGCCGAGGGGGTGGCGTTCTTCCCGTCGCTGACCGCGGGTATGGCCGTCGCGCAGGCGCTGGTCACGCAGCTGGCCACCGTGGACCCGGCCCGGACGGCCGCCTCGATCGAGACGGCCGAGGGCATGTGGTCGAAGTTCGGCCTCCTGCACCGACGCCCCACACCACCCGCCCCCGTCGACCAGCACGACGACGAACCCGGCGCGGGCCCGTAGCGGGCCTGAGCCGGTCCGTAGCGCGGCCGGCCCCGTACTACGAGGCCGCCACCGACTTGCGCGGCAGCAGGACGAAGGCGCCCAGGTAGAGGACGGCGGCCACGATGAGCAGGCCCTTGTAGCCGATCACCAGCGCCAGGTATTCCAGGCAGCCGCCCACCATGGCCCCCAGGAGGTTCGCGCCGAAGGACGTCGTGGCGTCCGCCGAGTCGGAGAAGCGTTTGGCGAAGACCACGTTCGCCGCGAAGATCGGCAGGAACGCCACCGTCACCGCCGCGACCGCCCGCAGGGGCAGTGGCAGCGACAGCAGCCACGTGTTCGGCACCAGCCAGGCCAGCAGCAGGCCGCCGAACAGCACCCCGTACATGACCGGCAGTGGCGGCGTGCGGAAGCGGCGGGTGATCTCGACGGCGGCGAGCACGGCGACGAGCACCCCGGCGAACACGATCGCGTTGACCACCCACGTCGTGCCGAACAGCAGCGCGAAGCCCGTCACGCTCTTGGTCTCCAGCAGCAGGAACGCCACCCCGAGCAGGAACAGGTCGGCGTAGGGGCGCATCCGCCGGTAGGGCCCGGCGACGACGCGGACGGCGATCAGGCTGACCGCGAGGATCAGGCCGAGCGTGATGAGGTAGAGGGACGGGATGTCGCCGTCCTTCAGGTAGAGGAACGGCCGGTCGTCACCGGTCGGCGGCGGGGTGCCCGCGGCGGCGCCCGCCCACTCCCCCGCGCACCGCTGCGCCGACGCCGTCGCGCCCGCCGTGATCACGGCCTGCTGGCCCGCCGTGCTGACCACGTCGACGCACGGCTTGTGGCCGAAGGCGTTCTGCACGGTCGAGGCGAGCCGGTCGACGAGCCAGCTCTCGCGGTAGTAGTTGTACATCGAGAAGGTCCCGGTGGGCTTGAGGTGCGCCCGGGCGGCCCGCATGGCCTCCTCGGTGAACAGGTAGCTCTCCAGCCGCAGCGAGCTGGCCCCCGACACGAGCGTGAGCGAGTCGGGCAGGGCGAACAGGATCAGGTCGTACTTGTCGCCGGTCCGTTCCAGGAAGGCGCGGCCGTCGGTGACGTGGGTGGTCACCCGGGGATCGTCGTAGGGCTTGTCGGGGTGCAGGGAACCGCCGAGTTCGCGGAGTTTGGGGTCGATCTCGACGGCGTCGACGTGGGTGGCGCCCTTGGACAGGGCGATCGCCACGTCCGTGCCGCTGCCCGCGCCGACGATGAGCACGTTCTTGGGCGGAGTGCCGGCCCGCTCGTACGGCAGGCCGTACTGGCGCTCCCACTGCAGCCGGGCGGCGGCGGGCACGGCCTGCTGGTGCGGGATGCCGTTCACGGAGATGTCGGTGACGGGCACGCCGAGCTGCTGGAACTGCTTGTAGGTGACCTTGTAGTACGGCGACCAGAACGCCCCGGCGGTCAGCGTCTCGGCCAGCAGCAGCCCCACGACCGCCAGCGACGGCACGGTGACGAGCCCGAGATAGATGATCCGCGGCCGGGGCACCAGCAGCACACCGTAGGCGGCGGCCGCGATCAGCCCCCAGAACACCGGCGGCGCGCTCAGGAACGACAGCGCGGTGAAGACCGCGATCCCCGAGAGGCTGCCGATCAGGTCGTAGCGGTAGGCCTCCAGCCGGGGCAGCTCGGGGAAGCAGCGCCCGACCAGCTCGGCCGGGCCCATCAGCACGAGCGCCGCCGCGCAGAAGATCACCGGCAGGATCAGCCACGCGGGCGGTCCCGTGGTCTGCAGGCTGGTCCAGTAGAGGACGCCCTCGGTGTTGCGGTCGACGGTCACCGGAAAGGTCAGCACGACGAAGACCAGGCCGAACAGGATGACCGGCGAATAGTACGGCTGCCGCCGCGCCCGCCCCACGCGCAGGAACCCCAGCCCGATGCCGAGGAACGACCCGAGAAGCACGAAATTGGTGAAATAGCTGAGATGCACGATGTTCGATCCGGTCCACCGGATCAGCGCCAGCTCCAGGAAGAGCATGAACGCACTGGCGAGAATGAGCCTCGGCCGCACCGCCAGCCAGTGATCGCCGTCCTCGCCCGCTACCGTCTTTTGTGCCTGGAGCGTCATGCCGCCTCACGCTAGTGAACGGACCGGGAACAAGGAAGCCTGACAGCGGGAATGAATATCGTCCCCTTGGCGGCTTTTACGGCATTTCAGCAGGTCAAAGCCTATGAGATGCGCTGGACACGCCCGGACAGATGAAGGAATCTTGGGAGGTTCATTTCCCTCCGAACATTCCGGTGGTGCCCCATGCGCGTTCTGATCCAGCTGCGCCCCTCCCCCGATCTGGTCGCGGCAGTCGCCGATCCCGGCCAGACCGCCACCACGGCCGACGTCGCGGACGGCCTGCCCGGAGTCGAGCTCGACCACGCCTTCACGCCCGTGCCCCTCCCCCGGCCCGTCCCGCCGCCCGGCGGCGACCCGCTGTCACTCAACCAGCCGCTGGACTTCTCCCTGGCGGCCGAGGACGCCTCGGTGCTGGTTCGCGGCACGATCTCCGACGACGAGCTCCTGACCCGCGTGACCCTCCTGCCCACCCTCCGGCCCGACGTCGTCGGCGTCTACGCCGATCCGGTCGTCGAGTCCTCGCTCACCTGCGGCGGCGACGCGCCGTTCGGCGACTGGCACGACGTCGAACGGCTGCTCAACGTCCCCGGGCTGCACGCCGAGGGGCTGGACGGCTCCGGGGTGACCCTGGCCGTGCTCGACACCGGCATCAACGCCGCCCACGTCGCCAGGCAGCTCGGCCGGGGCGTCACGCTCGACGCCCAGCGGAGCTGGAACCCCACGGGCGTCGACGGCCGGGCAGGCGAGTTCGAGGTCGCCCATGGCACGATGTGCGCCTTCGACACGCTCATCGGCGCGCCGCAGGCGTCGCTGATCGACATCCCGGTGCTGCGCTCCACCCGTCCTGGCGGCTCGGCGCTCGACGGGCTGCTGTCGGACGCCGTGGCCGCGTTCGCGCACCTGCGCATGGTGCTCGAGGCGCAGCCCGAGGAGTCGAGGGCACTGGTGATCAGCAACTCGTGGGGGTCGTTCTCCCCCGAGTGGGATTTCCCCGTCGGCCATCCGGGCAACTACTCGGACAACGCGGCGCACCCGTTCAACCTGATGATCTCCAGCCTCGACAGCGCGGGCGCCGACGTGCTGTTCGCGGCCGGCAACTGCGGGCGCGAGTGCCGCGACGGCCGGTGCGCCTACCCGAACCGGCCGATCACCGGCGCGAACTCGCATCCCAGGGCCCTGTCGATCGGCGGCGTCGACGTGAGCGGCACCCGGGTCGGCTACTCCTCGCAGGGGCCGGGGCGGCTGACCGCCCGCAAGCCCGACATCTGCGCTTACACCCATTTCTCCGGGTCCAAGGCGTTCGGCGATGCCGAGCCCGACTCCGGCACCTCGGCCGCGACTCCGGTCGCCGCCGGGCTGGTCGCGGCGATCCGTACGCTCTGGCCCACCTCGCGGCTGCGGCCCGCGCAGTTGCGCGCGCTGCTCCGCCGAACAGGCGAGGACCGCAGCGAGGTAGGCTTCGACTACGACTACGGCTACGGGATCGTCGACACCACCGGGATCATCGCCGCGCTCCAGCGCCGGGCCAGAAGCATGTCCTGACGGAGTGCCGTGGTGGCGGTGACCGCCTCAGGCGTTCTCCTGGTTGAACACCCGCGTCCCGACCGTGACGCTGACCAGGGCGAAGGCCACGGTCACCGCCACCCCGACGCCGACCGTGCCGGTGGCGTAATGTCCGGCGAACAGATCACGCAGCGCCTCCAGGACATACCGGAACGGGCTGATGTGCGAGAGCGCGTCCAGCCAGCCGGGCGCCATCGACATGGGCAGGAACGCGCCCGACAGCAGGACCAGCGGCAGCACCGCGGTGCTCATCACCGGCGCGAAGAGCTGGTCATCGAGCGTCAGCGCGACCGCGTACGACAGCGCGGCCAGGCTGAGCCCGAGCACGACCACCAGCACGAGCCCGGCCGCCACCCCCGTGGCCGGGGCGCGCAGGCCGAACGCGTAGCCGACCGCGACCAGCAGCACGGCCTGGATGATGAGCGTGACCGCGTTGTTGAGCACCCGGCCGAGCAGCAGGGCCAGGCGGCTGGCCGGGGTGACGCGCATGCGCTCCAGCACGCCCGAGCGTTTCTCGAAGACCACGCCGAACCCGGCCATGCCAGTGCTCATCAGGCCGAGCTGGATGATCAGGCCCGGCACCAGCGTCTCCCAGGTGCCGATCGTGGCGAAGATGGGCCCGAACAGCACGAGGAAGACCAGCGGCTGGATGACGCCGAAGATGATGGCGATCTTCTGCCGCAGCGTGCTTCGCAGGTTGTGACGGAACAGCAGATAGGTCTCGCGCAGCATCAGACGCCCGCCTCCTCGCGCAGGGACCTGCCGGTGATGTCCAGGAACACGTCGTCGAGCGTGCGCCCACCGGTCTTGAGCTCGGCCGGGGCGCCCTCGGCCACGATGCGGCCGTGGTCGATGATCAGCAGCCGGTCGCACAGGGCGTCGGCCTCGTCGAGGTAGTGCGTGGTCAGGAAGACCGTCACGCCCTGCTCGGCGCGCAGCGCCCGGATGTGCTCCCACAGGTTGGCCCGGCTCTGCGGGTCGAGCCCGGTCGTCGGCTCGTCCAGGAACAGCAGCACGGGCCGGTGCAGCAGGGCGAACGCGATGTCGAAGCGGCGCCGCTGGCCGCCGGACAGGGCGCCTCCGGGTCTGGACTCCAGGCCGGTCAGGTCGAGCCGGGCCAGCACCTCGCGTACCCGCGGCCCGGCTTCGTCGCGGGAGAGGCCGTACAGCATGGCCTGGAGTTCGAGCTCCTCCCCGAGCGGGGCGGCCGGGTTGATCCCTCCGCCCTGCGACACGTAGCCGATGCGGCGGCGCACCTCGCGGGCGTCGCCCAGCAGGTCGTGGCCCGCCACCGTGGCGGTGCCCGACGTGGGCTGGAGCAGCGTGGTCAGCATGCGCATGGTCGTGGTCTTTCCGGCGCCGTTGGGGCCGAGGAAGCCGACGATCTCGCCGGGCTCCACCGATATGTCCACACCCTTGACGGCTTCGACGCCGCCTTTGAAGGTCTTGCGCAGACCCACAGTCTTGATCATTTTCATCGCCTCCAAAAATAGAGTAGCCACAATTTTGGTGCGACTGCAATATTGGTAGCATGGAGGCATGGACGAGGGGCTGCGCGAGCGGAAGAAGCGGGAGACCAGGCAGCGCATCGCCGACATGGCGATGGGGCTGTTCATGATCCACGGATTCGACAACGTTACCGTCGCGCAGGTGGCGCGGGCCGCCGACGTGTCGGTCAACACGGTGTTCAACTACTTCGGCACCAAAGAGGACCTGTTCGCCGACCGGCAGGACGAGGTGGTGGACCTGTCGAGCAAGGTGGTGCGCGAGCGGCGGCCCGGCGAGAGCATCGTGGCCGCCTTCCGGCGCGACTACTTCGACGCGCTCGACACCCGCGAGTGGCGATACGGGATGGGCGAGGGCGCCGAGGTGTTCGGCCGGATGGTCGAGGAGAGCGCGGCGCTGATCGCCAAAATGCGCGAGGTGGAGCACATCTCCACCACCAACCTGGCGGCCATCATCGCCGAGGAGACCGGCGCCGGGCCCGACGACCTCACTCCGCAGCTCGTGGCGGACCAGATCCTGAGCACGACGCGACTGCTGACACGGCACGCGCTACGGCGCAAGATGGCGGGCGAGCAGTGGCAGGAGATCTGGGCGGACGTGCGCACGCAGGCGGCGAGGGCGTTCGACCTGCTGGAGTCGGGGATCGGCGGCTATGGCCGCCGATCGCTAGTCGTCGAGGCCGCCGAGGATGGCGGCGCCACCGAAGACCACCAACATGATCGCGTAGAGGCCGATCACCGCTAGCATCAGGCAGGTGCTGACGATGCCGCAGACGCGGCCGGCCGACACCATGCCCCGGTTCTCATAGATGTAGCCGCTCTGGTCGATCTCCCGGAGCGCCTTGGTGCCCATCGACCAGGCGAAGGGGCCGATGAACGTACAGACGACCAGGCTCAGGATGCCCAGAACCAGGATCGTGGTGCCGTTGGGGTGCGTCTGAGGCGGTGGCCCGTAGTAGGAGGGGCCGTAGTTGGGATAGGACATCTGCACTCGCCCCCGTTGTCGATTAGGCGGTTTTTTATACCACAGGCGCTCCGCCGTCCGCAGTTGACCAAACGCTTGCTACACTCGCCGCATGCTCCGGGTTCTGAGGCTCTTCCTCCATCGGCTGGCGGCGGCCAAGTGGTTCATGAGGGCCGGTCCCAAGTTCATGCCGCAGCTCGACCGGACCGTGCACCGGCTGACCCGGGGACGGCTGCTCAGCAACAATCCGGTCATCCCGACGCTGATCCTGGTCACCACGGGCGCCAAGTCCGGTCTGCCGCGCAGCTCGCCGCTCGCCTGCCTGCCCGAACCAGAGGGCACCCTCCTCGTGGTGGGCAGCAACTTCGGCCAGGACCACCACCCGGCGTGGAGCGGCAACCTGCTGAAGACACCCAGGGCCACGGCCAGCTTCCGGGGGAAGGACTTCCCCGTCACCGCCACGCTGCTGACCGGCGCCGACCGCGAGGCGGCGTGGCCGTGGCTGATCGAGCGGTGGCCGCTGTTCGACCGCTACACCGAGGTGTCCGGGCGGGAGCTGCGGGTCTTCCGCCTGACACCGACACAGTGATCTCCTGCGTCATCATGGTGGGGCAACTTTTCCCTCTCTAGGAGCCCCTTCCCGTGCGTGAACGCACCCGAGCCTTCGTCGAGCACCAGCGTTTCCAGCGGTTCATCGTCGGCGTCATCCTGCTCAACGCGGCCACCCTCGGCCTCGAAACCGTGCCCGCCGTGGTCGAGAACTACGGTCACCTGCTGACCGTGGTCGATCATGCGGCGCTCTACATCTTCGTGGCCGAGCTGCTCGCGAAGATCTACGTCGAACGCTCGCGCTTCCCGCGTGATCCGTGGAACATCTTCGACACCGTGATCGTGGCGATCGCCCTGGCCCCTTTCGCGAGCGGCCTGTCGGTGCTGCGCTCCCTGCGCATCCTGCGGGCGCTGCGCCTGCTGTCGGTGGTGCCCAGCCTGCGCCGGGTCGTCTCGGCCCTGCTGCGCGCCATGCCCGGCATGAGCTCGATCGTGCTGCTGCTCTCCCTGGTCCTGTACGTGGCCGCCGTCATGGCCACCAAGTTGTACGGCGACACGGCGCCGAACCGCTTCGGCAGCCTGCCCACCTCGCTGTTCACCCTCTACCAGACGATGACGGGCGACGACTGGGGCAACATCGCCAGGGAGGTGATGAACACCCACCCCACGGCCTGGATCTTCTTCACGATCTTCATCCTGGTCTGCACGTTCGTCGTGCTCAACCTGTTCATGGCCGTCGTGGTGAGCGCCATGGAGGAGGAGTCGGCCGCCGAGCGCGCGGAGCAGGACGTCGACACCGCGGCCTCGCTCCAGCTGATTCTGGCCGAGCTGACGGCGCTCCGCAAAGAGGTCACCGAGCTGCGCGAAGAGCGGAACATGCTCGAACAGGCGGGGGCCGCGGCGGCCGCTCGATCAAACGGAAACGGGGGCGGAGGTGGCGGCGGCGGCCGCTCGGTCAAGCGGGGACGGCGGTAGGCGCGGCGGGCTTGTAGACCACCCGCCAGAGGGCGACCGCCAACAGCAGAGCCACCACGCTCCACGCCGGCACCAGGCCCGCGATCGCGGCGACCAGCAGCGGCACCACGATCGAGGGCACGGCCCAGCCCCAGATCCACCGGCGCCCGGCGCGGCTGGCCACACCGAGCACTGTGGAGGCGGCGAAGTAGACGGCGAGGCCACCGCACAGCACCCACGAGATCCCGCCGTGCAGATGCTCGGCGGGCGCGGACGCCACCACGCCGAGCCCCGCCGCGGTCGCGGTGATGCCCGCCGTCATCGCGTAGTGCGCGGGCAGCGCGATGTACGGCTTGAGCCCCCGCTCGTGGATCTCGGGCACGGCGCTCAGGCCGTACTGGAGGGTGAGCCACCACAGCGACACGATCAGCCCGAACCCGGCCACGGCGGCCAGGCCGAGCGGCCAGTCCCAGCTGAGCCCGGAGGAGGCGATCACGACCTGCATGACCGCCTCGCCCAGCACGATGATGACGAACAGCCCGAGCCGCTCGCCCAGGTGCGCGGGGTCGAGCACGGCGACCTTCGGCGCCTCCAGGTAGCGCGCCTCCAAGATCTTCCCGCCCCTGGCCGCCCGGCGCAGCTCGCGCGCCCTGAGCCGATCGGCCTGTGCCGTCATCTCCTTGACCAACCGCTCCGGCCGGCGGCTCTGCAGGATGGAGAAGGTGACGTCCAGCGCGATGCCGAGGCCCCACAGGTAGTAGCGCCACTCGCCCTCCACCCCGAGCGAGGCGAACCACGGTGTGAGGCCCGCGCCGAGCTGGGCCGCGGGCCAGGCGGTCATCACCGTGCTGGCCGCCTGGAGCGACCGGGAGGCGCTGACCCGGCAGGTGATGTAGGCGGCGATGAACCACTTGTCGTGCGTGCCCACGCCGGGGATGGCGTGGGCGACGTCGGGGGCCGCCGCCGCCATGACCGCGATGCCGAACATCCCGATCAGCATGCTGCGCAGGTGCGTCTTCTCGGCGCGGACGTTGGAATAGAGCGTCAGGGACGTCCAGATGCTCCACACCGCGTAGTAGAGGATGGCGAACAGCGCCACATCGCCCCAAGTCGGGTGCTGCAGGCGGTGCGCCAGCTGGGCGACCGCCACCACCACGACGAGGTCGAAGAATAATTCCAGCCAGCTGGCATGCCGCTCACCCATGCCACTCGCGGCGCCGTCACTCACGGCTTCCGCGCTACTCGCGGCTCCTGCATCACTCACGGCTAACGAGAATAGAACTCCACGACCAGCTGCTCGTCCACCGGGACGCTGATCTGCTCGCGCTCGGGCCTGTTGACCAGCGTGAACCGCAGGTCGGAATGATCGACGGACAGGTAGGCCGCGATCCGCTCGTCGGCGTACACGCCCTCGGCGGCGGCCACGAACGGCTGCATCCTGCGTGAGCGCTCCCGCACGGTGATGACTTGGCCGGGCTTGACCAGGTAGCTGGGGATGTCCACCTTGCGGCCGTCGACGGCGATGTGGCCGTGGTTGACGTACTGCCTGGCCGCGTAGATCGACGGGGCCAGGCCGGCCCGCAGCACCAGCGAGGCCAGGCGGGTCTCCAGCAGCGTGACCAGCTCGGCACCCGACGCGCTCGGCTTGCGCACGGCGAGGTCCCAGTAGCGGCGCAGCTGCCGCTCCGACACGTCGTAGTACCAGCGCAGCTTCTGCTTCTCCAGCAGCCGCAGCCCGTAGTCGCCGGAGTTGCGGCGGTTGGTCTTGCGGCCGTGCTCGCCCGGCGGGTAGGGGCGCTGCTCGAAGTAGCGGACGGCCTTCTTGGTCAGCGGGACGCCCGCGCGACGTGACAGTCGCACCTTCGGACCGGTGTAGCGCACGTTCACCTCATGTGGTTAGGTAGTCCTTACTTAGGCAAGGCTAACCTATAGCGAAGCGAGATCTCAAGGAGGCGCCATGCTCACGATCCCCGAGCGGATCCGCACTCTTGCCGCGTCGGCGAGCGTCGCCCGCCTGTCCGTCGACGGCGCCCCCGCGCCCGCCCGCGGCGGGGTCGACGAGCGGGGCCGCCCGGTGCTGCTGGTGCGGCCGGGCGAGGCGCTGCACGGCCTGCGCGACGACGCCGTCGTCGCGGTGAACCTGACCGCCATGCGCGTGCTCGGCCAGGTCTCGCATCCCCGTGGGCTGCTCGAGGTGCAGGGATGGGCACAGGCGGTGCCCGAGAGCGAGGCGCGCGGGGCCGCCGTCGCGGTCGCGGCGCACACGGCCGACGAGGCCCTGTTCGAGGCGCTGGAGAGGTACGGGCGGCCGGACGCGCCCCGGCTGCTGCGGCTCGATGTCGGCCAGGTGGTGTACCTGACCGGGCACGACTCCGGAGTGCTGGACGCCGACGACTACCTCGACGCCATCCCCGATCCACTGGCCACCACCGCCGAGCGCGTGCTGGCCCACATCAACGAATCGCACCGGGCCCAGCTCGCGGGTGGGGTGGCCAAGCACCTGGGCGGGGACGCCGGGGACGTGTGGCTGTGGGAGCTGGACCGCTACGGCGCGACGGTCCGGGCGGACGAGCAGCTCGTACGCTTCGCGTGGCCGGCCCCCGCGCACACCGCGCTCTGCCTGGAGACCGCGCTGCGCGGCCTGCTGTGCGCGTGCTGACTGCCCTGCCGACCGTGAGGGGTTCGCGGCGCTGAGCGTCAGGGGGACGTGCCGGGGAACTTGATCACGATTCGCCGGGAGTCGCCCGAGATGGGGTGCCGAGTTACTATCATCGGCGCCTGTGGATCACACAGAGCGGCGCAGGCGGATTCTGATGGTCGCCGGATTGATGACCGGTTGCCTGATGCTGGCCACCGCGGCGATCCTCGTCGGCGGCGTCTTCCCCGGGACACAGCTCACTATGGCCGGCCTGCCCGACCGTGGCCACCACCCGGGCCCGGCACGGCGCGAGCCGGGAGCGATCGAATCGAAGCTCGCCCGCTATCGCGTCCCGGTCACGCGTCCGGTCCAGTCCACGCCGCCCCCCGCGGACCCCGCGCCCACCCGCCGGGCCAGGAGGACCGCCCCGCCCACCCCTGCCGCCACCCGGGCGACCGGCAGCCCGCACCCCCAGGCCAGTCCCACCCGGAGCGCGTCACCGACCCCGCGGCCCAACGGCACGGCCATCGCCACGCTGCAGCCCGCGCTGCCCGAGGCGGCCATGGGCCACACGCAACCACCGAGGAGCATCCCCTCGGACCGGATCACGCCACCGCGCAAGACGAAGAAGCCCTGGCCGAGCCGGCATCCCCACCGGTGAGAGCCTGACCGAACCGCATCCCCAGCGGTGCGGGCCTGACCGCCGCCGACCGCCAGGAAGCGGCCTTGGGGCCGCTCGTCAGGAAGTGACCTTGAGGCGGGCGATCATGCTCTCGTCGACGGCGTCCGGCGAGAGCACGTGGTCGAGGACCATGACCGCGCACCCGCTGATGCCCGCCCCGGCGCCCAGCCTGCTGGGCTCGATGCGCAGCCGGCGGGTGGCCAGCGCGGTGCCGCGGCGGTAGACGACCTCGCGGATGCTCGACACCAGCGGCCCGAACGCCTCGGCCACGTCGCCACCGAGTACCACGACCGACGGGTTGAGGATGTTGACGGCGATGGCCAGGACCTCGCCGATCCGGCGGCCCGCCTCGCGGACGATCGCCATCGTCTCGGCGTCCCCGGCGCGCACCAGCGCGGTCACGTCGGCGATGGTCTTGACGTCCTTGCCCGCGGCCCGCAGGTCGCGCAGCAGCGCGGTGCCACTGGCGACCGAGTCGACGCAGTCGATGTTGCCGCAGCGGCACAGCACGCCGCCGCCGTCGCGTACGGGGATGTGGCCGATCTCGCCCGCCGCGCCGAGCGCGCCGCGCAGGATCTCGCCGCCCGCGATGACGCCCGCGCCGATCCGGGTGGACACCTTGACGAACATCAGGTCGTCCAGGTCGGGATAGGCGCCCCGGTGCTCGCCGATGGCCAGCAGGTTGACGTCGTTGTCGATGAGTACGGGCACCGGGAAGCGTTCGCGGACCACCGGCGGGATCACCACGCCCGTCCACGAGGCCATCACCCTGGCGCTCTCGGTGCGGCCCTGCGCGAACTCGACCGTGGCGGGCATGCCCATGCCCACGCCCCGCAGCATCGAGCGCGGCCGGTCGCCGAGGAGTTCGTCCCAGGTGTCCATGACGAGCGGCAGCACCACGTCGGGGCCCTGCTCGACGTCGATGGCGAAGTCGCGCCCCTCGAGCTCGCGGCCGGCCAGGTCGCAGACCGCCACCCGCGTACGGGTGGCGCCGAGGGCGGCCACCAGCACCACGCCGCCGACGGCGTTGAACTCCAGCCGGACCGGGGGCCGGCCGCCGGTGGACGGCGCGTCGGCCCGCTCCACGACCAGACCGCGGTCGAGCAGCTCGCCGACTCGCAGTTGCACCGCGGGGCGGGACAGACCGGTCACCCGGCCCAGATCCGCTCGCGTCACGGCCTCACCGGTGCGAATGAGGCGGAGCACCTCGCCACTCGTGGCGAGCGTCGCGGCGGTACGTCGAGGCATCCGCCAAGTGAATCACAGGAGGTTAGGTAATGAAAAGTCTCGACTTTTTTATCTCAAATAGCAAAACTCTGCTTGTGTAGTTACCCAACTCTGGCTAGTGTCCGTTCTGTCCCTGCTTGGTAGATCATCGGAGTTCCCAGCCGTGTCCCCCTCTCCCACCCCCGCCACCGCGCACGCCGCTGACCTTGTCGTCTTCGGCGGTACCGGCGACCTGTCCATGCGCAAGCTGCTCCCGGCGCTCTACCACAGCGACGTGGAGGGCCGGCTCTCGCCCGAGACGCGGATCATCGCCATGTCCCGGGGCGGGCTGACCGACGAGGACTTCCGCGGCAAGGTGGACGCCGAGGTACGGGACCAGGTCCCGGCCGACCTCGGCGCGTGGCAGCGCTTCCTGGGCCGCCTGCACCACGTGTCCGTCGACGTGGGCGGCACGAACCGGTCCGGCTGGCGCGCGCTGGCCGCCCTGCTGGGCGGGCACGAGCAGCGCGACCGGGTGTTCTACCTGGCCAGCCCGCCGATGACGTTCGGGCCGTTCTGCCGCGAGCTGGACCAGGCGGGCCTGGTGACGCCGCGCTCGCGGGTGGTGCTGGAGAAGCCGCTCGGCCGCGACCTGGCCAGCGCCCAGCGGATCAACGAGGAGGTCGGCGCCATCTTCGACGAGGCGCAGATCTTCCGCATCGACCACTACCTGGGCAAGGAGACCGTGCAGAACCTGCTCGTGCTCCGCTTCGCCAACGCCTTCCTGGAGCCGATCTGGAACTCCCTCTGGATCGACCACGTGCAGATCACCGCCGCCGAGACCGTGGGCACGCCCGGCCGGCGCGGCTACTACGACCAGGCCGGCGCGCTGCGCGACATGGTGCAGAACCACCTGCTCCAGCTGCTCTGCATGACCGCCATGGAGCCGCCGGCCCGCAACGACCGCGAGGCGATCCGCGACGAGAAGGTGAAGGTGCTCCAGGCGCTGCGGCCCATCACCGGCACCGAGGTCGACCGCTTCACCGTGCGCGGCCAGTACACCGAGGCCGACGGCATGCCCGGCTACCTGGACGAGCCCGCCTCCACCCCGCCCACCGAGGCCTCGCGCCGGGTGGAGACGTTCACCGCAATCCGCGCCGAGGTCAAGAACTGGCGGTGGGCCGGGGTGCCGTTCTACCTGCGTACCGGCAAGCGCCTGCCGCGCCGGGCGTCGGAGATCGTGGTGCAGTTCAAGGACGTGCCGCACTCCATCTACCCCGGCGGCTCGCCGAACCGGCTCGTCCTGCGGCTGCAGCCGGAAGAGGGCATCGAGCTGCACATCATGGCCAAGGAGCCGGGAGCGGGCGAGGTGGCGCTCAAGCCGGTGCCGCTGAGCCTCAGCTTCGGCAAGACGTTCACCGCGCGCGTACCGGAGGCGTACGAGCGGCTGCTCATGGACGTGCTGGCGGGCAACCCGACGCTGTTCATGCGCCGTGACGAGGTGGCCGCGGCCTGGCAGTGGATCGACCCGATCCTGGCCGCCTGGGAGTCGTCCGCCGAACTGCCCGAGCCCTACCCCGCCGGGTCCACCGGACCGGCGGGCGCCCACGAGCTGCTCGCCCGCAGCGGTCGCGAGTGGCACGAAGAGGACCAAGCGTGAACAAGCCGACTTGGGGTCGAGGACCCACTGAAGGAGGGTCTATGCACCCCGTCGTCCAGGAGATCACCGACAGGATCACCGAACGCAGCCGAGCCAGCCGCACCGTCTACCTGGAGCGGATCCGGCGCGAAGGTGAAGCCGCCCGCGCCAAGGGCCCGGCCCGCGCGCACCTCGGCTGCGCCAACCTGGCACATGGCTTCGCCGCCGCGCCGGCCGCCGACAAGCCCCTCCTGATGGGTACGGCCAAGCCCGGCGTGGCGATCGTGACCAGCTACAACGACATGCTCTCCGCGCACCAGCCGTACGAGACGTACCCGGCCGAGTTGAAGGCGGCGGTGCGCGCGGCCGGTGGCGTGGCGCAGGTGGCGGGCGGCGTGCCCGCGATGTGCGACGGCATCACCCAGGGCCGCGCCGGTATGGAGCTGTCGCTCTACAGCCGGGACGTGATCGCCATGTCGGCCGCGATCGCGCTGTCGCACGACATGTTCGACGCGTCGCTGCTGCTGGGCGTCTGCGACAAGATCGTGCCGGGCCTGCTGATCGGGGCGCTGCACTTCGGGCACCTGCCCGCGATCTTCGTGCCGGCCGGCCCGATGACCTCGGGGCTGCCGAACAAGGTCAAGGCCCGCACCCGGCAGCTGTTCGCCGAGGGCAAGGTGGGCCGGGACGAGCTGCTCGACGCCGAGGCCAAGTCGTACCACTCCCCCGGCACCTGCACCTTCTACGGCACCGCCAACTCCAACCAGGCGCTGATGGAGGTCATGGGCCTGCACCTGCCGGGCTCGACGTTCGTCAACCCGCACACCGAGCTGCGGCACGCGCTGACCGAGGCGGCCGGGCGCCGGGCGGTGGAGATCACCGCGCACGGCCCCGAGTACACCCCGGTCGGCGAGCTGGTCGACGAGAAGTCGATCGTGAACGCCTGCGTGGCGCTGCTGGCCACCGGCGGCTCCACCAACCATACGCTGCACCTGGTCGCCATGGCCGCCGCCGCGGGCATCGTCCTGACCTGGGACGACCTGGCCTGCCTGTCGGCCGTCGTGCCCTCGCTGACCAAGATCTACCCGAACGGCCAGGCGGACGTGAACCACTTCCGCGACGCCGGCGGCATGCAGGTGCTCATCGGCGACCTGCTGGACGAGGGCCTGCTGCACGCCGACGTGCTGACCGTGGCCGGGCGTGGGCTGGACCACTACCGGTCGGCTCCGACACTGTCCGACGGGAAGCTGACCTGGTCGGAGGTGACCGGCGGCAGCGCCGACCTCGACGTGCTGCGGCCGGTGGCCGCGCCGTTCTCCGCCGACGGCGGCATCCACATGGTCGAGGGCAACCTGGGCCGGGCCGTCAGCAAGGTGTCGGCGGTCAAGGCCGAGCACCTGGTGATCGAGGCGCCGGCCAAGGTGTTCGACGACCAGCTCGAACTGCTGCGCGCCTTCGAGGCGGGCGAGCTGGACGGGCAGGACTTCGTCGCGGTCATCCGCTACCAGGGGCCGAGCGCGAACGGCATGCCCGAGCTGCACAAGCTCACGCCGCCGCTGGCCGTACTGCTCGATCGGGGGCAGCGGGTGGCGATCGTGACCGACGGCCGCATGTCGGGCGCCTCCGGCAAGGTGCCCGCGGCCATCCACCTGTCGCCCGAGGCGGCGGACGGCGGGCCGATCGCGCTGGTCCGCGAGGGCGACGTGATCAGGCTCGACTCGGCGGCGGGGACGCTGGAGGTGCTGGTCCCGGCCGAGGAGCTGGCCCGGCGCACGCCCGGCGGACGGCCGCTGAGCGACGCGCAGTGGGTGGGGACCGGGCGCGAGCTGTTCGCGACGTTCCGCCGCATGGCGGGGCACGCGGAGCAGGGGGCGGGGATCTTCGGGATCAGCGGCGCCGAGTCGCCGGACCACGGCCCCGGACTGGGCTTCCCCGCCGAGGCGGGCGCCTCTCACCTGGAGTCGGGCGCCCCTCGCGGGCGGCACGCGAGCATCGCCAGGTGAACATCGTGCTCTTCAGTTCTCCGCGGCGCGTCGGCGAGCCGTCGTGAGCGCGTTCGATCTGCCGTGGCTGGTCGCCGACATCGGCGGCACCAACGCCCGGTTCGGGCTGGTCACCTCGCCGGGAGCGCGGCCGTCGCACGTCGCGGTCCTGGCGGGGGCCGACTACGCCACTCTCCCGGAAGCCGTAGCCGCCTACCTCGCGCAGCACGCGGGCGGAGTGCGGCCGGGAGCGGCGTGCCTGGCCGTGGCCGGACCCGTCGAGGGCGAGCGCTACGCGCTGACGAACTCGGCCTGGAGCGGCTCGGCGAGCGACCTCGGCCTGCCGTACACGATGATGCTGAACGACTTCGAGGCGCTGGCCGTCTCGCTGCCCCGTCTGGAGGCCAGCGACCTGGCGTCCCTGGGCGGCCCGGAACCCGCCCACGGCGTCAAGGCCGTGCTCGGGCCCGGCACCGGGCTCGGCGTCGCCGGGCTGGTGCCCACCGACGGCGGCTGGACGCCGGTCTCCGGCGAGGGCGGGCACGTCACGATACCGGTGCGCGACGACCGGGAGCGGGAGATCGTCCGCGTGCTCCGCGCCAGGGGCCTGGACCACGTGGTGGCCGAGCATGTGCTGTCGGGCCCCGGCCTGGTGGTGCTGCACCGGGCCCTCGCCGAGGTCAACGGCGTCGACGCGCCTCGCCTGTCGTCGGCGGACATCGTGGCGCGGCTGGACGACTCGCTGTGCGCGGAGACGGTCGAGGTGTTCTGCGGGATGCTGGGGAGTTTCGCCGGGAACGTGGCGCTGACCCTCGGCGCCCGGGGTGGCGTCTATCTCGGCGGCGGAGTGCTGCCCCGTATCGTGGAGCGCGTGCGTACCAGCGACTTCCGAGCCAGGTTCGCCGACAACCCGGACATGGCCGGCTACCTGTCGGCCATCGCGACCACGCTCATCGTCGCCCCGCAACCGGCGCTGACGGGCGCCGCCGCCTGGCTGGCGCAGCGCGCCGCAGGAGAGCGGCTGCCCTCGGGCGGCCGAGTAAATGAGCTGTACCCATTGAGGAGAGAACTTTCATGAGCCTGCTCGATCTCGCCCCCGTCATCCCGGTCGTGGTGATCGACGACGTGGAGACGGCCGTGCCGCTGACGCGGGCGCTCCTCGCGGGCGGCCTGCCGGTCATCGAGGTGACCCTGCGTACGGCGGGCGCGCTGGAGGCCATCGCCAGGATCGCCGCCGAGGTGCCGGAGGCCACGGTCGGTGCCGGAACAATCCGGACTTCTGATGATATTGCGGCGTCTTTGGCGGCTGGGGCGAAGTTCCTGGTCTCGCCCGGGACGACGCTGACCCTGGCCGACGCGCTGGACGCGAGCGGGCTGCCGTACCTGCCGGGCGCGGCGACCGCCTCCGAGGCGATGGCGCTGGCCGAGCGGGGGCTGAAGGAGCTGAAGTTCTTCCCCGCGGAGCCCGCGGGCGGCGTGGCGTACCTGAAGGCGCTGTCGGCGCCGCTGCCGGATGTGCGGTTCTGCCCCACGGGCGGCATCAGGCCGGCCACCGCGCCCGACTACCTCGCGCTGCCGAACGTCGGCTGCGTCGGCGGCACCTGGCTGACCCCGGCCGACGCCCTGGCCGCGGGCGACTGGGGCCGGGTGGAGAAGCTGGCCTCCGAGGCCGCCGCCCTCCGCTGAGGCACCCGCCCCCAACGCGTTCTATACGGCACCTATACGGCCGCTGAGCAGCCTGAGCCTGACTGGCTTTTCGCGTCGCAGCGGAGGTGGACGGTGTTCAAGAAGCCTTGGGGGCCACCGCTCTCCGTCGCCCCGCCACTGACGCCCGGTGCCTACTCGGAGAGCATAGTGATCACTCCTCGCTACACCTACGACCCCTTCAGCAGCCGCAGCTGATTTCCGGAAGGGAACCCGCGACTCCATCGCCCTGAACTTCTTCCTCGCCGTGCCCGCCGCCTTCGGCTGACAATCGGGCTTGACATCGGCGGGAGCCGTCATAAAGGCTTCCGTCGATGTTGGCGTTGCATGGGTTGACGGGAAAAGAACCATCGTGCACATTTAAGCGACTTTGATCTTCTTTGTGCACTTTAGCCTTGTCCGGGGGCGCGATGGAGTTCGCCGTTCTGGGGCCGCTTGACATCTCGGCCGATGCCCAGTCCTTACCACTCGGCGCCGGAAAACAGCGTGCCCTGCTCGCCGAACTCCTCTGCCGACCGGGGCGCCCCGTCTCCCCCGCCACGCTCATCCAGGCGCTCTGGGGCCAGAGCCAGCCCCGCACCGCGCCGGACAACCTCCGGCTCTACGTGCACCAGCTCCGCAGGACGCTGGGCCACGACCGGATCACCCGCACCGCCGCGGGCTACGTACTCACCCTCCATCCGGGCGAGCTCGACGCGGACAGGTTCGAGGAGCTGGCCGAACAGGGCAGGAGCGCCCTGTCCGCCGGCGAGCACGAACGGGCCGCCGAACTGCTCAAGCAGGCGCTGGACCTGTGGCGCGGTCCGGCGTACGCGGAGCTGAACCTGACCGTCGGGCTCAGCGACCACGCGCACCGCCTGGAGGAGGAGCGGCTCATCGCGCTGGAGAACCGGATCGAGGCGGACCTGGCCCGCGGGATGCACGCCGCGCTCGTCGCCGAGCTGACCGGGCTGGTCGGCGAGCATCCCCTGCGGGAACGGCCGCGCTGGCAGCTCATGCTCGCCCTGGCCAGGTCGGGCCGCCAGGCGGAGGCGCTGGCCACCTACCGCGACGCCCGCCGGGTCTTCGCCGCCGAGCTCGGCCTCGATCCCGGCGCCGAGCTCCGGCGCCTGCACCAGGCCATCCTCACGGGCACCCTGCCCGTCGAGTCCGCGACCGTACCGCCGGACGACCCCTCCCTTCGCTCCCCCGCCCAGTTGCCGGCCGACATCTCCGACTTCACCGGACGGAGCGAGCAGCTCGCCGAACTGACGGACCTCCTCGGCGACGGCCCACCCCCGGGACCGGGGCCCATGCGCGTGTACGTCATCGCGGGGATGGGCGGGGTCGGCAAGACGACGCTGGCCGTACACGCGGCCCATCTGATCGCCCAGCACTACCCCGACGGGCAGCTGCACACCAACCTGCACGGCGCCGAGTCCTCCCCCGCCGATCCCGCGCAGGTGCTCGCGGCCTTCCTCACCGCGCTCGGCGTGCCGCGGCCCACCCTGCCGGAAACCCTTGAGGAGCGGGCCGCCGTCTTCAGAAGCCGGCTGGCGGAGCGCCGGATGCTCATCGTGCTCGACAACGCCGCCTCGGAGCAGCAGGTTCGCCCGCTGTTCCCCGGTACGTCCGGCTGCGCCGTCATCATCACCAGCAGGACCCGGCTGACCGGCCTGTCCGGCGCGGCGGTGGTCGAGCTCTCGGTGCTCCACCCCGAGCAGGGCGTGCAACTGCTCTCCCGGATCGTCGGGGCCGACCGGGTGGCCGCCGAGCCGGAGGCGGCGGCCGAGCTCGTCCGGCTGTCGGACGGCATACCCCTGGCCGTCCGGGTGGCGGGCGCCCGCCTCGTAGCCCGGCCGCACTGGCCGCTGACCCGCCTGGCCGGGCAGCTCACCGACGAGCGGCGGCGGCTGGACCAGTTCACCACCGGCGACCTGGCCGTCCGGGCCAGCCTGGCGCTCAGCTATGTGGGGCTGGATCCCGACGCGCGCCGGGCGTTCCGGCTGCTCGGCTCGCTGGACGTGCCCGACTTCGCGGGCTGGGTGGCCGGGGCGCTGCTCGACCTTCCCGTGGCGGCCGGCGAGGAGCTGGTCGAGACGCTGGTGGACACGCAGCTGGTGCTGTTCAGCGGGATGGACGCGGCGGGCCAGCCGCGCTACCGCTTCCACGACCTCGTCCGCCTCTACGCCCGCGAGCGCGGTGAGCTCGAGGACGAGCCGGAGGCCGTGGCCGCGGCCCTGAGCAGGGCCTTCGGCGCCTGGCTCGCGCTGGCCGAACGCGCCACCGAGCGCGTGCCGGGCACCTCCTCGGCCATCATCCACGGCACCGCCCCGCGCTGGAACTCCCCCGACGGCGCCCCCTGGGACGGTCCAGCCGTACAGGATCCGATGGCCTGGTTCGACACCGAGCGGACGGCGCTGATCGCGGCGATCCGCCAGGCGTGCTCGCTGGGCCTGGCCGAGGTCGCCTGGGACACCGCCTGCTGCGTGGAGCGCTACTTCGACGTGTGCGGGCAGTTCGACGACTGGCGCGGGCTGCACGAGCGCGTCCTGGAGGTCTGCCTCGCGACAGGCAACCGGCTCGGGGAGGCGGTGATCCGGCGCGGGCTCATGCACGCCACCACGTGGATGGAGACGGGCGGCGAGGCCATGGCCGCGCAGTACGAGGGGGCCGAGCGGCTGATCACCCTGTTCTCCGAACTGGGTGAGGAGCGCGGGCTGTCCGACGCGTACGTGCTGCGGGCCTGGGGCGAGGCGGCCAGAGGCGACATGGCGGAGGGCCTGCGGTCCGGGCAGATCGCCTTGAGCCTGGCCGAGAGCAGCGGCCACCAGAGCGGGCAGGCCAGGGCGCTGGTGTGCATGGCGGTGGCGTACGGGACGCGCGACATCAAGATGGCCATCGTGCACCTGCTGCGGGGCCTGGAGCTGGCCGAGAAGCTCGGCAATCCGCGCTTCGAGGCGACGACACTGCAGTTCCTGGGCCTGGCGCACGCCCATGCGCAGGAGTTCGACGCCGGGCTGGAGTACCTGGTCAGGGCCCTGGCCATCTACCGCCAGATCCGCGATCCGCTGCTGGAGGCGATGGGCCTGGTCGCCCTGGCCCGGCTGTACGCCGGGCACCACGATCCAAGGGCGCGGCCCGCGGCCGAGGCGGCCGAGATGCTGAGCCGCTCACACCGTCTGGCCCACCACCAGGCCGACGCGCTCTGGGTGCTCGGCGGCGTGGACCTGGCGGAGGGCAGGATCGACGAGGCGGTCGCCCATCTGGAGGAGTCGGTCAGGCTCTGGCGTACTCGGGGGTGGCAGGAGTTCCTGGCGGGCGCGCTGGCCGACCTCGCGGAGGCCTACACCGCCGCCGGCGACCTCACGGCGGCCGCCGCCGCCCATAGTGAGGCGACCGCGCTCACGGGATCTACCTAGGCCGGATGAGTATCACGGCGGATGGTGGGAAGGTCCGTCGCCGATCAGGATGGCCTTCACACCTCGTCTTGGGGAGTCTCATGACCCGTTCCGTCCTTGTGTGGGCCCTGGTCCTCGTCGTCGTGGGAGCCGTCGCCGTGGCGCTCTGCGTCGCCACCGCGCCCATGGTGTCCGCCGAGGCCCCGCGTGAGTTCTTCGACTCGCCCTTCCTGCTGCCCGCGTTCCTCGTCCTGGCGGTCCTGGCCGGTCTGGCCGGGTGGTTCGCCCCTCAGGTGGGCCTCCTGTGGGGCCTGCTCGCCGCCGCTCCGTTCTACGTCTACTTCGCGTCGGGCGTGGTCAGGGAACTGCGGGAAGGTGGCCAGGGTCTCTGGCCGGTCGGCCTGCTGTACCTGGTCGGCCTCACGCTCATCCCGCTGATCGCGGCCCTGGCGACCTCGCTGGTCGCCAGGGCGCGGGGGTGAGTCACCCTTTGTAGTTGAAGATCTGGCGGAGGGTGTGCTGAACCGCCACCAGATCCTTCTGGTCCGCCATCACCTGGTCGATGGACTTGTAGGCCTCGGGATGCTCGTCGACCAGCGCGGCGGCCCGGTCCGCGTTCCAGGTCCGGCCGCTCATCGCCGCGGTCAGGGAGGCCGCGGACAGCTCCCGTTTCGCCTTCGTACGGGACATGCGGCGGCCCGCCCCGTGCGAGCAGGAGTTGTACGACTCGGGATTCCCCCGGCCGCGCACGATGTACGAGCGGGTGCCCATCGAACCGGGGATCACGCCTTCGTCACCGGTGTCGGCCTTGATGGCTCCCTTACGGGTGATCCACAGGGACTTGCCGTAGTGCGTCTCCTGCTGGGTGAAGTTGTGGTGACAGTTGATCGTACGAACCCGCTCACCCTGGCCCGCGACCCGGAACAGGGCGTTGACCAGGACCTTGTCCATCCGGGCACGGGAGGCCATGGCGTAGCGCTGGGCCCACAGCATGTCCTCGATGTACGCGGTGAACTCCGGCGTGCTCTGCACGAGGTAGGCCAGATCCGGGTCCTCCAGGCCGATCTCCTGCTTCTTCATCAGCTTCTTCGCGCCCGTGATGTGCGTCTGGGCGAGCTGGTTGCCGATGCCGCGCGAACCCGAGTGCAGCACCGTCCAGACCCGATCGCGCTCGTCCAGGCAGACCTCGACGAAATGGTTGCCGGAGCCGAGGGTGCCGAACTGGTCGGACACCTTCTTGGTCTGCTTCGGGTTGAGATCGGTGTGCGGCAGGCCGAGATCGCTGAGGGCACGGTCCATCGACGGGTCGTCATGGCCCTTTCCGACGCCGGCCGGGATGCGGTGCTCCACCATCGGCATCAGGGCGGCGAGGGTGTCGGGCAGGTCCGCGGCCGTCAGCGTCGTCTCGGTGGCGACCATGCCGCAGCCGATGTCCACGCCGACGGCGGCGGGGATGATCGCGTTCTCGGTGGGAATGACCGAGCCGACCGTGGCGCCGATGCCGACATGGGCGTCGGGCATGAGCGCGACGTGCCCGGAGACGAATGGCAGGCGGGCAGCACGAGCGGCCTGCGTGATCGCGCCTTCATCGATCTCGCTGGCCCACGACAACAGGTTCGGTGCGGGCTGGTTCGGCATGGGATAGGTCTCCTCGCTGGTTCGTGATCAGTTTGGCGAGACCAGGAGGCATTTCCCACTCATTTTACCGAATTCCGGATTTGTGGAGTGGCGTGCGCTTCGCGTGGTGCCGGTTCAGGCGGGCATCGCCTTGTAACGTGGTGCCGGTTCAGGCGGGCATCGCCTTGTAGCGTGGTGCCGGTTCAGGCGTCCACGCTGGGAGCAGCCGCATGCGCTGGCAGGTCCACTCCGAAGAGCCCCTCTACACCGACCGCTGGCTCGATGTCCGCGTGGCCGACGTGGAGCTTCCGGACGGCAGGCATCTCGACCATCGCCTCATCCGTACGGCGTCGGGAGCCGGAGCCGTCGTCACCGACGATCAGGGCCGCGTACTGCTGATCTGGCGGCATCGCTTCATCACCGACACGTGGGGCTGGGAGATCCCGACCGGCCGGATCGAGGAGGGCGAGGAGCCGATCGTGGCCGCCGCCCGCGAGGTCGAGGAGGAGACCGGCTGGCGCCCCGGCCCCTTGCGACCGCTGCTCTACACCCAGCCGTCCAACGGCATCTCCGACTCCGCGCAGCACGTCTTCCGCGCCGACGGCGCCCGGCACATCGGGCCGCCCGCGGAACCCTGGGAGGCCGAGCGCATCGAGTGGGTCCCGCTCACCGACGTCCGCCGCCTGATCGACAAGCGCGACATCGTCTGCGGCACCACCATGAACGCGCTGCTCTACCTCCTCATCGAGGGGTGAATGGTGCCTCTCGCGCGGCCGGGCGGCCACGTGCCGTGCGGACTGGGAGGCGAGCCCCAAACCCGTCCAAACTCAGTGGCCACCGGGTGACCCGTTCCTCCGTTAGAGTCTTGGGGAACGGGCATGCCGGGCGGAGGATCTGGTCGGTTGAGGCAACACGGCAACGAAGGCGAGAGGAAAGCGACGTTGGGGCAGCAGGGGCGCTCCGCAGGCACTCCGCTGACGCCGGAAGACCCGTCGGCGATCGGCCCCTATGAGCTGATCAGCCGCCTCGGCTCGGGCGGCATGGGCACCGTCTACCTGGCCAAGGCCGCCGACGGCGTACAGGTCGCGCTCAAGGCGATCCGCCGCGATTACACCATGGACCCGGTCTACCGGGCGCGCTTCCACGAAGAGGTGTCCAACGCCCGCAAGGTCGCCTCGTTCTGCACGGCCCGCGTCCTCGACCACGGCGAGCACGACGGGGTCCTCTACCTCGTCACCGAGTACATCGAGGGCATCTCCCTCGAGAACCACCTGATCGAGCACGGCCCGCTGACACCGTCCGTGCTGCACTCGGCGGCCGTGGGCGTGGCGGCGGCGCTGACCGCGATCCACGCCGTCGGCCTGGTGCACCGCGACCTCAAGCCCGCCAACGTGATGCTGACGCTGGGCGGCCCGCGAGTGATCGACTTCGGGCTGGCCCGCTCGTCCCACGT
Source organism: Nonomuraea sp. NPDC049028 (assembly GCF_043197735.1). Classification (NCBI taxonomy): domain Bacteria; kingdom Bacillati; phylum Actinomycetota; class Actinomycetes; order Streptosporangiales; family Streptosporangiaceae; genus Nonomuraea; species Nonomuraea sp. NPDC049028. Next base: position 258,834 of record NZ_JBICTR010000016.1, read on the forward strand.
CTCCACCCGCCACACCAACGCGGGCATGGTGATGGGCACGCCCGGCTGGATCGCTCCCGAGCAGGTCTTCGAGGGCCGCACCAGCCCGGCGGGCGACGTGTTCGCCTGGGGATCGCTGATCGCCTACGCCGGGCTCGGCGGCCATCCGTTCGGCGAGGGCGACGCCTACGTCATGGCGGCGCGCGCCCGCACCGCCCCGCCGGACCTGCGCGGTCTGCCCGCGCCGCTCGACCGGCTGGTGGCCGCGGCCATCCACCCCGACCCCGCGCGCCGACCGGCGGCCAAGCAGCTCCTGCTCGAACTCGTGGGCGCGGCCGACGAGCCGGCCGCCCAGCTCGCCGCGACCCGCCATCTCACCAGCTCGTGGAACCCGTCGGAGTTCCCGCCGCTGGCCGAGTTCCCGAACAATCCGCAGGTACGCCAGGCGCCGCCGGGCTGGACCCCGCCGCCGCAGGGCCACCAGCCGTCGGCCCACCAGCCGTCGTCTCACCAGCCTCAGCCTCAGGCGCACCAGCAGACCGGTATGGGGCCGCTGCCGGGACGCGGGCCGGCACCACACCCGCCCGCCCAGGCGCCGCCCCCGCCGCCGCCCCGCCAGTCACCTCCTCGCCAGGCGCCACCCCATCAGGCATCGCCCCGCCAGGCATCGCCGCCTCCTGGTCCGGCGAGCCAGGGACCGCCATCCCTCCAGACGGGACAGGTGCCACTCTCCGCTCATCAGACGGGACAAGTGCCGCTTTCCGCCCATCAGACAGGGCAAGCGCCACTGCCGCCTGGGCCGAGGGGCCCGGTGGCGTTCCCGGTCAAGCGGAAGAGGAGCGTGTTCACCGGCTGCGTGACCGCCATCGTGGTGGCCATCGTGCTGTTGGTGCTGCTGCTGGCCGTACTGGCGTGGGCGCTCAGGTCCCCCGACCCGGTCGGCGCGGACAGCCCGGCGCAGGACGGGAAGCTGAAGTTCGCGGTGACGGGCACCAAGTGCCCCAAACCGGCCAAGGGCGCGAAGCAGCGCACCTGCCAGGTGAGCCTCAAGGTCAACAACATCGGCCAGGAGGCCAGGGTCCTCTACCCCGGCCAGCAGAAACTGCTGGACGAGGACGACGCGTTACACGGCGGCACCAAGCTGCTCGACAAGGCGGGCGCCGAGGTAACGCCGGTCCGCATCGGGCCGGGCCAGTCCTTCAGCGGCGCGCTGCTGTTCGAGCTGCCGAAGGAGGCCCAGCCCGCGGGACTGGAGCTGCATGACTCCGGCCTGAGCACCGGAGTGCGGGTCAGGCTCGATTAGACGGGATGCGGGTCAGGGTATGAACCGTTCTTCATATTCGCTAGGAAAACCTGGGATTCTGCTCTGGGGTCGTGGTCCGTGCTGTGCCGGTGGAAGGTGATCCGCGGGATGGATCGGTGTCCGGCGGGCGTGTATCGCTCACGTGTTCTACCCAAAGGCGTCAACTCTTGGTAGCGTTACGATCACACATCGTTGTTGCGGGGAGTGGGCGGGTGCAGGTTGGGCTCCAGGTCGTGCGGTGCACGCGTCGATGTCGCCTGGTCACCCGTGAGCTGAGGGGGGCGGTGGGTGAGTAAGCTCACCGCGACGGCCTCCTGCACCGCTTACGCGGCGGTGGTGGAGGCGACTGGTGAGGTCGTCGCGCAGGCGCTGCTGGTGCGGCGGGTGGCCTGGCTGAGCGGCCTGGCGCGCGATGTGACCGCCCGTTTGGTGGTGACCCGGTGGAATCTGGCTGATCTGGATGGGCTGACCGGCGGGGTTGGGTTGGACGGGCGGGTGTTGCCGTCGAAGGGCTGGATGGCGCTGCGCAGGCTCGGCTGGGCCGCGAGCCCGCCCTCGGGCGTACATGTGTGCGATCGGGTGCTGCGGTGCGCCCAAGAGCAGGCCGCCCGCCTGTTGCGGCTGGCCTTGCACCGGCGCCGCCTGGTGGCGGCGATCGTGGCCACCTGGCCGCAGGATACGGGTGCACGTACGGGCGCCGAGTGGGAGGCGCTGCGTGCGCTGCTGCCGGACGGGGTGACGGCGGCCGACATCCGGAACCGGACCCGGCAGGTTCGCGCCTACCTCGACGCGCATGGCGCGTTCCCGGCCGATCTGACCGAACTGGAGGAGCCGCCGAACGTTGCGGCGCAGGTCGTGCTGGCGGCGGCCGACCGGCAACTGCTCACCCTGGAGCGCACCGGCCACCACAGTGCCCGGCTGCGGGTAAAGCTTCCCCTGGTCGAATTCCCCGCGTCCGGTCGGACTTGGGCGTGGCATGTGCTGCCAGTCGCGCTGCCGCCGACGGTGCCGGCGGAGGCGGCGTTGTGCGCCCCTACCGTGCGGGTGGTCAAGGGGCGGGTGCGGATCGATCTGCCGTTTCAGATCCCGGTCGGCTTCGCGCCCGCTACCGGTCATCGGGTCGGGTGCGGGTTCGACTGGGGCCTCAACGGGCTACTGACCGGCGTGGCAGCGGAGTTGGCCGATGACCGGGTGATCAGTGATGGGCGGCCGTTCGTCTACGACGCGAGCGGTGTGTCGGCCAAGCTGCACCGGCTGCGGGCCGAGCGTGAACACCTGGCCGCCAAGATAAAGCATCAACAACGACTCCTGGCCTGGATGACCGTCGCCGATCCCCGCCGCGCCACGTTGAGCGCGGCCTGCCGGGCTCTCGGGGTCGAGCATGAGCGGCTGTGCGCCCGTATCCGCAACCTGAACAAGGCACTGACCTGGTCGGCGGCGCGGTGGGCGGTCGACCAGGCCGCCGCCGCAGGGGCGACGGTCATCTATCTGGAGGACCTGGCCACCCTGGAGGCGCGCGGACGCCGGGCCAGGGCGAACGCGCGCCTGTCGGGGCAGGTGCGCGGGCGGATCGTCAAGGCGATCCGACATCTGGCCGCCAAGTACGCCATCGCGGTGGTCACGGTTCCGGCGCGTGGCACTTCCCGGTACTGCCCCCGGTGCGGGGAGGGCACGTCGGTGCTCCAGCATTGCCCGGCCCCGGACCGGCTCGCCGAGCGGGGCTGGAGGTGGGCTTACTGCCCGGCCTGCGGCCTGTCCTGTGACCGGGACTGGGCAGCGGCCGAGCGGATCGTCTCCCGCGGCCTACTCGGCCAACACGCCACCCGCACCCACCGTTCCACCGGGGCGCGCACCATAACCACCATCGTGGAAGGCAACGTCGCCCGCGCCCGATCAACGCGCAGGCCCACCCGGGCGGCCCGCCGCGCCCGCCGCACCCGAACAGACCTGCACCCCCGCCCGGCAGCACGCGACAGAGCCAAGAGGCGCCCCACCCCGAAACGACCCACCCGCACCCAGGCCAACCCACGCAACAACCCGATGACCTCCAGCCGTGTGCCCGACCGGCGCACGGTGCCCGCCCCACCGCCCACCGGCGGTGGACAGCGTCCGGCGGGCCATGCACCCAAGCCGGGACGGCACCAGCCGTACCGGACAGGGCATGCCAGGAATTCTCACCATCGGACCGGCTTCCACCACGCCAAAGCCACCCCCGTGCTCACGCTCATCGAGCACGGGAACAGCCCAGGCCAGGCCACGCCCGTCCGAGTTACCTGATTCCTTCAGGGAACCACAGAGAATTCAAGACGCTCGATTAGTGCTGTACGAGGCGGGGTCGGAGATGTCGACCTTCGACCGATCGGGCAGCGCGTACGTCGCGACCAAGCCGATCACCGCACCGATGATCATGAACACGGAGATGGCCTGCCAGCCGTAGTCGTGCAGCAGCCAGGTGGCGATCAGCGGTGCCGGTCCACCCGCGATGACGGAGGCCAGCTGATATCCCAGCCCGGCGCCCCCGTACCGCAGACTGGTCGGGAAGCTCTCCGCGATGAGCGCCGCCTGCGGACCGTACTCCATGGAGTGCTGGAGCTGCGTGACCATCATCGTGACCAGGATGACGACGGCGATGCCGGTGTTGAGCAGCGCGTAGTAGGGGAAGGCGATCACCGCCAGCAGCGCGGCCCCGATGAGGTAGAGCCTGCGGCGGCCTATTCGATCGCTGAGATGCCCGAAGTACGGGATCGCGAAGAGCTCGACGGCCGCCGCGGCGCTGACGGCGGCGAAGGCGAACGTTCGCGACATCCCGATGGTCGGGGACGTGATGTAGGTGATCACGAATGTCGTGTAGAGGTAGAACGGCATCTGCTCCGGGATGCGCAGGAGCGCGCTGAGCAGGACCTCCTTCGGGTGCTTCTTGAGTACCTCGACCACCGGCAGCTTGGCCACCTGCCTGGTCTCGAGGAGCTTGGCGAACAGCGGCGTCTCCATGACCCGCAACCGCACCCAGAGACCCACGGCGACCAGCACCAGGCTGGCCAGGAACGGAATCCGCCAGCCCCAGTCCTTGAACGAGTCGCCGGCCGCGAGAGCCACCAGCGACATCGCGCCGGTGCCGAGTATGAGGCCGATGGGCACGCCGACCTGCGGCCAGCTGGCCATCAGGCCGCGCCTGCGCTGGTCGCCCCACTCCATCGACAGCAGCACCGAGCCGCTCCACTCGCCGCCGACCGCGATCCCTTGCAGGATGCGCAGGACGACGAGCAGGATCGGCGCGATCACGCCGATGGTGGCGGTGCCGGGCAGCACGCCGATGAGCGCGCTGGAGACGCCCATCATGACAAGGGTGATGATGAGCGTGGCCTTGCGCCCGATGCGGTCGCCCCAGTGCCCGAAGATCGCGGCGCCGACCGGCCGGGCGGCGAACCCGACCGCGTACGTGGCGAAGGACGCCAGAACGCCCGCATAAGGGGTGGACTTGGGGAAGAAGACGTCGGCGAACACGGTCGCCGCGGCCGTGCCATAGAGAAAGAAGTCATACCACTCGATGGCCGTACCGACGACACTCGCCGTCGCCGCTCTTCTCACCTGGGATTGGTGCTCCGCGGCTGGTAACCCGTGATCGTGCGTCACCTGCGCCTCCTCAGCCCGGACCGGGACTCCCAGTGTGATCCGGCTCACACGTCACCCGGTTTGCGCCATGCGTACCCGGCTGGCGGGGGGCGAACACTGGATTTGTCAGATCGTTAGCGACAAATGGTGCCTTTCTGGTGTCGGACGACATCTGTTGCGGCCTCGTCGCCGAAGGCATAACCGCTTTCACGTACCCCACTCGACGCGGTACGGCCCAGCACCCCTCCTCGGGAGCTCATCGCCATGGGCTGCGACGAGCTACTCCTCCACACGTACGACGTCTCCCGCGGCCTGGAGACGGAGTTCGTCCCTTCGGAGGAAATCGCCCTGGCGACGCTGCGCCGCCTGTTCCCGTGGGCTCCCGAGAGAGCCGGGGCCGGGGAGGGCCTGCTGTGAGCCAACGGCGGAGCCGACCTACCAGGTCAGGACCGCCTTTCCCGTGTCGCTCGCCTTCTGGCTCAGGTGGTAACCCGGGCCAGCACTATGCCGCCGATGATCAGGGCGAGCGCCGCCATCCTGCCCACCGACAGCGGGTCGTCGTTGACGACGATGCCCAAGGTGATCGCGCCGACGGCGCCGATGCCGGTGAAGACGGCGTACGCGGTGCCGACCGGCAGCGCGTTCATGGCCTGGGACAGCAGCCAGACGGCGGCGACCATCAGGACCAGGCAGATCAGCGTGGGCAGCGGCCGGGTGAAGTTGTGCGTCGGCTTGATGCTCTGGGACCACGCCACCTCGATCAGCCCGGCCAGCAACAGGATCAGCCAGTTCATCGGGCCGCCTCCTTGAGCGCCGCGGCCAGTGACTCCTCGTGCCGCTCGCGCAGGTGCGCCAGCGCCGGGTCGAGGCGGGCGTTGACCAGCTCCGCGTGAATGAACGTCACGTCCTCGACCCGGAAGTGGCCCTTGAAGAAGTCGCGCAGGTAGCGCTCCTGGTGGTCGTATGGCTCGCGCGGCGTGCCCGGACCGTACGCGCCGCCGCGCGCGCTGGTCACCACGAACGACCGTCCTTCGAGCGACATCTTGGGGAAGGTGATCTGGTCGAGCCAGGCTTTCAGCGCCGAGGGGATGGAGTAGTTGTACATCGGCGTACCGATGAGGATCACCTCGGCCGCGACCACCTCGTCGAGCAGCGGCTCCACAACGGCCCACGCCCGGCGCTGAGCAGGGGTGCGAACCGCCTCCCGATAGCGCGAGATGTCGGTGATCTCGTGCCGCAGGATGTGGTCGCACAGCTCGGTCCATGCCTCGCCGATGTGCGGCACGGGTTGCGCGGCCAGGTCGCGGTAGACGTAGCCGGCCTGCGGGTGGGCGGCCCGCCAGGTCTCGGCGTACACGTCGGACAGCCTCCGCGAGAACGACGCCCGGCGGGCGCTGGCGTCCAGGTGCAGCAGCATGCTCTCTCCTCATCACAGATATGTGGACACACTGTCCACTTAACTATAAACGGACGGCATGTCCACATACAATGGGGCGCATGGAGAGAGCCGACGCCGCGCGCAACCGGGCACGGATCCTCGAGGCGGCCGCGTTGCTGTTCACGGAGCGGTCTCCGCAGGACGTGACGATGGAGGACATCGCCAAGGCGGCCGGGGTGGGCCGGGGCACGCTTTACCGCCGCTATCCGGACCGGGCCTCGATCGCCGTCGCGCTGCTCGATGAGCACGAGCGGGACCTGCAAGAACGCCTGCTGCGCGGCGAGCCCCCCCTGGGCCCGGGCGCGCCACCCGCCGAGCGGCTGGCCGCCTTCTACGCCGCCATGGTGCGCCTGCTGGAGGACCACTCTCACCTGGTGCTCGGCTCGGAGGTGGGCCGCTCCCGCTTCGAAACCGGCGCGTACGGCTTCTGGCGCGCCCACGTGCACGCACTCCTGGTCGCCGCGGGCACGCCGAGCCGGGACGGGCTGGTCGACCTCCTGCTCGCCCCCCTGGCCCCCGAGGTGTACGGCTACCAGCGCGCGGTGGTCGGCCTCACCCCGGAGCAGATCACCCAGGCGCTGGCCAGACTCACCAGGATCCTGACCCCAGAGCCCCCGTAAGCCGTGGCCTTCCACGGACGCGCGAGCCGGCTCGGGCGGCCCCAGGGAGACCTCCTTGGAGCCTTCTCGCACGGGGCCTCGTCACCGGGGGCGCCGGACCGGCTCCTGTTCTGGCGCGGTGGCCACGGTCATATAGCCGCGACCAGTCGTGGACGCATAGGCGGCATAACCCAGGGTTCCGCTCTGGTTCGTTCCCCGGACGATGTTGTTGACGTTGACCCGGCCGACGATCGCTCCGGTGTCCCGCGAACAGATCACCAAGCCTTCATGGGCCGGCCGGGCATCCAGGGGCGGTGCAGCTCGGCGCTCTCCCGGACCAAAGCCGTATATTCCTCGTAGTCCTGGAGGGAGAGGTGACGAATGGCCACGCGTGGCCCCTGGGCAAGGTAGGTCGCAGAAGACATCCGTGAGATCTTACGCAGCCTCAGGCGATCCCCGAGTTCCACGCCCAGGCCGCGATCCCGACCCGATTGGCCGCTCCCACCTTGCGCTGGATGTTGGCCACATGCGTCTTCGCCGTGCCGGCGCTGATGAACAGCTCGGCGGCGATCTCACCATTCGTACGCCCATGCGCGACCAGCCGCGCGATCTCCATCTCTCGCTCCGTGAGCGGCTCCCCCGGCGGCTCCGGCCGGGCGGCACGGAGGTGGCGCAACAGCCGTACGGTGACCTGCGGGCTGATGAGCGTGTCCCCGGCCATGGCGGCACGGATGGCCTCGACGAGCAGCGTCGGTCCCGACCGCTTCAGCAGAAACCCGCAAGCACCGTTGCGTAGTGCCGTGTGCACATAGTCATCGAGGTCGAACGTGGTCACCACGATCACCCGCGTCTCCGGCGCGAGCACCCTGGTGACCTCAAGTCCGTCGAGCTTGGGCATGCGGATGTCGGCCAGTACGACGTCGGGCTTGAGATGCCGGGCGAGCCCGACTGCCGCCTGCCCGTCAGCCGCCTCCCCCACGACCGTCATGTCGGGCTGCGAGTCGAGAATGAGCCGGAAGCCGATCCGTACGTCATCTTGATCGTCCGCGATCAGAACCCGAGTCGTCACGTCACCGCCCCCACCAACCGGATACCACCGACACCGCCCGGACACATGTCCTTGCCCCCTTCCAGCCGCGTGTACGTCATATAACCCTCCCACTCCGACCCGCGGCTCCGGACTCAGACGGGGACGGCCGCCGTGACGCGCCAGCCCGCACCGTGGGGACCCGCGGAAAGGGAGCCGCCGACCGTCCCGAGCACCTCGGCGAGTCCCGCCAGGCCGAAGCCGCCGTTGCGACGGTGTTCAGCGAAACGACTCCCGCCACCGCGATCGTTGCCCTCCGGCAGGCCAGCGCTGCCATCGTCGTCCACCCGGATGCGGACCATGTCGCCGTCTCTCGTCACCGCGATGTCGACAGTGGTCGCCCGCGGCGCGTGCCTGCGTACGTTGGTCAGCGCCTCCGTCACCACCCGGTAGACGGTTGCCGACGCCTCGCGGGAGATCTGCTCCGCCTCGACGGCGAGATTCACTCGGATGGTCGGCGAGAACCCGTCGGCCAGTTCCCGCAGGCCGTCGATGCCGGGGAAGGGGCCTCTGGCAGGTTCGTTGAGCATGTGGACCGTACGGTCGAGCGAGGTCAAAGCCCGCTGGCCACCCTCCTCGATGCGCCGCAGGGCGTCCTCGATCCGCGGCGGCAGCTCTGGTGCGAGCCGGGCGGCCTGGGCCTGTACGAGCATGCCGCTGACATCGTGCGCCACGAAATCGTGCAGGTCACGCGCCAGAGCGAGCCGCTGATCCCGTACGGCCTGCGCCACCGCCCGACGCCGGTTGCCATCGAGCGAACGCAGATAGAGCCCGGCCGCGGCGACCCCGACCGCCCCCAGCGACCAGCCCGCGCAACCGGCCAGTATCAGCGAGGGCGGGCCGGGCCAGACCATTCTCAGCAGGATGGTCGAAACCGCGAGACCGGGGACGAGAGCTGCGAGAGGCGCGCGGCGGCCCGCGAGCATCGTCAGGGCGAGCAGCGCCGGCACCTCGATCAGCAGCCAGAAGGTGGTGTCTCCACGGGTGCCGGTCAGCGGATGGTAGGCGGTGATCGCCAGGGAGACCGCTCCCCCGCCCACGGCCGAGTACGCGGGAGGGACGCGCGGCCGGAACGCCACCACCAGCGCGCACAGCTGCAGCACCGCACCGATGAGGTTCACGATGTCGACCCTAGAACGCCTCGGCCGTACGGACAGCAGGAGCTACCTCACGGCCTGATGCTTTCGGGGAACCCGGTCCAGCGCAGGCCGGTCGGAAGGTGACTCATGTCGTTGACCATCACGATCGTGGGCGGCAGGCCGTCGCGGTACTCGATGACCGTCAGTGCGGTGTTGGCGCTGTTCAGGCCGAGCCATCGGGCTGGCGGCGCGTCCAGCGCGTGCCGCACCAGCCACGCGATCGGATAGGCGTGCGTCACCAGGACCTCGTGCGTGTCACGCCGAGCCCCTTGTGCGGTCGTCTCGGGAACCTTCGCGAACCGGGCGACCAGGGCCTCGGCGAGCTTCTGGCCCGAGGCCGCCTCCGCGTCGTCGTAGCCGTCGAAGAAGCCGGCCCAGGACGGGGGCGTTTCGGCCGTACTGGGAACGTAGGGCACGTGGTCGATGAGTTCGGCGGCCTCGGCCACGGGCACGTTCGGTAGATGCCGGGCGAGTTCGTGCGCGCTCGCTACGGCGCGTGGCAGCGGAGAGTGCCACACGGCGTCGACCGGTACGCCGGCGAGCCGTTCGCCCAGCAGGCCCGCCTGCTGGTGCCCGATGTCGGTGAGCTCCCCGAACGCGTTGGCCGCGCCGTGGCGTGCCAGGTAGAGGTGTCGCGTTGCCATGAGTGGTCAGGGGCGCGGTGCCCGTGCGGGCCCGCTTCCCATCTCCTTCGATGTGGATCCGTAGGTGTGGGTTCGGTGGCGGGATGCCTGGGTGGGCTCGGCTCTTGGCCTGACATAGACCGGCCAGGGACGGAAGTGATCAGTCACGCGCGTGCCGCCGTGACGGTGCCGTTGGTGCCGTCGAGGGTGATGACGGTGTCGTCGTGGAGCGTGCTCGTCGCGTTCGGGATGCCGAGGACGGCGGGGATGGCGTGCTCACGAGCGACGATCGCGGCGTGGGAGAGCACGCCTCCGGTCTCGGTGATGACACCGGCGGCGACGCGCAGCAGCGGCGTCCAAGCGGGGTCGGTGAAGGGGCAGACGAGGATGTCGCCCGGGCGCACGCGCGCGAAGTCGCCGGGGCCGCGGACGATTCTCGCGGTGCCGGTTACGATCCCGTGGCTGCCTGGCGTTCCGGTGAGCGTGCCGGTTACGGTCCCGTGGTGGCCCAGGGTTCCGGGGGGCGTGGCGGCTGGGGTGTGCGAGGCGCTGGAAGGCGAGGTCGCCGGTGGGGGTGCGGCGGTGACCGGCCGTGCTTGCAGAATCCAGACGCGGCCGTCGACCATCGCCCACTCGATGTCCTGCGGTTCACCGCGTACGGCCGCGATGTCTTTGCCCAGCTCGGCCAGCCGCGTGGCCGTCGCGTCGTCGATCGCCGGCTGGTCCCGGGTACCAGTAGGCACGTCGCTGATGACGAGCCGCGTGCCGTGCCGGTCAAGGCGGGTCTGTTTGTCCGCGACGCTACGGGTGACCGACCCGTCCTCGGCGACGCGGTAGGCGTCGGGGGTGACCGTGCCTCCGACGACGCTGGGTCCGAGCCCCCAGGACGCCTCGATCTGGGTCGCGTCGTCCGGGCCCGCGGGTGTGAACATGACCCCGGACACCTCGGCATCCACATGGCGTTGGACGAGGACGGCCATCACAAGATCGTCGGACGGCTGGCCGTGGCGCCGGTAGCCGATGGCACGTGCGGAGAACAACGAGGCCCAGCAGGCACGTACGGCATCGGCGACCTCACCGGCTCCGCGCACGGCGAGAAAGCTCTCGTACTGACCGGCCGCCGATGCCTGGCCGGTGTCCTCGTCCGCCGCCGACGATCTGACCGCCACGGGCGGATCGCCGAGCTCGTCGAGTGCGCGGCGTAGCGCATCGACCACGGTGGCGTGGACCGGGCGGGACTCAAGCACCTGCCGCGCCACGTCCGGCTCGCCGGCGAACCGCCCGAGGTCCAGGTCGCGGACGGCGGCGAGGTAGGCGGCGTACGAGACGACGAAGCCGTCAGGAACCGGCAGGCCCGCGCGGAGCAACGCGCCGAGCGCGCCGGCCTTACCTCCGCAGGTATCGGCGGCAGCCTCCATGAGGGGTACGATCATCCACCCTTACCTTTCAACAAATGATTGACAACGTTTTGTTGATTGTGCAGGGTAAGTGCATGCCACGCAAGCAGGACATCGCCCACAACATGCAGACCGATCACGTACAGGCCCGCCGCGAGCAGGACGCGCGTGAGCGTCTCCTGGATCTGGGCGCGGATGAGCTCGACGCCCGTCCATGGCGACCCTCGCCCGCCCCGCTGTCGGCGGTCGACCTCGTGCAGTTCGCCGTCTGGCGCAACGCCGACCTGGACCCGGAGGACGTCCTGAGCGCGCTCGCCCTCCTGCCCGCCGCACGCGCCGAGGTCGAAGGACTCGAAGCCGGCCTGCTGTTCACGGCCCGGAGCGCGGGGCTGACCTGGGCACAGATGGCGCAGGCGATGGGGTTCAACTCACCGCAGGCATGCCAGCAGCATTACACCCGCCTGGCAGGACGATCGGACGCCGGCTCATGACACGGGACTCCGCGACCGATCTCCTGGTCCTGCACTCCGTACGCATCACCGGGTTCGCGGACACCCCGGTGATCGCTTATCGGTACGGGCTCGACGCGGCCGAGACGAAAGAGGTGCTGCACGACGCCGAGGCACGTGGGTGGGTCGAGCACACCGCCTTCGCCGGTAGCGGAGGTTGGTCGTTGACCGAAACAGGCCGAGCCGAGAACGAGCGCCTGCTCGCGGCCGAGCTCGCCCGCGTCGGCGGTGCCGACGAGGTCCGTGACGCCTACCGCGAGTTCCTCCCGCTGAACGCCCTCCTGCTACGAGCCTGCACCGACTGGCAGCTCCGGCCCACCGCCGGTGACCGGCTCGCCGCCAACGACCACTCCGATCCCGTCTGGGATGCCCGGATCCTCGACGAGCTCGCCGGCATCGACCGTGCGCTCCTGCCACTCGCGGACCGGCTCCGGGGCGTACTCACCCGGTTCCGCGGATACGACGCACGATTCGGCGCGGCCCTGGCGCGCGCCCGAGCCGGGCAGGGCGCCTGGGTCGACCGCACCGATGTCGACTCCTGCCATCGTGTCTGGTTCGAGCTCCACGAAGACCTCATCGCCACGCTCGGCATCGACCGCCACGCCGAACCCTGACCCCGCGCTCCGCCGCCCCGCATCCGCGATGACCCTCGGGGCGCCGGTCAGGCGCATCACCGGCTTAGGACATGCTGTGGGGCCCAGCGCTACGCGATGGCCTCACGCGCCAGGATGGCCTGCCGACGGTCTGGTTGAGGTGTTACCCGCGGAGTCCGTCCGCGGAGCACTCACCATGGGACGTATGGATCGAGTCTTGGCCATGGACAAGAGGGGGAACGCGCTGACGGCGTTCCTGCCAGCCACACGAGTCCCCGGCATGCCGGACGACGCGCCGATGCCGGCAGCTCTGGTCGTGGTCTGGTACGGCCGGCACCTGCTGCTGGTCTTCGACCGCTTCCGTCAGCAGTGGGAACTACCAGGCGGCCGGATCGACCCTGGCGAGACTCCCCTCCAAGCAGCCGTACGGGAACTGCGCGAGGAGAGCGGCCTGCACCTGCCCACCCTCACCCTCGCGGGATACGCACGCTTCTGGCTGACCACCCCGCCGCACAACGAATACGCCGCCGTCTACACCACCCATGCCGCCACCCGCCACCACGACTTCATCCCCAACCAAGAGATCAGCGCCATCTGCTGGTGGGACACGACCAACCCTCCCCCCAGCAACACCCAGATCATCGACACGACCCTGGCCCAACACACCAAACGAAGGTCGCCGCACGCTGCTCAGAGGCTGCGAAGGACCGAGACCACGATGCCCAGCACCACGGCGCCGTCGCCGTCGATGATGTCGTAGACGGGATTGCGCGGTTCGAGATAGACGTGCCCGTCGCGGCGGCGGTACACCTTGACGGTGGCCTCGCCGTCGATCATCGCGGCGACGATCTGGCCCGAATGCGCCTCGGGCTGCTGCCGTACGACGACGATGTCGCCGTCGCAGATCGCGGCGTCGATCATCGAATCGCCCCGCACCCGCAGGCCGAACACGTTGCCACGCCCGGTGAGGTCACGGGGCAGGGTCAGTGTGTCGTCCATGTACTCGTCGGCCGGGATGGGAGTGCCCGCGGCGATGTCCCCGACCACAGGCACGGTCACCAGGTCCCCTGCCGGTTCCGGCGCCGAGGCCCCCAGGAACAGGCGTACGTCGATCGGCCGGGTCATCGTCGTGCCCCGGTGGAGGAACCCTTTCTCCTCCAAGCTCCTCAAGTGCTTGGACACCGACGAGGACGACCGCAGCCCGACGGCGTGGCCGATCTCGCGGGTGCTCGGAGGGTATCCGTATCTGACCACCCAGTCCCGGATCGTGGCCAGGATCCGTTGCTGGCGCTGCGGCAGCGCCGAAGCGCCCAGGTGCTCGAACGTGTCATGGCCGTCGTAGGTGGTCACGTGCGAAATGTTAAGGGTTTCTCCGCCCCGCAGGCGTGGGCGGCCATCCGCGCGACGATCGGATCGATGGTGGACGAAGTCGCCGTCCGCTCGCCGGAGATGCCGCTGCTTCAATGTGGCTCCCGTTCCTGACCGGTCGCCGGTGCCTCACGGTAGTGTGAACGCCGCTCCTTTTGGCCCGTGCCCACGGAGATCACCCAAGACGGACGCGCACAGGAGGCATGGTGGGCCTGCGACTGGCGGCCGTCACCCTGGTGATGGTGGCATTGACCGGATGTTCGGTCGTCTCGGCTACCGGCCGCGAGCCCGGCCCGACTGATCGCGTCACCTCCCGGCCCAGCCCGAGTGACAGTACCCCGGTGGCGACGCACCCCAAGGGCCGCTGGCGGGTGGTCTACCGGCAGAAGGGGCTGGACTACGGTGCCGACTTCCTGGACATCGCGGCCACGGGCGCGGCCGACGCGTGGGCGGTCGGTGAGCGGACGTTCGGCACCGACGGCCACGAGGCGTTGCTGGTCCACTGGGATGGCAAGCATTGGCGACGGCTGACGAAGGAACTGCCGAAGCAGGCCCGGTACGTCACGCTCACCAAGGTAGACGCATCGGATCCCGGCAACGTGTGGGTGATCGCCGAGGACAAGGAGGGCGGTGAGTCCGGGCTGCTGCGCTTCGACGGGCGGCGCTGGTCGTTCATCCCCGATCCGGTGATCACGTCCGAGGGGGATACCGCGAGTCCGTCAGAGGTGGTCGCGCTGGGTGGGGGGAAGGTGTGGGCGCTCGGTGACGGGTGGGCGCGGCACTTCGACGGGCAGCGCTGGACCAGTCAGGCGATCCCCATCGCGACGTACGCGGCCGTCGCCGTGTCGCCGCAGGACATCTGGGCGGTCGGCGAGGTGGACCCGCTGCCGGACGACGGCTACGTGCAGTCGGAGCCCGCCGTCGCGCGCTTCGACGGCCGCGCCTGGCGACGCGTACCGCTGCCCGCGCCGTCGCTGCCCTCGCCGTCGGAGCCCACGCCGTCGGAGCCCACGTCGTCGCTGCCCTCGCCGTCGCCGTCCGGCTCGGTCGACTCGCGGGTCTTGGCGGTGCTGGCCGTGGCCGCCGACGACGTGTGGGCCGTGGGCGGCTACGAGACGTCGGACGGCGCGTTCCGCCCTCTGTCCTACCGGTGGAACGGCACGGCCTGGCGGGCGGTCGCCATCGACGGCGGACAGTTGACCGGGATCGCCCGCGACAGTGATGGCGTGGTGTGGGTCGCCTCCCGGAAGTCCGTCTCCGAGGACGCGAAAGACGCCTACCGGCTGCTGGCCGAAGCGGGCGGAAGGTGGTCGCGGGTCACACCTCCCGCCCCCGTGACCGCGATGACCGCGCTCCCCGGCGGGAAGCCGTTGTGGGCGATCGGCCGGGACGCGATCACGGAGTATCGCTAGCGCTCGGCTCCTTCGCGCGGCTCAGCGGGGCGGGGCCGGTGAATGGCGTCATGGCCGAGCGCGCGGGTCAGCACGGGTGGGGTCGGTGACCCCGTCCTGGCCGAGCGCGCGGCTCAGCAGCGTGGGCTCGGTGATCGGGGACTCGTGGGTACCGAGGACGGTGCAGGCGTGGGCTCCGGCGGTGGCGCCGAGCCCTACGCGCTGCTCCAGGGGTAGTCCGCGCAGAGTGCCGTACAGGAAGCCAGAGACGAACGCGTCGCCCGCGCCGTTGCTGTCGGCGACCGGACCGGGCAGGGGCGCGGCCGGGAAGGCGCGCAGGGGCGCGTCGCGGGTGAGGACCAGGCAGCCGTCGGCGCCGCGCGTGCAGACGACCGTGTGGGCGCGGCCGCGTTCGATGATGGCGGCCATGGTGGCGGCCGGGTCGGTGAGCGCGGCGGCCGAGAGGAAGACGAGGTCGGAGCGGTAGGCGAAGTCCTGGTGGTAGTCGTCGACGCCGTTCCAGTCGTGCAGGTCCGTGGAGACGGGCATGTCCAGGTCCGGGTACACATGGCGGCAGAAGTCGGTGATCGACACGTGCGCGTGCCGCGCGCGCACGCCCTTGTAGAGGTGGCTCGGGAGCCGCTCGCCGGGCGTGGCCCTGGGGTCGAACAGCGAGGTGCGGCGGCCGTCCGGATCGACCAGCAGGACGCTGCGCCGGGTGCCCGCCCGCGCCGGCGCCCAGATGAAGTCGAGGCCGCGCAGCGCGTGGCGGATCAGCGCGCCCTGCGGGTCGTCACCGATCAGGTCGGCGAACGTGACGTCGAGCCCGAGCGCCGCACAGCCGAGCGCGACACCGGCGCCGGTGTTGCCGATCCGGTCGATCACGGGCGGTACGGAGTAGGTGTCCTCGTACGGGAGGGGCAGCGCGGGCACGTACACGGTGGTGTCGACCCCGGCGCCGCCGAGGACCAGGACATCGCGCATCATCGGCGCTGGAGCGAGTAGAGCGGGCGTGCCCCGGTCATCGGTTCACCAGCGGGCCGGAGCCCGTGGAGCCGCGGACCACCAGCTCGGGCTGGAAGACGAGCTCGACGTGCTTGGCGGGCGCCCCGTTGACCTCTTCGAGCAGGGTCTGCACCGCGGCCGTGGCCATCGCGCCGATCGGCTTGCGTACGGTGGTCAGCGGCGGATCCGTGAACGCGATCAGCGGCGAGTCGTCGAAGCCGACCACCGACACCTCGCCCGGCACGGCCAGCCCCTTCTCGCGGCAGGCGCGGATCGCGCCCAGCGCCATCAGGTCGCTGGCGCACACGATGCCGGTGCAGCCGCGCGACAGGAGCTGCATGGCCGCCGCCTGCCCGCCCTCGACGGAGAACAGCGAGTGCGCGATCAGCTCGTCGACGGCGTTCGTGCCGAGCAGCTGGGCCATGGCCTGCCGGTAACCCTCGATCTTCCTGATCACGGGCACGAACCTGCGCGGCCCCAGCGCCAGCCCGATCCGCTCGTGTCCGAGGTCCACGAGATGCTGTACGGCCAGCCGCGCGGCGAGCCGGTCGTCGGGCGAGATGAACGGCGCGTCGATGTGCTCGCTGTAGCCGTCGACCAGCACGATCGGCAGCCCGCGGTCGGTGAGCCTGGTGTAACGGTCCATCCGCGCGGTGGTGTCGGCGTGCAGCCCCGACACGAACACGATGCCGCTCACCCCGCGGTCGACCAGCAGTTCGGTGAACTCGTCCTCGGGCGCGCCGCCCGGCAGCTGCGTGCAGAGCACGGGCGTGTAGCCGTGCTGGGTCAGCGCTTTCTCGATGGACTGGGCGAACGCCGGGAAGATCGGATTGTCCAGCTCGGGGGTGACCAGGCCGACGAGCCCGTTGCTGCGCTGCCGCAGCCGGGGTGGCCGTTCGTAGCCCATGAGGTCGAGCGCGGTCATCACGGCCTGGCGGGTGGCGACGGAGACGCCGGGCTTGCCGTTGAGCACCCGGCTGACCGTGGCCTCGCTCACCCCGGCCTGGGCGGCGATGTCGGCGAGGCGCGCGTGACCGGTCATGCGCGCCACTGTACTTTCCACCGGGCCGCCGGATGTGACGCGCGCGGGACGTCGGGGGCGGCGAAGCCGCGCCTGTACACGGAGTACGTCACAGCCTCGCGCCACCCCTGATCATGCTCCGCAGCCCCTAAGACGGTCCCGACAATGAAAGCTCTTGCCGCAATTTCCCGCAAGCCCTTCCAAGTCACGATTTTTCCGGATGTTTCCGCCATCGGATGCCCAAAACCCCTAGCCGAAACCCGATTGGGCAGAGATCTTTTATGACAAGGGTGGACATGTGGCGTTAAGGCGCGATGTACTACCCCTTCAATCAGCCCCGTCACAGGTGACACGTGCGCAAGGTGTTGGGCCCATGAGCTCGGTCGTTCTCGACAAAGTGACCAAGGTGTACCCGGGTAGCTACCTGGCGGTAGACCGACTGAGCCTGAAGGCCGAAAATGGCGAGTTCCTCGTTCTGCTCGGCCCCTCCGGCTGTGGCAAGTCCACGCTGCTGCGGATGATCGCGGGCCTCGAGGAGATCACCGAGGGGGATCTCTGGCTGGACGGCCAGCTGGCCAACAACCTGGCGCCGCGTGACCGCGACGTCGCCATGGTGTTCCAGAACGGCGCCCTCTACCCGCACAGGACCGTACGCGGCAACATCGCCTTCCCCCTGGAGATCGCCAAGTCGGACCCGGCACAGGTACGCGAGCGCGTCACCGAGTTGTCCAAGGCGCTGCACATCGACGACACGCTGGAACGCCGCCCGGGCACCTTATCCGGCGGCCAGCGTCAGCGCGTCGCGATGGGACGGGCGATCGTCCGCCAGCCCAAGCTGTTCCTCATGGACGAGCCGCTGTCCAACCTCGACGCCGGCATGCGCACCGAGCTGCGCATGGAGATCTCCGCCCTGGTCAGGTCGCTGAACGTCACCACCATCTACGTGACACACGACCAGGTCGAGGCGCTCACGCTGGCCGACCGGATCGCCATACTCAACCGCGGCGTCCTGCAGGACGTCGGCACTCCGGCGCAGATCTACAACGACCCGGCGACGGCGTTCGTGGCGGCCTTTCTCAACTCCCAGCAGCTGAACCTCCTGGCCGCGACCGTCCGGACGCCGCAGAACCAGTACGTCATGCTCGACTTCGGCCCGCACCGGCTGACGCTCCCGTGGAGCGATCCCCGCGCCTACGCCATCTCCCAGCACACCGGCGGCCAGGTGCTGGTCGGCCTGCGCCCCGACGGCCTGGCGCCCGTGCCCGAGTCGTACGAGGGGCCGTCGTTCTTCGGCCGGGTGCGCGCGCTGGAGTACCACGGCCACGAGTGGCTGGCCTACATCGAGTGCGGCGTCCCGGCCGTACCGGTGCCCGAGCCGCCGGACCGGCGTGCCCAGGTCAACGGTCGCAAGGACCGCTCCGCCGGACTCGGCGGGCTGGTCCGCCGGATGTTCTCCCAACCCGAGGAGCGGGAGGAACAGGAAAAAGTCGGACAGAACGTCGGCAGCGGCATCCACCGCCGCTCGGACATCATCGTCCGCCTGGGCGGGCGCCCGGTCTGGCGCGCCGGCGAGCCCGCCAAGGTGGCCATCGATCAGGCCCGCCTGATGATCTTCACCCCGGACGGCGCGCGCATCGATCCACCCCGCCGCTGACCGGGTCCGTCCGCGCGCGAGTTCGTACACACTGCCACACCCCGTGCCCCGGTGCGGCGCCCTCCCTTACTACGACCCCATCCTGTGGTCCCATGCAGCACCGCGCGGCACTCTCCCCTACTACGACCCCCTCTTGTACGGCAAGCATGGGCCGGCCCCAAACACCGTACGTGGCGAAGGGCCTCCAGGGAGACGGCCTCTGATCCCGCACGCGGCTGGGCGCCGATACGACCCGCAGTTGACCAATCGGACCGTGGTCCGCACTTCCCATAATCGGACCACGGCCCGAAAGGGGATAATCACGAGCCGTTTGCTGCACATTTCCGCCTCCCCCAGAGGAGCGGGGTCGATCTCGATCGCCATCGCCTCGACCTTTGCCGAGGAGCACCGAGGGTCACTGGTGCGCAAGGTCGTCAGTAGGGCAGACATTGCCTGATGCGGCACTACCCTCGCCGGGTAGACAGCGAGGCCCTCACCGCCGAAGCCGGCGAGGGCCTCATTGAAGAAGCCTGCGCCAGGGGCGGCCTGGGAGGCTCAGAGGTGCCAGGGCGCGTCGTTGGGGGCGATGCGCCACAGGCGGTCGGCGCTGGGGTAGGCGGTGTCCAGGTGCAGGGTGTCCCAGCTGCCGTCGTTGTACCGGTTCAGCGTCATGGCCAGGTTCTTGTTGACCTTCGGCCGCCATACCCACCAGCCGGTGTACTTGCCGTCGACCTTCTCGCCCGCCAGGATCCACTTTTGCAGGTCTGAGCCGTCGCAGGTCTTGACCACGATGGTGGTGCCGCGCAGCGGGGTGGCGGCCGCGGGCTGCAGGCACTTGTTGGCGGCCTGGTTCTTCAGCACGGTGGTGTAGGTGTTCGCCTCGTCGGCCTGCCAGGTGGAGTGCCCCTCCCACACCTCGGTGTGGTACTTCCACGCCGGGTCGCGCAGGGTGATGGCGGTCGCCCCCTCGGCGGTGCTGTCGCCGTACAGGGCCAGCCGGCCTCCGCTGGTCTTGTTGATCAGGTCTTGGTCGCGGACCGGCGCGGCTGGGGCCGGCGCACCGCCGATCCCGTCGGCATAGGCGGCAGACGTGGTGATCGCGGCGCTGGCGGTGATGGCCGAGGCCAGCACGAGAGCGGCGGTTTTGCGCATGTAGGCGTGCCTCCCGTGGGAAAGGGACGGCCCGCTCCTTGTGGTGGCGGGCCACAACCGAAACGCTACTAAGGGTAATTGATAGTTACTTAGAGTAGCAATATCTCCATGGGCGAGTCTCGACGATGTCCTCATGGACGAGAAGTGGGAGACGATGACCGCGATCTGGTTCACGCAGGGGACGGTCTCGCTCTTCACCATCTAATGCCGCATCAAGCCGCGTTCGCCCTGTTGATGATTCGGCGTAGTCGGGGTTGTCAGTGCTGCGGTTCGTTGCGGTTACGCCAGGCGATGTAACGGCGGATCATGCTGCCCGCTGCTACGGCACTAGCCAGTAAGGTTGCCGAACAATGTCCACATTTTCTCCACGTCGGCGACGGACAAGGATCACCATCGCCGTAGCCCTGGCTACCGTCCTCGGCCTGAGCGCTGCCGTCTACCTGTCGGTGCGCACCGAAGGCTCGCCCCAGCAGACGGTGACCGCGTTTCTGACGGCCTGGCAACGCGGGGACCTGCACGCCATGAAAGCCCAGGTGCTGGAACCGCCTCGCGACTTCGACAGCATCTATGACGCCTTCGCCAGGGGCTCCCAGGCCAAGAAGATCACCATCCGGGAGACCCGCGTCCGTCCCGAGTCCAACCGGAATTTCGGGCAGGCCGCCACCTATGACGCCATGTTCTCCGTCACTCTCGACGGGCCGGTCCCCTACTCCTACGACGGGCACCTCGAGGTCATCGATTTCGACCGCGCGTGGAAAGTCAACTGGACCCCGACGGCGGTCCACCCCGACCTGCAGGAGGTCGGATCCAGCGAGATACGGCAGGTCCGCGTCGTCCCCCAACCCGATGGTTCCTCCCGCCTGGTCCTGCTAGAAACGCGAACCGAGGGAGAACAGGCAGGATCCCTCTTCGCCGACGAAGGCCTCAAACTGGTCGCGACTCTGGCCGACTCGGCCCAACCCGGGGTCACCGGCTAGCGGCGTCGGCGCTTTCTCGCAGATCGGCCGGCGGGCACGGGGGAAGGACATCCGCGCCTGGATCACCTCCTGGAACGAGGCCCCCAAGCCCTTTGTCCAGGAAATCCTCGATGCCCTCGCCTCATAGTGTCGGCGAATCACCGACCCACGACGCTAGAAGACCACTGAAATCAGGTGATTCGGCTCCGCTGTTTGCGCGGTGGGAATCGGGGCGCGCTTGGGTCTGGGGCAGGCGGTAGGAGTCGGTGCCGCTCTCTATGGGGTTGCCGCCACGGCCACTTCAACCAGCCGGCCTGGCGAAGCGTGTTCGGGAAGGCGGTCCGAGCGTAGCGAGGCCCTTCAGGGGGCGGGCGTCAGCCCGCCTGGGAGGACGTCCGGAGCGAAGCGGAGGGCCTTTGTGGGGGGGCGGGTATCAGATGGCCAACCACCGAAATCGGGCGGGGAGAAAGAACGCCCGGAGCGAAGTGGAGGCCCTTTTTGGGCGGGCCGTGAAGACGGTCAGTGGTGGCCCAGCTCGGCGGACAGGCGGTCGGTGGTCCGCAGGAGGGCGGCGGCGCAGGCGTCGGCTTCGGCCATGAAGCGGTCGGCCGGGCCGCACACGCTGATGACCGCCGCCGGCCGGCCGTGGTGGTCGAGGATGGGGGCCGCCACGGAGGCCGCGCCGCTCTGCCGTTCTGCGATCGACATCGCGTAGCCGCGGCGGCGGATGAGCGTCAGGTCGCTGCGCAGGCGGTCGGGATCCGTGACGGTGGCGGGCGTCATGCTCTCCAGGGAGCGGGCGAGATAGCGGTCGATATCCGCTTCTGGGAGGAACGCCAGGAACGCCTTGGACGACCCGCCCGCGTGCAGCGGATACGGCACGCCCAGCGAGACCGACATGATCACCTCCCGCTCGGGTGTCGCCTGGTCGATGTAGACGCGGGTGTCGCCGGTCCTGATCGACAAAGTGGCGGTCTCGCCGGTCAGCCTCGACAGGGCGGGCAGTTCGGGCGCGGCCAGCCGCCGTACGTCGATGCGGTCGAGGTAGGCCAGGCCGAGCCGCATCGCCGTCAGCCCCAGCGAATAGCGCCTGCTCTCCTCGTCGAGCACGACCAGCCCCCGGCTCCTGAACGAGGCCAGCACCCGATGCACCGCCGCCTTCGACATGCCCAGGCTCTCGGCGAGCTCGGTGACGCCGAGTGTGTCCGTGCCCGCCTCGGCGAACCGGACGAGGATGTCGGCGGCCCGTTCGACGGTGGCGGCGGTCTGGCTGGGCATGGTGGGCCTTCCCCGGTGAATCATGTGTACTGTCGGGAACAGCATTCCTACTATTGGAACACAAGGAGCCACCGGATATGTCGTCGTTGTGGAAGGCCCTGGAGGGCTCGCGCGTGCTGGACCTGGCGCAGCCGATGCGCAAGGGCATGCCGCAGTCCCCCAACCACCCGCCGTTCCGGATGGCGCTGGAACGCCGGCACGGCGACCTGGTCAGGACCGACGGCGGCTCGGCCGCCAACGAGATCATCGTCACGGGCGGCCACGTCGGCACGCACGTCGACGCGCTGGCGCACGTCTCCCAGGAGGGCCTGCTGTACGGCGGGCGGCCGGCGGGCGAGGTGATGTCGCACGAGGGGTTCAGCGCCATGGGCATCGACGGGTTCGAGCCGTACGTGGGCCGGTGCGTGCTGCTCGACGTGGCCGCCGTGCACGGGGTGACCACGCTGCCCGCCGGCTACGAGGTCACCGCCGACGATCTGGAGCGGGCCGCCGGAGACCTGGAGATCCGCGCGGGCGACGCCGTACTGGTCGGGACCGGCTGGTCACGGCTGTGGGAGTCGGGGGACGACTTCGTCGGTCAGCGGAACGGCGTTCCGGGTCCGGGCGCCGATGCCGGCCGCTGGCTGGCCGCGCGGCGACCGCGCGTGGTGGGCGGCGAGACCATCGCCTTCGAGCACATCGCGGCGGGCCGCGGGCATGCCACGCTCCCCGTGCACCGGATCATGCTGGTGGAGTCGGGCATCAACATCGTGGAGACGATGCGGCTGGCCGAACTGCTCGACTCTGGAGTCCGCGAGTTCCTGCTGGTGCTGAACCCGCTGCCGATCGTCGGCGCCACGGGAGCCCCGGTTCGCCCGCTCGCCGTCATCGCCTGATCGGGGAGCGGAGATGACCACTCATGTTCAGCGGCTCGCGGAATTCGCCATGGAATGCCGTGATCGCGGCATCCCGGCCGAGGTGCGGGACGACGTGACGGGCCGGGTGCTCGACGTGCTCGGCAACTGCCTGGCCGCCTACGCGGAGCCGGCGGGTGACGCGGCCCCGGCCGTGCTGCGGGCCGTACGACGGTGGCAGGGGGCCGGGGAGTCGACCGCGATCGGGAGCGGCGACCGGCTGCCCGCGCCGTCGGCGGCGCTGGTCAACGGCACGCTGGCGCACGCGCTCGACTACGACGACACGCATCTGCCGTCCGTGCTGCATCCGAGCGCTCCCGTGGTGCCCGCCGCGCTGGCCGCCGCGGAGGCCACGGGCGCGTCCGGCGAGCGGCTGATCGCGGCCGTCGCGGCAGGCGTCGAGGTGTGCAACCGGCTCGGCATGGCCTCCTACCTGCCGGAGGCCGGCAACTCGCTGTTCTTCGAGAAGGGCCAGCACGCCACGTCGATCTGCGGCACGCTCGGCGCGGCGGTCGCGGCCGGGCTGCTGTACGACCTGGACGCCGCCGGCATCGCGCACGCCGTCGGGGTGGCGGCCAGCATGGGCGCCGGCGTCCTCGAGGCCAACCGCACGGGCGGCACGATCAAGCGGGTGCACTGCGGCTGGGCGGCCCACTCGGGCGTCACGGCGGCCGTGCTCGCGCTGGAGGGGCTGACGGGGCCGCCCACGGTGCTGGAAGGCCGGTTCGGCTTCTTCCAGGCGTGGCTGGACGGCCGGTTCGACGCCGAGGCGCTACTGTCGGGGCTGGGCGAGCGGTGGGAACTCCTGCGTACGGTCTACAAGCCGTATCCGACGAACCACTTCACCCATCCGGCCATCGACTGCGCCCTCGCCCTGCGCGCCGGCGGCCTGTCCCCCGCCGACATCGAGGAGGTCGAACTGGGGGTCGCGGCTCCGGTGCTGCGTACCATCGCCGAGCCCCGGGCCGACAAGGTCAGGCCGGAGTCGCCGTACCACGCGAAGTTCTCGGGACCGTACACGGTCGCGGCGGCGCTGCACGGCGGCGGCGGGCTGGGGCTGTCACTGGACGACTTCGCCGCCCTCGATCCCGCACGGCTGGCGCTGGCCGAGCGGGTGCGCTGCGTGGCGGACGAGCGGGCGACGGAGATCTTCCCGCACGCGTTCGCGGCCGTGCTGCGGGTACGGCTGCGTGACGGCTCGCTGCTGGAGCATCGGGTCGACTCCTCCCGTGGCGGTCCGGAACATCCGCTGACGGCGGAGGAGCTCGCGGTGAAGTTCCGCACGAACGCGGGGCGGGCGCTCGACCCGGACCGCGTGGCGGCTCTCGTCGCGGCGGGCCGCGACCTGCCCGAGGCCCCTACTGTGGCACCGCTCCTCCGGCTGACGACCGCCTGAGCCACCGCGCCGGCTCGACGAACCGCTAGGGAGCCGCTCGGGCGGCTACATCGACCGTGCGCCGGGAGTCCGCTCCGCCGCCTCCGAGCGCTCCGCTGTCTCCACCCGGTCGGCCATCTCAGAGCTGTCCACCGCCTCCGGAAGGCCTGTCTCCAGGCGGCCCGCCTCTGAGCGGTCGGCCTCTGAGCGGTCCGCCTCTGAGCGGTCCGCCGTGGCAGCGAACGCCGCCTCCGGGATCTCCGCCTCCGGGGACGGCGGCGGCATGACCTTGCGGACCTCGTCGAGCGGCGGCAGCTGGGCGGGCGCCTCCCGCCGGAGCGACTCCAGCGGAGCCGTCTCCTCGCGAGTGGGCGTCTCGCGAATGGCCTCCTCCCGGGAGGTCGCGGCCGCGGCAGATGCGTCCGCCGACGCGTCGACCGGCGCGGGGTCGCGCCCCATGCGGTCGAAGAAGCGCAGCAGCTCGACCGGCAGCGGCATGATCAGCGTGGTCGTCTTCTCCGCCGCCACCTCGACCACCGTCTGCAGCAGGCGCAGCTGCAACGCCGCCGGCGTCTCGGACATGATGGCGGAGGCGTCGGCCAGCTTCTGGGCGGCCCGGAACTCCCCGTCGGCGGTGATGACCCGGGCCCGGCGCTCGCGTTCGGCCTCCGCCTGCCGCGACATCGAGCGCTTCATCGACTCGGGCAGCTGCACGTCCTTGATCTCGACCCGGTCGATGTGGATGCCCCAGCCGAGCGCCGGGCTGTCGATCATGAGGGCGAGGCCCCTGTGCAGCTCTTCGCGGTTGGACAGCAGGTCGTCGAGCTCACTCTTGCCGATGATCGAGCGCAGGGAGGTCTGCGCCACCTGTTCGACCGCGAACAGGTAGTCCTGGACCTCGATGGCCGCCCGCAGCGGGTCCTGGACCCGGAAGTAGACGACCGCGTCGACCCGGACCGAGACGTTGTCGCGGGTGATGCCCTCCTGGGTGGGGATCGGCATGGTGACGATCTGCACGTTGATCTTCTTCATCTTGTCCACAAAGGGGATGAGGAAGCTCAGCCCCGGCTGCCGCACCTGTTTCTGAGCCCGGCCGAAGCGGAAGACGATGCCCCGTTCGACCTGGTTGACGACCCTGATGAAGCTGAAGGCGGACCAGAGCAGGATGACGGCGAGGACGGAGAAGAGAATGCTGGTGACCATGGTGGTGTCCCTTCCGCTCCGAGAGTAGGCCGGTTACCGCGAGATGGTCCACCGCGGTCCGTCAGGGGTGTCCTCGACGAGCACGCCGCCGCTGAGCATCGCCGCCCGCAGCGCGTCGGCGACCTCGTAGCGGCCCTGCCTGCGCAGGTCGTTGCGGAACGCCAGGAGGGCCTCGACGAGGGCACGCAGATCGGCGGTGGTGGCCACCTCGGCGAGCCGAGCGATCAGCAGCCGCATGAGCTCTCTTGCCTCGTCGACGCCGCCCGCGTCCTCCTCGGTGTCGGCCGCCCACTTGACCAGCTCGGCCTCCATGTCGAGGACGGCGCGGGCCGCGGCGACCAGGTCGGGCGCCGCCGCCGCGAGCTGGAAGCGCCGCTCGCAGGAGCGTACGGTCTCCTCCAGCGTGATCTGGGCCGGCGCCGAGACGGCGGCGGGCCGGGGCGATGGCGCGGCGGCGACGCGACCGCCTTCGGCCAGGCGGCGGACCTCCTCCAGACCGATGTGGGTGCCCGCGGGCAGGACCGCCTGCGAGCCGGGACGACGTACGGTCAGCCCGCCACGGCCCGCCACCTCGACGGTCTCGGCGTCGAGGTCGATGACGACCGCGGTGTGCTCGTCGATGCCGAGAACGGCCGTGCCCGGCGGCAGCTCCCGCTCCATCCGAGACAGCCGCCGCTCACCCAGGTAGCAGTAGCGGGTGTCGTGGGTGCCGCCTTCGGCGTTGTCGAAGTGCGGGATCAGCACCGCCCGCAGGTCGAGCGCCGCCAGCAGGTCGAGGCCCTCGCGCCAGTGCGGCTCGGCGCCCACCTTGTAGATCTCATAGACCGGCACCGTCGCGAGCCCGGCCGTGCAGGCGGCGGCCGAGGCCAGCACGGTCACGCCCTGGCGGGCGCGGACACGGGCCCGCAGGTCGCCCGCCGTGGGCGCGGCCGTCCACTGATCGAGGGCGTAGGTGGGGCTGCCGGGACCGGAGAACACCCAGTCGGCTCCGGCCGCCCCGGTCGCCACCTCGACCTCAAGGCCGACACTCCGGGCGAAGTAGCGGCGGGCACGGGCGGAGATATCGGCCGCGTTCTCCTGGAAGGCGTAAGGGGTGTCGAGCAGCACGGCCCGCGCGCCCGGCCGCAGCCGCCGCGCGGCGGAGCGGTGGACCTCCACCATGGTCGGGCTCGTCTCGCCCGACCCCATGAGCACCAGCAACCCGGGCATGGCTGTCCGCCTCTCTCTGCGCGCCTCCCCACCTACGGCCTTCTGCGAATAGATCGCTTCTGCATACAACTGGCAGTAGATTGTCGGGGGTGACGGGAAGACACATCGTCTCGGTCGAGACGCTCATGCTACGGGCGAGCACTGACAGTGAGTGGGCGTACCGGCACGCCACCGCCGTGCCCGCCCCCGGAGAGACGCCCGACCAGACCGCGCGCCGGGTCAGCGGGATCCCGGCCGACGCGCCGTCCACCGTCGTGCACTCCACGAGCTGGCGCCGCCGTCCCGAGGGCGAGATCGTGCTCACGTACGCCGTCTGCCCGGACCCGGAGCCCTGGCTGCCCGCGATCGACCTGCCCGTGCTGGAGATCGTCGCCGGTGACGCACCCGCCACGCCCGCGCCCGGCCGCGTCGAGGTGGCCAATGTGGTGGCCCACGCCATCCGGCACCTGGCGTTCCTGACAGCCGAGGATCCCGTCGTACGGCAGGCATTGGCCCACCACCCGGAGATCGTCTCAGCCCTGGACCAGCCCCGGCGGTGCGTCCCGACTCTCTAAGCACCAGCCGGTCGTCGCCGTCCGCCCCCGACGAGGTTGTCCCTCCACGGGACCCCAGCCACCACGGACCATCACACGGATTGAGGCGGTCGCGTGACGAACCACCCAGGAAACCCTTGGCCCTAGGCGGCGCGACGGGACACCCGACGGCCTAACGACTGCATCGGCTTCTCGACGAAGCGGTAAGCCAGGGCGCTGGCCAGCAGGACCAGCACCATGGCCAAGGTAGCCATCCCGAGCTGCAGCGGCAGCGGCGACCGCCGCAGATCCCCGCTCACCTCCACGAAGAACTTCAGCAGCGGATGATGCACCAAATACAGCGAGTAGCTGATCAGCCCGAGCCAGGTCAGCACCCTCGGCACCCGCCGCCCCCGCAGCGCCATCCCGCCCGCGAAGGTGGCCGCCGCCAGCGCGATCGTGGTGATCCACACGTCCGGCTCGACCCACCACCATCCCGCCTCGATCGCCCAGATCGGGGCCAGCGCGACCAGTCCGGCAGTCGCCGCCACCGGCCACAGCCCGCCCGTGCCGCGTTCCCAGCGCTGGATCGCGGTCCCGGCGAACATGACGCCCAGCACGGCCACGCCCATCCACGGCACCCGGCTGCCGAGGACCAGCAGCGCCACCGCCATCAGGCCCAGCGCGCACGCCGCCGCCGTACGGAATCTGCCCGAGATCACGCACGCCAGCCCGGCGAAGAACGCGGCCCCGGAGGCGTACGCGACCCAGCCGCCCTTCAGCAGCGCCCCACCGACCAGCAGCCCGACGACCACCGAACCGGCCGCGAACAGCACCGCGAACAGCCCGCTCCGCTCATGCAGCCGGGTCACGAACAGCGCGGTGACGAGCAGGTAGAACACCATCTCGTACGAGAGCGTCCACATGGTGTCGGCCACGCCCCCGACGCCCACCACGTCGAGCAGCATCGTCGCGTGCGCCGCCACAGCCGTGCCGTCGCGGGGCACCTCCGCGCGTACCGGCACCCACCAGGCCGCCGCCAGCACCAGGGCCGCCACGGCGAGGTAGAGCGGGTAGAGACGGAAGGCGCGGCTTACCCAGAACGTCCGCACATCGCCGTGCCGCTCCAGCGACGTCGGGATGATGTAGCCGCTGACCAGGAAGAACACCAGAATGCCGTAGACGCCGAGACTGAACCAAAAGGGCCGGAGCGCCGGCAGGAACCAGGGCAGCAGGTGCTCGGCGACCACGGCGAGCGCCCCGATGCCGCGCAGGGCGTCGAGCCAGGCGAGGCGCGCGGGGGCGGGGGTCGTGGTGGGTGTGGTCGTGGCGGGGGCGATCGACACCCGCATCAACCTACCCTGACCCGGACGAGTGATGCCCCATCGTCAGCGATGGCTGGTCAGCGGGGCGTGATGGTCGGCGCCCGCGGGGCCGTGCGGGTCGGTGTGTACGGTGGCGGCGCGCAGTCTGGGCAGCTCGTGGATGAGGCGGTGTTCGGCGGCCACCGCCACGGCGTGCGCGTCCACGAGCGAGAGTTCGTGGCCCACCAGGATCTCCACCTCGGCGTGCAGCGCGTGGCCGATCCAGCGCAGCCGTACGGAGCCGACGCGTTCCACTCCCTCGACTCCGCCCAGGATGGCTTCGGCCTCGTCGACGATGGCCGGGTCGACGGCGTCCATGAGCCGGTGATAGATCTCGCGGGCGGCGTCGCGCAGCACGAAGCAGATGGCGACGGTGATGAGCAGGCCGACGATCGGGTCGGCGAGGGGGAAGCCCAGCGCGGCGCCGCCCGCGCCGATGAGCACGGCGAGCGAGGTGAAGCCGTCGGTCCTGGCGTGCAGCCCGTCGGCGACCAGCGCGGCGGAGCCGATCTCCCTGCCGACCCCGATCCGATAGCGCGCCACCCACTCGTTGCCGAGGAACCCGACCACGGCCGCCGCGGCCACCCACCCGACGGCCCGCATGTCCTGGGGGTGGAGCAACCGCGTGACCGCCTCGTACCCGGCAAGGACGGCGGAGGCGGCGATGATCAGCACGATGGCGATGCCGGCCAGGTCCTCGGCTCTGCCGTACCCGTAGGTGAAGCGGCGGGTGGCGGCCCGGCGGCCGAGCGAGAAGGCGATCGCGAGCGGTACGGCCGTGAGCGCGTCGGCGACGTTGTGCAGGGTGTCGCCGAGCAGCGCGACGGAGCCGGACATGACGACGATCACGGCCTGGACGGCGGCGGTGACCAGCAGCACACCGAACGAGACGGCCAGTACGCGCAGCCCGCGACTGCTGCCTTCCAGGGCGGCGTCGGTCTTGTCGGCGCTGTCGTGACTGTGCGGCGCGAGGGCATGCCCGGCCTTCGCCAGCAGCCCTCTGATCCCGCCGCGCCCGCGCTCGCCCTCATGCCCATGACCGTGCCCGTGTCCATGCGCAGGTTCGGGCGAAAGGCCTGAAGAGGTGGAATCGTGCTGACCGGTCATAGCACCTCATTTGCCCAACAAGTCGCGTGCTCTACCGCGCCCCCCGAGTCATCACCACCCGACGTGGTTCTTGCCGGAGACGAGCGAGCGGGCGATCACCAGCCGCTGGACGTCGTTGGTGCCCTCGCCGATGGCCATCAGCGGCGCGTCCCGGTAGAGCCGCTCGACCACGAACTCCTGCGAATAGCCATATCCGCCATGAATGCGCATCGACTCGAGCGACGCCTTCAACGCCACCTCGGAGGCGAAGTATTTGGCCATCCCCGCCTCCATGTCGACCCGCTTCCCGCTGTCGGCCTGGGAGGCCGCCCAGTAGGTCAGCAGCCGGGCCGCCTGGATCTCGGTCGCCATGTCGGCCAGCTTGAGCTGTACGGCCTGGAAGTCCGCGATGGGCTGGCCGAAGGCGTTGCGTTCACGGGCGTAGCCGAGCGCGGCGTCGTAGGCGGCCTGGGCGACGCCGACCGCGCGGGCGGCGATGTTGATCCGCCCGATCTCCAGCCCGCCGAGCACCTGCTGCATGCCGCGCCCCTCGACCCCGCCGAGCAGCGCGTCCACGGGCACGCGCACACCGTCGAGCACGACCTCGCACGTCTCGGTCCCCTTGTAGCCGAGCTTGGGCAGATCCCGGCTGACCCCGAACCCCTCGGCCGCCGGATCGACGAGCAGCACCGACATCCCCTTGTGCGCGGGCTCGGTGACGGACGTCTTCACCAGCACGGGCAACGGATCGGCGTGGCGGGCGTTGGTGATCCACGTCTTGGTGCCGGTCACGACATAGTGGTCGCCGTCGCGTACGGCCCTGGTCTGAATGCCCTGCAGATCCGTCCCGGCCCCGGGCTCGGTGAGCGCGATGCCGGTACGGCGGGCTCCGGTGGCCAGATCCGGGAGATGGCGCGACTTCTGCTCCTCGGTGCCGTGCCGAGCGATCATCCAGCAGGCCAGCGAGTGAGACCCGATGGTGCCGGCGACCCCCATCCAGCCCCGGGCGATCTCCTCGAAGACCAGGGCGAACGACACCATGTCCGCCCCGAGCCCGCCGTACTCCTCGGGCACGCTGAGGCCGAAGAGCCCCATCGCTTTCATCTTGTCGACGATCTCCGTGGGGTATCGCCCGGAGTGCTCCCACTCGATGGCGACGGGCATGATCTCTTTGTCGACGAAGGCCCGCAGGGTCTCCCGGAAGGCCCTCTGCTCGTCGCTCAGCTCGAAATCCACCGGCTCCTCCTCAGTGCTACCACGGCCGGGGCCAACGATACGCGCGCCGGAGGATCATCCCCTCGGACGGACCGTCACCGGTAGACGGCCGGCTCCTTCCGCTTGCCGGGGAACACCATGATCAGCAACTCCACGGCGCCGTCCGGAGGGTAGGGGACCTGGTAGACGCGTTCACGGCCGCGCAGGTGGACCCGGACCCGGTAGGACCCGGGGCCGCTGGTCGTCAGCTTGGGCGACGTGTTCCCCAAGCCGTCGCCGAGGGTCAGCGAGCCGGTCGGGCTCTCGTAGGCGACCTCGACCACCTCCTTCCACCCCTTGGTCTCCAGCGGCGGCCGCCGGGTATAGGACTCGGTGGTCACGCAGGCGTACCCGACCTCGTCGGCCGCCCAGATGGCCAGCGCGCCCCGTTCGCTGCCGATCAGCTCCTTGACCAGGTCAGGAGAGGCGTCTTCATATCCGTCCTCCCAGCCGTTGATGGTCCAGAACTCGGTCCACGTGGTGGCGCGGTGCTGCCGGACCGGTTTGATCTTCGGGCGGTGCGCGGGGTGCGCGGCGCAGGCCTTCTCCTCCTTGGCGACGTACGCGTCCTCTTCCTCCTGTTGCCGCCGGCCGGCCAGCTCCTGGGCCCGGGCCACCGCAGGGCACAACGATCCCAGCGCGCCGGCCAGCGCCGCGTGGGGTGCCGCGCGCACGGCGGGAGCGTTGATCTCGCCGCCGTGCTGTCCGGCCAGACGGCACAGGTCGCGGCCCTGAGTCAGGACCACCCGGTCGGGAGCCTTGTCCCAGATCTCAATGCCGTTGTTCATGAAGGGGGCGTAGCCGCGGACCTGGCACAGGAAGTCCTTTTCCGCCTTGGTCAGGTCGTGGACGGTGCCGCCCCCGAAACCGGCGCAGTCGAGCTCGCCTTCACTGCTCACTTTGCCGGGTGGGGCCGCCCGGTCCACGACCAGGAAGGTCGTCATCAGCGTCAGGGCCGCGACCGCCGTACGGGCGAAGCGCCCTCTGCGGACGTAGCCGCGGCGGGCTGGGCGCACCGCGAGCAGAACCAGGATCGGCGGCGCCAGGAAGTAGAGGTCCATGCCCGCGTTCCAGCTAAGAATCGCGGACGGACCCCACGCCTCCAGGCATCGCGGGCCCAGCGCCCCGTCGAGCGTGAACAGCAAAAGCTCTGGGAGGCGGAAGAAGAGCAACGTCACGGCGCCTGAGCGGGCGATGATCCGGCCGAGCCGGGCACGCCCGGTCCGGACGCTCAGGTAACAGCAGGCGCAGGCCACGACGATCATCGGCGCGCCGCCGAACCAGAAAAGGGGGAGAACCCTGATCAGGC
This sequence comes from Nonomuraea sp. NPDC049028, assembly GCF_043197735.1. Taxonomy (NCBI): domain Bacteria; kingdom Bacillati; phylum Actinomycetota; class Actinomycetes; order Streptosporangiales; family Streptosporangiaceae; genus Nonomuraea; species Nonomuraea sp. NPDC049028. The sequence continues at coordinate 291,122 of NZ_JBICTR010000016.1, forward strand.
GTTCCGGATATCCGATCAGGTCGTTGATCTGGTTACCCAGGCACGAACCCACCCACATCCACGCGTAGCTCCGGCCGCCGTCATCTCCGACCAGAAGCGAGCGGATCCAGAAGAAGACGTCGGGAATCAGCGTTAGTAATAACGCCGTACTCCACAGAATCCATGATCGTCGAGGCACGACACCGACATTAAGGCACCGCGAACGAAAGTCAGTTGGGGGCGGGCAGCACAGAGGACAGCTTGGAGACCACGGCCACGATGCGCGCGGCGCGTTCGAGTTCGGCGCGGTGGAAGTGCGGTCCCGCCGCGCGGGCGACGACCACGTGCAGCCCGTGCGTGGCGACCGGCAGCAGCATCAGCCGCAGGTCGTCGGCCGCCCGCGTGGCGGCCCTGAGCGGCGGCTCCAGCAGTTCGAACACCTCCGGCGCGCCCAGACTGGCATGCCGTACGACGTCACCCGCCAGCGCCATCGACCATTCGGCGCCGCACAGCCCCGGCAGCGCGTCCACCAGCGTCGCGATCCCCCGCGACGGCTCCGACGCGACGTGCATGAGCAGGTCGTAGTCGGGCGCCGAGCCCGGGAGGTCCTTGGTCGGCCAGACCCCCTCGACGCGTACGCCCGGGACGGCCGAGAGCCGGTCGCGCACCTCGTCCGGGGTCACCTTCCCCGGCCATGACACCGTGAAGTCGTCCACCGCCCGGCCCGTCTCCCGTTCCAGCACGGTGACCTGCAGAATGTCGGCACCCAACGCACCGAGTGACCGCGCGACCTGGCCCAGCCCCCCGGGCCGGTCCGGCAACGACACCCTCAGTCTGAGCAGCATGACCCGCCCCCTTTCCAGAGGCTTTCACAGTGCCCGTGGAAGGTTTCCAGCATGTTCCACGGATATGTCACGCATGCTGCACTTATATCCAAGGATGGTCCGCTAATCCGGGTTTTGGGATAAAGGTTCGCCCAGCGCCACCTGCGGAAAGCCGCAGGTGGCGCCCAAGAACGCGGAGATCAGGCGAAGACGTCCTGCTGGTATCGACCCTGCTCTTCGAGCGCGGCCAGCCACGCCTCTCCGTCCGTCCCGGTCTTGTCCCGGTGGATGGCGAGCAAGGCACGCCGTACGGCGGGCGCCATGCGCAGCCCGTCACCGCAGACGTACACATGCGCCCCGGCCTCCAGCAGCTCCCACACCGCCTCGCCCCGCGCGGCGATCGCATCCTGCACGAACCGGTACGGATGCCCGGCCACCGCCGAGTAGGCCACGGTCACGTGCACCCCGTCAGCCGACGCCCAGCCCTCCACCTCGTCCCGGTAGAGCCAGTCATGCGAAGGATGGCGGCACCCGGCGAACACCTCGGCCCGCCCGGTGGCCCCGGTCAGCGCCCGCTCCTCCAGGAACCCCCGCAGCGGCGCGAACCCGGTGCCGGGACCCACGAGGATCACCGGCGTGGCGGGGTCCTCGGGCAGCCGGAACGGCGGCGCGGGCACCCGGATGTAGCCGTAGAAGCTCTCCCCCGGAGCCAGCCCGGCCAGGTAGGCCGAGCACATCCCGCGATATTCGCCGCTGCCCGACCAGGCGGGCCCCTCCACCAGCCCGACCGTGATCCTCACCAGGCCGGGGTCGGCCAGCGGCGAGGAGGAGACGGAGTAGTAGCGCGGCCGGATCGGCCCGGCCATCTCCAGGAAGACCGGCAGCGGCAGCTCGATCGCCGGGAAGCGGTCGAGCAGCGCCAGCGGGGATACCCGCTTGGCCAGGATCTCGTCGGCGTAGTCCGTGGTCAGCGCGTCGAGCTGGCTCCGCGTCCACGGGCACGAGGTGTGCGCGGCCAGGGCCGCCAGGTCCGACCGGGTGGCCACCTCCTGCAGTTCGGCGAACTCGGTCAGCAGCAGCCCGGCCGTCACCGGCGTGTCCACGGGCAGGTGCGTGGCCCCGCCGGTGCGCAGGCGTACGACCTGCTCACGCGGGACGCGCAGGCAGCGCAGCGCCCACTCCACCAGCTCCGGGTCGTTCTTGGCGAAGGCGGCCACGTGGTCGCCCGCCGAGTAGGTCACACCCTCGGGCAGCCGCGCCACGATCGAGCGCACGCCGGGCCGCGGCGCCTCCAGCGAGAAGTCCCACAGCCCGGCCGGGTCGCCGGTCAGCTCCTCGTTGGAGACCACGGTCAGCGGGAACGCCCGCGCGGACACCACCGCGGGCCGTACCTCCGCCTCGCTGAGCACCTCCATCTGGTAGCGGGGGCCCGCGTCGGCGGCTGAGGCGCTGTACTCCTCGGCCGTCGCCGCCCACAGCTTGGCGGTCCACGCCGACACGTCGCCGTCGAAGTCGCCGTCGGCGTCGGCCTCGCCCCGCTCGATCAGGGGTACGGCACCGGCCGCCGTCAGCTTGGCGAAGGCGCGGCGGGGAAAGTCCTGGTACGTGGGCCACTGGGTGTTGCCGCAGCCCAGCAGCGCCAGCCGTACTCCCGACAGGTCGGGCAGGTCTTCCAGCGCGTCGAAGCGCTGGGCGTTGTCGGGCGCCTTTCCGTTGTAGGAGGAGGCGACCACCAGGAGCAGCCCCTCGCTCGGCGGGACCAGCTCGTCGAGGGTGGTCAGCGTGGTGGCGAAGCCGGCCCGCCCGGCGCGTTCGGCCAGCCGCTCGGCGATGTCGGCGCAGGTGCCCAGGTTGGAGCCGTAGGCGACGGTGAGCGCGACGCCGGTGACGGCGATGTCCTGCTGCTCCTCCACCTCGATCGGCTGCCCGAGCACGGTGACGCGCTCGTGGGGACGGCGCTCGCGCACCCGGACGGTGAACCCGTCGGGCTTCAGGGTGAGCGTCTGCTTGATCTTCATCTTGTAGACGGCGGGGTCGGAGACGGCGAAGCGCCGCAGGATCATCGCCAGCGCCAGCCTGGCCTCGGTGAGCGCGAACTGGCGGCCGATGCAGGCCCGTTCGCCGTTGCCGAACGGCTTGTAGGCGGCCGGGTGATGGTCACGCTTGTTCTCGGGCAGCCAGCGGTCGATGTCGAACTCGTCGGGCCGCTCCCACGCCTTCGGGTTGCGGTGCAGCGACGGCAGCAGGATGATGACCGGCGTCCCCGCCGCCAGCGCGTACTCACCGCCGAGCGTGGTGTCCGCGATGGCGTTCACGGAGAAGGCCGGGATCGGGGACCAGACCCGCAGCGTCTCCTCCAGGATCCGGGAGATCACGTCCAGCTTCATGACCGTCTCGTAGGCCGGCGGCTCGTCGCCCGGCAGCAGCCGGTCGACCTCGTCGTAGGCCCTGGCCAGGGTGTGGGGGTCGCGCAGCAGGTTGTACAGCGCGAAGGAGAGCAGGCCGCTGGTGGTCTCATGCCCGGCGATCAGGAAGGTGAGGACCTGGTCGCGGATGTTCGCGTCGGAGAGCCGGGCGCCGGTCTTGGGGTCGGACGCCTCCAGCATCAGGCCGAGCAGGTCCTTGGTGGCGGCGCCGTCCTCCGCGCGGCGCCGCCTGATCACGTCGTCGACCAGCTCGCGCATCAGCTCGATGTCGGCCCGGTAGGCGACCTCCTGCTTGCGCTTGAGCTTGGTGACGAACGGGAGCTGCTGGTTGCGCAGCATCGCCTCGGTCAGCGCGCCGCCCATCGCCGTCAGGAACGGGTGCAGCTCCGGCGAGTCGAAGGAGTCGAACCGGTAGCCGAACCCGGTCAGCGAGATCGTGTCGAGGGTGAGCCTGGTCATGTCGTCGGCCACCGGCAGATCCTGCCCCGGGCGCGCCGCCCAGGACTCCACGAGCCGGTCGGCGACCTCCAGCATCTGCGGGTAGTACGCCTTCATCGACCGCTGGCTGAAGGCCGGCATGAGGATCCGGTGCGCGTGACCCCAGACGGGCTCGTCCGGCCTGGCCGTGAACAGTCCGTCGCCGGCGAAGTCGCGGACGATCGACAAGGGCGGGTTGATCTCCTTGCGGAACCGCGTCTCGTCGCACGCCTCGGCCACCAGGTCCGGATCGTGGATCACCACGACATGACGACCGAGCAGGTCGAGCTGATAGATGCCCTCCGGGTGCGCCCGCGCGACCTCCTCGAAGTAGGTCATGGGCGAGTGCGCGGGCATCTGGAACGCGTTTCCCACGATCGGCAGCCCCCTGGGGGCGGGGATCTCTCTCATGAGCACTCCTGATCCTGGTAGCCATACACCGTATGGCTCACGCTACCATACGGTGTATGGCAGTGAGCGCGCGCAGGGGAACCCCGCTGACCCTGGAGGAGATCTACACCACGGCATTGCGCATGGTGGACGAGGTGGGCGTGGAAGGGCTGTCGATGCGCAAGCTGGCCGCCGAGCTCGACGTCAATCCGATGTCGCTCTATCACCACGTGGACAACAAGATGGCGCTGCTCACGCAGATCTGCGACACCAACGTCCAGCGCCTCGACCTCCCGCCGGACGAGACACTGCCCTGGCAGGAGCGGCTGCGCATCCTCGGGCGCGCCTATCGCCGGCTCACCACCGACCACCCGGCGATGTGGCGCTACGTGTACGCCCACCCGGAGATCACCGCCGACCGGGAGGGCGGCCTGTGGGGCGTGCTGTTCCCGATCCTGGAGGCGGCGGGCGTGCCGCAGGAGGAGCAGCGGCGCACGGCGGACGTGCTGTACGGGTTCGTGGCGGGCCTGGTGTTCGCCGAGACGGCCGGGCACATCGGCCAGGGCCAGGACACCGAGGAGGCCGACCGCACCTTCGAGGCGGCGGTCGACCTCATCATCCGCGGCCTGGGCGGCTGACCAACCGCTAGGGGCCTGGCTGATCAGCCACCGGGGGGCGTCCCACCACCGCGAGCCGGGGCCATATCACCGTGATAGGGGTCGTTTGCCATCTATGCCAATCCCTAGCAACCGCTAGCTTGACAGGCACCCCCACAAAGGAGTGCACATGCGGAGTAAGCGCTGGCCTCTCTTAGGCGCCACCATCGTGGCCGCCTGCCTGGCCACCACCCCCCTCACCCCCGCCGCGGCGTCCTCCCCGTCTCCCGTCCCCTCGGAGTCGACCCCGCCGTCCGTGATCGACTCCCTCGAGCGCGACCTCGGCCTGTCCGAGCAGCAGGTCATCACCCGGCTGGCCAACGAGCAGCGCGCGGCGGCCACGGAGGCCGCACTGACGTCCTCGCTCGGCGCCTCCTACGGCGGATCCTGGCTGACCGCCGACGCCTCCAAGCTCATGGTCGCGACGACGGACCCGGCCACCACCGGCGCCATCGAGGCGAAGGGCGCGCAACCCGTGCTCGTCTCGCGGACGCTGGCCCAGCTCACCGCGGTCAAGGATCAGATCGACCGGGCGTCGGACCAGGCCAAGGCCGGCGCGTCCCTGTGGTACATCGACGTGACCACCAACAGCGTGGTCATCGTCGCCGGGCAGCAGGCGGCCGGTGACGCCCTCGCCGCGGCCGCCGGCGTCGACCGGAACGCGATCCGCGTGACCGTCTCCGGCGAGCAGCCGCGGACCTTGATCAACATCGTCGGCGGCGCCCCCTACTACATCGGCGGCGCCCGGTGCAGCATCGGCTTCGCCGTCACCAAGGGCAGCACCCCCGGCTTCGTCTCCGCCGGGCACTGCCGGGTAGCCAACAACACCACCAACCCGACGGGCACCTTCCAGGGCGCCTCGTTCCCGGGCAACGACTACTCCTGGGTCTCGGCTCCCGGTAACACCGCTACACCGTACGTACGCGGCGCGGGCGGCGCGAACGTCACCGTCCGCGGCTCCACCGTGGCCAGCGTCGGCTCCTCCATCTGCCGCTCCGGTTCGACCACCGGCTGGCACTGCGGGACCGTCCAGCAGCTCAACGCCACCGTGAGGTACGCGGAGGGCACCGTCACCGGCCTCACCCGCACCAACGTGTGCGCCGAGCCCGGCGACTCCGGCGGCTCGTTCATCTCCGGCAGCCAGGCCCAGGGCGTCACCTCCGGCGGCTCCGGAAACTGCAGCAGCGGCGGGACGACCTACTTCCAGCCGGTCAACGAGATCCTCAGCGTGTACGGGCTGACGCTCCGTACCGGCTGATTCCCACACCCTCGCGTGCCCGGTGCCCTCGGCACCGGGCACGCTTCACGTGTGCCCGGTCACGGCCCGTACGTGACATTCCGGCCGCAGGGGATCACACTGCGCTGGTGCTGAGCCGTCCCCCCACCGAGAGGAGTCATGGTGCGAGTCGTCGTCATCGGTGCGGGGGTGGTCGGATCCGCCGTCGCGGCCGGGCTCACCCGGCGCGGCGCGCAGGTCACAGTCCTGGAGGCACGTACGCCGGGATCCGGTACGACGTCCACCTCCATGGCGTGGGTCAACGCCAACAACAAGACGCCCAAGGCGTACTTCGCCCTGAACCACGCCGCCGTGTGGGCGCACCACCAGCTCGCGGGCGACTGGTTCTTCCCCACGGGCATGCTCGAGTACGCGGTGAGCGCCGAGCACAAGGAGCTGCTGGCGGCCCGGGTGGAGCGGCTGGTCGGCCTGGGCTACCCGGTGGAGCGGGTGACCGCCCGCCGGGCTCTGGCCCTGGAACCCGACCTGGTGCCGCCGCCCACCGGCACCGAGTACGCGTTCTTCCCCGGCGAGGGATACGTCGACGCGCTGCGGCTGCTCGGGCGGCTGCTCGGCGAGGCGCGGGACCGGGGCGCCACGGTCGAGTGCGGGGCCGAGGTCACCGCCATCGACACGACGGCGGCGGGCGCGAAAGTGACGCTGGCCGACGGGCGTACGTTCGTCTGCGACGTGGTCGTCACCTGCGCCGGGCGCTGGACGCAAGGGGTCGCGGCGCTGGCCGGGTTGACCGTCCCGATGCTGGATCCGGCGGTGTCCGGTCGGGTCACCAACGGATTCCTGGTCACCACCTCGCCGGTGCCGGCGCGGCTGTCCCGGTTCCTCACCACCACCGGGCTCAACCTGCGGCCCGACGGCGGCGGGCGGCTGCTGCTGCACTCCCTGCACCTGGACGACCGGGCGAACGACCCGGCGGCCGACGTGCCGGGCGCGGTCCTGGACGAGATCATGGGGCTGCTGCCGAACGTGCTGCGGGGCACCGAGGGCGCGACGGTGGAGCGCGCCGTCGTGGGCCGCCGGGCGATGCCCGGCGACGGGCTGACCGTGGCCGGGTTCGCGGACGCGGGGCGGCGGGTGTACACGGTGGCCACGCACAGCGGAATCACGCTGGCGCCGCTGCTGATGGAGGAGGTGGCGGGCGAGCTGTTCGGGGAGGAGTCGGCGCTGCTGGCGACGTTCCGGCCGGGCCGCTTCACGGACGGCACGGCCGGGCCCGCCCCGACCCCGGCCCGCCGGCCCGGCCAGCAGTAACCCGGCCCGGAAACGGCGCTCACTCCCCGGGCCCGCGCTTCCCTTGCCCGCGCTCCCGGGCGGGTGCTCCCCAGGCGGGTGCGCCCCAGCTAGCGCTTCTCGGGTCCGGCTTCTTACCAGTGGCGGCTTGCTTACCAGCGGTCGTGGACCTGCGGGCGGATCAGCTCGTCGTAGACGGCGGTGACCGCCGCCCGGGTCTCCTCCGTGAGCGCGGGGAGCCCGGCCGCGGCGGCGTTAGCGCCAGCCTGCCGTGCGTCGCGGGCTCCGGGGATGACCACGCTGACGCCGGGCTGGTCGATGATCCACCGCAGCGCGAACTGGGCGGTCGTCATCCCCTCCGGCACCAGCGGCTTGAGCCTCGCCACGGCCCGCAGCCCGGTGTCGTAGTCGACGCCCGAGAACGTCTCACCGACGTCGAACGCCTCCCCGTGCCGGTTGTAGGCGCGGTGGTCGTCGTCGGAGAAGCGGGTGTGCTCGTCGTACCGGCCTGACAGCAGACCGCTGGCCAGCGGGACCCGGGCGATGATCCCGACCCCGGCCGCGGCGGCCGCCGGCAGCACCTCCTCCAGCGGCTTCAGCCGGAAGGCGTTGAGAATGATCTGCACGGTGGCGACGTTCGGCCGCGCGATCGCGGTCAGCGCCTCGGCGCAGGTCTCGACGCTCACGCCGTAGGCGGCGATCCTGCCCTCCTCGACCATGGTGTCGAGCGCGTCGTAGACCGCCTGGTCCGAATAGACCGGAGTCGGCGGGCAGTGGAGCTGCACCAGGTCGAGGGTGTCCACGCCGAGGTTCTTCCGGGATCGGTCGTTCCAGGCCCGGAAGTTGTCCAGGGTGTAGGCCGACACCTCCTGCGGCACCCGGCGCCCCATCTTGGTGGCCACCGTCAGGCCGGGGCGTTCCTTGATCAACTGCCCGACGATCCGCTCGCTGCGCCCGTCGCCGTACACGTCGGCGGTGTCGATGAACGTCACCCCGGCGTCGACGGCGCCGTGCAGCGTCGCCAGCGCGTCATCCTCTCCGACCGCGCCCCAGTCGGCGCCCAGCTGCCATGCCCCGAGGCCGACCACGCCGACCTGCCTGCCCGTCCTGCCCAGCTCACGCTTCTCCACAATCCCGATCGTAAGGGCACACACCCTTCCCGATAGACAAGACGCAACGGTGAGTCTAATCTACGGGCCATGGCAAACACTCTGCACTCTCCGCTGGTCCGTACCGTGCTCGACCGGCTGTTCGCCGCCGCGGCGCTCGACGACGACGCGCCTCACGGGCCGCTCCCCGGCGGTTCCCTGGAGACGGCCACCCCGCAGGAGCGCGCCGACGCCTTGGCGGCCGTGTACATGCCGGTCTCCGCTCGGGGCGGCGACCTCCTCTACACGCTGGTGCGGGCCGCCCGCCCGGAGACCGTCGTGGAGTTCGGCACCTCGTTCGGGATCTCCACGGTGTACCTGGCCGCCGCGGTCACCGACAACGGGACGGGCCGGGTGTACGGCACCGAGATGAGCGCGGCCAAGGTCGCCACCGCCCGCGCGAACCTGGACGAGGCCGGTCTCGGCGACGTGGTGACGATCCTGCCCGGCAACGCCCTGGACACCCTCGCCGACGTGCCAGGACCGATCGGCCTGGTGCTGCTGGACGGGTGGAAGGAGCTGAGCGTGCCGGTGCTCCGGCTACTGGAGCCCCGGTTGGCGCCGGGCGCGCTGGTGGTGGCCGACGACGTCACCTTCGCCTCCATGGCCGACTATCTGGACTATGTGCGCGATCCGGCCAACGGATACGTCAGCGTCGCCTTCCCGGTGGAGGACGGCATGGAGATCAGCTGCCACACCGGCGGTGCCACGACGTACAGCTGACCCGACGTACAGCCGGACGGATCGGCCGACGCTCAGGCCGGAGCATCGGCGCCTCCCAGGGCCTAGGCGCCAGCGTCCCCCGCGGCCGGAGCGCCAGCGTCTCCCGAGACCGGGGCGTCGGCGCCTCCCGAGGCCGGGCGGAGAAGGGCCCCTTCGATACCGGCAGTCAGCATGACCACCACCGACTCGAACAGCACGTCCGGCGGCTCCACCACGGCCTCCTCGCTGATCCGCCCCAGGTGTGGCCGGCCCTCGGCGGGCGGTGCCGTCGCCACGGCGGCGGGGAGCAGCCCAGCGGGTGGGCGGTCGTGCCAGGCGTCCCAGATCTCGGCGAACCCGGCCACCTGGAGCACGGTGATCGTCCAGGCCCGGTAGGCGTTCTGCGGACTCAGCCCGAGCGCGAGGAAGAAGCCCACCAGCGCGTCGTCGGCGTCGAGCAGGCCGGGGGTGGCCAGGTGGGTCAGGTTCTCGGCGTGGGCGAGCGCCAGCAGCCCGGGGTGGGCCCGGTACCAGGACCGCAGGTCGAGGCAGTAGTCGCGCAGGCTCTCGCGCCACCGCCCGGGATCCAGGCGCGGTTCGGGGCGGTCGGCGTGGCAGATCGCCAGCACCTCGCGCAGCAGGTCATCGCGGTCGCTCACGTAGTTGTACAGGGCACGCGGCGAGACCTGGAGCTCGGCGGCGACGTTGCGCATGGTCAGCTCCGTGGGACCGCCCCGGCCGAGAACGCGCAGCGCGGCGCGGGCGATCCGTTCCTTGGTCAGGGTGGGCCTGCCCATACGGACTTCGGGGCGTCGGCGGCGGGCGGGCACCGAGCCATGCTAGCCGGATCCCTTGAACTTCACACACCGTTGACTTTAAGCCGCCTCCCCCGCCACACTTAGGCGACCCTTACCAAGGAGGAAACGGCATGCGGTGGTCCCTGGTCGTCGAATACGGAGTGGGATTCGGGCTGGTGATGAGCGTGCTCTTCACCGTGGCGATCTTCGCCGGGGCGTACGTCAGCCGGGACTTCCTGCTGGACGACTACCCGCCGGCCATCCAGGAGCGTTACGCCAAACCCAAGAGCGCGCGCGGCCGCCGGGTGGCGGTCTGGGTGGGGGTGCTCTTCTGGGGATTTTGCTGCGTGCCCCTGACGGTCGCGGCGATGCTCCGCCTGCGCGCGGACCTCGGCACGGACCTGGGCTTCGGCCCGGCCGCCGTGGCCGGGGCGCTCATGTTCCTCACCCTGTCGGTGTACGACCTGGTGGTGCTCGACTGGATCGTCTTCGCCGGACTACGCCCCAGCCTGATGGTGCTACCGGGCACCGAGGGCATGCGGGAGTACAGGGACCTGCGCTTCCACGCCGTGGCGGCGCTCAAAGGCAGCCCATTGATCCTGGTCGTCGGCTTGCTGAGCGGAGGTGTTGTCGCAGGGCTGGAGGCGATCGTCTGACTGTCCTCAGATGGGCTGAGGCGTGGATGCGCGTGTGAAACGTGATCAGGACGCGGCGACGGATTCCCCTCCCCGGCTGTGGATATCATCGCTTGAAAGGGTTTTCTCGGCGGCATTCCCGAGCCACCTCCAGCGAGTCACGCAAAGGACGGCGCATGGCCAGGGGCGCGAGCGGCAGGCCGGCGACCATCACCGCCGTCGCCAAGCAGGCCGGGGTCTCCATCTCCACGGTGTCCCGGGTGATGAACGGCAACGCGCACGTGGATCCGGCGATCGCCGAGCGGGTTCGCGCCGTGGCGAGCGAGTTGCACTACTCGGCCAGCCCGCTGGCCCGTTCGCTCGTACTGGGCCGCACGCAGCGCGTCGCCATCCTGGTGCCGGACCTGGAGAATCCGACGTTCCAGAGCGTGCTGCGCGGCCTGACCCGCGCCGCCGCCAGGGACGGCTACCACGTACTGGTGGCGGACTCCCTCGAAACGGCCGATGAGGAGGGCATCCTGGCGCTGGAGACGCGCCGCTGCTGCGACGCGATCGTGCTCTGCGCGCCCAGGATGCCGGAGGACAAGCTCAGGGTCCTGCTGCCCGAGCTGGCGCCGGTCGTCCTGATCAACCGCGAGAGCCCGTACGTCCCGGCGCCGACCCTCACCGCCGACTACGAGGCGGGCATCCAGCCGCTCGCCCGGCACCTCTATCAGCTCGGGCACCGCCGGATCGCCTACCTGGAGGGCAATCCCGACAGCGTCTCCAACACCCAGCGGCGGACCGGGCTCGCCCGGTTCCGCGCCGAGCATCCCGACGCCGACGTGCTCGGCATTCCGTGCGGGGTCACGTTCGAGCGCGGGCACGCCGTGGCGGACGCGGTGCTCGCGTCGGGGGCGACCGGCGTGCTCGGGTTCAACGACCTGGTGGCGATGGGGCTGCTCAGCGCGCTGAACGAGCGGGGCGTACGGGTGCCGGAGCAGTTGTCGCTGACCGGGTTCGACGACATCCCGTTCGCGAAGTACACGACGCCGCCGCTGACCACGGCGTCGGTGCCGGTCGTCGAGCTGGGCGAGGAGGCGTGGAAGCGGCTGCACGCGCTGCTCAACGGCGACAAGCCGGACCACGACCTCAGCTTCCGTCCCCGCATCGAAGTGCGTGGCAGCACGGGTCCCGTCCCCGGCCTTTGATGCGCCGTGCCGACGGGCGTGTCCGGCCGTCAAGCGGATTGCTCAGCGGAGCCGTTCAGCTCGTTGAGGTAGTTTTGATGTGCTCCTCCACATAAATAGATGTGGAGGGTTCCTGTGCTGCTTACGCAGCAGCTCGCAGCGCGGGTGCGGGCGAGACTGTGGGACAGGATGCTTGACGCTTCACAGGCCCCGCTATCGCGGAGTCTCCACGTCCTGTGACCGCCCGTCCGGCGGCAGAGTTGTACCGATGAAGCTGGTTTCGGGCGGCGTTGGTGTCGGCGTTGCCGATCCATCCGCACGCCGGGTTCTTGCACACGAACCGCGACTGCGTCTCGCGCGATCCTTTCGTGGTGGTGTGGCAGCGGTGGCACTCCTGGCTGGTGCCGCGCGGGTCGACCGTGGCGACCAGACCGCCACGGTCGGCGGCCTTGTAGGTCAGCAACTCCACCGTCCGGCCCCACGCCTGACCCGCGATCGAGCGGTTCAGGCCCCGCTTCTGGGCGACCCCCCGCCCCGGCTTGTCCACGGTCCCGGACGCCGAGGCCATCATGGTGGTGATGTTCAGGTCTTCGACCACGATCGCGCTGAATCGCCGCGCGAGGTCGGTCGTGCTCTGATGCTGCCAGTCGACCACTCGGCGCTTGGCTGTCGCGCGGAGCCGGGCGATCTGGTCGTAGGTGCGGCG
>NZ_JBICTR010000017.1:0-251003 GCF_043197735.1 Nonomuraea sp. NPDC049028
CGGCCTTCGACGACTCCTCCCGAAAGGCCCGAAACGCCACCGCCGCCGTCCCGAACATCCCTCATCGTCCGAATTATTTCCCTGAGATCACCTCAGTCGCGCGCACGCCTTTTCGAGCAACTCCGAGTCGCTGGTCACGAACGTGCCCGCGGGATGGACGGACGTCGCCGATCCCGGCGGTGGGAACCAGATGACGTGCGCATTGTCCACGGGGAACTCGGTCACGAGGTCCTCTCCGAGCCGGAGGCTGTAGTTGTCAGTGGGGTCGCCGATGACCAGTGCTTTGTCAGCTGGGACACAGCGGCCGGATTCACCTGCCCGGATGATGTTGGCCTGCCGCGCGAACGCCGCGAACATGCGCGCCTGGTACGGGTTGTCGAAGGAGATCTGATGGTAGAGCGGATGGGCCTGCATATCCTCGGAGGTGGCGCCCATGCCGAGGATGGGCAGCCCGCCGTCGCCGAGGGTCTTCAGAGCCTCGAGTGTCCGCTGTCTGCTCTCGCCAAGCCCGATGACACCGAGGACGGTCTCGGTTGACTGCCGCACCACCTGCTGAGCGATCTGAGGCGCTTGGGCATAGTCTTTGCCGGCCTCCCGGATGTCGACGATGACGAAGACGTTGCCCGAGAGCTGATCCTTCGTTCGCGGATTGCCCTCAGCGAGTTCGTTCATCTTCCGTTGCGCCAGTCGGATGCCGTGCAGTTCGGGGATCACGCCGTTGTAGGCGACTCCGGCGTCGAAGGCGCCCGCGACACCGGAGCCCAGGTAGACGATCCTCTTGATCGTGTATCTCATGTCGGGGTTCTTACTGGCCAGGCCCCTGACTCGGGTGTTCTCGTCGTCGATCGCCTGCTTGTCGGCGTTGTAGAGACGGGTCGCCTCCTGAGAGGAGAGCAGGCCGACCGGCGTGGCCGCCGTCGCCGCATCTCCAGCGGTCTCGCCGAGACAGGTCTCATCCCTGGACCAGGGCCAGAACTGGAAAAGCCGCGCGGCGCCGAAATAGCCACCGACGGTGGGGATCACGATCTGCAGGACAGCGACGACGACAACCAGGGCGGAGCTTCTCAGCCGCACCGGAATCTTGTACGCGCCGGCGAGCTGCTCCGCGGTGGCACCCGCCGCTATGTCCCTCGTCGTCACCTGAAGCTCGGTGTCTCCGTGCAGGATGAGACGGAGCGTGGCCTCGGCGAGATTCGGCGCACCCGCGGCCTGACCGGATCGAGCGAAAATCACGGTGATGTGTCGCGCTTTGGTGTCCTCTATCGCCTGCCGAATGAGGTCAGCGAGCTCGTCGCCGTTCTTGATGAACAGCATGAATCCGCTCTGCCGGCGTCGCCGCCAGGGAGACAGACGCGGGGTGAACGCCGCGTCCAGATCGCACAGGAGCGCGCGGAGAAGCACGCCTTCCTTCTTCTGCTCGTCGCTGCCGCGCATGATGGTCGCGGCCTGCTCGAAAAAATCCTCGTGGCTTCCGCCGGCGAATTTCGCGAACCAGTTGCGGCGCATGCGACGTCGCCATACCCCGCCGAACCGCAGCTGTTCGAACCAGCCCGCGAACACGATGACGAAGCCGGCCAACCGGATCCACCAAAGAACCGGATCAGGTGCGCCCGGAAGTTGGATGAATCGGCACAGGAAAGGATGGAGCTTTCTGAAGGCACAATCCTGCGGATCCATTCCGGCGAAGGCGTCCGACTCGAGTGCCCTGAAGACGTTGTATTGGGGGAAGCGAAGCGTGCCCCACCCCCTCGGAGCTGTCAGCCCTGTCGCGATCTGCCGCGCCACACGAGTCCGCTCATCCACCACCGCGTGCGGCACCAGCGGCGTCTTGCCGAGTCGCAGCCGGTTTGTCAGGGCATCGATGAGCAAAGTGGCCGAACCGCCCGCAGTTCCCTCATGAATTCTTATGAGCAGGCGGCTCCGCCACTTCCTGCGGCGAAGCACCTTTGCGAAGACGGCTTTGGCGAAGTCGTCGAAGATCTGCTCCCGGCTGGTCATGTAGAGAAGTATTTTCCGGCAAGCGTCTGTGGCGGGTAAGAGAGGTCAAGCTGCAACACAGATGTAACGGGCACGGCCGTTTCAAGATCGGCCCGTACTAGTGAACCTATAACAGCAAAGGCGACCCTCCGCTCGAATCGCTGCGATTACCCGAAATTTCTCCATAAGTCACATGCCCGGCTTCGGCTGCGAGCGGCCATCATCTGGGCCCGCCAGGCGCGGCGGAACAGGTCGCCCTGGTCCCGACCCAGTCATACAGGGGTGAAAATTTCACTGACCGGCCGAGTCAGTGCGGGTATCCGACCACATGAGGCGTTTGCCGACCGTTGGGGGCGCCTTTTTCCGGTGACCGAGATTGACAGCTCAGGCCAGCTTCCAGAAACTCGTTGGGAGCGCTCCCAATGTCCTTCTAGCGGGCCATGTCGTGACACGGCATCGCGGCCGCCCCTCCGCCGGGCCGGCTGCCGACATGCCATGAACCCGCTTCTCGATCTCTTTCTGAAGGGATGCGCCATGGAGCTTCTGGCCAAGAATCAGGGGCTGGTCCTGGCCCTGTACCGGTTCGTGGTGGGTCTGCTGTTCGCCTGCCACGGCGCCGCGACCCTCTTCAACGTGCTGGGCGGGCCGCATGGCCCGGCACCCGGCTTCGGGCAGTGGCCCGGGTGGTGGGCCGCGGTCATCGAACTGGCCGGCGGGATCTTCGTCCTGCTCGGGCTGGGCACCCGTATCGCCGCCATCGTCTGCTCCGGCACCATGGCGTACGCCTACTTCGTGGTCCACCAGCCCCAGGCGCTGTTCCCGATCCAGAACGGCGGCGAACAGGCCGCCCTCTTCTGCTGGTCGTTCCTGATCATCGCCGTCTTCGGGCCCGGACGCTGGGCACTGGCCACGCTGCTGCCTTCGCGAACTCTGGAGTACGACAGCGGCAGATGACCGCCCGCCGATCCCTGAGCAGCCCCGGATGGCTCCCAAAACTACCAACAAGAACCTTCGCGTCTTGATGACCGGACTGCTCGCCAGCACTGTATCGGCTTATCACCTCCGCTGATCAGGAGAGGTCGCACGTCTGCCGACTCAGGGCCGTGCATGCCCAACTGAGCGCGGCGGAGGCCGCCATCGTTGGGGGGATGCGGTCTGCGGGCGTGTAGCTGAGCCACTGGTCGATGAGCCGGCTCAGGCACTCGGGTACGAGCGGGTTGTAGCGGTCAACGGGTTCGGGCCGGGTTCCGGCCCGCATCAGGTGGTGCACCTGCAGCGGATCGGTGCCGGCGTCGGTTTCGCGTCGCAGCGGGGCCAGGCCGGTCAGCAGCCAGTAGGCCAGGGCACCGACGCCGTACAGATCGGACAGACTGCTGGGGGCGGCGTCGGTGACGCCGAGTTGCTCGGGGCTGGCGAACCATTTGGTGCCGCCGGGCAGGGCCGTCGACACGCTTTTGCCGGCCTGGTGCAGTTGTGACATTCCCCAGTCGATGATCTTGATGGTGGCGGGGCCGTCCAGGACGATGTTCTGCGGCTTGATGTCGAGGTGGATGATGTCGCTCAGGGCGGCGGCCTGCAACCCGGCCAGCACCTGGCCCAGGATCCGCAGGCTCCACCCCAGGGAGACGTCGACGCCTGGCCTGCCGTGGAGGTGGAGGTTGAGGCTGCCTGGCTGGTAGAGGGGCGAGATGAGGTAGACCGCCTGGGATCTGGGATCCTGGCCGGCGTCGATGATCTGCCCGATGTGCCGGTGGTGCAGGCGCATGCTCCGTGCCTCCCGTAGGAAGGTGCGAAACCGCTGGGGGTCGTTGTGGGCCTGGTGGAACACCTTGGCCACGACGGTGGTGGCGGGGTCGGCGAGCTCGTAGGCCCGGTACAGGCTGGCCATGGCGCTGGCGTCGGCGTTCAAGGGCGCGTAGATCCGCCAGCGGTCGTTGAGCACCATGATCGGCACGGGGCCGACAGCGAGTGCGGGCGCCGGCTGCGTGGCCTGGCCTGCCTGGGCCCGGCGCGGGGGCGGCTGCCGGCATCGCACTCGTTCTAGCTTGGCCGCGGCGATGATCTGCTCGGCGTCGGTGCGGGCTTGGGCGAGGATCGCGGCGGCTTGGATTCGGGCTTCGCCCAGCACCTGATGGCGTAGCCGATCCAGCTCGGCCGTCGCCTCAACGGGAAGGCAAGGGCGTGGCCCGGCGGTCGTCCTGGTGGCAGCGGCGGCGAGAACAGACATGTGGCGACGACGTCTCAGCGCGCTGCCGCGCGGCTGAACCCGGCCCTGCCTCGGCCCGGGGTGCCGTACATCGGGAAGCTGTGGTCCAGGCCGGTGAGGCGCAGCACTCTGGCCAGGTGCGGGCGGGGGGCGGCCAGGCCGAGGACGATGTCCAACTCGTCGCACAGGCGGACGACGGTGGCGGGGACGAGCCACAGACCTGTCCCGATGCGGGGATGGAGGGCCGTCATGAGGTGCTCCGATCCTGTAGGCGAAGACCGGCCGTCTGGTGCCAGCCGGTGAGCTGGAACAGGCGTCGCAGCTGCGGGGAGGGCGAGCGCAACGTCAGAGCATGGCCGTCGCGCATACCGGCGGCGGCGGCGACCAGGGCGCGCAGTCCGCCGACGTCGCAGAACACCAGGCCGCCCAGGTCGACGCAGAAGCCGCCGCCGCCCGCCAACGCGGCCAGTGCCCCGGTCAGGGCCGGTAGGGTGGCGTGGTCGAGCTCACCTTCGATCCGCAGGCCCACGGGATCGACCAGCGGCGTGATGCGCAAGAGCCGATCGGCGAGCGTGTCAGGGGTGCGTGCGCCGAGTGTGTCCGCGGTGTTCATGCTGGCTCCTACGGGCGGGGAGTGCGGGATAAGGTGGCCGCGGGTGTGAGGCGGTCATGAACACGTTGCGGAGGGGCGGCGTGAGCGGAGCCGTCTGGTGCGATGGTCTGATCATCTGGCGGGCTCGACCAGGTGGAAAGCGGCAATCCGCACAAGGCTTATCATCAGCCGTGATCATCGGGGCGGATCGCGGTCGGAGCTCAAGGACGGCATGGTGAATGGCGTTGACTGCTCAACCTCCGCTGCCGCCGGATCAGAACGACGGCGTGGACCAGGCTCTGACCGACGTCTTGATGGCGATCGATACCGCTTCGCGCGCCCTCGCCTTTCAGCACGCGACGCGCATGGCCTGTCGTGGTGACCGGCAGCGGCTGGCCGCCTGTCTGGAGACGATGACGCCTGGTCGGCTCGCCAAGGTGGCCGCCGCCGCCCGATTGCTGAGCGCCGCGGCCGAGCAGGCGCTCGCCAGGAGGAACCCGTAGCGCTCGGGCAGTGTCCCGCCAAGACGTGTGATCAGGAGGCGTGGTCGCCGGGCGGGGAAAGTGTTCGCCGGTCAGCGGTTCTGACGGCGTCGCCGGCTGGCCAGACGCCGGAGTTGGGTGATGCGAGCGGTGCCGAGCACAAGAGTGAGCAGGATCCCGCTGAGCATGGCGATCAGCATCGCGACCGCGAGCGGCAGCGTGCCGTGCAGGCCGAGGAAGGACACCTGCGTGGCGGTGGTGTTCTGCAGCATGAACACGATGAAGGCGACGGACACGAGCGTGGCGACCCACACACCCGCCCAGGCCACGCTGGTACGGGTGACGGGCACCGGCCTGGAGTTCTCGGCGCTTGAGCCCGGGCCCGCGGGGCGCTCGTCCGGCGCCGGTAAGCTCTCGCCTTGAGACACATCGGCTTCAGCCGTCTCAGCAGATGGCCCGGATCTGGTGCGGAAGCGGTGCAGGATGTCCATGACAACCCTTTCGGTGAGCCGGCTTGGCAGGCACCTCTAATGCGGCGGGATGTCGTCGTTTCCGGATACCTCGAATCTACGTCACTCACCCGGCACGCCAAGCGGGCGCTCACCAGAGCGGCCGGCCAGGCGGTCAACGCCGCCAGGCCCCGTTCCGGACCTTCGGTCATGCGGGATGTGAATCCCGGGTGCCCGGGACGCCGGCAGCTCCTTTGCCGCCCGCTCGATATTTGAAGGCTGGCATAAAAAATGCCCGCGCCATGACGCGAGAATATTCTCGCACGCCACAGCACAGGCTGAGCTTTCCGCGATGTTCAGTTGATGATCAGCTCTTGTCGCGAATCACATCGTAGTTGGAGAACTCGATCGGGCCCTCGCACAGTTTGGCCATGTGCGCGTTGAACCGGTCGGTTTCCGGCAGCTTGCTGTTGTTCTGGGCCTCCTCGTAGGAGGAGAACTCCACGATGGCCACGTAGTGATCGGTTCGATCGCGGTGCTTCGCCACGACCTCGCGCTTTACATAGTGCTTGCCCTTGGCCTGCGTCCGCCACTCGTTCATGAGCGACTCGACTTCGCCGGCACGCTTGGTATCGAATTCTAGAATCTGTACGAAGCTCATAAGAGCCTCCCTTTTCTTTGGCTTGCATTCCTCATTCAATACCCATTTGCAATAAATAGCAAGGGAAATTTCGCACAACTGAGCGAATTCCACTCTCGGCATAAGATGGCAGGAGGTTTCGCGCCGCTGAATTCTCCGGCCGATTTCGCTGTCCGGCGGGCCTCGAAGTCGCGATCCGGCAGGTCAAGCCGATCCGGTGGCCTCTGGAAAGATCTCTCCGCCCCTGGCAGGGCGGACATGGCGCGGCCGACGTGCTCGCAGGTGGCTATCGCCGCAGCTGATGAGGCGAGCTGGGATTGCGTGTTTCCGCCGGACGGCTGAGCACCTTGACTGGTAAGTGACCAGCTGGCGCACCTTGCGTCGCTGTCACCGTGAGGGGGTCGCGATGACCCTGGACGCACAGGGCATGGACGCGACCGACCGTGCAGGCCTGAACGGTCAGGCGCCCCGCTGCGATCACATCGACCAGCTTCCCACCGTGCGGTATGGACCGCCCGAATGCAAGGAATGCCTGGCCCTCGGCCAGACCTGGACACGCCTGCTGGTGTGCCTGACCTGCGGCTGGGTGGCCTGTTCCGACGATTCGCAGGGCGGTCACGCCAAGGCCCACTACCGGGAGACCGACCATCCGGTGGCCGCCACTCTGGGGCCCAGGTCGACCTGGCGCTGGTGCTACGTGCACCGGCGGACGGTATAGATGAGGAGAAAGCTACTTCATGACTGTTTCCGAACGACCGGTTGCCGAACGACCGGTTTCCGAACGAGCGGTTTCTGAACCACCGGTGAAACGTCGGCAGGACTACGACGGCACCTCGCCGTTCCCCGGGGCCGGAGAGCACGTGCCGGCCGGGCGGGCGCAGACGGCGCTGACCGCGTCGATCGTGATCGCGCCGTTCGCCGCGCTCGGCGCGGTGATCTACCTGGCGTGGGGGCAGGGGGTCGCGCTCACCGACCTGATTCTGGCCGCGGGCTTCTACGTGGTGACCGGGCTCGGGGTGACGGTCGGCTTCCACCGGCTGCTCACCCATGGCTCGTTCGCCGCCCGGCCATGGCTGCGCGTGACGCTGGCGGTCGCCGGGTCGATGGGCTTCCAGGGCAACGTGATCGACTGGGTGGCGGTGCACCGCCGCCATCACGCCTTCACCGACCGACCGGGCGATCCCCATTCGCCCTACCGGTACGGGACCGGCCTGCGCGGGCAGCTTCGGGGGCTTGCCCACGCCCATCTGGGCTGGCTGTTCGCCGACGATCAGACTCCGGCCGAGCGTTACGCCCCGGACCTGCTGGCCGATCCTGCCATGACCCGGGTGGCCCGCGCCTTCCCCGCGCTGTGCGTGGTGTCGCTGGCACTGCCGTTCCTGGCGGGTTGGGCGATCACCGGCACCCTGTACGGCGGCCTGACCGCCTTCCTGTGGGCCGGGCTGATCCGCATCGCGTTGCTGCAGCACGTCACCTGGAGCGTCAACTCGCTGTGCCACCTCATCGGCAGCCGGCCGTTCAAGACCCGCAACCACGACCGGGCGACGAACCTGTGGCCGCTGGCCCTGCTGTCGTTCGGCGAGAGCTGGCACAACGGCCATCACAGCGAGCCGACCTGCGCCCGTCACGGTCTCGACCGGGGCCAGATCGACCTGTCCAGCGGGGTGATCCGCCTGTTCGAGCGGCTGGGCTGGGCAAGCGACGTGCACTGGCCCGACCCCGAACGCCTCCGGCACCGCCGTACCGGCCCGCTCTCACCGGCCGGAGACTGACCGATTCCCCGTCGCTGCCGCGGATCCTCGTGTGGCTCTCCCTTACCGTGATCCTCACCGTTCTGGCCACGACCACGATCCCGGATACGCCCAGCGCTCATCGGTTCCGGTGATAACCGGCGCCGCCATTGCTCGTTTCCCCCCATCAGGCCGGGACGGACACTGGGATTCCAAGCCGCCTGACCGCGGCACAGCATTGAAGGAAGATCACGATGAGTCTGCGTTGGGAAATCAGCAACAAGGTCCAGGTCCTCAAGGGCTGGGTCAGGCAACTCTTCGGCCGCCTCACCGGCGACCGGCGCCAGCAGATCGCGGGCAAGAGCGATCAGGTCGCAGGCAATCTGAAGCAGGCGGGCGGAAAGATCTGGGACGCCTTCAAACGCTGACCCTCCGCTTCGACAACCGCTCGGCGGCTACGAAGTCGAGGTCGGACGCCGGCGAGCTCCGCGATGACCCCGTCCGCCCCCGTGCAAGCACGAAGATGGAGGTAGAACCGATGCGCGTAGCATCAGGAGCGCTGATCCTTTGGCTGATCGTCGGTGCCGTCGCCGCAGGCCAGCGCAACTACTACACGGGGCCGGTGGAGAACTGCAATCAGGTGGCCACTATCGCGGTGACGATCCTGGCCGGCCCCCTCAACTACTTCGGCATGAAGCCGCAGATCGCCTGCCAAACACCTCAGCCCAGCAAGTAGGGCCCGGCTCACCTCCAGAAGTTCACCCGCCCACGAGGAACCTAGAGTGGGAGACGACAGTCCGCATCGGCGCCGCCTGAGCAGAGAGGGTGGCGGGCATGGAATTACGGCAGTTGCGCTATTTCGTGACGCTGGCCGAAGAGCTGCATTTCGGCCGCGCGGCCGCCCGCGAGCACATCGTGCAGTCGGCACTGAGTCAGCAGATCCAGCGGCTCGAACGTGAGCTGGACGTGCGACTGCTGGACCGCAGCACCCACCACGTCGACCTGACCCCGGCCGGCGCCGCCTTCCTCGTCGAAGCGCGCCAGATTCTCGATCACGTCAGCCGAGCCACGCAGGTCGCGCGCACCGCCGCCGCCTCGGCGCCCACGCTGCGCGTCGGCATCATCGACGCCGGCTACGACACCATGCCGCAGATCCTGCGCGAGCTCCAGCGCAACCATCCCGGCATCACGATCCACCAGGTCGAGGCAGGCACCCCAGAGCAGTACCGGCAACTGGCCGACGGCCGCCTGGACATCGCCATCGGACACGGCTCCCAGACCCCGGCCGAGGTGACCTCCAAGCTCATCAGGCTCGATCCGCTCGGCGTGCTGGTACCCGACGACCACCGCTTCGCCGACCTCGACGGCGTGCCCGTCGCCGCCCTCGCCGACGAGCTGCTACTGCTCGGCGAGGAATCGCAGACGCCGGAGCTCAATCAGTTCGTCCTCGCGCTGTGCCGCTCGGCCGGGTTGACGCCCACCCTTTACGAGGGCACCGTCGAAAGCTCCCGGGCCGCCGCCGACCTCGTACTCCAGCATCGCTGCGTGCACTGTGTCCCTTCCTCGTTCCGCTCCTCCAACCGGCCGGGCACCACCTGGCGGCCTCTGGCCGACCCCGCGACGCACTACCCCTGGTCCCTGCTGTGGCACGACGCCAACTCTTCTCCGTATATCGCCACCGTCATCGACATCGCCCGGGGGCTGGCCGAACGGCTCGACTGGCTGGAGCCCGTCGCCCTGGCCGCCGAGCCGGCGTCCGGCGAAGGTGCTCCGGCAGCCACCAGCCGCCGCAGCGATGATCTGTTGTGACGCGCCGGGCTCAACGCTGGTCGCGCCGCACCATCCTTTTCTCCCTGGTGATCGGTCCTGGAGATGAATCCTTCACAGATCGCCGGTTTCTGTCCCTTACGCAGGGTGTTGGCTGGAAGTGAACAAGTTCGACGGTCGGTGCCGCCAATCATGCGGTGACCCGCCACCTGCTTCGACCGGTCCGGAAGACCGATCCCGCGCAGACATCGACGCACCACCACAGGGAGTTCGGTCATGGGCATCATCGCTTGGATCATCCTCGGACTGGTCGCCGGATTGCTGGCCAGAATGCTGGTCCCCGGCAAAGACCAGCAAGGCTTGATCATCACCCTCGTACTCGGCGTCGCCGGCGCGCTGCTCGGCGGTTTCGTGGCCACCAAGGTGTTCCACGTCTCGGGCATCCAGGGCTTCTTCAACCTGTCCACCTGGGTCTGCGCCATCGTCGGCGCGGCAGTCCTGCTGCTCGTCTACAACCTGATCACTGACCGGCGCCGCACTGGCCGTCGTTCGGGCCGCTGGGCCGGCCGCCGATGACCCGCCCAGCACGCCCATCACCCATTCCCCGTGCTCACACGCCTGCCGCAGCGGGGGTGACCGCCCAAGCGCGCAGGCCGAGGATGTCCACGGGGGTGGCCGGGCCACGAGCCCGCAGGGCCTGGTAAGGCGATCTCAGCGAAACAGCGGCCAGGTGCAATGCAGCACAATCCAGGCATGGATCTTGCCGCCCTGGCCGCCGTCATCGGCCCGCCGCCCCCTGCTGCCTTTCCCGTCGACTGGCCCGGCGTTGAACAGTGGCTCGGTCTCCGGCTTCCCGACGACTACAAACAGTTCGCGGACAGGTACGGGCCCGTGCTGGTCGGGGAGTGGATCTGGGTCGTGGTGCCCCATCACTCCGACCGCGGCGGCTCTTACCGGCAACTCGACCAGCGGCAAGGGCTGCAACGCGCCATCCGTGCCGCCGACCCGCCGTCGCACCCGTACGCCTTTCATCCCGAACCGGGCGGGCTCCTGGTGTGGGGTGAGTCGCGCGGAAGCGAGTACTACTTCTGGGACACCTCGGTCTCCACCGATCCGAACGACTGGCCGACCAGGGTCTTCACCCAGCATTGGCCAAATGAGACGTGGCGGCTGGTGGACGCACCCATGACGGAGGTGCTCGCCGCGCGAGTGAGCGGCAGTCTGGACCTGGGAGAGGCCCTGCCCGCGGTGTCGCCTCCGTACGCCTGGAAATTCGCCCCGCTCGTGCTTGAGGACGTGCCGGAGAGTGCCTCCTTCCCGGGGGTGCCGCTCGCTCTCGAGGTCGCTGGGCCGGCGGCGAGGGTCCAGGCGGCCACGGGCGTGCCCGAGGACTATGCCGCGCTTGTCGGCGAGTACGGCGTGGGGAGGCTGGCCGGCGTGCTGCGGCTGCTCGGTCCCGGGGCGCCGGAGGGCTTCGACGTGGATGCGGAGGAGGCCGTGGTGAGCGAGCGGTTGCGCTCGCGGCGGGCCGCGGGCAAGCGGGTGGTCCCGTCACCGATCGCGCCCGAGCCGGCCGGGTTGCGATTGTGGGGAGTGTTCGACGGAGGTGAGACGTGCTGGTGGCTTCCGGTCAGCGGCGAGCCGGACGAGTGGCCGGTGGTGCTGCTGGACGCCGACGGCCTGGGATGGCAGCGGCTACCGTACGGCGTCTCGGGGTTTCTCGACCGGTGGCTGGACAGGCGGCTGGACCTGCCCGTGCTGTCGCTGTCGGCGGTGCCGCGTCCGCGCGTACTGTTCCCGCCGGGCGTCGACCCCGCCACGTCCGTAGAGGAAGGACCGCGAGACGCGCTGGCGCAGTTGGCGACGATCATCGGGGACCCGCGGACCGGCGGCCACACCTACGACTGGCCGGCGATCGAGCGGTCGCTCGGGTTGCGGCTGCCAAGCGACTACAAGCGGTTGTTCGAGGCGTACGGGACGATCGGCATCAACGGCATCACGATCGGGCAGCCGGAGGACCTCCAGCAGCAGCACGAAGAGCAAGTCGAATATCTCAGCTGGGAGGAAGACGAGGCGATGCCCGTGCATCCCGCGCCAGCAGGGCTGCTGTGGTGCGCGAACACCGAAGGCCGCGACACCGTCTGGTGGGACACCAGCGATCCAGACCCCGACCGGTGGACGATGGTCTGGGACGTGGAATTCGACCGGCACACCTTCCCCGGCACCCTGACCGAGCTGGTGATCGCCGACCTGACCGGCAGGCTGGCCGAATCGCTCACCGGACTGGATCCGTCAGCTGACGGGCCCATGATGTGGTTCTGAGGGGCGAGGACGGATCACCACACGTCGAAAGCGTTCCCCTACGACGGCTGATCGGCCGACATACCAACCACCCGGCCCACGGGACGTTCCGCGGTGGATGGCGACGGTGGTCGCCTGTGCAGCAGAAGTGCGGTCAGGCCGCCCGCGACCAAACCCCAGAACGCCGCGCCGATGCCCAGGATCGTCATCCCCGATGCGGTGACCACGAAAGTGACCACGGCGGCCTCCCGTCCCTCCGGCTCGGTCACCGCGCCGGCCAGCGACGAGCCGAGCGCCGGCAGCAACGCGAGGCCGGCCACCGCGATGACCAGCACGGGTGGGGACAGCAGCACCAGGGCCATGGCCAGGCCGGCGCCGAGGCCGAGCGTCAGCTGCCCGGCGCCGAGGGCCACTGTCGCGATCCACCGGCGGCCGGGGTCAGGGTGGGTGTCCGGGCCGGCGGTCAGCGCCGCGGTGATCGCGGCCAGGTTGATGGCGTGACCGCCGAACGGCGCCGCCGCCGCGCTCGCCAGGCCGGTCGCGACGAGGACCGGGCGCAGGGGCGGCTCGTACCCGTATGTCGCCATGACCGCCATACCGGGGACGTTCTGCGCGGCCATGGTGACGAGAAACAGCGGGATGGCGATGCTCACCACTACGGACAGGTTCAGCGTCGGGGCAGTCAGCTCGACCACGGGCCGCAGGGACGCGCCGGACAGGCCGTTGCCGGGCCCGTGCACCGCGATGGCGATGACCGCAACGACGAGCGCGCCCGGAACGGCCCACTGCCGCAGGTACCGCAGTAACACCGCCCAGGCCAGGACGACGGGCACGGCCAGCAGCGGGATGTCGACGATGGCGCGGACCGGCGCGGTGCACAGGCTGAGGATGACGCCCGCCAGCATGGCACCGGCGATCGGACGCGGGATGGCGGCGATCGCCCGGGCCAGCCAGGGCGACAGGCCGGCGAGGACGATGAGCCCGGCGCAGACGATGAACGCGCCGACCGCGGCCGGGAAGCCGCCGGGCACGGGACCGGTCGCCACCAGCAGCGCCGCGCCGGGGGTGGACCAGGCGATGCTGATCGGCATGCGGTAGCGCAGCCCGAGGACGACCGCCACCGCCCCGATGCCGCAGCACAGGGCGAGCAGCCCGGACGCGGCCTGCCCCGGCGTCGCCCCGACGGCACGCAGTCCGGCGAGCACGACGGTGAACGAACTGGCGTAGCCGACCACCGCACTGACCAGCCCCGCCATGACGGCCTGCACCCGCACGCCCACCACCCGCTCCATCGTTCCGTTTACGGAACGAACCATAGCCACGTGGCCAGAGTGGGACAAGTCCGGCAGAGGAATGCAAGGATTGCCGGGTGGACGGCCGTGACACGGAAATCGGGAGCCGGTTGCGGCGATTGCGGGAGGCCCGCGGCATCTCCCTGTCGGCGCTGGCCCGCAGCGCCGGCATCGGCAAGGCCACCCTGTCCGGCCTGGAACTGGGCACCCGTAACCCGACGCTGGAGACGCTCTACGCGGTGGCGGGAGCCTTGGGCGTACCGTTGACGGCCCTGGTTCTGGAGCCCGGCGCACCGCCCGCGGAGGCCGTCCACGTGCCCGGCGCCGCCGTGACGGCCACGCTGCTTGAGGTCTTCGAGGAGCCGACCGCGACGTTCGAGTTGCTGCGCATGCGCGTCCGCCCCGGCGTCGTACAGCACTCGCCGGCCCACGCCCCCGGCGTGACCGAACACGTAACGGTCTACGCGGGCGTGCTGCGCGCCGGCCCGGCCGACGTCCCCCTGCTGGCCGCCCCGGGTGAGCACATCTCCTGGCAGGCCGACGTCCCACACATCTACTGCGCCGTCGGCCCAGACGAGGTGCTGGCCACCCTGCTGATCCGCTCCCCCCGACAGACCTGAGCCATCGAATCACCCCGTATGAAGGGGGACTCGCGAAGCGGCATCCGCCCCGTCGCCGGGTCAGGGCAGCACCACGCGCCGGTTCTCCGGGATCAGGGCCGCCACCACACATGTCACGCTCACCACCACCGACGCGGCGAACAGCGGCAGCGCCGTGCCGGCGGCCGCGGCCACGGCAGGCCCCAGCATCAGCCCCACGGGCTGCGCCGACAGGGACAGCACGAGCTCGTAGGCGGTGATACGGGCAAGGGCGCGTGCCGGCACCAGGGCCTGCACCGCGTTGTCCCAGATCGGGTCCATCAGGCCGAGCAGGGTTAGCGCCGACGCGTAGGCGACGATCACCAACGGCGCCGACGCCCGCGCGGCCAGCAGGATGAGCGGTACGGCGTAACAGGCCAGCCCGAGGTTGCCCATCAGGATCGGCCTGCGTACGCTCACCCGTCCGGCCAGCAGCGACCCGAGCAGCAGACCAGCGCCTCCCGCCTGAACCAGGACGATCCAGACGCCCTGACCGCCCAGCGAGCCGGCGACGACGACAGGGCCGACAGTGAGCAGCACGCCCGAGGCGAAGTTCCAGGCCGCGTGGGCTACCAGGGTGGTCCAGTACCACCGGCGCGCCCGCACTTCCGCCCATCCCTCCCGTGCCTCCGTCCATCCCTCCCTCAACTCCGGCCGGCCCATCCTGCTGGGCACCCGTGCCGGCCTGGCTCGCACCATGGCGAGCAGAACCGCACTGACGGCGAATCCCACGGCGTCGAGGGCGAACACCGCCGACGGACCGAGCGTCAGCGTCAGGATTCCCGCCAGGCCGGGGCCTGACAGCAGAGCCACGCTTCTGGCGGTGCCCAGCAGGGCGTTGGCCCGCTGCCGCCGCTCCTTCGGCACCAGCTGGACCATCAGAGGCCAGCCGGCGGGCAGCGCACAGCCTGCCGCCCCGCCCGCGATGAACTGCAGGACGGCGATCAGCGGGAATTGGGGCGATCCGCTCAGCAGCGTGGCGCCGATGCCGGCCTGCGTCCCCACGCGCAGGAGGTCGGCGGCGACGGCGACCCGCTTGGGATCGAGGCGATCGGCCAGGACGCCGCCGCCGGGCAGGACCAGGATCTTGGCCAGCAGCCCGCAGCCGAGCACGAGGCCGAGAGCGGTGGACTGGCCATCGTGGCCTACGATGGCCAGCGTCAGAGCCGCGGGCCCCATGAAGTCGCTCATGGCCGAGATCGTCTGCGATGTGAACAACAGCGCAAAACCCTTGTGCGGGCCTGCGCTCATGCCGGGCAGAAGGCGGAATTGCCGACCAGCCACGCGGCCAGCCGCCCGATCTCCTCCTCGTCCGGCACGTCGCAGGCCGCTCCGGCGGGCAGGGACGCCGCCTCCCGCAGCCACTCACCGACCGTGGCGGGAAAGCGGATGGCCTTGCCATGGGTTGCGACGATCACCTCGTGGCCGTCGCGGCACCACAAGATACGCGCGTGCGTGGCCGAGCGCACCCTGGAGGAGGGCGTGGCGGCGGACCGTACGGGTTCGGCGCCGGTGATTCCGTGCGCGGAGGCGACGGCGAGTGCGGTGTCCCGGTCCGTCCGCCTGCCCAGGTACGCCGAGAAGGCGGCCAGCCACGCGGGCGACACCTCACCCGCCGGGGAGACCTCCAGTGGGAAAGCGCGCTCGGCGGCGTCGTAGGAGGACATGAAGCTCGAGATGTTGACGGCGAAGGCCAGGCCGTGGGTCTCGCCGACGTGCCAGACCCCGTTGTCCCACAGGAACGCCTGTCCCGCCGCCGCGGTGAGGGAGGCTCGTACATCCTCCTCCTGGCCGCCCAGCGAGCTGAGGTATTCCTCCTCGGTGCCCTGGAAGGGGCCGTCGTTGACCATCCGCCCGGCGTCCTCGGGGATCCACGCCTGCCCCGTCCAGAAGTGCATGGACTTGGCGCCGGCCAGGACGAGATGCCGGTTGGAGCAGTACTCCCGGTGGATGCCGCCCGGAGTGCGCTGGTAGTCGCCGCAGAAGAACTCGACGTCAGAGCCATGGCGGGGCAGGAGGTCCGCGCCGGGCAGGCCGCGAACCGCCGACAGGACGATCTCGTAGAAGGACCGGTCGCAGGAGACGATGTCCCGTACGTAGAGCAGGATCGGGGTGTCCGGCGAGCGCGAGGCGCGGACGCGGGAGAACCACCGGCGGAAGTCCTCGCTGCCGTCCGTGCGGGGCATCAGCTCCGGCGCCGGGTCGGGTTCGCCGTCGACGAGGACCCATGCGCGCCTGGTCACCCTGCCGTCGAGCTGCGCTTGGATGACACGCAGCCCTGCGTTCCAGACGACCTGCGGAGTCAGGGACGAGCACGTCCAGCCGGACAGGGCGAAGGCCGCGTCCGGCGCCGGCGGAGCTTCAAGGGAGATCATCGGCAGGTTCATGGTGGTGGCTTCCTGGATGCGCGGCGCTCTGAGCGCGAAGAAGGTACTGATCGGTGAGGGTCAGCGAGGGATCCGGCGGCGGGGTGCTCAGGTGGTCGTGCAGGAACGCGACCTGGGCCGCGACGAACGCCGGCCCCCTGTCGGCGATGTTCCGGCGGACCTGAGCCAGTGCTGAGGTGCGGAAGAACCGGGTGTGCGTGGCCGGGCCGCCCTTCAGGTGAGTGGCGGAGGCCAGGTGGGTGAAGTAGGGGATGTCCTGGTCCCGCAGGGCGGCCATCTCGCCGGGCACCAGGCGGTCGTATCTGCTGACGGTTCCGACGCGCAGATGGCGGCTCAGTTCGGCGTCGGCGGCCGGCCAGGAACGGGCGGCCGCCGGCTGCTGGATGAGCCGCAGCAGCCGTGCGTAGTAGGCGGTCTCGCGGATGATCTGCCGTCCCTGGTGCGCGGCCACCCGATCCCAGAACTCCGTGGCGGCCAGCACATGCGCGCGACGGGCCCGGCAGAGGGCGAACACCGTGTCGAAGCCCTTCACGAGTTCCCGCAAGTAGCAGTCGGCGGTCTGGAAGCGCCCGTCGAGGACGGGCAGGTTGAGCGGCGGGGAGTGGGTGATCCGCCGGAAACCGACCTCCATCGCGTCGCTGCCCCGATTTACGGCGAACGGAGTCAGCGTGGAGAGCCGGTCGGAGCCCATCACCTGGTACGCCGAGAAGCTGCCGCGGCCAGGCGTCCGCGGATCCGAAGGCTGTACGAGGCCGGTGTCCACGACGGACTCCAGCGTGCCGGTGGGATTGCGCCAGGAGTAGTTCTGCAGCATGGTCTCGGTGTCGACGAGGACGGGATGCTCCCCGGCCGCGATGAGGTTCTCGAAGTGCCCGTCGGTGAAGTTCAGCAGGCAGCAGGCGGCCAGGAGCACTCCGCATCTGGTCCAGTAGCGGCGCACTTCGGCGGCCGTCGCGCAAGGGGCGAACGCGACCTCCTGCATCCACCCGTGTGCAGACCCCTCGACCATCCGGGGACGCGACGGCCGCATCTCCTTCGGTACGCCGAGCAGGCCCAGAAAGTCGTGGAACAGCGCCGACGAGCCCTGCGGGACGGGTTTGTAATAGACGCGCCCGCCATCGCGCAGCTCAAAGCGCAGGACCTGCCCGCCGCCCGCGTGCCGGTCCCCGCCCACCAGGGCGATGCCCACCGCGGGGCCTGTCAACGCCGGCATGGCGGCCCGTAGCGCCGGCAGGTCGGCCGCCAGACGGCGCACGGCGAGCGCGACACTGCTGGCGGTGGAGTCGGCGATGACGTCGAGTGCGGCCGAGACCACGGGGTAATCGCGGGCGAGCCGCTCGGCTGACAGTTGTCCGTCCTCCCAGAAGGACCGGTACCGTTCCTGCGGCGTGCCGCCGCGCAGGCCGCCGCGGACGGCGGCCCACCCCAGCTCCTCGACCACGACGGGCAGGACCGCCTGATCGAGCTGCAGGCGCAACGAGGAGCTGACGGCTGCGACGCAGCGTGTGACATCGACAGGTCCGGGCAGGGCAGGCGACGTCGCCAGGGCCTTACGGAGCCGCTTCAGAGCCTGGGCGAGGGGGCGCGCGTACAACGGGAGGTAGTCACCGCCCGTTCCATCGTGTCTCGCGCTGTCCGCCACACCGGGAGCGCCGGGCAATGCGCCCGTGCGCCCCGGCGGCTGGGCGAGGTCGGTCAACGCTGTGCGGCGCTCATGACGGTGGTGGTCTTGACCTGCGACACCCCGGAGGCGAGGTCCACGACGCCCTGGCCGTCATAACTGAAGCCAGCGTAAAGCTCAGCGATTCCAGTGTTCATTTCTCATTCCTTTCGAGAGATATTCGCAGTGGGACACCACCCAATAAAGCCACTCGACCGCTGTTTCGTCAAGAGTAATTCAATGGCCGGCTCGCAGACATCGCGCAGACGCGGCGGAGACGCCGCAGAATCACCGGGAAGACGAAAAGCAGACGACTACCATTTAAGTTGGGAGGCGTTCAGAAACGGACTCACGAAAAGGGAGCGCCACGTCTCTGGCTGGGCTGGTTGACCTCATCGCCGATGACGTCACCGACATCACCTGGGACGAGCCGACCAAGGAGATGGTCAACGGCACCTCGCCGTGCCGCGACGGCTGTGGGACCACCATTCCCATCTGCGCCCCCGGCCAGACCAAATAGCGCTCGCCGGCGCGGCATCGCGTCGAAAGAAAGAAGCTCGCCCATCCTCATTAATTCCCCGACCGGCAACCGTTCCCTGAATTTGGAATCGCTGGTCTCCCCACTGCGCGGTTTCTTCATGCTCGGCACGCTGCCCGAGTGAAGTCATCGCCTCAGCGGGACGTCCTCCGGCACGACGCCGGTGACGATGCGAAGGAACCCGGGGCTCGGGTCGACACCCAGCTCCGCTCCCACCAGATCCGAGTAGGCCGTGTAGAGCCGCCATGCGCCCCGCATGTCGCCGAGGCCCACCAGGGCGCTCGCCGTGATCATCTGAGAGCGTTCGTTGAACGGATCCACCGCGGCGGCGCGCCGACCGTAGTCCAGGGATGCCAGCAGGTCCCGCTCGGCCAGGCATGACTCACCCAGCCGCTGCAGCGCCGCCAGTCGCATCGTGTCCCATCGCTCCCGTGCCCGTTCGATCTCCTCGCCGTCCCAGCTCGGAAGGAGCTCCAGATCCAGGCAGGGCCATCGACTCTGTTCGGTCATGCCCTGTTCCGCCGGTCCCGCGAGGCCGGCGGCGGTCGGCCCGATGGATTCCTCCAGGGTCGCCGCCCTTCGGGCCAGCCGCTCCGCGAGCCTGCTCGCGGGCCTGATGTCGAGCGTGACGCCGGCTCGGAGCTCGAGTTGTTCGCCGTGGGCACCGAGCAGGGCGTCCCCTGTCACCTTACGGATCTTCCACAGAGACTGTCGCAGTCCTTTAGCCGCCTGCGTCTGCCTCGCCTGCGGCCACAGCAGGGTCTCGACCACCGGTCTCGGCGTCGGCCCGCGCAGGGCCAGGCAGGCGATCAGCCGCTGAGCCTTCGGGGAGATGGGCACCTCCCGGCGACCGATGGTGCACGCGAACCGACCCAGGAGTCTGACCTGAATTCCCTCCGGGCTTCTTCCTCTCACCGTCGCATGACCTCCTTTACCGCATGCGCACTCAGTCAAGCGAAGCCTGCAACGGGGCTCTGAACGAATTCTCAACGTCCCAGCTCAGCGCAGGGCGGGACACGGTCAGGGACGCTCGAGAGAGGTCATGCGCGCGCGGACCGCCTCGCCCTGCGTGTCGCCGAGGGCGTCGTAGAACTCCGCCGCCCGTTTCCACGCGTTCAGCGCGGCCGTGACGTTCCCCGCCCGCAGGTGCATCTCACCGAGGCGGATCAGCGTCTCGGCGGCGGGATGCAGGTCGTCGCAGCCGTGCAGCAGTTCGACCGCACGCTCGTAACACGCCGCCGCCTGCGTGAAGTCGTCCTTACAGGCGAGGATGTAGGCGATGCTGTCCCAGGCGTGGCCCTCGCCCTGGGCATAGCCCTGATCGGCCAGGAGCCGCTGTGCCCGGCGGCAGTCGGCCAGAGCCTCGTCGTAATGTCCGCGCTGGGCACGCCACCAGCTCGCGTTGTTCAACGCCCGGGCCTCCCCTATGGCATCGCCCGCCTGCTGGAACAGCTCCAGTGCGCGAAGGGAGTGGTGCAGTTCGCGGCCGGGCCGGGCCCGGCTCAGTGAGACGGTCAGTCCCAGATGGACGTGCGCGTGCAGGCCCGGCTTGTCCAGGCCGCGGTGCAGCTCCAGCGCCCGCTCGAAGTGCTCGACGGCCACGTGATCGCGACCGAGCTTGGCGTGGGCGCGCGCCAGGCTGTTGTGGCAGAGCGCTTGGGCCAAGCGGTCGTCAAGTCGGCCGGCCGCCGCCAGGGCCACCGTCTGAGCACGCATGATCTGCTCCCACAGTCCGCGGCGCTGCATGAACTCCGCGAATGCCCACGTCAGCTGCCAGCAGTGCTGATGCAGCCCGAGTTCGCTCGCCTCCGTCAGCAGCGCCGTCAGCACCACCGACTCCTCCGCGAACCAGCGCAGCGCCGACGCGGGTCCGTCGAATCGTTCCACTGTCACGCCTCGCGCCGGTCGACCCAGCCGCACGGTCTCCCGCTGCGGGTAACAGACGCCGCTGGCGGCGCATGCGGAGTGGAGGTAGTAGTCCAGCAGGCGCCGCGTCGCCGCCCGGCGCGCCGTCCGGCTGTCGATGTCGCGAGCCTGCGCGGCCGCGTACACGCGCAGCAGGTCGTGCAGACGCAACCGGTCGGTGGCGCGGATGTCGACCAGATTGGTGCGATCGAGGTGCGCCGACAGCCTCCGTGCGCTGTCCAGGGGCAGAGCACCCAGGCTCGCAACCGCCGACATCGGCACGTGCGGCCCGGGATACTGCCCCAGGCGCCGGAACAGCCGGGCCGCCGGTTCCGGCAGGTCCCGGTACGAGCGCTCGAACACGGTGCGTAAGTCGGTCGCTGGATCGTTGTGGGCGAACGGTTCCAGGTCCGCGTCCACCCGGGACAGGTCGGTGGCGACATGCGCCAGCGGCAGGTCCATGTGCTGCGCCAGCCTGGCCGCGACGATCGCCAGCGCCAACGGCAACCGGCCGCACAGTCGGATGATCTGCCTGTTGGCCTCGGGCTCGGCAGCCAGCCTGCGCTCGCCCAGCCTGGCCGCCAGCAGCTCGTGGGCGTCGTCGTCCCCCAGAACGTCGAGCTGGAGCATGTGCGCTCCGGCGGTGATGGCGAGCCCGGACAGTTCGGCCCGGCTGGTGATGAGCGTGAAGCACTGCGGGGCGGTGGCCAGCAGTGGCCGAACCTGCTCGGCGCTGCGGGCGTCGTCGAGCACGACGAGGATCCGGCGCGTGGCCAGCATGCTGCGGAAGAGCCCGATCTGCAGCTCCGCCTCCGCCGGTATGTGCGCTTCCCGGACTCCGAGCGCTCTCAGGAAGCGCGTCAGCACCACAGTCGCGTCGACGGGGCCGGCCGTCTGCAGATCCGCGTACAGCTGACCGTCGGGGAAACGCCGGCGATGCAGGTGGGCCCACCGCAGCGCGAGCGACGACTTGCCCACTCCCGGCGGCCCGGAGACCGCACAGACCGGAGCGGCCGTGCTTGCGCCGGCCGCGATCGCGGTCAAACGGCCCAGCTCCGCCGCCCGTCCGATGAAACACGGCAGATCGACGGGCAGCTGCGCCGGGACGGGCCGGACGGTCACGACGGCCTCAGGACTGAGCAGCCGCAGGTGCAACCGCTGCAGCGCCGTGCCCGGTTCCACACCCAGCTCGTCGGCGAGCGTCCGGCGTACCTGCGCGAAGTGCATCAGCGCCTCGGCCGTCCGCCCCCAGGCGTGCAGCGCCTCGATCAGCGCGGCCGCCACCAGCTCGTCCAGCGGGTGCTCCTCGGCCAGCGGCGACAACACCGCGACCGCGCCGGCCGCGTCGTGTCCGGTCACCGCCCGGGCCCACGCCAGCGAGGCCTCCTTTCGCTCGTCGCGCAGGCGCTGGCGGGTCCGTTCGGCCCATTCGCCGCGCAGCCCGGCGAGAGGGCCGCCATACCAGAGCGTCAAGGCCTCGCCCAGTGGCGGTGCCGGATCCGGCGCGTTCGCCGCATCGTCGACGAGAGCGCGGAACCGGGATACGTCGACCGCCGACTCCTCGACATCGAGCACGTAGCCGCCGGACCGGTGGACGAGCGCGCCATGATCGGCCACCACCTCGTGCCGGATGCGCGTGATGATCGTGTGCAGGGTACGCCGCGCACCTGGTGGAACCTGCTCCCCCCACACCCGGGCAAGAAGCGCGTCGACCGGGACCGCGTGCCCGGCCTCCAGCGCGAGCACGGCGAGCACGAGAGCGGCCTGCGGAGGTCGCACCGGCCATCGCTGGCCTGACCGCTCCACTTCCACCGGGCCGAGCAGTCGAATCAGCATGACGCTTCCCATTCTTTCGCCCCGACAGAAGATAACCCGGGACGGGATAGGCCAGGCGCCGCTCAGTACTCGCAGCCGCGTTGCGGTCGACCAGCCTTTGTCGTGTCAGTGTCCGCGTCAGGACGGCATCGGCCCAGTATCAGAACGATCGGGGATGGTGGAGCCCATGAACGGTTCAACGTCTGTCCGTTCGGTCGAACCTCGTAAGAGTTTGAAGGAGCGCAACACCATGTCGATCACCCTTACCGACCAGGACAAGCTCACCCTGCGCACCGCCGGCTGGGGCGCCGTCTCGCTGATGTCCGCCGCCGGCGCCGCCGGCTCGGCGCACCAGGCCGCCACCGAAGGCTCCATCGCCCTGGCCTCCGCGACCGGCCTGGTCGGACACGTGCTGGCCAAGGCGCCCAAGGGCGTGAAGTACGGCAGGACCGTCGCCGCACTCGCCGACCAGGTACTGCCCGCCCTGACCGCATCCATGAGCCTGCTCAACCAGCAGAACCCGGCCGAGGCCGACAACTTCCGCCGTACCGTCATCGTCGCCATCGACGCCGCCACCCGACCCCACAAGGGCCAGCCCAGCCCCACCATGACCGAGATGGCCCGCAAGATCACCGAAGCCCTCGACGCCGCTTGATGAATGCCAACCCGCGACGTCACGGGGTCCCCTCCGGACCCCGTGACACGGCGGCGACATGCCGAGCTGCCCGTTGTCGGCTTCTACTGCTCGTCCTGGGACAGGTGCGTCTTGGCGTCGTCGTAGGAAGCATCGGCGGCGGCCTGGGCAGGCCGGTAGACCAGATACAGCACCCCAGTCGTGAACGTCTCGGACTTGATCAACTCCAGCGGGACGGTCGTGTCTCCCTCGTCGAACAGCCGCTCGCCCTTGCGGACCGCGATCGGGTGCACCAGCAGATGCAGCTCATCCAGCAGCCCCGCCTGCAACAACTGGCGGACCACCGAGACCGAACCACTCACCGCGATCCGACCGCCCGGCTCGTTCTTCAGCGCCGTCACGGCCTCCACCAGATCGCCCTGAAGCAGCTCGGAGTTACGCCAGGTGAACTCCAAAGGCTGGCGCGACACCACGATCTTCCGCGCCTCGCCCAGCGTCTTGGCGAAACCGGCGTCTTCGCCACCCTCCGCCTCCCGCTCCGGCCACGCCCCAGCGAAGCTGTCATAGGTCTTGCGGCCCAGGAGCAGCGTGTCGGCCATCTGGCCGCCCACAGCCGCACCCATCTCGTCGTTGAAGTACGGGAAATGCCACTCCGCCGGCTCCTCGACAACGCCGTCGAGGGAGATGAAGAGGCTTGCGGCGATCGTCCTCATGATGTTCCTCCTGGTAAGGACCGGTTCTCGATGTGCCTGAAGCCTCGCAGAGCCGACTTACGACTCTCTTAAGGTGCAGCACAATCCAGGCATGGATCTTGCCGTCCAGGCCGGCGGAACGCCTAGGGATTGCCGAAGAACGGCTGGTAGTTCGCGTTACCCGAGTTGGGCGCGTCGCGCAGATGCCACTGGAGCCTGGCCCCGTCCGAGTACACGTCGCCTATGCCGTCGCCGCCGATACCATCCCAGTTGCCCACGACGGCGCACCCGGAGGGAAAAGCCTTGCCATAGGGGAACGTGGTTTGCGGGCTCCCGCCGAGCATGTCGTTGCGCAATGCCCAGAGATAGTCGCCGTTGGAATTGGCTCCCAGAGCCACCGGGCCGTCACCGCCGATACCGTCCCAGTTGCCGGCGGCCGGGAGCCTGGCGGTGAAATTACCGGTATAAGCGAAGTTGTAGTCCGCGTTTCCCGCGTTCGCTCCATTGCGCAGATGCCAGCCGCCCCCCGGTGAAACGACTCCCACGCCATCACCGCCTTGGCCGTCCCAGTTACCCGTCACGGGGTAGTCGTTACCGGATCCGTAGACGAAGTGATATTCGGCCACTCCACCGTTCGCGCCTTGGCGGACGTACCAATCCCATTGGTTGTCGGAGGTCACGCGGACGACGCCGATGCCGTCGCCACCGATGCCGTCCCAGTTGCCCACGACGGGGATGTCCGTCGGGAGCCCGAAGTTGAACGTGGTCTCGGACCCGCCGAGGACTCCATTGCGCAGGTGCCAGGACAAACCATCGGCAGTCTTGGTCACAGTGCCGATGCCGTCGCCGCCGATGCCGTCCCAGTTCCCACTGATCACGTACGTGTTTCCGAGCGGACAGCCCACCAGGCTCGATAACGGACCGGCCGGGCTGGCGGGATCGGTTTTCGCCGTCGCCCCGGCCGGGGTGGCGATCAGCACGCCCGCCATGGTGGTCGCGATCGCGGCCAGTTTCGAGACTTTTCTCATTTCGCTTTCCTTCCTCGCCCGACCATCGGACTCAACCGAATTCTGCACCCTTCAATAACGCCGGACAAAGGACAATGTGCGGGCATGTTCCGGCCATTTAATGTGCGAAAGTGAATTCAGCCGACGATCACCAGGGTGAGGAACCTCTCCAGGAGGTGGTTCGTTGCCCGGATAGGTTGCCGACCAATCGGGAGTCTCAGCATGGAAGTCACCGGCATCATCTCCGGCCTCATCATCGGCATCGTCATCGGCGCTCTGGGACGGCTCGTCGTCCCCGGACGCCAGCGCATCCCCATCTGGCTGACCATCGTGATCGGCGTCGTCGCGGCGCTCGTCGGCACCGCCTTCGCCGCCGCGCTCGGCGTGGCCGACACCCGCGGCATCGACTGGATCGAGCTCGGCATCCAGGTCGCCCTGGCCGCGCTGGGCGTCTCTCTGACAGTCGGCCTGTACGGCAAACGCGGAAGATAGAGCGTCCCGGCCACGGGTTGTGCCCGTGGCCGTTCGCTTGCCTGGGAGCTCAGGGAACCTCCGTCTAGGTCACCCCAAGCGTGGTGAGTTGCTAAATTCCCTACGCAATGAGGCATATGTTGCCTATGGGGGAGGTTGGATGCGCAGGTGGACTGCTCCATCCGTGATCGGCTGGACGCTCGCGTCGGTCGTCGTTCCGGGCGTCGCGCACTTTCTGGCGGGCCGTAAGCGTACCGGCATGATCATGATGGGGACCTTCGGCGTGCTGCTGATCGGTGCCGTGATCGCGCTGATCAACCGTAACGCGCTGGCCGGCCTGTTGCTCGATCCGACCTGGCTGGCCGTGATCACCGTCCTGTGCGTGGTCGGCGGGCTGGCCTGGGCCGGGGTCGTGATCAGCTCGTACATCGTGCTGCGACCCGCCAGGCTCGGCAAGTGGGGACAGCTCGGTACGGCCACGGTCGCGGGCGTGCTGTCGGTGACCGTGGCGCTGCCTTTCGGGCTGGCCGCCACGACCGCCCGTACCTCTGACGACGCGATCGGCAGCGTTTTCAAATCCTCACCGTCCAAGCCGATCGATCACAAGGATCCGTGGCGGGGACGCGATCGGCTCAACATCGCCCTGCTGGGCGGGGACGGCGCCGCCTCCCGCAAAGGCGTGAGCATCCGTACCGACAGCATCAACGTGGTCAGCATCGATGTCCACACCGGCAACTCCGTGGTCCTGGCGCTGCCGCGCGAGTTGGAGAACGCGCCGTTCCCGCCGGGATCCGCGCTGGCCAAGCGGTTCCCGCCGCCGAAGAACTTCTCGTTGCCGCCGGGCCAGGGCCGCGGCTCGGCCGACCTGCTCAACGGGGTCTGGGCGTACGCCGACATGCATCCCGAGGTCGTCGGCCGCTCCGCCGACCGCGCCCCGGAGGCCGTCAAGGGCACGCTCGGCCAGATCCTGGGCCTCAAGATCGACTACTACATGCTCGTCAACATGTGGGGCGTGGCACACCTGATCGACGCCCTCGGCGGCGTCACCATCAACGTCGAGCGGGACGTCTGCTACGGCGTGGGCCGCTCCGACGGCGGCGTGGTCAAGGCCGGCACCCGTACCCTCGACGGCAACGAGGCCCTCTGGTACGGCAGGGCCCGCGACCATCCGGGCAGCACCTGCGCCGGCGCCGACAACCACACCCGCATGCTCCGCCAGCAGTGCGTGATGAGCGCCATGCTCAAGCAGCTCAACCCGGGCAACGTGCTGTTGAAGTTCAACGCCTTGGCCAAGGCCGCCAAGCAGACCTTCCTCACCGACATCCCGCGCGATCTGCTGCAGGACCTGGTGCCGCTCGCTCAGCAGGTCAAGGGCGCCAAGGTGGCCAAGGTGAACTTCGTACCACCCGCGTACAACCCGGCTTATCCCGACTACCCGCGCATCCGCAGGGCGGTGAAGATCGCCATCGCCCGCGCCGGCAAGGTCGCCACCCCATCCCCTACAAGTACGACCAGCAGCACCCCCACAACCACGCGGTCACCACGCCAGCCCGCCCAGCAGTCCGACCGGTTGGACACGCTGGACTCGTCATGCGTGCCCGCCAAGGCGAAGACCTAGCGGCGCGACTTCACTCCTTTGTTAGCGAGATGCAAGCGGCGGGATAGAAGTAAGGGGAAAATTGTGGCTATTGGTACTTTTCGCACATCCCCTACCGCCACTGGCGAGAGGATGCCCAAAACGATGGGTTAGGTCATGGCCACACGACGAGAACGTCTGCGTTACCGGTTCGACAACAGCATGTCGAAGGGCACACCCGCCCTGATCGGCTGGCTCGCACTCGTCACCGTCGTGATGGTCGTGATCTTCGCGGGCCTGTCCATACTCTTCGCCGACAAGGACGTCCACGACAGCTGGTACGACGCCCTGTGGGGCAGTCTCATGCGCGCCATGGACCCGGGCACCGTCGCGGGCGACAACGAGGGCAGCACGATCTTCACGATCCTCGGGTTCGCCATCACGATCGGCGGCCTGCTGATCGTCTCCAGCCTCGTCGGCGTGCTCACCACCGGCCTGGACAACAAGCTGACCGAGCTGCGCAAAGGCCGGTCCCGCATCGTCGAGTCCGGCCACACGGTGCTGGTCGGCTGGTCGGACCAGATCTTCACGATCATTCCCGAGCTGGTCGAGGCCAACGCCAGCGAAGCCAAGTCCTGCATCGCCATCCTCGGCGACGGCGACAAGCTGGAGATGGAGGAGGAACTGCGCACGCGCGTCGGCGACACCGGCAAGACCCGCGTCGTCGTACGCAGTGGCAGCACCATAGAACCGACCGATCTCGACCTGCTCAGCCCGGACACCGCCCGGTCCATCATCGTCCTCTCCCCGGCGGGTGAGGATCCGGACGCGCACGTCGTCAAGACGCTCCTCGGCCTGACCAACCGCAACTGGCGCCGCCGCCGCCCGCCGATCATCGCCTCGGTGGCCGACTCCAGCAACCGCGTCGCGGCCGAACTGGCCGCCAACGGGCACGCGCAGGTGGTCGACACCGACGACATCGCTTCCCGGCTCATCGTGCAGACCTGCCGCCAGTCGGGGCTGTCGGTGGTGGTCACCGATCTGCTGGACTTCGGCGGCGACGAGATCTACATGCGGACGGAACCGAAGCTGACCGGCTTCCCGTATGGGGAGGCGCTGTTCGCGTACGAGACCGCCTCGCTGATCGGGATCCGGCGCGGCGACGGCTCGGTGGTCCTGAACCCGCCCATGGACACCCAGGTCATGGAGGGCGACCAGATGATCGTGATCGCCGAGGACGACTCCACCGTCCGGCTCGTCCGCAGCTTCCCGCCCGTCGTCCAGCAGGCGATCACCCTTCCCGCCCGCGAGGCCGCACCCCCGGAAAGCACACTGATGCTCGGCTGGAACAGCCGCGCCCCGAAAATCGTCGCCGAGCTCGACCAGTACGTGGCCCCCGGCTCGATCCTGAACGTGGCCGCCGCCGTCGACGAATCCGAGTTCGCGTTCGAGCTCACCAACCTGGCCCTGAACGTCAAGGAGTGCGACACCACCGACCGGATCACGCTGGAGTCGCTGGAGCCGGGCATGTTCGACCACATCATCGTGCTGGCCGACGACCGGCTGGAGTCGCAGTACGCGGATTCACGCACGCTGGTGACGCTGCTGCACCTGCGTGACCTGGCATCCCGTACCGGGCAGCGCTTCCCGATCGTCAGCGAGATGAACGACGACCGCAACCGCCGCCTGGCCCAGGTGACCAAGGCCGACGACTTCGTGGTCGGCACCAAGCTGATCAGCCTGCTGATGACCCAGCTGTCGGAGAACCCGCACCTGGGCGCGGTGTTCCGCTACCTCTTCGACGCCGACGGCTCGGAGATCTACCTCAAGCCCGCGACCGACTACGTCCGCCCTGGGATGACGGTCAGCTTCGCCACCGTCATCGCCGCCGCCCGAACCCGCGGCGAGACCGCCATCGGCTACCGGCTGGCGGTCGAGTCCACCGCCCCGCCCAACTACGGCGTGGTGCTCAACCCCGGCAAATCCGACCCGGTCACGCTCGGCCCCCGCGACCTGGTCATCGTCCTCGCCGAAGACTGACCTGCTGGGAAATGACCCGACGGCCGAGGCGCTGCATGGGGCCTTCGATGAAGCGGTGGCTGAGCCAGCTGGCCGGCATGAGCAGGCTCAGGAAGACCACGCTGATCCCGATCTGCAGCGGCAGCGGCGACCAGCGCATCTCACCGGCCAACTCCATGACGATCAGCAGCAATGGCAGGTGGACCAGGTAGAGGGAGTAGCTGATCGTGCCGAGCCAGGTGAGCACGGCAGGAAGGGGACGCGCACGTAAGGCCATGCCACCGGCGAAGGTGAGGGCGGCGAGAATGACGGTCAGCCCCCACACGTCCGGTCGCACCCACCACCAGCCGGCGTTGAGCGCCCAGAGCGGTGTCGCGGCCACGACCATCGCGGTGACGACCACGGGCCAGAGCGGCGCCTGCCCGCGTTCCCAGCGACGGATCGCCGTACCGGCGAACATCACCGCCAGGATCGCCAGCCCGAACCAGGGGACACGGCTGCTCAGCAGTACCAAGGCCAGCGCCATCAAACCCAGCGCGCAGGCCGCGACCGTACGCCCGCGGCCGGAGACCACGCAGCCGAGCCCCACCACGAAGAGGCCGGACGACACCCAGGCCAGCCAGCCGCCCGACAGCGGCGGCCCGGTGAGGACCAGCCCAGCGACGGCGGCGATCAGCGCTAATACGGCCGGAAGCAGGTTCCGTCCATCGCGTACGCCGGTCACGAACAGGGCCGCGGCCAGCAGATAGAACACCATCTCGTACGACAGCGTCCACATCGTGTTCAGCACACCTGCCGTACCCACCGTGTCCAGCAGCATCGTCAGGTGTGCGGCCACCGAGGACAGCTCTCTGGGCACCTCCGCCCGTACCGGGATCCACCAGGCCAGAGCGAGGACCAGGGCGATGACCGCCAGGTAGAGCGGATAGAGGCGGAAGAACCGGCCGATCCAGAAGGCCCGCACATCGCCGTGCCGTTCCAGCGAGGACGGGATGATGTAGCCGCTGACCAGGAAGAACACCAGCACGCCGTAGACGCCGAGGTTGAACGAGGTAGGCCGCAGCCACGGCATCGCCCAGGTGGTCAGATGCTCCCCCACCACCGCCAGCGCGCCGATGCCGCGCAACGCGTCCAGCCAGGCGAACCGGGACGGAACCTGTCGCACGTCGGCACGAGCGGCTTGAGGGAGAGCGGGGAGCATACGGCCCAACGTATCGGAATCGTGATCCTTCGGACGCCTAGTCCGGCCCGACCAGCCAGCCAGCGGGGCTGCCATGGGACGACGATCTTGCGTATCGAATTCGCCAAGACGGGGGAAACACTATCCCTCCACCTGCCTTTACATCCCATTTTGTCGTGTTTGTCGTGTTGGTGAGGGAAGCACAAGGGAGCCGGGCCCCACGACACCGCCGCGGCACACGGAAGTCAGAGCTCAAGGGGGATTTCGATGACCTATCACCAAGCACGCCATGTGACCGGCTGGGTCGGCTGGATCTGGTTCGGCGGGATGATGATGGTCCTGGCCGGGCTGTTCAACATCATCACCGGTCTCGCCGCCGTCTTCGCCAACCGGGTCTACGTACAGACGCCCGCCCGGCTGCTGCTTTTCGACGTCACCGG
The DNA here is from genome assembly GCF_043197735.1 of Nonomuraea sp. NPDC049028. Lineage (NCBI taxonomy): Bacteria > Bacillati > Actinomycetota > Actinomycetes > Streptosporangiales > Streptosporangiaceae > Nonomuraea > Nonomuraea sp. NPDC049028. Next base: position 30,399 of record NZ_JBICTR010000017.1, read on the forward strand.
CTGGGGCTGGCTCCATCTCCTCTTCGGCGTGCTCGTGCTGGCCACAGGCATCGCCGTCACCCTTGGCCAGGATTGGGCCAGGGTGGTCGGCATCGTTCTGGTGATGCTGAACGCCCTCACGCAACTGACCTGGATCGCCGTGAACCCCTGGTGGTCACTCGCCGTCATCGCGGTCGACGTGCTCGTGCTGTACGCCCTCATCGTCCACGGCCGCGAAGCCAAGCTCGATTAGCCACACGCTAGGGGAGAGGGCCGAGGGTGAGGTGTCGGCCGTCAAGCTGGGATTCGATCGTGCCGGTCATGGCATGGGGCTGGATCAGTACGTTGTCCGCCTTGAGGTATCCGCTGTGTCGTCCGGACATCGCCAGGTCGGCGCTGTAGCGGGAAGTCGTCCCGTACAGACCGGGCTTTCCGTGGTCGCCGCGCTCGACGCCATTGATCACGAATCCCGGCTCGTCGGAGTAAATGGTGTAGGTCACCTCCAGCAGATACTCGAATCGCGGTATCGGCGAGGGCCGGCGCGTGATGTCGACGCTCCCGGAGATCTTCCCGGCGTAGTGGGTCACCGGGCGAGGGTCGGGCGGCACGTAGCCGGCGATCGGTGACGCCCAGGACGGGGACGGCGTCGAGCGGATGGCGCCGCGTCCAGTGGGCGGACGTTCCGGGAGGTGGGCCACGACGACCCTGGTCTGTGTGCCGCGCACCTGTTGCTGCCAGAACAGCACGGCCGTGCCGTCGGGCTTCCATCTGAAGTTGGGTTTGGCGTCCCAGCCTGCGGCGATGGCGCCGGGGGCGAGCGGCTGTCCACGGGTGTCATGTTCGTCGACGAGCCACGGTTCGGCGATCTGCGGGTTGCGGGTGGTGAACACCGCGAACGGCAGCGCGGGGACGCCCTCTTCGATGAACGGCGGCCGGCGGATCTGGGAGAAGGTTTCGAGCAGCCCGGTGGTACGGGCACTGCCGACGGTCATCCATCGCCGGCAAGCTACGCAGCCCCGCCCATGGCACGGGCTGCGAGTTCGTCGTGACCCTCCCCTCGATGAAAGGCTAGGCGGCCAGCTCCGCGGCGACCGGGTCGGCGCCGAGGCTTACCAGCCAATCCAGCGGCGCGTCCGGTGCGTAGCGGACCATGAGGCTGGTCAGTTCGCGCTTCCGTTCCTCGTCGAGGGAGGTGTCCCCGGCGGCCAGGCGAGCAACGGCCTCCCGGTACATCAGCAGGTACTTGCGCTGGTCGTCGAACAGCTCGACCCCGCCCGCGGGGCCGTGCCCGGGATACAGCCGTACCCCTGCCAGTTCGCCGGCGAGCCGGTCCAGTGCGGCCAGCCATGTCCCGGTGTGACCGTCGGTCAGGTACGCATGCGTCCCGGCGAAGGCCACGTCGCCGATGAACGCGATGTGCTTTCCGCCGGCCTAGGCGACGATGTAGGAGTCGGCGTGGCTCTCGGCGGGGCCGATGTCGGTCACCGTCAGCCGCACTCCGCCGATCTCCATCGCGTCACCGCTCGCCGGCAGTTGGTCGGGGACGCGGAATCGGTCCGGCCATTTATCGCCGTACATCGGTTGCCACTGCTCGCGCTTCGCCACGGCGCTTTCCAGGATCACCTTCGCCACCGGCCCGGTGGCGAAGACGGGCACGTCATCGGGCACCACGTAGGGCAGCCCGTTGAAATGGTCGGGATGGGGATGCGTCACCAAGGCCGCCAGTAAGGGCTTGTGCAACGCGGCCAGCCGGGCGGCCAGCGCCTTGGCGTCAGAGACCAGCAGGCTCGCATCCACCAGGACGACTCCCTCGGCCGTCTCGATCAGGTAGCTGTTGACGAAGATGCCCGTCTCGGCGGCGCTGTAGGTATGCACACGAATGTCGGTCATGATCTTCCTTTACGGTTGCCCCGAAGCCTGCCGCTCGTACGCGACGACCCGGGTGCTGAGCATGCTCAATCGGAGGTTGTTGACCAGCGTGAAGGCGACCAGGCAGCCGGCGACGAGCCCGATCGTGCCGTAGCCGGGGCGGTCATGAGTCAGCGAGCCCACGGTGGCGAGCCCGCCGATGACGACGACGATCCAGCCAAACCGCAGCCCGGCCGCGATGCCCTCAGTGCCTCCGTGCCGCACCAGCTGCCCGCACCGGAGAAACTGGATGCCGAGCAGCGTAGGTATCCCGGCGAGGAAGCAGCCGATGACCATCACGGTGGCGATCGATCCGCCGCTGCTGCCGTTGTCGTGCGGGATCCGATAGGCGAAGACGAGGATCGCGACGGCCGCGAGGAACCACAGCACGCTGTAGGCCATAACGAGCACGGCGACGCTGCGGAAATTGCGCCGTATCGCGGGATCCGCCATCGCCGGTGAGCGCCGGAAATCTGTTGACGTCCAGTTCGCGATCACATGACGGACCAGCAGGCCCGCCGGCACTCCGGCGAAAACGAGTCCGACGACGAACAGCGGAAGTCCCGCCCGTACGTCACCGTCCACGAGGTTGCCCAGCCCGATCGCGAGCGTCAGCACACCCGCGGCGACGACGAACCGCAGAAGCCGGAGACTCACGCGGCCCTCCAGTCACACTCGAAAGCCCCTATGACCGGCTGTCGGCTTTGCACCAAGCCCATTCGAGTCATCCTCGGGTCCTGGCCACCTCGGCCGCCACGGCGCGGAACGCGACGATGGCCTCTTCCTGGTCAACAGCGCTTCCCGCGATGGACGACTTGACGATGACGACGCCCTGCTGGGGTGAGACGTAGATGTACTGGCCGCCGAGCCCGACCGCCATGAAATCTCCGCCGTCGCCGCCGAGCCACCAGTGCAGGCCATAGTTCGGGTTGACCGAGGACGGTTTGGTGGACGCCTTCACCCAGGAGGCCGGTACGACCTGGTGGCCCTTCGCCTTGCCGCCGTGCAGGTAGAGCAGGCCGAAGCGGGCGAAGTCGCGGTCGGTGGCGTAGTAGCAGCAGTAGCCCAGGCTGTCGCCGTGCGAGTCGTTGCCGACGGTCGCCGTGGACTCCATGCCGGCGGGCTGCCAGATCTTGCGCTCGACGTAGTCGTAGTACGGCATTCCAGTGGTCTTGGTGACGAGCCGGGCCAGGACGAAGGAGTTCATGCTGGTGTACTCGAACCGGCTGCCCGGCTCCCAGCCACGCTTCTGAAGGGCGGCCATCTTGCTGATCGAGTAGCCCTTGTTGGCCGCGGCCATCAGGCGTGGCGCGTCGGTGGCCTCGTTCCAGTCGATGCCGGACGACATGTGCAGCAGGTCGCGAATGGACACCTCGGCATAGCCGGAGTCCTTCAGCTCGGGCAGATATTTGTCCACGGAGTCGTCGATCGATCCGATGTGCTTCTCTTTGAGCGCGATGCCGACGGCGGTCGCGGTGAACGACTTGGCCATCGACCAGGACTGGAAGCGGGTGTCACGGTTCGCGCCGGTGTAGCGCTCCGCGACGACGTCCTGGCCGTCCAGGGCGAGGAAGCCGTTGGTTTTCGTACGGGTGAGGAAGTCGTCCAAGGTGCGCTCTTCGCCCTGGTAGGTGTAGGTCACCGAGAGTTCTCTGAGGGCGGTACGCAGCTTGACCGGGTGCGCCGATGGCTGCATGACATCAGTGGTCTCGGCCAAGGCCGCGGCCGGCATGAACAGCGTGACCGCAGCCGCGACCGCGACCGCGTAATGGATGATGCGCATGTCATCTCCTCCGAAGGATGAGTTCGGAGGGATGGTGACGTGCTTTTCTGGCATTTCTCTGGCAAGGGCCGAGCTATTCCAGCCAGGACCGCCCGGATCGCGGGACTTCCCGCTCGGTCAGGGGCAGGCGCACCTCGGCTCGCGTACCAGCACCCTCAAGGGAGGCGCCCAACCAGGCGGTGCCACCGTGCAGGGCCGCCTGCTGCCGTACCAACGTGAGACCGAGCCCCGACCCGGGGCTGCCAGGGCGTCGGTGGAAGCGGACGAACACCGCCTCGCGGCACTCGGGCTCGATCCCCGGACCCGTGTCCTGGACGGCGAGGACGATCTCATCCCCACGCTCCAGAGTGACCGTGATAGCGCTGCGACCGGACGCGTCCGTACCGTGCACGGCGGCATTGTCTAGGAGGTTGTCGGCGACCAGGCGCAAGCCCTCCGCCCAGCCGCGCACCCGTACGGCGTCCGGCACGCGAGCGATGATCGTGGCATGCGGGTGCCGGCGCCGGGCGTCCTCGATCGCGTCGTTGACGATACCGGCCAGGTCGGTCTCGGCGAAGGCGGAGGCGTCGAGCAGCTCGCCGCGCGCGAGCCGGCGCAGCATGGTGATGAGCCGCTGGAGGCGGCCGTGTTCGGCGGCCAGGTCGGCGACGGTCTCGGCGCGATCCGCCGGATCCAGCCCGGGGTGGTCCAGCAGGGTGAGGTTGGTGCCCATGCTGGTGAGCGGGGTACGCAGCTCGTGCGCGGCGGTGGCCGCGAACGCGCGCGCGGTCTCCAGGGCCTCGCCGGTACGGGCCACGGCCGCGTCGCGCCGGTCGAGGAGGTCGTTCAGGAGGCGGGCCAGCTCGTCGATCTCGGTGACGCCGGCCGTGGTCGCCAGTCGCGTACCGGAAGAGGAGGGGGCGTCGATCGCACGTGCCTGCCCGCCCAGCCTCGACAGCGGCCGCACCGCGAACCTGCCGAGTACGAGCCCCGCGACCACGCCCACACCGACCGCGACCAACGTGACCGAGCCCAGCCGGTTACGCAGGGCGGCGATCTGGCCGGCGAGGCGCTCATCCGGCTCGAACAGGATCAGTCGCGCCCTCCCCCGCGGCCCCAGCTCGGCGGCGACGAATCGCCACTGCCGATCCCCCTCGACGTAGTCGCCGGGACCGGCACCGGCCGGAAGCGTGCCGGGCACGTCCCCGATGACCAGCGGTTTCTCGTCACCCACCACCACCGTCGCCCCGCCCTGGCCGGTGGCCGCGGCCAGCAGTCGCCGCTGCAGGAAGTCGGGCGGCACGGCACGCAGCACATCGGTTCGCCACGCGTACGTTCTCGCCATCGGGGCCAGTGTCCGCAGCCGGGCCGCGAGCTGATCATCTCGCTGGGTGCGCAAATCCTGTGAGACGAGCATCAGCACGACCAGCCCGGCCAGCGCCACCAGCAGCGGGACGGCAACGGCCAGGCAGAGCGCGAAGCGCGTGGACAGCTTCATGGCTCTCGTAGCACGAACCCGACGCCGCGTACGGTGTGCAGCATGCGCGGCTCACCGCCCGCCTCCAGCTTGCGCCGCAAGTAGCCGACGAACGTGTCCACCGCGTTGTCGCTCACCTCGAAGTCGTAGCCCCAGACCCGCTCCAGCAGCACAGCACGGGTCAGCACGATCCCGGCGTTCCGCGCCAGCACCTCCAGCAGGTCGAACTCGCGCCGCGTCATCTCGACCGGGCGGCCGCGCAACGTGACCACACGGGCGTCCGGCTCGATGACCAGCGGCCCGATGCGTACCGTCGTGCCCGTGGCGCGCCCGGCACGGCGGAGTAGGGCGCGCAGGCGCAACACCAGCTCACCCAGGTCGAACGGCTTGATCACGTAATCGTCGGCACCCGCCGCCAGCCCCGCCTTGCGGTCGGCCACCTCGTCCATCGCCGACAACATCAGCACCGGCACCTGCGACCCGGCCTCCCGTAATCGACCGCACACCTCGATGCCCGACATTCCCGGCATGGACACGTCCAGGACAATGGCATCGGGCTGCCCGGCCGCCCGCTCCAACGCCTGCCGCCCCGACTCGGCGGTGTCCACGACAAAGCCCTCCAGCCGCAACCCGCGCCGCAGCGAACGCAGGATGGCCTGATCGTCGTCCACAGCCAGGATCCGGTACGCGGTCACCGCCGCAGACTACAGATGTTGCCCCGCCGGGGTCGTCCCGGCGGGGTGGGGTGGTTAGAAGTACGGGGTCCAGCCGGGGCCCATCTCGATGGCACTCGAGAAGTTGTTGCTGCCCTTGCCGTTCCAGAGGTAGAGCGTGCCGGTGCCTTCACGGACGGAAGCGATGTCGGTGTTTCCGTCCTTGTTGACGTCGCCCAGCGTCATCAGGGTGCTGTCGAAGGGCTCCCAGCCAGGACCGATCTCGATCGCGCTGGAGAAGTGGTTATCGCCCTTGCCGTTCCAGATGGTCAGCTTGCTGCCATCCCGGACCGCCGCCAGATCGCCGATGCCATCACCGTTGAAGTCACCGCCGATCGGCTTGCTGTAAGCAGTCCAGCCAGGACCGATCTCGATGGCACTCGAGAAGTTGTTGCTGCCCTTGCCGTTCCAGATGTAGAGCGTGCCGGTGCCCTCACGGACGGCGCCGATGTCGGCATGACCATCACCGTTCACGTCGCCCAGCGACATCAGGGTGCTGTCGTACGGCTCCCAGCCGGGACCGATCTCGATGGCGCTGGAGAAGTGGTTATCGCCCTTGCCATTCCAGATGGTCAGCTTGCTGCCATCCCGGACCGCCGCCAGGTCACTAATACCGTCGTCGTTGAAGTCACCGGCGATGGGCTTGCTGTAAGCGCCCCAGCCGGGACCGATCTCGGTGGCGGAGTTGAAGTTGTTCGAGCCCTTACCGTTCCAGACGGTCAGCGTTCCGGTAGCGGCCGAGAAGATGTCCCCCACCCCATCGGCGTTGAAATCCCCGCCATACGAACTCCGCGGCTGCCAGAGGGCATCGACGATCTTCTGTGCGTCTCCGGCCTGGGGCTGGTAGCGGGACGGGTAGGCCGAGACCTGTACCGCCTGGCAGACCTCGCCGATCGGCGCTGTCATCCAGGAGTTGTTCGGGTACTCCCTGACCATTTTGTCGAGGAAGGCATTGGTGGCCCAGATCGGATTGAGTCGCTCCTGGACGCTGCCCCACGACGCACGCTGCTGGAACAGACCGAGACTGTCGTGGTCGACCGTCTCGCTGACGTTCTGGATGGTCGACTCCACGATCGCGGTGGTGACCGCGATGACCGCCGCTCTGGGATCCATGCCGCGGTCGTGGACGGCCTTGACGATCATGCGGGCGCACGAAACCCGGTACGCCGTCATGTAGCCCTTCATCGTGGCGGTCAAGACGCCGTTCAGCTGTGTGGCCAGGGCCGCGTCCGTGCTGGTCGTGCCGTTGGAGTCGCATGCGGCGGTGGCGTAGGAGGCGGTCACTCGGCCGGTAGGTGGTCCGGCCGGATCGTCCTGGGCGTACCCCGAGGGGGATAAGGCGACGATCGCGAAGATGGCCAGCGCTGCCGTCGTCGTGTGGCGGGCGAATGTTCTCGACACTGTCTGACGCTCCAAATCGTGGGAATGCCCCCGCCGGGCCGTCCCGGCGGGGTGGGGCGGTTAGAAGTACGGGGTCCAGCCGGGGCCCATCTCGATGGCACTCGAGAAGTTGTTGCTGCCCTTGCCGTTCCAGAGGTAGAGAGTGCCGGTGCCTTCACGGACGGAAGCGATGTCGGTGTTTCCGTCCTTGTTGACGTCGCCCAGCGTCATCAGGGTGCTGTCGAAGGGCTCCCAGCCAGGACCGATCTCGATCGCGCTGGAGAAGTTGTTGTCGCCCTTGCCGTTCCAGATGGTCAGCTTGCTGCCGTCCCTGACCGCCGCCAGATCGCCGATGCCATCACCGTTGAAGTCACCGCCGATGGGCTTGCTGTAAGCAGTCCAGCCAGGGCCGATCTCGATGGCACTCGAGAAGTTGTTGCTGCCCTTACCGTTCCAGATGTAGAGCGTGCCGGTGCCCTCACGGACGGCGCCGATATCGGCATGACCATCACCGTTCACGTCGCCCAGCGACATCAGGGTGCTGTCGTACGGCTCCCAACCGGGACCGATCTCGATCGCATTGGAGAAGTGGTTATCGCCCTTGCCATTCCAGATGGTCAGCTTGCTGCCATCCCGGACCGCCGCCAGGTCACTAATACCGTCGTCGTTGAAGTCACCAGCGATGGGCTTACTGAAAGCGCCCCAACCGGGACCGATCTCGGTGGCCGAACCGAAGTTGTTCGACCCCTTACCACTCCAGACGGTCAACGTACCGGTAGCGGCCGAGAAGATATCCCCCACCCCATCGGCGTTGAAATCTCCGCCGTCTTGGTTCGAGGGACCGCTGTTGGCCTCGACCGGGGCGCTGTAGCCGACGATGTCGCTGCTCGACCGGGAGTGCGAGTTGGCCTTGGTCCGGTCGCCGCTGTTGCCCTCGATCGTGTAGATCGTGCTCCCGTCGACGCTCTTCACGATGCCGACGTGGTCGATGTCACCGTTCTGCTCCCAGTCGAAGACGACGGCGTCGCCCGGCTGCGGGGTGTAGCCGCTGCCTCTGGTGTGCCAGGTCCCGTACTTGGTCCCGTAGTCCTTGAACGAGCTGGCCCACCCCGTGAGCACACCACCCTCTAACTCAGGGACGTCGGCGTGGGGCACGCCGGCCTTGCGCCAGACGTACTTGGCGAAGTCCGCGCACCAGTTGCTGTCGCGCCACTGCACGCCATCGCTGCTGGGGCAGCCGGCGGAGTCCTTCCACGTACGGAAGACACCGGTGTAGTAGTTGCACCCGCTGCCCATGGGACTCTCATGATCTCGGCTGCTGTTGTTCAGCTCGTCCTGGGCGGCGGAGACGATCGCGGACCTGCTCACCGCGAAGGCCGGGGCGGCCATGACAGCGGTGAGGCCGGTGGCCATGATCGCCATGGAGGCCAGACCCGCTGCGAGCCGCCGGCCTGTTATATGGATTTCACCCATCGTGATCCTCATCTCATGGATTTGTTTTTTTGCGGATGTGCTTCGGTGATTAATTTGGGCATGCTTCCGCCTCCGCCGAACTCCTTTGGAAGTTCGGCGACGATCCGATTAATAAATTCCCTTCCTGCCGCTTGCGGCGCATCCGCATTAACCGACCTGGCGCAGCCACCCTAGGCGAACGGCATTTCATCTCGTTATCGCAGGGAAATTTCCGGCGCTAATCGGCAGAACAAATGACGTTGGGCGCCTAGATCGCGGACGGATAGGGCAGCTTCAACCCCGCCGCTGACAGGTCATGGAAATCGGCGTACTCCCGAGCGTGCAGGGCGAGCAGGCTGGGCAGGCGATAGCGGAACAGGCCGTCCGGCCGCCGCCCCCACGTCTCGAGCAGCGCGGCGTCCGCGAGCTGCTCCATGAGGTTCTCCGCGCTCGACAGGTCGATGTTCATGAGCGCCGCGCCACTCCAGACGTCCAGCTCCGGGGTGTCCCAGAGCGAGAGCCGGCGATACAGGGCGGCGGCATCCGGTCCCAGGCCGCTGTAGCCGCGGTCGAAGCTGTCGCGGATCCCGGGCGGCCCGCCGTGGCTCAGCTCGTCGAGCCGGTGCAGCGGGTCGCGCAGCCTGGCCAGCAGATGGGAGACGCTCCAGTGCGCCTTCGCGGTGAGCCGCGCCGCGGCCGCGGACACGGCCAGGGGCAGGTTGTCGCAGTACCTGACCACTTTCCTGGCGGCGGCGGGCTCCCACCGTACGCGGTGATCGGCGACGAGCGCGTCGAGGAGTTCGACGGCCGAGCGGGTGTCCAGCGCGTCCAGCCGCAGGCGTACCCGGGCCGGGCTCGATTGGTTGTACGAGCTGGTCGCGAGCACGCTGCAGGTCCCGGACGCGGGGATCAGCCGTTGAAGGCGGCGCAGGTCCCGCACTCCCCTGAGCACGACCAGCACCCGCCGTCCGGCGACCGACCGCTGGAACAGCTCGGCCCGCCCCCGCGGGTCCGCCGGGATCTCGTTCTCCGGTGTCTTCAGGGCGCGCAGGAACCGGGCGAGCATGGCCGAGACAGACTCCTCGCCGTCTCCTGTCCGGGTGAGGTCGGCGAAGAGCCTTCCGTCGGGGAACGACTGCGCCACTCGGTGAGCCCAGCGAATCGCCAAGGCACTCTTTCCCACCCCCGGTCCCCCGGTGATGAGCCCGACGGCGGCCGACCCTACGTCGGGGCCACCCTCCAGCAGAGCATCGAGGCTCGCAAGCTCCTCCTCCCGGGAGACGAAGGACGGCACATCCGCAGGCAGCCGCGCCTCGCCGGAGCCGGCGGGAAGGTCGGTGTTAAGGGAGACCGATGCCGTGGAGGTCGACGCTGTGGAGGTCGGCAGGAGCGAGGGATCCTCGCGCAGCATGGCGGCGTGCAGCTCCTGGAGCTCCTTGCCCGGTTCCAGCCCCAGCTCGTCGACGGAGTTCTGGCGAGCCTGGCGGAACAGTCCCAGGGCCTCGGAGCGGCGGCCCAGCCGGTAGTTGGCGAGCATCAGGATCGCTCGGGCGTGCTCGCGTAGCGGCTGCTCCTGCACGAGCCCGGACAGCTCGGACACGATCTCGCTGTACCTCTCCAGCTCCAGCTGGAGCTCGGCGTACTGCTCGTACGCGTTGAGCCACTGCTGCTCCAGCAGGCTCGCCTCCTCCTGAAGCCGCGAACTGGAGGTGTCAGCGAACGGAGTCCCCCGCCACAGACTGAGCGCCTCCCTGAGCAGAGAGGCAGCCTCGGCCGTCCGCTGGTCCTGGGCGAGATGCCGAGCAGACTCCACCCGGGCCGCGAACTCGACCGCGTCGATGCGGTGGTCCCCGGACACGAGCATGTAGCCGGGAGCCGCGGTCACGATGACGTCCTCGTGGCAGCCCGCCTCCTGGAACACCTTGCGGAGACCGGCGACGCAGATGGCGATCTGGTTGCGGCACGTGGTCGGCGGCGTACCGCTCCACACGGCCTCGACGAGCCGGTCGACCGAGACAACCCGGTCGGGAGTGAGCAGCAGCACGGCCAGGACGGTCCGCCGGCGGAGCCCGGTGATGGTGAAGCGGGCGTTGTTCGCGATGACCTCAAGCGGGCCGAGTATGTGAAAACCGAGTGACGAGGCCACGACTTAGCGGTCTCCGTCGTCGTGGGCCGAGGCGGCCTGACCACCGCTCCGCGAGGGAGCCCGCCCTCCTTCCCCGTATCGCAACCATTCCGCCGCCGCGCGCGGCATTTCGGCCATCAATTCCGTTTTCTCCTGTGACAAGCCTTCGATCCCTTCTCGCGATAGCGAAGCTCCCTGAGCCTGGTGAGCAGAAGTGATGGCACCGTGCGGGCGCTGTGGCGACCGCAGGTTGGGCATGGTCAGCCCGACGTATAGCTCCGTCGGCAGGCACACTCGGGCGTGATCGGCGGCGTCGCAGCAGCGGCGGGAGAGTGTGCGGATGTGACGGGGACGGTGGCTGTGGCCGGCTTCGATGCGATCACGCGCGGCAGCGTGACAGTCATTTCTGGCAATTCCCTGGCAAAGAGCCGGGGAATGAGAACTGCGAAGCTTGGATGCAGGCGACGCGACGATCTCAGTACAGTGTGGGAGTGGCAGGTGAGCAGCTGAGTGCTCGGGTGGACAGCTGGATCTGGTCGGTGCGGCTGACCAGAACCCGATCGATCGCGTCCGACGCCTGCCGGGGCGGTCACGTCCGGATCAACGGAGTACGGGTCAAGCCCGCGCACGTCGTCCGGGTCGGCGACGAGGTCCGACTGCGGCACGAGGGCCACGAACGCATAGTGGTCGTCTCCCGGATCATCACCAAGCGCGTCGGCGCCCCCGTGGCCGCCGAGTGCTACATCGACAAGAGCCCTCCGCCCCCTCCGCGCGAAGAGATCGTCACGGTGGCCGTACGAGCTCGTGGCGCGGGCCGTCCCACCAAACGCGAACGCCGCAGCATCGACAAGCTGCTCGGACGCCCGATGGCGGAGGGGCGGGGCGCCGGGCTCGACCCGGAGTGAACGGGCATACCGCATCGAACAAGGGGCGGTTTCTCCTCCACCGGATCCGCGCGGATACCCGTGACGCCCTGCCGCGCAGGGCTCGGTCCACTCGTTACCTTCTGGCGCCCGCGCCCGTCATAGGAGCGACGGCCGTGTACGCCCACGGTCGTCGGACCAACAACGAGATCGGAGATCAGGGTGCTGACGAACATCATGTACGTGACGGTCAACGTCACCGATCAGGACCGCGCGCTGAAGTTCTACACCGAAGGGCTCGGCCTGGAAAAGCGCATCGACTACCCCGGCCCGGAAGGCCGCTTCCTCACCGTGGGCGTTGGCGACAGTCCGATCGAGATCATCCTCTGGTCGCCCGCGCCGACCGCGGGACAGCCGGTCGAGACGCGGCCGGGCGCCCCCGGTCCGCTCATCCTCGAGTCGGACGACCTGAGGAAGGATTTCGAGGTGTTTCGCCGGCGAGGCGTAACATTCGATCAGCCCGAACCGGAGGACTATCCGTTCGGCGTTCGCATCGAGGCGGTGGATCCGGACGGCAACCAGATCTCGCTCCGCCAGCGGCGCCGCCCAAACCGTGCCGATGGCTGACCGACCGTAGACCATGCGACGATCCAGGCCCGTCATAACCCATGATCCGAGGAAAACCACCGATGACTGACACCAGCCGGACGGACCTGCTGGCTGAGGCGTTCGAGGCCCAGCGCGACCGGCTGAGCGCGGTCGCCTACCGCGTGCTCGGATCGCACGCCGACGCCGAGGACGTGGTCCAGGAGGCCTGGATGCGCCTCGCCCGCCAGGACGCGGCGACCATCGAGAACCTGGCGGGCTGGCTGACCACGGTGGTCGGCCGGATCAGCCTGGACGTCCTGCGGTCCCGCCGCGAGGCGTCCTACGGAGACGGGTTGTCCGAGCTCGTGATCACGGTCGACGACAGTGCTGAGCCCGAGGAAACCGTGGCGCTCGCCGACTCGGTCGGGCTCGCACTGCTCGTCGTCCTGGACTCACTTGGGCCCAGCGAGCGACTGGCGTTCGTGCTGCACGACCTGTTCGCGGTGCCGTTCGCCGAGATCGGTCAGATCCTCGGCAAGTCTGCCGACGCCACCAAGATGATCGCCAGCCGCGCCCGCAGGAAGGTACAGGCAACCGAACGGACGACGATCGTCCGACGAGAACAACGACAGGTCATCAAAGCCTTCCGCGCGGCCGCGATGGGCGGCGATTTCGAGGCGCTGCTCCGCGTGCTCGACCCGGACGTGAAACTGACGGTCGACACTCCGAACGGGGTGGTCGTCACCCTCGGCGCCACCGCGGTCGCCACCGGCGCGCGGACGGTCTCCGGCGCTGTCGCACGACATCAAGCGGTGCTCGTCAACGGCCTTCCCGGGTACGTCTCGTGGCGCGAGGACGGAACCCCGCTCTCCATCGTCTCGTTCACGGTCGCCGACGATCGGATTGCCGCCATCGCGATCGTGGCCGATCCCGCCAAGCTCGCATCGATGCACTTCGCCGCTGCCGGCGAAACTCACGCGTAGAACCAGCGATCTGCCAAATCTCAAACGAGACTCCGCTGCGAACGTCCTCGCCGACGCCCGCACCCCGGGGGAACATTACGTCGCCCCCACACTCGTACTCGGCCCGTCCTCTTAATTGCTGCGCGGAGGGGCTCAGGTGGGCAGCAAGGCCAGCAGGGCGACGGGGAAGTTCGTGAAGTCGTCGGGGCGGATGGCCCGCAGGACGGTCGCCGCGAGCACCGGGTCGCGCTGGATCATGAGGATGGCGGTATCGGGCTGGCTGAAGAACTGCACGGTCATGGACAGCAGTTCGGTGTCACCCGAGGTATAGAGCTTGGCGGCATAATACTTTCCGCTTCTCTGCTGTTCTTTCTTCGTGTAGTACGCCTCGAACGCCGGCATGGTGCTGACGTCGAAGGCGGGTTCAGGTTTACTTGCATTGGGATAGATATTGACGAGCTGCGTGCCGTTCATTCGCATTCTGATAATCAGGTGCAGGCGCAGCCATTCGACCGCGGGAAGGTAGAACTCGACCTGGTGCCCGATCTCGTGCACCACCGTCAAGACGTCGTCCATCACCGAAAGGCGTACCTTGTTACCCACCCGTGCGGTGTTTGACCGGAACTGCGTCACCCGGCTACCGAGCCAGAACATGCCAGGCTCGACGGTGTCCTCGGTGACCTCGATGTTCGACACGTGCTTCGCGGGGGGCCTGCGCGACGGCTGCACCAGGGCGGCGTAGATGATCATGCCTGTTGGCGCGTTCTTGTAGAACTGCTCGACGTACCTGCTGAAGTGCTTCTGGGCTTTGCACGCGTTGGTGACCACGATGCTGGGCAGGGCGCCGCTCTCGGCGCCGAAGCCGACGGAGAGCTTGCCCGTATACATGGCCTGAACCACCGGGAGGGCCTCCAGGGCCTGAACCAGCGCGGCGCTCTCGTTCTGGGTGGGATCGTTGGGCACGTGCACCGCCTGGAGAATCTGGTCGGCGGCCTCCACCAAGGGGTCCTTGACCGAGCCAACGGCGTGGTGCTGGATGAGGAGCTTCAGGTCGGCGGGGACGTCCGCGTTCAGGTAGAGCCGCCGCTCGCACGCGACGACGTACGTGTCGATGCGAGCGCGTACTGCCACGCCCACCCGCGCGACCTCATGCTCGTTGGCGGCGACGTTGTTGGCCGACGCGTAGGTGTTGGTCGCCTTGAAGGTGACCATGGACGCGTAGGACAGGACCGAGGACCTGGCGGCCATGAGCGAGCACTCGTGCATCGCCGCGTCGATGTGATTGTTCAGTACGCCCAGCGCGGGCGCGCCGAGATTGGCGAGCTGGGGATCCGGAACCGCCGCGAGGAAATCCGTGACCGCGCCGTTGCACACCATGTCCTGCGTGATGCCGGCCTCCTTGACGTGGTTCTCCAGACGCGTCAGCAGCAGCTCGAAGGGGACCGGTGCGGCCGCGCCGGGGTCGCGGTTCGTCTTGGAACGGTCTCCGCGCATGCCGCTGTCGGGGGACGGTTGGGCGGGAATCATGGCGGGCCCCTTTCGGGAGAGACGCGGTGGCGAATTGCCGGATCCACGCCGAATTGGGGACGGTATTCAGCAGAAAGGATGGCTTTTGAAGCGTAAGCCGGGCACGTCCTCCCGGCAATTGCCCACCGCCATGTGTCCACATGAGGACACTCAACCAAAAGTCACACTTGACAACGCCATAGAACCTGATGGCCCCGATAATATGATTTACCGGAAAATCCACGCTACTGATCCGCCGACACCGGCACACTGTCGTTCTACCGGCGTTGGTCAGCCGCCGGCGCGCCGGTCCAGGTGGGCGGTGACGTCACGCAGTGCCGGGGCGAGCCGCTCGAATTGGTCCACGCCGACCGAGAAGTCGGTACCGATCGGCTGCATGAGCGTCACGTGATCCGCGCCGGCGGCCAGGTGTTCGCGTACCTTGGCGGCGATGTCGGCAGGGTCGCCGTGGGCGATGATCGCGTCCACCACCCGGTCGCTCACCTCGGCGATCTCCTGGTCCGAGTAGCCGAACCGGGCCAGGGCGGCCGCGTACCAGGTCTGGCGGAGGCTGCCCGACACCCACTCCCGTGCGATCGCCCGCGCCCGGTCGCGGTCGCCGCCCGGGACCACGGAGAGCCCGATGACCAGCAATTTGTCCGGGCCAAGCACCTGACGCACCTGCGCGGTGAACTCGGGAGGCCCTCCGGCGGGCAGTGCCCCATCGGCGATCTCGCCGGCCAACGCGAGCATCTTCGGGCCGTTCGCGGCGATGATCCGCGGATAGGCCACGTCGGGTGCGGGTGGCGAGGTCGGGCTGTCCATCCGCTCGCGATAGTCGCGCATCGTGGCCAGCGGGCTGCCGAATTCCCGACCGGTGTCGGCCGCCTGCTGCGGATATCCGACCCCCAGCCCGAGCACGAACCGGCCGGGATATGCCTGGGCCAGCACGGCCGCCGCGCCATGCATGGTCTGCGGTGACCGGGCCCAGATGTTGGCGATGCCGGTGCCGAACACCATCCGCCGCGTGGCGGCCAGCAGCACTGCCAGCTGTACGAGGGCGTCCTTTCCGCCGACGACCTCGTTGGTCCAGACGGCGTGGTAGCCGGCGCGTTCCAGCCGCTCGACGGCCTCGCGCTGCAGGTCGATGGACAGGGCGCTGGTGAACGAGACCGGCAGCGTCAAGCCGACCGGCCCCAACGCCTGGCGGGCCGCGTCGACCACAGTGGTGGTCCTCATGAGAATGCTCCTTGGGCTGCTCAACTGGCGTCCTCAGCTTGGGACCGCAGCCCACTCAGGGTCCAATGAATGTTTCGCAAGACGCATCCCGATTCGCGCATCACCGCAGTCAGAGAGGTGAGAGCTACCCTGAGCGCATGGCTGACTCGCCACTGCCTCCGGTGGACCTGGACCTGCGGCTGGTGCGCTCGTTCACCACCGTCGCCGAGCACCGGCACTTCGGTCGCGCGGCCGCCGCCCTCCATCTCACCCAGTCCTCGCTGAGCCGGCAGATCGCCCGACTCGAACAGCAGGTGGGCGCCCGCCTGCTCGACCGTACCCCGCAGGGCAGCCGGCTCACCGACGCCGGAGAGATCTTCCTCCCGCTCGCCCTCGCGCTGCTGCGCTCCGCCACCCGCGCCGCGTCGCGGGCCCGGGCCGCCGCCCAGCCCAGCCGGATCGCGATCGGCTACATCGGCAACCTCGTCGTCACCTCGGCGGTACGCGAGCTGCGCCAGCGGCATCCCGACGCCGAGGTGCGGATCTTCCACCTGGACTGGGACGAACCACGCGCCGCGCTCCTCGACCACCGGGTGGACGCGGCGGTGGCCCGGCTGCCACTCCCCACCGACGGGCTGCACGTCACAGTGCTCTACGACGAACCCCGGGCGCTGCTGGTGCCCGTTGATCATCGCCTGGCGGGCAAGGAATCGGTCACCCTCGACGACATCGCCGACGAGCCCCTGCCCCGGGCGCTCGACCCCGTCTGGAACGCCTTCTGGCGCGCCGACCCCCGGCCCGACGGAAGCCCGGCGCCCGACGGTCCCCTCATCGAGACGGGCGAGGACAAGCTCGAACTCGTCGCCAGCGGGCAGGCCGTCGCCATCGTCCCTGCCACCGCCCGCATCGGCGACCTGCGCCCCGACCTCACCACGATCCCCCTGGAGGGCATCGAGCCCAGCCACGTCGTACTGGCCACCCGAGCCGACGACCGCAACCGCCTCGTCGCGGCCTTCCGCAAATACGCCGAAGCCCATTTCACCGGGCCAGGGTGACCCAGCACCCGGCTCCGTGCAGCGTGTCTGCGCCAGATAGCAGCCCTGCGAAACGGGTGCCCGGGCCGTGCCGGGCACCCGTTCTGCCGTTCATCGAAAGGCCCTCATGCCTCACCCAACCGACCTGTACGGTCTGCTGCCCGTACCTATTGCGAGTCGGCTTGCGGGTCGGCGAAGTCGGCTGGGGACCAGGTCAGCCGGCCGGAGCGGAGGTCGTCGATCAGGCCGGTCAGCCAGCGCTCCTCGGCGACGGCCACCGCATGCAGATATTCGAGTTCGAGCAGGCTGGCCCGGTGCAGACCCCCCTCGGCCTGACCGGTCAGCGCGGTCCGCAGTTCCGCCACCGACGCCGTGACGGCCGTACGCCGGCGCTCCAGTAGGTCGGGGATCTCCTCGGGCGAAAGCAGCAGCAGGTGAGACAACGCCGCCGGAAACTGCGGGAACTCCCGTTTCGGAACCGTGAGCAGGTCCACCAGCCATTCACGGGCGGCCTCTCGACCCGCGTCGGTGACCTCATAGACGGTCCGCTCGGGGTAGGCGTGGTCCCGCTCGGTGTCCAGCACCGCCACCAGCCCGGCCTCCGCGAGCCGGTCGATCGTCCGGTAGAGGCTCGTCCGCTGCTCGACGTTGACGACCAGATCCTTCCCCCAGTCCTTGATCAGCCGCTGGATCCCGTACGGATGCAGGGGCTTGTAGTGCAGCAGCGCCAGGACGGTGAGAGCCAGTGGCGAACCTCGGAACGCAGTACCCATGTCACCGACACTACTCCGAAAACTACTAGTTGACGAGAGACTAGTTGCAATGCAACTATCCCAACATGCAGCAGAACACCGTGAAGACAGCACTCGTCATCGGCGGCGGTATCGCCGGGCCGGTCACCGCGATGGCCCTGCAGAAGGCGGGCATCGACGCCGCCGTCTACGAGGCGTACGAGAAGACCGCCGACGGGGTCGGCGGTGGTATGAGCATCGCCCCCAACGGAGTCGACGCGCTGGACGCGATCGACTGCGCCGACCTGATCCGGCCGCTCGGCGCGCCGATGACCGGCATCGTGCTCCAGGACTGGAAGGGCCGTCCGCTCGCCGAGTTCGGCAACCCGCCCGGGATCCGGCCGATGCAGTTCGTCTGGCGCGACGAGCTCTACGGCGTGCTGCACGACGAGGCCGCGCGGCGCGGTGTCAGAACCGAGCACGGCAAGCGCCTGGTCCGGGCCGAGGAGACCGCCGACGGCGTGACCGCGCACTTCGCGGACGGCACCCAGGCCACCGCCGACATCCTCATCGGCTGCGACGGCATCCGCTCGACCGTCCGCTCCCTCATCGACCCGGCGGCCCCGGGACCGCAGTACGCAGGTCTGATCAGCTTCGGCGCCCGCGTCCGAGCCCCGGGGATCCCCTCGACCGAGGGCAAGATGCCGATGACCTTCGGCAAGAAGGCGTTCTTCGGTTACCAGGTCTTCGGCGCGGACGACGCCGTCTGGTTCGTAAACCTCCCACACCCAGAACCGATGACCGCCGCCCAGGTCCAGGCGACCCCGGCCGCCGAGTGGCTGCCGATCCTGGCGGAGAAGTTCGCCGCCGACGGCACCCCGGCACGGGACCTGATCGAACGGACCGACCCGTCGGACGTGGTGATCGTCGGCCCGATGGAGAACATGCCACCCACCACCGTCACGTGGAGCCGGGGCCGCATCGTGCTGGTCGGCGACGCGGTGCACGCGCCGTCGTCCAGTTCGGGGCAGGGCGCGTCCCTGTCGATCGAGAGCGCGATCCAGCTTGCCCGCTGCCTACGCGACCTCCCCTACACCGAGGCGTTCGCCGCCTATGAGGCCGAGCGCCGTCCCCGGGTCGAGCGGGTCATCAAGGAGACGACCCGCAAGAACGCCAGCAA
The DNA here is from genome assembly GCF_043197735.1 of Nonomuraea sp. NPDC049028. Classification (NCBI taxonomy): domain Bacteria; kingdom Bacillati; phylum Actinomycetota; class Actinomycetes; order Streptosporangiales; family Streptosporangiaceae; genus Nonomuraea; species Nonomuraea sp. NPDC049028. The sequence continues at coordinate 49,277 of NZ_JBICTR010000017.1, forward strand.
GGCGGCGGGGCCGGTCAGCCGCGCCGTCAACGCCTACGCGATCCGGATCTTCGGCAAGCTGGGCAAGCCCGAGAAGATGACCTGGATCTTCGACTACCGGATCAACTGGGACGCCAAGGTGACCGGATGATGGCAAGGGCTTGTCATGGGCTGTTCACGAGTGCCCTCGACGGCTTAGCGACGATACTTCGCCCGCCTCACCTGGAGCTCGAGCCTCGCAGCGATGATGAGCATGACCTCGGCCAGCAGATTGGGCGCCAGGTCACCGATGAAGCGGTGAGGGCTGTTGAGCCATTCGACCAGCGATCCGGCCGCAACGGCGACGAGCAGCAGATACGTGAGTACCCCGACGAGCCGACTGGACAGCAGACGCGTTGCCCCCGTTACCGTGCGGACGACGACGCGTGGAATAGGCTGCCTGAAGTTGAAGGCTAAAATCTCCTCCATCGCCTGCCAAACGCACGCATAGGTGCGAGTGGAGAGATAGCTACCTGAGGCTTCGTACCTGAACCCGGTCGGAGCGCAGATCTGCTGGACCACATCCAGCATCTTCCGCTGGATCGTGAACCCGTTGAATCTCGTCAGAGGGAACAGCTTGGCGCACGATTGGACCAGGTAGATCTGCCAGGGTATCCGGACATAGTCCTGCGCGCCGTACCGGGTGTACTCATGGTTCGCCTCCGACTGGCCGCCGAACGCGGCTGAAAGCGCCGAGAAGAGATCCTTCCAGGAGACCTGCAGCTGCCTCCGCTCCATCTGGGGGTCATAGGCAGTGAGCACGAGAAGCACGAAGCAGCGAACGAAGTCGTTGTCACCGCTGCTCAGGTACTCGCGAAGATAGCGCCAGTCCTCCGGCCTGATGGGCAGATTATTCGCCGCCAGACAGCGCACGACATGCGCCGTGGCCAGCGGATCCGGCTCTCCGCCTTCGCTACCAACCGCATATCCCGCCGGGTTGGCCCGCGCGCCCTCGAAAGCCCCCTGCACCAGCGTCAACGCCTCGGACTTCAGCGCGATGGCGGGGCTCACGTAGGAGAGGGCGAACCCGATATCGGCCATCCGAAAAATGTCCGACTTCTGCAGCCGGATTCTGCGCGCAACGAGGTCCCGGTACACAGCAGAGCTTACCGAGGCCCTTTCCACCTGGCTGCGGTTGACGACGTAATAGATCAACCTCGCCACCTGCTCCTTGACGGCGGGATCCGTTGTGGCCCGACGGGCGAGAATGTGGATCGTGGCCGCAGTGCCGTAGAGCCCGCGCTGTTCGTAGCGAGGATGGTCGAGATACTGCCCCGAAGCCAGGGCGCAGTCCGGCAGCCGCCCGGCCTCGACTTGTAGACGCAACTCGATCCGCCGCTCGATCTCTAACTGAGCGTCCCTCAGGATCTGGCGCGTCAGCAACTAACTCGTCCTTGATTCACACACGCCCGTAGGCGCCTCATCCGTTTGAACAGAATTGCTAGAGGTTTGCGAGAACCGTCTCGATGGGGCCTCTGGCGCTTGGAATGAGATCTAGATCGAGGACCTCGTCTCTCTCGAACCAGCCGTACTTCTCGATGAAATCATCCTCGTCGTTCCGGCTCATGTCCACATCCCCAGTACTCGTCTCACAGAGCCGGGCCACGGCGATGACCGTCGGGGCGTCCTGTTCGTTGCCCAGCCGCCATGACCACAGAGCCAGCGGACGCCCAGGCGACACATCCAACCCCACCTCCTCGCGTACCTCGCGAACAAGCGCGTCATCCGGCGATTCATCAGGCTTCATGCGTCCGCCCGGCAACTCCCATCTCCCTGGCTGGTGCGGGTCATCCTGACCCTTCCTGATCAGAAGCAGTCTTCCCTGCCACTCGATCACGGCTTTCTGTGCGAACTGCACATACATAAGATCCTCCGCAAAACCCATGGGTGGCCTCGTGGCCTTGAGGTCCTCCAGGAAACTCACTCTCCTGAGGTGCACGGCCTCTGCCTCCGGATCGCGGGCGGCCGCCAATTCTGCACGCATCTCACGATCACGATTCAGAATGTCCTCGTTCTCGCCGGCACTGATTCCGGTCGGCACAGATATATATTCAGCGGCATAGTCAAATGCGGACATCAGATCACACGTGATGCCCTCGACAGCCGTCACCAGCTCGATATTCGCCGATCTCTTGTACGCGGCCACGCGATCGCGCCGAATCGGTCGGTCGAGATTGTTCCACAGCTCGGATATCGACGCAGCCGATCGAGCCTCTTCTCGACGGTGAAACTCGAGAGCGGAAGCCGACCACCTCAATTCTGTGCGATCGCACAGCGGCGCCAGAGCAGCCTCCGGATCCGTGACCAGATCTTCGTAACGCAAGGTAAGCCAACGGTCTTCGCCGACCATCTCGCGTGCTGCCATAGCCGCTTCCTGGTCCTCCAACCAGCGCAAAGCGATCGCTTTTGGCTCCTTCGGACCTATCGGGGCCCGGGAAAACGAGGCGGCCACGTCGCGTGGATCTCTTACGAGGTGCAGATAAAGAATGGGCAGGCCGGAGTCGATGAGCTGATCAATGAAGTGGACATTCTCCAGACACTTGCTGACCCACACCTGCTTGCCGAAGTATCGGGCGTGCGCATCGTAAAAGGCTAAAACTGCGTGAGCCAGCGTAGATCCGCCCATCTCTGCTAAAACCGCCCGCCTCCGATCCGGTATACGTGGCCACGCGAGAGCATTCATATCGACAAGCCGGCCCATGTCCTCTGCCAGGCGTCCCTGGTTCGAGGGCACGTGCAACGAGCCGTACCGGCTGGTCAGGCTTTGGAAGTCCCTCAGCTTGTGCGCCGAAGGCGGCGCGAAGACGCCCGGGAGTGACCCCAACAGCAGGCGAAGCAGGTTGGATCCGGAGCGCTGGGTCCCGACGATCTGGACGCGCCTCATATCGAGCACCTCCGTACGTCCGGCAAGACCTCGCGGAGAATCCCGGCAGCGACCTCCGGAAGCAGCGGGTTGAGGTAGATTCCCAGGCCCAACTCCATGCCACCCGGCCGCTTGAGCGTTCTCTCGTCCTTGTGCAGCGGGACGAGCTCCACCCGCAGGTGGTGTGAGGTGTCGCCCTTGGGGGCCTGCATCACGTTGATCAGATAAGGCGGCATCTCGCCATCGTGGGTCAACCGACACAGTTGCAGGCCGGTGTGCAGGCAGTCGGCCATCGACGTGATCTCCTCGACAGACAGCGACGCAAGATCCGGCCGGTGCACCCTCGGCATAATGATCATCTCGAAGGGCAGCCGCGACCATGGAGGCACTTGAACGAGTGCATGGTTCCTGATCATCACCGTCAGGTCTCGCCTAATGACGGAGTCGCACACGGCACACGAATCAGCGGCCGGCGCGAGAGTCAGGCGCCTCGGAACGAAGGGGAGTCCGATGAGCTGACCGTGCGGATGAGCGACCGTCGGACCGAAGTGGTCCCCCACGGACTCGAAAGCGAAGACCGCCTTCACCGAAGAACGGTCAAAAAGCCGCGAGGTCTTGATGGAGATCAGCTCCAGGAACTCCCGGGTGACCTCGGCCGGGAGATCGCCCAGCCTCTGGGAATGGGAGTTGCCGTACACGAGCACCCAATGCAACTGCTCCTGCTCAGGGGAATGCGGCTCTTCCAGGGCAATCATGGGATGCTTGCTCGGCACCAGGCGGGCACCGCTCGCCATTGCCACGTCTTCCCCGCTGGGGCAGAATGGACATTTGGCATTTAAGTCGGCATGGGGGCGGATATCGGCCCGCGGCTCCAGATTGCGGCGGCCTGGCACGCGAAACAGCCACTCATGCTCAACGGGACTCCACATCGCCGTTGGTTCGCTAGACATGCGTCGCCCTCAGCCTTCACGCCTCACGACCAGCCTGCGGCACATTCAGCCTTGAGTGTAGCAACCGACCGGTATGTGTAAAGCGGAACAGAAAATCAACACCCAGCCTCGCTTGGACTTGGCTTGCCTTGATATGGTCAGCTATGGCCTACCTGATCAAGGACCAAGCGGCAGGCATTCAGGGCATCGACGACATCATCGCCTCGAATGGGGCACCAGTCTCATCGGTCGGCGATGTCGATCAGTTGCAACTGTGGAATGGGCACCACCGTAAATACTGGAACAACGATGAACGAATGAGCCCGGCACCGCTCGCCCGCCTCCTCGCCGACAGCATTGGCCGCGGCCAGCGGATTCTCGAACTGGGGTGTGGCAGCGGGAGAGATGCCGTCTTCCTGCAGGAACAGGGGCACTCGGTCACCGCGACAGACTTCTCAGGGTTCGCCATCGAGGAGAACATGCGCTTTCAGGGAGAGTCCGGAGTCAGCTTTTTCGTCCAAGACCTGCAAGCGCCCCTCGCTTTTCCGGACAGCGCTTTTGACGCGGTCTACGCACGACTTTCCTTGCATTATTTCTCCGACACGGTCACCCAGAACATCTTCCGCGAGATACACCGTGTGCTACGCCCGGACGGAAGAATTCTGTTCACCTGCAGGTCTACCGACGACCCGCTCTACGGCGAAGGCGATGAACTCGGCCCTGACCTCTTTCGAAGCGAGGGCCAGGTCAGGCATTTCTTCAGCGAAGAATACACCCGGCGCGTCCTAGCCGAGGAGAGCTTCACGATTGACAGCCTTATGCTACGCGATGAGCTCATCTACAATCATCGCGCCAGCGTCGTGCAAGGCTTCGCACACCGCTCGCAAGGCTAAGAACGTAGTTTTTTCCTGGCATTGAGCAATTGGTCCCGGACCGAGAGGGCATCGGCCCAACGAACGGAATCACGCCAGTTCCATACAGCCTTGGATCCGGCCACTTGGGAGACCAAACGTCGGAGGTATTGCGTGACGCAGGCGGGGGCGTGCACTCCATAAGCAGGACCCGCATCCCGGCCGAACATGAGGTAGGCACGGCCGGCCAGGCTTTCGAGCGCGTCCTCATATGAAGTGAACGACTCGACATTCGGGTAGTCGTGAGCGACGAGTGGGAAGATGTCGACGTCCCCCGGGACCAAGTGCAGGTGGGCGTGGTCGATGCACGCTCCCGCATGCCGCGCGAAACTCTCCGCGCCATGCTCGAAGTAGGTGATCGGACCGTACACGCCCCTGAGTTTCGATTCAGCGTCACGTTTGACCACTTGGAGTTCGTCGCGTTCGGCTTTCGAAAGGCCCGCAAGTGAGGGCATATGGCGATCGGTGATGATGAGCAGGTGCCCTTCCGCGAGCGGCGCGGTGTCGAGAACGACTGAGAACGATGCGCTTCGGAAGATGACCTCATCGCCATTTTCGGCGTGAAAGAAATGCTCCCAAACGGGCGACCGCCCCTCCGCCGACAGGACGCAGAAAGGGCAATCGAGAGTCCTGTTATAGATGACCATGTGACACCACCCTAAATGAGGATATCGGCCGTCCGACTTCGATCTTCACTTGTCGATAGTTACTCTGATACGGGGCGATGCGATCTCAGGAATAGTACTCGGATTGCCACCTTGAGATGGCTCGGGGGCTATATTTATGACTTCCGGCAGCTGAATTGCGACGGCGTACATGATGGCAACGCCGGCGGACGGCGATGGCCTGATGCCGACCAAGGCCGCCATCAGGCCGGCCACAAGAATAAATATGGGGCTACAGCACTTCGGGTAAGCATTCACGTCGTCCGCACGGGGCAGGGCCGAAGCGTTCTCATGTTGTAAGACCGTGAGCTGGGCGTGTGTGATCCGCAGCCTGCTGGAGGGGCAGGGCGCGCATCACTCGTTCGATCGCGTCCAACGCCTGCCGGGGCGGACACGTCCGGGTCAACGGAGTACGCGTCAGACCCTCGCACGCCGTCCGGGTCGGTGACGAGGTCCGACTGCGGCACGAGGGCCACGAACGCATAGTGGCCGTCTCCCGGATCATCACCGAGCGCGTCGGCGCCACTGCGGCCCGCCCCGGAAGGCTGCCGGCGCCGTCACCGCAAGCGACCGAGACCAGGCATGGATGAAACCCGCACGGTGCGGGCGTTGAACCCTTCGCACACGAGTCGGCCGACCTAGGGACGGATGACATGCCTCTTGAAGGTGAGTACGAACCCAGCACCGCGCAGTGGGTGCGTGAGCAAGTGGAGCTGTACGAGAGCTCCGGCGGTACCAAGGGCACGACCTTGATGGACACGGGATTGCCCGTCGTTGTGCTGACCAACCTGGGCGCCGCGAGCGGCAAGATCCGCAAGACGCCACTGATGCGGGTGGAACATGAAGGCCGATACGCCGTGGTCGCCTCGCAGGGCGGCGCCCCCAAGCACCCCGTCTGGTACTTCAACCTCAAGGCCGAGCCCCGTGTGGAGCTTCAGGACGGCCCGGTCAAGCAGGACATGAGGGCCCGTGAAGTGACTGGCACGGAGAAGGCCGAGTGGTGGCAGCGTGCGGTGGCGGCGTATCCGCCGTATGCCGACTACCAGGAGAAGACGGATCGGGAGATCCCGGTGTTCGTGCTGGAGCCGGTCGAAGTCTGACCGCCGGGAAAGCCTGCCCCACTGGACGCACTGTGTCCACGAGCGCCTGTGAGTCCCGCCGCGCTCGCCCTCGCGGCGGGACTCCTGCGTGCCTCTTGCGGCGGCCCCTCACGGGCGGCGCCACGTTGGTGATCGCTCTGTTCGACGCCCTTTGATTAACCGGGTACAAGCCTGGACCGGCTAATTGGCGCCGCGTCCGGTGGCACGCCAGTCCAGCCCGTGCTCGAGGGCCAGAGGGAGGCCCAGCATCCACCCGGCTGTCGGACCCCGGACATATCGTGATCCAGTGGCATTATCCGATCTCGATCGCGAGATGGTCCTGGCGGCTATCAAGGAGTACGACCAGCTGGGTCGCGACGCCTTCCTGGAGCTGTACGGCTACCGAGGAGCACGCGAGTACTTCATCATCCGCAACGGCCGCCGCTACGACTCCAAGGCCATCGCCGGCGTGGCACACCGCGGTGTCGACGGGCATCCGCTTCGCGCTTCGGAGTTCTCCGGAGGGGCCGCAACGGTCGGCAGGGTCCTTGGCCACCTCGGGTTCCTCGTCACTTCGCGCGAAGACGCGTCGCCTGCTGCGGCATTCCTGGAAATGATCAGAAATCTCGACACCGCCGTCTCGAACGGCCGCCCCAAACGGCATCAGCCGCTCACCTTGCTGTGGGCCCTTGGCCGCGCCGCACACCGAGCGGAACGCCTTGTTCCTTGGGATGCCACACGGGCCGAGATCAGCGCACTCATCGGAGAGTTCGGCATGGAGGGCGATCGGCCCACCCCTGAATACCCGGTCTTGAAGCTCACGCACTTCGGGTTATGGACGCTGCCCGACCACCCGGAGCCGCCTCGCCCCAGCGGCAGCCCACCTTTGGGGTGGATGAGCCGAAGCCAGCCGGTCTCCGGTCTACGAGAGTGGGTGTACGACCTGGTGACGGAGGACCAGGCGGTACGGTCTCAGGCGAGCGCGTACCTCTTGAGCACGTACTTCTCGGATGTGGATCAGAACGCGCTGCTCATGCGCGTCGGTTTGAGTGACCTCGGCAATGAGCCGCTCCCGCCGCAGGACGATGTCCGTACACCGGAACGCCGCCCGACCACGGTCAAGCGCATCGTCCGGGACAGCGCGCTCTCACTGCTGATCAAGACCCTGCACGATCACACCTGCCAGATGTGCGGAGTCCGGCTGCTGCTGCCTAACGGCCCGTACGCCGAGGGAGCGCATATCCGGCCGCTCGGCAGCCCGCACGACGGCTACGACGTGACAGGCAATCTCCTCTGCCTCTGCCCCAACGACCACGTGCTCTTCGACCAGGGCGCAATCATCGTCAAGGACGACCTCACGGTGATCAACCGGCTCACCGGCGAGTCGAGGGGCCTCTTGCGGACCGTTCCCGGTCACGACGTCGATCCGCGGTATCTGACGTATCACCGCAATTTGTACTGACTCATAACACGTGCTCAGCCTGCGATCGAAACTGTCGGATCTCTCAGCCATGATCCCCCTGCGACGAACTCAACAGTCGCGGCCGAGGTGAGACACGAACATAAGCTGGCCTCGCCCGAGAGGATCAACGCCCACATGCGTTCGGCTACCTGGCGGCGCCACGGGCCGGCGTATGACTCACGAGGAGACGATCCCTGGTCCTTACGACGGATTCGATAGTTGCCGCCGCAAACCAGTAGCTCGTAAACGACGGTGCTGCATGAGCAGGTGTATTCGAGGATCCGGTAGCGGGACGGGTTGTCCATGGTCCACTCCAGAAAGGTCTTCGGACCGTCTGTCCGGTGGGGTGGGTGCGGAGCGAGTCCAGGGCACGGCCATGCCTTCGTCACCAGATCTGTGGGTGGGGCCAGGACGCCAGCCGCTCGCTTCGCGTCCGTCATGGCCTCAATGCACCTCATCCAGCGCTCCAGGCTGCTGCCTGATCTTCAGCCGGGCCCAGACGATCTTCCCGCCCGTGCTCAGCCATCGATAGCCCCACTCCGCGGCTGTCTTGTCGACGACCTGTAGCCCTCGTCCGCCCACCTCCGAGGCGCTGGGATGGCCGATTCTCGGCGCCTTAAGACTGGGATCCCACACCTCTATGACCACGTCATCGGCTGTGCGGTGGAGGGCGATCCACACGTGTCGATCACACCCGGCGAGTATCCCGAACGTCTCGATTTCTGCTTCACGAGCTACTTCGCTTAGCTCGACCGCTTTTATGCCATTAGTCATCAGCTCACTGCCGATGAGCCTGGCATCGTCGATCAGCTCCTCGCACCCCCACCTCTCCAGCACCAGCGCGACATATCTGCGCGCGATCGACACAGATACCGGAAAAGCTGGCAGCTCAATGCAGTCGTGTAGATTTGCCCCCTTCTTTGCTTCCCCGTTCTTATCGTGCCCTCGAAGACGGCCGCCTGAATCCGCGCTCGCTGAGGCCAGCGACGACTGCATGTCACGTTCATGGCCCGCACCGCCTTCTGCCTGCCGATCAAGCTCCGGAGGCACGCGCCGGGCAACCTCTCCGCGAGCTGAGCAATGTGCGTCCATCTCGCTGACCACCTCCACAAGGGCCTGGAGATCCATTTACCGCACGCAACGAAAGCCCTGTCTTTCGCTGCTGCGTGGAACCCAAGCATGAGCAATATCGGCGACCGAAAGTGCCTCCACCTCGCGAAACTGGACGACAAAAGAAGACGCAAAGCCTGTATTATCCGTCACAGATCTGTCGCTCAACGACTGCGCGCAGGGATATTTCAGGTGGGGTATAGCGACCGGAGGGCAGCGTGGACACCGAAAACGGCGATCAGATGTCACCGCGGGCACGCTTCGCCTCTGACCTGGAGCACTACCGGAAGAAGATGAAGCTTTCTCAAATATCACTAAGCGCCCGGATGAGGTGCCATACCTCCCTCATCAGCCATGTCGAAAGAGGGCGCCGGACGCCGACACTTGAGTTCGCCGAGGCGGCCGATCAGGCTTTCGAGCTTGACAGCCATTTCGTAAAGCTATATCGGCAAATCACCCATTCACCCGCCCTCGGCTGGTTTGCACGCTGGGTGGAGGAGATAGAGCCGCAGGCGGTCATCCTTCAGTCGTGGGACCCGCTCCTGGTTCCAGGGCTACTCCAGACCCCGGAGTACGCCCGAGCGATCTTCTCCACGGCATTCCCTCCCGAGCGGGCGGAGGAGCGGGTGCAAGCGCGAACGCGACGCATGCAGATCTTCGAGGGGCCGACGCCTCCGACGCTCCTGGCCCTGGTCGACGAGAGCGTGCTTGATCGCCCCATCGGCGGGCCGGCAGTCCTCCTGAACCAGCTCTGCTACCTGCATGAACTGACGCAACACCCGCGGATAACTATCCAAGTGGTGCCGACCGCAGCAGCCTGTGTGGTTGGCATGGTGAGCGCTTTCGCTCTGGCTCGTCTCCGCGATGGAACCGAGGTGGTGTCGACGGACTCGCTCCTGTCCGGCCACGTCACCGGAGATCACGAAACGGTAGCGCAACTCAAGGTGAGATATGACACCATCAGAGCGGATGCCCACTCGCAAACAGTGTCACAGCGGGCAATAGGGGATGCGATAAGGAAATGGTCGAAATGAACCTAGAGCAAGCGGAGTGGCGTAAGGCAACTGCCAGCGGCGACACCGGTCAGTGCGTCGAGGTAGCTACCAATCTCCCGAATGTCGTAGCAGTGCGCGACAGCAAGAACCCAACCGGGCCCGCCTTGATCTTCACGCGCGATGAGTGGACGGCGTTCCTGCATGGAGCGGCCCACGGCGAGTTCGACATCTGACCTTTAAGGCCCTCGCGGGTTCACGGCTTCTTAGGCGGGGGGCGCCATCGGCGAGGCGGGGCTCTGCCCGCCGGTTGCGACCAGTAGGTCAGCGCTGCTCAGGGCTTGTCGACCGTCATCTGGCAGCGCTGTACGGGCCGCTGCTCTTCGCCTCCCGCACCACCTGGCCGTCGATCTTGATACGGCACTCCACCGCACCCTCGGTGCCGGCGTTACGGACCCACAGGTACAGGTACGGCTGGGTCCCGTCCTCGCAGCCAATCAGTTCCCGGCCGCCGCCTCCAGCACGAAGACGGGGATCACCCGATCGGTCTTCTCCTGGTATTCGGCGTACGGCGGATACGCGGCGACCGTGCGCTTCCACCACTCGGCCTTCTCCTCCCCGGTGATCTCACGGGCCCTCATGTCCTGGCGTACGGACCCGTCCTGGAGTTCCACGTGCGGGTCGGCCTTGAGGTTGAAGTACCAGACCGGGTGGCTCGGGAAACCGCCCTTCGAGGCCACGGCCGCGTACCGTCCCTCGTGCTCCACACGCATCAGTGGGATCTTGCGGAGCTTGCCGCTCTTCGCGCCGCGCGTCGTGAGAATGACGACGGGCAGTCCCGTGTCCCAGAGCGTCTTTCCCTGCGTGCCGTCCGAGCTCTCGTACAGCTCGACCTGTTCGCGCACCCACTGCGCCGGCCTCGGCTCGTACTCGCCCTCAAAAGGCATCGCGTCCATCCCATCGTCGCCAGCGGATGATATTGCGCAGTTCAACCCCGCCACCGCGCGGATTCATCCTCACTAGGCTGCCGGCGAGTGTCCCGCCCTGCTTGCCCATGAAACAGCCCTTAGCTGCGGAACATGCGCAGAGAGCGGATGAGCATGGCCAGGTGGGTGGAGCGGTGACGATCGGCGACGATCCAGCACAGGGCGACGATCGCCACCACCGCGGTAAGGAGGAGGACGGTCAGGACTGAGCTGCCGGCCATAGCCAGAGTGGCAATGGCCGCCAGCCCGCCTGCCGTCTTGGTCTTGGTCATGAGCTGGCCCTCTCGCGGCTGGAGGAACGCAGTTCGGCGTGCAGACGTCCTGCGCGGATGAGGATGCGCAGGGAGTACGCGAGCAGGTGCCGCCAGCGGGCACCGTCGTGGGCGAGGTCGTGCAGCTCGACTCTGAACTCCTCGGCGTAGCGCTCCCGGTACGGGCCGGGCAACAGCGCCGCCGCGACCGCCACGAGGTGTCCCGGCATGCGGTCCAGGGCGACGCCAAACCGCTCTGCGGGCACGACCCACCGACGATAGGCGACCACCCGAACGGCGGCGACCACCAGGACCACGGGGGTCGCCACGGCGACGGCGACAGCGAAGAGAGCGAAGTACACCAGGGTGAGCGCGCCGGCGATTAGGAGGGCCAGGCACAGCTCGCAGGCGTACACCAGCGCTCTGATCAGCGCAGCGGCCAGCACGCAGGCGAGCACTCCCAGGGCGACCAGCAACGGGTCGCGGCCCACCGCGTTGAATAGAAGGGTGAGATTGACGCCGGGCAGGTCTCGCACGCCATCGATGACGTACTGCGTGAGGGTGCCCAAGTCCATCCCGGCCAGCGGACGTGCGCGCAAGCGCCCGTCCGCGACGACCAGGAGAACGACCAACCCGGCCGCGAGGAGCACGACACGGACCAAGGCTCTTTCCAGCCTGGTGCAGGTCTGGACGAAGCCGCTGCGGTCAGTACGGGTGAACCGGTAGGCAATGATGAGATCCCATGCCTGCTTCAGGCTCCTGGCCAGGGCGAGTCCCAGCGCACAGGCGAACAGGCACTGGGCGACCAGCCACTGGTCACGGCCCGCCGCGCCGGGCAGAAGGGTGAGATCGACGCCGGGCAGGTCTCGCACGCCATCGATGACGTACTGCGTGAGGGTGCCCAAGTCCATCCCGGCCAGCGGACGTGCGCGCAAGCGCCCGTCGGCGACGACCAGGAGAACGGCCAATCCGGCCGCGAGGAGCACGACACGGACCAAGGCTCTTAACCTGGTGAGGCCGGTGAACCATCGGCGGTGGGGATCACGTGCGACGATGCGCTCGAGCACGCTGTCACTCCGGTCCCGCAGCCGCCCCAGAGTTTCGTCGATGCCGGCGAAGGCGTCACCGAAGAGGGCGCCGAGCTCGACCCGCCCTTCCGGCCCCCGGTCCACGCGTGAGGGCGGCGAATAGCGAGGCCTGCGGGAGCCGCGTCGCGCAGGCCGACGGCGAGAGTACGGGCGCTTGGCGGGAGGCCGCCCACTCTTTCCCAGGCTCACCCGTGACCACCCGCCGGTCCCGGCCGCAGCAGCGGCGAAGGCAGAGCCATCCTGCCGACCGGGCTGCGGGCCGCGGCGAGAGCGATGCGCGACCGCTCGGCCCCGTCAGCGGTGAGCCGGTAGTAACGCCGTCGGGGCCGGCCCTCCTGCCGGGGGTCGGTCTCCTCCCACCACGACTCGACCCAGCCGTAACCCTCCAGCCTGGCCAAGATGGGATGGATCGTGCCGCTCGGCAGGTCGGATGCCGAGCAGATCTCGAGCCCGTAGCGCTCACGCGCCGGGTCTTCCAGCAGCACCCGCAGCACGAGCTGCGTCGGCATAGTCATTCTAGGAGCTGAACCCACACTCGTACTCTACCTAGCCCATGGTAGAGGTCAACCCACTATGGCGAACAAGTTGGACGGAAGCCGGCGCCAAACGGCCGGGCAAGGGCGGGGCGCCTTCTCCGCAGGCCAGGGCAGGGAAAGATCAGGGGCAAGACGATCAGTGTGGCGTCGTGACCGCCTGGTTTAGACGCTGCGGAGCAGCGATGGTGGATACACGGGGGTGACGTGAAGCGCCTGGAGCGCGAGTCCTTCGACAGGCCATTTCGCGGCTAGGCGCTGCAGGCTTCGAGCGAACGCGCCGACCTTGACCAGGAGGTCATGTGGACAGCACGGTGTGGGTTGCGATCTTGACAGGTGGGACGGCGATCCTAGCGGGATGGGTGACCAGCCTGGGAAACGCTCGCGCAGCACGAATCCAAGCCGAAGCGTCCGCTAAGGCTCAGCATCATGCCCAGATTCGTGAAGCACGTCGGACGGCCTACCTCGAGTTCTTGGAGCAGGCCCACATCACCGGCGAGCTCTACTACAGGCTCGGCGACGTCTACATTCAACTGACGCAGCAGGACAAGCAGTTAGAGAAGATTCAAGACCTACGTACTGCCCTGCGGGACGCCTATGATCCGCTGGCACGATGCGCCAGGGTGGTTCTTCTCGAAGGGCCAGAAGCCATCGCCGCAAAGGCGGACGCCGTCATACAGGCGACCACGGATGCCAACGGAGTGCTGTGGCACATCGCGCAAGGCGCCCCCGAAGGACGTTCCCGCTTCGACAGCGCCCACCAGGCGTTCCGTGATCGGCTGGAGAGCTTCATCGAAACGGCCCGAACAACCATAGGCACCCCGTAGCGGTTTGCCGGTGCGCTTCTCCACCATCAAGCCTTTCGTACGCTGACCTGCGATTTCTTAGCTGCCGACCACCTTGGCCTTCCATGCCTTTGATAGGTCGCATACGGAATCCCATTCAGCGGTAGGACCATGACCACGGGGTATCGACCAGCCTTCGAGCACGCCCCACTCCATTGACCGACCGCCTGGGTGAGGCGAATTTCAGGTAAGTCCCAACCAGAAGGCCCTATCAAGTTGAACCGCTCTCAGGATGGCGTGCGTACATCTCGTCGAACCTCATATCCGTCGAGCAGGAAGCCTCCGGGTGGATCCGGATGAGAGATAGCCTGCGCATGTCCTCTGAAGATGCCGGAGGCCGGTCATGACCGAGCCACCCCTTGAGCTGCAACCCAAGCCGTTTGACAGCCAATACTCCGGAATTAACCCGGACGTGATGGATCGGTTCGAGCCCCTGTTCTCCCAGGCAGGTGACCTGCTGCGGCGGAACGAGCCCGTGGTGCGGCGAGCCCTGGAGAAGCTGGAAGTGGACGTCTCGGGGTTGAGCGCGATGCGGGAGGCGGAGATCTGGATCCGCGGCAAGCAGGGCGAGCTGCGGCGGCGCAATGACACGATCAAGGCGATGAACGACACGTGGATGGTGTCGTCCGGAACCGGTCTGATCGCGTTCGACGAGGAGTTGCACAGGAAGGTCTCCTCCGACCCGGATGCATACGCGGCGGCGCTCTACCTGCGCGAGAGCGCGAAGAGTTCCGAGGTGAACAAGCAGGCCCTCGCCCAACTGGAGAAACACGCCAAGGATCCGCAGTTCGCTCTCAAACTCCTGAACGCGCTGGGGCCGGAGAAGTTCAACGAAGTGGCGGCCGCAGTCGTACTCAATGAGGGCGACAAAGACGCACAACGCCTGCTGGCCGCCCTCGGCACGGCGCTGGGTGCAGCCAGCGCACAACTCAGCCCCGACTGGCGGCAACGGCTCACCGCGAACCTCCAGCTGGGCCCGCATCGGGGACTCGCCCGGGTCCTCACCCATGGGACCTACAACAGCGCGTTCCTGCTGGAGGTGGCCAAGAAGCTGGATGCCGCCGAACGGGGTGCACTTCACTCAGCCGCTCACCGGCGGCACCCGATGGCGGACGTAATGGAGGCGCTGAGGAAGAACCCACAAGCGGCCCAGGACTTTTTCAACGGCGGCGACACGCTGAAGTACTACACGACCGTGCACGAGCTGGGCGACGGCGGCGTCGCGGTGGGCAAGGCATTGGAGGCGGCCACGATCACGTTCCGAGACCACAGCGGGTCAGAGGCCCGCCCGTCCTCGGGATACGTGTCGGCCAAGCTGGCCTCATATGTCATTCACCTCGAATATGAGCGGATCAAGGCAGGCACCCTCGAAAAATCGCTGGTGGCGCCCCTTTCCGTCGGACGCATCCTGGGGGCCTACATCCCCGACGTCGCCCGAGTGGCAGCGATGCCGGGCATCGAGAAGCCGGGCGTGTACATGGAGGACAATCCCAGCCTGCCCGGCCGGGAGGAGTGGGGTGCGCAGTTCTCCAAGGAAGAACTACGCAGCGTTATGAGGGAAGCGTTCAAGGCCGACGACAAGGCTCTCGCGCTCGTCACGGCAGCTCAGACAGCCTGGGCATCCAGACTGCTCGACAACGGTGTCGGCGTGCTGGCAGCAAAGCAGGGCACCGGAGGTTTGAGCAACGCGGCCCAAGAGGCCGGCGCCGGCTTCGGCCTCATCATGGACGCGGGCAACATCGCCAAAATTGACCTGGCCAAGGATATGGACGAGAGCCAGAAGCGCAACGTGAAAGCCCTTTTGGCCGTCGTCAACACCGGACTCGCCTTCCCACAAAGTGCGAGTTGGCCGATCGGGGCGGGAGTCCTGGGAGCCTGGAGTGGCATGATCGAGGACAGTGTCAAGGGCACCGCGGAGAAAACCGCCGTATTCGAGGCAAACACCACCCTCGAGCAGACCCGAGCACTCCTCCATCAGCTCGGTGCCCAGGCCATGCTCGACCACGGCCTGTTCGGCTCCTCCGACCCTCCCGCCAAAACTCATCCATGGGCATCGCTCAGCGATCTCAAACCCGGAGATGACCCGCTAAAGGCTCCCAACAATTTCCTCACGAAGGATGGCCAGCTGATGACCCCCGATGAGATGGGTGAAGGCACCGGGAAACGGTTAAACGCCTATCAGACCTGGCTTTACCGGCAGACGAAGAACAACCCATGGCTGGAGTTAGGGGTCCAGAGCCGACTCAACGAAGGCTACAACCTCGGCATATCGGCGTACAGGTAATCATGAGGAGCTTAGTCTTCCGGACGATGATGGCCGTGGGCGCGGTGATCGGGATGAGTGCCTGCGCTGGAAAACCCCCCGAGAAGGTCGACGCATCGCCGCTATCGACGGCGTACGCAGCGCCCTTCATCTGCAACTACGTCCCCAAGGCTGCCGTAGAGCAAATGACCGGCGTACGCGACCCGCTGGCAACCGGCTCCCTGAATCTGGCGGCGAAGGACCAACCCGCCATCGGTGCCTGCTCCATCTTCCAGAACAGCGGCGACAAGCCTTCCATCCTCCGCATCATGCTCGATACCGCAGGCTCACGTGGGCAGATCGACGAACAGCTCCGGGACGGTTCGAAACCGCTGCCCTCGATAGTTCCCGACGGATTCGGTTACTACGTGAAGGACACCAACATGGAGAACCGGGTGGGTTCCGTGCTGGTGCGCGGCAAGGTGCGGCTAGGCATCGAACTCGTACGCGGTGCCAAGGGCCGCGACAACGAGGCAGACGTGGTGGCGTTGATGAAACTGATCGCCCCCAAACTCATCATGGGCACAGGCACTCCTCCTCCCGACACGAAGGATTGAGCCATGGCCGACATGGTCCCCAACCCCCTGCTGCCCGCCTTAAAGGACGCGCTGCGCACGATCGAGCCGCTGATCCACGACATGCAGCAGGCGCTCACCAATCGCGCCAAGGACTTCCACTCCGGCCGCATCTGGACTGGCCCGGTAGCCAAGGACTTCGATGGCGAACTCGACCGGCAGACGGGACGCGTCATACATGCCGGTGAGACCATCCTGAACGACCTCCGCCTGCAGATCACCCGCACCGCCGAAATGGTCACCGAGCAAGACGCCTTGCGGCTGATCCGCCGATATGACCTGTAATGAAGCGCTTGGCCTCGCGTCCAGGTGCTGCCTTCCTGTGTTGCGACCTGAGCTGTGCAGAAGCTGTAGATATGCTTCTGACACCTCGGCATATACCTACCTATTTCAGAATTCTGTCAGCTTATTTAACCGTCTGTTCGGAATTTGCTGGACATGTGACCTCGGGCGTGTGGAAGTTAGACCTCTCGATCCGTCCGGCCTGAATAAGCAATCCAGCTTGGACCCGCCCGGTGATGTGGTTATACACAGTGCCGCCAGGCGCGGCCGAAAGCTTCTGAAACTCACCGATCCAGCTCGAGTCCACCCGGAGAAGCCGCAGCAGGCGAGCCTGCCACTCGCTTTCGACGTCCGCCGCCCGCGCGCCGTCTCCCGCTGAAAGTGCGTTCACGAGGACAGCCCGCGAAGCTTCCAGTTCCCGCAGCACGTCCTCCTCTTCGCCAGTCCTCCCAAGCACGGCGGCGAGCCTATCTTTCGCCTGGGTCCAGGCATCGGAGATCATCAACGTGACCAGGGTCGATGCGCCGGAAGCCGCCAGCGCCATCAGCTCAGCTTCCATATCCCCTCCTTATTGATCGTTCCACGGATTCTGCCCATCAACCTCTGGATCGTCAGGCGCGTGGCTGTCCGAGGGGGCGCTCGGTTCGGCCAGGTCGAATCGGCGTTCGATCTCTTCGGCGACATCTGGTCGGCCGTAGTTGTGCACCAGCAGAGCTATCTGGTGCACAAAGAGATCTCTCTGTTCCTTTAAATCGAGGGCGCACAAGAACGCTGCCAGATCATCCACCGGCGACGCCCCATTCACCGATGGCATGACATCGAACTCATAGCCGGCTGCTTCTGGCAGCTTCCTGTTATTGGCCGCGGAAGACAGCGTGGCGAGCAGGCCGATATCGTTCACCGTCTTCTCCACCTGGTCGTCATTCTTGACGAGCCACCACACGACGGCGCTTCCGGTGTCCTTGAGTACATCTTCTTCGAGGTATTCCCGCTTGCTCTGCTCATACTTGCGGTCGTGTTCCCAGACCACCCGGTCCTTACGCACCTCGGCCAGCTTGTCGAGCCGTTCCTGATCCTGTGGGGATAGGAGGACCTGCACGGACTCGGCCATGGCTTGGACCTGGCCAGTGTGGTCCTTCTGCATCGTGCCCAGGATTCCGCCGAGCTCGTGTGCGACAAGTGAGACCCTGCCCGGCTCGCGGTGCTCGGTGATCTCCTGTGCGCGCTTGAGGATCGCGTCCGTAGCCAGTGCCGCGAGATTGACCCGCTTGTCCTCCCAAAGCCGATCGAGGGGCGTCCAGAGGACAACCGCGGAGAACAGGAAATCGTAATCGTCCTCCTGGCTGGGCAACGGGACCTGGTCCACCCGCTGCTCTCGGGGCTCGACCGGGGGCGGAGGAGGAGGCACGTAAAGGGTCGAAGGCTCCATCGAGGCTCTCGTTCGCCGGCTGGCCATGACGAATCGGTAGAGCGGAACCACCGCGATCACGAACGCCAACGCGACGGCTGGGAGCCATATTTGCCGGGGAGCGAAGGCGACGAGGCCGGCCAGCAGGACTCCGCCGGTGACGCAGAGATAGATCATGACCGTGTTGCGGCCCGAACTCATAGTGCCCTCCACAGTGTTGATCAGGGGATCTGGATGCCTTGACTGGTGGAAATCTTGCGCAGAACGACATCGAGGAAGGCGGCGGAACGCTCCGCGCCGTTCTCCGCTGATCGGGATACGGCGCGCGCTTCGGTGTAGAGACGACCCAGGATCGCGCTACGCTGCTCGCTGCCGTAGATGAGCACGTCGATGAGCGCGTCGCGGTGGCGATCGTCGCCGCGGGCTACGGCGAGCCACTGGCGCATCCGCGCCTGCCAGGCAGCCTCCTCGCGCTCGCGGAAGACGCGCCTCCACCCCTCGGTCAGCATGGCGCGAACTTCCACTTCCGCGGCGAGCGGCCGGTCGTGGTTCCCGGGAGCGGTGAGCGCCGTGGGGTCGGCAAGGTCCACAAAGAGATCGGCGTCTTTGTCGTACTCCTTCCGGCTGCCGTCAAGCGGCTGGGTGAGCCGGACGAGCAGCTGCCGACGGAACCACGTGTCACTGGAGACCATCTCCAGCAGCGCGGTACGGGCGTTCGGGGTCCGGCTCTCCCTTCTGGCCCGGTGGTGGAGCCGCACGATGGCCTGGTCAGGATGGCTGAGGGCGATGACCTTGGTGCACATCACGATGACGACCTGAGACAACGCCTCGGAGAGGTGGTCGTCGGTCGCCCAGCTGTAGATCTGCTTGCGGAAGAAGGCGCCGTGCTCCTCAGTATTGAGCGCGCGCTCCAAAGCCTTATGGGCCGCCATCTGCCGGCGGTACGTCATCGGTCCCTTGGTCCACTCGGCCACCGCATTGACAAGAACGTGCCGGTATCTCGGGTGCAGGCACTGGTCGGCGAAGCGCCTGATGAGGAGGTAGCGGTCCCCGTCAGGCAGGTCGGTGCTGTCGATCATCTTCCCGATCCACTGCTGGATGCCATCCCGCAGCCCCGGCATGTGATGCCAGAAGTGCGCGCGGACCGCAGCGTCGTACCCCAACTCCTTGAACCGTATGTGACCTCGGTCGTCGAGTTCGGCGCCGATGCCCTTTAGGCTCTCTACGAGATCGGAACGCTCCAAAGAGTGGCATTCATCGGCGTACGAGACGGTCGAGAGCAGCGTCATGGCAGCGTTGTAGACGTGGTCGACGTGGGCGTCCTGCAGCATGGCTGTGGCGAGGAGCAGAGCACGTTGAGGGCCGAGGCGCAGCTTGGCGACCCGTGCGGCCACCGCGACACCATAGCCGGATCCGGTGTACGCCGATTCTGCGGCTTTGTACCACGCGGCGTAATTGCCTCGGGGTTTGTTCTGATACGCAAGCACGACGAGGGCGGCGAATCGGGCGACTCCCCGAAGCGGCTGGTTGGTGCGGAGAAACCCCGGCAGAGGGCTGGTCACAGCGTCGGGCATACCCGCCAGCCGCAGGTGCCGGCGGAGAACTTCGTGAGCTTCCGGCCGTTCAATCTCAGCGTGGAAGTGGGTGAACTCCGGCCAAAGCCCTTCACCGCCCTTGCCGGGGAGCACGACCACGAGGAGAGCCACATGCCCGGCGATCATCTTGCGTACGGAGGACAGCTCTTCCTGGAATGCATACCAGGCCCGCTCATCGGCCTGCGTTAGGTCCAGCCATACGCGGTCGTCGTCACCTACGGCAGCCGGCTCCAGCCGATATCTGCCGAGCTCCTTGTCCCATTCCCAGGTGAGTTCGTGGAAGCGCTCGTCACCGGTGGACAGCCCGCGCAGAAGCGCTTTCGCTGTGGCAATCCTGCCGCTGCCTGCCTCGCCGCTGAGCAACACCGTCCTATGGGTCTCGAGGATGTCGCTCGCCTTGCCGTGGCCGGGAGGGTGGATGAAGTGCCGCCAGAGCCAATCCAGTTCCTCGATGAAGGCGAACCGCAGGTCCCGGCTTCGCGCCGCCGCTTCGGCCATGACAGCGTAGTAGTTGAGATCCCCGCTCCCCGTGTGCACCGGCCCGCGGGGATCCGAAACGTGGGGCGGCACGGGATCGGTCACCGGTCGTCCTCCTCCTTGTGCTCTGCGCCGCCGAAGTCCTGCCGGATCCCGCCCTGGTTGTTGCCGGCGATGTACGTCGCCCCCATCCCTGAAATGCGCGGGGAATGCTGGTTGATATCGCCCGTTCCGGTATGGAGCAGCCCCTGATTGTCCTTAATGACGGTGCCGGCGTCGCCGGTGAAGTCACGGGTCTGGATGATGTTTCCGCGCGCCTCGTCGATCGAATTGCGCACGTCGCCAGTCTCGGGCTCCCGCCGCAGGGTCCGGTCGGCGGCCTTGAGCCGTGGCAGCTTCGCGGCGAGCGTGTTACCGATTCGCGTGAGACCCGACTGCAAATCATGCAGGTCCAGCCGAACCGACTGCACGTCGGCGAGTCGCCTCAGCGGCCCCGGCAGGTCGGCGGGGTCCAGCCGCTCGGTGTTTCGGCCGTCGAGGACCGGGATCACCTCTATGCCACAGGTGAATGCCTCCAGGATCTCCTTGCGTACCCAGTCGCCCTCGTCATGCAGCTCGGGGCGCTTCGACCAGTTCGGGCCGATAACGGCCAGCACGATGCCGCTGCGGCGTACCGCACTGATCAACTGGTCTGGGTACGTGGCTCCGGGCTGAATGGACTTGGACGCCCGGAAGATGTGTTCGTCACCGAAGCGGTACGAAAGATCTCGCTCAAGCAGAGCAGCGATCTTCTCACCATCACCCGTGCGGTAGTTGATGAACACCTCGTACGTCACTGACTGCTCCCCATCCCTGGGTCTAGGAGTTGACGAATTGCAGAGCCGTGCCAAGTTCCGGCGCCATCCGCCGCACCGCCGCATTCCTTGGATGACGGGAGAGCGTCCGCGCGAGAGCGCGCATGTCCTGTGCGATGGTGGCCGAACTCACGGTGGTGGCAGCGCCGAGGAGTTGACCGGTCAGATCACAGGCGTGTTCGATCTCACCTGCCATGGCGTGGGCGAGCGCCCGGCGCATCCCGTAGCGGACGCGCGTCCGTAACGCGTGCGGCGGCAGATGCGCCATATGCCCGCCCATCACTTCAGCCGCGTCTCGCGGACGTCCTAGGTCGTACAGGCACCAACCGGTGATCATGCCCACGGGATCGGGCAGATTGGTGGTGCCGATCACAGGCGGCCCATCCGGTTGCGACGTCGACCCCGTCAGCAGGACGCGGGCCCGATCCAGGCTTCTCATGCAGGCGTCGTAGTCGCCCGCGAGAGCGTGGCCTTGCGCTTCGCGTTGTGCGGCCAGGCCGCGAATCCGAGGCGGTAGCTTCCGCCCCTGCGCCCGCCTCGCCAGCTCAATCGTCTGCGCAGCATCGTCGCCGTACAGGGTGACCAGGGCGTGACGGACATCGCCGTACGCGGCCAGGTCCCGATCGCCACCTGCCGCCGCGAGGTCCACCGCGTGGCGGGTCCACCACAAGGCGCCCTGATCGTTGCCGCTCTCCTGCATCATCCAGCCGGCGTACTCGGCATACCGGGAGGCCAGCCGCAGCAGTCCTTCACGGGTGCGAGGCCCCGTCCCAGAGGAGAGTTCCTGCAACGAGTGGGTCTGCGCGATGAGCGCGGGTAGCAAAGCCGCAGGCCCGGCCACCTGGCCGAGCTGTCGGTAGTTGTCGAACAAGGTACGGGACATGCCAAGAAACGTCGTGTCTCCAGCAGGGATGGATGTATTCGGGCGGCCTATGCTCATCCCGGCGACGGACGCGACACCCATGGTCATCACCTGCCGTCGGCTCAACGGCTGGAACCGGCTCTGTCCGTCCCCGTGCAGCGCCATCAACCACACCTCCTCTCCGTTGCGCGCTTCGATAACGTCCGTGGACGTCGGCTGTATGTGAACCAGAGTCGCCAGCTCGCCAGCGGCGCCTAGCGCGCTGTCACAGAGTCGCGCCAGCTCTCGGCTGGGCGCTTTCAACCCTCGTTCGACCTTGCTGAGCTGGCCTTTGCTGTAGTGGACCCGATTGGACAGACCAGTGAGCGTCAGACCTGCAGCCAAACGTCGCTGGCGCAGTTCTCGGCCGAAGCCAGCTGGGTCCTGGACCACCTGAACCTCCCCCTCACCCCGCCGAGCAGCCGAGAGTCACTGTCTGCAAGAGTGCGTCAGCAATTCAAAGTGGGCAAGGGAGGTTTCCTCGTTTCCCGTTTCCACTTGCCGCCGCACCTGCATCATGGCGGCGTTCACAGCGTCACGGAGTAACCCCTATAGCAACTCGCTATAGCTAAAGCGCATTGGATGTACATGTGTAGAGGGCAGCGTCCCGCTGAATGGTGGACCCACTATCTCCCTGTATGGCTTCTAACAGGGACGAACAGGGCCAAGTGGCCGAGAAACTACATCGCTCTGTGGGACGTCATCACTGATCGCATCTGATGGTTTCTGGGTTGTCACCGATGTCGTCATGCTTTACCGTCTAACCAAGCATGGAGCTCGGGATAGGGCCTGAGCCACCGCTGATCTTCTTTGAGGCATGAAGCGTCGGAACGTGCCTTCGCCACCGCCTCCGTCCTGTTCTTCCAGTCCTGTTGCTGACGCATCCCACAATGGGATGGGTCGGCCGAGAGGCGTTGCCATGACCATTTACTCTCAGCATCCAAACCGCGGGAAGGTGCAGATCCTCGCGACCTATGAGGGGTCTGCGGGGGCAACCTCGTCAACCGTTACGAGCCTTCCAGACGCTGGCCTCGCGTCGCCGATCGTTGACGCGCTCAACCGTATCTCCGCCCTGGCCACCGTTCCGGTCAGCGTCCATGACACCCGTGACGGCCAGATTCGCTATTACCCCAGAGAGCACCTTGCGGCATTAACCGACCGAAGTGCCCGCGCCCACCTGCTCAACGGTGCGCACAGCTTGTGGTACGAGCACGTCAAGCTCCTACTCCATCAGGCGCTGAGCGATCTGGACGATGCCATGGCGAAAGTGCCCGAACCTGTCCGTGCGGCGGTCAACGCGGAGCTGGAAGAAGAGGCACGCGAGTTGCGTGGCGAGCTGGCGGACTTCTCGGGAGAGGATCCGCCACCGGGGACAAAGAACTCACGCCGCTGGCACTTCAATTTTCCGTTCGTGCTCTTCAACGGTGAGATCCCCGACCTCGCTGACGGGAGTCGCGAATACATGGATAAGCACGAGGAGGGCATCACCTCCGAGCAGCGCGAGAAGGCCGTCGCGGATCTCCGCGTGCTGGTCACCGCATACATGCAGTGCCATGGCGATCCAGGAATCCTGGAATCGGACGAGTTCGAGATCTTCCATGACCCTGATGGCCCGGATAGGTACTACCTGACGGTAACTACACCTCGGCCGGACGATGATGCAGACGTCTGGCACGTCGAGATAGGCCAGTGGGTATCGGATGATCCGGAGGACGAAGAATGCAGCAGCGCTACAGGGCACATACTGGTTGGCTGCGCCTGCCCGGTGCCGCCCACTGCGGCCGAGATCACTGATCTACTAAACCGTAGCGAGGAGAAGCCGGAACTGCTCGCGGTGTGGGCCGAGACTCCCGTTGGCGCCGCGCTCGGAGGAACACCCTTCGTTGTCACGGAGCGCCATGTCATCTGACGATCCGGCATCGACCCGCATCAGCAGCCACAGCGTTTCGCGGTACGTCCAGTTTCGGTGCTCGGCACCGACGGAAGGCCGACATCGCCCTGATCACGGAAGGCACCAGCCGCCGGGACTGGCTTACTGAGATGGTGCGGCCCGCCGGAGCCTCCGGCGGGCCGCTGGGTCGTTTTGCTCAAAGTAACGCTTAGTTCCAACAGGTTGTCCGCCGAACTCGTCGTCGGTGTGAAATCGGACGACCACCGCGCCGACCTGGCAGCGGACTGGCTGTCGGGCGCCCTGGCAGATTTCGCCCCGGGCCTGGAGTCGCTGCTGACCGAGCGGGCCATCGCATCCCCCGTAAGCGCCACCAGAATCGTCTGCTCGCTGGTGATTCATTGACGTCGGTAGCGTTCATGGCGTTTCCGGCAGGTCGCCTACCACACGACCGACGTCAATGGAGATCACCTTGATGGGGTGCCACTGCAGGAGCCATTCACACCGGTTTCTTACTGTTGCTGGCAGGACAGGCGCTGGAGAGCAATTCAATCTGGTCGCGCTGGCTGTCAACGACGGCCAGGAACGCCTCCACCATCTCAGGATCGAAGGACGTCCCCACTTCTTCACGTATCCTCGTGAGAGCTTCTTCGAGGCTTCGGGCCGGCCGGTAATCGCGCTCAGTGGTGATGGCGTCAAACGCGTCAGCCACGGCTATGACGCGAGCGGCCTCTGGAATCTCCCGCCCTGCCAAACCCCGAGGATAGCCGCGGCCGTCGAACCGCTCATGGTGATGAAGAATCCCTTCCAGAGCTGCGTTGGTGAGCGTGAATCGGGCGGCCGGCTCGAGAAGATCATCAAAGAGCTCCGCCAGTCTCGCAACAATGCTCACACCACAGCTGGTATGCGATTGGATCAGCGAGTATTCCTCCTCGGTGAGAGCTCCGCTTTTGTTCAGGACAGGGCCGGGAATGGCGAGTTTGCCGATGTCGTGAAACAGCCCAGCGAAACGTACGGCCTCCATCACGTCAGGTCGTATCCCGATCTGGTGGCCGATCATGACAACCAGTCGGGAGATACGCTCGCTGTGCCAACGCGTGTAGGGACTCTTAATCTCCATCGCCGTCATCAGCACCTCGGCAAGGTCATCAGCGGTCATCCCGCCCTGGCCCTGCTCAGGTGACCGGGCGGCGGCTCGGTAGCCGGCACCAGCCGGAGCTTGCCATAGCGTGAGCGCTTCCTGCGGGCGGCCACGAGCGACCAGCAGACCGACCGTCCGTACGGCGGCTTCTCTGCTGTCAGCATCAGCACCGGCCTGCAAGAGCACGAGCGCCCGTTCCGCTCGTTCCTGCTCATCGACAAGGTCAGCCAGTGTCGTGATTGCGGAGCCTTCACCAGCATCGGCCCGAGCGCGCCAGAGCACCAACGCATCATCTACTCGGCCCTGTCCGATCAGGAGAGTAGCCAGGAGTCCGGCCGCGTGCCCGCTACCAGAACGGATGGCGTGGCGGTACAAAGCTTGGGCATGCTGATGCAGCAGGCGACTTTGTGCGGCGTGGGCGGCATGGATTTGATCGCCGGGGTCGGTGAGATGGTCGACCATGGCCTGCCAACAGGTAGCTGGCACCTCCGTTAGACGGCGTTGCTGCCCAGCGTGTTGCTGGAGGTAGTCGGCGACCTGATAGCCGATGATCTGCCCCATAGTGGTGGGGCCAGCCACAGGGGCGAGTGCAGCTGCGGCGCCGTTCAAAGTGCCGTTGGCATACGCGAGCGCGGTCTCGAACCAATCGGATGGGGCAGCGGCGCGCTGACGGACATCGCAATACCCAGGTGCGGCCGTACGCAGCAGGTCCGCACTGAGCGGGGACACGACCCCAAGGCGGGTGACATCGATTGCGGCATTCAGTACGGCGGCGGCGTAGGGGTTTGCGCCGCGCCACCGATTCACAAGTTGAGGAGCCGCGGCGATGGTTTGGGTGAGCCCGTAGTCCGTAGATCGCAGGGCCAAGGCAATCCGCTGGTCCCCGGAGGTTGCGACAGCATCGGCGCGCATGCGCTCCGCAGCGCTGAAAGAGCTGGGCAGGTACACCACGTCGGCCAGATCGAGAAGCTCACGTTCAGCCGCGTACAGATCCGGCTGGCCTTGGCCGGGGATTGCCGTATAGGCGGTATAACGTTCAGGCCAAATGGTCGCGACCAGCACTGCGCCTGCCTGCAGCAGGGTACGCGTGGTGGCAGTGGTCAGGCCAGACGCGCCGCCCAAGTAGCGCTGCAACTCGTCAAGCCATACAACCAGCCGCGGGGCTACGTGCTCGGCCGCCTGACGGACCTGCTCGGCATCAGCAGGATGGAGCAACCACCAGTTCGGTAGCACTGCCCGGATTGCCTCATACGCGCATCGGGACTTACCCACCGATGACTCACCGACTAACACCACCATTCCGCCTCGGTCGGCCGCCTTGGTCAGCAAGGCGCGAACTCCCTGTGGGGCGGTTCCGATGTCGGTGTCGCGAAGAACGTAGGCGGGAAGGTCATCGGTCGCACCCGGAGCGTCGATCGCAGCATGCACGCCCAGCCGCCGCGGGTCAGCCTGTGCCACCCGAATCAGGCCAACAGTGCCAGGGACATCGGCGGTGAGCGCGCGTTCCCGCGCCTCCTGCCATGCCTGCCACTTCCCCCGGGGCACCTGGCAGGCGCGCAGGAACACCTCCAGCGTCTCCCGGCTAGCCCTGCCCTTGTTGAGCAGATCCGACAGCGTCGAGCTCGGTAACCCTTCCTTTGGCCGGTTGCCGAGGTTGGCTGCTCTGTCGAGCTCGGCATATGAGCGACCCGCCCGTAAGGCACGCAGTGCGGCGATCAGGTCGGTGATGGTACGCACCTGATTGGGGTCGGGCATCTCAACGCTCACCAGCGGCACTCCTCTCCGCCCCAGCATCCCCATCGAGCCGCACGAGGCCTTCGGCGACTGACGGCGGACAGCGTCGGACCGGTTCAACCTCCATCGTCGTTGCGGCTCTGGTACCCGTCCAGCCTGCCCACTCCGCTCACATTGCGGATGGGGCCGTCCGGCATGGTCCGAATTCGATGCCGGACCTCCGCCCGATGCGCTGTTTTAGAGGTCATCCAGCCGCATTCTCGCGAAGGAGCCACGATGGAGCTTCTGGTTGACCTCATCCCGCTGGCCGTGGCCGCTCTCAATCTGGCCGCCGCCCTTGTCAACCGCAAAGCCGCGCGTCGACACCAACCTTCCGGACACGGCCAGGAGGACAAGGGCAGCTTGTGCCGCCACGCGTTACGCAAAGGGGGAGGTCGCGGGGTGTCCCCTTCAAACGGCGCGCGGCCACCCCGTGATTACCGTGCCTGACCGGTAAGGATCTGTATCCACAGCGCCCCTGCTGCGCAAGCGGACATCCACGCACTTTCAAGGATGTCCGCAGGCTCGTCGAACGGGTAATGCCGTACGAACCACAGACCGCCGGCCGTACAGAGCTCGAACATCGGGTACCTACACGCGCACGTATGACTACGAACCCGCAGCCGATCAGCGCGAGGCAGGACCGGCATCCACTCCACACGGACAGCCCCCGCCTGCGGAGCCGCCACATGCGGCCCGTGATAGTCGAATCTCGGCGGCAGACAACTCATGACCTCACCGCCATCCGAGTCTGATCCTGCAGCAACGACACGAAGGTCTCCGCGTCGTCCGCACTCACGGTCTGCCGCAGACCCCTGTCGATATCGGCATCCCCGAGACGGACACCGCGCAGAGTCGCGTAGAACACGCCCGCATCGCTACAGAACAGCGACCAGGCCGGGAACGCCGCACGAAGAACGGCAAGGTCATAGCACTCGTGTGAAACCTGTTCAGGTGACATGCGACGACCGTAGAAGCCGTAGCGTAAGCGAGTGGACACACTCTGTATCCCCTCGCTTCTGTCAGACCACCAGGCCGATATGGTCCGCGAGCTCCCGTGCCTGCGGCCGTAGAGCAGCCGGGCCCGTCTCGCACAGGTCGAGGGTCATCCGGCGCGCGTAGCCGTTGTAGCGGATGGTCTCCGGTGCAGCTTGGTGCGCGAGCTGCAGCGTACCGAGGACCGCCGCGTGGTCTCGCTGTAGCAAGTGGGCACGAGCCACCTCGATCAGATGCCGGCCACGTCGCGGACGGGACGGAATAGGTACAGACTCGGCGTGGTCGCTCTGCCGCGCCGACTCCCCACCCTGATGGAGCTCAACCGCGATGGTGACGGCGTGCGGACGCATGATCACCCGCGAGAACGAGGTCCACGGCTGGTAATAATCGTCAGGGAGCCGATCCGCGACCCGCGCCGCCTCATCCCAATGCCGCCACGCATCACCGATGTCGCCAGTACGTGCCGCGGTGAACGCCAGCTCGAACAACAACGCCCCCCACATGGCGAGCAGGTCCGTACCCGGATCGTCCATGTGCGACTCGATGGCCGCCATTCCCTGCCTGTTGATCTCATGCGCGGCGTCGAAGTCGGCGGCCTCCCGATGCACCTGAACGAGGAACCACACCGCACACGACAACGCCAGCGGATCTTCTGACTCCCGCGCGGCGGCGAGCGCCCGGTCGGCCACCCGCCACAGCAGGTCCGGCGCGGGCTGATAAGCGACGAACATCTGAGTCAGGCCATAGGTCTCCGCAAGCAGCGCCTGGGCGGTACGCCGGTGCTCGCCTCGGTACATCCAGGCGGCCAGCTGGGCATCGCGAATCAGGTCGGGCAGCAAATCACCGAGGGCAGTGCGGTGATCGGCAGAGGCATGCCTGATCCGCCACGCCGCATCGAGTCGTGCCCGAAGGCTGGTGAGTGGCTGCACGATGCCGCGCGGCTGGATCGGTACGGCGTTGATGGCCTCTCGAACAGCGTTCAGCGCCGGATGACCGGAACCGGCGAACATCCGCACAGGTATGGACTGGTCACCAGTGAGCTCGCTTAGGTCGCGAACGCGCAAGGCCTCAGCGAGCTGCAGCAGGATCGGCAGCCGGGGATTCTGCTGACGGCGACCGTGCTCGACGGCCTTCAGCCAACTCTCGGACTTACCGACTAGGCCGGCGAGGACTTCACGGGTCATGCCGCGACGCTCCCGCAGGTATTGAATGCGCTGGCCGATAGTGCGTACCGGTGCGCTGGAACCGTCGGTGTCGTCCACAGCCTGCCTCCCGGAAGGTGACATGCTCAGGCTACGATGCACCTCCCATTGCCTGCCAGTGAACGACTGACGCGCGTGTCCTGGAACAGGACAACCGGGACAGGGCAAATATGAATGATCGACCGGATGAGAATTCTCTCTACGTCTTTAAAGGCGGTCCGCTGCGCGGCCCACCGCGCGTGAATGGTCGGCGGCCGCGCTGCGGCTCTTCGGCCGGTCGCGACCGCCGCCGCTCACGCGCTGAGGAATGCCAAGCGGCAGCCTCAGGTGAGAAAACTTCCGGCAGCCTGGATGTTCTGTCCGTAAGGCTGCCGCGCGGCTTCCGTTCCTCGGGCCTGGTGGCCCTGCGGTACGGGTCCACTTGCCACCGAATGAAGGGGTGAGCCGCGACCGAAAGTCCCGTAGGGCGGAGGCTCTGCGCGAACGCTCCGGCAACTCGTGTTAGGTCCGGGATGCGCCCAGACACCCGAGCCCGCTCGAAATCGTCGCTTACAGCAGAGTCGAGGCGTCAGGGGACTCAGCGGCCGGAGGCTTACGGGCGGCGGGAACGAGGATCACCTCCCCCCGCGCCCGGTCGGCCACGGTAACGAATGGACCCACACAGATCCGCTCTAGCGGCCGACCCCCTATCGTCCTAAAGAGCATGACGCTGCGGGCGACCTATTCGTCATAGCCTTCTTCGCGTTGCGCGAGGACATCGAGCGCCAGTTGCCAGAGGGTGCCCTCCCCCTTGATCGCCCAACGAGAAGGTCCTTGAACCGCGACCGGCCGCACCTCGGGATCCCAGCTCGCTCTGTTCCAGATCTCCGTCACCAGGCCTGTCGGCGAGTACTTCTTGCCATCAACGGCCCAGACGAGTGGCTTGGAGCGATCGTTGGTCCATGCCGCCTGGCCTCGGCGAGAATCTTCAGCCAGCCAACGCTCGATAGCCTCACGCTCAGGCTTGGTGGCACACTCGAACGACAGGATGGTGCCTTCTTGGATTCGTCCAGCATCCACGAGGGTGGGGACCGCGTTCGGTCGTCTCGGGCGCTTCGGGCGGGGTGCGGGCTTGTAGTCGGACGGCAGGTCGGGGACGAGTGCGGTATCCGCCACATGGGCTACAACTAGATCGACGAGCTGCACGCAGCGCAAAGGGTTCATGATCGTGCTGCTGATAAAGGATGTGACTCCAAACTCGGAGTCGATCGCAACGATCAACCAGGTCAGGATGGAAGCAACCAGGTCCGGGATTCTCGCGAGCACCGACGTGAGGTCATAGTCGGGCGTCTCAATGCCTTCCAGATCAATGCATCTGAACACGATGTGAGCGACCAGAAAATCTGCCTGATCAGCCACAGACCGGGCGCGTCCTGTCCACTGGATCTTGGCGTCTTGGAGGGCCGCGCCTACAGCCCTCATGATGACGACGGAGTGCCAGATCTGGAAGGCGCTGGGCGCGGGCTTGAACAGGAGCGCGTAGGTTTCGGCTTCCCACAGGAGATCTGTGCTTCGCTTCGCTCGAACGGCTAGGTCGACCTTGCGGTGTGCGCACGCCAGCGCGGTCGCCGCCTGCACGACAGAACAGCCGGCCTCAGGAAGCGGGTCGGGCTCACCCCGCCGGAATGTATAGGTCTTGTCAAGCGAGAGGGCGAAGTCCTCGCGGATCTCGACCTGCGCTGGATCCAGCGCGACGACAAGGTCCCTCTGTTCAACACGGTTCTGAACATTCGTCGCCCGTGTGACGGAGTTGCCGAAACCCTCTGGGCAGTTACCCGTGCTGATAACCTTGACGGCGACATACGCCTCCGCGACCTGGTCAGGATTCCTACGCGCGGCCTCTGCGATCGCCGCCACAGTTTGGGCACCGTTAACCACACTCGCGCCATCCATGAGCACCTCGGCAGGACCCTTGTGGCTCAGGCTCCACGCCTTCCGGTCGACGCGATCGCACAGGACAGTAATCCCGTTGTTGAAGTACCAGAAGTCGTCAGGGCTGGTGAGGAGAGTGTTCACCAGCTCGTGATTCACCGCGGTGAGACCCAGCGAGCGCCGGATGTTCTTCGAGAAGAGCCGATCTCCATTCGCCTCGTACCACTGCGCGATTTCGACAGCCGACACCCGCCCCTGGTATGCATCGTAGGGCTCGCCGATGCGGAGCCATTCGTCCATGTGAGCGCTCAGATGGATCGGCGGCTCCGCGAGCCCGTCTCGCACGGCTTCCCAGACGCGCTGGAGCGACCAAACATCATGGTCGAGCTTCTTGTCGAAGCCGACGTTGAACTCATCCTCTAGGGCGTGGAAGCGTTCCAACACCGCCGCGGACAGAGCCCCCTCACCCATGAGCGCGACCACGAGCGTGATGCGGCCTCGCGGATCTGCGAGAACCGCCTTGACCTGCTCCGCATGTGCCTCAAACCGCTCGTTGAACCGCTCGAACTTCTGCTGGTCGATTGAGGTGAGCCCATCCCAGAACGCACGGGCGTCGTCGATGCCGAAGCCCGCGGTTCCTTTGTCCTTCCACTTGCTCTGGATCAAGAGCAAATGCAGGCCGTTGTCCGCGAAGGCGATCGCGTCGATGCCGACATCGTTTGCGCCATCAATGACGGCTTCAGCGGCTTGCTCTGGCGTGAGATCGGCAAGTCGCCGGGCGACGAAGGCCGCCAAGGCCCGGCTGAGAAACTTTCGCTCGAACTCCTCGGGTGCCATCTTCGTCGAGTCGGCCATGTGGATCAGGCCATCGAACTCCTTGTGCAGCGCGCCTGCGACGTGCTGAACTCGCAACGGCATCCCGCCTGGCTTGGCCATGATCTCCCCTTGTCGGAACGTGACAAAGAGATCATGGCACCGGCGGGGCGCAAATCTAGACCATCCGGATGTTTATCCCCGGACATCCCGACCCATAGCTTCGAGGGCGCTACCGCCCCTCCCCAGCAGGTATCGACAAGGATTTGGCTATTGTCCGGATATGCTCCAGGGCGGCTTCAAGGTCGGCGGCAATGGAGTTGGCAATCTCGTATGGCGACAACTCCTCATCGAGGCCAGCCGACGTGTCCTTAAGCCAGGAGATGTCGAGGTTGACCTTGTCCCGTGCCAGGAGTTGTTCGTATGTGAACGGCTTGAAGCGCTCGGTTTCGACGCGCTCCTCTCGATCCTTGCCCGGCAGATAGGCGTTGACGAACTCCTGGAGGTGTTCGCGACGGAGTGGGCGCTGCTTAAGAGTGAAGCGCTCCCCCGTGCGGAAGTCGTACACCCAGAGCTTCTTGGTCCACGGCTCAGCCGCAGGTCGCTTCCGCTCGAAGAACAGTACGTTGGCCTTGACGCCACCTGCGTAAAAGATCCCGGTGGGGAGACGCAGCATGGTGTGCACGTCGTAGTCCTTGAGCAGCTCCCGGCGAATCTTCTCCCCGGCGCCACCCTCGAAGAGAACGTTGTCGGGCAGGACCACCGCCGCTCGACCGCCAATCTTCATCAGTTTGGCGATGTGCTGCACGAAGTTGAGCTGCTTATTCTTCGTCTTCACCCAGAAATCGCGCTCGGAGTAGATCGCCTCGTCCTTGACGACCTTGCCGTTCTCGTCGACCACGTTGATGGCCGTCTTCTGCCCGAACGGCGGATTGGCCAGGACCAGAGTCGCGTGGACTGTCGGCTCGTTAACCAGGGCGTCGCCGACCTTGATGATCTCGTAGTGCTCGTCCGGCACCACCCCATGCGTCAGCATGTTCATCGCCGCGAGACGGGCGGTCGCCCGCACCAGCTCAACCCCATGGAACGCCAATCCCTTGGTTACCCGATTCCGCTGGTCCGGGTTGAGTGCTTCCATCCGAAACTCTCGGCGGATGTACTCGTTGGCCAACAGCAGGAAGCCACCAGTTCCGCAGGAAGGGTCAACGATCATGTCGTCCGGGGTGGGTTGCATCACGTCCACCATGGCCCGGATCAACGGCCTCGGCGTGAAGTACTGCCCCGCACCGGACTTGACGTCGCTCGCGCTGCGCGACAAGAGCTCCTCGTAGGCGTCACCCTTGACGTCAACGCCTTCCCGGGACCAGTGAATCTTGCCGATCAGCTCCTTGATCAGGCGCTCCAGCAGCGAGGTCGTCTGGATCCTGTTCTGCGCTCCCGCGAAGATTAGGCCGAACATCCCCTTGCGCTTGCCGAGCTCGCGCAGCAGGTGCTCGTAGTAGTCCTTGAGGTCTTGGCCCTTCTTACTGGCCAAGAGATCCCAGCTAATCCCCACGGGGAGAATCGGCGGTGGCGTGGGCAGCTGCCGCCGCTCCGCCTTCTCCTTGGCCTTCTTCTCCTTCTCGTCCATCATCTTGAGGAAGAGTAGGAATGTGAGCTGTTCGACGTAGTCGATCGCGGGCACTCCCGCATCTCTAAGCACGTCGCAGTAGCTCCACAGCTTGTCCACCAGCGCTCGGGTGTGCGCCGCCGTCTCGACAGACTCCGGATCAATCACATCCACCTGCGTCACGACGACACCTCTCCCTGCTCGAACAGACTCTCCTGGTCCCCGGCCGAGACAACCCCTCCAGCATCAGCGGGGAATGAGATCTTCTTGATCCCAGTACGACTTACGCCACGTTTGGTGCGATTGCGAGGCATTGCCTCCGCAGCCCGCTTAAGCCGAATCCGATCGAGCAGCCCCTCCGCCAACTCGTCACCGACCTCTGGCTGCGTCAATCGACCTCGGAATGCCTCTCCGAAAAGGCGGCGCCGGAGATCGCGGCATCGACTGATCGAGACAGTGGCTGCTCCACCAATCGTTCCAACGAGGGCTTCTGCCTCCTGGATCGTGGCCACGATCTGCGCCTGCTTCTCCAGCGGTGGGAGGGGAATCCTAATCCCCTCCAAGATGGACTGGTTGATCTTGTAGATTCCGGCAGTCGTTCGAGCCGCACCTTCGATCTGCTGGCGGACTAGATATGACTGCCAGACGACTCGTAGGAATTCAGAATCGATACGCTCACGATCAGCACGGATTCGGATCATGGTGTCCGGGAAGGCAACTGGGTCGGGTTCATCCATCAGAAGCGCGCCTCGCCCGACCAGCGAAAGCGAGCCGTTGCCTCTGCTCACGAAGAAGTCGCCGCGCTTCACCAAATGGGGGCGTGCCTCGCGCTCCGTCCAGTCGCCCCCTTTTCGCTCACTGAGGTCAAGATAGCCGGAAGCCATCGCAGTAAGCCTCAAGACTGGGAAGCCGTCGCCACGCGTAGGGACAGAGCGTCCATTGATGAGCTTCTCGGCGAGAATAGTGCCCAGTTCAACTGACTCGATATGGTCAAGCTCACGCGCAACCACAGCCTCCAGATATCTTCCAACTCGGCCATTCGCCTGCGTCAGAGCTGATATTGCTGCGTCGACCTCCGCCAAGCGATCGTTGAGGATCGTGACAATGCGCTGTTGTTCCGCCAGAGGCGGGATAGGAAGGGGAAGTTCTTTGATTCGCGAGAGACTGATCGAGGCGAGATTTGTTGTCTGCTTTCCATTCGTCTCGAACCACGTTTGAGCGCACTCGTTGGCGAACCACGCCAGAAGCCTCGGATCGAGAATCCCATCGATGACGCGTGCTCGGAAAACGTGATTCTGATGGATGCAATTCGGAATCTCGCCGTCCCACACCCAGCCACGACCGAGCTTGTCTCGATCGCCCCCTTCGTTCAGCAACACGTCCCCGGGCAACAGCTGTAGCCGTTCAGCAGTCGCTTCGGGTACTCGGATCTCAGTCACGGTCGTCAGATCAAGACGACCTCGCTGGACATTAGCGACACGCAGGTACGGGACAAGCGGGAGATTAGGATCCGACTGCTTCTTGGCATCCTTCGTGACGCCTCCGACGACATCGGCGATATCACCGAGAGTTGTCCACGCCCACGAGTCAGGAGTCGGGAGCAATGGCGTCATGCGGTGAGTTCCTTCGTCAGGTCGTCCAGGAGTGCTGTGGCGCGGCCGCCGAACGCATCGTAGAAGGCGTCCTCACCCCCGCGTGAGTCGAACGGCGCACAATCCAGTGTGTCATCGGCAATCTCGGCGCTACCGATGACGATCTCGCACAGCCGGTCCAGGAACCACTTCTGCATCGGCGAGAACTGCCCCTGAACCGACTCGTGACGAGCCAGCCAGGCACTATAGCGCTCCTCCACGACCGTACGGAACGGCTTCAGCTCGGAGTCCAGCCCGAGCTCGTAGCGCAGGATCGAGACAAGATCCGTGGGCTTGGCCTCATGCCCGCGCATTCCCATCGGGGTGCCTGAGGCCTCGTAGCACGTCCATAGTCGAGTGACGTTGCCGATCTTGGGAAGACGCTCGATCCGGTTGGTCAGGTCCGTCACTTCCGCCCAGGACAACCTGACCGTACCGCCGCCCTCGACAGCTCGAATGAGCATGATCGAGTCGTGGTGCTCCGCCAGATACGCACGGAATGACTCAACCGTCTGCTGTGCCAACTGCTCCCTGGTGAAGATCTCGGTGTGCGTAACCTCGTCCTGGCTAATCTCGTCAATCGTCTGATCGTGTTTGGTCCGGATCTCCGCGATGCGCTCGCGCAGCTCAGGGTTGTCGGCCAGGGGCTGAACAGCCTGACGTAGCCGTTCACTCACGGCGCCCTGCCCGCCCTCGTCAGCCAACAGGGTGAGCGTCTGGGTGTCCACCGCCGAGGCGAGTCGCCGTACCAGGTCGCGTAGCGAAGTCCCCTGTCCAACAGCAGCCAGCTCGTCACGCTCAACGTCGCTGATCTGCCGATCCAGAGCATCCAGCCGAGATGCCAAGGTTGCGGTCTGGTTCTCGTCCAGACCCATGCGGGCGGCGCGTGCCAACAGTTGGCGAAGGCTGAGCCGGTTATCGGGGTCGCGGTTGAGCGGGGTGGCATCGACCAGCGGGTGATCGGTGACGCCGACCGCGTCCACAATGACGAACCGGTCCTTGCGGAGCACCTTTTCGTCAGGAGTGACCGCCTGGAAGTCGTCCGGGTCGATCGTCCGGCTGCCGCGGCCTTTCATCTGCTCGAAGTAGATCGGGCTCTTCACGCTGCGCATGAAGAACACGCACTCCAAGGGCTTAACGTCAGTCCCCGTCGCGATCATGTCCACGGTGACCGCGATGCGCATCTCCGAGGTGGTCCGAAAGCGACGCAGGAGCTCCTTTGGGTCGTTGCCGGCCGCCTTGGAGCGATAGGTGATCTTCGCGCAGAAGTCGTTGCCCTTACCGAAGACCTCACGCACCATCTGCACGATGTCATCAGCGTGGGAGTCGTCCTTGGCGAAGATCAGCGTCTTGGGCACCGAGGTGGTGTACTGCTCAAAGAGTGCGGGCAACATGCGATCCCGATAGGCGGTGATCACCGTGCGGATCTGATCACGGGCGACAACAGACCGGCCGATCTCCTCGGCGCCGTACGTGAGGTCCTCATCGAGCTCTTCGTACCACTGCTGTCTCGTACGGCGATCGCGGCGCGGCACCACCGTCCGGGTGCCCTCCTCATCCAGCCCCGGAATGGTCGAGCCCGACTCGCCGATCTTCGTCTTAACCCGAAACACCGCGAAGTCGACGTTGACCTTGTCTTGCACCGACTCGTCGTAGGTGTATTCGCTGACCGGCTCGCCGAAGAAGGCTCGCGATTGCACGCTCGGCGTGGCGGTCAGGCCGATCACCGGGGCGTCGAAGTAGGACAGGACCGCCCGCCAGCGGCCGAAGATCGAGCGGTGGCACTCGTCTACCACGATCAGGTCGAAAGCCTCTGGTGGCAGCCCCTCGTTGTAGACGGCGTCGACCGGGGCCGGCGGCTCGAACTCGTCGATAGCCTCATCATCGGCATCCCCCGCGGGGAGCGGCTGGCCGGACAGCGCCCGGTACAGCCGCTGAATCGTCGTGACGACCACGCTGGCCGAATCCAGCACCGTGCCTGAGGACAGGCGCTGAACGGTGTAGTCCTCGCCCAAGGTCTGCCCGCTGTTGGTGACATAGCGGGCGAATTCTCCTGCTGCCTGATCGCCTAGGTTGTTGCGATCCACGAGGAACAAGACACGCTGGGCTCCACCGTACTCAAAGAGCCGGTAGGCCAGCGAAACCGCTGTGAAGGTCTTGCCAGCGCCCGTAGCCATCTGCACCATCGCCCGGCGGTGGCCGCTGCTCAGATGGCCCTCCGTGTTTCGAATTGCCGTCGCCTGGGCGGGACGCAGACTCGACCCATCCAGCGTGGGCATGGCCTGAAGCCGAGCGCGGAAGGTCGGAGCCTCAGGGTTGTCGTCGGCCTCGGCCATCCAACGGGCGAGTGTCTCAGGCCGGTGGAAGGAGAACACTTCGCGCGAGGCGGCGTCCGGGTCGAGCCTGAAGGTGAAGCGGGTCTCGATGCCGGTGCTTTCGTAGCGGAACGGCAGGGGCTCGTCGCGCCTCCACACTGCCATCCGGTAATCACCAGGAATCGCGCCGGCGTAGTCGCCCGACTGCCATTCCACGCCGATGAGCGAAGTGCCCTCACGCTTGGCCTCGATGACGCCGACAAGCTTGCGGTCGACGAACAGGACGTAGTCTGCGCGCTTGCGCCCAACGGGGAACTCACGCACCGCGATGCCGCGCCCGGCGGAGTGGTTGATCTGGTCCAGGTCCTGGACGACCCAGCCGGATTCAGCGAGAGCCTGGTCGATCTTCGTACGGGTCTGAGACTCAGTCAGCGGCGCGGCCCGCCGTGCCCGCTGAGCAATGGCCTCTCGCTGGCTGGGCCGTACCTTGACCGGCTCGCGACCCTCGAACTCCTTGCGTAGGCCCTGGAGCTGCTTCTCCATCGCCAGCACCTGATCCGCCGCCGTCTGGCGCTCGGCGCGTGCCTTGGCGAGCTCGGCCTCGGCTTGCTGACGTGCTTCAGCCTCGGCCTGCTGACGCGTTCGAGTGCCGTCCATCGCGAGCTTGGCGTCAGCCAGCTCGTTCTTCAGCCGCTCCAGTTCGGCGGCGAGGTCTGGGGTGGTGATGGCGGCCGGCGGCTGGGGTGGTACGAACGCGACCAGTTCGCGTTCACCACTGATGGCGCGGTGTAGCAGCAACCCAAGCTGGAAGCAGCGCTCTAGACAGCGCAGGGCGCTGGCGGCCTCAGCCATGTGCCGGTGCACCGCGGCGTTGCCGGTCTTGCGGATCTCGTGCAGGGCGGAAGCGACACCTGGGGTAATCACATCTGCGCGGCTCAGCGCCCGGATCTGATCGACCAGGTCAGTTCCCTCAACGGGGATCCCCGTTGCTCGCACCAGCACCGAGGCGAAGACTTCGATGAACTGCCGGCACTTAACCAGCGCGCCGTTCGGGTCGGTGAAAACGATCGACTCCGCGCCAGCGCCATAGGCCACAAGCAGCGGTTCATGCTGCAGGAGGAAGCCAAAGTTCGCCGAATGCTCCGCGAGAACCCGCAAGCGGGGATCAACCGCCACCCGTACACCCTCCGTCCGGCCCGTCTCCTTAAGTGTGCCCGACGCACATCGTGCGACTAGCAATAAAATGCGCATCTCGTGCGCGCAAGGTGGGGCACAATCTGATCACGGGTTCTCCCGTGTCGCCGTGGGCATAACTGCCCAGCTGGAGCAGCCACCCCCGAAGGACGCCGCGTGCCCCAATACCCGCAGAAGACCCAGGCCTTTGTTGATTTTGAGCGCAACTTGGCCTATGCCAAGCAGCTCATCCACGCGGGCAGTCACCTGGCGGCTATGGGAGTCACATCCTGCGATGTCGATGACCTGCACAGGGCTGCTTGGGTACAGGGCGTGGCCGCGCTCGACCACTGGGTGCACCAGGAGGTCTATCACCGCACGATCCTGCTCGCTCAACAGCCCGGCATCACCAAGCCACGCAAGTTCCTCGAATTCAGCATCCCCATGGATCTGTTCGAGAAGGTGCACCACTCGGATCTCCCCCTGGACGTCGCCCTCCGCCGCCATCTGCGCACGGTCATCGGGCGGAAGACCTACCAGGGCCCTGACGACATTAAGGACGGCTTCGCCATCGTCAGCGACGTCTCCCTCTGGGCTACGGTCACCCGCATCGTCAACGATGAGCGCGAGGCAGGTGCCGAGAAGCTGAGCGTCAACCAGGTTCGCAAGTTACTCGGCTCAATCGTCTGGCGGCGAAACAAGATCGCTCACGAGTCAGATCGCGATCATGACAACAACGACGAGAAGCGCCCCATCAACGCCGCGCAGGCCATGGAGGCCGTCGAGACGCTCGAAATGATCGCCGCCGCAATACTCGTGGCTATCGACGGGGCGCCTTCATAGCGGCTGAGCAGGAGTTTCTTCCAGCGATGCACACTGGGCGCGATCGGTGGCAATGCCCTCCTCCGTCGGGCCTTCACCGGGCGGCGTGGCCTGACGACAACGTGCTGCACCATCAGCACTCCATGCCCAGGGTGGATCACCTCCCAGCTCCGGCGGAGGTTGTCGGGCTCCATTGAAGTACCC
Source organism: Nonomuraea sp. NPDC049028 (assembly GCF_043197735.1). Taxonomy (NCBI): domain Bacteria; kingdom Bacillati; phylum Actinomycetota; class Actinomycetes; order Streptosporangiales; family Streptosporangiaceae; genus Nonomuraea; species Nonomuraea sp. NPDC049028. Next base: position 88,881 of record NZ_JBICTR010000017.1, read on the forward strand.
CTGCGGGACGGGACGAGCCCGTGATCCTCCCAGTCCGGCCACGCGTCCGAGTGGCCGGCGAACTGCCGCTTACGGCGCTCCCTAAGAGCCTCGATGCAGATCGAGGGAGCGGAACCGTGCTGTCGACGACAAGGCACACCATCACCGTGCTCTTACTGATGTCCAGGGCGACGACTCGCTGCACGAGTTCTAACGGTTCCTCGGTCTCCTGCACGCCACATCTCCAGTTCGAGAGGAAGGTGATCGACGCGTGGTTGCCCGCGGGAGCAGACGGGGACGGCAAGAGACGGATTCGCGTGCTCGAAGCAACAAGGCAGAGCCCCTGAAGCAGCTCCCAGCGTCAGACTCTTCCACGGGCTCGACTGACACCAGGCACACTCGACGTCGGCGGGCAGCCACCCCCGAATTTCACCGCAGGCAGAGCGTCACCGGGGTGACATCAGGGACTTTTCCATGGTGTCCAGCGCGGCCTTGGTCTTTGGCCAGCTTGCGTTCGGCCTTCTCCGCCCGCGCCCGCAGCCGCTCGTTCTCCTTCTCCGCCTCGCTCTTGCGCGCGCTCGGGCCCGACGGCTTGGCCGCCAGCTCGTTCAACGCCCCCCGCATCACGGGCCTTGCGCCCACTCGATGATGTGGGAGTGATACAGCCCCTCGCGGCACAGCAACGCCCTCTTGGCACCCGGTTCGGTCGCCGCGTCGTAGGCCTCGACCATCGCCAGCTTGTACCCCGACGTGAACGACCGCCGCTTCGGCCGATCCGATCGAGGTCTGCCACCCTTGCCCACCTCACCATCATCGGCGAGATCCCCACGAAGGTCGGCCACGGTCAAGGTCACTGTCTGAAAGATCCTGTTCTCGCCCTTCTTGAGTCACAGAAGACTACTTCGTCCCCAGGTCTCACGAGAGTCTGACAGAGAGGGATTTTGCCTGTGACCTGCCGTTTTTCAGCCGTAGGTCTTTTGCTTCCCGGAGCTTTGATGGGCAGCAGAGGGCACCCGTATGCATCGTAGGACCGGGATCACGCGACATAATCTAGATGATCTTGAACGCTTCTTGCCAGGTCAGGCACAGATTCCGGGATAGCTTCGAGGCTTCAACAACCCTCATAACCGCCAGTTCTGCGTGTGCGGAGCCGTCTGGCTCACCTGCGACAGCTCGACGCCGTCGAAGCCATCGATATCAGAAGCGGCTCTCCAACGAGTCGAGATGATTCACTGTCTCTTCCAGTCCAACGATTCCATAATGGCCCAACAGGATTGCCACATCCTTGAACATATGTACACGTCCGAGTACGCCTGACAACAACGCAACCGGGAGTAGCGGGTGACCGAGCTGCTGACCCTGAGTGTCACCGAGTACACATCGCCCACGTTGTGGAGGTGGGAGCTCACTGGGCCTGAGGGTGAATTCCTAGCAGATCACGAGGTCCACCTTGACGAGAGTTCAGCCGAGTACGACGCCTTCGTGGATCTCGATGCCCACCTGCGGTGGGCGGCGTCTCCGGATCGGAGACTCGTTCATGAAGGTGAAATTCTCCAGAAGATGGGGCGCTGGCTCGGGGCGCACGTTTTCGGCCCTCACATCGGATCAGCGCTACTCAGGTACGCTCCGGCCAGTATTCGCGTGGTTATGCCCGAGGCAGCCAGAGTCATCGCAGCCTACCCACTGGAGTCGACGATCTTTGCAGACAAACCCCTGACCCTGGAGGGCATCAGTCTCGTCTTTGAGGTAGACAGCAGCGTCTCTGCGGCTCGCCGTCCACGGTCCAAGCAACCCGTGAGCGACAAGATGAGGATGCTCTGCTTGTTCAGCCTTCCTGAGGACGTCTCAGCGCTGAACCTCCGTCACGAACGCCACGCGCTCGCCCGCCAGTTCCAGCGCAGGATCGCTAACGGTCAGGCGGTTGAGTTACGAGTCCTCCAGTATGGCACCACCCGTGAGCGCCTGACCGAGATCCTCGAAGAGGCCGAAGGGTGGGATGTGATCCATATCTCAGGGCACGGGGATCGGGGAGCGCTGGTCCTGGAACACCCCAGCGGCACACACGACCTTGTCTCGAACGAGCAGCTTGCTGAACTCCTTCGTCCCGCGGTCCGGCGATTGAAGCTTGTAACGCTCGCTGCCTGCCACTCGGCCGCGCGCACGGCTGTGGACAGCCGCAAGCTCTTGGGCCTTTATCCTCCATCCGACGTTACAGATCTGCCTAAACGAAGTAAGCGGGACTCCATGCTGGCGCTGACGTTGGCGCAACAGCTGGACTGTGCAGTGGTAGGTATGCGCTTCCCTGTCGTCGATAGCTTTGCGATCGGCCTCTCTGAAAGACTTTACGAGTACCTGTTCGACAAGCGTCACACTCTGCCTCGGGCGCTGAACCTTGCGGTCAAGGCAGTTAGCGCAGGCGCGCCCGCTCTGGACTGCCCAGCGTTGTCAGCGAGCACCCCTGCCATCTTTGGTCCGAGTGCGTTGGATCTCAAAATCTCGACACCCCAAGGCAGCCCTCGCTCATTCCATAGCGCGACGAAGATGGCTGGGTTCGGTCAGCATCTTCAACCTGAGCGTTTCGTGGGCCGTGTCGGTGTCATGACCCGGGCAGGTGCCGCTCTGGCTCCTGAGAGTAACTTGTCAGGGGTATGGCTCCACGGAATGGCTGGCATCGGGAAGACGTCCTGCGCGCTGGAGCTGGCCTACCTGCACCAGGACAGTTTCCAAGAGCTCGTGTGGTACCAGGCGCCGGCAGAGGGCGCTGATGTCAGCCGCTCGCTCCACGACCTGGCAGTAGCCCTGGCAAGACAGCTTCCCCGGGTACCCGCTCTGGAAGCCATGCTGGGAGACGCCATCGAATTTGAACGGTTCCTGCCTCAGCTGACAGCTTTTCTCCGTAGCGAGAGAGTCCTGATCGTTCTCGACAACCTGGAGTCGCTGCTGACATCGAAGGGTAACTGGCGGGACCCTCGGTGGGGTCATCTGATCAGAGCCATGACCGACCACTCCGGCTTGTCCAAAATTGTGATCGCTTCGAGGAAACAGACCGTCGATCAGTACGAGACCGTACGTGTCGAAGCCATCCACGCCCTCTCCCTCGACGAGACCCTTTTGCTGGCACGGGAGCTCCCCCATCTGCGTGGTCTGATCGACGGCACCGAGATCCTCCTTCCTAGGGACGCAGGACGCTCACTTGCCGTCAGAATCCTCGCAATGACGCAGGGACACCCGAAGCTTCTCGAATTGGCCGATGCCCAGGCCGGCTCACCCGACTCGGACGCTCTAAGCCAACTGCTCGACCTCAGCGATGCGGCGTGGGGCCGAGGTGACACTCTACGAGGCTTCTTCGTCGACGGCCACAGTAGTGCCGGGGATGCCGACTTTCTCGACATACTCGAATCGTGGACCAAGGCAGTCCTCCAACAGCTCCCCTCTCCAGTACGCACTCTTTTCCAGGTTTTAAGCTGTCTCAACCAGAGCGATCGGCTTCTCCCTGTCGTTAAGGCGGTGATGCAGGCGGGAACCTCCGGCAAAGGACCGGAGGCTCCGCTAATCCACCACGCGGCCACCGTCCTTAGCGACAACGCGCTCATATCTATTACTCAAGCCGAGCGAGGTCAGCATCGATATGGCATTCACCCTCAAATCGCCATGACGGGCCGACTCCTTGCTGACCGGGAATTAAGCATGTTCGTCGACCAGGCCGCTGGCGCTTTCTGGCATGGGCATTTCTTCGAGATCCTTGGATCTCGGGCGAACACAGAATCCTTACTTGTCGCGGCGGAGTCGGCTGTCCCCTACCTACTGCGCACCGACCAGTGGGATCTGACTATCCCGCTGTTGGAGACCATCCTCGAATACGACCAATCCCGCTCGACCGCTGTGCGTCTGCTCCCTGCTCTACGCGAGATGACGGAGAAGGCCAAGGCAACAAAACGTTTCCATGCTGGTGTTCTGCTTGCGTATGCATTGTCACGCGTTGATCCTCCCGCAGCGGAAGAGCATACCCGCGGCCTATATCAACTCGCCGTACAACAAAAGGAGTACCAGCAGGCCAGTGTACTCGCCGACGCATTAATCGCACTCCTCCGGAACAACGGTGAACGTCTTAACGAGGCGCTAATTCTCGCCGACGAGATGATTGAACATTCAGCTCGGGCACTGCTAGGGCCGTGGAGTCGCCTCATGGATGAATGCACCCGCCTTGAGCTCAAGAACCGGATAGATACCAATCCGTCCATTCTCCAAAAGGCACTGAAGCTTCGGGAGCGAGCGAAGGAATTGCCAGTAGAGTCGGCGAATGAAGCGGTCCGGCCTACGCAGGTCATGGAAACTATCTCAAAGATCGGCTTCAATGCCGCGCTGGCGACTCGCGACTGGCCACACGCCCACGTGTTTCATGAAGAGCTAATCACAATTATGCAGGCTCGCGGCGCGTCTGAACAAGAGCTCGCTCGTGCTCGCTTTCCCGGCAGCGAGATCCTTTTAGCACTTGACCGCCTGGACGAAGCCCGCGAGATTGTAACGGCAAGCCAACGGTTCTTCGAAATCGATGGCGACGCAACGATGATCGGAGCCTGCCGCATGGCACTCGGACAGATCGAGGCGCGGGCAGGGAACAGCCACCAGGCGCAAGAGCTGATTCGTGACGGGCTCCGCTATGCCCACCTTGAACAGAAGGTGAACCTCATTGCGGCGGGCCATATCGAGCTAGCTAAGATGCTGCTTGGTACTACCGAGCGCTCCGAAGGCCTGCTCCACGCCACCATTTCTTGCCTAATCGACCACCTCACTAAAAGCGGAAGAACCCACCACTCACGCCTCGTTCTGGCACACTACCTGGTTGACACAGATCTTCCTCCTCTCGTGGAGCTATACGAGCAGTGCGAAGTACTCTCCGAACGCTCAGGGCTCCGTCTCGCTCAGGTTTTGTCGCAGCATGGACGGTCATGGGACCAGGCGCTCGAGCAGCTTCCTGATGTCATTCTTGCAGCCAAGATTGATTGCGCTCGCCTGCATTTCAACGTCCATCCGCACCTGGCCATGTGGGATCCTCTTCTGGCTGGCATCAATCTTGGCTCCTCCGGAAACATGGCCATCACCGAGGAAGTTCGCCGTCTGCTCTCCGAGTACGGGGAGAAGCCCCACTGGACAGATCTCGTTCCGGTCCTGCGCCCTCTTCTGAACGGTACTTTCGACACTCCCGCAGCTTGTGCCCTGCACCCGGTTCAGGCAGCTATCGCCGCACGCGGGTTCGCGTTCACACGTGTATACGACCAGTCTGAGATACGCATGCAGCAGGGCTTGTGGCAGGCCCGCAACCTTTCCCCTTTGTTCTTTCATGTCGTAGCCGCCGCTAGAGGAGATCTGGAAAGCACACGCATAGCTGCCCAAAATCTTGAGCAGCTACCTAAAGAGCCTCATTGGATTTTGCTGATCCGCGGCCTTCGCAACATCATGGTTCGAGATTTCGTCAACGTTCTCACCAGACAGGGTGGGGACATAGAGCTGATCCTTCGTACTATCCTGGAGCACGCGACAGCCCCTACTGCGGAGGAACTGCTCGACCCAACTCAGCCCTCCGCAATCAACATATAGGCATCCCAGCGGTTCAGCTTATTCTCAGCAAGCGCTGTAGAACGCATTCACGCAGGTCAACCTCATCAAGGGAGCAATACCGACTGCGCTCTCACCAGTAGTCCTTTGACTCCTGTGGGGAGAATCAGCAGGGCCTGCCGCCGAGACTCAAAGTACTGTGACTAGCCAGGCGGTAGCATGGGCCGCCGCCCCGGCGATGACCAGGAAGACGGCGTCACGAAGCACGGTGACGTGGGTGGCCACGGTGTTCTCACCGATTCTGACTGTCCGCGCGTAGGCCGCGGCGAGCCCCTGGTGTATAGGAGGTTGCTGGCGTGAGAGCCGGGTGCTGTCGATCATACCCACTTCTTTGCGGGCGACGGTGACCGCAGCAGCGCCGAGCAGACCAAGGGTGGTACTGAACGCACCGAGGAACCAGGCAAGAAACGCCCACAACGACAATGCCGCAATTATGCTGGCCACACTGGCGAAGATGACTACCAAGAGTCCCAGGGCCGTCGTAAACAGAAATTGAGCACGCCCACGGATATGTTCCAGGTCGCTTTGCTGCCGATCTAGCTGGCGCCGTCCCTCCTCCACAAGGAGGATCAGATCCGCCTCGGGCCAGCTGCTCGTTTCGCCTGGTTCCACCAAGTGGACGCCGAAGACGGGCACCCGTCGGCCCGGCCACAGTCCTAGCACATACTTCAGGAAGACCGTGGCCTCGGAAGGCAACCGTTCTTGCTGTGTCACCGTGGACCGCCGCTCAGCCAGGCTGCCAGAGCCGCCGTGACGGGGACGGCGATCGGCTGGGGCAGAAACAGCCATTGCCCAGCAGGATTGACATCCAGGAGGTAGGCGCCCTCGTCTGCTAGCGCCCAGTCCTGGCTGCTGTAGCCGAGGCCCAGGGCGTTCGCCACAGCCAGAGCGCCATGTGCGACCTCCGTCGGGAGGACGGCAGCGGTGAAGGAACGATGCGCAATTGGCGTGGCACGCCAGTCGAGTGGCTGGTTCGCCGCATCCAGCGCGGCCCCCCATATCTCCTCGCCAACGGTCACGACACGTAGGTGCAACCGCGCGCAGATCCGCGTTTGCGCGATAAATGGTGTCTCAGCCAGCGCGGCAAGGCGAGCATCATCGGTATGCATCGATGTGGTGAAGATTGTGTATGGCTGATTCTGGTCAAAGAAATGGCCAGGGCCTAACGGTTTCAGCACGATGTCAGGCCCGATGGCCTCACGCACCGCAGAGAGATCGTTGGTGACCATGGTGGCGGGGGTAGGGACGCCAAGGCGCACCGCCGTGGCATGCTGCACCAACTTGTTTTCTGCGGTGACGAGCGCGTCTATGCCTGTTAGCCATTCCACTCCGCAAGTGCGCAGCACGGCCGTCAGCAAAGAGAGCCACGCTGTTTTCTCTGCTGCCTCCAGCGACTCAACGACCATCCCCCGCTGCCAGGCCGCGGGTGCCAGACGGCGGATCCAGCCACGCGTGCCCGTCTGAGGCGAGAGCATGAACTGCCCCTGAGGGCCACGCACGCTCAAGCAGGCATCCTGCAAGATATAAGAGTTCTCCGCCAACGTAGCCGCGTTGACCACCCAGCTCTGGCAGCCCGGAGCGAGGTGGGTTAGCACCGCCGTCACATGCGGATCACCTCGGTCACCGACGATCAGGCCGGCACTCATGGCAGGGCGAGCCCGGCACCGACCCAGGCGATGATCGCTCGGTCGTTGTCAACCGTTTCGATTTGCCTGGTGAGGGTCGTATCAGGCGGCGGCTCGTCAGTATCGGCGGGCACAGCCTGGGCCAAGAGCCGGTACAAGCCTCGGCGCTGGCCGGAAGAAGAGAGAACACGATCGTCGTCGAAGGCCACCACCCCACTCTACGGAATCGTCCGTCAATTGAGCGGCAATCCCGGAACGCGCAGCAAAGCAAATGAGGCGTCCTCGTCGATCGTTTCGACGGCTTTGGTGTTGAGGGTGTCCGGCGGGTCCTCCGAAGCTCTGGAGGGGGACACGTCGCACAGCAGACGGTACAGAGACACAGAGCCTGAGCCAGTACTGGTCGGCATCGTCACGCCGCCCATTATAGCTGCTGCCGCAGAACATTCGAACTGACGTCGGCTTGCCTAGCGAGCCGAGACGGTCAAACTCGAAGGTGTCAGGTGCGTGGGTGGGCCGGTGGATAAGGGGCTAGGAATGGTGGACATGTTTACCCGAGGCCATGCCCTCGTCATCGGCGTAGGCGGCTCGAACTTCTCGGTGACGATCGATGACGCCACGATCATCTCCTCGATCCTTCGCGATCGCGATCGTTGCGCCTTCCCAGGTGATCAAGTTCACCTGCTTCTTGCGGAGCAGGCCACGCGTGCCAACATCACCGGGGCTCTCCAGGATCTTGCGGACACAACGCGAAACGATGATTCCGTCGTTATCTATTTCTCTGGGCACGGAATGTCGGTCGGACATGGCTCTGAAGACCTGCACTACCTGATCCCCCATGACTTCAGCCCCGACGACCCGGTGAGCACCAGCATAGACGACGAGTTCTTCACGGCACTTATACGTGAAATCCCGGCTCGACGACGAATTATATTACTAGACTGTTGCTTTGCCGGGGGAATGTTCCAAATACAGTTCAAACAGGTCCCGAAGCATATGAATCTGCTCTACCGATTGACTTGACCCGATTCGAACGAGGTGAAGGGACTGCAGTAATCGCGTCCTCGGCTGCGGCCGAGAAATCGGAGATATTGACCGGCCATCCATACAGCGTATTCACATTAGCGATAGTGGAGGCACTTTGCGGGCAAGGAGCGTCCCGAATGGACGGATACGTTCGGGTAACCGACCTGGCCATGCATGCTCGCCAGCGTGTCGCTTCCCTAACCACGGATAGACAGCATCCCATCCTCGACCTTGAGCAGGCAGATAACTACGTCGTCGCCTATTACGCCGCAGGCGCCAACAAACTTGCAAGACTGCCTGACGCTCTAGCCATGCTTCCATCTGCTTCCCTCCCGCCGCCGTCGGGCGCGAACATCACGCCATCCAGCGACAAAGCCGAGATATTAAAGCGACTTCGAAAGATAATGCTCGCCCCATGGCGTGATTCTCTACAGATACTGGCGGACGATCTAAGTATCGGCAATGAGATTAAGATGAATGAGCCTGCCGAGACGGTGCTCAACAGCATTTTGCTCCGAGCCGATGGCAGCCAACTTATGGATGCCTGTTCAGATACGCCGATGAGCGATGCAGCGAGGTACCTGGATGGGAAAGCGCTAAGAACGACTATCGCGGACTTTATCAAGGCCCGCAAAAGGAGACATCCAAATCGAGCACCGAGGCCGACGTCGTTACATCGACATTCTCAGTTAGGAGCCTGTACACGCCCTGCATCCAGAAAGCTCTCAGCGCATTGAGTCGGATCACTCCTGACAGCTTCGCTAACGTGCAATTGGCCGTCGAGAGACTACAGAAGGTAGACGAAGGACTAGCAGGCATTGTTCAGATAATCGAAGGACTAGATAGACAAGCAGAGGATCCTTTTCTAAATCCAACCGAGAAATCACAGATCGTCGGCTGCGCCGCTGGCATTCGCGACATCAGACAACAACCCCTCAATCAGATAGCGGCACTATATTCTCCGAGATCCTCTCGGGACATTCGAAAGCACAGCGAAAACATAGCCGCTGGCCGCAAGGAGCTACAAAATCGGCTGAATGACGCCCTCTCCTTGTTTCTCTGTTGACGCCGAGCCCTTTGAGCAGTGCCAGGCCAAAGCGCGCCGCGAAAGCCAAGCTGGACAGACCAACTGGCTTCTGCAAGCGCTGCCGTCGACTCTGCAACGACGGAACAGCACTGGAGAATAATCCGCTCCATAGTGGATCACGCGTTTGCAGTGGCGGCTGGGGACGTTAAGAAGGCGCTATACCGCGTCAGCGCCGTCAGAACTATCCCTCGCGAGGAGGCAGCGGTTCTAAGTTCAGCTTGGATTCATTTGTATACAGTGCTGAGCACCAAGCTGATCGGGATCGCCGATAGCATCAAGACTCCAAGTGAACTTGATGCTCGCCACGATATTTTATCGCCTCGCCTGACAAGCATTACCGATGTCGCCCTGAATGCTTTTACAGCCCTCCAAGAGGCAGACGCATTCTACTCTTTATCGAGACGAAAAGCTGCTATAAAGGCAGTTACAAAGCTTTACCAGGAACTGCAAGCCTGGACGCCGGCCACGCGGTGATCAAACCTTCATCTGGGCGGTGTTATGGGATTCGCCCCGAGCCCTCTGACCGCCACTTTCGCTGCGGAGGCCAGACTCGTCCCATGGCGCATCCTTATGCAATGCGAGCGGGTCCGGGACACGATCCTTGCGACCCAGTCGGGATGCCGTCAGGGGCCACGGTAGTGGACCGAGCAAGCGCGGGACATACACGCCATGATCACGGGGTCCGCCCTGCCCGCCTAAGGCATTCGCGCAGCTCAAGCTAGGTGAACGCGTCGCATCGCGCAAGCTCTCATACAGCGAGTGCCCTTTCGTGCCGCCTATGCCGCCTATGCCGGAATCAATGGCAGCGCGTGCAAGCGGAGCCGAGTGGATCGGTCGCCAATGGGCAAACGCAGCACTTCGGGCAGATGTATCGATTGCCAGAAGTACGTGCCCAGCAGGGCGACGCTAGAGCATCCTGTCCGAAGATGCGCTCCACCCACCCTGGCCCGCTGATCTCGGGATTTAGCAGTTCCTGCTCAGGCTCAATGATGGGAATCCGTGCCTGACAAGTACCACAACGCTCATGTCCCCACCGAGCCCTGCAGGAGTGGCACTCGATCACGAACACGTCACCCGCTCGCTGAAGTCGGCGTGCCTCCGAAGCCACTGAGCACACGGGGCAGGTCAGGAGAGGTAGAAGCGATATCGCTGCAAGGTCAAACGACTTGAGGATATGGGAGATGTGGTCGCCGTAGTCCCTCTGCCACCCGGTTCCACGAGCTGCAACTGCAAGGTCTCTCACGACACCGTCGAGTCGAGTCTGCTCGGAGCTTACAAGTGGACGCCTAAGTCTCAACTCGTTGCCAACTCGATGGAACAGAGGTGAAAGATTCGGCTCGCCGATACCAGAGGATTCGACGTGGTCTACCAGCCGGACGGGCATCGGCTGCTCGCCCAAGGTGAGCGGCGGAGGGTAAGCCATCAGCGGCGGAATCCGCACGGCGAGCGCGATACCTCTTGCGACACGCTCCAAACTTGTTGTTTCTAGGGGTGAAACCGGCACACCAGTCAGCAGGGTCCCAGGCTCCGGAGAGTCGTCTTTGGCGGAGATCATCGTTCCGGCCACTACCTGGTCGGGGTTGTTGCGAACGTCGCTAGCCGATGCAAGAAATACGACTACCGTCGGGCGCTCAGCGGCATCTTGCAAGTCGCTCCACCTCTGACCGATTGCTGCATGGTCATCTTGAGGGCCAACCGCGTCAAGAAGTGGAACTATCCGGGTCGTCGAACCTTGGGAGCCGACTGTGAGAACGCCATCGGCTCCTCGGGTCAGCCTCGCTTTCCCCCAAGTGCCTTCCAGTTCAACATCCTCGCCCAACCCGGGCAGGGTGCCTGATGGTGGCGCGTAGCCAAGGTTGCCAAGAGCACGAGCTACGAGCCCAAGCACGTAGTGATCGAACGCTTTGTGGCGGTTCACCAGCCGTTCTTGCCTCGCGGCAAGTGTCTCCGACGCGATCTCGGGCCGCTCATATGCTGTCCACACGTCGCCCGCAGCGCGGTAGTGGCGGTCGTTGTTGATGATGTTCGTTCGTCTCAGACTGCGTTGACCAGTCACCTTCCTCCTAAGGAGGAGGGAGAGGGTGCTGCCTCGCAGCGCCTGGACCCAAGCGGCGAGCTTCTCCAGCGCCTCAAGGGTCTTCTCTGCGTGGATGTGCCACCCGGCTGCCTTCGCTGCGTCGTCCCCCCAGAACGAGTACAGCCGTTCAGTCCGCTGGTAGGTGCCTACGTGCTGGGTTGGGTTCAGATCTGAGAGATCGGATACGAGTCTGCGGAGCTTTCGGATCCTCTCCAACAGCGCGGAAGACAGGATCGGGTGAACCAGCTCTGTGACCATACGGTTCTCGTAGAGGTTGGCATCTTCCTCACGAGTAACTGCCAGCGCACGCCTGGGCACCGGACCGGCGAGGGTTCTGCCAGCCCAGTCCTCGGTGTGCCCCGCAAGCCGTTCGAGTGAACGTCGGGCAGGACGCTTAACCCGCGAGACCGGGAGCAGCTCCGAACGTTCCCCGAGCCGGGTCACGAATCGTTCCATGATGTATGCGATCGATGGTAGTCGTTCGGCGAGGAGCTTCTCCCGTTGTTCCAGGTCGATGGTGTCCTCGTCGTCGTAGCCGGCAAGTAGCGGGGAACCAAGTAGCTCTGCCCAAGAGCCCGAGTTGTCTGCCTCAGACAGCATTTGGCTAAGAGAACTGAGGGCATCAAGATCTTCTGACGTCACCGAGTCCCGTGACTGACTGCCCAGTGCTGGATCGAGCAGGTGAACCGATCCTGAAACCCATCGGCCAGACCATCCGACTCGCCGCGGCGACGGCAGTCCCGAGACGCGGTCCTGCTCAGAAGTCACGACCCGAATCCACCCCGGAGCTTCTTCGACTCCTTACGTAGAGCGTCGAGTGTCTTGCTTGGGCGTGAAGAAGACTGCAACTGGTCCCACAAGAGTTCAATTCTGTCGGCAAGGGCATCAAGGTCCTCTGGGCGCACGCCGAATCTGTCTTCCAACTTGCGTACCAGTTTGGTGGCGACCAAGTGGTCGACGGCCTCCGTCGGATCGCCTCCACAATCAAGCACCACAGGCACGAACCGATCGATCTGACGCTCCAGCCGATTGCCCCAGCCGATGCCGAACTTCTCGAACTCCTCACGCATGCTTGACCTGAGGAAGTTCTTCACCTTGGTAACTTCCTTGGCATAGTCACGCGTTGCGGTGATGAACGCCCGTTCGAGCGCATGGAAGGAAACGGGATCTGCTCGGCCTGGGTTGCGGGCCTGGAACCGAACGTAGGTAGCTGGCAGTACTTGGACGTGTGCACGGTCGTACGTCTTGTCGGCGAACGCAACGGTTGTCTCGTCGTGGTTGGCTGTCCCCACAAACCAGACATTTCTCGGCAATGGGAGTCGGTACCCTTCAAACATCTTGGGCAAATGGGGAATCTCGCTAGTAAGGAGGTGGAGGTAGCCTTGGTCTGTCGTTGAATTCTCAAGTAGCGAGAGCATCACACTGAAGTATTGCTCGGGATGGGCAAGGTTCATCTCGTCCAACACGATGACCATCGGGCGATCTGCGTTCGCAGGCAACAAAGCTCGGTATAGGGACTTGGTGAACTCGCTCTCTGCGAAGCGTTTCTCGAAAGCGTTGTAGTAGCCGAATAGGTCGTCCTTGTCACGCCACCCCGCCTGGACCTCGACGATCTGAACGGCCGCGTCGCCGGCTAGCGCCTTGAAGAACTCGCGAGGCAAACTTGTCTTGCCGGTGCCCGAGATCCCTTGAAGCAGATGGAGCCTGCTGGAAGCGAGGCCTGCAAGGAACAGGCGAACGTCCGCCTCGGAGTAGTAGAAGCTCGTCGCTGGATTCGTTGCCATCCGGTTGCGAATCTCATCGACCAGATCAGCCAACGTGTCGAAGTCGCGACCAACCATCTCGCGCGCAAGCGCAGGGTCTTCGTCGTAGTCCGAACAGGCAGAGAATACCTTCGTAGAATTCTCCTTGGCTTGAAGCTCCTCCCAGTCGCTCTTCTGCTGGGCTATGGCCTGCCGGAGGGTCTCCCGCTGCGAGGCGAGAGCATCCCGCTCGTCTCGGAGCACCTCTAATTCGCCGACATTGACCAAGTAGCGACGGAGCTGGGAATCGATCTGGTCGTACCGGCTTCGCCAGTGTGCGGCCTCATTCTCGGCGTCTGTCACGCGAAGCGCCTTGCTGCGCAGCTCCGACACTTCATCCTCGGGAGGCCTGCGCGCCAGTTCGTCCTTCTTGATCCGCAACTCTTCGGACAACTCTTCAATCCGGCGCTTCAACCCATCCGGATCACCGCCGAACCGTGCCAGCTCGTTGCGAAGCTGACGGACTTCGCTGTCCTTCCTTGCAACACGCTCTAGCCCCGCTTGCAGCTGGGCCTTGGTGTCTTCGAGGTCATCTCGAACGGTAGTGATCTCGGTTTCGACTCTGCGCTGTACAAGCGAATCGAGCGAGGCCTCCCTCGCCTTCAAGAACTCCATGGTGGAAGACACCTCGGCTTCCAGGGCGCGGACATCGGCCTGGCGCTTTCGCAGAGACGCCCACTCCGAATCGAGTTGTGCTCGCTCCGCAGCCAGACGCTCTTGTTCGGCCGCAGTGGCCTCCAACGCTTTCGCCTTGCCTTCGGCGCCCCACGTTGCGGCGTCGATGAGCATCGCATCGATCTTTTCTGAGACTTCCCTGGTGGTCGCCCTCAGCTCGCCGACGAACCCGGCCTTGGCAGCCATCCGCTTGGCTTCGAGGTCCTTCTCGGCGGCGGCAAGCTCAGCCTCGCGCTTGTCGAGCGCGGCTTGCTGGTCCTTGACCTCCAAGTCCTTGGCGTTTAGATCCACCTCCTTCTCGGAGAGCTTCTCGCGGGCTCGCTTGTAGTTCTCGCCTTGCTGCTTGACTTGGTCGAAGAGGTTCTTCAAGCGGGTTGCAGTGACCGTGGCCGTCTCGCGTTCGACGGGAGGTACCTCGTCGACGACATCGTCGGGAACCTCTGGGAGCACAGCAAGGCCCTGCTCGATGTCGTCAACCTTGCGGGCGTCGACCTCCCCAGAGTTCGCTGCTGGGCGCTGCGGCCTCGCGCCCTGCCTAGCTTTCGATTTGGCCATGCCCGCCCCCTTGTCCAGCCAGCAGGAGTTGTCCCACGTTCACAAGCTGTTGCGCCAGCTCCACCAGCTCCTGGGACGAAGAACCACTATCGAGAAGGGAATCATATTGGGCAGTTGCGACAGAAATATCCTGGATCCGTGGATCTCCTGCGTGTAGACGGGTCAGCAGGAGTTCCAGAACCTTATGTCGGCATTCAGACCGAGGTGCCGCGGCCCATCGTTGTGTGATGCTGGGGCTCAAGGCGAAGCGCTCCGCTACCGCCCGGGTCTCCTCGTCGGTCAATCGCTCGACCGCTGCTGCCAGGCCAAATTGGTAACGGTAGTGGTCAACCCACCGACCCAAAGTCAGCTCAATGAGGCTCATGAGGTGTGAGGAGGCCACGGCTCGGAATTCGCCGATGCGGAGATGGCCGAGCACGTCAGTTAGTTCGTCCAGTGCGAGCTCAAGTGACGACTTCTGCGCTTCGGTCGAGCCGAGAGGCACTTCCTTGGCCCACTTGGCTACTGACTCGTACTGATCGACTACGCTATTCAGTAGCCTCCCCAGGCTCAGCTGCGGCGAATCCTGTGTGGTGAGCACGGCAAGTCCGCTCTTGTCCCTACTGACGGGGCTGACGACCAAGCAAGGTTCGCCAGAACTGATGACAGCCGTCCGCTTCTGCGCCTCATCGGACCGACTGAAGCGGGCCAGTTCCACCACAGTTGGCTGTAAGCCTCCCGTCTCATGTGTGTCGAGAAGGAGCGCATCGATCGACGTTCTGCGGCCAGCGGTTCCGACGTCGAATCGCCCTCTGAAAGACCCCGAATACCGAATATCAAGTGATTCGACTTGCTCGCCGGGCTGGGGCCACAACTCTCCGGTGGCGGCGTCTCGGTAGACCCACCCCACCGTCGACCGCACAGCGACGATGCTCTGACCAGAGTTCGCCGCATCCAACCGCTCCTGGTCGGCGGTGGCGAGCAAGTAGCGAATCAAGTCCTCGGGGAGTTGCAGTAGGTCCGCGATTCTGGATGCATCTCTCTCGCCGGCCTGTCGAATGCGCAGGACAGTGTTCAATATCACATCGTGTTCAACCTGCTGCTGGTCCTCAATGAACACGCGCCACCTGGTTGCTGGAGTGACCAGCGCATGACGGAACTTCCTCGGCCAATCTCCCAAGAGATACGCCGGAAGCCTCTTGCTATCGCCGGAAGCCATCAGCGCCTCCGGTCAAGTCATAGAATGCAGCCAGCGAGGGAGCCGTCTTACGACCCTCGTCAGAGGTCATGAGACCGGCATCCCCGACTGCGATGAGGAGCCTCTTCTGTCGACTCATGGCGACGTTCAAACGGTTTGGCAAGACCAGAAAGCCGAATGGGTTCGACGTGCGCGATCCGGGCCTGCTAGATCTCGTCGTCGAGAGGTAGACGACGTCGAACTCCCTACCTTGGAAAGCATCCACCGTGCCGATGCGCAGTCTGGGGAGGCCTCTGGACGTGTAGAGCCAAGACGAGGCAGGATTGATTACCCACTGGTTCTGGTTGTTCCTGACCGCGAGGCCCGCGTCTGACATTCGCTGCCAAATCTGGTCGACTTGCCCGGAGTAGAAGGCAATGACACCGAACGTCAACTCTTCCGACTGCCGCAGCGCATCATCGAGCTCTCCCACAATGACTTGCGCCTCAGCGGGTCGACTGATGCTGGTCCCAGTGCGTTGTTCTGGTCCGGCTGCGAACGGCACATCGATCCATCCGCAGGGGGCGCTGCCGTACCTGGCTAGGCCGTGCACGAAGGGTGCCGGGTCGTTGATGCCGTTCTCCAGGTGCTCCCCAAATGGCTCATAGAACTGTTCACTGATGAATCGGCCGAGAGTAGGGTGGGTACGGAATTGCCGGTCGAGCGTGATGACTCGCTTGTTGCCGTCCGACCGCTCCAGTTCTTGCAGAGTCGTGAATAGTCGCTCGAACATGGACTGTCTGAGCGTGTGCTCAACAATGTTGCTGTCATGTCGCTGCGAAAGGATCGGGAGTAGTTCGTCATCCAACAACTGCGGCAACTGTCTGTGGTCGCCGACGAGGACGATGCGATTCATCGCCAGACTCATCGGGATCATCAAGTCGAGCGGATTGGCCCTAGCCGCCTCATCAAGGATGACCGTGTCGAAGAACCCGCTGTGGATCCCACGCATCGCTCCGGAAGCGGACTGCTGACACGTTGCCGCAAGTGCACGGGAATGCATCTGTAGGGACTTTCGCACCGCTCCGGGCTGGTGCGCGACAGCGTCCCGATAGTCCTCGACCGCGAGGTCGATGTCGCTCGTGGACTTGCGCACTTCGGCCTCCGTCGAGTCGATGGCGCGTTTCAGGAGCGCCTCGACTTCTGGTCGGGTAGCCACGATGCTCGATGCCGCGCGGGCATTCATCACCCTGTCGAGCAGCACCCTCTTCAGGATTGCCATGTATGCCGAGGCCGTCTGTTCGTCTGCGGTGGTGGCCGCCTCGTCGAGCATGGAGCGCTGCCGGTCGTCCAGGAGTTCCCTCACCGGGGGGTAGAGAGCGGCGTCACGCGCTCGCTCCCGACCGTCATCCTCGAAGCTCTCAGGAGATGAGCGTAGGCCGCGGGCCAGCACCTCAACCTTCCGGCGACCTGCGGTAGACCCACCGCCACCCAGCTCCTTCTCGACTCGTCGTGCGAGTCTCCTGGCTGTTCCGGATACTGCGCTGTCGGTCAGCTGAGTGCTTGCCGCGAGCCAGAGCAACAGATCTACAGTGCCCGGAACATCGAATGGTTGAGTCTGGTAGGCAGTCAATCTCTCACGAAGCTGCCTCAACGTTTGCAACAGCTCAGTCGACTTCTCACCCTCGTAGCGACGTTCCAATCGCTGTTGCAGGTCTGCGACCCACGCATGGAGGTAGGCATCGTCTTCGGTGCCTCGGTGTCTTGCGCCGATCTTGACTGGAGGCAGCGCCCCATCGTCTGCAGCCTGGATGAGGTTCTCGACAGCATCGTGCTGGTAGCTTGCAAAGAGGACTCGTCGATTGCTCGCTAGGTGGCCCTTGCTGAGCTCTGCCAGCCGGGCCTGAATGGCTGCGATGACCCTGGTCTTGCCTGTGCCGGGTGGTCCCTGGATGAGAACCAGGTCCTGAGAGTTGATCGCGAGATCGATGGCTTCAACTTGCGCTGGGGTGGGTTCGCCGCCAAGCAGGGCTCGTGCCCGTGCCGACAACGGTTCGTGACGTTGCGTTCTGCCGACCGGGTCCGGGCGCTTGCCGGCAAGAATCAAAGAAAGTTGGCGTGCAGGAGAAGTTCTTACCA
Source organism: Nonomuraea sp. NPDC049028 (assembly GCF_043197735.1). Classification (NCBI taxonomy): domain Bacteria; kingdom Bacillati; phylum Actinomycetota; class Actinomycetes; order Streptosporangiales; family Streptosporangiaceae; genus Nonomuraea; species Nonomuraea sp. NPDC049028. The sequence continues at coordinate 106,615 of NZ_JBICTR010000017.1, forward strand.
GCGAGATTTCCTTCTGCGCTGTTTCACGCCGACTAATGCGGATGGAGTCGGTCGTGTAGACACCATAGATTTCACCTTTGGCAGGGATATCGCCTTTCCTGACTTCGCGTTCGGGCACGAGGACCAAGGTGTCGCGTCCAGTCACCCGAGCTTCACCAATGACGAAGCCGCGGTCGTCCTTGGTTCGGCGGTGCGCGACTCCGTTCGGATGCTCGCTGCTGTCATCAAGGAAACTCCGTGTGAGCGACGCCTCCAGGCCGACGGTGTCGTTGCCTATGCGTTCCAAGAGAGCGCTGGCCCGGCTGTTGTGCACCAGGTCGAACTCGATTGAGCCGTTACCCAAGACTCGGTACCGGTCGTATTCGGCCCATCCGATGTCTTGGGCAGACTCCTTTGCGGCCCTCTGTTCGAGCCTGCTGTACTCGTTCCAGATAGCGAGAAATGCGTTCTCCGCCGAGGACAGGCGTCTGAGTTCCTCTCGGTCCTCCGTGCTCACCAGACCGATGCGCGTGTGATCCTTGATGTCGATTCGTCCCCTCACGAGGACCAGTCTTTGGTTTCGGCTCCTAGGCTTCTTGGTCACTCTTGCCACCAAAAGCCGACCATCTTCGAGACCGATGTCCGCGACGATGCCAGAGCCAACCACTCGGAATCCGGTCTTATTGAACTCGCCCGCACCGGTGGCAACCACGGTGATTGGATCGTTTGAATCGAGGAGCAGCTGAGCCTTCAGCCACTTCATGACCTCTTGCGACGAATCGTTGCGTCGGCGGTACCTGTTGACGTCGGCGACAGTGCGATCGTCCACGCCTACTTCACGCGGTTCTGCCCACAGTTCTAAGTCGTCATACCGCAGAACCTTGAGTTTCACCTCACCAGGCATCTGTTGCGTGGGGCCGTCAATAGACAGAAGCTCAGCGACGTAGGCTCCTCTGGCGGTGACGTCAGCGAGCCAATCGGCGTCATGAAGTCTGGGGAGTTCGCAGAGCAGCGCTTCGTTGCTGCGTCGGACGATTACTCCTGTTGGTGTTACATCCAGACTGACAAGACATCCGGCCGGAAGTGAGACCTTCCCGAAGGGGACGAGAATGATCGCCCTCTCATCCGAGTGCGCAAGGCTTTCAAGCTTCATATCGCCTCGATTGAGGTGATCCGGAGAGTGCGCGCGGGCCTGCCGCTCGTCTCAACCCTGACGCGGTATTCCTTTCTATTCTCGGGGTAGGGGATCCGCTCGACGCGTTTACCAGCTCCATCGGTGACGTGGACACCTTCGCGGGCACCGAGTTCAAAGCCCTTGCCGACGGGCGTGAAGGTGAGCAGTGGATCCTTCGAGGCGTATCCACCCCACAGCTGCCTCTCACCGACTGGCGTCGAGCGGTGGAGGGAGAGTGTCAGCGAGTCTCGCGCCTGAGGGTCGACATCCGCCCACTCGGTCTCGCCCCATTCGGGAAAGACCGTTGCCAAGACAACCGGCGGCGTCTCTCGGCCGCAGGCAGGGCATTGGCGCAGCAGGCGGAAGTAACTCCAACCGCAACCGTCCGCGCACTCGACGACGTTGTCGTGTGCAAGCCACAGTGCGTCTCGCCACCTGGCGGATCCCGGACGCGCGAGTGGGTTCAGTTTCCCTACGCCGAAGGTCTCCAGGAAGAGTTGCTGCATTCGTCCGCTGAGAGCGAGGGCGAACAGTTTCGCGGACAGCCTCCTCGTGGGCAGCCGATTCGACTCGTCTGTGGGATCTCCGACATAGGCCAACGCGCCAGTATTGATCGCCGCTGCAGCCGCATCGCCGTCAAGACTCTCCGCGGCCTGTCCTTCGAGCGGGTGGCTAAGAACCAACAACCGGAAGGTCAGGATTGCCAAGGTGTAGGCGTCTGCGAGCGTAGACGGTGGTGCCTTCTTCGTGACTCGCTCCGGGACTGCGTAACCGGGGAAGCCGATGATCTCCCACTTCGGGTTTGCTCTGGAAGTCAGGTTGTCAGTGTCGATCAGCCATGTTTCCTCGCGACTGACATCGTCCGAGATCATGACGTTGTTGGGGTTGAGGTCCACATAGGCGAGGCCTCGTTCGTGGAGAGCAGCGAGAGACTGGGCGACGTTGGCCGCCAGTGCCAACCTCCGTCGAATGCCTCCCGTGTTTCTGTACCAATCGATGCTGTCTGTCTCCCGTGGCCCGAACTCTCGGGGGAGATAGGGCTCACGTAGCGGATTCATGTCTGAGGCGAGAGGCATCAAGTACCCAAATCCGCCATCTCGGATGAGCGAAGTTGGTGCTGCGAGAGGGAGGCTGTCCAGAGGAAGTCTCCTTACTTCCTCGATTCGCGCAAGGTCAGTTTCGCGTTCCAGAAGCTTGATGGCGAAGCCGGGCTGGCCATCCACGCGATAGACAGTCCCTTGGGCGCCGCGAGCGATCTCTTCTCCAAGCACATACTCAATCCCGGTGTCATCGCGTACGCGGCTCCCGGAGCGACCATCAGAAGGCATCGTCTCGCTGCAATCGCGCGATTGATTCGTCGGACACGGACTGAGACTTCACGTCCGAGTCGAAGATGGACAGGGTCACTTGCGTCACCGTGTTGGTGACCCACTGGAGGAAGTTCCTAACCTCGGCTGCCTCGCTCGCTTCCATCACGCCTCCACCGGACGCGAACTTTGCGAGCAGGTCCCGGTCAGCATCAGCGCCGACCGCCAACGCAAATCTGGACGACTTGGAACCACGGTCGCTGTCGATCAGTGCTTCAAGCTCACCAGCCAGCGCAGGGACGGGTAGACCGTCGGAGACGAGCGCAATCGTGGGCCGGTATGCCTTCGACGAGATCTCGTCCCGGTTCTCGATGAGCTCACGCGCGAGTGTGAAGGCATGCCCTATCGGGGTCTTGCCACCGGCTTTCAACGGGGTGAATGCAATGTTCCCGACCGGAACGTTCTTCTGGATCACGTCGGCGGACTCACCGCCGAATGCGATGAGTGTAAGGGTGATGAACCCGTGGCCGGCATCGACCGAAGCGAGCTCCCTGATCATCTCGGCGACGCTGTCGTTGAGGACGTCGATCTTGTCGTCCTGTCGCATGCTCCCGCTGGTGTCCAGCAGAAGGATGACCGGAAGGGTTCTGGCCTGTACGGGCTCGATGTCATCAAGGAGAGACATGCTCAGTTCCCTTCGATTCGCAGGAATGGTGGGGTGGTCAGGTCAGGTTCGTACGTGCCGCGGGGTCGCCTCTTGCCCGAGAGCCTGATGTTGAGGACCCCGCCGGCAAGCGCCAGGTGCTCATTTGGCGCTAGAGCCTGTTGGACACCTCTCTGCAACGGTGCAGCTACCCCGTCTTCTCTGACGATGTCCGTGCCGTTCTTGGATCCCAGCTCCACGACAAAGATTCGGCCGCTCTTATTGATCACCTTCAGGTGGTCTCTGCTTACCTTGCTGGCAACCGCGTCCTCCAACACCTCTCGGACGTCGTACCTGCCGGTGCCGCGACCACGACCCACAGTGAGCTCGAAGCGTTCGGCAAGCGGAAGCCTATCGACTTCATCATCACCGAGGAGGAGCACTATCTCTTTGGTGCTCTCTCGGAAGCCCAGTCGTTCTGCAGGAGCGGAGCAACTCGGGCACACGACCTGGCCATCGCGGAAGGCAGGATCCTCTTCGATAACCGCCTTGCTTCCCCAGGGACAAGTGCTGGTGGTGCATCCCCACTCGTACTTGAGCGCGTCCCTGGCTCCGGTAGTCTTGAACCCCTTGGGAATCAGGTTGGCTTCCTCGACTCGCCAGGACACCTCTTCCGCCGGAATCGGGCTGTAGTCGAGCCGGTCGAATCCGACCGCTCCGTCACGTACAACTGGCTTCCAGATGCGGTCCGTACCTTGGAGCCAAGGAAAGTCACGCCGGTGGTCACGGTAGAGGTCCGTGGTCAGTACGGAGGCGGTTTCAAAGTGTGTCGCGAGTTCGAGCACTTCGGGGTCAGCCCAGGACACCGAACGTGCCATGCGCTTGCGCTTCCACTCCGACAGACCACGCTTCCCTGCATCGTCGAGTTTGTAGTAGAGACTGTTGTCGGCAACCCCGTAGAACCGAGCGTTGGGGTCTTTTTGCTCCCGCCAAGCCTTCACGGCCGCCTCCACCCAATCCCAGCTTGGGTCGCCTCGGAGCAGCACGATGGGCGAGAGGTCGATGATGACGCTCGGCGGAGTCGCCTTCCCCCAGGACTGCATGCTCTCCATCCTATTGACGGCATCCGACAGTTTGGGCGAGTAAACACCAACTGGGCCCGGCCAGGTCACACCTGACGGCACGGTGGCAGGGCTGCCCCCCGAGAACTGGACTGCTGACCCCAGAGACGGCGGCTCTCACAGGAGGATTGTTTTGCGGCCTGCTCGATATCGGCGACCATTCGCTCCAGCTCATCGGGGTCTTGGGCGCTGACGGCGATGAAGCCGTTCGTGCGAAGGGTTCCGCGGCCCGTGGTGAGGTCGGTCTCCTGCTGGAGGACGTCGTAATACTCGGCGCTCTGCTGGGCGTCTTCGATCTGCCCGATGCGCTAGCTAGCGCTGGACGGCGTCGGAGATGTACTCAGTCGTGGTCCAAACCTGTTCCACGACGTCCCGGGGGTTCGGTCCCGCTCATCTCCAGGGAATGAAGCCTGCCCTCGGCGTCAATGCCGAGGGGGTCGACAAACTTGCCATGCGCGGTGGAAACATGCCTGCCGAATAGGAGTACGGATATTCCAAGGATACTCGGGTCCGCCTCCAGCAACTCCGCCAGCCGTGACTACAGGGGCATCTTGGACGTTCCTACTTTTACAGGCTTGCCATCGACCCGCCACAACCCAATCTCCAACAACACAGCATATGCCGCCAACCATCCATACGCCGTAGGCTAATGACTAAGCTGGCCCTGCCGGCGGCCGGCAGCTACCAACGATGACCATAAACCGCTCCGATGGGTTCTGGAACAGGTATTGGCATCCACGTTTCCTGCCAAGGACGACGAACGTTCCAACTAATGATCGTCACCTTTTGCACACAGGCAGCCATGACACCGTGTGGGACATGCGCAGGATGATCAAGCAAGCAATGCAAGCCGTACAGGGCGGCTGCCGGAAACGGCCACGGATGTCCCCCCATGCAGCACGAAAGACTCGTGCAGCATGGGGGCGTGTCCGCCACGAAAGCGGAAGCCCGTCGGGCCGCATCACCGGGACGTCCAGAAGATTACCGGGATCTTTCCTCAATCCGGTCTCCGATTAGCCAACGAAGGCCTCAGACGGAGCACCGCGCAATACCCTTATGCGACCCAAGATCTCGATCACTCGATATAGCCGCGCAGATTAGAAGGCTCCGCGGTTCTCGCTGGCATCGTGCTCATCCTGGGCGGCCCCTCAAGTCTGCCCGGAGAAGAGGGCCGTAGCGCAACTGACGGAAGGTGCGCGCTGGCTCCGCGAGGCCGGTTCGCCTCCGGGACCTTGGGTGCAGGCCGGAATCGTCTGCCTTCGCTGAATCCCGGCCCGGCCGTACTGCGGTCGCAGTAGAGCCGATGGGTACCACGGAATGAGGGAATTCGCCCAGGTCAGACCTACTGTTTAGACGTGCGTACGGTGACCTGGCTGCGACGGGAGCTCCTTTCCCGACCCTATGTGGCCGACACGATCCTGGCCGTGTGCGTCTACGCGATGACGCTGCTGGCGCCGGGCGCGCCCCCGCCGCCAGGGGCGGAGTGGCACGGCGGACTGCGGTCCCTCACCGCCTACGACATCGCCCTGGCTTCGGTCGTCTGCGGTGCTCTGGTCTTCCGGCGGCGGTGGCCCCGTGCCGTTCTCGCTGTCACGGTCGCCGGGTTCGTCGCCTCCGTCGTAGTTGACGACGGGCGGAGCCCGTTGAACTTGGGGTCGGCGATCGCGGTGTACACCGTGGCCTCGCGAGTCCCGCGGCGGCACGCGTGGGCCTACGGAGGGCTTGCCGCGCTTGTGGTTACCGTGGCCAGGGTGGTGTTCGGTGGAAGTGCGTTGCTGACGCCTGAGATGCTGGCGCCGATCGCGTCGATCGGTATGGCCACCGCGGTCGGGGACTCGCTGCGCAGTCGCCGGGCCTATGTGGCTGCCATCGAGGAGCGGGCGCGCAGGGCCGAGGAGACGCGTGAGGAGGAGGCTGAACGGCGGGTGATGGAGGAACGGCTGTACATCGCGCGGGAGTTGCACGATGTTCTCGCCCACCACATCGCGCTGATCAACGTACAAGCGCAGGTTGCCGCGCATTTGCTGGCGACCGAACCCGAGCAGGCCCGTACGGCGCTGGGCCATGTCCGTGAAGCGGGTAAGGAGGCGCTGGACGAGTTGCGGACGACAGTGGGGCTGCTCCGCCGGCCGGGCAGCCGTGACGAGCTGCTGACCGAGCCCGCACCGGGGTTGGATCGGCTGCCTGAGCTGGTCGACTCCTTCACCGCGGCTGGGCTGAGCCTGGGCTGGCTCATCTACGGCGACCCGAGGCCGTTGCCCGCTCCTGTGGATCTCGCCGCGTTCCGGATTGTTCAGGAGGCGTTGACCAACGTGAGCAAGCACGTACCGCGGGCGACCGCGACCGTGCGGATCGACTACACGGCCGACGAGGTGATCGTCGACGTAGCCGACGACGGTCGGAGTGATGCGGGTGGGGTCTCCTCCGGGAGCGGTTCTGGGCACGGGCTGATCGGTATGCGGGAGCGGGCCTTGTCGGTCGATGGGACCTTCGTCGCTGGGCCCGTGGACGGTGGTGGGTTTCGGGTGCATGCCGTGCTCCCCGTATCAAGGAAGAACAGGCCATGACCGTCAAAGTGCTGCTGGCGGACGACCAGGCGCTGGTCCGTGCCGGGTTTCGGGTGCTGATCGACTCGGCCCCGGATCTAGAGGTGGTCGGCGAGGCTGCCAACGGTCATGACGCTGTGCGGCTGGCGCGGGAGACCATGGCCGACGTGGTGCTGATGGACGTTCGCATGCCCGGAATGGATGGTCTGGCCGCGACGAGGGAGATCACCTGCGATGAGGCCACGGCCGGGGTCCGGGTGCTGGTTCTGACCACGTTCGAGATCGACGAGTACGTCTTCGCCGCGCTGCAGGCGGGTGCCAGCGGGTTCCTCGGTAAGAGTGTGGAAGCCGGCGAGCTGCAGGAGGCCATCAGGGTGGTGGCCAGGGGTGAGGCGCTGCTGTCGCCGTTGGCGACCCGACGGCTGATTACCCGCTTCCTGGACGGACGCGGGGTCTCGGCACAGCACGTGCCCGAAGACCTGGCTGTGCTTACCGAGCGCGAACGTGAGGTGATGATCCTGGTGGCCCACGGGCGTACCAACGACGAGATCGCCGATCTGCTGGGGATCAGCCGGGTGACCGCCAAGACGCACGTCAACCGGGCCATGACCAAGCTGAAGGCGCACGACCGCGCCCAGCTGGTGATCATCGCGTACGAGACCGGTCTGGTCCGTCCCCAGACCCGCTGATCGCCACCCCGCACACAAAAGCCACTGCGCCCCCTGATCGCCCGCGAACCGCACACAAAAGCCACTGCGCCCGCTGATCGCCCGAGAACCGCGGGCGCGGGCTAGCTGATCGCCCGAAAACTACGGGTTAGCTGATTCCCCAAGAACCGCGAACGCAGTAGCCCGCGCCCCCGTCTACTGCGATCGCCGCAGATCAGAACCCTCCTCCAGGCGGACGTCCGCCCAAAGCCACGCCCCGAGGCTTGAAGTGGTGACCCAAGTGGTCCGGCTCGCCCGTTCCCGCGCACCGTGCGATCTGACACCCATGCGAAGAGAAGTGGAAAGATGTCGTTTCTGGCTAGATTGAGCCTTGCCCAACGGGGGCTCATAGCGCTCATCACGGTCGTGGTGCTCGCGTTCGGCGTTTACGTCACCCCGGCGCTGCAGCAACAGCTCCTCCCCTCGCTGTCGTTCCCCCAGGTATCGGTCATGGCGACATACGCAGGCGCCGCTCCGGAGATCGTCGAGGACCGGGTCACGGTGCCGCTGGAGGAGGGCGTACGTGGGGTCACCGGCGTCACCGGGGTGAACTCGACCTCGCGGGAGTCCAGCTCCACGGTCCAGGTGGCGTTCGACTTCGGCACCGACATCGACGACGCGCAGAGCAAGGTCCAGCAGGTGGTCAGCGAGCTGTCCGACCGGCTGCCGGACGGGGTTGAGCCGAAGGTGGTCGTGGGCAGCACCGACGACCTGCCGGTCATCCAGCTCGCCGCCGCTTCCGACAAGTCGCAGCAGCGGCTCGCCGAGCAGTTGACCACCCACGTGGTACCGACGCTCACCGGTATCGAGGGGGTCAAGGAAGCCTCCGTCACGGGCACAAGGGATCAGGTCATCACCATCACCCCCGACGCCGATGAGCTGAAGAAGAAGGGGCTGGACACCAGCGCGATCTCCACCGCCATCCAGGGCGCGGGCCAGCCGATTCCCGCCGGATCCCTGACCCATGCGGACACGACCCTGAGCGTCCAGGTCGGCGGCAGGTTCGAGTCGATCAAGGACCTCAAGGACCTGTACCTCGCCCCCGCCGCCCAGGCATCCCAGCCCCAGCCCCAGCCCCAGCCCCAGCCCCAGGCCCAGGCCCAGGCCCAGCCCGAAAACCAAAATCAGCGGCCGGGCTCCCCACAGACCGCCCCAACCACCGCAAAAGCCAAGAAGCCGAAGCCCGTACGGCTCGGCGACGTGGCCACCGTGAAGCTGGGCCTGGCCGAATCGACCACGCTCACCCGAACCGACGGCAAGCCCAGCCTGGGCGTCTCCATCACCATGAAGCCCGGCGGCAACGCCGTGTCGATCTCCGAGGACGTACGCGCCAAACTGCCCGCCCTAGCCACCGCCCTAGGCACGGACGCCGCGCTCACCATCGTCTACGACCAGGCGCCGGAGGTGGAGAAGTCGATCGAGAGCCTGACCACCGAGGGCCTGCTGGGCCTGGCCATGGCCGTGCTGATCATCCTGATCTTCCTGTTCTCGGTACGCTCCACGCTGGTCACCGCCGTCTCCATCCCCCTGTCGGTGCTGATCGCGTTGATCGCGCTGTGGGCCTGGGACTACTCGCTCAACATGCTCACCCTCGGCGCCCTCACCATCGCGATCGGCCGCGTCGTCGACGACTCGATCGTGGTCCTGGAGAACATCAAACGCCATCTCTCCTACGGCGAGCCCAAACGGCAGGCGATCGAGAACGGTGTACGCGAGGTCGCGGGCGCGGTGACCGCCTCCACCCTCACGACCGTGGCGGTGTTCCTGCCCATCGCCTTCGTCGGCGGGTTCGTCGGCGAGCTGTTCGGCCCGTTCTCCATCACCGTCACGGTGGCGCTGCTCGCGTCGCTGCTGGTGTCGCTGACCGTCGTACCGGTGCTGAGCTACTGGTTCCTCAAGCCGCCCAAGAACGGTGACCGGCACAAGGCGGAGGAGAAGGAACGCCGCAGCCTGCTCCAGCGCGCCTACGTCCCGGTGATCCGCTTCGCCACCCGCCACCGGCTCACGACGGTCGCCGGCGCTCTGGCGATCCTCATCGGCACGCTCGCCCTGGTCCCCAGGCTGGAGACCAGCTTCATCGACAACGCGGGGCAGGACACGGTCAACATCACCCAGAACCTGCCCGTCGGCACATCCCTGGCCGCGGCCGACACGAAGGCCAAGGAGGTCGAGAAGGTTCTGACCGGCCTCGACGCGGTCAAGTCGTACCAGGTCACTGTGGGTGGCGCGAGCGGCGTCGGGTTCGCGGGCGCAGGTCCGAACGGAGGCGGCGGGGGTACGGCCCGCGCCAGCTACTCGCTCACCCTGCGCGAGGACAGTGACACCGCGGCCGTCGAGAACACCCTGCGCGATCAGCTGGGCAAGCTGCCCGACGCCGGAGAGATCAGCATCGGCGAGACGGGCGGGTTCGGCGGCGACGGGCTCGAAGTCCTGGTACACGCCAGTGAGCAGGACACGTTGAGCGACGCGGCGCGAGTCGTACAGCAGGCCATGTCGGCCATCCCCGGCGTCACCGAGGTGACCAGCGGCCTGGCCGAGACCGCGCCGCGCATCGACGTCACCGTCGATCGCAAGGAGGCCGCGGAGCGCGGCCTGACCGAGGCCGCTGTCGGCCAGCTGGTCGCCCAGGCGTTCCGTGGCAGCACCGTGACCCAGCTGACCTTCGACGGCACCACCGCCGACGTCGTCGTGGACACCGGCGACGCGCCCGTCTCGCTCGGCGAGCTGCGCAAGCTCGACCTGCCTGGGAAGGGGGAGCTCTCCGACGTCGCCGAGGTCAAGCAGGTCAACGGGCCTGTCTCGGTCAGCCGGGTTGACGGGGAGCGTACCGTCACTGTCTCCGGCAAGAGCACCGGCGCCAACCTCGGCGCCATCAGCGCGGACCTGGACAGCCGGCTCGCCAAGCTGACACTGCCCGCCGGCGCCACCTACTCCGTCGGCGGTGCCAGCGCCGACCAGGACGAAGCCTTCGGCAGCCTCGGCCTGGCCCTGGTGGCGGCCATCGCACTGGTGTTCTTCGTCATGGTCGCCACCTTCCGCAGCCTCATTCAGCCGCTGCTGCTCCTGGTGTCGATCCCGTTCGCCGCCACGGGCGCGATCGGCCTGCTGCTCATCACCGGGACCTCGCTCGGGCTGGCGGCGATGATCGGGCTGCTGATGCTGGTCGGCATCGTGGTCACCAACGCCATCGTGCTGCTCGACCTGATCAACCAGTACCGCGGTCAGGGGATGCCGCTGCACGAGGCCGTCGTGGAAGGCGGGCGCAACAGGCTCCGGCCCATCCTGATGACCGCACTGGCCACGATCTTCGCGCTGCTGCCGATGGCTCTGGGCATCACCGGCGGGGGCGGGTTCATCTCCAAGCCGCTCGCGATCGTGGTCATCGGCGGGCTGATCAGTTCGACGTTGCTCACGCTGATCCTGGTCCCAACCCTGTACACCATGGTCGAAAGCCGGAAGGAGAAGATCCGGGCCAGACGCGCGCCGCGATCCGCCGTACCGCCCATCGCCGAGACCCCCGGGGAGCCGGCAGTTGTTTCCGGAGGGCATCGATGACCAGTACAAGCCGGGGCGTCCTCCGGGATTTCCAGCCCTCGAAGCTTCCGCATCCCACGGTCGAGATCGTCATCCCCGTCTACAACGAGGAGCGGGCGCTCCCAGGTTGTCTGCGTACCCTTCATGCACACCTCAGTCAGTGGATGCCGTTCCCCTGGCGGCTCACCGTGGCGGACAACGCGAGCGTTGACCGGACGCTGGAGGTGGCCCGGGAACTGGCCGCCGAACTGCCCGGCACGAACGTGGTCCACCTCGACAGGAAAGGGCGCGGGCTCGCGCTGCGTACGGTGTGGGGCGCGAGCGAGGCCGACATCGTCGTCTACATGGACGTCGACCTGTCCACGCGCCTGGACGCGCTGATGCCGCTGATCGCCCCGCTCGCCAGCGGCCACTCCGATCTCGCCATCGGCAGTCGACTGGCTCCCGGGGCGCGTACCGTGCGCGGGCCGCGCCGCGAGCTGATCTCCCGCTGCTACAACGCGATCATCCGGCTCACGCACGGAGCACGGTTCAGCGACGCGCAGTGCGGCTTCAAGGCCGCGCGTACGGACGTGCTCGGCCCGCTCCTCGAACGAACGCAGGACGACGCCTGGTTCTTCGACACCGAACTGCTGCTGCTCGCCGAGCACAACGGGCTGCGCATCCACGAGGTCCCGGTCGACTGGGTCGAGGATGTCGACACCCGGGTCGATGTCGTCAGCACCGCCACGGACGATCTGCGCGGGCTGTGGCGGGTGGCCCGCATGAAGGCGTCGGGCGCCGCACGGGCCCCGCTGCCGAGTCGCCCCGCTCCCGCCGCCGAGCACCCCGACGCCGTACTGGCCCCCAGCAGGGCACGCTCCCGGATCACCTGGGAGGTCGGCTGCTTCGTGGCCATCGGCGTGCTCTCGACGGCCGGTCAGGCCCTACTCTATTGGCTGCTGCGCGCCTGGTGGCCGCCCGCGCTCGCGAACCTGGTGTCGCTGCTGGTCCTCACCGTGCTCAACACCGAGGCCAACCGCCGTCTCACCTTCCGCTGGTCCGGTACGGGGGCTGGCCGGGCGCACCTGGGAGCCGGTGCCTTGTTCCTGCTCGGGTACGTCGTCACCTCCGCCGCCGTGCTGCTGTTCCGCGAGGTACAGCCCGAGGCGTCGGCCGCGGCCGAGACGCTGGTGCTCACCGCCTCGTCCGTGCTGGTCACCGTTGTCCGCTTCCTGGTGCTGCGGCTGGCCGTCTTCCGCCGCAGCACCCCCTGATCCTTTCCAGAGAGTGACGTACGAGATGACTCCGCCATCCACCCCCCGCGCGCTCCCCAGACGGGTGGCGCTCGCGGTGATCCTGCTCCTGGCCGCCGTGCTGTACGGCTGGGCTCTGGGCTCCCTCGGCTGGGGCAACAGCTACTACTCCGCCGCTGTGAAGTCGATGGGCCAGAGCTGGACGAACTTCCTGTTCGGCGCGTACGACCCGGCTGGCGTGATCACCGTCGACAAGCCGCCGGCGGCGCTGTGGCCACAGGTGCTCAGTACCAAGATCTTCGGCCTGCACGGCTGGGCGATGATCCTGCCTCAGGTGCTGGAGGGCATCGCCACGGTGTTCCTCCTGCACCGGACCGTACGTCTGTGGGCAGGTGAGGCGGCGGGGCTGCTGGCCGCGCTGGTTCTGACGCTGACCCCGATCACGGTGGCGATCAACCGCGACAACAACCCTGACACGCTGCTGGTGCTGACGCTGGTGGCGGCGGCGTACGCGCTGACCCGCGCCATGCGGACAACCTCCGGGCTGAGGTGGTTGTGCGCGGCCGGGTTCCTGATCGGCCTCGGCTTCATGACCAAGATGCTGGCCGCCTGGATGGTGATCCCGGCGTTCGCGGCGGCCTGGTTGGTCGGGGCGCGCGGGCCCTGGCTTGGGCGGCTCGGCAAGCTGCTGATCGGGGGCGTCGTGCTCGTGGTGTCCTCTCTGTGGTGGGTCGCCGTGGTTGCGCTCTGGCCAGGAAACCGTCCGTACATCGGTGGCAGCACCGACGGCAGTGCCTGGGACCTGGTCGTGGGCTACAACGGTCTCGGCCGGATCTTCGGTGGCGAGGGCGGTTTCAGCATCTCGTTCGGTGGAGCGGCTGGTCTGGGACGGCTCTTCAACGACCAGGTCGGCGGGCAGATCAGCTGGCTGCTGCCGTTGTGCGGGGTGGCGCTGGTGCTGGCCGTGGCTGGCGCCGTACTGCGCTGGCGCGGAGTCATGCTGCCCGGTGAGCCGCTTGCCGCAGCCGGGTGGGTGCTGTGGGGTACCTGGCTGGTGGTCTGCGGTCTGGTGTTCGCCACTCAGAAGGGGACCTTTCACCCGTACTACACGACTCAGCTGGCCCCGGCGGTCGCCGCCGTCGCCGCGGGCTTCGCCACGACGCTGGCCCGCGCCCACCGGGCGGGGGCTCGCTGGGCGCTTCCGCTGGGAGCCGGGGCCGTCGCGGTGACCACGGCCTGGGCGTATGTCGTGATCGGGCGGGTCCCGTCCTGGAACGGCTGGGTGGCGTGGCTTGTGGGGGCGGCCGGAGTGGCGGCGATCGTCCTGCTCCTGCTGTCGGCGGGTCGGCGGCTGTTGCCCGCCGGGCGGGCACAGCTGCTGCCCGCCGCCGTCGGCGTCGCGGTCCTGGCGGTGCTTTCGGGGCCTGCGGCCTGGGCGATCAGCGTCCCCGGCTCGACGTCGGCGATGGGCGGCGCCAACCCCACCGCCGGACCGCCGACCATGCCCTTCGGCCGCGGGTCAGGCGGAGGCGGCCCGGCTCCGGGCGGCTTCGAACTCCCGGAAGGAATGCAACTCCCACCAGGCATGAAGCTCCCAGAAGGCATGGAGCTCCCAGAAGGCATGGAGCTCCCGCCAGACATGAAGCTTCCCCAAGGATTTCCCGCCGGGTTCTCCGGAGGCTTCCCCGGCGGCGGCGCCGAGCTCACCTCCGACCAGCGCAAGATCCTTGACTATGCCGTCAAGCAATCCGGCTCCGCCCGGATCAAACTCGCCACCGAGGGCGGCGCCATGTTCGCCTCCACCTTCATCCTGAACAGCGACGCCACCGTCATCGGCATGGGCGGCTTCATCGGCATCGACGACGCCCCGACCGTCCAGCAGCTGAAGGAGTGGACGAGTTCGGGGCAACTACGCTTCGTCCTGGGATCCGGTTTCGGCGGCTTCGGCGCCATGATGGGCGGGGCGAGCACGCACCGCTCGCAATGGCTGAAAGAGAACTGCACCGAAGTCCCCGCCGCCGCGTATGGGGGAAGTCCCACCGCCTCCGCACCGAGCAGTCCAATGGCTGGAGGCAGCACTACCCTCTACGACTGCGCCGCGAAGCACTGACGCACGGCGCCGCCCGCACAGCAAGGGCGCGAAACGTGGTGCTACATGGCCTTTCGCCTGGGGCGCATGTCGAACATGTAGAAGACGAGCAGCAACACGTAGAACACGAGCGCGCCTATCGCGCTGAACGCGCCGATGACGGTCGCGACGAGATAGAGCACCGGCCCCATTCCCCAGCGAAATCGCAACGAGCGGGCCTCCGCCGGGGTGATGTGCGCGCCGAGGTGGCGGTGTCCTAAGGAGGAGTACCACCACACGGCGTTGTAGAAAATGCCGCCGATCACCAGCACGATTCCATAGAAGACGGCGGCCATCTGGGTGCCGTGTCCGGAGCGCAACGCCTCGGCCAGCACGTGCGTGGGAAACGGCAGAAAGGCGACATCCATCAGGAGAAGCACATTGAGGGTGAGCAGTATGCCGTCAGTCCTGTAGATGAAGTGGAACATCCGATGGTGGTTCATCCAGACCAACCCCACCAGCAGGAACGTCACCACGTAGGCGAGGTAGGACGGCCACAGGCCTATCAGCGCGCCCCCGAGGTTCTCTTCCCAGCCTTCGGGCAGCCGGATCTCGAGCACCAGCAGGGTGATCGCGATGGCGAAAACGCCGTCGCTGAACGCCTCCAGGCGCCCGGTGCTCATTGCAGAAGGGTCATCGCTCACGCCGGGCATAGTAGCGAGAGGACCGAGTTCACGCTGATGAGGTCCCGGCCGCGAACCGGCGGGGACCGCTGAGGCGTTTCGGCTACCCGTACCGTCAGCGGGTCGGCGGCCGGGGGCGGTTCCACCAGAGGGAGAGGGACAGGGCCGCGGCGATGAGGATGCCACCGCCGGCGGCAAAGGCGGCGGCTGTGTCGACTCGTTGCTGGATGACGGTGAAGCTGCCGGGCAGGGCGGCGAGAGCGCTTTGGAGCTGGTCGGCGTTCTCGGCGCGGTGGTAGGAGCCACCGGTAGTTTGGGCTATCTGCTTGAGTGCGGGCTCGTCGATGGTGCGGGGGTTGCGGCCTCTGTCGAATCCGCCGCGGCCACCGAAGCCGCCGCCCCACCCGCCGAAACCGCCGTCGAACTGTGTGTTGTCGCACACCATCGGGGTCGGGTTCGTGGTGCCGAAGCCGATGGGGAAGACCCGGACGCGGCGCACGGCCGCCTCCTGCGCGGCGATCTCCGGGTCGACGCCCTGGGTGTTGGCGCCGTCGGTGAGCACGACGATCGCGGCACCGGCGTACCCTCCCCCGCCGGCCACGGGGTTCGCCCCGGTGGCGGCGACCGACGGGTCGACCTCCGCGATCGCGTCGATCGAGGTGAGCATGGCCTGCCCGATCGCGGTGCCTTTGGACACGGTGAGGTTGTCCAGGGCCTTGATCAGCGAGTCGGTGTCGTCGGTGGGCGGGACGAGCAGCCCCGCGGTGCCCGCGAAGGTGACCAGGCCGATGCGCGGCCCGCCCCGCTGCGACTCGATGAACTCCACGGCGGCCTTCTTCGCGGCTGTGATGCGGTTGGGGTCGACGTCCGTGGAACACATGGAGCCGGAGGTGTCGAACGCGAGCAGGATCGTCGCCGACTTCATCGGCACCGGCACCGACGCCTGCGGTCGCGCGGCCCCGACCGCCAGCAGCGCGAGCCCGGCAATGAACAGCGCTGGGGGGATCTTCCGCGTCCAGCGCGTACGGCCGGGCAGGGCAGTCCGTACGAGCGCGATCGAGGTGACACGCACGACGGCCCGCCGGCGGCGGCGCCTGGCCCACTCGCGGATGGCGAAGATCAGCGGGATGACCAGCACCGACAGCAGCGCCCACGGCCATGAGAACGACATTCAGATCACCCGTCCAGACCGGAGCACGGTGAGCGCCGCTCCTGCGGCGAGCAGTGCGAGGGCGAGCCCGATCAGCCCGCCGGCGAGGGGCAGCGGCTCGTCGGAGACGGTGAGCCGCAGATCGATCGTGTCGGCGATCCCGTCGAGCCGGGCGGCGTCGGAGGCGGGGCGGTAGGCGCCGCCGGTGGTCTGCGCGATCAAGGTGAGGGTGTCCTCTTCGAGCGAGGTCTGCAGGTGGTAGCCGTCGACCTGCACCGTCGCCCCGGCCGTGGTGCCGACCCCGACCGTGTGGATGTGTACGCCCGCCCGCTGGGCCACGGCGGCGGCCTGTTCGACGCCCGCCTGTTCGACGTCCGCGCCCCGGTTCTGACCGTCCGAGAACATCACGATCGTCGCCGACGGCCAGTAGCCGATGTCAGGCGCGGTACCGTCGCGGCCGATTGCCACCGGCTTGCCGGTGATCGCCGACAGCGAGGCCAGGATGGCCGTCCCCAGCGAGGTGCTGCCGGTGATCTTCAGCCGGTCGATGGCCTTGAGCGCGATCGAATGGTCGGCGTCGGGCCGTGCGGCGGTGAGCGCGCCCCGCTCGAACGCGACGACCCCGATGTCGACGCTGTCGGGCTGCGCCGCCACGAACGCGCGGGCCGCCCGCTGCGCGGCCGCCAGCCGGGTGGGCGCGACGTCGTCGGCACCCATGCTGTTGGAGACGTCGATGGCGAGGATGACGGTGCCCGCGGTCCGCGGGACCGGCACCATGGCCGCCGGTCCGGCGGTGGCGATCGCGAGTACGGCGACGCCGCTGATCGTCAGGCCGATGCCGAGGTACGCTCGGCGGCCGCCCGGCACCGCGACGCCTGCCGCAGCGAGCGCGGCCGTCCGGCGCCGCGCCGAGACGATGGCCGCCCGGGCGAGCGCCGCCGTGACGAGCAGTCCGACGACCAGCAGCAGCGGGGAGGACAGGGTCATGAGCCCTCTCCTTCGCCTTTGATGCGCTCGGTCATGGCGACCGGTCCCGGGTTCAGGCGGCTGTTGAGCTCGGTCATATCGACCGGTCCTGGGTTCGGGCGACGACCTCGACGAGCGCCTCGGCCAGATCGCGGTCGGTGTCGATGCGGTGGACGGGCACCCCGGCCCGGCGCATGCCCGCCGTGAGCCGGGCGTCGCGGGCGTCGACGGCGGAGCGGAAGCGGACCCGTAACAGCGGGTCGGTGGAGTCGACGACGAGTTGCTCCCCGGTCTCGGCGTCCTCGACCACGATCAGCCCGGCTTCGGGCAGTACGTCGTCGGTGGTGTCCACGATCCGCAGCGCCACCACCTCGTGCCGCCGGGCCAGGCGCTGGAGCGAGCGCTCCCAGTCGCCGTCGCCGATGAAGTCCGACAGGACGACGATGAGGGCGCGGCGGCGCGCGAGCCGTCCGGCCGCATCGAGCATCTCCGCCAGGTCCGTGGTGGCGCCACCGCGCGCCCCAGCAGCGCGTTTGGACGCGCGTCTCGGCTTGCCACCGCGAGCCTTGGAGGTGTGTTCCAGCTCGGCCCCGCGCACCCCAGCGGTGCGTTCCAGCTCGGCGCCGATCCGCAGCGCGTGCCGCCGCGACGTGCCGGGCGGCACGACGCGCAGCATCCCGGTGTCGAACAGCAGGGCACCGACGCGGTTGCCACCCCGCCCGAACAGCCGGGCGAGGACCAGCGCGAGCTCGGCGAGCACATCGTGCTTGCCACGCCCCGGCCGACCGGCCGCCATCGACGCCGACCGGTCGAGCACGAGCCACACCGTCAGCTCGCGGTCCTCGGTGAACACCCGCAGGTGCGGCTCGTCCAGCCGTGCAGTGACATTCCAGTCGATATGCCGGGCGTCGTCGCCGTCGCCGTACGCACGTAACCCGGTGAAGTCGATCCCGGAGCCGCGGTGCACCGTGCGATGGGCGCCCTGGAGCCGGCCGTCCAGCCGACGGACGACCTTCCACTCCAGGCGGAGCAGGAGCTTCTCGGGGGCGGTGGCCATGGTTCAGCGCTTCTGCAGGACGACGTCGGGCGCCCGGACGGCCCCGAGCACCCTGGTGATGATCGTGTCGGCGTCGACATCGTCCGCCAGCGCCTCGTACGACAGCACGAGGCGGTGACGCAGCACGTCGAGGGCGAGTTCGGACAAGTCGTGCGGCAGGACGTACTCGCGACCGCGCAGGAACGCCAGCGCCCGAGCGCCCGTGACGAGCGCGATGGACGCGCGCGGGCTCGCCCCGTAGGTGACGTACCGTTCCAGCTCGCCGAGTCCGGCCATTGCAGGGGAGCGTGTCACGGAGACCAGCCGTACCGCGTAGTCGACGATCGCCGGATCGACGTACACCTCCTGAGCGCGAGCCCGCATCGCCACCAGGTCCTCGGCCGTCACCATCGGCTGTGGCGGCTCCGGCGGACGCAGCGCCCGTGCGACGATCGCCTGCTCTTCGGCCTGCGTCGGATAGTCGACGACCACTTTCATCATGAAACGGTCGACCTGCGCTTCGGGCAGCGGGTAGGTGCCCTCCGACTCGATGGGGTTCTCCGTCGCCATGACCAGGAACGGCTCCGGCACCTGGAACGTCTCACGGCCGATCGTCACCTGATGCTCCTGCATCACCTCCAGCAGGGCGCTCTGCACCTTGGCGGGGGCGCGGTTGATCTCGTCGGCCAGCAGCAGGTTCGCGAACACCGGGCCGAGTTCGGTACGGAACTCGCCGGAGTGCTGGTGGTAGACCCGCGTACCCACGAGGTCGGCGGGCACCAGGTCGGGGGTGAACTGGACGCGCTGGAAACTCCCGGCGATCGCGGCGGCCAGCGACCGTACCGCGAGCGTCTTGGCCAGGCCCGGCACGCCCTCGACGAGCAGGTGGCCGTCGGCGATCAGCGCGACGGCCATGCGCTCCAGCAGGACGTCCTGCCCGACGATCGTACGTTTGACCTCGAACAGCACCTGTTCGAGCGGATGGGCCGACTCGGGGGACTTGGTCGAGGTCATTGTCTTCCTTCTAGATCTGCGGCCCGCCCGGCGGGCCGTCGCCTTCGCTGCCCAGGGCCACGCCGATCGGCACCGCGAACGCGATCCCGGCGAACGCCTCGTCGCCTCCCGGGTCGGCCATCGAGACCACGATCCCGATGACCAGGCCACGAGCGTTGAGGAGAGGGCCGCCAGAACTGCCCGGGTTCACGGAGGCGTCGAACTGGATGAGCCCGCTCAGGTCGCCGTCTTCGGCGCTCCGGTTCAGGCCCGACACGACGCCGGTGGAGACGCTGTAGGTCAGGCCCAGCGGATTGCCGATCGCCGTGACGGGCGCGCCCACGGCGACGGCGCCGCCGAGCGTCGCCGGGACGACGATCTCCGGCAGTTTCGCGGGCTTGAGGGTCGCGACGTCGCGCTTGGGGTTGGACGACGCGATGGTGGCCTTCGTCTTGGTGCCGTCGGCGAATGTCACGGTGACGTTGTTCTTGTTACTGCCTTTGACGACGTGGTACGCCGTCAGAATCGTCCCGTCCTCGGCCGCGATCACCCCGGTTCCGAGCGATTTCCCGGTCTGGATGACCGCCACCGACGGCCCGACCCTCTTGAAGACCTCGGATGCCGTGAGCGTCGCACTGGGCGTCGGCGTCGGGCTCGGCCTGGGCACGGCGCCTTCGCCGTTCCCACCGCTGTTTCCCAGCCAGTACGCGAGCAGTGCCACGACGACGAGCGCGCCGCCCCAGACGGCGAACCGCCGAGCCCTCCCGGCCACGGCTCCCCGAGCCTCGGCCGCATCAGCCTCCTGCGCCCCGCGCTCCATCACCCCATATTCATAAAAATAAGTCGAAAGAGCTATAAATCCCGCCTTAGAACTCCCTGAGAAACGGTCCTGGTTGGACACCCGGCGATCTCGGATACTTGGCGCATGTCCATGATTTCCAAGGTCTTATTAGGGGTGACTGTCCTCGGCGGCCTGCTCACAGGCTGCAGTGGTGGCAGCCCGACCGCGTCCAGCTCACCCGCACCCGCCACAACGGCCGGATCAAGCGCGCCGCCCACATTGACCGCGACGACCGCACTGGCCCGGCCGTTCGCTCTGCCGAAGAGCTGTGACGATCCCCGGATGGTCGCGGCCATGGGCGCGTTGATAAAAGGGAAGAAGTTCAGCAAGCGGTACGACGCCAGCGGCGCGCTGACCTGCTCGTGGGGGAAGAAGATTCCCGCGGCCTCGGTGACGGTCGCCCTTCCGTCGGCGCCGCCCAAGTACAAGGACTTCCCTCAGGTCGAGGTCCCCGAACTGGCCACGCTCGGCGTCGAAGCGCAGTCCGGCGGCACCGAGATCGCCCTTGGCGACAAGTCCCTGTACAACCAGGTGTTCGTGGTCACGGCCCCGCAGTTCCGGCTGACCGTCGACCAGCTGAGCGAGAAGCGCCGCGACGACGACCTACGCGAGGCGGCCGTCGCCCTCACCACGTGGCTGATGTCGTAACTACTGTTCGTTTGAGGCGTACCCGCCTGTCGGTCGCCCAGACGGCCAGCGCGCACGCCGCGAACCCGGCCCCGAGGAGACTGGAGCCCGCCCAGCCGTACGCGGTGAAGATGGCGGTGGTCGCGGCCGCGCCGAGGGCGGAGCCGAGCGAGTAGAAGACCATGTAGCCGCCGATGACACTGCTGGTGCGCTCCGGATGCGCGGCGGCGAGCAGGTGCTGGTTGCTCACATGTACGACCTGGACCGCGAAGTCGAGAACCACGATTCCGACGATGAGGAGCCACAGCGACCACGGCAGCTGCGCGATCGCTGCCCACGAGAGGATGAGCAGGGTGAGCGCGAGACCGGTGACCGGGACCGCCCGTCCTGCGTCCGCCCACCGTCCCGCGCGTGCCGCACCGAGTGCGCCGGCGAGTCCGGCGATGCCGAACAGTCCGATCTGGCTCTCGCTCAGCTGCCACGGCGTGTCCGCCAGCGGCAGGGACAGTCCGCTCCACAGGGTTCCGAACGATGCGAACAAGAAGAACGCGATGAGCCCGCGCGTCAGGAAGACGCGCTGCCCGAACAGCCCGCCGAGTGAGACGTACCCCCTAGGTCGGTTGGGGCGGACCTCTGACGGCAGCACCAAGAGGACGAGGGCCGCCAGCCCGAGTGACAGCACCGCGAGCACGGCATAGACGCTCCGCCAGCCCCACACCTCGGCGAGCGTGCCGGTGACGACCCGCGCGCCCAGGATGCCGACCACAACGCCCGAGGTCACGACGCCGATGTTCCGTCCGCGTTCGGCGGACGGCGAGACCGACGCGGCGTAGGCCACCGTGGTCTGCACCACGACCGCGAACACCCCAGCCATCGCGAGGCCCACGAACGCCACCCATGCGGCTGACGCCGAGGCCGTCAGGATCACGCCCACTGCGGTGAGCGCCAGGTGCATGGCGATGAGTCGGCGCCTGTCGACCACATCGCCAAGCGGCACCAGCAGCACCAGCCCTGCCAGATAGCCGAACTGGCCGGTCGCGACGATCCACCCGGTGAGTTCCGCCGACACACCGAGATCGCGTCCCATCGGCTCCAGAACCGGCTGCGCGGCATAGATGCTCGCCACCGCGACACCACACACCACCGCGAGCAGCAACCGTCGCCACACGTCCATCGCACTCCAACCCCAATCAGTAGCAGATTGCAACCAATTTGACCGTACGGCATAATGGTTTCAATTCGCAACCGATCGGGAGGTGCCGTGCCGAGCATCACCAACCCGGACTGGACCGACCCCGAGTGCCCCGTCGCCCGCACGCTCGACCTCGTCGGTGACAAGTGGAGCCTGCTCGTCATCCGCGACGCGATGGACGGGGCACGATCGTTCACCGAGTTCCAGCGACGGACCGGCATCGCCCGCAATATCCTCACCGACCGCCTCCGCAAGCTCATCGCTCACGGGCTCCTCGCCCAGCGCACCGCGCCATCGGGGCGCCGCCAGGAATACGTGCTCACCGACGTCGGCCGCGACCTCTTCCCGGTCATCCTCACCCTGCGGCAGTGGGGAGAACGCCACGCCTTCGCCCCCGGCGAGACCCACTCCACCCTTGTCGACCAGCACGGCACCCCGGTGCCGGAAATCGCGCCGACCAGCGCCGACGGCACCCTCCTCGGCACGGAGACCACCCACGTGCAGAAGTCCCGATAAAGCCTCGGCGTAACATGCCGGCTCAGGACGCGCCAAGCTCCCGGCTGCTCTCGACCCGGAAAGAGCTGCCGTCAGGGACCAGGTTGAGCCTGCTCACGGTCCCGTCCGTGCCGAGGCGGAACACCCGTGCGCCCGTCGCGGTGAGCGCTTCCAGGGCGGTGGCGCGCGTGCCGTTGCCCGACGCGGCCGACAGCAGCGTCCTCGTGCGGCCGGACGGCCACTCCCCTGTCGTCATCTCGGCCGAATCCGGCTGCGGACTCGGCGGCCAGACGTGGTCCAGTTTCCACAAGGTTCCGACGCTGCGCATCTCCATGACCACGCCGCCGAGATGGTAGTCGGAGGTGGAACCCTTGGTCGTGTTGATCTGGCCCCAGACCAGCACGACGACCCGATCAGCCCGTGCCGCGATGATTCCGCTCTCGGATGCCACCGCGCGCTGCACGATCTTCTCGTCGCGGATCTGCCGCGCCTGGTCCTGGAGGTGGCCGGTGTACTCCACGCCCGCACGTCCGGTGGTCGCGTCATCCACTGCCCGGAGGTCCTTGTCGAGCGTCTTGTAGTCGAAGCTGTTGATGATCGTGTAGGCGGTCCGGGCCGTTGCCCCGGCTTCCAGGGCGTAGAGCGGTGGCGGCGCGAGGACACCCAGGCTCTTAGTCTCCGCGCTTGCCGGTCTGCCTTGGTCGCCGGACGACCCTTTCCACATCGCCGCACCGAGTCCGCCCGCGAGTAGTACGACGACCGCCGCCACCGCGATGATCCATCCCCACCACAAGCCGCGCGCCGGCGTCGGTGCCGGTATCTCGGCAGGTTTCAGCGGGGTGCGGTCGACCAGGTGATAGAGGAGGTCCTGGGCGGACGGGCGGAGGGCTGGGTCCTTGGCCAGGCAGGTCTGGAGGATCGCGCGTAGGAAGCCGTCCAGTTCGGTGTCCGGGCCCAGGTCGGGTTCCTGGTGGAGTACGCGGTAGACGACGGTCGGCACCGCGTCGTCACCAAAAGGAGGACGGCCCGTCGCGGCGTAGGCGAGCGTCGCGGCCCATGAGAAGACGTCGGCGCCGGGAGCCGGTGGATGTCCGGCCAGTTGCTCGGGTGCGATGAAGGCGGGCGTGCCGGTGATGAGGGCGTTCGTGGTGGGGCCGCCGACGGCGTGGGCGAGGCCGAAGTCGACGACGCGGGGGCCGTCCGGGCCGATGATCACGTTGCGGGGGGACAGGTCCAGGTGGGCGACGCCCGCGCGATGGATCGCGGTCAACGCGGTGGCGGTGGCGACGGCCAGTCGTTCCAGCTCCCCGCCACGCAAGGGACCCTCGCGCCGGACGAGTTCGGCCAGAGATGGACCTGGGACGTACTCGGTGACGATGTGGGGCGGGTCGGCGGTCAGATCGGCGTCGAGCACCTGGGCCGTACAGAACCCGGAGACCCTGCGCAGCAGGTCCAGTTCGGCCGCCATGCGATGCCGGGCGGCCTCGTCGGAGATCCGGGGGAGCGCTTTCACGGCGACCTGCCGTCCGTCGTTCCCGGTAGCGAGGAAGACGACGCCCTGGCCGCCCGCGCCGAGTCGGCCGAGCACCCGGTAGCGGCCGATCCGTTCCGGATCACCCGGACGGAGGAGCAGGCTCATTTGGTACGCCGCTCGAACATGGATCGATTGTCCTTCGGCGAAGTGACGTCCTCCAGCTTCCAACGCCCGTCGACCCGACGCAGATACAGCCGGTACGCCACGACCTCGTGGTCAGGGGCCTTGGCCGAGTCGCCGAGGTGGATCAAGGTCGCGACGTCGGGCCCGTCGAACCGTTCGAAGGCCGTACCGATCTCCCGGTATTGCCAGGTCCACCAGGTGGGAACCTGAGCGTCGGGGACGGCGGCCAACTCTCGCCACCACTGTTCGGCCCGTCCCGTGGTGCAGCGATCGAAGAAGTCCGGACGCTCTTCCAGGCGCGGCCCGTTGATGAACGCCTCGGTCTGGCAGTGGGCGGCGTCGGTGACCATCTGCCGTACCTGCGCGGTGGGCCACGCGGCGTCGGCCGGAGCCGGGGAGCCGGACGGTGTGGTTCGCGCGTAGTCCATCTTCCAGCCCGCGCCTGCGGGCACCATCTCGGCGAACAGCAGCGGGTCCTCCGACTTCGTCGGGGTTCCGTTGCGGGTGATGGCGCTGAGTCCGGTGACGATGACCGACACCCGCTGCGGCGACGCCCACACGATGCCCACGGCGGTCGCCCGCGCGGTCTGCTTCGCCTTCGCGGCTACCACCGCGTTCTTGGAATTGGCGACCAGATGCTGGTAGTCCTGCGCCGCTGTCCCGGAGAGCAGTGTCAGCGTACGCCGCTCGCCGGCGTCGTAGTCGGTGTAGTCGAGGCTGTACCAGGCCTCGAAGGCCGTCCGTGCCGCCCCTGCCGCGGCTTGGGAGTATCCCGGAGGTTCGTTGGTCGTCGCGGACTCTGTACCCGTCGTCGCGGGCCTCTTGACGACGTTTCCTCTCGCCCACCAGAGCGCGCCGCCCGCCAGGATGAGGGCCGTGGCGATCGCGCTCGACGCTAATATCGTGCGCCGCGCCCGTCTCGTTGATTTTCGTACGGCAGGACGCGGCTCGGTTGGGGAGCCGACGCCGAGATCCATGATGGACAGCGGGAGCTCGGCTGCCGTGGGACGGTCGGCGGGATCCTTGGAGAGGCAGCGCCCGACCAGGAGGCGGAGATGACCTGGCAGGGAACCGAGGTCGGGCGGCTCGTTGAGCACGCGATACAGGACGGCGGGCAGCGAGCCGGCCTCGAACGGGGAGCGGCCGGTGGCGGCGTACACCATGGTGGCGCCCCAGGCGAAGATGTCTGCCGCCGGGCCGAACTCCTCACCCCGGATCTGCTCGGGGGCCATGTAGCGGGGAGTGCCCACTTGGGCGCTGGCGAGGGCGGCACCGTCTTGGAGTACGCGGGCGATGCCGAAGTCGATGACGCGTGGGCCGTCGCGCCCCAGGAGGACGTTCTGCGGTTTGAAGTCGCGATGGACGATGCCCGCCCGGTGAATCGCGATGAGGGCCGTGGCCGTCGCCACCGCGAGCCGGTCGAGCTCGGCTCCCGTGAGAGGCCCGTGTTCGGCGACGAAGGCATGGAGGGATTGACCGGCGACGTACTCGCTGACGATGTACGGCGGGTCGGCCGTCACATCGGCGTCGAGGACCTGCGCCGTACAGAAGCTGGAGACGCGCCGCAGGATGGCGAACTCGCGCTCGAACAGGCGGCGGGCATCGGAACCCACCTCGGCGTTGATCACCTTCAACGCTACCTGAGCGCCGTCCGGCGCGTTGGCCAGATAGACGATGCCTTGGCCGCCGGCCCCGAGCCGCCCCGTCAACGCGTAACGTCCGACGTGCTTCGGGTCGCCTGCGAGCAGCCCTTCAACGCTCATCACCGCACAGGGTAATGGTCGTTCAACCTACCGGCCAGAGTGGCGCCGTCATGCGGACAAAGGCCCAGCTCACCCCCTGGCGGCTCATGGCGCCCGCAGGCTCCAGAACCGCGAGCGCGCTTGTCAGCGCGGGCCGACGAGCGCCGAGCCGAAGACCCACGAAGACGTCTGGTTGATGAAGTCTCCCGGGAATCCCAGCGCGAAGCCGGTGGCCTGTTCCAGACTGTCGATGCTTTCGGGCGGCAGGGTGAGGTCGGCGGCGGCGAGGTTGTCGCGGAGTTGGTCGGTGCTGCGCGCCCCGACGATGGGGTGGACGGCATGGGAGCGGCTCGCCGTCCAGGCGATGGCCACCTGCGAGGGCGTGGCACCGAGGTCGTCGGCGACGTCCTGTACCACTCGGGCGACGGCGTGGTCACGAGCCGAGAGCGATTCGGCGCTGAGCCGGCCACCGGTCGCGGGTCCACCGGCGCGGGTGTACTTGCCGGACAGCACGCCGCCGCCCAGCGGGCTCCACGCGGTGACGCCCAGCCCGAGCGACTCGGCCATGGGCAGCAGCTCGCGTTCGATGTCACGCTGGAGCAGGCTGTACGGCACCTGGAGACCGATGAACGGACTCCAGCCGTGCCAGTGCGCCAGCGTGTTCGCCCGGGACACGATCCAGGCGGGGGCGTCGGAGATCCCCACGTACAGTACTTTGCCCGCCCGGACCGCGTCGTCCAGCGCACGCATGGTCTCCTCGATCGGCGTGGCGCGGTCCCACATGTGCACCCAGTAGACGTCCACGTAGTCCGTGCGCAGCCGGCGCAGGCTGGTCTCCAGCGACGCCCGCAGGTTCTTGCGATGGTTCCCGGCCGCGTTGGGGTCGGTGCGGTCGCGTGAGACGGTGTACTTCGTGCCGAGCACGAACGACTCGCGCCGGCCCTCCAGCAGCTCGCCGAGTATCTGCTCGCTCGCCCCGTCGCGGTAGTTGACGGCGGTGTCGATCATGTTGCCGCCGGCTTCGGCGTACAGGTCGAGCATTCGCCGGCACTCCGGCAAAGGCGCGCCGACGCCTCCCTGCTCGCCGAAGGTCATGGCGCCCAGGATCAGCTCGGAGACCCGCAGACCGCTCGCGCCCAGCGTGCGGTACCTCACGCCGTCGCCGATCCGCTGAACAGCTCCGCGGCACGGGAGGCGATCTCGTCGTGCGGCACGTCCCGGATGTGCTGGTCCAGTGCCCAGCGATGCCCGAACGGGTCGAGCACCTGGCCGGTGCGCTCACCCCAGAAGGCGTCGTGCACCGGCTCGAAGACCGTGGCTCCCGCCTTCAGCGCTCGTGCCCAGGCCGCGTCGACATCCGAGACAGGAAGGTGAAAGGCGGCGGAGGTGCCACCGAGGGCGGCCGGGGAACGCATTCCCAGCGCCGGCATCTCCGCGGCTACCGCGAGGACAGTGTCGCCGATCAGGAGGTCGACGGTCAGCGTGCGGCCGCCGGGAAGAGTGATGCGGTTGGTCTCGCGCGCGCCCAGAGCCTCGGCGTACCAGGCTGCGGCATGGTCGGGGTCGGTGACGACCAGGTGGATTGCTATGTGTGCCATAAACCGTGACCATACACAATGTATGGACATATCGTCCAGACGCATCGTCCGTACAAGGCGGTCATATGCTGGGTCGCATGTCCGCCAAGCGCACCGCACACTCCGCCCGCCGATCTGGAGCCGCGTCGGCCGCCGCGGAGCTTCGGGAGCGCATCATGTCGGCGACGCGCGAGCTGCTGGATGAGCGGCGCTTCGACGCCCTGAGCGTGGCCGACATCCTGACCGCCGCCGAGGTCTCCCGGGCCAGCTTCTACTTCTACTTCCCGAGCAAGCAGGCCGTACTCGGCGAGCTGGTGCGCGCAGCCGTGACGCAGGGGCAGCAGGCGGCGCAGCCCTGGATCGACGGGCAGCAGGACCCGGCGGCCGCGCTCCGGGCCGGGGTGAGCGACGGCGCCCGGCTGTGGCGCGCCAACGCGGGCGTCCTCATGGCGATCGTGGAGAGCTGGGGCTCCGACGAGGGCCTGCGGGCCCTGTGGCTTGAACAGATGGACCTGTTCACCGAGGCCGCCGCAGTCCGCATCCGATCCGACCCGGAGGCGCTCCGACAGCTCGGCGACGTCGATGTACGCGCCGTGGCCGCCTCACTGACCTGGCTGGGAGAACGTCTCTACTACCTCGCCGCGGCCGGGGTGCCGCCCTTCGACAACGAGGAGGTTCTCATCGACGTCCTCACCAATGCCTGGACCGCGATGCTCTACGGCCGGTCGGCCCCGGAGCGGTGAGCGCCCAGGGACCCGACGTCAGCGGCTGAGCGGCTTGACGTCACCCTGACCACGAGCTGGAGATCGTCATCGGCCGCCAGTGAAAACCGGGTGACATTTCGCATCACTCACCGGAATGCTGGGGCGGGGGCGATGAGTTTTGTCGGTGGTGCCGGTCAGTCTTTGCGTGACCACAACATCGTGTGAGCCCGATGACCACATCATGTCCGACAACCCAGATAGAGGTGCCGTGTTCAGCCCAGAGCTCGACTCACCCGCCAAAACCGCGACCGCCGTTTCGGGTCGCACCCCGGCCGTGATCCGGCTGCTGGTGCTCGCCACGTTCGTGGTGATCCTCAACGAGACGATCATGATCAATGCGATCCCTCGGTTGATCGAAGCGCTGCACATCACCGAGCAGACCGCGCAGTGGCTCTCGACCGCCTTCATGCTGACCATGGCCGCGGTGATCCCGATCACCGGATGGTTCCTGCAGCGGGTGTCCACTCGCAGTGCGTACACCACCGCTATGGGGCTGTTCCTGGCCGGCACGGCGTTGGCCGCCATCGCGCCGTCGTTCGAGGTGCTGCTCGGCGCCCGCATCATTCAGGCGTCGGGGACTGCGGTGATGATGCCGCTGCTGATGACCACGCTGATGCAGGTAGTGCCCGAGGAGGAGCGGGGCCGGGTCATGGGGAACGTCACCCTGGCCATCTCGGTCGCGCCCGCGATGGGTCCGGCGGTCTCGGGGGTGATCCTGCAATTCGGGTCCTGGCGGCTGCTGTTCGCCGTGGTACTGCCCATCGCCGCCTTGATCACCTGGGGTGGCCTGAAGCAGCTCAAGAATGTCGGAGAGACCGAGTTCAGCACCATCGACTGGTTGAGCGTCGTGACTGCGGCGGCCGGCTTCGGCGGCTTGGTCTTTGGGCTCAGTCGGTTCGAAGGTGGTGATGTCGGCGTCGCCGCCGCGATCGTGGCGGCCGGTCTGCTCGCCATCGCCGTCTTCGTGGTGCGGCAGTTGTCGTTGCAGAAGCGCGGCACGCCGCTGCTGGACCTGCGGACCCTGCGCCACCGCACCTACACGGTCGCACTGATCATGATGTCGGTGGCCTTCATGGCGATGCTCGGCTCGATGATCCTGCTGCCGCTGTACCTGCAGAACATCCGCTTGCTCACCCCCCTGCAGACCGGACTCCTCGTGATGCCGGGCGGCCTCGCGATGGGGCTGCTCGGTCCGATCGTCGGCCGCCTGTTCGACAAGTACGGCGGCCGGGTGCTGGTCGTCCCCGGCGCGATCGGCATCACGCTCGCGCTCGCCGGCTTCACCCAGATCACGATGACCATGCCGTTCTGGCAGCTCCTCGGTCTGCACGCGCTGCTGATGGTGGGTCTGGCCGCGACCTTCACCCCGGTGTTCACCATCGGGCTCGGCGCGGTTCCGCCGCCGCTCTACTCCCACGCCAGCTCGATCCTGAGCACGTTGCAGCAGGTCTCCGCGGCCATCGGCACGGCGCTCGTGGTCACCGTGATGAGCGCGCGAGCCGAAACCCTGAGATCCGAGGGAGTCACGCAGGTGCTCGCCACCCTCGACGGCATGCGGCTGGCCTTCATCATCGGCGCGGTGCTGTCCGTGGCCGTGATCGTCACCGCCCTGCTCCTCCCGGCCCGCGCGGACGGCGCCGGCGAGCACGGGGACCGGCCGATGCACGCGGCGTGACGGCGGTGGCGAGCTCTGACAGCAGCGCATCCCACACACCGTTACGGGTTGCCCGCTCTCCCCGCGCCCGGGTCATCCTGTGCTGCCCACACCGTCAGAGTTCGGGCGGGTCCGCCGATGCGGCGCCAGGTGCCGGTGTCGCGGGACCAGCGGAGGATCTGCGAGCGGTCTTGAGTCAGGACGTATACCTCTCGTCGGCCGACCCGCACCTCCGCGCCCGCTGGGCCGATGTCCTGCCAGTTCTGGTTCTTGGCGTCGGTCCCCGGCTCCGTGAGGACGCGCAGCCGCTCGCGCGACGGGTCGGTGGAGAAAAGGCCGGCGGCGCCTCCGTACAGGTCGTCGGCCGGGCCGGCCGCGTAGACCCAGGGTGGTCGCGCTCCCGCGAGCCAGCGGTTGACCGTGGTCCGTTCCGGGGTGAGGCCGTACAGGTGCCGGTCGGTGAGGGCGAACGAGGCGCCCGCCGTCCCGACGAAATCCCATTGGCCAGGGCGGCCCAGGTAGGTGAAGATCCGGCCGTCGTTCGGGTCGGTCGCGAACAGGCCCGGCTCACCGCCGTACAACCGCGCTGCCGGGCCGCCTATCTGGGTCCATGACGTGCCGTGTCCGTCCCAGATGTGTACGGCCTGACGGTCCGCGGCCAGCCGGTAGACATGTGTGCCGCTGACCGCGAGGTCGCCGCCCGGTTCGCCGATGGGGAACCAGTAACCGGGACGCCCTCCGTACGCGTAGAGCAGGTTGTCCATCCCGGTCGCGAACAGGCCCGCGGGCCCGGACCAGAGCTGCTTCGCGGCGGCGCCGATCCTGGTCCACCGGGTCGTGTCGTCGCCGTCCCATTGGAAGACGCCACGGCCATCTGGTCCGATGGCGAACACGCTGGTGCCCGTGAGCGGCGCGGCCGTCGGGGTATCGCCGACCTCGCGGGTGCCCGGCGCGCTCGCGGCGGTGTCCATGCTGCTGGCCGGGCCTAATCCGAGCAGCAGCATGAGCACCGCGAGGATCACGATTCCGGCTCCACCGCTGTTGAGCATGTTGCGCGTCAGGGGGCGTGCGCGCTGGCTCCCGGCCGATGCCGCTTTCCCGGCCAGTACCGGTCCCGCTGTCGGCGCAGGCTCCAGGCCCGGTGGGTGCTCCGGGGCCTTTGCGGGCGCTGTCGCTGTCGAAGGTCCGGCGATCGACGGCGAGGCCGCTGGAGCGGGCGTCTGGAGTGGTCCCTCCAGGGCCGCCTGGTGCAGCCGCGAGGCCGTCTCCATGCGCACCTGGCGGGTGCGTTCGTCCGGTGTGCGGTCCCGTACCAGCCGGCGCAGCAGTTCCAGCGGGATGATCTTCTGGCCGGAGCGGTACTCGCCCCAGAGCGTCTTGCCCACGTGGTAACGCCCGGCGAGCTCGCGGACGGTCATCCCGCTGGTCAGCGTCAGCAGGAACTCCGCCAGCGCGTTCGCCTGCTCCGTGCTCCCTCTCGGCCTGCCCTGGGGCCTGCCCACCCGGCCGCTCATCGCGGTCGCCTCCCTCCTGCTCCCCTCTCTCTGATGATCAGTTGAACAGAACGGTTGTCCGCGGACAACTCATTGTCCGGACTTCACCAGCGATTTCATGCCGAACCGGTTCCGGACAACCGCCGCGCCCGTCAGCCTCCGAAGTACCGGGCCTTTTGCCAAAGATTCCGGCCGACCGTACCCAAGGAGGTTCTGAGCATGAGCTTCAGCGACAACGAGCGGATGAGCAGGCTCACGGCACGATTCGCCGCAGCGGCCCTGCTCGCGACCGCCCTCACCGCGTTACCGGCCTCCGCCTCCACCGCGGCGAGCGGGTACACCCCCGAGGGGGTGTGCGGCAGCGGCTTCGGGAAGGTGACAGGCGGCACCCGAGCGGTGATCGACGAGAGGCGCATCGTCCGGGGCTATGTCTACCTGCTCTACAACGCGCGTACCGGGGAGAACTGCGTCGTCACCATCAAGTCGAGTTTCGTGGGGCAGCCCACCCTGACCAGAGCGACCCTCTTCGTCAAGGTCGCCGGCCGAAACGACGCCGACAAGTTCGAGGAAGAGGACGCCTACAAGTACTACGCGGGTCCGGTGATAGCGCAGGCCAAGGACGTCTGTGTCGCCTTCAGTGGGCTTGTCACCAACCTACGCGCCAACGAGAAGTCTTCGGCTTCCAGTGTCCAAGCGTTCGGCGGTTCGACGAGCTTCGGCAACTGCGGCACCCAACGTCTGCGTAAAAGGGGCAACCGCTGATCAGGGCCGGCGGGGTCGCCGGCCCAGCCGGATCAGTGGTCGTCGTTCAGCAGTTTGAAGAAGGTGTCGCCGCGGACGATCTCAAAGGGGTCGGTGAGCAGGGTGCCGAGCTCGGCGACGTCGGCCGGTGTCCAGTTCCAGGCGTTGATCGCGCCCGCGATGAACAGCGGTGATTTCCCGTCCCAGCCCTCGATGTGCTTCTGCAGCGTGTCGCGATATTCCCGGGCCTTTCCCTGAGGGGAGTAATTGCCGATCAGCGGGATGCCGGCCAGGCGGGTCCGCAGGTCGCCGCTTTCCCAGGATTGGATGATGCCGCGCACCGGGGTGTTCTTTCGGTACGAGCCGGCGATGCGCTCGTCGAACGCCACCCAGCCGGTGTTCTCCGGGTTGCGATAGTTGTAGGCGTAGACCAGGTCCATGCCGGTGTCGCGCAGGAAGCGGCCGCTGAGTTCGGTGTAGGCGTCCAGGTCCTTGGTCGGCCAGGATCCCGGGTAGGTGTAGCCGGCGCCGGAGGGGCCCGAGATCAGCAGGTCGTTGGCGGTGGCCGTGCGCTGGTAGTACGCCAGGAGCGCGGGGCCGATGTCGGCCAGCAGGGGGCTGACGGTCCAGTTCACCGGCACGGCGCCGCGTTTCGGGTCGTCCCAGAGTTCGCGCATTCTGCGCTGGCAGTACTGGATGTTGTCGCCCTCGCCGAAAGTGAGGGTGAGGTAGACGCGGTTGCGTAACGTGGCCGCCGGTCTCGGTCGTACGCGATTGGAGACCTTCGCGGCGACGCCCGCGTGCACGGTGGCGTTCATGTAGTAGTCGGCGGGCACCACTTCGACCGCGTGCTGTGAGGCGCGGTCCACGCCACCCCATTCACCCGCCACGTCATTGGAGAACCAGCCCGCATAAGGGGTGGTGGGCTTCACCTTGCTGAGAATCTCGTCGAGTAACTTGCCCGTCTCCCCCGAGGGCGGCAACCAGAACACCATCGCGCGCATCGCCGCCGCGTAGTCCCGGAAATACGGGAAGGGCTCCACCCGAGTGGGCGCGGTGGTGGCGGCCGTGACCAGGTATTGGTTCCACAGGTCGACCTCGACCAGGAGCTGCTGGGTCCCGGCCGGTGCGGTGAATCGGTAGATGAAGTAACCGCCGCCGTCGGAGAAACGGTTGGCGTCCCCGCCGATGGAAGAATTGAGGCCGTCGAACAGGTACGGGGCCTCGGCCTCCGTACCCGGGATGAAGGACACGATCTCCTTGCCGTCGGCCTGCACCTTCACCGAGCCGACCGAGGCGCCCCAGCCGTCGTCGCCGAGGGAATCCTGGAAACGCAGATACACGCCGTCCTGGCCGGAAAGCTCCTGGCTCAGGTCGAAGGTGCGGACCGCCCTGTTGGCGGAGTCACGAATGCGCTCGCTCTCGCGGGCGATCTCGCGCCACTGAACGCCGTCGACGCGTACCGTCCTGGTCGGCGGGAGTCCGGTGAGCAGCGCGTGCGTGCAGCGGGGAAAAAGGTGGTCGAGCTGCCATCGGTACGTCCCCAGAATGTCGTCGGCTTTGAAACGCCCACGCAGGTCGGTGATGATTCTGAGGCCGTACTGGCTCGCCTGCTCGGCGGTGGCGGCGACGGCGTTCTCCAGCCCGGCCAGCGTGGTGGCGACATTCACGGAATCGGGCACGGCGGGGTCGTGCACGATCGCTCCGCGCACCTCGTTCTTGTAGCGGGCGACGAGGTCGAGCGGCCGGTCATGGCGCGTTACCGCGGCGCCGGTGCCGGCCAGCCAGCGCAGGTCGTAATTGGCACTGTCGTAGTTGAAGTAGAGACGCGGCTGCCGCCGGTTGACGATTCCCTGGAGGGTGGTCAGCAGCAACTGGTCGTTTCCGTGAAGCGTGCTGACGTCGGCGAAATCGAGCCGGGTGGGACGGCCGAAGTTCGGCAGAAGGGGGACTCGAGTTGAGGCGGCGGCCGGGCTGGGGAGTGTGATTCCGAGGCCGCCGGCCGCGAGGACCACGCC
This sequence comes from Nonomuraea sp. NPDC049028, assembly GCF_043197735.1. Taxonomy (NCBI): domain Bacteria; kingdom Bacillati; phylum Actinomycetota; class Actinomycetes; order Streptosporangiales; family Streptosporangiaceae; genus Nonomuraea; species Nonomuraea sp. NPDC049028. Next base: position 140,558 of record NZ_JBICTR010000017.1, read on the forward strand.
ATTCGCCCACAGGAAAGTACGTCGTGACACCATCAGCGATCGCTGCTCCTTACTGGAGGGACCGGGACTGACATCGTTGTCATCTCGCAGCGAACTTAACCGGCTGACGAAATGTTGTCCATGGTGTAAATACGGCGAGTAACGAGCAAACGCTTGGTAGAGTCAACGCGTGCTGCTGGAGGGCAAGGTCGCGGTCGTCACTGGGGCGGGTCCCGGGCTGGGGCGGACGCTGGCGGGGCTGTTGAGCGAGGAGGGCGCCAGGGTCGTCGTGGCCGCCCGTACCGCCGCGACCGTGGCGAAGACGGCCGACGAGGTGCCGGGCGTGCTGGCCGTACCCGCCGACGTGACGCGGATCGACGACGTACGGCGGCTGGCCGACACGGTGATCGAGCGGTTCGGCCGGGTGGACGTGCTGGTCAACGCCGCCTTCCCCGGCTCGCACCGCAGGAACGTACTCGACATGTCCGTCGACGACCTGGAGAGCTGGCGCGGGGCCGTCGAGACGGGCGGTTACGGCACGCTGCTGGCCTGCCGGTTCATCGCGCCGCACATGGTGGCCCAGGGCTCCGGGTCGATCGTCAACATCACCTCCATGTCGTCCCGTACGGGCTACGCGGGGCGCAGCGACTACGCCGCGGGCAAGGCCGCCGCGCACCTGCTGTCACACTGCCTGGCCGACGAGCTCGGGCCGCATGGCGTACGAGTGAACTGCGTCGCGCCCGGCTGGATCGCCAGCGAGCTGCTTGACGACTGGATGCGCACCCGGGCGGCGGCGGAAGGCGTCGCGTTCGAGGAGATCCTCGCGCGCGACGTCTCGGCGATGGCGCTGCGTCGCATCGCCACGGAGGAGGACGTGGCCCGCGCCGTCATCTACCTGGCCTCCGACCACGCCAAGGCCATCACGGGCGCGACCATCGACGTCAATGGCGGCCTGCTGTTCACGTGACAGCCTCCGACGATATATGACGCTTTATCGTACTGAGATCCACTCTTTTCGCTACTGTCACATCCGTCCCTTACGAGAGGAACACCACGGATGCGACGCTTACCCGCCGTTCTCACCGCCGCGCTCGCCGCGACCTCGCTCCTTTCCGCCCCCGCCCTCGCGCAACCAGCGCAGGCGACCAAGGGGCAGGCGACCTTATATGAGCTCCAATCGGGAGGCGGCAACTGCTCGTATCCGTCACGTCCCGCCGGCGACCTCTATGTCGCGCTCTCCCCCGGTGAGTACGCCGCCGCCGCTGCCTGCGGCGGCTACCTGGACGTCACCGGACCGAAGGGGACAGTCCGGGTCAAGGTCGTCGACCAGTGCCCGGAGTGCCAGGCGGGACACATCGACCTGAGCCGTACGGCCTTCGCCCGCGTCGCGGACCCCGCCAAGGGCCTGGTGGGCGTCACCTACCGCCCGGTCGCCAACCCGAAGGTCGGCCAGCCGCTCTCCTTCCGCGTCAAGGAGGGATCGTCGCAGTGGTGGCTGGCGCTGCTGGTCATCGACCACGGCAACCCGCTCACCTCGGTCGAGGTGAAGTCCACCGGCGGCACCTGGCGCAAGCTCGCCCGCGCCAACTTCAACTACTGGATCGCCGAGTCCGGCGCGGGCCAGGGCCCCTTCTCCGTGCGGGTCACCGACACCCGCGGCCACCGGGTCACGGCCAACGGCGTCCGCCTGTCCCCCGCCGCCGTCCAGCGCAGCACCACAAAAATGTACTGACGACGAGCCACAGAAACGGACTACGCCCTACCGATCAGCGGTCTTAAGCCCGTCCAGAGCCTTGAGTGTGGCCGCGCCGCCGGGGTCGCGGTCTGTGCTCACCGGCACCAGGGCGATCTCCTCCACCCCGGCCGCCGCATAGGCCGACAACCGCGCACCGACCGCGTCCACGTCGCCGAGCAGCGAAACCGAGGCGACCAGTTCGTCAGGCACCGCGGCGAACAGCTCCCGGGGATGCGGCCGGGTGCGTGCGAACGCGACGACGTCGGCGAAGCCCGCCTCGGCGAACATCTCGCCGTACCCGGGAGCGGGTAAGTACCCGACCACCGCCCGCCGGATGCGATCGATGGCCTCGCGGTCGGGGTCCACGGCGGCGGTGACCCAGGCGGCCACGGACGTGGCCGGATTGACGGCGCGCAACTGGGCGACCAGCCGTCCGGCCGAGGCAGGCGTGATCAGGTTGAGCACCATGCGGTCGGCCAGGGCGGCGGTCCGGACGGCCGACGGCCCGAAGGCCGCGACCGACAGTCGCGAGCGCGGGGCGGGCAGCCGGAGGCGATAGCCGTTGCTCGACACGCTCGTTCCGGTGAAGTCGGAGCGCTCGCCGGCCAGCAGTGGCCGGAGGGCCTCGACGGATTCCCGCAGCGCGGTCGCGGAGCGGGCGCGCGAACGCCCGTGCCAGCCCTCCACGACGAGCGGGCTGGAGGTGCCCACGGCGACGTCCACCTGCCGTCCGGTCAGCGCGGCGACCGAGGCGGCCCCCATGGCGATCATCATCGGATCGCGTACGGACACCGCCAGCGGGCCGATGGTGAGACCGATCCGCGAGGTGGCCAACCCGACGGCGGTGGCCAGGGCGAAGGCGTCATAGGTGGCCATCTCGCCGATCCAGAGCGACCGATAACCCAGCTCGTCGGCGGCGCGGGCCGTCAGCAGGGCCTCTTGCGCGGGCCGATCCTGCCACAGCCCGAGGGAGACCGTCAGCGAAGGATTCACGCCAGCTGCTCTGCCCGTACCCAGGTGGCGTGGAAGCCGAGCGGGACCCGCTGCGGCAGCAGCACGCGGGCGATCGGGCCCTCGGAGATCCGGGCGGCGTGCAGGATCTGCACCTCGGAGCGGCCCTCCCGCTCGTCGGTGACGAAGCTGACCAGGTAACCGTCGTCCTCGCCGGTCGAGCCGTCACGGGGGGCGAAGGGCGCCTCGCTGCCGTACTGGCCGGGGCCGTAGGAGTAGGTCTCCTTGGCGCCGGTGACGTTGTCGTAGCGGACCAGGCCGTCGAAGAGGTTGGTCTCGGCGTCGGCCACGGTGACGTTGTAGGCGTACCGCGTGGGGTGGCCGGTGGAGCGCGTGTCGATCGAGGGGAACTCGGTGTTGTGGTCGGCGTCCACGTACTCCTCCGAGGTGCGGCCGGTCCGCAGGTCGAAGCGGTAGCGGTACATCCGCGCGTCGAGCTTCAGATAGGAGATCATCCGCGCCAGCGGCGAGCCGGTACTGGACGGCGCCGGGCGTGAGACCCGGCAGACGTCCAGGACGATCTCGTCGCCCTCCTCCCAGGCGTTGACGACGTGGTAGATGTAGCACGGCTTCGCCTCGAACCAGCGGATCTCGTCCGCCTGACCGCGTCGTGGGAGCACCCCGAAGCGGGCGGGCAGCTCCCGGTCGAAGGTCAGCTTGTAGCGGCCCTGCCGGGCGGCGTCGAGGTCCTGGTAGAGCGGCAGGTCCATGAGGATCGCGTGGTTCCGCGTGATCGCCATGTCGTGCGGCAGCCGCGCCCCCGGCAGGTCCAGTTCCACGCTGTGCTCGACGCCGCCGCCGGGCCCGACCACGCCATAGCGCAGGTACGGCGGGCGCGGGCCGTAGTCGAACCAGAACAGCTCTCCGGTGCGCTCGTCCACCTTGGGATGCGCCATGAAGTCACCGTTGAGCGTGTCGAGGAAGGTGTCGACGCCGAGGGTCTCCAGCGAGAGCGGGTCCAGACTGTACGGCGCGCCGCACAGATACCACGAGGCCAGCACCCTGCCCCGATGGAAGATCACATCGGTGTTGGCCGTGTCCTTGAAGGGCAGGCCGCGCGCGTTGCCGAACGGGTTGCCCTTCGGGTTCTCCATCACGCCGGTCCAGAGCGAGCGGCCGGCGGCCGACTCCGCCTCGAAGGCCCTGGTACGCACCCAGCGGTTGCGGTAGCGGGCCCGGCCGTTCTCGAAGTGCACGGCGTGCACCATGCCGTCGCCGTCGAACCAGTGGTATCGGCCCGTCACCGGAAAGCGGGCGTTGGGACCGTTGCGGAGGTAGACGCCGTTGAGGTCCGCGGGAATCCGCCCGATCACCGTGAGCTCGTCCGCGGTGATCTCATCCTGGACCGGGGCGTAGACGCCCAGCAGGTATGGGTTTGGCTCGCCCGATTCATCCGTCATCACGACAATGTCGGCCATGCCCTGGAAGCTATGAAAAGCAAATTCAGGCGTCAATATCCGGGCGTTGACGGCCTCATTTCCGCTTTCTAGTGTTGCGGCCACCACCCCACGGACGGGAGTCGTAATGACGCATTCCGCCGAACAGATCGCCCGCTACACCGCCAAGGGCTGGTGGACCGGTGACACGATCGACCAGCTCCTCAGGACGCAGGTGGCGGCCCGGCCCGACGACACGGCGATCGTGGACCCGCTGAACAAAATGCTTGAGGGTCCGGTGAAACGGCTGACCTGGGGACAGCTCGGCGCGGAGGTCGACCGGGTGGCCGGGGTACTGCGCGCACACGGGGTCGGTCCCGGCGACGTGGTGGCCGTACAACTGCCCAACAGCGTCGAGCTGGCGGTGAGTTTCCTCGCGACGGTCCGGCTCGGCGCGACCGTCACGCCGTTCCCGGTGCAGTACCGCGCGTACGAGCTGGCCCAGCTGCTGCCCCTGTCCGGCGCCGGGCTACTGGTCACGGGCCGGGAGTCCAGAGCGCCGGAGGGCACCCCGACACTGTCGTGGCCGGACGACCTGGAAGGCGTGACCGGCGACGAGGTGCCGCGGCGGGCGGCCGACCCCGCCGAGCGGGTGACGATCTGCTGGACCTCCGGCACCGAGGCCACTCCCAAGGGCGTGCCGAGGTGCCACTACGACTGGCTCGCGGTCGAGGCGATCTGTACGGCCGCGCCCGCGCTCACCGGCCAGGACGTGATCCTCAACCCATTCCCGATGGTGAACATGGCCGGCATCGGCGGCGTCTTCCTGCCATGGCTGCGGGTCGGCGCGCTGCTCGTCCAGCACCACCCCTTCGATCTGCCCACTTACCTGGCCCAGATTGCGGCCGAGCGGGTCACCTACACCCTGGCTCCGCCCGCGCTGCTCACCCTCCTGCTGCGCGAGAAGGCAATCCTGGCCAGGGCCGACATCTCCTCGCTCACCCGGATCGGCTCGGGCGCCGCCCCGTTGCCGCCGCCGATGGTGCGCGGCTGGCAGGACGAGCACGGCATCGCGATCATCAACTTCTTCGGCTCGAACGAGGGCATCGCCCTGCTGTCGGACCCCGCCCACATGCCCGACCCGGAGGTCCGCGCCCGTTTCTTCCCGCGGCCGGGCGCGCCGGGGGCGCCTGAGCTGCTCGATCGCGTGCGTACCAGGCTGGTCGCGCCGGACGGGAAGGAGATCACCGAGCCGGGAGTCCCCGGCGAGCTGTACCTGAGCGGTCCCACGGTCTTCGCGGGCTACCTGCGGGGCACGGCATCGGTGGACCCGTTCGACGAGGACGGCTACCTCAAGACGGGAGACCTCTTCGAGATCGCCGGCGACCGGGGGCAGTACCTGCGCTATGTCGACCGCGCGAAGGACATCATCATCCGGGGAGGCATGAACATCGCCCCCGCCGAGTTGGAAGCCCTGCTCGCCGGCCACCCTTCGGTCGCCGAGGCGGCGGTCGCCGGCTACCCCGACGACGTGCTCGGCGAGAAGGTCTGCGCGGTCGTGGTGCCCAAGGGCGAGATCGACCTCGAGTCGGTCGTCGGTTTCCTCAGGGACCAGGGCATCGCCTCCTACAAGCTCCCCGAGCGGCTGGAGATCGTCGAGGCGCTGCCGCGCAACCCCGTCGGCAAGATCCTCAAGCGGGAGCTGAAACTGTGATCCGCGTCCGGGGCGACGGAAACCGTCCCTCAGGGACGGCGAAGTGCACCTCGGTACGGCTGAGCTCCTCACCGCACGAGCGGCACCGCGGGCACGGGCGGTACGGCTGACCGCACGCGCGATGGGTGACGCGCAGGTCGGTGTCCGGCGGGCCGGTGTACCACCGCTGCGCCCAGTCGACGACGTAGGCGAAGATGCCGAAGAAGTCCAGGCCCTTGTCGGTCAGCTGATACCCGGGCTCTTCCACCACGAGCACGCCCAGCTCCCTGAACCGACGCAGCCGGTTGGACAGCACCGACGGGGCCACGTCGAGCTCCGACCGGAAGTCGGCGAAGCGCCGGGTGCCGAGGAAGGCGGCCGCGAGTATCACCGTGCTCCAGCGATCGCCCAGCAGGTCGAAGGTCTCGGGGAAGTACGACAGCGGGTCAGCGGCGGCCTTGCCGCGCAGGGTCCTGCGGTGATGGCGCGGCACCGCCACCTGGGCGAAGGTGGCCACGCCCCGCACGATCTCGGCGTCATGGGCGGCGACCGGCGCCTGGCCGCAGCCCGCGCAGCCCAGCTCCACGTCGGTACGGTTGCCGCAGACGTCGTGCGTCAGCTCCGACAGCCCTTGGCGGTCCGGCACCCACCTGCGCTCCCATGACCAGATCTCCACCAGCATCGGCCACAGCTCGATCGCGCGCTCGGTCAGCCGGTATTCGGTGCGGGTACGACCTTGCTCCCGGTAAGGGGCCGGACGCAGCAACTCCCCCGCGACCAGTTCCTTCAGCCGGCTCGCCAGCACCGACTCGGACATCCCCAGTTCGTCCCGCCAGTCGGCGAAGCGCCGGATGCGCAGGAGGAAGGCCCGCTGAAGGATCAGCAAGTTCCACTGATCGCTGATCGCCAGCAGCGCCTGCCCGATCGCGCTGGGCCGCTCCGCTTCCGTCACCCGCTCTGCCCCCGTTCCGCGCCGACCTGTCACTTCGGTGACGGCCGCTCTCTCTGAAAAAAGCCATCCGAGCGTCTCGGCGCGGCACTCCCTGACCGGCGCCCCCGCCGGACGGTCCAGGGCCTGCGCCGAGACGCTCAACCGCAATGCACGTTGTTCAGTCGGAGGACCATACGAGGCAGCTCTTCCGCTTTTCTTCCGTTCTGATTCCGAAGCTGACGGACGGCGGAGATCGCTAGGCGTAACATGGGGTGCACAGGGGGCAGGAGTGCAGCACTATCGGATACTGGGGCCGGTCTCGGTAGACGGGCCCGGCGGTCCGATCGAGTTGGGCTCGCCGAAGCAGCGCACCGTGCTGGCCGCGCTGTTGTTGAACGCGAACCGCACGGTGTCGGACGACCGGCTGATGTTCCTGGTGTGGGGGGAACACGCCCCGCGCACCGCCGTCGGCCGATTACAGGTCTATGTCCACGAGTTGCGGGCGCTGCTGGGCAGGGGGCTGATCAGCCGCGTCGGCACCGGTTACCGCATCCACACCGGCGGCGGCGAGGTCGACCTGGAGGTGTTCGAGCAGCTCAGGGCTGCCGCCTGGGAGGATCTGGCCGGCGGTCGCCCCGAGGCCGCGGCGCGGCGGTTGCGTGCGGCGGTGGCGCTGTGGCGCGGGTCCGCGCTCGGCGGCGCCGGCGAGCTGCTGATCGAGCAGGAACGCCCCGGGCTGGAAGATCGCCGGGTCGGCGCGCTGGAGGAGCTGTTCGAGGCCGAGCTGGCGTTGGGCCGCCACAGCGAGATCGTGGCCGAACTCCGTACGGCGGCGGCCGAGCACCCCCTGCGCGAACGCCTGCAGGGGCAGCTCATGCTGGCGCTGCACCGGTGCGAACGCCGATCCGAGGCGCTGGCGGTCTTCAGGGACACCCGCAATCGGCTGGTCGACGAGCTGGGCATCGAGCCGGGTCAGACGCTGCGGGAGCTGCACCAGCAGCTCCTGACCGACCAGGCAGGACAGGACGAAGCAGGGCAGACGATCCAGACCGTACGTCCCGCGCGTCCCGCCGAGCTGCCCCGTGACATCCGTGGCTTCGCCGGGCGCGAGCGCGAGCTGGCGTGGCTGGACGACGCGTTGGACGCCAGCGGCGCGGTGTGCGTACTCACGGGAACGGCCGGTACGGGCAAGACCGCGCTGGCCCTGCACTGGGCCCACCGCGCGAAGAGCCGTTTCCCCTCCGGCCAGCTCTATGTCGACCTGCGCGGCTACGACGCCGAACACGAACCCCTGACCACGGCCGCGGCCCTGGCCCGGCTCCTGCTCTCCCTCGGCGTCGATCCCTCGCAGGCGCCCGGCGGCTTCGACGCGCAGCTCGGCCTCTACCGTTCGCTGCTCGCCGAGCGTACGGTGCTGCTGGTCCTGGACAACGCCCGCTCGGCGGAGCAGATCGACCCGCTGCTGCCGCCGTCGGGAGCGGCGCTGGTGACCAGCCGTCAGCACCTGGGCGAACTGGTGGCGCAGGCGGGGGCCGAGCAGCGCTCGCTCGGCGCTCTTCCCGAACGGGACGCCCTCGCCCTGGTCGGCGGCATGCTGGGCCCCGCTGACAGCCCGTCGGAAGCGGCGGCCCGCGCCGACCTCGTCCGGCTCTGCGGCGGCCTGCCGCTCGCGCTGCGCATCGCGGCGGCCAACGCCGCCACCCCATGGAGCGGGACCGCGGCCGTGGTGAGCGAGCTGACCGCGGGAGACCCGCTGACCGGTCTCACCGTCGACGGAACCGACCACAACCCCGTCACTCTCGCCTTCTCCATGTCCTACCGCGCGCTCTCGGCGGCCGACCAGCGAGTCTTCCGCGTGCTGGGGCTCATGCCGGGGCCGGACTTCACCGTCGAGGCGGTGGCGTCGGCCGCCGGCGTGCCGCTCGCCGAGGCGCGTACGGCGGTCAAGGTCCTGGCCGCGGCCCACCTGGTCGAGCACCATCGCGCCGGCCGGTTCAGGCTCCACGACCTGGTACGGCTCTACGCCGGCGTGGAGGTCGGCGGCGACCCGGATCGCGACGCCGCCTGGAGCCGGTTGTTCGACCACTATCTGCGCCTTGGCGACGCCATCGCCGCCTGGTGCGCCCCTGACGAGATCCGGCTGCCGGGGCACGCCTCACCGGTGACCGGTTCGCCGGTCCCGCCCAGCGCCGAAGAGGTCTCCAACCTGGTGGCCGCGCTCGCGCGGGCGGCCCGCCGCGATCCCGATCCCGGGACCTGGCGGCTGGCGGAGCAGGTGTCGATCATCTGCAACAGCACCGGCCGCCACGGCGAATGGCTGGAGATCGCACCGACCCTGCTCGCCGCCGCCGAGCAGACTGATATGCCTGCTATGCAAGCCATGTTGCATTACGCGATAGGCAAGAGCTTGTTCCGTGCGGTTCGCAGCGAGGAGGCCGTCCACCATCTCGAACAGGCCGCCAATATCGCCACCGCGTGCGGCTGGCGGGAAGGTATGGCCGAGTCCTGGGCGAGCCTGAGCTGGGCCCTGGAATGGACGGGCCACCTCGAGCAGGCGATCGTCTACAACCGCCGTGCGGCCGACCTCTTCACGGAGCTCGGCTCGGTCGTCGGACGCAACCGCACCCTCAACAGGCTCGGCATGCAGTATCACCACCTGGGTCAGCTGAAGAGCGCGGAGCGCTGCCGGCGAGAGGCGCTCAGCCTGAGCCGCAGGCACGGACTGGCCTACGCGGAGGCGAATGACCTGCGCGATCTCGGCTCCATCCTGGTAGACCAGGGCCGCCACGACGAAGCGGAATCCGCCCTGACGGAGGCGGCGACCCTGTCCGGCGCCTTGGGCGCGGGCAGCGCGGCCTACACACAGACCTGGCTCAGCCGGTTGTACTTTGAGACCGGGCGGTGGTCGGCCGGCCGCACGGCGGCGCTTCGCGCCCTCGGCCTTGCCCGCGACCAGGGAGACCGGCTCATCGAGGCGGCGGCCCTGATCGCGCTGGCCGATACCGAGATCCCCCTCGGCCTGCTCGACGAGGCGAGCGACCACCTCGACCTGACCGACGAGTTCAGCGGCGCCGCGAATCTACGGTGGCACCAGAGCTACGCCGCGGTCGCGCGGGCTCGTCTCCTCGCCGCCCGCGGCGACTTGGCGGGCGCCATCCGGGTCGCCCTGCTCGCTCGCGACACCGCGCACCTCAACTCCTACCGCCTGCCCGAGCTCGCGGCCCTGACCGAACTCGCCACTCTCTACAACGACCGGGGCGACCGCACCGAGGCCCGGCGGGCGGCCGAGCAGGCTCTCCGGCTGTGCCGCACGATCGGCCACACACCCTGCGCCGACCGGCTGGAACCGCTGCTCAAGTGAGTCCGGGGAACGGCTAGCGCAGGGTGGCGGTGAAGGAGCGGCCGTGGGCGTGGCGGGTCGACGCCTGGATCAGGGTGCCGCCCGGCACCCGGCGTACCGTCACCCCTTCGTCGGCCGTGTCCAGCCTGAGGGGCGCGCCGGCCAGGACGACCGTGACGCGGTCGCGTTTCATCGTCGGGTCGGACAGGGCGACGACCGTGCGCTTGCCGGACCGGACGATGACCGAGGCGGGGCCGTCGATGAGCAGGCGCTCGGCATGCCGTGGCCCGTCGGTGAAGACGTTGGCGGCGACGAGGCCCAGGGTCTTGTGCTTGATCGCCTGCACGTGCCGGTCGTTGGCCAGGACGGTCAGCGGGCCGTTCGCGTAGCCGCGCAGGCGGGCCTCCGTCGCGTTCGGGACCAGGGCGTAGGCGAGGGCGGTGACGCCGCCGGTGGCGGGGTGGGTGACCGAGGCGGTGAAGACGTTCTTGGTCACGTTGGTGTCGGGGTTGCTCGTGCGCACGACCCTGCGGCTGCGGGTCACCGTCTCCAGCCCGGCCGCGACGGGCTGCCGGGTGAGGAAGGCGTAGCCGATCGCCGTACGACGGGTGCCGTTGGCGTAGCGCAGCCAGCGCGGCGGCGTGGTGTCGCCCGTCTGCCAGGGCCGGCCGGTCCAGCTCTCGCCGGTGAGCGCGACCGCGTCGCCGGGAGCGGCGATGCGGCTGTCCACGGTGGTCACCGCCGCGCGGCCGCCCTGGCCGGAGATGCCCGCGGCCAGCACCACGATCTCGTCGTCGAGCAGGAACCAGGACTTGGTGGCGCGGGCGTTCTGGTAGGCGACGAAGTCGTCGGGCAGGATGCCCGCCTGTTTTGCGGTGTACGCGGCGTCGTCGGACTGGACCATGCCGGACACGCCGTACGCGCCGAGTGTCGCGCCGCCGGAGAAGGCGTTCTCGGCGCGCGGGAAGTACACGTAGGTGTTCTGGGACTCCGAGGAGGAGGTGAAGTTCAGCGGGTGGCCAGGGTTCTCGTACCAGAGTCGGCCGTACAACTCGGGCACCGTCCGCCGGTCCTCCACCGGCGCGGTGACCCCGGCCAGCCGGTACGGCGAGACGGCCGTGTAGTAGTCGACGCCGAAGGCCTCGCGCTGGTCCTCGCCCGCGAGGTAGAGGTAGTGCGCGCCGTCGCCCTGGAACCAGGGCATGAGGTTCTCGCCGCTCATGTACTCGTACTTGCTGATCCGGTCGGAGCTGCGGGCCAGGGCGAAGGCGTAGCCGGGGCGCCGGTGGACGGTCCTGTCCATGGCGTTGAACGCCACGCAGCGCTCGGGCGCGTTCAGGTCGGCGGCCGGGATGGCGGCGTCGGCGCGGATGGCCGCGTAACGGGCGATGCTGACCGGGGAGGCGAAGGCGGCCGTGTCGGCGGCCGGCAGGAACTTGACGTACTTCTTCAGCGCGAGCGCCTCGGCGGCGGTGACGTGGTCGGCCAGGTCGGCGATGGCCTCCACGATGACCCCGACGTCGGCGTAGCCGGTGCCGGTGCGCGAGACCGCCCGCCCCTTGACGATCTCCATCAGCCACCCCTCGAAGATCAGCGGGGCGAAGCCGTCGTTGACCCAGCGGTACACCACGCCGGGCAGGTCGGGGACGCCGGCGCTCGCCGCGCCCTCAAGCGTCTTGAGGGTCTGTACGACCCGGGTCAGCAGGCTGCGCCCGTACGAGCCGGTGTAGGCGACCGAGTCGTGCTGGATGAAGGACCCGTCGCGGTAGTAGCCATCGGTGACCCCGTGCTGGAGGTTGTAGGGGTCGACCGTGGCGAAGACGGTGGCCAGGTCGGTGATGGCCTTGCCGACACGGGCGTCGTCGCCGGTGAGCGCGCCCTGCAGAATGCGGTTGGCGGTGATGTCGGCCAGGTTCGCCCCGGTGTGGAAGCGGGAGTCGAGGTCGACGTCGCCGTTCTTGCCGTTGCGCAGATAGGCGTCCATCGAGGCGATGTAGGTGGCCGTCAGGTCGGGCCGTTCCTCCCGCACCCGGTCGGCCAGCAGGGCCAGCGTCCTGCTCACCTGGGTGGAGATCCCGATCTCCCAGTTGAACCAGTTGCCGTAGTAGCCCTTCGACTGGTCGCCGTAGTAGCGCTCGTGCAACCACCGCAGACCGTCGATGACCCGCCGCTGGGCGGCGGCGTCCTCGTTGAGCCCGCCGCCGGGCGTGCGGGTCGCCAGCGCGATCTCGTACAGGTATTGGAAGGCCAGCCGCAGGTTGGCGTCGTCGGTGCCGAGGCTCAGACCGGCGAACAACTCGCCGTCGGCCGCCTTGTCCATGGCCGTCAGCCGTTGCTTGGCGGTGTTGAGGATCGACGCGAGCTTGGCGGCCACCTCGGGCCGGGCGTTGACCTCCGGGGTCCCCGCGAACATCGCCACGGTGTTGGCGAGCAGCCGCGCGTGATCGACCCCCGCTGCGGCGTACGAAGGGGAGACTGCGGCAAGCAGACCGGCGGCGGGGAGCAGGGAGAGAACCTGGCGACGAGACATGTGCGGCACAGCGGGCTCCAGGCCGTCGGAGGATACGCCGGGCTCACCCTACATGATCTACGTTTATCGGCCCAGGCCCGTGATGAGCGGCCCGGCAACCGTGGGCTGCCGGGCCGGACACCGGTACGTCAGGGCCGGGCCACACCGAGGTTGGCCGGCAGGAACAGCGGGCCGATCGTGAAGAACGACGGAGAGTAGGGGATCTCGTCGGGGTCGATCGCGAGGCTGAGATCCGGGAACCTCCGGTACAGCGTCTCGAGCGCCACCCGGCTCTCCAGCCGGGCCAGCCCCGCCCCGATGCAGTAGCGCGGGCCGTGGCCGAAGCCGAGGTTCCCGCTCGACTCGCGGGTGATGTCGAACTGGTTCGCGCTCGGGCCGTGCTCCGACGGGTCGATGCCGGTGGCCTGGAAGACCACGCCCACCGCGTTGCCCTTGGGGATGGGCACCCCGGCGATGGTCACGTCCTCCGCCGTGAAGCGGAAGCTGGTCATCATCACCGAGTGGCGGTAGCGCACGGTCTCCTCGACCACGTCGGCCCACCGGTCCTCCGCCTTGGCCAAGGCGAGTTGGTCGGGGTTCTGGGCCAGCGCCACGATGGCGTACCCGAGCAGGTGCACGGTGGTCTCATGGCCGGCCACGAGCATGATCCACAGCACGCCGACCAGTTCGTCGGTGGTGAGCCTGTCATCCTCGTCGTGGGTCTGGACCAGGCCGGAGGTGAGGTCGTCACCCGGCTCGCGCCGCTTGCGCTCCACCAGGGCGTGCAGGAACGCCCAAAGGTCGTTCTGGGTAGCGAACGCCACCTCCGGCGGAGTGGTGTGCGCGAGCAGCGTGGAGGTCCAGTTCCGCAGCCGCAGCCGGTCCTCGGGCGCCACGCCGAACAGCTCGCAGATCACCCACATAGGCAGCGCCTCGGTGAAGGCGGGGACCAGGTCCACACCGTCACCGGCGGCCGCCACCTCATCGAGTAACTCATCGACCATCTGCTGGATCCGCCCCTCCATGGCCTGCACCCGGGCCGGCGTGAAGGCGCTCATGATCAGCCCGCGCAGCCGCCGGTGGTCGCCGCCGTCCATGGTGGACAGGTGACCGCCCTGGATGATGGCGCGCAGCGGCCAGTCCTCGGGGATCGATCCGTCGTGGAGAGCGGGCCAGTGCTTGGGGTCTCTGAGGAAGGTCTTGTTGTCCCCGGCGAGGATCTCCCGTACGGCCTTGTGGGTCAGGGCCAGGTAGGCGGGCACGCCTCCTGGGAATTCCACCTCCACCACGGGAGCGATCTCCCGGAACCGGATGCAGGTGTCGAGCGGGTTCTCGTCCACGACAGGGAAGGAGGGGAGGTTCGTTGCCATTTGACCCCTTGGGTGAGGAGATCGTGAAGTGCGCAGTGATCCCATCACATATGCCGGGTGATCTCCAAACAACACAAGTCGGCAAGCAGTAACACTAGGGTTACCTACCGTTGTCTCACGATTGCCGGGCGGCCCGCCCGTACGAGGAGATCACCAACGTGATGACCATGGCCACAGCCGTCAGCAGGTGAAGGCCGTACCACAAGGGGGCGGGGATGCTCCCCAGGACGGTCCCGGCCAGTAGGTCGTCGACGGATCCGTAGCCGGCGAGGGCACCGAGCAGGACCAGGCCGAGACCCAGCAGCGCGAGCGTGTACCGGAGCCGGCCCAGCAGGACCCAGACGACGGTGCCCAAAACGAGCAGGACCGAGGACTCGTGGTGCAGCTGCCGCATGAGCACACCCCCGCGCACCTCCAGGGTGATCCGCAGAGAGGACTCGTAAGCCTCGCTCATCATGACGCCTCGTAGCGGCGCATAGCTGCCGTCGTAGATCACCGTCTGGGTGCCGGGCACGAAGAAGAAGGTCAGGAAGCCGCCGGTGAGCAGGACCACCACGAAACAGTAGATGAGCATCTCGCCGACCAGCTGGCGCGTCCGTTCCATTGGGATATTTCACCAGAAAAGGCCAACAGGCGTCATTGATTTCCCGTCAAGCTTCGTATCTAGTGAAGAAGGTGCTCTCGCGGCAGGGGGTTCCCGAATACCCGCCCGCGCAAGAAACTCGTCTATGGAATCGCTTACTGGGAGGCGATGACCGTGCGCGTGGCATTCATCATGGCCAGGGCATCATCCGCGCCTATCGGCGCGCTCAAGACGGTCTACTCCTATGCCTCCCGCTTGGGGGAAAGGGGTCATGACATTCTGCTCGTCCACCCGCGGCGGCCCGTACGCCACCCTCTCGGGCCGCCGACCAGGGCTGCCGCGCCGATAATGCCGGCGGACGCCCATCCGCACCCGTGGTTCTCCGCCGGGCCGCGGACCCGCAGCGTTTTGGTATCCGACCCGGCCGACTTTCTCCATACGCTTTCCGGACCGCACGATCCCTTCGACGTCGTACTGGCGACGACCTGGCAGGTCGTACCGCTTGTGGCCGCGCTTCCCGCGTATCTGGGCCTTAAGGCATTGTTCTTGCAGGACTACGAAAGCTATTTGCGGCCCGACGGAGCGGCGCGAGAGGCGATGGAAGCGGCCATGCGTACCGGCTGGCCCATCGCCGTGGGCGCGCGGCGGCTGCGATCCATCGTCGAGAACGTTTCCGGCGCGCCGTGCGCTCTGGTGGAATGCGCCGTCGACAGCTCGACCTTCTTCCTGCGGACCCCGATCGACTCGGCGGAACGGGTCCTGGTCGGCTTTCCGGCGCGCCGCGAATGGTCGAAACGGACCGGCGACGCGATCACCGCGTTGGAGCTGGCGCGGGAGGCGCGCCCCGGGGTGGTGCGGGCGTGGTGCTTTGGCGCGTACGACGCCGACCGGCTGCCCTTCTGGATCGAGCACCATCCGGGGCCGAGCGACGCCCGGCTGCGCGGCCTGTACAACCGGTCGGCCGTGTTCGCCGTGCCGTCGGAGTACGAGGGATTCGGCTTTCCCGGCGCCGAGGCCATGGCCTGTGGGGCCGCGCTGGTCACGACGCGGAACCACGGCATGGAGAGCTACGCGGAGCACGACCGCACGGCGCTGCTCTGCCCGCCGCGAGATCCGGAGGCGCTGGCCGAGGGCGTCGTCCGGCTGCTCGACGACGCCGCGCTCCGTCACCGACTGGCCAGGACCGCGGTCAAAGAGGTGGTTCAGCGGACGATGGACGACGCCGTCTCGGATTTCGAGAGCTGGCTCCTGACCATCCGGGAAGCCTCGCCACGTTGAGGCCGGTGAATTGTCGGGGGCGCGGCCTAGTCTGGCCCGCGTGGCATGTCCGGCCGACAGAGGAGATTGTGGTGACCACGCTGTCAGATCGACCCAACACCGCCTTGCTGGTGATCGACGTCCAGAAGGGCATCGTGGCGGACACGCACCAGCGTGACGAGGTCGTCGCCAACATCGGCACGCTCGTCGACCGGGCTCGCGAAGAGGGTGTCCCGATCGTCTGGGTCCAGCACTCGAGCGAGCAGTTGGCGAAGGGGAGCGACGCCTGGCAATACGTCCCGGAGCTGGTCCGCCGGGAGGCGGAGCCGCTGGTGCACAAGATCTTCGCCGACTCCTTCGAGGACACCGACCTGGAGGAGGTGCTGGCCGGGGCCGGAATCGGACGCCTGGTCGTGACCGGCGCGCAGACCGACGAATGCATCCGGTCCACGATCCATGGGGCCTTCGTGCGTGGCTACGACGTGACGCTCGTCGGTGACGCGCACACGACGGAGGACCAGAGCGCGTGGGGCGCCCCGCTGCCGGACAAGGTCATCGCGCACACCAACCTCTATTGGCGCTACCACACGGCGCCCGGCCGCACCGCCGCGGTGGTGGAGACGAAGGATGTGACGTTCGGCGACTGAGCCGACGACATCCTCCGTCTCCACCGGTTTTAGGCGTCGGCGTTCTGGGCGTTCCGTTCGGCGTCCCGCTTGACCCGCTGGATCTGGTCGTCGGTGACGACGAGGTCACCCAGCTGCCGGACCGCCTGGTAGTACGTCCAGGCGAGGCCGTCACAGGTGGCCTTGGAGACTCCCGAGTATCCGGCGCACACCTGCTTCATATCGAAATAGAAGGCGCTGTCGATACGGTCCTTGTTGGCCGGGAATTGGCTTACGGCCTTGTAGTTTCGGTAGCCGAAATCGTGTCGGCGGCACGGCATCCGGAAATCGAAACCGAGGGGCTGGTCGGGGCTGCTGGAGCACAGGTCGGTGGACCAGTCGAAGGCGTAGTCGGCCCAGGCCGCCTGGTTCTGCCAGGCGGCGCGCCAGGAGGCGGCGCTGGCGGCGGTGGGCTGGCTGAATCCGGAGAGCGCGGCGAGTTTCTGCTCCAGAGTCACAGCGTGGGCCGGTAGGGCGAACGCGAGGACGGCGATCAGGGAGGTGACGACGGCGGCTAACGTGGCGAGGGATCGTCTGACCATGAGGACCTGCTTCTCTTGCCCGGGGGGTAAATGGTCATGGCAAGGTTCACCTGACGGTCTAACGATGAAGCGAAATCCCGGGCAATGCAGAAGCAGATCTTGCTTAATTTCCCCCAAGAAGTTCGAGCAAAACGGACATTTACCTCTAGTCGGTGGGCTGAGTCAGATTCACCGGCGAAGGGCGTTCGCAGGTGCTCGTGATGGTCACCGCCGCGCCGGAGTGCGCCGAGGCCAGCAGCGACTCCATGACGTCGAGCACGTGAAAGGCCAGCGAGCCGCTCGTACGAGGCTCCTCGCCCGCCGGGGTCGCGGCGAAGTCGGCCAGGCCCACCCCGCGCCCGCCCTCGACGTAGCCGGCCGCCACAGGGAGAGTCCGCCAGTCGCCCTCACCGACCCCTGAGACCAGGACGGATCCGTCGAAGTAGTTCGGGTCGGGCACGACGAGCGAGCCCGTCTCGCCGTGTACTTCGATGTTGGGCGCCTTGGTCGCCGCCCCGTCGAAGCTCATCACCAGCGTGGACAGCGCTCCCGAGGTGTGGGCGAGCACTCCGGTGACGTGCGTGTCCACCGTCACCGGGATCTCCTCGCCCTGGCGGGGTCCGGAGCCGATCGTGCGCTTGGCCCGCGTACGGCTGGCCGCGCCGACGACCGACGCCACCGGGCCGAGCAGCGTCACCAGGCTGGTCACGTAATAGGGGCCCATGTCCAGGAGCGGGCCGCCGCCGGGGACGTAGTAGAAGTCGGGGTTCGGGTGCCAGCGTTCGTGACCGGGCGTCATCATCGTCGCGGTCGCCGCGATGGGCCTGCCGATCAGGCCGTCGTCGATCGCCTTGCGCGCCGTCTGCGTACCCGTGCCCAACACGGTGTCCGGCGCGCACCCCACCCGCACCTGAGCGGCGCCCGCCGCCCGCAGCATCCCGGCGGCCTGCTCGGCGGTCGCGGCAAGGGGCTTCTCGCAATAGACGTCCTTGCCCGCCGCTATGGCCTGGAGCGCGATCTCGGCGTGGGCGGCCGGAATGGTGAGGTTGAGCACGATGTCGATGCGCGAGTCGGCCAGCAGCTCCGCCACGCTCAGCACGTCGACGCCCGCATAGGGCCGCACCGCCTCCCGCGCCCGGTCAAGGTCCAGATCGGCCACCGCGACGAGCCGCAGCTCCGGCAGCCGGTCGATGGTCTGGAAATACTGCGCCGAGATGGCACCGCATCCCACGACGCCCACGTTCACCGGCTGGCCCACAGCATGCCCCTCTCAATGATGGTGCGTACGTTCTCGTCCTCCAGGACATCGAGGCTGTGCCCCGGGGTCGCGACGAAGATCCGCCCGCTCCCCCACCGCCGGGTCCAGATCGCCGGCGAGGTGACCTCCCGATGCCAGGGGTCCCACGGGCGGACCTGCTGCGTCGTCGTGGCGAGCACGTCGATGTAGTCGTCCGTCAGCACCCAGTACTGCTCGGTCACGAGGCCGAAGTCCGCGATGCCCTCCGTGATGGGGTGATCGGCCGCCTCGGGCAGCATGTTCACGGTGTACGGGACGAAGTTGTCCGCCGCCGTGCCCTGCCGCTCGGCCGGCTCCTTGCCCGGATGGCAGGCGAACTGCCCGCCGATCAGGTGCAGATAGTCGGAGGAGTTGCGATAGGAGTCGGCGATGCCACCGTGCCAGCCCGCCATCCCCGTGCCCGACTCGATGGCGGCCCGCAGGCCGTTGAGCTCGGCCGGCTCGATCGTACCCATCGTGTAGCACTGCACGATGAGATCGATCCCGGCCATGAACGCGGAGTCCGCGTACGGCGCCGGGGAGTCCGCCCGGCTCACCTCGAACCCCTGCTTCTCCAGGTAGGGGATAAAGAGCTCGGTGGCCGCGACCGGGGCGTGCCCTTCCCAGCCGCCCCGTACCACCAGCGCCTTCCGACGATGATCACCCGACATGCTTCCACCCATCCGCTCGGCAGTCGACGCCTCCGATCATCGCATTGCCCACCAAAGCGGGCAAAAGGTTAGATGCCGCTCGATTTGACCGGCGAGCTGGTGATTCGGCGAGCCAGGGCCCGGCCTGCCGGCAGATCGGCGACGAACGCTCGGAGGAAAGCGGTGATCTGTTCGAGGTCGCGCCCCTCGGCGGCGGCGTCGATGGATCGGTAGAGATCATCTTCGATCGTGGCGATCTGCCGGGCGAGACGCCTGCCCTCTTCGGTGAGGGACAGCTCGATGTGGCGGCGATCGTGCGCGGACACCTGCCGGTCGATGAGGCCCATCGTGGTAAGCCGGTCGACCAGGCGGCTGGGGCTGTTGCCGCTCTCGCAGACCAGCAGTTCGCCGAGCCCGTTGAGCGTGAGGGGCTGACGATCGGCGAGGATGCGGAGCACCTCGGCCTGGGAGGGCGTGACTCCGAGCGGCTTGAGTGCCTGGCCGAGCAGCCGGTTGCCTTCGCGCTGCGCGGCCAGGATCAGGTAGCGGAGTTCTTCAGCGGGTCGCATGTGAGTAAGCCTGTCGCCTCTTGGCAAGTGCTGCCATCACGGACGCCAGTCGGGCGGCCGCTCCCGGATCGTGGGCCGGCAGGATCACCAGGCCCGGGTTCTTCTCCCGCAGCGTGTTGATCGCCTTGGTGGTGTCGTCCAGTTGCCGCCTGTCCCCTACCCCGGGCACATGGCCCTCGTGCAGCAGATGGGCGTCGTAGGTCAGGTCGCCGACCATGAGCAGCGGCGGGTGCCCGGAGCCACGGACCAGCAGTGACAGTGATCCGGGGGTGTGGCCGGGGGTGGGCAGCAGCACGAGACTGCCGTCGCCGAACAGGTCGTGGCCGGTCGCGAAGGGCGCGAGCCCGGGATCCTGGATGTCGCCGAACTCGATGTGCCGCCAGCGCAGCCCGGGGATGTCGATGTGGGACCGCAGCAGCCCTCGCAGCTCGGGCAGGGCTCCATCGAGCGTTCGCCATTCCGTGCCGCTGACCACGATCTCGGCGCCGGTGAGCTCCCGCAGTCCCCCGATGTGGTCCTGATGCAGGTGGGAGATCACCACCGTGTGCACCTCCGCGATGTCGTAGCCGGCGGCGGCCAGCTGGGCGGTGAGGGTGTCGCCGGGGCCGATGTCGAAACGGGCCAGCCGGTCGTACATCACTCCCGTGATGCCGCCGGGGAAGTAGCCGACGTTGGTCACCGACGCCCGATCCTGGCCCGCGTCGAACAGCACCAGCCCACGCTCGTGCTCGATCACATAGACGTTGATCGGCAGCGGAGGCGTCCACCGGCGCGAGGTGAACAGCCACCAGTACATCGGTTTGCGGGTGGCGGCCACGTGCTCCGGGTGGATCGACACAGTCCCGGTGCTGACCACGGATACCTGCTTGATCGGGTTGATCATCTCGTGTCTCATGGGGATTACATTACACGACATATATGTCGTGTCAACTATCTCAAGACTGAGAGCGCGTATCACGGCGCTGTCAGGCCCGTATCAGCGACGGCGGCCATCGTCCTACCTGCACGCCAGAACGTACGAGATCTCGCCGGGAACGGTCGGGAGAAGAAGGGACACACGATGTCGCAGGAGAAGCTGACCGAGTTCGTCGAGGCGACGGCCAAGGAGTTCGGCATTCCCGGTGTTGCCGTGGGGGTGCTGGCCGGCGGCCAGGAGCTCGTCGCCTCCCATGGGGTGACGAGCCTCGAGAACCCGCTGCCGGTCGATGACAAGACGCTGTTCCCCTTGGCCTCGGTGACCAAGTCCTTCACCGCGACCGCGCTGATGCGCCTGGTCGCCGAAGGCAAGGTGGAGTTGGACGCGCCGGTGCGCCGCTACGTACCCGAGCTCAGGCTCGCCGACGAGGCCGCCGCCGCGCAGATCACCGTGCTGAACCTGCTCAACCACACCGCCGGGCTGGACTGGAACCTGATCGACACCGATGAGGGCGCCGGTTCCCTGGCCGCGTTCGTGGCGAAGCTGGACGAGCTGACGTTGATCGCGCCGCCCGGCGCCCGGGCCTCCTACAGCCAGGCCGGCTACAACCTGGCCGGGCGGGTCATCGAGAAGGTCACCGGCCTGCCTTTCGAGAAGGCCGTGGCCGCGCTGGTCCTGGAGCCGGTGGGGCTGTCGAACACCTTCTTCGATCACGACGACGTCATGATCCGGCGGTTCGCCGTGGGCTACAACCGCGGCGAGGACGGCACGATGCGCGCCGCGCGGCCGTGGACGTCATGGCGGGCCGGCTCGCAGGCCAACTACCCCGGCGGCGGCAGCGTGTCCTCAGTGAGCGACCTGCTGCGCTGGGCCCGGTTCCACCTCGGCACCGGTGACGGCGTGCTGCCCGCCGAGGCGCTGCACCGCATGCAGGAGCCGACCGTCGAGCTGCGGGCCAGCACGCTCGGCGACGCCTTCGGCATCTGCTGGTTCCTGCGTGAGGTGGACGGAGTCCGTACCTTCGGGCACGGCGGATCGGGCAACGGTCAGTTCGCCGAGCTGATCATCGTGCCCGAACACGACTTCGCCGTCGTCTCCCTGGCCAACGGCGGCCCTGACGGCTACCCCTTCAACCAGGCTGTCGTCCGCTGGGCACTGGAGAACTACCTCGGCGTGGTCGACCGGGACCCCGAGCCGATCCCCTACGACGAGGCTCGGGCGCGGCAGGTCGTCGGCCGCTATGAGATCGACGCCATGAACCTCGACATCGCCACGGACGGGCTTCAGCTCACCCTTGAGGTCGGGATCAAGCCGGAGATCCGCCAGGCATCGGATGCCGACATGCCGCCGGACTACGCGCCGGCCGCCTTCGGGTTCCTGCCCGGCGACGGTGACGAGTACATCATCACCGAGGGCGGGCTGAAGGGGCAGCGCGGCTACTTCAGCCGCGACGACAACGGCACGGTCGTGGGCGTCGACCTCGCCGGCCGGCTGTTCGGCCGGGCCACGGCCTCATCGTGATCGATCGGACGAGCAGGGGGCGGTCCCTGAATGTGCTGCGAGCGGCGCGTCGCGCGGCGCGCCGCTCGCAGTGGAGATCGCGTCGTCAGGTCTTGGCGAGCATGCCGTGCGGGTCGAGCACGTACTTGCGCGCGGCCCCCTCGTCGAACTCGTGGTAGCCCCGCGGCGCGTCGTCCAGCGAGATGGGCGTCGCGTTGACGTTCTTCGCGATCTGCACCCGGTCGTTGAGGATCGCCATCATGAGCTGGCGGTTGTACCTCATGACCGGGCACTGGCCGGTGACGAAGGAGTGCGACTTGGCCCAGCCGAGGCCGAACCGGATGGACAGCGAACCGTGCTTGGCCGCCTCGTCCTGCGCACCGGGGTCACCGGTGACGTACAGGCCGGGAATGCCGAGCGCGCCACCCGCCCGGGTGATGTCCATCAGCGTGTTGAGCACGGTGGCGGGACGCTCCACGTCCGACTCTCCGCCGTGGCCGCGGGCCTCGAAGCCGACGGCGTCGACGGCGCAGTCCACGACCGGCTCGCCCAGGATGTGCTCGATCTGGTCCTTCGGCTCGCCCAAGGCCACGTTGATCGTCTCGCAGCCGAAGGTGTGGGCCTGGTCCAGCCGCTCCTTGTTCAGGTCGGCGACGATGACCACGGCGGCTCCGAGCAGGAACGCCGAGGTCGCCGCGGCCAGGCCGACCGGGCCGGCGCCGGCGATGTAGACGGTCGATCCCGGCTTCACCCCCGCGCTCACACAGCCGTGGAACCCCGTCGGGAAGATGTCCGCGAGCATGGCCAGGTCGAGGATCTTCTCCATGGCCCGTTCCTTGTCGGGGAACTTGAGCAGGTTCCAGTCGGCGTACGGCACCAGGACGTAGTCGGCCTGCCCGCCTACCCAGCCGCCCATGTCGACGTAGCCGTACGCCGAGCCGGGCCGGTCGGGGTTGACGTTCTCGCAGACGCCTGTCTTGCCCTCCTTGCAGTTGCGGCAGCGGCCGCAGGCGATGTTGAACGGTACGGACACGAGGTCGCCGACCTTGGTGAACTCCACGTCGGAACCGGTTTCGATCACCTCACCGGTGATCTCGTGGCCGAGGATGAGGCCCGGCGGGGCCGTGGTGCGGCCGCGGACCATGTGCTGGTCGCTGCCGCAGATGTTCGTCGCCACCGTTTTGAGGATGGCGGCGTGCGGTAGTTTGCGCCCTACGTTGGCCGGGTTTACCCCCGGGCCGTCCTTGAGCTCGAATTCGGGATAGTCGGTCTCGCGTACCTGGACGTTGCCTGGCCCCTCGTACGAAACTCCCCTATTGCCGGGCATGACTCCCCCTTGCCCGATAGGTGGCGGATGTTCGTTCGCTCACGTGGTCACGGATCACCCCCCATGGCCGGGGCGCCAGCGGCGGCGGCCGATGTGCCCCACTCGGTCACGGATCCGGTCGTCGTGCGGGCGCCGGGCCGTCGGGATGTCACCCGCGGCGCCCTGAGCGGCCTCGGGCAGATCCTGTCCCCGCGCGCCGATGATCTCTCCGGCGGTGCCCTGCTCGGCCGTCACGGGCAGCTCGCGCATCGGGCGGGCCACCAGGTCGTACACCACGACGGCCAGCACCGCACCGATGATCGGGCCGGCGATGTAGACGCCGTACTGCCACCATGGCGCGCTACCGCCGAACACCGTGGTCGTCAGGTACGGCCCGAACGTACGGGCCGGGTTGACGGAACCACCCGTCAGCGGGCCGAGCACGAAGATCTCGCACGCCACGGCCAGTCCGATCATCCAACCGGCCCAGCCGCTCGGCGCCCGCCGGTCGACCGCCAGCGCCATGATCGTGAGCAGCAGCAGGAACGTCCCCAGTCCCTCCAACAGGATGCCCTGCCCATAGCTCACGCCCTGGCCGAGCGCGGTAAGCCCGACGCCGTTGTCCACCGCCCGCCGGCCGAACCCGCCCACGATCAACAGCCCGCCGGCAAAGGCGCCGACGAGCTGGGCAACGATGTAGAACGGCACTTCCGACCACGGGAACCTGCGTCCCGCGGCGAGGGCGATGGTGACCGCCGGGTTGATGTGCGCGCCGGACGTACTGCCGAAGGCGTAGATGACGAGCGCGACCACCACGGCGAACGAGAACGAGATGATGCCCAGCGCGGCGTAGTCGAGTCGGCCGTTCTGCATGACCAGCGCGGCCACCACGGACCCGGCACCGAAGAGAACCAGCAACATCGTTCCGATGGCTTCCGCGACAAGACGTCGCGGCAGGTCTCCAACCATCGCAACCCCCCGATGACGATGGTTTATCACCAAATTCGAATATATACCCGCCATCCAGCAGAGACCCAGGTCAGGGTGGTTGGCGGGGTGGCTGTTGGGGTGATGCTGGGGTGGCTGTCGGGGGTGATCAGAGACAGCGGCGATGAACCTCGTCCACTCGTTGTGTCAGCCCACTCCGGTCGAGATGTTCGAGCAGCGGCACCGCGACCCGACGGCTGGTGTCGAGAGCCCGCCTGGCCTGGCTGACCGTGAAGGGCTGCGGTAGGCGGCGCAGCAGCTCCGCCGCCCGTACGTCCGCGCCGGGCAGCAGCACGATCCCCTCGGCCACGCGCAACAGACGCCCGGCCCGTACGGCCGCCGCCACCTCCCGCGACCCCAGCCCCAGCTCAGCCAACCGCCCAGCCTCCGGCGCCTGGAAGGGGTGTGCCGCCAACTCTCCCCTCAGCCGCTCAACCGCCCGCGCCACCGGCTCGGGCAGCCCGGCAGGCCGAGTCACGATCCGCCCCTCGG
Source organism: Nonomuraea sp. NPDC049028 (assembly GCF_043197735.1). Taxonomy (NCBI): domain Bacteria; kingdom Bacillati; phylum Actinomycetota; class Actinomycetes; order Streptosporangiales; family Streptosporangiaceae; genus Nonomuraea; species Nonomuraea sp. NPDC049028. Next base: position 165,224 of record NZ_JBICTR010000017.1, read on the forward strand.
CAAGCGTGAACGGCGCCCGCACCAGCGCGGCGACCAACTGCCGGTCGGGCAACCCGAGCGCATGGCGGGCCGCCTCGATCGGCATGCCAGGCTCCAGGGGGTGCTCGATGGCGTACCGCCGTGCCGTGTCGGCCAGCCGCTCGCCCAGCTCGGCCCAGTACTCGGGATCGGCGTACCAGTCCCCGCAGACCGGTCCCTCGCCCAGGTCACTGGACGTGCCGATCATGGCGGTCAGGTCGGCCACGCGCAGCAGCCGGTGGATGCGCAGGGCCGAGGCGGCGTCCGGGACGGCCGATTCCAGCCGGGCGGCGTGCGCCCGCGCCGCGCCCCGGCGGCCGAGCGCGGGCGGGCGCACGTCGAGCACGCTCGCCCCCGCCAACACCCGCACCTCGGCCCGGTCGCGGCCGGGGTCACGCAGCAGCAGCACGTCTCCGAGGTGGAGCGGGAGCGGGCGGGCCAGGCGCAGCCGTACGACGCGCCCGCCAAGCGTACGCACCTCGCACGTCACCGCCACCGACCCGATGTGCGCGGTCAGGCACCGGGGTAGCCGCCACTCCTCCCCCCTTCCCCGGCCACTCACCAGAACGTCACCGCCGCTTCCTCCCGGACCGTCAGCCGCTTCGGGACCGGAGCCGGTGTCCCGGAGGGTCCCGACTGGGGTGATCCGGACGTCGACCAGGTCCGTGTACGTCCACTTGCCGGGTGTGACCAGCGCCCGGCCCCGCTCGGGCAGACCATGACCGCGCTCCGGCAGCCTGTGGCCGCGCAGGTTGACCGCCACCCTGGCGACGCCGGTCACCGAGGACGACGGCTCCTTCATGGACTCCAGCGCCCGCACCCGTACAGGCTCGCCGTCCAGCGCCAGCTCGTCACCCACCGAGATGGCGCCCTCGGGCAGGGTCCCGGTCACGACCGTCCCGCTGCCCGGCACACTGAACGCCCGGTCGATCCACAACCGAACCGGCGCCTCCGGATCGGGCGCAGGCAGCGCGGCAACCAGCCGATCCAGCGCCTCCCGCAGCTCATCGAGCCCCTGCCCGGTCCGCCCACTCACCGCCACCGCCTCAACCGCACCACGGCCACCACCACAGCCCAGTCGGGTCACATCCGGACGCTCTCCGCCCAACCCGGCCGCATCCGGACGCGCCCCACCCAACCCGGCCGAGGTCAGGCGAGTGCGTGCCTGGTCGAGGGCCGGAGCCGGGTCGGCGAGGTCGGCTCGGGTCACCGCGAGCAGGCAGTGCCGTACGCCGAGCGCCTCCAGCGCCACCACATGCTCCTCGGACTGCGGCATCCAGCCCTCGTCCGCCGCCACCACGAACAGCACCGCCGGCACCGGACCGACCCCCGCCAGCATCGTGCTGAGAAACCGCTCATGCCCCGGTACGTCCACAAAGGCGAGGCGCAGCCCCGAAGGCAGCGTGGTCCACGCGTACCCCAGTTCGATCGTCAGCCCCCGCCGCCGCTCCTCCTCCAGCCGATCGGGCTCCATCCCGGTGAGAGCCCGCACCAGCGTGGACTTACCGTGATCGACGTGACCCGCCGTGGCCACGACGTACATCAGCCGCCCGCCTCGAAGCCACTCACCCCGAGGCCACTCGCCCCGAGGATCGCGCGGGCCACATCATCGTCGCGGTCGCCGGGAACGGTGCGCAGGTCCAGCAGCAGCAGCCCGCCCTCGATCCGGCCGACCACCGGCGGATCACCGGCGCGCAGCGGTGCGGCGAGCCGTTCGGGCAGGCTGACGGCGGCACTCGGCAGCCTCACCCCGGGCGCCCCGCCACCCCCGACGGCGGCCTGGCTCGGCACCGCCCGAGCGTCGACTCCCGCCTCGGCGAGCCGCCCGGCGAGGGCCGCGGCACGGTCGCCGAGCGCCGCCGGATCGGCGTGCAGCGCCAGCCGGACGGGCGTGACAGGACCGCGGAGCGTGGCCTCCAGCGCGGCCAGCGTCAGCTTGTCGACCCGCAATGCGCGGGCGAGCGGGTGCCGCCTGCAGCGTTCGACCGGGTCACGGCGGCCGAGAAGGAGACCCGCCTGTGGTCCGCCGAGCAGCTTGTCACCGCTGGCCGTCACCAGGTCCGCCCCGGCCGCCAGTACGGTCGCCGCGTCCGGCTCCTCGGGCAACAGTGGCTCGCGCGCCAGCAGCCCCGAGCCGATGTCGGCGACGACGGGCACACCGAGCCCGGTCAGCTCGCGTACCCCGACGGAGCCGGTGAAGCCCTCGATCCGGAAGTTCGACGGGTGCACCTTGAGCACGCATCCGGTCTCCGGCCCCACGGCCGCCGCGTAGTCGCGGTAGGAGGTGCGGTTGGTCGTACCGACCTCGCGCAGCCGCGCCCCGGTGGAGACGAGCAGGTCGGGGATGCGGAACCCGTCGCCGATCTCCACGAGTTCGCCCCGGCTGATCACGATCTCCCGGCCGGCGGCGAGTACGGTCGCCACCAGGACGAGCGCGGCGGCGTTGTTGTTGACGACGTGTACGGCCTCGGCGGCCGGCACGGCACGGGCGAGCGCGTCCAGCGCACCCCGCCCGCGCCGGGCCCGAGTGCCGGTCTCCAGGTCGAACTCCACGTCGGCGGCACCGGCCGCGGCGACCATCGCCTCGATCGCGGCGGGCGAGAGGGGCGCACGGCCCAGGTTGGTGTGGACCAGCACGCCGGTCGCGTTGATCACCGCACGCAGGCTCGCGGCCCGCGGCGGAAGCGCCGCCACCGCCGCGTCGGCGACCTCCTCGGGACCGATCTCACCGCTCCGCGCCCGCTGCTGCGCCCGCGCCACCGCCTCCTTGACGACCGACCGACCCAGCCGCCCGCCCGCCGCAACCAGCCGGGGATCGGCGAGTACGGCATCCGTACGGGGTACGTGCCTGCGTGGGTCCACCCTTCGAAAATAGAACGGAGGCGGACGGGAATCGAACCCGCCAGGCCGAGGACCTCGGCCTCGTCGGTTTTGAAGACCGCGGGGGCCACCAGGCGCCCAGACGCCTCCACCGCAGAACCTACCCGTCACAGCGGGTATGACCTCAAACGCCACACCCGTCGCGAGCCATCCGAGGGCGCCATGACACGCACCACCGAGACGGTCCGACTGACGCAGTACGCCCACGGAGGCGGCTGCGCCTGCAAGATCCCGCCAGGCGAACTGGAGGCGGTGGTGGCGGCCCTCCGCACACGTGACGGCGGCGCCGCAGGCGAGCGTGACGGCGGCGCCGCAGGCGAGCGTGACGCGGCAGGAAGGCACGGCGCTGTCGGCGAGCATGACACCGCGAACGGACATGGCGCTGTCGGGGAGCTGATCATCGGGCTGGACGACGGGGACGACGCCGCTGTGGTCCGCATCGACGGCGACCGGGCGATCGTGGCCACCGCCGACTTCTTCACGCCCGTGGTGGACGACCCCTACGACTGGGGCCGTATCGCGGCGGCCAACGCCCTGTCGGACGTCTACGCGGTCGGCGGGGAGCCGCTGGTGGCGGTCAACCTGCTCGGCTGGCCAAGGGAGAAGCTGCCCATGGAGCTGGCCAAGGAGGTCCTGCGCGGCGGCCTGGACGTGGCCCGGGCGGCGGCCTGCCACGTCGCGGGCGGCCACAGCGTCGACGACCCGGAGCCGAAGTACGGCATGGCCGTCACCGGCCTGGCCGACCCCGCCCGGCTGCTGCGCATCGACGGCGGCCGACCCGGACTGCCGATCTCCCTCACCAAACCGCTCGGCATCGGGGTGCTCAACACCCGGCACAAGGCGACCGGCGAGGTGTTCCCGCAGGCGGTCGCGGCGATGACCACCCTGAACCGCGGCGCCTCCCGGACCGCGCTGGCCGCCGGAGCGAGATGCGCGACGGACGTGACCGGGTTCGGCCTGCTGGGTCACCTCTACAAACTGGCCCGAGCGAGCGGCGTCACGGCGGTGGTGGACGTGGCGGCCGTACCGTACCTGGAAGGGGCCCGCGAGGCAGTACGCGACGGCTACGTCAGCGGCGGCACCCGCCGCAACCTCGACTGGGTCCGCCCCTGGCTGGATCCGGGCGGCTACGGCGAGGACGACCTGCTGCTACTCGCCGACGCCCAGACCTCCGGCGGCCTGCTGGTGGCCGGCGAGATCCCCGGCGCGCCGATCATCGGCGAGCTGGTCCCCTTGGACGGCCCCCACCTGCGGCTCCGCTGACCGTATCCCGTGGTAACAACCATGGACATACTGTCGCTCGCGCGACGGCGAGGCTCCAAGGGCGCAGGGGGACGGGCCAGGCTTCACAATGGTCGGGTGCACAGGCTGATCACCCTGCTCGCGGTCGTGCTCGCCGCCTTGGGAACAGTGGCCATCATCGGTGCGGAGTTCGTGGTGACGAAGGTCCCGCTGCTGCTCATGGGATATGCGGCGGGGTCCGCCGCGGTGACGGGCGGCCTGTGGGCGAGGCTACGGTGGCCGGACAGTCCGGTGGGATCGTTGCTGGCCTGGAGCGGGGTGATGTGGCTGGCCACCGGGGTCAGCTACACGGGCGTGCCCGCGGCTCTCGCGTTGGGCGCGGTGGCGGCGGCCCTCCAGCACGGACTGCTCGGACACGTGATGGTCGTGCTCCCCACACGGCCGCGCGGACACGCCGGTCCGTCGAGGGGTCGTGGCGCTCGGCTACGCGGTGCCACTCCTCTCCGCCGCGATGTCGATGGTGTAAGGAGAGCTGCCCGGCGGGGGGTGCCTCTGTCTGGCTCAGGCGTTCGGCCGGGAAACAGGACGGACGGCGCTGGCCCTTTTCGGGGTGGCAATCGCCGGTGCGTACGTGGTCGGGCTGTCGGCGGCGGTGTTCCTGCGCTGGGCTCGGCTGCCGCGACCGGAACGCGATGCGGCCGTCACGTTCTCCGGGCTGTTGGTCATGCTGCTGGTGCTGGCACTCGAGGCGGAAAACCTGGCGCAGGCCGGCGGACTCGCGGTCTACTTCACCGGCGAGTTGCTGGACAGCCTGGTCGTGCTGGGCTTCATCGTTTGGCCACTGGCCTATCGTGTCGTGCTCGGACGCAGGGAGGCAGCGCGACGGATGGCCGGGCTCCTCGACGCGGGCGATGAGGCCAGGCGCCGGATCGAGCGGGACCTGCATGACGGCGCCCAGCAGCGGCTGGTCAACGTGCGGCTGTTGCTGGGGCTGGCGCGTGACGAACCGGCCCGCCTCGATCAGGCTGTCCAAGATCCGTATTTTCCTCGAGGGATAACCCTGGGGACGGGTTTCGCCTCCCTCACCAAGCCGCTCGGTCGTCAGCGGATGTCACCGAGTAGGCGCGAGGCTTGCGGGCGTGCGGGTCAGCGGCCGTTGTCGTAGGCATGCCGAGCTGCGGCGATGACGGGTCCGGCGTGGCGGGCCCATGCCGCCAGCGCCTCCAGGGGAGCGCGTATTTCCTCAACCAGACCCGTGGTGGCGTATTCCACCCGAGGCGGGGCGTCGGGGTACACCGTCCGGGTGATGAGCCCGTTGCGTTCCAGGTTGCGCAGGCTCACTGTCAGCATCCGCCGGCTGATGCCCTCGATCGCCCGTTCCAGCTGGGTGAACCGGTGCGGGCCGTCACCCAGTTCGACCAGCACCTGGGCGCTCCACTTGTCACCGATCAAAGCCAGGACCTCAGGCAGCGGGCAATCCTCGGGCGGGGGCGCATCGGCGAGCGCTGTGAGCTGGTCCGTTACCACGGTGTTCCGTTGTGACAAGAAAGTGCCTCCTTTCGGACCGTTCAATGATGCTGGAGGATAAAGCCCGTTACAAGTCGTAACGTTCCTGGCCAACGCCATCTTCGGCCGCTTGTCCAACGAAACTCGCCAAGCCGACAAGGAGTGACACGTGCCCGTCGCACGCAGCAACGGTTTCAAGATCTCGTACGAGGTGTTGGGGGACGGCCCGCCGCTCGTGCTGCACCCGGGCATGTTCCAAGACGGCGCGCACTGGGCCCACAGCGGATACACCCAGGCCCTGGCCCCTGCCCACACAGTGATCGCCATCGATCCGCTGGGACTGGGCGCCAGCGACCACCCGCGTGAGATCGAGGCCTATGGCTTGCGGCGCCGGGTCGACTACGTCACGGCCGTCCTCGACGACGTCGGCGCCGACCGAGCCGCGTTCTGGGGCTACTCGCTGGGAGCCATGACTGGGTATGCGGTCGCGGCGCACGCGCCCGAACGCCTGACCCGCTTGATCACCGGCGCCTACGATCCCATCAACGGTTTCCGCTCCGCGGTCGACCAAGCGATTCGGGAACTCGGCCTGCCTGCCGACATCGACGCCTATGAGATCGTCAAGCAGGGGACCTCGGCTGACCCGTACCAGGCCGCCCTGATCAGCGCCGGGGACCTGGGCGCCTTCCGCGCCAACTACGACGCGTTCTCACGCGAGCCCGGCCTGGCCACCGAACTGGCGGCCTGCGGCGTGCCGATCCTGATGTACGCGGGCACGGCTGATCCCTGGCACGACCCGATGCGGACTTTCGCCGAGCGCACCGGCGCGGGCTTCTTCTCCCTGCCAGACGCCGACCACAAGGGCGGCTGGGACAGATCCGCCGACGTACTCCCCCACGTGCTGCCGTTCCTGTCCTCGGACAGGCCGTAACACCTCAGGCAGTGATGACTCATTCGCCAGCCTGTTGCCCCTTTTCAGGCTTACTTTGCCCCCAGTCGATCTGCAGGTCGTCCCAGTGGACGGACCATCGCCGCACCCCGCCGGGCAACTCGCCGAGCTCACCCTCGAGCGCGATCAAGGCCAGCGTGCCGTCGCGCAGGATGCTCACCACGATGCCCTGCCGCCCGATCAGCAGCGAGGCGAACCCCCGAGTAGACGCGGGACTGTGCATCAAGTCCACGATCATCGCCCGGCAGCCGAAGCTTGACCAAGGCATACTCACCGGACGCCATCTCCCTGCCGGTCAGGTGGAGGAGACGACATCGGCGATCAGCTCCGAGCGCGGATGGTGCCGATAGACCTCTTCGTACCGGAAAGCCACCCGCCGAGCGGCTCTAACGGGTTCGTCCGCTGGATGCCGGGCGTACAAGACTCGCTTGCGCTGGTCGTTCCAGCCCACCCGCCACCAGAACCAGTTGCCGTCGCACCACACAACGAGGCTGATCCACACCGACACCAGAGCAAGCCCGTAGCCGACGTGAATGTCAGAGGCGATGCCCTGATCAGCCAGGGCATCCCGAAGGGCATGTGCGCTCTGAGCAGGACTGAACGCGATTACCGACGGCTTGAGAAGCATGCATTCCCCATCCCTTCGGCCTCTTCGAGGGCCGCCGATCCCAGACTCGATCGACTTCCCATAACCTTACTGTGATTCGCGAAAGGCAGCAAGGATTACGGCATCCGCCATCCACAGGTTCCCTTGATCGGTCTGGGATGCCGCCGACCCGGTACGGTGGCTCCTGACCGGCCTTTCGTGACCGAAGGAGGAGCGCATGGAAGACGCGGGCTGGGTCAGCGTTTCGGCGCCCTACGTGCGGCCGCGGCGTCCCGGAGAGCCTGATGCATGGGCGGAGGAAGCCGCCCAGCACGGCAAAGTTGGGACGCATCGCCTTCAAGCAGTGGAAGAGGTCCATCCGCCGAAGGAAGTCGTGCGAGCCTTCGGGCTGGCGGCGGGTCAGACCGCCTTCGTCCGCCGCCGTCTCGTGCTCGCGGACGGCCAGCCAACGGAGCTCGCCGATTCCTACTACCCGGCGACGATCGCCCGTGGCACTCGGCTTGCCGAGATGCGGAAGATCCCTGGCGGGGCTCCCACCCTTCTCGCCCAGCTCGGCTATCACCCACACAGCGCGGAAGAAGCCGTCCAAGCCCGCCCCGCGACCGATACAGAGCGACAGGCTCTCGACCTTCGACCAGAGGACTGGGTTCTGCTCCTGACCCGCATCGTTCGAACCGACGACGGAACGCCGATCGAGGTCAGCGTGATGACGATGGTGGCCCACGGTCGCGAGTTGCGCTATCAGATGATCATCAAGTGAGGGGATCGGCAATCGTGGGTAGGCGGCTGGATTCTCGTCCGCGCCATCAGCAGATCGCAGCCGAATTGCGTGCGGAGATCATGTCTGGTGACCTGAAGGCGGGCGAGCAACTCCCTTCCACGGCACACCTGGTGGCACGTTTCAACGCGGCGAACGCGACGATCCAGCGGGCCCTGCAGGCACTCAAAGACGAAGGATTCGTACGCGGCCACGCGGGAAAGGGCGTGTTCGTCCGCGACAGACGGCCGCTCGTCGTCAACGCCAGCACGTATAAGACCCCAGGGCCTCGCGAATACAGCTATGAGCTTCTGAAAGTCGGGGAGGTAGCACCTCCCAGCGATGTCGCCGCGGCATTCGCCATCAGCGGTGACGATCTGGTCGTCCTGCGCCACCGGCTGCTGTTGCATGACGGCGCTCCCGTTGAGTTGTCATGGTCTTACTACCCGGTGAGCATTGCGGCAGGAAGCCCTCTGGCCGCCAAGGGAAGAATCCGCGGTGGCGCACCACAGGCGTTGGCCGACCTCGGGTTTCCGCAGCGCCACTTCACGGATCGCATCTCCGTTCGGCAACCCACCGAGACGGAGGTGCAAGGCCTGGATCTCCCACCTGACGTGCCGGTGTTTCGGCAGTTCCGTGTTGTCTACAGCGACAGTGAGCGGCCGGTCGAAGTGTCGGTGCTGATCAAGGGCGGACATCTCCACGAATTGTCGTATCACCAGACCGCAGACTGACGGACCCCCGGACGCGAGTCGACGGGAGGGACTTCATGGACAAGCCCCCACGCCGCTAAGCAGGTTCGCGATTTACGATGGGGCGCGTGAGCGGAAGATTGCGCCAGGTCGCGATCGACAACGAGCGCATCGCCGCCGAGGGTTGGTACTCGGCCGCCGACGGCGCGGTCGTGGATGTGGGTCCTGCGCTGCGGGCCGCGGTGGCCGCAACCGTGAGCCACCCACCAGACGGCCCCATCGAATGGCCGAGAGCCGGTACGTACCGGACGGTCTTCGAGGTCACCGGCGAGCGCAGCCTGCGGGCAGCGCGGCGGCTGCACCTTGACGGGGCGACCGGGATCGCCGTGCTGAACTTCGCCTCTGCCCGCAGCCCGGGAGGCGGCTATCTCGGCGGCGCCAAGGCGCAGGAGGAGGACCTGTGCCGCCAGGCCCTGCTTTATCCGTGCCTCCTTCAGGCACCCGACTACTACGCCGCGCACCGGGCCTCGTCCGACCTGCTCTACAGCCACCGCGTCATCTGGTCGCCCGGCGTGCCGGTGCACCGCGGCGAGGACGGCCAACTGCTGGCCGAGCCGTACCTCGTCTCCTTCCTCACCTCACCGGCGCCCAACGCTGGGCAGATGCTGCGCCGCGACCCGGGAGCGGGCGGGCGGATCCGGCAGGCGCTCCACCAGCGGGCGGGGCGTGTCCTGGCCGTGGCCGCGCATCACGGTGCTCGCACGCTGGTACTCGGGGCGTGGGGCTGCGGCGTGTTCCGCAACGATCCGCGCGAGGTCGCCGGGGCCTTTCACGCCCATCTGGTCGAGGATGGAGCCTTCGCGGCGGTGTTCGAGCGAGTGGTGTTCGCCGTATGGGATCGGATGCCGGACTCGGCGAACCGCGCCGCATTCGCCGAGCGGTTCGCGATGCCGCGGCTTTGAAGGCGCCAAGGTGAACGGTGAATCTGGGCTGGCGACGCGGTCGTTCTCGTCGCGTAATCCGAAGTCGATCATTACTATCCTGGCATGCCAAGAGAATTTCCCGGCGGTGTTGGGCCGGCGTGCAGTACTTCCTGCTGCCACCGGTGTCGCGGCTGCGTGTGCAGTTGCCAATAGCGCTCGGCGATGTCGTCCGGATCGAAGTCGGTACCGGGGGCCACCGGACCGGCCACGGTGACGCTCGCCACGTGCACTCCGGAGGGTCCGTACTCCTCGTCGAGCAGCGTGACCAGGGCTCGGACTCCTGCCTTGCCCAAAGAGAGGCTCACGTACTGCGGCTTGGGCTCGGGCATGCCGCCCGTGATGAGGAACGTTCCGCTGCCGCGTGCCGCCATGGCGGGCGCGACGTGAGCCGCGGCGTTGAGCGCGCCGACCACGTTCACCGCCCATGCCTCCATGTGGCCGCGTACGGACAACTCGCCCGGCGCGTCCGCCTGGATGATCGCGGCGTTGTACACGACGACGTCCGGCACGCCATGTTGGCTGACGGCCTGGTCGAGCGCGGCGTTCAGCCCGGCCTGGTCGGTGCTGTCGGCTTCCCGTGTGACGACCGGGACGCCGCTGGGAGCGACCGCCTCGGCCACGGCGCGCAGCGTCTGCTCGCTCCGGGCGATCAGCGTGATCGGCAGCCCCTCCCTGGCGAACCGGCGGGCCACCGCCTGTCCGATCCCTGGACCCGCACCAATGATCACTGCGCCAGACATCGGCGTCTCCTCGCTCTTCTTGATCGGCAATACTTGGGACGCTAAGGGTTCTCATCTATGTGAAGGTCAATATGCGGATCGGTGACCTGGCTCACGAGACCGGGGTGAACAAGCGGCTGCTGCGCTACTACGAGGAGCAGGGTCTCCTCAGGCCGGTCCGGCTGGACAACGGCTACCGCGAGTACACCGAGGCGGACATCCCGACGGTCCGCCACATCCGCACCCTGCTCGCCGCCGGGCTTTCCACCACGGTCATCGCCCGGGTCCTGCACTGCGTGCACGACGAGGGCGAGCTGATGGTGTCTTCCGGCTGCCCGACCTTCATCGAGGACTTGCGGCGCGAACGCGCCCATATCGCCGAGATGATCGCTCAACTCCAGACTTCGCAGGAGGTGCTGGACACGATTCTCGACGCGGCGCTACAGGAGGCCTCAAGAGGCTGACGCCTGCCGCTGCCGCTGGGGGATGATCGTGTACTTCGGGTCGGCGGCTGAGACCTTGCCCGCTTCCAGGACGCCGAACCGGGTGCACAGAGCGCCCGCCGTAAGGGCGAGACCGGACAGAGCGGTGAGGGTACGGCTGCGCCCGGCGATCGACGCGAGCAGCCCGCCACCGGCCGTCAGTACGCGGGCCGCGCGCATCCGGCCCCCCGCCTTCCCCAGCCGATACGGCTCGCCCACCAGGCCGAGTCGCCGTTCCATCACCACGCCCGCGACGCTCTCCACGGCGGCACCCATCACCGCCATCACGCGGGCCGGCCCCGCCTGCGCCCTCGGGGTGGCCAGCATGCCCGCCGCCCCGGCGCTGGCCAGCGCGCTCCCGGCGAACAGGAACGGCAGCTCCCGGTAGGCCTCGTGCCAGGCCGGTACGGCGGTGTCGGCGAGCAGGACGGCGGTGTAGGTGGCGGTCAGCGGGCCGGTCAGGCCGGTGGCGAGGAGCGCCGCGTCACCCACGGCGGGCAGGATCCCGGTCAGCTCGGTCGAGGCCGCGACCCCCGACAGCCCGCTCTGGGCGGCCAGGATCCAGGAGCCCATGCTCATCGGCGAGGTGGGCTTGAACACGCGGAGCATGTTGAGGAACCGTTCGGGCCGGCCCAGCTCGGCGACGAGGAGGGCTGCGCCGGCGGAGGCGCCGATCGCCGCCGCGATCCGGGCGGTACGCGCCAGCTGGTCGTGTCCGGTGAATTCGGCCATGACCGCCATCACCGACGAAACGCCCGACAGACCCCCCAAGTAGAGATATGCGGGTCCGTGGGGTTCTTTCCAGACCGGAGGCTTGAGCACCGGTCGCCCGTAGTACGACTGGAACTCCGCCTCCGGCACCATCGACCGCTCCCGCGTCACCGCCGCGCCGCCTTTCGCGAACCCACGAACGTGCCCGCGAATGCCGCCACCACAGCCCCGGCCACGGACAGCGCCGCCGCCCCCGCCCAGCGCCACATGGACGGCAGGTCACGAGTGGTCACCACGGGATCCGGCGGCAGCCCGTACACCTCGGGCTCGTCCAGCAGCAGGAAGAAGGCCCCCGCGCCGCCCACCCCGTCATCCGGGCTCTCGCCGTACAGGCGGGCCTCGGCCTGCCCGTCGGCGTGCAGCCGCGCCACCCGCTCCTCGGCCCGCTCCCGGAGCTCATCCAGCGGGCCGAACTGGATCGAGTCGGTCGGGCACGCCTTGGCGCACGCCGGTTCGAGGCCGCCGCGTTGCCGGTCGTAGCACATCGTGCACTTCCACGCCCGCCCGTCGTCCTCGCGCCGCTCGATCACGCCGTACGGGCAGGCGGACACGCAGTAGCCGCAGCCGTTGCAGATGTCCTCCTGGATCACCACCGTGCCGAACTCGGTACGGAACAGCGCTCCGGTCGGGCAGACGTCCAGGCAGGCGGCGTGAGTGCAGTGCTTGCACACGTCCGACGACATCAGCCACCGCTCCACACCCTCGTCAGCGGAGTCGTCCGAAGGCAGCGGCACCGGGCGGGACTGTTCGATGAAGGCCACGTGCCGCCAGGTGTTCGCCCCGAGCGCCCCGGTGTTGTCGTAGGAGTTCGCCTCGAACACGAAGCCGTCGTCGGGCAGCTGGTTCCACTCCTTGCACGCCACCTGGCACGCCTTGCAGCCGATGCAGACGCTCGTGTCGGTGAAGAAGCCCATCCGCTCAGCCATCGCGGTACACCTCCAGCAGGTCGAGCATCGCCTGCCCCCTCGGCCGTCTACCAGGCCGGATGTCACAGGTCACGGCCTTGCTCTCCTGAATGTAGACATTCGGGTCGAGCACCAGCGGAAGCAGGTCGTTGGCGACGTCGCCGGTCACCAGGCCGCCGCCGCCCCACCCCCAGTGGTACGGCAGGCCGATCTGATGGATCACCCTGCCCTGGATCCGCAGCGGCCGGACCCGGCCGGTGACCAGCACCCGAGCCTCGATCACGGTGCGACTGGTCACGATCGTGGCCCAACCGCCGTTGACCAGCCCCACCTCGGCGGCCAGCTGCGGCGACACCTCGCAGAACAGCTCCGGCTGCAGCTCGGCGAGGTAGGCCAGCGGCCGGCTCATGCCACCCGCCGTGTGGTGCTCGGTGAGCCGGTACGTGGTCAGCACGTACGGGTAGCGCGGCGACTCCGGCGGGTTGTAAGGGCTCTCCGGTCGCGGGTAGATCTTGCGCGCGGGGTTGGCCTGCTGGGCGTACAACGGGTTGCCGACCGGCGACTCATGCGGCTCGTAGTGTGCGGGCAGCGGGCCGTCGGCCAGGCCGGCGGGCACGTACAGCCAGCCCTTCCCGTCGGACTGCATGATGAACGCGTCGGTCCCGGCGAGCGCGTCCTCGGCGTGGGCGCCTTCGGGTGGCAGGTAGTCCGGCGGCTTGTTCGGCTCGAAGTCGGGCACGTCCTGCCCGGTCCATTTCCCCTGCTCCGCGTCCCACCAGACGTACGCCTTGCGCTCGCTCCATGGGCGGCCCTCGGGGTCGGCGGAGGCCCGGTTGTAGAGGATGCGCCTGTTCGCCGGCCAGGCCCAGCCCCATTCGGGCGCCACGGGCGACTGTTCCTGCCCCGGCCGGCGCCGGGCCGCCTGGTTGACCTCGTCCGCGTACACGCCGCAGTAGATCCAGCAGCCGCAACTGGTGGACCCGTCCGGCTTGAGCTGGGTGTAGGCCGACAGCGCCCGCCCGTCCGGGCCGACCCCGTTGATCTCGCGGAGTACGGCCGACGCCGACGGGTCCCGGTGCTCTCCCAGCTCGGGGTAGTCCCAGGTCAGCTCGCGCAGCGGCCGGTCGATCTCGTCGTCGGTCAGCCGTTGCCTGACCAGCTTGCCCAGGTGGTAGTAGAACCACAGGTCGCTGCGGCAGTCGCCCGGCGGGTCGAGCGCCTTCTCCCGCCACTGCAGGAGCCGCTGGGTGTTGGTGAACGTACCCTCCTTCTCCACATGGCTCGCGGCGGGCAGGAAGAACACCTCGGTGGCGATGTCCTCGGTACGCATCTCCCCGGTCTCCAGCTCCGGGCCGTCCTTCCAGAAGGTGGCCGTCTCCACCAGCGTCAGGTCGCGTACCACCAGCCAGTCGAGGTTGGCCAGGCCGAGGCGCTGCGCCCGGCCGCCAGAGGAGCCGACCGCGGGGTTCTCCCCCGCCACGAAGTAGCCCTTCACCGTGCCGTCGATCTGGCCCATCACGGTGGTGTAGTGGCTGTGGTCGCCGGTCAGGCGCGGCAGGTGGTCGAAGCAGAAGTCGTTCTGTTCGGTGGCCGCGTTCCCCCACCACGCCTTGAGCAGGCTGACCAGGTAGGCGCGCCGGTGGCCCCAGAAGCCGACGTCGCCGCCCTCCCGGGCGAGATAGTCCTCCAGCCCCTCGTGCCGGTGGGCGTGTGGCATGGTCAGGTAACCGGGCAGGAGGCTGAACAGCGTCGGGATGTCGGTGGACCCCTGGATGCTCGCGTGCCCACGCAGCGCCAGGATGCCGCCCCCGGGCCGGCCCATGTTGCCCAGCAGCAACTGGAGGATCGAGGCGGTGCGGATGTACTGCGCGCCGACGGTGTGCTGGGTCCAGCCGACGGAGTACACCCAGGCGGTGGTGCGCTCCCGGCCGGAGTTGGCGGTGATCGCGTCGGCCAGCTCGGCGAAGTGCGCCCGCGAGATGCCGCACAGCTGCTCGACCAGCTCCGGGGTGTAGCGGGCGAAGTGCCGCCGAAGGATCTGGTAGACGCAGCGCGGGTGGCGCAGCGTCGGATCCGTCGCCGGGGTGGGATGCGCCTCGGCGCCCCCGGAGCCGTAAGTGTCCGCCCCCGCGGCCTCGGCGTGCTGCCTACCACCCTCCAGGTCCGCGCCCGGTGCCTGCGCGCCCGGCGTCTCCTCGCCCGGCCCTTCGCCCGGCCCCTCGTACGCCCAGCTCCGCGGATCGTACGTACCCGTCTCCGCGTCGAAGCCGGAGAACAGCCCGTCAAGGTCCTCGGTGTCCCGGAAGTCCGCCGACACGATCACGGCGGCGTTGGTGTAGGCCAGCACGTACTCACGGAAGTCCAGCTCATTGGCCAGCACGTGGTTGATCAGCGCCCCGAGCAGCACGATGTCGCTGCCCGCGCGGATCGGCAGGTGCCGGTCGGCCAGCGCGCTGGTCCGGGTGAAGCGCGGATCCACGTGGAACACCTTCGCGCCCCGCGCCTTGGCCTCGACCACCCACTGGAAGCCCACCGGGTGGCATTCGGCCATGTTGGAGCCCTGGATGACGATGCAGTCCGCACCCGCCAGATCCTGCTGGAAGGTGGTCGCGCCACCGCGTCCGAAGCTGGTCCCCAGACCGGGGACGGTGGAGGAGTGTCAAATACGGGCCTGGTTCTCCACCTGGATCGCGCCGAGGGCGGTGTACAGCTTCTTCATCAGGTAGTTCTCTTCGTCGTCGAGCGTCGCCCCGCCCAGTCCGGCGATGCCCATGGTGCGGCGCACGACCTTGCCCTCATAGGTCTGCTGCCAGGTCTCCCGCCGGGTCCGTACGACCCGGTCGGCGATCATCTCCATCGCGGCGTCGAGGTCGAGCCGCTCCCATTCGGTGCCGTGCGGTCTCCGGTACAGCACCTGGGTCTGGCGGCCGGGATGGGTGACGAGCTGCTTGCTCGCCGAGCCCTTGGGACACAGCCGCCCACGCGAGATGGGCGAGTCCGGGTCACCCTCGATCTGCGTGACCCGGCCGTCCTTGACGTAGACGAGCTGGCCGCAGCCGACCGCGCAGTAGGGGCAGATCGACCGCGCGACCGTATCGGCCTCCTCGGTGCGCGGGGCAAGCGCGTCCGTACGGGCGGAGCGCACGGCGTCGCTCCGACCGTCCTCTCCCCTGAGCTGCCGGATCACCGGCCACCGGGAGAACCACCCCTCACCGGACACAATGCAGGCCCTGCCCCAATCGGTCCGAGCTAACCATCCCGGCGGTCGAAGGTCAGGTACAGCTCGGAAGGGCTGCCGAAGGGCTCGCCGGCCTGGCGCGGGATGTCGGCGCCCGCTTCGAGGCGGAAGTTCGTCGCCTGCTTGAGCAACTCCTCGAAGGCGATCGCGAGCTGGATCCGGGCGAAGTTCTGGCCGATGCAGCGGTGCACCCCGGCGCCGAACGCCAGGTGCGGGTTGATCCGCCGGTCGAAGACCAGCTCGTCGGGCCGGTCGAAGCGCTCGGCATCGCGGTTGGCCGAGTAGAACTGCAGGACGACCCGGTCCCCCGCCTTCAACGGGGTGCCGGCCAGCTCGGTGTCCTGAGTCACCGTACGGGCCATGAACGCCACGGTCGTCTCGAAGCGCAGGAACTCGTCCATCGGACCGCGCCACCAGTCCGGGCTGCGCAGGATCGGCTCGATGTCCGTGCGCGTGGCCAGATGGTAGGCGATGTTGACGATCACGCCGCGCGTGGTGTCCAGGCCGCCGAGCAGCAGCGTGGTGACGATCGCCACCTGCTCCTCTGCCGTCAGGGGCCGCCCGTCGACGCTCGCCCTGGCCAGGGCGCTGAGGACGTTCTCGTGCTCCGAGGCCGGCCGGTCGCCGGCCTCGGCTATCGCCTCCATCGCGAGCAGGGCGACCGCTTCGAACGTCTCGGGCGTGCTCTCTATGGCGCACCGCTTGACCGCCGCCACCCCCCGGCGCATCAGCTCCATGTTGTCGGTGGCGAAGACGACACGGGCCAGCGACCCGGCGCTGAAGGGCACGGAGTAGTCACGGACCATCTCCACGCGGCCCTTGTCGATGAACGCCGCGATGGCGTCCCGGGCGATCTCCCGCATCTGCTCGGCGTACCGGAGCAGGAACGAGCGGGAGAAGTACGCCTCGAGGAACTTGCGGTATCGACGGTGGTCCGGCGGGTCGACGTCCAGCGGAATGAGCCGGACCGGCACGCCACGCACGCCCGGCTGCGCCGAACTGAAGATCGCCGGTCGCAGGCACACCGTGCGGACGTCCTCGTAGCGGGTGACCATGTAGTAGCCGCCGTCGGTGCGCGTGTGCACGACCGGGCATTCCCTGCGTGCGATGGCCAGCGCGTCGAGCAGGTGTTCGCGCTGGTCGTCGGCGAACAAGTCGACGTTCGCCAGGATGTCCGCGGCCGGTGTGTCCATCTGTCCTCCATTCCGAGAAGACCTCACAACCGTCATTTGACCTCGCCGCGGCTGTTTGCCCAAAGGACCGACCAAAGGGACGCAAGGGACAGAGGGCGCACGTCACATTTCGATAACCTGAAGTATCAGGCACCACCAAGGATGCATCCTCTCTTTGGAGGGACTATGCCCGATATCGCGATGCTCTCGGATGCCCCGGCCAATTGGCGCGGAGATCTACTCCAGTTTCGCCGCTACGTCGACCCCCTCGTTTCGATCATCACCAATCCCGACACCGAGACGCCTTTCACGATCGGCATTTACGGCGCGTGGGGAAGTGGGAAATCGACCCTGCTCCAAATGGTCGACAGGCGCTTACTCGATCGGCATGGCGAGGAGATCGTCCGGGTGCGTTTCAACCCCTGGGTGCACCGCCGCGAGCCGGAGATGCTGCTTCCCCTACTGAACGCGCTCCACGCCGAGCTCGACCAGGACCCCGAGCACCGCTTCGCCGGCACGGTCCGCCGGTTGGGCACGATCATGGCGAAGCTGGCCGCCGACGAGATGCTGAAGAGGCTCACCCTGAGCTCCGTGAGCGTGGAGAAGATCGACAAGCTGGCCCAGCAGTACGCCGCGATGCGCGGCCAGGTCGACAGCCAGGCCGGCCGCCTGCGCGGGCTGCTGCAGCAGGAGGCCGACCGCCTGGCCGCGCAGGGCAAGAAGATCGTCTTCTTCGTCGACGACCTCGACAGGTGTGAGCCCGACCAGATCATCGACCTGCTGGAGTCGATCAAGCTCTTCCTCGACCTGAAGCACGTCTTCGTGGTGATCGCCCTGGCCAAGGACGTGGTCGACCGCGGGGTCCTGGTGAAGTACCAGCCGTTCGGCTTCGCCGACCAGGCGGCCATCAGCGACGACTACCTGGACAAGATGATCCAGCTCCCGCTGCACCTCTACCCGCTCGGCCCCGCGGAGGTGGGCCGGTTCATCCGCGAATCGCGTCCGGGAGAGCTGGCCAGGAAACACGTCGGCACGCTGGAGAGGATCCTCACGCCCAATCCCCGGAAGATCAAACGCGTGCTCAACCTGCTACGGGTGACGGAGGCCATCATCGAGGGCACCCCCGGCCTCGCGGACCTGAGCACCGACCTGGTCGTCCGCCTGGTGGTGCTGCGGGTGCAGAGCCCGGAGCTGTTCGCGAGCGTGCTCCGGCAGCCGGCGTTGCTGGTGGCGCTGGAGCTCGTCCACCAGGACAAGCTGGCGGCCGACGTACTCCAGGGTTTCCAGACGCGGTTCAAGACGCGGGCGGAGGCGCTGCAGAAGCTGACCCTGACCTTTCGCGGCAAGCACGACTTCCTGGCGCCGGTCTTCGCCGACTCCGCCTTCGAGGCCGCGGCGGACGACCTGCCCGTCTACCTGACGATGATCGGCGGGTGAGACATGTCCGACGACCTGCGCTACGACTTGTACGGTCTGCCCGCCGGAAATCCCTACGCCGCCCGCCCGCTGGATCCCCTCGCGCTGCCGGCCGATCGCGAACTCGTCCTCGAACTGGCCGGCTTCATCCGGCACGAGGTCATCGAGGCGGCGGTCAAAGAGGCGATCAGCAAAGGGAGACCGGCCTTCTTCCTGATCACGGGAGTGGGCAACAGCGGGCGGACGTCGCTGGCCAACCATGCGATGTACCTGTACCAGCAGGCCGCCGCATCGCTCCTGCCGCCCGGCTTCACCTTCGTGACGCATCGCGCGGAGCGCGGTGACATGACGCACGACGCGTACGCGGTTCTGTGCTCCACCCTGCTCTCGTTGCGCAACAAGATGAACGCCCAAGGCATCGACATCCCGCCCGCGCTGCGCGCCCATTTCAGCACGTTGAGCGAAAGGGGCGCGGCCAACCCCATGAACGAGTACGACCTGCAGGAGATCGCGGAATTCACCGCGACGACGTTCGCCGGCCGCAACGCCGGCTTCGGCATCCGGTACGAGGGCGTGCCCGCCAAGGAGCTCATCACCCAGGCCCAGAAGGTGTTCGAGAACACCAGCACCGTCGTGGTCTTCGTCATCGACAGTTACCAGCACGCGAACACCGTCCAGATCACCGAGGCGGACCGGCAGGCGTTCGCGGAGCGCGGGCACGTCTTCGACCTCGACACGCTGACTCCGGAGCAGATCGCGGCACTGGCGGAATTCCGGTGGAAGGGCCACCCGCCCGCGCCCTTCGACGAGCAGGGCGTGAAGAACGTCTTCAGCAAGCGCCCGTACACGATCGGGCAGGCCATCCAACACCTCGAAGTGCTCCTCGACCTGCGGCTCAGCGAGTACGAGAGCGACGAGCCATGGCCGGCCGCCGAGGACCTGCGCATACACGAGCGCTGGGTGCGGCTCAAGATATGGCAGCGCGACAGATGGAACAGGCTGAGAGGCTTCCATGGCTGAATACCCCGCGCGCAATCCCTTTCCGGCCCGCGGCATCTCCAGCGCCGAGGAGACCTCCCTCGCCGAGTTCCTGCGCGACTGGGCCCGGCGCACCCCCACCGCGATCCTGCCCGGCGTGCGCGAGGCCCAGCGCTGGGCCACGGACTACCTGCGCGGGTTCGGGGACGACCGGGCGCACGACGGCGGTCTCGCCTGCCTGTACGGCGCCCACGGGGTGGGCAAGACGCACGCGGCCCGTCACATGATGGCCTTCGTCAACGACGCCGACCCTCGGGCGGTCCAGCTCTACCTGCGCTTCCAGGAGGACGACTTCGTCGCCGAGTACCGCCGCCTGGTCTCCCAGCTGCCGCAGGACCTGCTCACGGACCTGAGCCTGCGCTACCTGGGCGCGCTCGCGGGTGACCGGGCCGGACACGCCGACGGCCCGGCCAGCAGGGGCGCGGTCCTGTCCGTGGTCGGGGACGATCCCGGCCGGGTGTACGACCTGTTCGGCACGCATCAGGTCGAGGCCGGCGAGGTGCTGGAGGAGCAGGCCAAGGAGATCGCCGCCGTGGCGGGCAGCGGGCCCGAGTTCCAGCGGGCGCTGTCGTTCCTGCTGCGCCCCGAGTTCTCCGGCGTGGCCTACGACTGGCTGTGCGGCCGTCCGATCAGCCCCGACGCCTCCCGCGCGCTCGGCGTCAGCGGCCAGATCGACGACCCCCTGACCTGCCGGTACGGCCTGCAACTGCTGACCAGGCTGGTGACCAGGGGCGGGCGGCCGTTCGTGCTGGTGCTCGACCAGTGCGAGAAGTTCCTACCGGAGGGCCGGAGTTCGTTGACCGCGAACATCGGGTTGCTGCAGAGCCTGGTCGAGGTGATCCCGCAGGCGGCCGGGCTGCTGCTCCTGGTGTCCAACGACGCGGCGTGGGAGCGCGTACCGCCCGATCTGCACCAGCGCATCGGCACCGGCGCCTGCCACATGCTGCCGCTCACCCCCGACGAGGCCCGGCTGGTGCTCGGCGCGTACATCGGCGCCGCCCGCCCGGGGTACGACGACGCGGCCATCTGGCCCTTCACCGAGAGCGCGCTGCTCGAACTCCTGCGCCACAGCGGCGGCAACCTCCGCCTGCTGCTCCAGCTCAGCTGGGCGAGCTTTGAAGTCGCGGGGCCGCTGTCGGTCATCGACGCCGAGCTGGTCACGAGCGCGTCCGCCCGCCACAGTCACTCCCCCGGCCTCGCCGAGCTGGCCATGCTCGTCGAGACCCGCCTGCTCGCCGCCGGGCTCACCATCGAGCGAACGGAGACGGGTGACGGCGGCGTCTCCTTCCACCTGCCTGATCGCCGTGAGCCGCGCGCCCTGGTCAAGCTGTCCGAGGCCGTCTTCTTCGACGACGAGGTCGCCAACGCCGTCCAGACGGTCACCCAGACCAGACACCTGCGGGCCGGCGGCCAGCCGGTCTTCACCGCGCTGCTCGCCACGGGCTACGTCAGCCCTCCGGTGCTGGCCGGCCTGCGCGGCGCGGTGCACGTGGTGCTGGTGGCCGACGGCTCCCCCGGCTTCCCGGGCCAGCTGGACGAACTGGTCGAGCGCATCGCCGCCATGCCGCTCAAGGACGAGGAGCCGGCCGCCTTCGACGACGCCATGCGCGCGATCGTGGAGCACCTGGAAGAGCTGAACTCCGAGCGCCGCGCCGAGATGATGATCCTCAACCGCAACCTCACCGCCGTGAGCGACCGGCTCGAACACCAGAACCTCACCGCCGAGAGCGAGCGGCTCGACCGCCAGGCGCCGAAAGAGTGGCCGCCCAAGCGCGCGGAGCTGGCAGGACGCATCGCCGAGGCCAGAGCCGCGCGGACCGCCGCGGACTGGGCGGAGTTCCGCCAGGCCCGGGCGGAGGTGGTCCGCGAACGCTCCTCGCGGCTCAGGATGCTGGCCGCCGCCGTCGCCGTGGCAGTCGTCACGACAGCCGTGGCGCTCGCCACCGTCTCCCTCGTGCCGATCCAGCTCACGGTGACCCTGTTCGCGGGCACCGCCGTCGCGGCGACCGCCGCCTGGTTCCTGTGGCGGAGGTTCGCCGCCTCCGACGTACGCCGGGCGAACGCGCCGCTCGGCTCCCGGCGCGACCTCGACCAGCTCGCCCGTGAGCTGCGTGGATCCGCCGATCCGCACTCCGCCGACCCCGTCGGCCGCTACGCCTACGCGCTCAGCGAGGACCCCGACGGCGGATACCAGGTGCTGACAGAGGCCATGCTGGTGGAGCCGCTGGCGCTCGTACGACAGACCATAGGGCGGCGGCTGGCCGTCTCCGAGCGCTCGCCCGCCGACTGCGTGGCGGAGGTCCAGCGCGGGCTCCGTGAACGGATCCCCGAGGTGCTGCTGCTCCTGGCCCGCGGGCAGCGGCGCGCCGAGTCGGACCGGCCACCGCGCGTGCTCCGTGACCTGCCGCCCGAGCTGCGGGTGCTGGTGGCGATCGCCAATCCAGGCTCACTTGAGCTGGCCGACGGCGCGGTCTCCAAGCATCCCGCCGAAGCGGCCCTGGCGGCCCTCGGGGTACGCGGATCGCGACATCCGCTGGCCCGCGCCTACCGCGACGGTATGGCCGAGATCGTGCCGATCGAGATCCCCTCCAACGAGCTCCGCGCCACCGCCCGCCTGCTTTCTCCCCTGGAACAAGACGGGCTCGGCACCTACGACTGGCTCCCCCTCGTCGCGGAAATCGACGAGCTGTATCTGTTCTTCGAAAAACTGCTCCACCACCAAGAGGAAATACGCTCAAATCTGGGTAAATCTTGACTATCCCTCGAAGCCATGAGAAATAGGGACCAGCTGGAGCGTTTCGCGAAACCCGAACGGCGAGTGTGCTGGGGCACACGACACTTAAGAGGTAGCCGTTGTTAGGAAGCCCTGATTCGGAACCGCTGCTCACCCAGGGGTTCCCGGAATTTCTCGACGTCGACGCGCTGCTGGCCGACGGATGGAAGCCGTTCGCCTTCCAGCAGTTCATCCTGAAGATTCACAGCCGCTGTGATCTTTCCTGCCGCCATTGCTACGTGTACGAGATGGCGGACCAGAGCTGGCGCGATCAGCCCCGCAGGATGTCCGACGCCGTCGCCGACCGCACGATCGAGCGCATCGCCGAGCATGCCGGCCGCCACAACCTGCCCGAGGTGGACATCATCCTGCACGGCGGCGAGCCGCTGCTGGCCGGCCCCGAGCTCATCTCCCGCCTGGTACGCGGCATCCGTGGCGCCGTCGACACCGGCACCCGGGTCAACGTCAACATCCAGACCAACGGCGTACGGCTCGACGAATCGTTCCTGCGGCTGTTCGAATCGCTGGAGATCCGCGTCGGCGTGAGCGTCGACGGCGACGAGGAGAGCCACGACCGGCACCGCCGGTTCGCCGACGGCCGGGGCAGCCATGCCCTGGTCAGCGCGTCGCTGCGCCGGCTGACCGAGGGGCCGTACCACCGCCTGTTCAGCGGTCTCCTGTGCACGGTGGACGTGCGGAACGACCCGGTGCGCACCTATGAGGCGCTGCTGGAGTTCGACCCACCGGCGATCGACTTCCTGCTGCCCCACGGCAACTGGCCGGCCCCGCCGCCCTTCCGCGACCCGGACTCGGCGGCGACGCCGTACGCCGACTGGCTGATCCAGATCTTCGACCGGTGGTACGAGAGCCCGGTGCTGCAGACCGAAATCCGGATGTTCCAGGAGATCCTGCGCCTGCTGCTCGGCAGTCCTTCGCGGGCGGAGACGGTGGGGCTGTCCCCGGTGCGCATGGTGGTGATCGAGACCGACGGCCGCATCCAGCAGTCGGACATCCTGAAGAGCGCCTACCCCGGCGCCCCTCAAACCCCGCTGCACGTGCTCAGAGACCCGCTCGACCGGGCGCTGCTGCACCCGTCGATCGTCGCGCGGCAGATCGGCGAGCTGGCGCTGTCCCCTGCCTGCCGCAGCTGCGAGATCGTCTCCACCTGCGGGGGCGGGCTCTACGCGCACCGCTACAGCCAGGACACCGGCTTCGCGACTCCCTCCGTCTACTGCCCTGACCTGTACCGGCTGATCACGTACATCGCCGAGCGGTGCGCCCGCGACATGGCGCGGCTCCGCGGAGCGGGCTGACCCGGCCGAATTAGATGGGTGGCGGGTCGAAGTCGCAGTTGAGCCGCTCACCGGCGAGCGCCGCGAGCGTATCGGGATGGTCACGTCCCACGATCAG
Source organism: Nonomuraea sp. NPDC049028 (assembly GCF_043197735.1). Taxonomy (NCBI): domain Bacteria; kingdom Bacillati; phylum Actinomycetota; class Actinomycetes; order Streptosporangiales; family Streptosporangiaceae; genus Nonomuraea; species Nonomuraea sp. NPDC049028. Next base: position 188,782 of record NZ_JBICTR010000017.1, read on the forward strand.
GTCGAAGCGCCTCATCGTCTCCTCGTGCAGCCGCGCGGCTTCGTCCTCCGCGCCCGTCGCCCGCAGGTCCAGGCTCAGATTGGCGGCGCAGACGAGGCTGAGGTAGTGGTCGGGGGTGAAGTGCGTCTGGATCCGCTGGTAGTTCTCCTCGCCGAGCCGCCGGGCCTGGTCGAACTCGCCGAGCGCGGCCAGGTCGTTCTGCAGGTTGATGCCGCAGGTCACCGTGTAGTCGTGATCGCGGCCGAGCCGCTCGGTGAGACCGTTCAGGGCGTTCTGATCGAACTCCCGCGCCTTGGCGGCGTCGCCGCCGAGACGCGCCAGCAGCGCCAGATTGATCCTGCTCGCCTGGGTGAACGGGTGGTCCTCCCCGAACACCTGGGGGTAGTACTCCAGCGCGCGATCCACCATCGCCTGGGCCTCATCGAGCTCACCGAAGGCGCGCAGGGCGTTGGACAGGCCGAGGGCGGCGGCCATCGTGTCGGCGTGCACGTCTCCGTACAGTCGCCGCAGCCGCGTGTAGGTGTCCCGCATCAGCTCCAGGGCTTCGCCCAGCCGGCCGGTCCGGCGCTGACTGATGGCGAGGTCCTTGGCCGCGAGCAGGGTGGCGGGGTGGTCTTCGCCCAGCTGCGCCACGCCGTACCGGTAGGCCTCCTCGGCCATGTCGGTCCCCACGTGGAACTGGCCGTTCAGCCGCACCGCCCGGCTCAGGTTGCTCCAGGTCTGCAGCAGGAGGCGCCTGCCGCTCCCCTCCGCGCCGCTCATGTAGAGGTAGGCGGACTGGAGGATCTTCTGCGCCTCGCCGTATTCGCTGGTCAGGGCGTAGTCGAGAGCCAGGTTGTTACGGGCGCGCAGCGTCCGGATGTCGTTGTCGCCGTACAGTCGCTCGTACGCCTCGCGGACCTCCGCGTCGACGTCGCGCGCCCGCAGGAAGTCGCCGCGGCCACGGAGCGAGGTGGCGTAGCCGTTCATCGCCCACAGCGTTTCCGGTTGCTCGTGGCCCAGGGCTTCCCGCATCAGCTCCAAGGCCCTCGTGTCGATCTCGTACGCCTCGGGATAGAGGGTCAGCGCCAGCTTGATGTTGCCCAGGTGGATCTGGGCCACCAGCACGTCCTGGTGCCGCGCGCCGCTTTGCTCTGTCCACTTCTCGATGTATTCGCCGAGCAGTGCCTGCGCCTGTTTGTAGCTACCGCGTACGTAGAGATAACGCACGAGGTCGATCGCGAACTTACGGACGTTCGGCTCGACGCAGTTGATCAGCCCCGACGGCTCCAGGTGGGCGGCCAGCTCCTCGAAACTGGGCCATTTGGTCTCGTCGTCCGGGTCGCTCGGCGCGCTGCCGGCCAAGAGCAGGTGCACCTCGTGGCGGAGCTCGCCGCGGTCCTTCTCCGGCGTCTCGTCGCGGAGCAGGGCCTGGTTGAGCCGGTGGACCTGGAGGGTGCGGGCGGCGGGCTCGACCTTGACCAGCGCGTAACGTTCCAAATTACTCAGCGCGTTGGTCAGCAGGATGGCGTCGGACAGGATGGGCGCCAGCCGCGGCCCGACCAGCCGGTTTCCGCGGCGGAACACGTCGCGCGGGATGGGCTCGGGGCCGAAGAAGGCGCAGCAGCGCAGGAGCTCGACCGCCTCGGGAACCCGGTCTTCGAGCTGCGAGACCGACAGCTGCCACGCGGCGGTCATGGACTGCGGGTAGGTCGGCGCCTTCTCCAGGCTGAGCAGCCGGCCAGTCTGCTCCTCCAGCAGCGAGACGTACTCGTCCACCGGCATCAGGGTGCGGGCCAGCAGGGCGGCGGCCTGCTCCAGCGCCAGCGGGAGGTCGCCGAGCTTCTCGGCCAGCAGGGCGGCCCCGGCCTCGCTCACCGCCCCGCCGAGGCGCTTGCGGAGGAACTCCACGCTCTCCTCGCGCCTGAAGACGTCCACCTGAATGGTGGGCTCATGGTCGCTCCAGCGCGAGTTGCGCGAGGTGATGAGGACGTGGCCGGGTCCCCTGGGGATGAAGTCCTTGATGTAGTCGGGCTCTTCGGCGTTGTCGAAGATCACCAGCCAGCTCCGGTACGGGACGCCGCTCTGCAGCGTACGCAGCACCGCCTGGGTGGCCTGCTCCGCACCGGTCGCGGGCGGGAGTCCGAGCACCTGGCCCATCGCGGCCAGCGACGATGGGACCAGCACCGGCTGGTCCGCGGAGATCCACCAGACCAGGTCGTAATGGGCGCGGTACTGCCAGGCGTACTCGATGGCCAGCTGCGTCTTGCCGACGCCGCCGAGCCCCTGGAGGGCCTGGGGCTGCGCCACGACGGCGGTGACCGTGTTGATGCTCTTCCTGAGCACGCTGAGCAGGTCCGCGCGGCCGGTGAAGTTCGGATTACGCTTGGGGACCCTTTCCCAGATCTTCGGCCCCTGCGGCACCATGGAGTGTGAATTTTCCGTCACGTCAACCTCCGCCCCAGACGCCGGTAATCATATGTCTCATCCTAGAGCTTGATTAGTCCATCCCTTTATAACAGAATGAAGAAATACGGAAGAAGTCGGACCGGCCTCGGCCGGGCTGACACACTCACGCTCATAAGCGCCTGTACATCATTTGACATTCGGATGGCCCGAAATGGACGGGGAGTGCACATGCGTGATGGGCAGTACAGATCCCGCCTCCTGATCGACGACACCACCGCTTCCCTGCGGCACGTGCCGGAAATGGAGAGCGCCGCCCTGCGAGCAGCGGTGGCATCCTGCCAGAGCGACAAGAAGGAGCCGGGAGCGGGCTTCTCCAACTCAATTTAAGACATACTCCGCATTTCTCAGCAGCAAGGCGGAAATCGGGCGTGCAAGGTGCGCCCGAAGAGTGCCTCATCCAGCCGGATGGGCGCGCGCCCGCGCGCGCATGCGAAGAATTCGCCCACCTTGACCGTCACGGAGGAAATGTGCGGTGAAACGCGGCTGCGGATAGGAACGACATGGGCACTTCCGGTATGGACGCACGGCAGGCGGCGCCGGGACCATACAGGGGGTTACGCGCCTTTCGCGCTGAAGATCGGCATGGATTCTTCGGACGCGACGCGGAGTCTCGCGTTATTTGCCAGCTTTGGCAGAGCCAACGGCTGACTGTCCTGTACGGCGCTTCGGGGAGCGGGAAGACCTCCCTCATCCAGGCAGGTGTGATCCCGCTCCTCAGCCCGAACCGGACCGACGTCCTCCCTCTCGGCCGGGTGTCCTACGGGTCGTGCTTTCCGCAGGCCGCGCTTCCCGCCCACGATCCGTACGTCCTCGCCCTGCTGATGTCGTGGTCCCCCATGGCCACGCCCACCCGGCTGGCGAGCATGACGATCCCCGCGTTCCTGCGGGCCCGGCCGGTCAAACGCGACACCTACGGCGATCCGACCCTCACCATGGTGGCCATCGACCAGGTCGAAGAGCTTTTCGCCACCGGCCGCCGACGCCACCCCTACCGGGACTGGTTCTTCGGGCAGCTCGGGGAGGCGCTCCACGCGGATCCCGGCCTCCGGCTGCTGCTGTCGATCCGCGCGGACCGGTTGCGGGACCTGCTGCCGTACGAGCGGGAGCTGGCCGGCTCCGACCGGGAACGCTTCCCGCTGGAGGCACTGGACCAGGCGGGCGCGCTGGAGGCGGTGACCAGGCCGATCGAGGGCACCGGGCACGTGTTCGCCCCTGGGGTGGCCGAGCAGATCGTCCGAGACCTCATCCAGATCAGGGGGCGCTCGAACCCCGCGCAGCAGGCAGAGGGCGTGGACCCGGTCCATCTCCAGGTGGTGTGCGAGGCGCTGTGGAACGCGCTGCCCGCCGAGGCCACGAAGATCACCGCCACCGAGGCCAGCCTGTACGCCGACAAGACGCTCTCCGAGCACTACCACCGGGTGATCGGGGAGATCGCGGCCGAGCGGCTCAACGGTGACGAGCACCGGCTGCGGACGTGGTTACGGCTGGCGTTCGCCGACCGATCGGGGAGCCGGCAGCCCGTCCGTCAGAGCGCGATCCGGCTGGCCGGGATCAGCAGGGCCACCGTCGCCCTGCTGGTGACCCGGCATCTCCTCCGGGCCGACCAGCACATGGGCGAGAGCTCGTACGAGCTGGCGTACGACCGCCTCCTACAGGCGCCCGCGCAGGAGGACTACCGGCCCCGCGCCTACCCGGACCGGCTGCCGACCGAGGACCATCTCCGCGCGGCCGAGAGCGCCCTGCGCGAAGGCGATCTCGTGCTGGCGGAGCAGCACGGCAAGGAGGGCCTGGCCCGTTCCGAGCAGGACGACCATCGGGTGCGAGCGCAGATCGAGTCGCTGCTGGGCAACATCGCGCTCAAGCGGGGCGAGCTGAGTGACGCCGTCTCCCGCTACAGCGCGGCCGCCAAGAGCTTCGAGACGGCCGGCGAGGTGGCCGCCGTCGGCCCCATGCTCACGGCCATCGGACGGCTGCGGCTCACGCAGGGATCCCCCAACGAGGCCGTACGCCACCTGCGGGCCGCGATGGTGCGCGTGCCCGCCGATCTCACGATCCAGACCGAGCTGGCGTGGGCGCTGTGGCACGGCGGGCATCCGGACGCGGCGGTGGGCGTGCTCAACGACGTACTCGACCGTGAGGGCAACAACGCCGACGCCCTGCTCGGCCGGGGCCAGATGCTGGCCGGCATGGGCCGGGCCCGCGCCGCGCTGCGTGACCTGGACCGGGCCCGGCCGCTGCGGTGGCCGTTCGCCAAGATCGCGCACGCGCTGGCACTCGCCCAGACCGACAGCCTGGAGGAGGCCCAGCAGGAGATGATGGAGGCGCTGGCGGAGGCCGTGGACGATGGGCCGCTGCTGCTTTACGCGGCTCGGGTGGAGGAACTGGCGGGCAAGACCACCTCAGCGGTGGACCTGGCCAAGGCGGCGATCTCCGCGCAGCGGCCCGCGCTGCCCGAGCACATGAAGCAGGACGCTCACCGGCTGGTCGGCGCCCGGTGACGGGCGGGGCGTCTTACCGGTTGGTCGGCGCGCGGTGACGTCAGGCCATGTGGGGCTCGCCGACGAAGTCAGGTAGCGGCGGAGTCAGCCATTTGCGCAACCGGGGCACGATCACAACCGACAGTGCCAGGAGCACCATCGCGCCGAGCAGCAGCATCGAGCCGCCCGTCACCCCGTGCCAGGTGACCAGGAAGGCGCCGAGCGGCGCGGCGAGAGAGAGCGCGCCGTAGGCCGACAGCCGGGAGACGCCGACCACGCGGGCCAGTGTTCCCGGGTCGATTCTGGCGACCTCGACGGCCCTGATCGCCACATTGGTCATCGACCCGCCGATTCCGGTGGTGAAGAAGGCCATGGCGAAGAAGAGCGGCTGCGACCGGAGCACCGACCCCAGCACCGCGAGGAGCATGGCCAGCAGCCAGATCCCCGTGTGGATCAGCAGGGTGAAGCGCAGCGGCCGCTGGAAGAAGGTCATGGTGGCGCCCAGCGCTCCGCCCACTCCGCCGGCCGCCAGTACGAGCCCGATCGTCAGCGACGGCACCCCGTCGGACCCCGCGACGAAAATCATGATGAGCGTGTTGACCATCAGGTTGGTGATGGTGACCAGCATGATCGCGCCCCGCAGAAAGTCCTGCTTCATGAGCACGTGGAACCCCACGGACAGATCGCTCAGCTGCAACGAATGGGTGGGCCGCCGCCCAGAGCCAGGGCTCCCCTTCCAGAACAAAACCAATGAAACGGCGAATAGTACGGCGTTAAGAACAAAAGGGATAAACGCTCCCACTCCAAACAGATATCCACCGAGCGGCCGACCGGCGAGTGAGGCGAGATGGCTGGCCCCCTCGCTCTTGGCCAGCGCGCGCCGCATCATGACCGGCTGGACCAGCGACGGGAGCAACGCCGTCTCCGCCAGGTTGCACATGACCCAGAACGTGCCCTCAAGCAACGCCGCCGCGATGAGATGGAAAAGCGAGGGGCCACCGAAGAGCATCGCGAACGCCACACTCGCCACGGTCACCCAGCGGCCGAACTCCGCCCAGAGCATGATCGAGCGATTGGACATCCTGTCGACCAGAAGCCCACCGGGGATATAGAAGACGAGGATGGGGATGGTCAAAGCGAACCCCGCCCAACCGGCGGCGGCGGGCGATTTGGTCTGCGCGAGAGCGAGGAGCGGGTAGGCGACACCGAGTGTCCGCGTACCTACCGTGGAAATGGTCGAACCAGCCCATACAAGGGCAAATCTGGTCGTCTTCGGTGGGCCCGAGTTGTCGCCCGACAAGCTTTCTGTCCTAGTCAACTCCCCCGCCCTGGCCGGTGGTTCCTGGAGCCCGACCTTAGGGTCACAAGTGGGGATGGCCACGGCGAACAGCCTGCCTCTTATGCATGGATGGAAAGCGCTGTACCAACTCTTGGGGCTTTTAGACCCGTCGGAGTATAGCCCGGCTCCGGTAGGCCCATCAGGGCTTGCGACTACGTGGCAGCGGCACGATTCCCTGTAGGGAATCGTAAAGTCGCAGGCCGCGCTGGACACTGCTACCCATGAGCAACGAACTCGATGTGAAGCAGTGGGCTGACCGTTATATCGCCCAGTGGAACGAGCCCGATCCAGCGACGCGGAGCGCCCTCATCCGCGAACTATGGGCGCCCGACGGGATCCAGGTACTGGTCGACCCGCCCCAGGAGATCCGCGACGCCGCCACGGCGCTCGCCTTTCCCGTGCCGCCCCTGGAGGTCCGGGGTCACGACGCCTTGGACGCCAGGGTGAGCCGTGCCTACGAGATGTTCGTCGAGCCGGGCGAGCACGTCTTCGAGGCTGCCGAGGAGCCGTACTCCCTCATGCCCAACGTGCTCGCCATCCGGTGGTCGATGGTGTCGACCCGGACAGGCGAGGCCGTCGGCGGCGGCCTGGACATCCTGGCTCTGGACGGCGATGGCCGGCTGCGTACCGACCACCAGTTCATCGGAGCGAGCTGATGCGCTTCACCCGGATCGCCCGCACGGAGGACGGCGGATCGGCGTTCGAGGACGGCGAGATCGCGCTCGCCCACCGGCAGATCGCCGAAGGGGTGCCGGCCATGGCGGTCGGCGGGCTGCCATCGAAGGGCGGCGTGCAGTTCGTCCGCAGCGCCGCGTTCGACAGCGCCGCCCATCCGGCGCCGCGCGAGCAGTGGGTGATGATGCTGCGCGGCACGATCGAGGTGACGGTCACGGACGGCACCCGACGCCGCTTCGGCGCGGGCGACCTGGTGCTCGCCGCCGACACGACGGGGCTGGGACACATCACCACCGGCGTCGGCGAGCCGCCGTTCGAGGCCCTGTTCATTCCACTCTGACGTTCATTCCACTCTGACGTTCATCTCACTCTGACGTTCATCTCACTCTGACCGCAGAGTCCTCGGGGATCTACGGGCAGGTCTCCCGGTACGCGACGTCACCCAGGTACCGGCTCCACTCCGCCTCGGTGAGCCGGCGGCCCGCGCGCCCGCACACCAGCGCGGCGACCCGCTCGGTCCCCACGGGAATCTCCAGGATGCCACCGGCGGCCGAGAAGTACAGCGTGCCGCCGTCTGCGCTGAAGGTCAGCGAGTCGACACCCTGGATCGTCCGGGCGTCAAAGGCGCCCCCGAGCCGCCGCCTGTTGGCGGGGTCCCAGAGCTGAACGAGGCCACCACTGGCCGTCGCGAGCACGTCTCCTCTCGGAGAGAACGCCAGGGCGTCCACGGGGCCCGCTGCCTTCGGCAGCATGGGCCGCAGCGCCGTCGGCCCGGATGGGTCCCAGAGCGCGACACGTCCTGTCTCGTCGTAGGAGATGGCCATGAGGCCACGGCTGCTCAAGGCCACGCCCGCCCCGCCGTCGTAGGACGTGTCGTAGGCCTCCCCGACCGGTTTGCCGGTCGCGACGTCCATGAACCTGCCGGAGCCGGTGGCCAGTCTCTTGCCGTCGGGCAGGTACGGGCCGCCGACGCTGGTGGTGAAGCTGTCGTGCAGGACCCGGCCGGTGGCGGCGTCGAGCACGGTCAGCCAGTACTCCAGCGTCTGCCCGTACGGGCCGAGGACGAGCGCGATCGTCCTGCCGTCTGGGCTGAAGGCGGCCTGTAACACTGGGAAGCCGTCGCCGGGATGCTGGGACCGGATCGACCAGATCCGTTTGCGGGTAGCGACATCGACCAGCTCGACCCGGCCGGAATTCGACGCGATGAAGAGTCGTCTGGCCGGCTGGTCGAACGCTGACAAAGCCGACAAGCCCTCTTCGACGGGGAAGCGGGCGACGTCCTTGCGTTCGTGCACGTTCCAGAGCCGGACGTACTCGCTGTCATCGGCGCGGACCGCGGCCCACTGGCTGCCGGGGCTGAGGACAGCGTTGCCCCCCGCCTTGATCGAGGTGGCGCGCGGGGACAGGTCCACGCTGATCACCGAGTCGTCCATCAGGTAGCGCAGCGTGGATCCGTCGAAACCGACGCCGGACAGGTCGCCCTCGGCCTGGTACGTGAGCAGCTCGATGTCGTGGTCGGCGACCTCCCATACCCGGAGCTTCCGGCCCTTGAACGCGGCGAGGTAGCGGCCGTCGGGACTGAAGCGCAGCCGCGGGAAGAAGCCGCCGCAAATGTCACAGGTCCAGTCGCGCTTGTCCCGGCGGCGCCCGGTGGCGGCGTCCAGAAGCACCACGTCGCTGCCCGCACAGGCCAGAGTGGCACCGTCGGACGAGAACGCGGCGACCGAGTGCGCCCCGCGGCAGCCGGGGTAGCGGTGCTCGGGGGCCCAGCCGGGCAGGGCGCGCTCGGCGAAGCTGTCGCCGGTGAGCAGCAGGTGCCTGCCTGTCGGGTCGATCACCGGACCCCACCAGTGCAAGGCGGCCTTCTTACCGAACCTGTGCAAGGCGGCCTTCTTACCGAACTTCCTGCCGGTACGCAGGTCCACCAGGTGGTCGAGATCGTTGTCGAAACTGACGGCGAGGGTGGCCTCGTCCTCGCCGATGTCGATCTGGATCGTCATGTCGCCCGACGGGAAGCTCTCCTTGAACAGCCGCTTGCCGTCGGCGAGGCTCCAGACACCGAGCTCATCGTGGGTGTACACCGCCAGCAGCCGTCCGGTCCTGCTCAGCACCGGATCGGAGAGCTCCTGACCTTTCAGCCCCAGCCCTTTCCAACCACCCGTCCGCTTGTGCGTGCGGACGTCGTACACATTCACACCGCCGCCCTCGCTGACGCTGACCAACGTGCGGCCATGGCCGCTGAGCGTCCGCGTGGCCAGCCCCTTGACCTGCGGATCGTGGAAGACGGCAGTCTCCTGCTGCTGGGCCGAGGCCATCAGCGCGGAGTGGGCCTCGACCTGCGGGGAGACGCGCCAGGCCGCCACGCTGAGCAGCATCGCCAGGACCGGGTCGGTGGTACGCAGCCGGTCCGCCTCGGCCGCCACCTGCTTGGCCGTGACCACGTCACGCTGGTCGGACGCCTGCTGGCGCTGCCACAGCGCCAGGCCGCTCGCCACGAGCGAGACCACCAGCAGCCCGGCCAACCCGGTGGTGGTCAGGGTCCTGCGCCTGGCGCGCTTCTTTGTCAGCGCGGTGCCCGCCTGGAGGAAGTCGCGCTCGCGGGGAGTGAGCGTCACGTGGCGGCGCCCGGTGGCCGCCCAGCTCAGCGCCTGCTCCAGGCGGCTGCCCTGGAGCAGGTCGGCGTCGCGCCTGCCGTTGCCGGTCCAGTGCCGCGCCGCGCTGGTGATCTGGCTCAGTACGGCGAGACCCTCACGGTCCGCGTCCACCCACATGCGCAGCCTGGGCCAGGCCCGCAACAATCCGGGACGCGACAGCGCGACCGACTCGTCATCGGCGGCGACGACGTACGAGAAGGTCCGCAGAATGCGCCGGATGGCGGCGGCCTCGTGCTCGGGACGCCCGCCGAACAGCTCGTCCTGGGAGATCGTCCGGCCGCTCTCCCGACCGTCCTCGTCCACGGCGACCAACCGCAGGAACACCTCGGCGGCCAGCTCACGCTCCTCCGGCCCGAGCGCGCTATAGGCGTCCTCCGCGATGGCGCCCAACGCCGGATCGGCCCCACCCTCCCCCCGCACCCCCTGGGCGGCCCGGCTCCCCTCCGCCAGCAGCTCTGAGGTGTCGGCACCGTTGCCGCTGACCAGCGCGAGCAACAGCTCGTGGGAGGTCGGCCTGGCAGCGGGGTCCTTGCTCATCGCGGCCGAGACCAACGCGGCCACCCGAGGCGGCAACGCGCTCAGATCGGGCTGGTACGACAGCACCCGGTGCATCACGCCACCGAGGTTGTCGGCGTCGAACGGTTCCTGCCCGGTGGCGGCGTACACCATGATCGCCCCCCAGGCGAACACGTCCGCCCGGGTCCTCGCCCGCTGCCCGGTGAACACCTCGGGCGCCATGTAGCTGGGCGTGCCCGACACCTCTCCGGTCTTGGTGAGCGACATGTCCAGCGTCCGCGCGATGCCAAAGTCGATCACCCGCGGCCCATCGGGACCGAGCAGCACATTGTCGGGTTTCAGATCGCGATGGATGACCCCCGCCTCGTGGATCGCCGTCAACGCCGTCGCGACCGCCGTGGCCAGCCGGTGCAGGTCGTCACCGGTGAACCTGCGCCCCTCGCGCACGGCCTGCCGCAGACTCGGCCCCGCCACGTACTCGGAGACGATGTACGGCCTGGGCCCCTCCAGCTCCGCGGTCAGCACCCTGGCCGTACAGAACGAGGCCACCCGACCCGCGGCGGTGGCCTCCTTGGCGAACCGATCCCGGCTGCCGTCGTGGCCGGCCGCGTGCAACATCTTGAGCGCCACCCGCCGCCCATCCGCGTCGTACGCCTCGTAGACGACTCCCTGACCCCCGGAGCCGAGCCGCCCGGCCAGCCAGTAGCCCCCGATGTGCTGCGGATCTCCCCCGCTGAGCGATTCCACGGCGGATTAGACGCAAATGGTCACCCGCGAGTTGTGCTGCTTCACCCCTCTATGCACGTACCACCTGGCTTCGTAAAAGCGTTTCAGGTCAGGGCTGGATGTTCTCCAGGTCCTCCAGAAGGCGCGGATGCTTCGGCTCCCAGCCGAGCGCCCGCCGCGTGTAGGTGCTGGAGGAGGGCTGGTCGCTCGCGAAGATCGGGCCGAGCGGGCCGTAGGTCTCCGACGGCACCGACTCGACCGGCAGGCCCAGCCGTCGGCCGATGACCGCGGCGATGTCACGCACCTTGTCTCCCTCATCGTCCACGGCGTGCCATGAGCTACCGGCCGACGCCGACTCCAGGGCGAGCCGGAAGAGGACTGCCGCGTCGAGCGCGTGCACGGCCGGCCAACGCTGTGCGCCGTCGCCCGGGTAGCCGGACAATCCGGTCCGGCGGGCGATGTCGGTCAGAAAACCGGCGAACCCGCCCGCGCCCTGGTTGTGAACCGTGCGCGGCAGGCGTACGGCCGTGCTCCGGACCCCGCGCGAGGCCAGGCCCAGGACCGCCGTGACCGCGCGACCGCGACCGCCGACCGGCCCATCGGTCGGCAGCGGGTCGGCCTCGGTGGAGAGGCGGCCCGGCACATAGGGCGTGCCCGAGACGGTGACGAAGGGGCGGTCGCTGCCGACGAGTTCCTCACCGAGGGTCGCGAGGGCGGCACTTTCCTCGACGACCGACTTCGCGAGGGCGTCGGGGCTGCTGAAGTCGTTGCCGAATGCCAGGTGGATCACCCCATCGGTCTGAGCGACGCCGGCGCGAAGGATGTCCAGATCGGCGAGACCTCCCCGGAGCGGCTCGGCGCCGGCCGCCTCGGCGACCAGCGCGGACGCGTCGGAGCGGGCGAGGGCGAGGACGGTGTGGCCGTTGCCGAGCAGTTCGGTGACGACGGCGGAACCGATCAGACCAGTGCCACCGGTGACAAAGACGCGCATGGAACTCTCCCGCAAGTGATGGGACTCTTGTCCCATCACATTAGCAGGGTGACGGGACAAGAGTCCCATCACGCTAGGATGGACCCATGGGTCGCTGGGAACCAGGGGCGCGCGAACGCCTCGTCGTGGCTGCCGTCGACCTGTTCGCCGAGCAGGGGTACGACGCCACGACGGTCGCGCAGATCGCCGAGCGCGCCGGGGTCACCAAAAGCACCTTCTTTCGGCACTTCCCCGATAAACGCGAGCTGCTGGTGGCCGGACAGGAGACGCTGAGCCGGCTGCTGGCCGAGGGGATCGCCGAGGCGCCCGGTGACGCCAGCCCGCTCGAGGCGGTCGCCGCCGGTCTCGAGCGCGCGTCGAGCGCGATGGGCCCCATGAATCGCGAGCTCGCCCCTCGCCTGAAGGCGGCCGTCGCCGCCAGCGCCGAACTTCAAGAGCGTGACGCCCTCAAAAGCGTCAGCCTCGCGACCGCGATGACCACCGCTCTGGTCGCCCGCGGCGTACCCGATCCGGCCGCGGCTCTCGCGGGCGAGCTCGGCGTCCTCGCCTTCAAACGGGGGTACGCCCAATGGTCCGAGGGCGACCGCGACGCCAAGGACGAGCTCGCCGGGTACACGCTGGCGGCCCTGGACGAGCTGCGGGCGGCGAGCGCATCACTGGGCTGATCGGCAGGCGTGCTGCGTAGATAATCTGCATGCATTGGCCTAGAATCGATCCTGAGCATGGATTAGAGGGTGTTCAGTGCTGCTTAGATTCAGAGGCGCCAACCATAGATCGTTCCGTGACGAGTTCGAGGTCTGGCTGGCGGCGAGCAAGTTCAACCAGGGGGCAAGCCGCCCGGCCGGTCTCGCCGAAGACCCCGACTTGGCCTATCTACCGGCGACCGCGATCTACGGCTCGAACGCGTCCGGCAAGTCGAACGTCCTGCATGCCATCCGCTGGATGCGGCAGGCGGTCCTCAACTCCGTCCACGGCTGGTCCACCCTTGACGGCATCCCGCGCGAGCCGTACGAACTCGACCCGGCCGCCCGTACGGACGCTTCCCTCTTCGAGGTCGACATCGTCCTCGGCGGCGACCGGTACATCTATGGCTTCGAGGTCTCCGACCAACGAGTCGAGACCGAATGGCTGCACACATACCCCGGCGGACAGGCCCGTCGGCAGGTCTGGTTCGAACGCGACGCCGACACCGACGAGCCCTTCACCTTTCCCGGCGAAGGGCTGAAGGGGCCGAAGGAAAGCCTTGTCTCCCAGACTCGGCCCGACGCGCTGTTCCTGACCGTCGCCGCAGCCTTCAACCAGCCCTATCTCAAGCCGGTCCACGACTGGTTCCGGCACAACCTCTGGTGGATCAGCCCAGGCCGCGACTTCGAAGATCGGCAGAGCTTCACGCGCAAGATGCTCGACGACCCACTGCAGCGGGATCGCATCATCGCGCTTCTCAAGGTCGCGGACCTGGGGGTCGTGGGAACCGAGATCGACAGCCTGACCGGCGAGCTCCGACTCGTGCACCAAGGGCCCCACAGCCCTGTCGCCCTGAGCTACGAACGCCAGGAATCGATGGGCACCCGATCCTGGTTCGCCTTCCTGGGCCCCCTCCTCACCACCCTGGACCACGGGGCGGCCCTCCTTGTCGACGAACTCGACACCAGCCTGCATCCTCTCTTCGCCGCCGAAGTCCTCCGGCTCTTCCAAGATCCCGCGGCCAACCCCAACAACGCGCAATTGGTGTGCACGGTCCACGACGCGACCCTGCTGGGCCGCACGCACCTCTTCCAGCCGCTGGAGCGGGACCAGGTGCGCATCACCGTCAAGAACCGGGATGGCGCCTCCGAGATCTATCCGCTGACCGACGCCCGCCCCCGCAAGTCCGAAGCCCTCGACCGCAACTACCTGGCCGGTACGTACGGCGGCGTACCGAGGCTGACCGTCGGCGAGATCGCAGAGACGCTCGCCGGCCCACTCGCGGAGCCGACAACGGAGGTGCCGACCTGATGGCCAAACGCGGGGCGCCCGGTGCACCTGGCCACGCTCCCAACTGCGACATCCTCCTACGCGATCCCTCTACCGACGTCTACCGCATCCTTGAGGTCCTCGGGATCGTCTCCTAACGATCTTTGCTCTTGGTACGACGGGTCCAATTTCCCGATTGCGAACGGCCTGACCGGGCCATCCAGGCTCCGCCCCGCGTCGAAGAGGTCGAAGAGAGGGAAACCGCCTGAAGGGAACTCGCATGCGTACTGCCATCAAATTCGTGATCATGCTCGCAGTAGCGCTGGTCACCGTCGCAGCCGTACAGGCCGCGGCCTCCGCCGCCACGGCCATCGAGTACGGGCTCATGCTCTAGGCGGATCGAGACCGGCCAAGTGCGTGCGACCCTGTTGGGCCGCACGCACCTCTTCCAGCCATTGGGCAAACCGAGCGGAGCTGCTTCCAACCGTCATGAAACGGAGCACAACTTCCAGATCCAGCCCGGGACCGGTAACGTAGCGATCTTCGGCTGGCTCAAGCTACCGGAGTCCCCCGAGGCGGACGCCCATGACCAATCCCGACGCCACCACCCCCGTACGGCTTCGCCTGAATGCCGCCCTGGACGGCCTGGCCACCACCTTTCGCGGGATGACCGCCGACCCCGACGAGATCAACTGCACGTGCCACTGGGGCAGCGCCCAAGATCTCGCCCGTCTGAAGACGCCGGACGTGGCGCTGGACCCCGATCTGCTACGGCGTAGCTATGAGGCGACCGACTGGGACGACCACGCGGCGGTGCTGCGCCGCATCCTGCCCTCGCTCGCCTCCGCTCTGGTCGATGGCCATGGCCCGCTGGGACGACCCACACTGGTCCGACCACACCTACTGAGCCTCCGCGCAGCTGCCACCACGCGCCTCGGGCGAGATCTTGAACGAGCGTAGGTAGGCGTAGGCGGCGTCCAACGCGATCCGCAGTGGTGCCACGTCCTTCTGGGTCTTGGCGAGCAGCAGTCCGCCCTGAATGCCGGCGAACACCACGATGGCGAGCTCCTTCGGTTTCGCGTCCGGAGCGAGCCGACCGGTGGCTCGCATGCGTTCCAGGCCTTCGCTCAGGTATTGCTCCCATCTGGTGAAGCAGGTCGCCAGGTCGGCTCGTGCGGCTTCGTCGCGGCCGGCGAGCTCGTTGGCCATGGTGCCGATGGGGCAGCCGGGCAGGCCGAACGCTTCATTCGTGTCGACGAACGTGTCGAGCCAGCGGCGAATCCCAGCCCAACTGTCCAGCTCGGTCAGCAGGGACATCTGCTCGTCCAGCACGGCTTCGAAGCGGGCGGCTATCACGGCGCGGACCAGGTCATCCTTGTCGTCGAAGAAGTGGTAGAGCTGGCTCTTGCTCGCCCCGGCCCGGGCGAGGATCCGGTCGACGCCCGTGCCGCTGACGCCGTGGTCGCTCATCAGAGCGGAGGCCGCTTCGACGATTCGGGCTCGGCTGCGCCGCCCGCGGTCGGTGGTCGGTTGGTGAGCCATGATCTGGAGCTTAGTCCGTACTGGACGGATCAGTCCACTGAAGCTACATTGGACCAATCCGTCCAGTTCCCCACAGAAGCCAAGGAGCACTGACGTGTCCACATCCGCTTCTCGTCCCGCCGCGCTGATCACCGGCGGCACTACCGGAATAGGCCTGGCCACGGCCCGGGTACTGCATGCCGAAGGGTTCGCCGTACTCGTCACCGGACAGAACCCCGACACCCTCGCCGCGGCCAGACGCACGTTGCCCGACGACGTCACGGTCCTCCGCGCCGACGCCCGTGTCCCCGCCGATGCCCAGGCTGTCGCCACCGAGGTCAAGGAGCGGTTCGGGGGCCTGGACGTGGTGTTCCTCAATGCCGGAGTCGGCCGGTTCGCGCCGTTGGAGGCCGTGGACGAGGCTTTCTACGACGAGCACTTCGACATCAACGTCAAGGGACAGCTGTTCACGCTCCAGCGCGTCCTGCCCATGCTGGCCGAAGGCAGCTCAGTGATCTTCAACAGCGCCCTGGGGGCGGAGCTGGGCCAGGCCGACTGGTCGGTCTACAGCGCCACCAAGGGCGCGGTGATGTCCCTGGTTCGTACGCTGGCCGTCGAGCTCGCCCCACGCGGGATCCGCGTCAACTCCGTGAGTCCGGGACCTGTCGACACGCCGGCCTTGACCAAACTCGGCCTGCCGTCGCACGTGCGCGACGGCTTCCGGACCGCCCTCTCCTCCCGGATCCCGCTGGGCCGGATGGGATCCGACGAGGAGGTGGCCCGCACGGTCGCCTTCCTGGCCTCCCCCGCGGCCGCCTTCATCACAGGGGTGAACCTCGCCGTGGACGGCGGCCTGGCCGTAAGCGCCTGAAAGGAGAAATGACATGACCCAGGTCGCACTCATCACCGGAGGCACTACCGGAATCGGTCTGGCCACAGCCCGGATCCTGCACGCCGAAGGGTTCGCCGTACTCGTCACCGGACAGAACCCCGACACCCTCGCCGCAGCCAGGCGTACGTTGCCCGACGACATCACGGTCTTTCGCGCCGACGCGGGCGTCCTGACCGACGCCGATGCCCTCGCCACCGAGGTACGCGAGCGATTCGGGCGGCTGGACCTGGTGTTCCTCAACGCGGCGGTGGCGCGGTTCGCCCCGCTGGAGGCCGTCGACGAGGCGTTCTACGACGAGCATTTCAGGATCAACGTCAAGGGACAGCTGTTCACGCTCCAGCGCGTCCTGCCCATGCTCGCCGAGGGCAGCTCAGTGATCTTCAGCAGCTCGCGGCTCGCCACACGCGCATTTTCCAACTGGTCGGTGTACGCCGCCACCAAGGGGGCGCTGCTCTCGATGGCACGGGCGCTGGCCATCGAGCTCGCACCCCGCGGCATCCGGGTCAACACCGTGAGCCCCGGCCCCATCGACACGCCCGCCCTGAACAAGCAGGGCCTCCCCGCCACCGCGCTCGCCGACTTCCGGGCGGATATGGCGTCCCGTGTACCTCTGGGCCGCATCGGATCCGACGACGACATCGCCCGTACGGTCGCCTTCCTCGCCTCATCGGGCGCCGGCTACATCACGGGAGCGGAGATCGTCGTCGACGGCGGCATGTTCGCGAGCCTCGCGACCGCACAGAGCGCCAATGACCGCTGAACCAGCAGCAGCGCCCGCCCCGGCCAGGCCGATCTCGCAGTATTTCCCGAAAAGCATTTCGCAAGTCGCACTGATCGTACGTAGTACCGCCACCCCTATGACCTGCTGTCCTCGCCGCACTCCATGTAACGTTCACAAGATCTTGCCGAAAACCTTTTCGCGCGTCATCGTATCCACAGGTCTGCCCTCGCTCCCAGGACTCGGAGGACGCGCATCGATGAAACGATTAGCCGCCGCCCTTACCTCGCTGACCACCGCCCTGGTCTTTGTGATCACGATGGTCGGCGCCTCGCCGGCCAACGCCGCCACGACATTCACCTCGACAGCCGTCAACCAGAACGGCGCCAACTGCCTGACCCTCCCCAACAGCTCCACCACCAACGGCGTCCAGCTCACGCAGGCGTCCTGTAACGGTGGCGGCAGCCAGAACTTCACCTTCACCCCGGTGAGCGGCACCACCGACCAGTACACCGTCGGCACCTCGACCAGCGGCAGATGCGTGGACGTCTACGGCGCGTCCACCGCCGACAACGCCACGGTCATCCAGTGGAACTGCTCCAACGCCAACAACCAGAAGTTCCGCCTGGTCCCGGTGACGGTCAGCGGCACCGACAAGACCTTCAGGCTCCAGGCCGTGCACTCCAGCAAGTGCGTCGTCCCCGCGGGCGGCTCGTCGGCCGCCAACACCGGGCTCGTACAGCTGTCCTGCGACGCGGTGTCCTCACGGACATGGCGGCTGCCGAACTACACCAGCGGTGGCGGCAACCCCACCACACCCCCGGAGAAGACCATCCGGGTGTACTGGCTGAAGCCATCCGATGTGGCCTACGACCAGCGGTGGCCGGACGGCATCGCCAATGTCCTGCGGGAGGCGCAGCGCTACTACAAGCAGGAGCTGGGCAAGACCTTCACCCTCAACAACCCCGTGGTGGAGGTCGTCAACGGCGACCACGTGAAGAACTGGTACGAGACCACCCCCAACGGGAGCGACCCGTACTGGTGGACCGTCTTCAACATGCAGCAAGAACTCCTCAGGAAGCTGAACCTGAGGGCACCCGACCCGCGCTGGATCAACGTGGGTGAGATCAGCGCGGAAGGCAACGGCGCGGGCGGCGGCGGCGGAGGTGGCTGGGTGATCCTGAACCAGCACGACGCCGATGGCGCCGCGGGCGTCAACGGCCCGATGAACCGCTGGTACGGCGGTATGGTCCACGAACTCGGCCACGCCTTCGGCCTGCCCGACTCGTCGTCCACCGACGGGACACCGATGTCCGCGTCGTTCTACGACTACCCGAACACGCATTTCAACCAGAGCCAGAAGAACCAGATCTTGTCCGGTCCGTACGGCAGCTTCCTGAGCTGACCTCGGCCAGACGTACGACCGGCCCGTCCCCGCTCGACCGGGAACGGGCCGGCCCAACGATCACGGGCAGACCTCCCGGTACGGCACGCCGGGCAGATATCGCTGCCAGTCGGCCCGCGTCAGCCCCCGCCCGGCGCGGGCGCAGATCGTGGCGGCCGTCGCCTCGGGCCCGACGGACATGTCGCGCAGCACGCCTTTGTCGTCGAGGGTGTGCAGTACCGCCCCATCGGATCCGAAGGCGGCTGACACGGAGTCCCCCTCCGCCGCCATCGATGGCCCGAGCTTGCGCGGAGTGGCGACGTCCCACAACTGGACCTCCCCCGCGCCGATGGACGCCGCCACATCCCCCTTCGGGGAGAAGACGATCTGGGTGATCCCGACGCCGTCGTTGGGGTTCGCCCGGAATGTCGGGCCGCGCTTGCCGCCCGTGGCCACGTCCCAGAACACGAGCCTGCCCGACTCGTCGCCAGTGGCGAGAACCGCTCCGTCAGGGCTGAAGGCCATTGTCCGCAGCGCGCCGTTGAGACCTCCCGGGCCGAATCCGGGACCCACCGGCTGCCCGGTGGACAGATCGATCAGGCGGTTCGCCGAGTTGGTCACCGGGACCATCATCGGGCTGCCCGGCCGGAACACGACCCCCGACAGGTTCCCGGTTTCGACGGACCGCATCCACGTGTGGTGCGGTACGTCCCAGACGAACACCCGGCTGTGCCCCGTACCTTCGAGGTCGTCGTTGGTGTCGCTGGCGCCGACCGCGACGAGCGTTCCGTTCTCGTTCACCGCCACGGTGGACGCCGTCCAGGGGTCCGGCAACCGGGCCGCGGACACGTGCGTCGGCTGTGAGGTGTCCCGCGTCTCCAGCCGCTGTCCCAGGCCGCCGATGGACGCCAGCAGCCGCCCGTCGGCGCTGAAGGCGAGGGCCATCTGGCTGTCTCCGATGGTGACCTTCAGCGGGGCGCCCAGCGGGCGGCGGCGCGCCACGTCCCAGAGCACCAACTCCCGCGACTCGGCCTTCTGCTGCGTGGCCAGGAACCGGCCGTCGGGACTGAACACCGCGGTCTCCGGGGCGTGGCCGGGCAGTCGCATGGGGTGGAGCAGATCGGAGATGTCGAGGCTCACCACGCTCTCGTCGGCCAGGTAGCGCAGGGTCGTACCGTCGAAGGCCACGTTCTGCGGGGCGACCCGGTAGTCGAGCAGGGTGTTCCCGTCGGAGACGCGGATGAGCTCGAAGCGGTCGTTGCCGTCGGCCACGAGGTAGCGGCCATCGGGGCTGAACCAGATCCGGCCGCCGCCCGTGGACATCCGTTGGGGAAGCGTACGCCGGGTGCGCAGGTCCACGAACGAGATGTCCGAGCCGGTGCCGCACGCGACCGTATGACCGTCGGGGCTGATGGCCGCCACCTGCCCGTCTTTGACGCAGGTCTCGCCGTCATGCCACCTCGCCACCGGCTTCCCGCCCGGCAGGCTGAGCAGCTGGAAACGCCCTTCGAGGTCGGCGTTCACGACCAGGTCGTTGGCCGGAGTGACGGCCGGCCGCAGCATGCCGGCCCTGGTGGAGACGGTCGCGCCGGTCCGTATGTCCCACAGGTCGCCGCCTTGGGACCCCACGACGTTCACGTACCGGTCTCCGGTCAGGAACTGGAGGCCGCCGAAGAATCCCGGCACATCGATCTTGCGCCTGGCTCCCGTCCGCCTGCCGGTGCTCGTGTCCCAGATGGTGACGGCATGACCCGCGGCCACGGCCAGCAGCCGGCCGCTGGGGCTGAGGTCGGCTCCGAGGAACCTGTCCGCGCCCATCTTCAGGTCGTTCCAGCCGCCGATCCTCTTGCCCGTACGCACGTCGTAGAGCCGCACGCCCTGCGGGGACACGCTGACGAACGTACGCCCGTCCGCGGTCATCTGCCGGACGGTCTCGGCGCCGGTGTCGGGGTCGGTGAACACCGCGCGCTCCCGCTGTGCCCACGCGTTCTGCAACGTCGCCCGCGTCGCGGAGATGGGAGCCAGCCGCCAGGCGGCGACGCTGAGCTGCATCGCCCGGACCGGGTCGGTGGCCCGCATGGTGTCAGCCTGCGCCGCCACCTTGCCCGCGACCGCCTCGTCCCGTTGTGCCGCGACGATCCTGCTCTGCTCCGAGACCAGGCGGCTCTGCCGCAGGGCGAGGCCGCCGCCCGCCAGAGCGAGGACGAGCAGGACGGCCAGGGCGACCGTGAGGAGGCGGCGGCGCCGGACCCGGTGGCGGGTGGCGGCGTTGCAGGCGTCGAGGAAGTCGCGTTCGAGCTTGCTCAGGGTGAGGTGGCGGCGGCCGGTGGCGGCCCAGCGCAGTGCCGTCTCCAGGCGGCTGCCCTGGAAGACGTCGCCGTCACGACGTCCATGGGCGTTCCAGTGGCGCGCGCCGGTGTGGATCATGTCGTGTGTGGGCAGTCCGTCGCGCTCGTCGCCGACCCAGGTGCGCAGCCGCGGCCAGGCCCGCACCAGCGCCGGCCGGGCCAGGGTGATGTCATCGCCCCGCGTGGTCACCAGGTACGCGAAGACCTCCAGGATCCGCGCCAGCGCGGCCTGCTCCCGCGGCGTCCTGGCCTCCGATAACTCCTCCCGCGACGCCGCCCGTACGGTCACCTCGCCGGTGTCGGTGACGTTCACCAGGCGCAGGAACAGATCGGGGACGAGATCACGTTCGGCGGGTTCGAGGAATTCGTAGGCGTCGTCGGCCAGGGTGCCGAGAGTGGGGTCGGCCGGGGCTCCACGGTCGAGCAACCCGGCCTCGACGCTGCCGACGGTGAGCAGGTCGGCCCGACTGCCCTGACCGCCACTGCTCTGGCCGCCACTGACCAGGCCGAGCAGCAGCTCGCTCGCGGCCGGCCTGGCGAGGGGGTCTTTGGCGAGGGCCGCCGAGACCAGGGGCCGCACCGACCGCGGCAGCACCGTCAGATCCGGCTCGGCCGACAGGACGCGGTGCATGACCGCGCCCAGACTCTCCGCCCGGAAAGGATCGTCACCGGTCGCCGCGTAGACCATGATGGCGCCCCAGGCGAACACGTCGGCGGGAGTGTCGGCGCGCTGCCCGGTGAACACCTCCGGAGCCATGTACGTCGGGGTGCCGGTGACCTGGCCGGTCGCGGTGAGCGACATCTCCGGGGTCCGCGCCACACCGAAGTCGATGACACGCGGCCCGTCGGGCCCCAGCAGCACGTTGTCGGGTTTGAGATCGCGGTGAATGACCCCGGCGTCGTGGATGGCGGTCAGCGCCGTGGCCACCGCGGTCGCCAGGCGGTGCAGCTCGTCGCCGCTGAAACGCCGCCCGCCGTCGACCGCCTGGCGCAGGCTGGGCCCCTCGACGTACTCGCTGACCAGGTACGGCTTGGGCGCGTCCAGATCAACCGCCAGCACCCGAGCGGTACAGAACGAGGCCACCCGCTGAGCGGCGGCGGCCTCCTTGCCGAACCGGGCCCGCAGACCCCGGTCACCGGCGGCGTTCCCGTGCAGCACCTTGATCGCCACCCGGGCGCCCTGGGAGTCGTACGCCTCGTACACCACCCCCTGCCCGCCGGCCCCGAGCCGCCCGGCCAGCCAGAAATCCCCCAGCCGAAGAGGGTCACCAGGAAGCAGGGCCGACGCCGACACCATCTCACCACCCCGTCATCACTGATCGACTACGTCGTTTAGATGCCGTCCCCCTTCCTGGAGTTGCCATCCTCGCGAGGTCGGCCCGATGACTTTCCCCGCCCTGATTTTGCTGATGAGTAGCAGCAGCGTTTTGTCGGTGAGTTTGGACAGCGCTCGGGGCTGATCGGGTCTGGAATGTCGGCGAGAATTAGCAGCACTCAGAGACCCGGCTACTCACCTAACGTGTTTCTGTGATTACCGATAGGGGCGTGGGGATGGCTGGCGCCGGAAGGGGGCCAGCGCGTCAAGCTTGTTCTTCATCTCTCTGTGCCGGCCATCCGCGCGAACCTGCGGGTACAGATAACGGGTACAGATAAAAGGTGTGGTCTGGGTCGCTGGCTGCTTGGTACGGTCGCGGCCATGGCGATCGTGGAGGCTTTGCGATGGATGGTTCGACGTGCGGGCATGGGCGATGTGGCCGGGCTCGTGCAGCTTGCGCGACGGACAGCGTCCGTTGCTGATGAACCGGATGTGACCAACCGACTCAACGGGTGAGAGCGCATCCATGTCCACCGTTCCCGCGGCCCGCATGAGCGGACGAGCCTGGGTCCTGCTGCTCGTCCTGTGCGGCACCATCTTCCTCGAGGGCAGCGACGTCGCCATGCTGGCCGTTGCCATCCCCAGCATCCGCGCCGACCTCGGCCTGACCACCGGCACCGCGGCGTGGGTGATGAGCGGCTACGTGCTCGGCTACGCCGGTTTCACCCTGCTCGGCGGCCGCGCCGCCGATCTGCTGGGCAGGCGACGGATGTTCCTCACCTGGCTGGGCGTCTTCCTGGTCTTCTCCATGCTGGGCGGCTTCGCGACCGACGGGTGGATGCTGGTCGTGGCCCGGTTCGTCACCGGCGTGGCGGCGGCCTTCATGACCCCCGCCGCCATGTCGATCATCACGACCTCGTATCCGGAGGGGCCGCAGCGCAACAAGGCCCTGCTGGTCTTCGCCGGCGTCGGCGCCGGCGGCTTCTCACTGGGCCTCGTCATCGGCGGGCTGCTGACCGAACTCGGCTGGCGCTGGGTGTTCTTCGCCCCGGTGGCCTTGGCCGGCGCCATCCTGCTCGCGGCGCTCAGGCTGCTGCCCGCCGAGGCCCGCCCTCAGCCCACGCATCGCGGCTACGACCTGGCCGGCGCGGCCAGCGCCGCCGCCGCGATGCTGCTGCTCGCCTTCGGCATCGTCCGACTCGAGCACCGCGGCGAAGGGCTCGGGCTGACCCTCGGCGCGTTCGCCGCAGGGCTGGCGCTGGTGGGGGCGTTCATCGTGATCGAACGGCGCGCCAAAGCGCCGCTCGTTCGGCTGGGGATCTTCCGCAAGGCCGCCATGGTCCGGGCCAACCTCGCCGCGCTGCTCTTTCTGGGCGCGTTCTTCGGCTTCCAGTTCATCGTCACGCTCTACCTGCAGGAGCTGCGCGGCTGGTCCTCCCTGCAGACCGCGATTGCGCTGATCGTCATGGGCTGCGACGCCGTGCTGGCTCCCATCCTCACCCCCCGCCTGGTGAACCGCTACGGCCACACCCGGGTGATCTTCGGTGGCTTCCTGCTGGCGATCGTGGCCTACGGGCTCTTCCTGACGGTCGAGATGGACTGGTCATACGCGGCGATGTTCCCGACCCTGATCATCGCGGGCACCGCCTTCGCCCTCGCCTACGGTCCGCTCACCATCGCGGCAACCAACAGCGTGGCGGAGGAGGAGCAGGGCCTGGCCGGCGGCCTGCTGTACACCTTCACCCAGTTCGGCTCGGCGGTCGGGATCTCCGCGGTGACCGCGGTGTACGGAATCGCCGCGGTCGGCGCCGATGGCTCACCGGGCGCGGTGCTGGACGCCTACCGCACCGCGCTCGTCGTCCCGGTGGTCATGGTGCTGCTGGGGGCGGCGGTCTCCGCCTTCGGCCTGCGCAACGCCAGGCCCGCCGGCCAGCGGAAGGGCGCGGCGCCCGCGGCGCACGACGAGGTCAGCGACGGCGTTCCGGGGTGACTGGTTGTCTTGTGCTCTTCCTCGAAGCTGCGATGATCGCCGCGGCTCGTCCCGCGTCAAGATCGTTCGTCCTCGCACGAGATGGTTTCGGCGGAACCAACCGATCTGGCCCTCCACTCCGCCCTTCTCGTGCGCGCCGACCAGTCCCGGCCGGCAGTAGCAGGCGTCGATACCGGCCCAGCTGCGGAAGGCCACCCACCGCTCCGACTCCACCCGGCGGCGGGAGAAGCTGTCCGCCCCCGGGCCACCGCGGGCTTGAGGTTGTCGTAGCGCACCTTGCCCGTGGGCACGCCTCTAATATGCGGGTCTCGATGTCAAGCCACCAACCACGCTGAGGGTGAGGCCCATGAGAACAATTGTGTCGAGGAGTCCGGCTGGGCCGATCTAGAGTCGGCGCCATGGTCTCCATGAAGCTCTTCGACTCCGAGCGCCGCGTCATCGAGGCTGCGGAACAGCTCGCTGCTGCCCTCGGGCGCGACCCGAACCACACCGTAGCCGCAGCGGCGATGGACACGGCTGGCAGGATCCATGAGGCGGTCAACGTCTACCACTTCACCGGCGGACCGTGCGCCGAGCTCGTCGTACTCGGTGCCGCCGCAGCAGCGGGAGCCGGTCCGCTCGCCACAATCGCCGCCGCGGGAGATCAGGGTCGCGGCCTCATCCCGCCGTGCGGCCGCTGCCGCCAAGCGCTTCTCGACCTCCATCCCGACGTCTTCGTCGCTGTACCGACCGCCGACGGGCCGACACTGCGCCCGATTCGGAAGCTTCTGCCGGACACTTACTTCTTCCCCGATGCGGATGCGCGTCGAATTGTTCGGTTCAACAAGCGCTACTAAGAGGCCATCGCCACCGCACGGAAGACCTCCACCGTCCGCTACGACGATCCGATCGCGCTGGGTCCCGCAATCTTCCTCTTCGAGGACGACGAAGCCCACCGCACGTTGAACGGCACCGTCACCGGCGTCGAACGTCACCGGCTCGATCGCCTCACCGCCGCACAGGCTCGGCTCGATGGTGGCACGAGCATCGACCAGCTCAAGACGGGCCTCCAGGGCCACTATCCCGGCCTGCCCTCCGATGCCGAAGTCGAAATTGTGACGTTCACCGCCCGGTCGGGCTCTTGACCGCAGTCGCACCCGTATGTGGGCCGACCTCCAGGAACGCGAACCATGTAATTGATCTATGCCGGATGGTCAATCCTTACCCTTCTCCGTCATGTCGATCAGCGTTCGCCCTATTGCGGTCCGTAATCATCGCAGTAGTCCGGCAAGGCGGCCGGATCACCTGTGCGCACCGGAGAGGGAAACGGATGAGCGAAGAGCAGGCAGTAAAGGCAGAGCAGGCCATCGGGCCGATCAGGCTGATCGCGCCACTGGAGGTCTCCGCACCGGCACCCACACCGGACAGGATGTGGGAGCTTCCCGGCGGCACCGCTTGGGTGTACTACGGAGAAGGCCACCAGACCCTGGTCAATCCGGTCATCCTCGCCGACGGCTTCAACACAGGTCCGTCCAACCTGCACGAGTCCTGGCATTTCCTGGAGCGGGGTGACTACCCCCTCATCAGCGAGCTGCGCCGCCGTGGCCGCGACCTCGTCATCCTCGGCTTCGCCGAGCGCAGCGCGTCGATCCTGGACAACGCGCAGACCGCCATCGCCGCCATCACCCAGACGCTCGCCGAACGGTACGGGAACACGCCGCTCACCGTCGGCGGATTCAGCATGGGCGGCCTGGTCACCCGCTACGCCCTGGCCAAGATGGAGCATGACGGCCTCGACCATCAGACGGCTCTCTACGTCTCCTACGACAGTCCGCATCGGGGCGCGTGGATCCCGATCTCCCTGCAGGCGTTCGCGCACTTCCTCAGGCCGGCCAACCCCGTCTTCTCCCGCCAGATCAACAGCCCGGCCGCGCGCCAGTTGCTGTTCCGTCACATCTCCGAGGTCGGCAGCGATCCCCAGCAGGACACGCTGCGTACCGATTTCCTCGACCAGCTCCGCGCGGTCGGCTCGTGGCCCAGCGTCCCGAGAAAGATAGGGGTCGCCAACGGTGTGGGAAACGGCACCGGCAATGGGGTTCCGGCCGGCGTCGAAGCGCTCAAGTGCACCGGCCTGGTGTTCAACGGCACCGTGCTCTACACCCAGTCCGCCGGGGATGACCAGCAGGTGGCCGTGCTCAGAAGCATCCTCGGCGCCCACAAGGACATCCGTACCAGCGGGCTGCCCGAGTTGGACGGCGCACCGGGCGGGACGCTGGAGTCCTTCGGCATTCTGGCCGACGCCCTGAACAAGCACGGTCAGGCCGAGGTGTACTACCGCTCCATCTGTTTTGTCCCCGCGGTCAGCGCTGTGGCGATCCGCGACCTCGAGAACCAGGACGATGTGTACGCCGACATCGGCAGCCTGCGCCCGTCGCAAAGCGAGCTGGACGAGTTCCTGTGCGCGTCCGACAACGAGGCGCACACCCAGATCACCGAAGAACTCTGCACCTGGATCCTCGGTCGGCTCCCGGAGCCGACGTCACCATGAGCGATGCAGCCCACATAAGCCCTTTCTCCTGGCTGAGCATGTACTTGGTCAGGTGAATCAATTCTTCGCCGGCGCTGGCACCGCGGCGATCGTCTCCTCGTCCTGCGCGGGATGCGCAGGACGGTCGCCGCGTACAGCCAGTAAGGGGTGATCATTGTAGTTATGGCGCTTTCGACAGCATTCACGAAGTTGTTCGGCGTGCAGCACCCCCTTGCCCTGGCGCCGATGGGCGGGTCGGCCGGTGGTGCGCTGACGGCGGCCGTCTCTCGCGGTGGCGGGCTCGGACTGCTGGGCAGCGGCAACGGCGATCCGGACTGGCTGGCCCGCGAGGTGCCGATCGTTGCCGAGGGCTCCGGCGGAAGGCCGTGGGGCATCGGTTTCCTGACCTGGCAGATCGATGTTGGGGCGGTCGAGCGTGCCCTGGAGTACGCCCCCCGGGCGGTGATGCTGTCCTTCGGAGACCCGAGCCCGTTCGCCGAACGCATTCGCCGGGCAGGCACGGCACTGATCATTCAGGTCACCGATCTGGAGGAGGCCAGGCGGGCGGTGGACTTGGGCGCCGATGTCATCGTGGCGCAGGGGGTCGAAAGCGGTGGGCATGGCGCTCGGCACGGGCGCTCCACGTTGCCGTTCGTGCCGGTTGTGGTGGACCTGGCGGCACCGGTGCCGGTGCTGGCGGCCGGCGGAATCGCCGATGGCCGCGGCCTGGCCGCCGTGCTGGCCCTGGGGGCCGCCGGGGCGCTCATCGGCACCCGCTTCCAGGCCACGACCGAGGCTCTGGTGGCCCCCTCGACCGCCAAGGCGATCGTCGAGGGACGCGGGGAGGACACCGAGCGCAGCAGCGTACTTGACATCGCCCGAGGCTCCCAGTGGCCGTCGAAATACACCGCGCGCACCCTCGGCCACCCCTTCCTGGATCAGTGGCGGGGCCGAGAAGCCGAACTCTCCACAAATGTCCAGGCCAAGCAGGCGTACCAGGATGGCGTGGCACGAGGCGAGATCCCCGCACTGCCGATGTGGGCCGGGGAGGCCATCGATCTCATCAACGACCTGCCCTCCGCAGCCGACCTTGTCGGAGCCATCGCCGCGCAGGCTGAGGACGCACTGGCCCGAGCGGGAAGCCGCTGACCGAAACGGAGCCGGACCACGGCGTGTGCCGTGGCCCGGCAACTCTGCTTACCTACTGGACCGTGGCGGGTGCCGTGGTCCGGCGGCTCTGGTTACCTACCAGTGCTGTTTGTCCGTTGGCCACGTCTTCTGCGGCAGTTGCCGCTGCTTGAGCTATGAGGTCACGACTTCACCCAGCCGGGAAGGCCGGGAACGGGGCCGGGGAGTGGCTTGTACCCGGAAACCTTGGATGAGGTGGGCGGGATGGCGGGGCATCTGGCGCCCGCGGCCGGCAGTTCGAGGGAGACCAGGTAGCGGTCGATGCCGTTGACGGCGCACTCTCCATGGTCGTAGATGCGGTGGCCCCAGCCTTCGTAGGTGAACAGCCTTCCCGCGCGGCCAAGCTGCTGAGCCGTGCTGACCGCCCAGTTGTAGCCGGTGGCGGGGTCATGCAGGGCGTTGGCCACCAGGATCGTGGGGCTGGAGACGCGCAGGCGGTGTTGAGGATTGGGGATCGGGGCCCGCTGTCCCAGGCACGCGGCCATCGTGGCCAGCGCCTCAGGACCGGCCTGCATGTCGGGAGCGATGCGGCGGGAACTCGCCAGGTGCGCCGCGTACTCGGGATAGTCGCGAACCGGCAGCAGGTAATCCTGGCAGAAGACCTGCGTCGCGTCGTTGACCACCTCCTGGTCGGGCAGAGGTGTGAGCAGCGATTTCACCTGGCCCTCGCCGCTGTCGGCCGCCACCAGGAATTCGGCCAGGCCGGCCCAGTCGGGACCGAAGAACCCGCCCGTCGCCTCATAGATGAGCAGCAGCTTGGTGAGGGGCGTGTCCGGCTGGCCCGGGTAGTGCAGTTCGCCGCGATCGGCGCGCGTCAGCAGGTTGGCCCAGAAGGTGCGGATGTTCTTGCCGTGCAGGGCGCACGACGCGGTCTTGTCGCACCATTTCACGAACTCGTTGAAGGAATCCTGGGTCGTCCATGCCTGGGTGTCCAGGAAACCCCTGGTACCCAGACTGTGGTCCATGTTGCTGTCGAGCGCCAGGGCGCGGACCCGGCCGGGGAAACGCTCGGCATAGATCTGGCCGATCAGCGTGCCGTACGAGATGGCGTAGAAGGAGAGTTTGTCGTCGCCGAGAGCCTCCCGCATGGTGTCCAGGTCACGCGCGACGCTGACGGTGTCCACATGGTCGAACAGCGGGCCGGTGCGGGCTCGGCAGTCCTGCTTGTACCGTTCGTTGAAGGCCAGCAGCCGCTCGAAGTCGGCCTGGCTCTTCAGGAACGGATCAGGCGCCTGCGACGCCAGTTCCTGCGAACACAGGATGGGATGGCTGCCGGCCACCCCGCGCGGGTCGAAGCCCACGATGTCGAACCGGCTGGTGATCTCGGAGGAGAAGGGGAGCCGGTCACGCAGCACTATTTGCTTGCCCGAGCCGCCGGGTCCGCCCGGATTGACGACCAGCGAGCCGATCCTGGCCGAGGGGTTGGTGGCCTTGCGCCGCGCCAGCGCCAGCTGGATCTGCTCGCCACCGGGGTTGGCCCAGTCAAGGGGTACGCTCAGCGTTCCGCAATCGACCGCTGGATCCTCCGTACACGGCTGCCACGAGATCGGGGTCGTGCTCGTGCTCGTGCTCGTGCTGGCCTCGGCCGACGCCATGGGCGCGACTGAGACGGTGAGCGCAAGTAAGGAAATCAGGAGTGCGATGTGCCTTCGCACAGTGCTCCAATCATTGGGGATTTGATCGAGCCTCGCAGCCAAGGCTTCCGTTTCTCTTCTCCTTCACCTCCGGACCGTCACGGAGCACGTCGGAGTCGAGGTCGACGTCCCCTGGATTCGGCAACAACGCCATGGATACGGCCGTACAGACAAGGAAACCGAATGACCACCACCGCGCTCATCGTCGGCGACCTGCAGGCGGGCATCGTGGACAATTACCCCTTCGCCGCCGACGTGCTTCCCGTCATGGAAAGGGTTCTCCCCGCGGCCAGAGCCGCCGGAATCCCCGTGATCTTCATACGTTTCGGGCTCCGGGCCTCAGGACTTGATGTGGCAGCGGGAAACCCGCTGATCAGCGCCCTGCACGGGGCGGGGACGCTGTTCCACGAAGAGTCCCCCGAGACGCTCGTGCACCCGCGCATCGAGCCGTTGCCGGGCGAGGCCGTCGTCCTCAAGCGCCGCGCCAGCGCGTTCGCGGCGACCGACCTCGACCTGCTCCTGCGCGCCCAGAGCATCGACTCGATCGTGCTGACCGGCGTCGCGACCGGGGCGATGGTCGCCGCTACGCTCTACGACGCCGCCGACCGCGACTACCGCCTGACCGTGCTCAGCGACGCCTGCGCCGACGGGGAACCGGACGTGCACGACTTCCTGATCAACCGCGTCTTCCCGGCCAGGGGTGCTGACGTCCTCACGAGTGACGAGTGGACCGCCCGCCTGTGACCAGCCGTCAGAAGGGAGGGGCCGGCCCGCTCCGCTCGGCGTCTCGTTCCGGATCGGCTTATCCTGCCGGTCATGCTGACGATCGTGCGCGGGTTGGTCGCCGTGGGTGTCGCGGTGAGTCTGGCCGCGTGTTCCGCCGAGCCTCCAGCGGCTGAACCTGCGAAGACTCCCTCCGCGACCCATTCGCCCGCTCCGGCGGGAGCTCCGCTGAAGACGCCCGCGACACACGGAAAATGTCGAGTGGGCTGCGACACGGTGAAGGCCCGCGATTACAACGGTGACGGCTATGCCGACCTCGCCATCGGTGCTCCTGGGTTGTGGTCGGACGAAGAAGACCCCACGGTTTCCGGATATGTCGTCGTCTCGTACGGCGGACCCGACGGACTCGGCACGCATGGCCGGAACTCCTTCCAGCCTGGGCGAGAGGGTCTGCCGGGCGTCGCGGCCAAGGGCGACAGTTTCGGCGCGGTGCTTGCCGGCGGCGATTTCGATCGTGACGGATACGCCGATCTCGCCGTTGGCACGAACAACGAACGCGCCGACTCGCCGGCCTCTGTGACGATCGTCTTCGGCGGTGAGGGAGGACTGTCCGGCCGGTCGACGGTTCGGCTCACGCACGAAGACCCGGCGTTCGGGCAGCTGCTGGCGGCGGGCGACTTCGATGGGGACGGCTACCAGGATTTGGGAGTGGCCACGGATGCGGCGGTTTGGGTGGTCTATGGAGGCAGCCGAATACGGCAGCGTCCACCGCGGCCTCGGCTGCTCAAG
The DNA here is from genome assembly GCF_043197735.1 of Nonomuraea sp. NPDC049028. Taxonomy (NCBI): domain Bacteria; kingdom Bacillati; phylum Actinomycetota; class Actinomycetes; order Streptosporangiales; family Streptosporangiaceae; genus Nonomuraea; species Nonomuraea sp. NPDC049028. The sequence goes on from NZ_JBICTR010000017.1 coordinate 219,569, forward strand.
AAGTCCAGTGCCATCAATGCGCTGGCATCGGGCGACGTCACCGGCGACGGGGTCGACGATCTCGTGGTCGCCTTCTCTGACGACGATCCGGCTGATGAGGGTACGGGGGCTGTCTACCGAGGTTCCTCCGGCGGGCTGACGGGCGTGGCCGGTCCCACATTCGACGCATGGGGAGTGGGATCCATGTCCGTCGGCGATGTCAATGGAGATGGCTTCGGCGATGTGATCGCGGGCAACAGCTATGCCGACGCGGCCGATCCCGGCGGCCAGATCTTCATCTACCGCGGCTCGGCCACAGGACCGGAGGCCAAGGGCGTGCTGGTTTCCCAGAGCTCTCCTGGCGTACCCAAGGATCCCGAGGACAGCGCTGGGTTCGGCGGGAATCTCGCGGTCGGCGACATCAACGGCGACGGGTACGCGGATGTGGCGGTCAGCGCATCACGCGCGGTCTTCCTGCTGTACGGGGGAAAGGACCGTCTGCCGGACGCCGGAGCCCAGCTGCTCAAGCCGGGTGACGTGGGCATTACGCAGGACGTTCAGTCGTTCGGCGCCGCACTGCGATTGTCCGACTTCAATAAGGACGGGCAGGCCGACCTCGCGCTTGGTGTCCTGACCGAGCCGGTGGTGGCCGTACTGGCAGGCTCACCCGAGGGCGTGAGTACAGCGAAGCCGACGCTGATCAACCCAGGACAAGCCGCCACCCCTGGGAAGCACCCCGGGTTCGGCCGCGCATTGAACTGAATGGCCATCGCTTTCGCCCGATAAGCCACATGGATCCGCCACAGAGGTTCGCCGCCTGGCCTCAGGCAGCCATCGCGAACCCGCAACCTGACTCATTCTTCGCCGCCCCGATGACCACGCATCAATCGCCTTGATCTTCACGCTCTGTTTGCAGTACGTGATTATCGCGGTCGGCGATGTGAGCCCGGCCGACGTCGCAGGACATTAAAGTGCCGCTCTTCCGTTTTTCTTCCGCCTGCCTTCCTTCGCAGGTGAGCGATGGGATGACCACCTGAAAAGCCGCTTTCCGCCGCCGACCGAACGGAGCGGATTGCTATCGCGAGCGGTTCCATAATTCGCCGCCGCCTTCGGAGACCGGGCGAATCTGCTATACCTCTCAGGGCCGTTCGAAATGCGCGCGGCATTGACGATCGCGGAGTGCCTGACACAGGTCGGCAATCACCGCATCGTCGAGACGCACAACGTTCCTGAAAGAGGTCCGCATGGCCATGTACGAACGCCAGGCACCCGCCAACTTCGAAGACCGGCGCGCCGCCAAGGCCCCCGAGAGGCCGGCGAACTTAACCCGAGCGGTGTACGCGGCCATCGGCGCCGCGGCGCTCAACGTGATCAGCGCCATCGGACTCCTCGTCTCCGGCGCAGAGGCGATCAAAGAACAGATCGCCGCGAATTCGGACGGAGGCTCTGCCCCCGTGAGCCTCGACGAGGTCGACATCCACAGCGACCGGTTCGAGTCGCTCCAGATGATCTACTCGGGGCTCGCCTACAGCACGATCTTCTGGTCGCTCGTGCTCATACTGCTCGCCTGGCTGGCGCTGCGCGGCGGCGGCGCCGTCCGGATCTTCGCCACCATCATCGTCATCGTCTCCGTCCTGTTCAAGGTGGTGGGCCTGTTCATCACCCTGCCCACCCTCACGCTGGTCGCCGACGTGCTCGTCGTCGTGCTGGGTCTGGCCGCGACCGTCTTGTTCTTCGGCGCCGGCGGCAAGGCCGCCCGCCAGGGAAGGTGACGAGGTCCCACCCCCCGCATGAGAAAACCGCCGGACCGCGGCGTGTGCCATGGTCCGGCGGCTCTGCGTTTACCTACCAGTGCTGTTTGTCCGTCGGCCACGTCTTCTGCGGCAACTGCTGCTGCTTGCGCATGCTCTCCTCAGGCGTGCCCACGGCGCAGCGGGTGCCGGGCGGAGGCACGGTCAGAGCGATCAGGTACTGGTCGATGATGTCCGTCTGACACTTGTCCTTGCCATAGATGCGATGACCCCAGCCTTCATAGGTGAGCAGCACGGCCTTCGGACCGAGTTGCCGCGCCGCGTTGGCGGACCACATGTACGGCGTCGCGGGATCATGCAGCGAGTTCCCCAGCAGGATCGGCGCGTCGCCCGTGTACTTCAGCCGGTGCGGCGGGTTGGTCGGCGTGGAGTTGAGGCAGATGGGCAGGTCGTCGATCGGGTACGGGTGATACCGCACGTCGGGCGCCAACCGCTTGGAAACGCCCATGTAGAAGGCGTACTCGGCGTAGTTCCGCACCCGGAGGTTGTAGTCCTGGCAGAGGATCCGGGTGGGCAGCTCGGCGGTGTCGCCCTCCACGGGCCCCCGGCCCGGCAGCGGCGGCACCCACGACGGCTCGGGGCCGCCGCTCAGCCAGTTGATGACCTCGCTCAGCAGGCGCCAGTCAGGCCCCTCGGTGCCGAGCGCCGCGTTGTAGATGACCTGCAGCTCGGTCATCGGGCGGTCCGGGGCGGTCGGGTAGTACAGCTCGCCGCGCCGGGCCTTGGCCCGCAGGTCCCGCCACATCTGACGGACGTCACGCCCGTGCAGAACGCAGCTGGTGTCGGCCTCGCACCAGCCCACGAACTGGTCGAAGGCGTCCTCGATGGCGATCGCCTCGGTGCTGAGGAAGCCCGCGACGCCGAGACTGTGGTCCATGTTGCTGTCGAGCGCGAGGGCCCGGATCCGGTTCGGGAACATCTCGGCGTACATCTGGCCGATCAGCGTCCCGTACGAGATGCCGTAGTAGGTCAGTTTCTCCTCGCCGAGGGCGGCGCGGAGGGCGTCCATGTCGCGCGCGACGTTGCGCGAGTCGACGTGGTCGTACAGGGGGCCGGTGCGTGCCCGGCAGTCCTGGTGCAGCTTCTTGGTGAAGGCGTCCCAGGCATTGAAGTCGGCCTGGCTCGACATGACGGTGTGCGGCATCTGGTTGTACACCGAGGCCGAGCAGATCACCGGGTGACTGCGGCCGACGCCCCGGGGGTCGAAGCCGACGATGTCGAAGCGCTTCTGCAGCTCCTCGGTGTAGGAGTCGGGAGCGCCGTACACGGCCTCCACGCCCGACCCGCCCGGCCCGCCGGGATTGATCACCAGCGAGCCGACCCGAGCCGTCGGGTCGGTGGCCTTGCGCCGGGCGATGGCCAGGTCGATGGTCTCGCCGTTCGGCTTGGACCAGTCGATGGGGACGGTCAGCTTGCCGCACTCGGCACTGGGTTCCTCCTCACAGGGTGCCCAGGTGATGCTGCTCTGTCCTACGGCTTCCGGCTCGGTCGCCGCGCTGGCCGCAGGAACAGGCAGAAGCGCCGCCAGTGCTAAAAGCGCCGTAGCGAGCAGAGTCGTCTTTCTTCGCACGTTGCTCCAATCGTGGACGGCCTGCACGCCCCCCGTTTAACGAGCGTGCGGCCAGCCTCGATCATGGCCCGCGCGGGACTTTGATGGGACTTGCACTCGTAAATTGGCACAAAGTCGACCCACCCGAATTGACGCACCCAGCCCTAGGCACTCGCGGCGGGCCCTTGTCGCGGCCAGTCGGGGGCGGGGTCCTCGGCGAGCAGCGGCCGGAGGGCGCCGAGAACCGCGCCGACACAGACATCGCGCAGCTGGGTGCGCGTACAGGTCTCATGGGTGAGCCAGTCGACGCAGAGGACCTGGACGAAAACCAGCCAGCTCTTCAGGACACCGGACACAGCCTCGCGGGCGCTCTCGTCCGCGAGCGGGAGTACGGCCAGCAGCCGCGCACGGAGCGCGTCCAGCTCGTTCGTCATGATCGTCTGGATCACCGGGTCGCCCGCGAGGACCCGGTTCGCGGCGAGGACGGCGTGGCGATTCGCCACGAAGTAGTCGAGATGGACGTCCATGCCCTGGATGAGCTGCTCCACCAGGGAGTCGGCGGGGTCGAGGCGCGTCTCGGCATCCAGATCGAACACTTGGACGGGGAAGCTGACGCTGCCGGTGAGGGTCGTACAGCCTTCGTACCTGACGGTCTTCACACCTTGCGGCTCGACCTGGCCCCGTCAAGCCCCCAAGAGATGATCTGATGGGGGGTGATCGTGATGATCTCCCGTGAGAAGTACGGCACCGGCGGCTCGTGATCGGTCAGGGCCACCGCCGAGCCCCGGATCTCAATGCCGCGCACTACCCACGGGTCAACCGAGGCCAGGTCATCCACGACGAAGGACACGGTGCTGCCCTGCTGGACGTTCCTGAACTTCTTCGACGCCCCCAGCGCGTGCCCGCCGATGGTGATCGTGCCCGAGGCGGCGTCCAGGAAGAACCCCACGGGATTGTTCTGAACGTGACCGGCGGGAGAGACGGTGGCCAGGCGGCCGAGGTGCTGTCCGGCCAGATAGTCGAGTTCTGCCTGCGTGAAGATCATGCGGCAAGTATGCAACCTTGACATTGACGTCAATCAATCCGAACAGCCCGCATGGCCGCCGCCGCCCGCCACACCGGGCCCACACCCGCGCTTCGTAGGTTCAAGAGCGCCAAGTGATCCAACGCACGAAGGGAAACAGCATGCCGACTCAGACCGTGGAATTGCCGCAGCTCCCGCTGGCAGAGAACACCGTCCCCAGCGTGGCGACCGATGCCGTGCACGAGCGCGCGTGGTACCCGCCGTTCTCGTCGCCCCGCGCCCAGTAACGGAGAGCTAGCCGACCGGCGGCGGGACATCCGGCCGCCGGTCCCCCACCAGTGAATGGAGGCGACGCCTTGGACACCGATCTCACGGCCGGCATCGACCTGACACTCGGCTCGGATCCCCGGTTCGGCAGCGCCGAGGCGATCGAGGTCAGGAACCTGGCTCGCTACCGCCTCGGTCTCGGCGTGCTGGCCCGGCACCACCCACACGCCGCCGACCGGCTGGAGCGACTGTGCCAGGCTGAGGACGCCAAGCTGCGCCCGGTGATGTACGACCCGGTGCTGCGCAACGCGTTCGAGAACGACCTGGCCGCCCTGGAACGCCAGGCCGGTGAGAACGGCACTCTGGTCGGTTACCTGGAAGGCGGCACGGCGGACATGCTCGACGGCCTCGGGCCGTGCGAGCGCCTGTCTCACCCGCAACTTCGTCCATGGCCCGGCAATGCCGTCTCATGGGTGTGGACCGATCTCGAACCGCGCTCCGAGCCGGAAAGGGTGCTGGCCGCTCGCCTGGAAGAACTGCTGGCCGGGACGCTCTCGAAGAACGGCTCCGGCGTTCGGGTGCGTCCCGACGCCGACATGCTGGCCAGACTCAGCCGGGGCGCCGAACTGCTCGCCGAGCTGCTGCCCAATGCGGGCGCCGGCGTGCTGCCGCACATCTCCCTGACCGGGTTGGCCCGTGACGAGCTGCCCGACGGGGTCCTCAACTCGATCTCCGGCGGCGATCCGCTTCCTTCGGCGGTGCTCCTGGCCCCCGAGCGGCTGGCCGATCCTTGGATGGCAGCGGAGACGCTGTTCCACGAGGGCCTGCACCTGAAGTTGTTCGACATACTGCGCACCGGGTCCATGGCCGCCGATCCGGACCAGCTGATCCCGATCCCTTGGCGGGTGAAGTCGTGGACGCTGACGCGGGTGCTGTTCGCCATGCACGTCTACGCTCACCTGCTGCTGTTCCGCGCGGCCGCGGCCGGCGCCGGCCCGGACCTGCGCGCCAAGTACGGAGAGCCGCCTACGACCGACTTCGTCGATCAGGCCACGCCCGGTAGCCAGGCGGCCGGGAGCGGTGAGTACACCACCACAGTTGAACGGGTGACCTATCTCGCCCAGCAGGCGTCGCAAACGTACGGCGGGATGCTGACGGCGAGCGGCAGGCGGTTCGTCGACTGGCTGATCGGCGCCGTGGCCCCCCTCGCGCCGGGAATCCAGCCCGACCGGCTACCCGTCGAGCCCCGCCCACGCACGGAGGTGGAGCTGGAGGTACGGGGCTACCGCCAGGCGCAGCCGGTTCAGGTGTGCCCGATCCCCGAGCAGCGTGAGCTGGTGGCCGTCACACCCGGCGCGCCGAGCTTCCAATGGCTGAACGAACACGCATGGCTGATCTACGCCCTGTGCGACGGCCGGGACCTGTCGTCGCTGCGCGACCGGTATCGCCAAGCAGCCGGACCCGGCACGGACGACCAGCTGGGGCTCGGTGTGGCCGATCTGCTCTCGGTCGGTCTCATCGTCCCGGTGTGATCACGCCCAGCTCCTGGAAGAGCTGGTCTGCGGCGGCCAGATGGTGGTGGGCGGTGGCGTCGCCCTGGTCGGCAAGGGCCTCACCGAGATCCCTGTGGGTTTCGGCGAGGCCCCTGCGGTCGCCGATGCCGGAGCGGATGCGCAGCGCCGCGGCGAAATGCGTGCGCGCCTCCTCCTCCCGCCCGAGACGGTGGTAGAGGCCGGCCAGGTCGTTGGTCACCTGCCCCTCGCCCTTGAGGTCGCCGCTCTCGCGGTGGCTGGCCAGCGCGGCCAGGAGATGTTCGCGCGCGGGTTCGAGCCGGCCGAGCTTGGCCTCCGCCAGGCCGATGTTGTTCAGCGCGCGTGCCTCTCCCTTGCGGCTGCCCGCCGCCCGGCGCAGCGCGAGCGCCTTCCGGTACAGCTCCAGCGCCTCGGCGTGGCGGTCTTGGGCCTCGCGTGCCACGCCGAGATTGTTGAGGGTGTTCGCCTCGCCTTCGAGGTCGTGCGTGCGCTGGTGGATGGCCAGCGCGCGCTCATAGTGGGTGACGGCCTCCTCCAGGCGGCCCAGGTTCCGTAGCACGATGCCGAGCATGTTGAGCGTCTGGCCCACGGCGGCATCGGCGCCCGCGCCCTCCAGGAGTCGCCGTGCCTCCTGGAGATCGGTGAGGGCTTCGCCGTACCGGCCCAGCAGCCAGGAGACGGTGCCGATACTGCGCAGGGCGGTGCCCATCCCGCGCTGGTCTTTCAGTTGCCGATAGATCTCCAGTGTCCTGCGGTGCTCGGCCAGGGCTTCGGGGTAGCGGCCCAGGTGCTCCAGGACGGCGCCGAGGTTGTGGTGGGCGACGGCGGCCTCCGGCTGCCTGCCGGTCCGCTCGGCGGCGGTGGCGGCCAGGGTGTGCAGCTCGGCGGTGTCGGTCAGGCAGTGGCGCAGTCGCAGCGGCTGGGCGAGCGCCGCGGGCAGCCGCCAGGCGGCGTCCATGCGATGCTCCGCGGCGTGACGGGTGCCCGCCATCATGTTCTCGTGCTCGTCCTGCAGCACGAGCGGGTCGTCGATGGTGAGGTACCACTCCAGCAACCGGCGCACGGACTCCTCGCGGATCGGCGGGGCGTCCTCGGCTTGGGCTCGGTCACGGGCGTAGTCGAGAAGGAGATCGTGCAGCTGGTAGCGCTCTTGGCGCGGTCGGCTGCGGTGGGGGTGGATCAGGCTGGCCGCCCGTAGCGCGTCCAGGTGCGTACGGGCCTGGGCGGCGGAGACGTCGAGCATCGCGGCCAGCGCCTGGGCGGTGAAGCCGGAACCGGGTACCAGGCCCAGGCGGCGGAAGGCGATCTGGTCGGCCTCGGCCAGCGCCTGGTAGGACAGGTCGAAGGTGGCGCGTACGGCGGTGGCCGGGACGTCGCCGAGGCGCAGTGCGTTGAGCCGTCCGCGCTCGGTGAGGTCCGCCAGGTAGGTGGCGACCCGGCGGTTGGGGTGCCCGGCCAGGTGGGCGGCGGCGATCCGCAGGGCCAGAGGCAGCTGCCCGCACTGATCCGCGAGTTCGGCGACCGCGGCCGGCTCGGCGTCGGCGCGTGGGCCGATGACGGCGGCCAGCAGGGCGACGGCCTCGGGCTCGGCCAGGATGTCGAGGTCGATGGTACGCGTCACGTGGCGCAAGGCCAGGCCGGAAAGCCGGTTCCTGCTGGTGACCAGCGCCAGGCAGCCGTCGGTGCCGGGCAGCAGCGGTTCGACCTGTTCGGGGTCGGCCGCGTTGTCGAGCACCACCAGCACCCGCCGTCCGGCCAGCAGCGTTCGGTAGGCGGTGGCGAGCTCGTCCTCCCCCGCCGGGACCTGCTCCGGAGGCATGCCAAGGGCGCGGACGAACCGGTCCAGCGCCTTTCGCGGGGTGATCGCCTCCTGCGGCCGGTGCCCGCGCAGATCGATGAAGATCTGCCCGTCGGGAAAGCGCTTGGCCATCCGGTGGGCCCAGTGGACCGCGAAGGCCGACTTCCCGACGCCGGGCATGCCGCTGACGACGGCCACCGTCCCCGGCGCGGTCCGCATCAGCGCGGTCAGCTCACGAAGAGCGGTGCCACGCCCGGTGAACTGGGCCAGGTCGGGCGGGAGCTGCGGGGAGATCGGCCCGCGAGCCGCCCGCCCGTCCTCCCGCTTGTTCTCCCGCTTGTTCTCCCGTCGCAGGATTCCGGCCTGCAGCCGGCGCAGCTCCGATCCGGGGTCCAGGCCGAGCTCCTCGGCGAGCACCCGGCGCGCTTCGCCGTACGCGGCGAGCGCCTCTCTGGGCTGCCCTGAGCGGTCGAGGGCGGCGATCATTCTGGCCCACAGGGATTCGCGCAGCGGGTGTTCCGCCAGCAGCGCACGCAGCTCACCGGCGACCTGGGCGTGCCGGCCGAGCCCGGCCAGCGTGTCGGCGTACTCCTCGAAGACCGCCAGCCGCAGCCCGTCGAGCCGGGCCCGCTCCGCCTCGATCATCGGCGACTCGGGCGCGTCCGCCAGCGCCGGCGCCCGCCACAGATCCAGCGCCTCCCGGAAACGCCGCGCGGCGTGCTCCAGCCGCCCCGCCTCCGCCAACTCCCTTGCCTGTACGGCAAGCCACTCGAAGACCCGGGCGTCCAGGGTCGCGCCCTCCAGCCCCAGCCGGTAGCCGCCCGGCTCCCTGACGAGCGTGGCGACGCCTCTTCCGCGCAGACGGGAGATCAGGGAGTGCAGCGTGCTCTCCACGCTCCGCGGTGGTGTCGCGCCCCACAGCTCGTCGACCAGGCGCTCGACGGGGACGGGCCGTCCCGCCTTGATCAGCAGGATCGCGAGCAGCGCCCGCTGCTTGGGCGCGGTCAGCGGCACTGGCGATCCGCCGTTCCAGAGCTCCAGGGTCCCGAGGATCCGGAAATCCACGCCGCCCCCTTCACCGCGCGCTTTGTGCACAGGTCCCGCTTCACCGCGCAGGTCCCGCTTCACCGCGCAAGTCCCGCGCAAGCCCGGCGTGGCAGTCTAGATCGCGATTCATCCCGTCCGGTAGTACGGATCCGGCCTGTCCGGTTCAGGAGGTGGTCGTGCCCTTGACGTTCCACGGAGCCCGGCTCAGTCTGCTCGGCCCGCTCCAGGTCGTACGCGGCGACGGAGTGGTCCCCATCACCGCGCCCAAGCATCGCGCCGTCCTCGCCATCCTGGCGATCAACGCGGGCCGCCCGGTCTCGGCGGACCGGATCATCGAGGAACTCTGGCAGGGCTCCGAACCCAAGTTCGCCCGTAAGACGCTGCAGGGATACATCTGGCGGTTGCGCCGGGTGCTGGGCGAGGACGTACGCACCCGAGGGGGGTTCTACGAGCTGGGCGGTGACGCGCTGGAGACCGACGCGGCCCGCTTCCAGAGGCTGCTCGCCGAAGCGCAGCAGGCCGTTCGAGCACGTCAGCTGGAGCCGGCCCGCGGGCTGCTGGGCGCGGCGCTGGATCTCTGGCGCGGGCCCGCGCTGGCCGACGTACCCGCCAGCCCGATGATCCAGGCGCACGCCGACCGGCTGGAGGAGGAGCGACTACTGGCCGTCGAGGCCAGGCTGAGGGCCGACGTCGAACTCGGACATCAGGCGACGGTGATCCCCGAACTACGCGAACTCACCGCCACCCACCCGCTGCACGAACCGCTGCACGCGCTGCTCATGCTCGCCCTGTACCGGGCGGGACGGCAGGCCGAAGCCCTGTCTGTGTACACCGGGTTGCGCGCGGCGCTGATCTCCGAGCAAGGGCTGGAGCCGGGGCCGACCATCCGGGAACTCCACCAGCGGATCCTCACGACCGACCCCGCCCTCGATCCCGCGGCCTAGGCGGCGTTCACTGGATACGGCCAGACATGGCCCGCGATCGGCGCCCCGGCCGGTCAGCTCGCTGTACCGTACGCGACGGCGAGTACCGCGAACAGGAACGCGGCGGTCGCCGCGGTCGATCGAAGCACGTCGATCCGCGCCCAGCGGTGGATCACGGCCTTCCAGTCGGCCGGTGGAGCATCCACCCGCCAGTCATTGACCTTGATGTTGATCGGCACCGTGCCCAGGAACGACAACAGCAGGAACCCAATCATCGCGATCACGGTCGCCCACCGCAGCGCCAGACCAGGACCGGTGACGGTGGCCAGCCCGACCAGGGCGAACGCCGCTGCAGGGAGCATCACTATCGGCACCACCACCCGCAAGCGGCGTATGAGGGCTTGCCGCGCGAGTAGATGCGCACGGTCGTCCAGACTGGACAGTACGGGATGGACGCCGTAGCGGACGATCAGCTCCTCGCCCGCGAGAACGCCGAGCAGGAACAGGCCGACGTACTGCACCACGCCACCGCTCATGCCGCACCACCCTCCGCGAACACTTCGTCCGACGCCGTCACGAGTGCGCGTCCGAAGAGGCCATCGGATCCGGCGTCACATGCGCGACCGAATACAGCGCCGGGTGCGCGGACACCGCGCCCCAGCCGCCGTCCGTCTGCCCGGCGTCGTCGCGCTGGCCCGGGCCGGAGAAGTACTTGTCGAACGCGGCCTGCCAGTCCTCGACGCTGTCCCACCGGGCGATGTTGACCACGGGATATGGGGCGTCGGGGTCGAGGGACCGGTGCAGGCGGGTGCCGCGGAAGCCTGGGGCGTTCTTCGCCGCGGCGATGCTGGCCTCCCACCCGCCGACGAAGTCGTCGACCATCTCGGCGGGCATCGAGAACAGGTTGATCAGGACGAGGGGTTCACTCACGAGAAAACTCCGAAGTCTTCAGTCGCAATATCTACTGGCACTGAAAGATTACAGCGACTGAACTTATCCCCGCAAGAGCATAGCCGACGCTACTTTCGGCGACTGGAAGATTGCAGTCGCAGTAACTAAAGTTCGGGCATGAGCGCACCCACCGTGGACTGGCAGGCGCCCGACAGGTCCGGCGTGGTGGAGGGGCTGCGGGAGCGCAAGAAGCGCCTCATGCGCCAGCAGCTGACCGACACCGCCACCGCGATGTTCCTGGAGCGCGGATTCGACGCGGTGCGCGTCGCCGAGATCGCCGCGGCGTGCGGGGTGTCCGAGAAGACCGTCTTCAACTACTTCCCCAGCAAGGAGGCGCTGATCCTCGACCTCCCCGAAGCGACGATGGCCGCGCTGCGCACCGGGCTGGCACGAGCCGACCGAACCCCCACCGACGCGGTGCTGGACATCCTGGCCGGCGAACTGGACGCCCTGGTGTCCTGGCTGGGCGGGCAACCAGACCTGGCTCAGGCCAGCACGAGGATCCAGGACTTCAACGCGCTGATCCTTTCCACGCCTTCACTGCGCGCGTACCACCGGGAAATGACCGAGCAACTTGTCACGGTCGCGGCGGAGGCGCTGGCCGCCCGAACCGGGCACGGCAGTGATGATCCGCTGTGCCAGATCGCGGCCACCGCTCTGCTTGGGCTCTGGCGTGTCCAGTTCATGGCGTTGCGCCGGAGCCTCAACGGCGAACACACGCCCGAACAGGTCCGCCACGCCGTCACCGCCGACGTGCACAGCGCGGCCCGGCTCATCAACACGGGGCTGGCAGGGTTGGGCAACGCGACAAGTCCCCCATGAACCTGCCGTTCGCCCGTCAGCAGACCTTGATCGATATGGTCCTGGAGCGACGCGTGCCCGGCCTGAGAAGCCAGAAGGTCGCCGTGTGGGTGCCGGGCTCGGAGAAACCTTCCCGGGTGATGGCCTCGAACGGCCCCTTGGGACTGAAGCTGGTGGTCACGCCGCTCTCACGGCCGTCGAGCACCCAGCGGTGCCCTATCGGTTCGGCGTCGTCGAGGATCCTCCCTCGAAACCGGACGCGGACGCCGCTCTCGTAGCAGGTTCCGTTCTTGCTGCCCTGCGCGACCAGGCTGCCGAACACGATGGCCTCCGGCGTCGAATTGGCCGGGGGCGGCGTGGACTCGGTGGGGGAACTCGTCGAGGGATCCTGTGCCTGTTTCCCCTGGGACTCGGAGCCTGCGGCGACCGGTGAACTCGTGGCGCCGTCCGCGGGAGAATTCGCGGCTCGGTTCGGGCCTCCCCCCGGAAGACCGAGCAGCAGTGTCACGGTGACGGTGACGGAGGTGACGACGACGGCGGTGCCGCCGACGAGCAGGCCGGTGCGCAGGGGCGTGGAACGGACCGTGGGCCTGGTGTCCGCGACCAGTTCGGAGGGGGCGATCGGCCGTACGCGCTGCTGCCCCAGCAACTGGAGCAGCACGTCCTGCATAGTGGGGCGGCGGGACGGTTCCTTCGCCAGGCAGCTGGTGACGATGGAGCGCAGGGGTTCGGCCATGTCACCGAGGTCGGGGGCGGCGTACAGAATGCGGGAGATGACGGCGGGCAGGTGGTCGACGCCGAAGGGCGGACGGCCGGTGGCGGCGTAGACCATAACCGAACCCCAGGCGAACACGTCGGTGGCAGGTCCGGTGTAGTGGCCGCCGAGTTGTTCCGGCGCCATGTAGGAGGGCGTGCCGACGATGCTGCTGGTGACGGTGAGGGATGCCTCGGTGTCGCGGGCGATGCCGAAATCGATGACGCGGGGCCCATCCTTGGCGAGCAGCACGTTGGCCGGTTTGAAGTCGCGGTGCACGATTCCGGCCCGGTGAACGGCGGCGAGCGCCGTCGCGGTGGACACCGCCATCCGGTGGAGCGCGGGGCCGTGGTGTACGCCGGCCTGCTGCAGCGAGAGCCCTTCGACGAACTCGGTGACGATGTACGGCCGCCGGCCCTCGAAGGAGGCGTCGAGCACTTGGGCGACGCAGAACGGCTCGACCCGCCGGGCGGCGGCCACCTCCTTGGCGAACCGCTCGAGCACCTGGTCGGAGACCGCTTCATGCAGCACCTTGACCGCCACGTACCGCCCGTCCCCGGCCTGGCCCAGATAAACGACACCCTGTCCGCCGGCTCCCAGGCGGCCAATCAGCCGATATGGGCCGATTGCTGGTGGGTCATCCGGATAAAGAGGCTCGGGCATGATCCAGGACCTTATTACAGGCTTCGTCAGACCGAAGGTCGTTCTAGGTGTTGGAGGAACGAGCGGTCGTGACGGAGGCGTGATCTCCTTCTGTGACGATCACTCCCGGAACGCCCCACGCCGTCCGGCTCGGGCATGGAGCAGGAGGAGACGAGCCGCAATGAGCCGATGGGGGGTGGCGCCTGCCATGGCGCTGACCGTAGCGGTGCTGGCCGCCGGCACCCCGAGCAGCGCGCACGCCGCTCTCGACCAGCACATCACAGCGAACCAAGCCGCTGTCGCGCTCGACCCGGTCGCCGCGCTGAAACGCCAGTTCGTCAAGAGACACGGCGTGCGGATCACCGTCTATTCCGCCTCAACCACTGTCGCCTCAGACTCCCGCAAGCCGACCAAGGAGTCCGCCGGTGTCGTCGAGTTCGACAAGGGCGGGGTCATGGCGACCGACCTGACCTATCCATCGCCTGGGAGTCGCTATATACAAACGCGCAAGCGCTTCTACGAGTACGACAAGGATCCAGCCCTGCGGCATCCCAAGAAGAAGTGGGTCTTGATCGATTTACAGCCGCCCTTCCTCATCGAGGTAGGGCACATCCGTGTCACCGATCCCGCCACGCTCAAAGCCGTACTCGCCACTACCGCCCGCACGCAGCCCGGCCCGGTTTATGACGGCACCCGGACCACGCTCTACGAAGGCGTGATCACCTTCGCTGAGTTGGGCAAGGCGTATCCCAAGATGAACATCGGCTTTGGCGCCAAGCCTGAGGACTACCCGGACTGGACAGTCTCCTGGAAGTTGTGGATAGGCCAGGACCAGCTCGTCCGCAGGGCGTGGAGCGCATGGCGTGAACCGAACAACACCAAGAATGAGAGCTTCCCGGACGAATACATCTCCGCCGAAATCGCCGACATCCGTCTATCCAGGTGGGGCATGAAGCTGCACATCAGCCAGCCACCCGCCCACCAAGTGATCACCGCCAAGGAGTACACGAAATGGCGGGACGCTCACTCCTGACCGCTCTGCGGTGGTGAATGATGACGGGATGTCGAGCCCTCCGTTCGTCCAGAGTGACGGCAATTCCCGCGCCAAACGGCCATCGCAAGCGGATGAGCGTACGACGTTGGTGGCATTCCTGCGCTGGCATCGGGAAACCCTGGCACACAAGTGCGCCGGCCTGGAGCCGAAGCGGCTCGCGGAGCGGGCGGTAGGCCGATCCGCGCTGTCGCTCCTGGGCCTCGTGCGGCACGCGGCCGAGTCCGAGCGCTTCTGGTTCCGCCGGGTGATGGCTGGACAGGAGCTCCCACCCCTGTTCGCCCCCCACGGTGCATTCACTGTGGCGAACGCGGACGCGCAGATGGTTGCCGAGGCGTGGCAAGCGTGGCAGGCGGAGATCGCGTTCGCGGACCGTTTCGTCGACGCGGCCCCGGACCTTGAACTCGCTGGGGATGAACCTGGAGAAGGACCTGTGTCACTGCGCTGGGTGCTCATGCACATGGTGGAGGAGTACGCGCGACACAATGGCCACGCGGACTTGCTTCGGGAACAGATCGATGGAGCAGTAGGGCTCTGACAGCGTCGCCGCCTGCTGCTTTTCCAGATGCTGCCGCTCGCGTATTTGCTCTTTCTCCTTGGCCTGTCTTGCGGCCAGGGAACCGCTCACGCCCCCAACCACGGAGAGACCAGTTGCCCAGCGCCGATAACACCGGGAGCACCACCATGCCGTCGGTCGCGGTCGACCGCCCCTACACCCACGAGATGGTCATCGTCCATCGGGTGTTCCGCCGGGAGGCCGCCCTCATGCCACGGCTTGTCCACGCCGTACCGACCGGCGACTCCGCGCGGAACTTCAGCACCACGCCATCGATGAAACCCTTTCCCCATTGTCCCTTGCCGTATGACGAAGTGATCATGCCCATGCGCTTACGCCACCGCCTCACGTCAGGAGCTGCTCTGTGACCACGACACTGATCGACCTCGAGGTCGGCGCCATCATCGATGCCTACCGGACCTGCGAGTTCGTCACTCTCGGGGCTGACGGCACTCCGCTGACCTGGCCCACTGCGGCCTGGCGCCAGCCAGATGGCACGCTGCTCGTCACCACCAGCCTGGCCTTCGCGCAGAAGGCGCTCAACGTCCGCCGGGACGGACGCGTCGCACTGCTCTTCTCCGACCCCACCGGCAGCGGCCGCATCGACACGCCACAGGTCTTCGTCAGCGGGACCGCGACCTGTCCCGATGAGATCAGGACCGGGCCGGACGAGGCGGCGGATTACTGGCGCATGCTCTTCGAACGGCAGCCGCACAGCCGAAACTACCTCCGCGCCCCCGGCCGGTGGCTCATGGACTGGTACTACCTGCGGCTCTTCATCACCGTGACACCCACCCAAGTCGAGGTACGGCCACCACTCGCCAAGTTGACCGCCGCCGAACAGCCCGCGCCCGCGACACCAGCCGCCACCGACCTGCCCGGCGCTGACCTGATCGCCCGCTTCCCGAGCGCGGTCCTCGGCGCCCGGGACGCCTCCGGAGCCCCACTGCTGGTACGCACGCGGCCATGGGCCACCACCGACGGCTTCGCCATCGCGATGGAGGCCACCGACGGCATCGTGCCAGGCGAGGCCAGCCTGCTCGTACACCGGCACGACGACCAGCTCAACGCCATGCACAACGCACTGATCCGCGGCGAACTTCGCGCCGACGGCGACCGCTGGACGATGGTCCCGCGGAAAGTGGTCGAGCCGGCCGGATCCGGCCGCATCAGCGACGCGTTCCGCACCCTGCGCGCCGCCCGCCGCTCCACGGCCCGCTACCTGAAGCGCCGTGGCTTGGCCCGGCCTCGGGTTCAGTGGGACCAGTTCCAGACCCTCGCCACACCCGAAAACGACGCATAACGCGAGCTTGGGGGCGGAGTAGCGCAACAGGTGCTTGCTGCTAGGCCGCCCGCATACAGCCATAGGGCCATGATCACGGGACATGACGGGTTATCGCAGATAGTGAGCCCTTATCTGCGATAGCGCGCTTCCGGCCGCTGGCAGAGGCGCGGCCGACCTCGGGCGCCGCCCGGCACACTCGCGCGCCGGAGCGGGCGACTCGGGGTGCTTATCTGCGACAGCGGTTCGGAGGGGTGCGATGGGGACGGTCCGCCGGCTGAGTCCGCGACCGGAGACGCCGGAGCTCGGCGCGGCCATCGAGGCGTTCCTGGCCACTATCGCCAACCGCAACACCGCCAAGGCGTACGCGATCGCCCTGCGCGCCCTGGCCGCCGAGCACGGCGCTGACGCGCCGCTGACGGACCTGGAGGGCGAGGCCGGCGCCGACCGCCTCGCCGCCTGGTTCACCGCCCGCTGGGGGACGGCGGCCGCGGCCACCTTCAACGCCCGCCGCGACGCGCTCGGCTCCGCGCGACTGGTGGCACGACCAGGACTGGCTGACCGGCGACCCACTGCGCCGCATCCGCCGCGCCCGCACCCCGGACCGCACCAAGGCCCTCGACCGCGCCCAGATCGAAGCCGTGCTGACCCGGCAGAACCTGGCCCTGCGCGAGCGCACCCTGTTCCGGATGCTGTATGAGACGGCCGCCCGCGCCGAGGAGGTCCTGGCCCTCGACGTCACCGACCTCGACCTGCGCAACCGCCGCGCCCGGGTGCGGCGCAAGGGCGGCGCCGTCGACGTCATCGTCTGGCTGATTATGTTCGCGACAACGGACCGCGTTTGCTCGCCAGTTTCGAGCCGGACGGGGATCTCAGTCGATCGGCTCGCGATGCACCCACTCGACGAGATCGTCGGACGCGAGCGCCCGCACGCGCGCGGCGTACCGGGCGAGGTCGGCGTCGTCGAGGAGGTCGCGCCACTGGCCGCTCGTGCCGCGGCTGAAGAACGCGGCGGGATCGATCCAGTGCTCCGGACCGCCGGCGGGGACGGTCGTGTCGGCCCTGCTGCGCATCGACTCGAACGTCGCCGCCTGGACCAGGCGGGGCCATCGGTGCTCGTCGACGTCGATGCCGAGGCGCGCGGCCATCTGCCGCATCTGCCCCTCCAGGTCGGCCTTTAGGTCGTCGTAGTGCAAGTACACGACGTCGAGATCGTCGGCGGCGTCCCGGAACGTCTGCAGGTGCTCTACAGTGCGCCGCAGCGACGACCCGACCTGCGTCGGTGGCGTCTCGTCGTCGACCCACTGCCAGAAGCGGTCCCGCTCGCCGTCGGGGCGCGGCCGCGGTGGCCGCAATGGTCCGAGCTCGATACCGTCGATCGCGGCCGCCCGTTTGCGTTGGCGGAGGAACGCGCTGATGTCGGTGTTGTCGATATGGTGGTCGATCGACAGCCCCACGTCGCGCGGGTCCCGCCCGACGCAGATGTACGTGACCGTCGGATCGTTGGGTATCCCGTCGAGCGGCGTGTGGGTCTTGATGAACCGGCGGTGCGTCTGGGCTTCCAGGTCCGCGAACACGTCTGTGCGGGCGCGAGTCACCATGTCGATCCACGGCGAGAGCGTGTCCAACGGGAGCGGGAGCTCCGGTTCCTGCAGTATGAGCAGGGCGCAGATCATCTGCGTCCACGTCGTCCCGCATTTTGGCGGGGTGCTGATGATGATGTCGCCGGGGCGGAGCTCGAAGCCGTCCCAGCGGTTGCTGTCGTACATACTCGTCTCGTAGCGGCGCACGGCCGTCATCCTTGCAGCGGATCCGATCCCGTGAGGCCCAGATGATTCACCGCACGACATCCTGCCGAGGGCTCAAGACTGAGGTTCCGAAGGGCGTCGCGCAACAGTACGTAGCGCAGCACCCGCCCATAATGCCCGATCTCGAACACTCCGCGAGGGCATCATGAAGGCCAGAGGATGAGCGCCGAACGGCGGCTACGCGCGCGTCTACCTTGGACGCCAATCACGCTAGGTAATCGCGTTGCCGCCACCGGGCAGCTCGGTATGGGTGCGTCTGGGCACGTACCAGTTCGCGACCGACGGCACCGTCACGGCGCGCACGTACCTGTGGTGGCAGACCACGCCCGCCGCCCGCGAGGGCACAGGCACCACACCCGACCTCGATAGCTGCTCGACCGTCAGCGGCGCGGTCGGCCACACCCGCGCCCGCCACTGCGAGGTACTGACGGCGGGCGGGTTCATGGACTCCCCGCCCGAATCGCGCACCGGGACCTTCAGCGTCTCCGGCGACGTCCTGAAAATCACGTGGAACATCGCCCAGACCTGGTCCGAACAGTGGTACCTGCGACCCAACAGCAACGGCACGCTCGTCCGGCTGGAAAGCAAGTACAACTCCCTTGCCACCCACGCCTACGGCTACGGCAGCAACGCGGCGCTGTCCACGCGCCGGGCGATGAGCACCGTGCAAGCCTTCCCCGGGACGCTCAAGCAGGATCTCGCGTCCTGGACGAAGGAGAACGTGACCACCTCGGCCGGGCAGGTGTTCAACAACACGGCCTATCGCACGTGCACAACGACGACCTGGTGCCTGACGTACGCCCAGCCCTCGTCGGCGACCGCGTGCCAGGCGAGCGGCGGCTGCCCCAACTACGGCGGCGGCACGGCCACCAATGACAGCTCGGGCGTCTTCCGCCTCACCGACACCCGGTAGCGGCGAGAGACACCGAGCGGCCCTGCGGCTACGCCCCGTCACGCAGCGCTCGGATCGCGGCGAGCACCTCGGCCCGGTTACCGGCCGCCTTCATCCACGCGGGCAACCGCTCCAACAACGTCTGCGACCCCGCCGGCCTGGGCCGCTCCCGCTGCGTCGCAGCCACGTACTCCTCCAGCAGCTCCAAATGCGGCACGTTGTACGCCCACAACACCCGCCCGCAACACGCCCGCCGCAACCACAACGGCAGCCCGAAGTACGGGTCATCCGGCCCGCCGAACATCGGCACCACGAGCGTGCCACGACCGCTGAAGTACGCATCCCCAGCACCACGACTCCACCGCCGCGGCACCCACTCGGCGACGTGCCCACAGCCAAGACAGGTCAGCCGATGCGGCGCCGTCAACCAGCCCACCGCGTACGCGTGGCCATCGCGATGATCAGGATGCACGGCCACCAAGGCACGCCCGTCACACCGCGGACACCGAACCAGAATCTCCTTGGCGAAATGCCACAGACGGACACCGGGATCCCGAAACCGACCCGCACCGGCTCCCTCGACTTCCACAGCACACATCCTGCCCCGCTGCTTGATCGCTAGGGTGATCGCCCTCCTGCGAAATGCTATGGACCGACCAGAAAGTACCGAACATGGCCATCGAGGAACACCTGCTCGCAACGACCGCGCGTCTGCTCGAGCAGTGGCTGCCGTCCGACTCGCGAACCGGTGTCCCCGCATGGCGCGTGCAGATCATCGGCGGCAGTGCGCCCCGCGTGTTCGACGAGGACTGAGAATCGCCGCCGCCGGTCGACGCAAATTCCTTACGGTCGCGGCCCTGTCCAGGGCTGGCAGCGGCCTGTAGCGAAGGCGAACGCCGCGGCCGCGAAGCCCATCGCGGTCAGCCCCCAGGCCAGCCCGTCGAGCGCGGCGTTCGGTACGACGGCGGCGAACACAACGTGCAAGGGCTGGGAGACGATCAACGCCATCCCGGCCCAGGCGGGAACAATTCCGCCTCGCCACAGCGCGGCCCCGAGCAGCACCACGCCGAGGATGTGGCCGAGAACGAACACCATGGTGGCCGCTGAGACGGCGGGCAGAGCTTGCACGTCGTCGAGGAGCCGGGCGGCCGAACCGAGGTCGAGACCATCGCGGACCGCTGACAGCGCGACGTGGTCGCTGACCCCAACGGCGTACAGCGAGGAGAAGCCGGCGACGGTCAGCACCATCCCGGCCGTCCCCAGCCGGGGGGAGCGCCGGACCGCGAGCAGGCCGATCGCGATCGTCCCCGGCACCAGCGTCAGGGTGGCGGCGAAGGCGAGCCACAGCACCACGCTCTGGGCGTCCTGGTGGGCGGCGACCTTGCCGACGAGCCCGGCTGAGTCGTCGGTCGTAGAGTACGGCAGGATGGCCCGCAAGATCGCGACGGCCAGCGGGCCGACCGGGATGAGCAGCGCGAGCGCGGCACGCAGCGGCGGGACGGCCTCGCGCGTGGTCGTGGGCATGGCGGTGGTCATGCAAGAGCCTCCGAGATCGTAGGGGTGGAGGACAGATGCCAGAAGCGTCCGCCTTCGCCGTTCCCAGGCGCATGGGCCAGGGCCGCCGAGAGGCCCGAAGGATTTCCCGGCCGTACCAGGAGCGCACACCCACGACAGACGGGCCTGTGCACCTCATCATGTGCTCATGACACCGGGTGATTCCGCCACCTCGCCGGCGCAGGCACGGTGGCCGGCCGTACTGGCCGCCGGGCTCTTCGGCATCGCCGTTGCCGAGGTCGCCGTCGCCGTGATCGGCAGTGCGGTGGCCGGGATGACCTGGATCGAGGCGTGGGACCACTTCGTCGTGACCAACGCGGCGATGGGCCTGTCGTTTCCGATCGGCGGTGTCCTGGTGGCCTGGCACCGGCCTCGCAACCCGGTCGGCTGGCTGTTGCTGGCCGCCGGGATCGGGCACGCGACGACGGCCGCGATCGTCCCTTTGGCCGAGGCCGGTGTGCGCGACGGTTGGCCCGGCGGGCTGATTCGCACGCTCGTCACCGTCGCGGCGTGGGCGTGGCCGTGGTCGATCGGGTTGTGCCTGCCGCTGATCCTGCAGCTCTTCCCCGATGGCCGTCCCGTCTTTCGGCGGCTGATGTGGGCCACCGTGGTGACCTCGCCGCTGTTCGTACTGGAGATGGGTACCAGCCCGGATCCCGTCGTCGCCGGAATTCCCGGTTACCTGATCATCCACGCCGACCTTGACCCGCTGTGGACGGCGGTCGAGGTGCGCGGCCTGGCCGCCATAGCGGTAGGCCTGGTGGCGCTGGTGGTGCGCTACCGGCGCGGAGACGAGCGGCGGCGCCGTCAGCTGCTGTGGCTGATGCAGGCGGTGCTGCTCGTCCTGATCGTGCTGGTGCCGTGGGGGGTTCTGCAGAACGCGCCGGTTTACGTCCTGCTCGCGATCCCGCTCATTCCCGCCGCGATGACCGTGGCGATCCTGCGCCACCAGCTGCTCGACATCCGGCTGGTGCTCTCGAGAACGGTGCTGTACGCGCTGCTCACGGCCGTCGTCGTCGCCTCGTACGTCGGCCTGGTGGCTCTGCTCGACAGCGTGATGCGGCGTGAGGCCGGGCTGGGCAGCTCGGCGGCGGTCACCGTGCTGATCGCCGTGGGGTTCAATCCGGTGCGCGTACGCCTCCAGCGCATCGTGGACCGGATCGTGTATGGGGACCGCGCCGATCCCGTACGGGCGGTGTCACGGGTCGGGGCGCGGCTGGACACCGGTCTTCCCGGAGTGCTGGAGGCCGTACGGGAGGCGCTGCGCCTGCCGTTCGCCGCCCTCCGCACCGATGACACCGAGGTGGCGGCCTGCGGCGCACCGCCTGAACTGCTGCACACGATCCCGCTCACCTACGGCGGGGTACGGGTGGGTGAGGTGGTCATCGGCCTGCGTGCCGGTGAGAAACGCCTCGGCGGCCCGGACCGGGCGGTCCTGGAGCTGCTGGCGGCGCCGCTGTCGGTGGCGGTGCACGCGGTCGCCCTATCCGAGCAGCTGCAGCGTTCCCGCGAGGCCCTGGTGGTGGCCCGCGAGGAGGAACGGCGGCGCCTGCGCCGCGATCTGCACGACGGCCTGGGCCCGGTGCTGACCGGCGTGACGTTCAAGGCCGACGCCGCAGGCAACCTCCTGGCCACCGACCCCGGCAGCGCCCGTGCGCTCCTGACCGAACTTCGCACCGAAACCGCTCAGGCCATTGACGACATCCGGCGGCTCGTCTACGACCTCCGGCCACCGGCCCTGGACGACCTCGGCCTGGCCGGCGCGATCCGGCAACGCGCCGCCCAGCTCGAACGCCCCGGCTTGACGGTACGCGTCGAGGCCACCGGCCTTCCCGCCCTGCCCGCGGCTGTGGAGGCGGCGGCGTACCGGATCGCGGTGGAGGCCCTCACCAACGCGGTCCGGCACTCCAGCGCCGGCCGAGTGCGTATACGGATCCACGCTGACGGACACCCGGCCGCCCACCACCTGCACGTTGAGGTGGCCGACGACGGAGGTGGATCCGGCGCGTGGCGGCCGGGAGTCGGCATGCGATCGATGCGCGAGCGCGCCGCCGAACTGGGCGGCACCTGCATCGCGGGCCCCGAGCCCACCGGCGGCCGGGTGACGGCCACGCTACCCTTGGGGGCGACATGATCAGAATTGTGCTGGCCGACGACCACCCGGTGGTGCGCAGCGGCCTGCGCGCGCTACTGGACTCCATCAGCGGCCTGACCGTCGTGGCGGAGGCGGCCGACGGCCACGCCGCCGTACGCGAGGCGGTGACGCACAAGCCCGACGTCCTGGTCATGGACATCCAGATGCCACGTCTGGACGGCATCGAGGCCACCCGCCAGATCGCCCGCGCGGCGCCCGAGGTCGCGGTGCTCATGCTCACCATGTACGAGGACGACGACTCGGTGTTCTCCGCGATGCGTGCCGGTGCCCGCGGCTATCTGCTCAAGGGCGCCCAGCAGGACGAGATCGCCCGCGCCATCCACGCCGTCGCCGCCGGCCAAGCCATCTTCGGCCCCGGCGTGGCCCGCCGGGTACTGGGCTTCTTCGCCGCCCCGCCGGCCGTCCAGGACCCCTTTCCGGAGCTCACCGGCCGCGAGCGGGAGATCCTCGATCTCATCGCCGCCGGCCGTCCCAATGGCCAGATCGCCCGCCACCTGGTCATCGCTCCGAAAACGGTCGCCAACCACATCTCCAGCATCTTCACCAAGCTCCAGGTGGCCGACCGCGCCGAAGCCATCATCCGCGCCCGCGACGCCGGCCTCGGCCGCCCCTGACGGACGTCTTCTCCCGAACGTGCTTTTCAGCTTCATATGAAGGGCGCGCAGCGCATACCAGTGTCGTTGGTCAACACTCTGGAACCAGCCTGTGGGTTGAGCAGATACCGCCTGCTATAGCCAGCGGCAGGGCCGATCCTTGCTCCCCCGACTTGGACGAGAGCGCGCCTACGCCCCGTCACGCAGCGCTCGGATCGCGGCGAGCACCTCGGCCCGGTTACCAGACGCCTTCATTCACACGGGCACCCGCTCCAGCAACGTCTGCGACCCCGCCGGCCTGGGCCGCTCCCGCTGCGCCGCCGCCACATACTCCTCCAGCAGCTCCAAATGCGGCACGTTGTACGCCCACAACACCCGCCCCGGCACCCATTCGGCGACATGACCACGCCCGAGACAGGTCAGCCGATGTGGCGCCGTCAACCAGCCCATCGCGTACGCGTGGCCATCGCGATGATCAGGATGTACAGCCACCAACGCACGCTCATCACACCGCGGACACCGAACCAGAATCTCCCTGGCGAAATGCCACAGACGGACACCGGGATCGCGAAACCGACCCGCACCGGCTCGCTCGACTTTCACAGCACACATCCTGCCCCGCCCGGCAAATCCGCGCCTTTCGTCGGCCCCAGCCTCCTGCGTCCGCCCATCGCCAGACCGAAGAGTGCTCTTTATCAGGGCCGACCATCCCGGGACCGCACCCTCCAGACCCCGGCCCTCGCACCCGACTCGCGCACCGGCCTCTCCGCATGGCGCGTGCAGGTCATCGGCGGCAGTGCGCAGCCCCGCGTGGTCGACGACGGAGTCGACTTCTAGGCCCTTCCAATATACCGACTATCGGTATATAAAGATCCTGTGTCCAAGTTACGCCCTTTGCAGGAGCCTTCGTTCCTCATACTCACCGCGCTGGCCACCGAGCCCCAGCACGGCTACGGCATCATCAGCGATGTGGAGCGCATCTCCGAGAGTGAGGTCCGGTTGCGGGCCGGCACTCTGTACGCCGCCCTGGACCGGCTCCAGTCCGAAGGCCTGATCGCGGAGGACCGGGAGGAGATCGTCGGCGGGCGGTTGCGGCGCTACTACCGGCTCACCGACGAGGGCAGCGCCCGTCTGGCCGCCGAGGTCGAACGGCTGCGGCGCAACGCCAGGACCGCCGCCGCCCGGCTGCACACGCGCCCCGCCGGAGGTGTCGCGTGAGCGACCTCGAACGGCGTTACCGCAGCCTTCTCCGCTGGTACCCGCGCGAGCACCGCGAGCGGCACGAGGAGGAGATGCTCAGTGTGCTGATGGAGTCGGCGCGGCCAGGGCAGAGTCGTCCGGAGCCGCGTGACACCCTCGACCTCGTCAAGGGGGCCGCCGCGATCCGCGCGCGCTGGGCGTTCGGGCCGGAGTCCATGGCGCAGTGGCGGGATGCGATGCGTGTCGTCGCGGTGGTCGGTCCCATAGTGTTGCTCATCTACCAGATGCAGTTGCGCATCAGCGGTGAGCTGCTTCTGATAGGCATCCTGACCGTCTTCCTGGCCTGGACCAATCGCCGCTGGCCTGCTGCGGCGGTCGCGTGGATCTGGGCACTCCTGTTCAGCGCGGGCATGGCCGCCGCGGCGATGTTGTCGGCCACAGGCTTCTCCTTGGATATGGGGGTGGCACTCGGCGGCATCGTTGGCTCTTTCGCGCTTGTGGCGGCGGTGCTGACGGGGGTGGCGCAGCCGCGTCAAGGGCTGTCGCTGGTGGGGCGCGGGCGGATCCTGGCGTGGTCCGGGGCGGCTCTGACGGTGGTCGTCGGGACGTGGCAGCTGGAGGCTGCCCTGCGGGAGGTCGGAGTGCCGCCCGAACTGCTCCTGCTCGGGCTGTGTGCGGTGGTCTGCGGAGTGGCCGCACAGTCTCCGGTAGGGCGCAGGAGCGTGGTGGTCCTCTCGCCGGTCATGCTGGCGATGTTCCCCCAGCTCATGATGGTTGGGTTGTGGGGGGTCGCGCTGTTGGGGCTGGGGTCGGCCGGGTTTCTGGTCGCCGCCTTCCGTTCTAGGACGCCGGCGTTAAGCGGGTCATCGACGGATGAGTGATGCTGGAACGGCAGCCAAGACCTTCCGCGGCCGCCGGCGCATGCCGAGTCCCCCATGCGCAAGGTGATCGTTTTCCTGATCGCGCTCGTCGTCCTGCTCATCATCGACCGAGTCGCCGTAGCGAACGTCGAGCGCGACCTTGCGAACAGAATCGCCGCCGCTCCCGGCCTTTCCGGCACACCAGCTGTGTCAATCGAGGGCATCCCGTTTCTCACGCAGGCCGTGTCGGGGCGCTATCCAGAGGTGCGGTTCAATCTCGGCACTTTCAGCTACGGCGGCGTGCCGGTCAGGAACCTGCGGGGCGCCGCGTACGACGTAACGGCGTCCCTCGCTGATGTCCTGCAGAACCAAGCCCGTGTCCAGGCAGGTCGCGTGAGCATCAGCGGCACCCTCACCAGGGCGACGATCGACGAATACGCGCCGAGTGGCGTGAAGATCGGCGGCAACGGGGGACGGCTCACGGCCTCGGGGGAGATAACGATCGGGGCGGACAAGGTGAAGTTCAACGCCGAGATGCGCGTCGAGGTCGCCGACGGGAGGATCAGGCTCCAGGCCGACAAGATCCAGGGCGTGCCCGTGCCTGACCAGATCGCACAGCTGATCTCCTACCCGATCCCGTTCAAGGGGGATCTGCCCTTCGACGTGAAGCTGACCAGGGTCAAAAGTGTGCCGGAAGGACTGGAGTTTTCCGCCGAGGCGTTTGACGTGCCGATTCGTGGATGAGATGACACCATTTCGCCCTGTCGTCCGTGAAGAGGGCGGGCACAGCAGGCGCCGAGGCTGAGCTCCTCATCGGCTGACGGCGGGAACCTACGGTCCTCTGGGACGTTCTAGGATGCAGGCGACCCAAGGAGATCCACGTTGGAAGATCTGTTCCCGTACTTCCCGCTGCTGTTCGTGGCGTTTGGGGCATTGATCATTCTAAGGTCGATCAAGGGAATCATCGACGGCAAGCAGTTCGTCCGGCAGGCGCAGCGGGTGCCAGGCGTGGTCAGCGACGTCCGGACCACGTTCGTGGGTCGGGGGGAGCATTTGAGGGCGATGCAGCGGCCAGTTCTGACCTTCACGACCGTGGAGGGGCGGGAAATCACCACCGAGGCAGTGACCACCTCCGACCTTGGCATCGGCAACGAGACCGAGGTGCTCTACGACCCGCAGGACCCGACCAGCGCCATGCCCGCGGACGACGACGCCGGCGGCGGCTACAGCGGAATCGTCATCGGGCTTATCGCGGTCGTCATCGGCTTGGCCTTCTTCTCTGCTTTCTCTCGTTTCCCTGGCTTCTGAGAGGGCGACCGAAAGGCCCGGTGCTAGATCCGGCATGCCGATGGCTTGGCCTTCCCCTGATCTGAAACGTTCGGAACTGGTGATCTTCAGGGGCATTGTGCTGCTTTCATGGTCGGGTGAGGTATGAAGAGGCGCTGTCCGGCGTGCGTGAGCTGTGCGTTGAACATCTGGGTGAACACGTGGGGGGCCAACTGGTGGCGTTGGCGCGGCCCGGGTTCGATCTGAAGCCTGCGGATGATGACGCCGAGGCGACCGGGCTGTGCCGCTGGGGCGGCCCGGCGCTGCTGGAGCCGGGCACACGGTGGCCTGAGTACGCGGGAGTGCCGCTCAGCCTGTATGCCGTGCTCGATGTCGGCGCGCTCGGCCCGTGGCTCGGTGATCAGATCCCGTCGACCGGGTCCGCGCTGCTCAATTTCTTCTTCTTGGATCCATGGACCGGATCCAAGGAGGTTCCGAAAGATGCCGGCAGCTTCAGCTATGACGATCCGCGGGTATGCCGGGTCGTACCTGCTGACCCGCAACGCGCGGTCGAGGTCCCGGCACCGGATCCGGCCCCGAGGTTCGACCGCGTTCGGATGCACGCCAACCCTGCCGTCACTTTGCCCTCGATGTCGTCCTACGACTGCGATCCGGTACTCAGCGCCCTCGACTACGGAGACGAGATCGAGCGGTCATCCCTCTACCGCGTGAATCCCGGCTGGCTGGTGGTCGACAAGTTCGGCGAGGACGCCTGGCCGAGGTACTGCGAGGACGAGCAAGGTATCGAGTGGGGTGGCATACGCAATCAGGCGTTCGGTTGGCCGCCGATCCGCAGCTACGGCGTTGACCTGTTGCGGGAGCTGTCGCCGGAGGAGCCTTATGCTCACCTGCTCACTCTGGCCGGCACCGACATGTGGGAGTGGGGCGACGGCGGCATTTTGCGGTTTGTCGCCCCGGCCAAAGCACTCCGGGCAGGCGACATGAGCCAGGTGCGAGCCAACCCCGACGACTGGTAAAACCGCGATCTCATGACCCATTGGTGAGCACAGCTGTCTCATTCGGTGAGCTCTGCGAGCGCCGGCCACACCTCCACAGCCGCGAAGGCGCCGGGGAAGGAGTACACCAGCCGGCCATCCGGGGTGAAGGTCATGGTGCTCACCGGTATCCACCCCGGCCCCGGTTCCGGTCCCATCACTGCGAGCGGTTGCCCGCCTGGGTCCAGGAGGTATACGCGTCCGCCGTAGTCGACGGCCACGGTCCCGTCCGCCGGATTCAGCGCCGCCACGCAGGTGTGCACCATGTCCTTTCCTGGGACCATGTTCACCCTGTCGTGTCGGGGTATCGACCCCCAGTTCTCCAGGGGACGCCGACCGTCGAGGCCGCCCACGCACAGTTGACCGTCGGCCGCCAGCACGCGACCGCGTACCGAGTCTGCCAGGACGGTCCGGATCCAGACCCCGTTGTCACTCGCGGGCGAACTCAAGGCTGGAAATCGGGCGTCGGCGTCCCGCAGCGTCCGGATCGGTACGCCTGTCCGCAGATCCCAGAGCACGATCGAACGATCCCAGCTCATCGTGATCACATGGCGCTCGTCGTGGGTTACCGCGACCCACATCACCTCTTCTGTACCCGGCAGCGTGAATCTGCAGGATCCCTGGCGCAAATCCCAGACCCGCGTACCGTCCCGGGCCGCCGTGACCACGATTCGACCCACCGCCGACACCGCCAGGATCGGGTGGCGGTGCCCGGGCAACACCATGGTTACCGTCCAGCTCGCCATGTCCCAGATCCGGATGCCGTACTCGCCGAAAGCGTGCATGCTCGTGGCCATCAGCCGACCATCTGGGGTCACCGAAAGCGCGGAGACCCCCAGCGAGCCCGACTCCACTCGGACCGCCTCACTGGTGGACAGCGAGACGGTAAACAAGCGGCCGTAGGCGTCGACGACCACACAGGTGTCCCCGTCAGGGAGGACCGCTCGCGCCTCAGGGATGTACGCCTGCTTGATCCTTATCTTGCGAATCGGTGTCAGAACTTCGATCAACGGCTTGCTCCAGGGTCGGTGACAACGCCGCCGACCGCTGAGACCCGGACCTCGAAGCGATCTGGCGATCAAGTCCGGCCAACCATATCGGTCAAGATCGACAGCTGCCTCGGTCTTGTCTCCCTGACGCGTGCCGTTCGCGGAGGCCACCGAGTATCGGCGCCGGGAGCAAAACGCACGAGAACCACCGCCCTGCACGGCGCCTTGCCCGAGCCCGGCCCGCTCGTGGCCGTGCAGTCGGTCGACGACTCGCCCCGCTTCCACGTGGACATCGAGACCGACGACGTCGAGGCGGAGACCCGGCGCCTGCTCGCCCTGGGCGCGAGTGAGGTGGCGCAGTGGCAGGAGTGCCGCACTCTGCGCGTCCCCGGCGGTCATCTCATGTGCGTGCTGCCCCCTTCGGACGGAAACGGTGGTCACACTTGATCACCAGTCAGCCCGGATAGTAGACGTCTGTACTAACACTCGCTCCTGGCGGCCTCGGCGACATAGCCGGCGACGTTGTCGGTGAGCTTGCGTCACACACGCAGAACGGTGACCTGTCGACCGGACGGCGTGGTCGCCTGCTCGAAAGCGCCTCGTTCCTTCCAGGCCGCCGCTTCGGGGCGGCGGTCGAAGATCACCAGTACGCCGGTGGTCAGGGTGAGGCGGTCCAGGTATTGGTCGAGCTGGGCGAGCCCGCTGGGTGTCGGGTCGTTCTCGCTTGTTCGCCAGACCTTCAATTCCATGGCCTCCCGTTGCATGAGCCGGTCGCCGTCGGGGCCGGTGTAGGGCCAGCGGACCAGTACGTCCAGGCGTTTGGTGCCGGCGGCGTACTCGCGGTCGAGCTGGCCGCCGCCGTTGACCAGCCGGTGCAGGAAGGCCATGAGGATGATCTGGCAGGCGGCCTCGTGGTAGCCCTCTTGCTGGATGAGCACCTCGCCGTGCTCGCGCCAGAACACGACGAACTCCTCCAGCAGCCGCGGCAGGTCGAAACGGCCGTCCGGGAGCACGAAGCTGTGCGGGTCGGCCATCACGCGCTGTTCCGATGGGTCTCCCAGTACACGCAGGATGACCTCCCGGTAGATCGGGTTGGCCACCTTCAGCGGGGGTTTCTGCTCAACCAGGCCCAGATCCCGGACGTAGGACAGGTCGTCGGAGAAGGTGGGGTCGGCGTCGGGGTGGTTTCCGGCGACGATCGGTTCGATCACCCGCTTGACTCTGGGCTCGTGCAGTCGGGCCACGAGGGAGTCCAGGTGGGTGGCGCGGGCCCGGATGAGCCGCTCTTTGGCCTCATCCACCTGTGTGGTGGTGATGGTGCCGGTCACCCCCATCTTGAAGGTGATCTCGTTGGCGAGGGCGTTGACCAGCCATGGCTGTCCCTGGGTCAGCTCGAAGACACGGTCCACCGCGTCCTTGGTGAACTCCTGGCCGGTGGCCTGGGCGTGCTGGTCGTAGAGTTCGGTGATCTGGTCGGCGGTGAAGTCGCCCAGACGCAGCGACTCGGCGATGATGTTGAAGGGGCTGGCGGGGTTGGACCGGTCGGGGTCACCGCCCGAGGCGACCTTGTAATCACGCACGTCGCGCAACCCGCACAACACCGCCGACGTCGGAAACGGATGGCCTTCCGGCCGTACGTTGTGCCCGTCGCGGAGCTGGCTGAGGATATTGACCATGCTGTTGCCTTGCAGGGCGTCGATCTCATCAAGGAACAGCACCACCCGGCGCGGGCAGCGGCGGCACCACTCGCTCAGTGCCTTACCGAACCGTCTGCCCAGTGTGGCCTGCGGCCAGGAAGCCGGAGGGAGCAGCGCGTCCGGCCATCCCGATCTTTCGGTGGCCTCGCGGAGGGAGTCCAGCAGAATCTGCTCCGTGAGGGCGAGGTCGTCACCGACCCCCTTGGTAGTCTCGCAAGAGAACGTCAGGGCGGCGATGTCGCCTTCGGCGGTTAGCTCGGAGGCCAGGGTGCGCAGCGTGGTCGTCTTGCCGGTCTGCCGGGGCGCGTGCAGCACGAAGTAGCGGTCCATCTCGATGAGCGCCCGTGCTTCGGGGAGCCGTGGTGCGGGGGGCAGCATGTAGTGCCGCTGCGGGTCGCACGGACCGGTGGTATTGAAGAATTTCGCTCGGAGTGGCCGCATGGTCACATTCTGCCATTACTCGCTCTGTCGATGACGAGATTCCATGTCGGCTGCGCGAGGTGGTAGAGCAGGTGGCGGTGAGCGGGGGCGTCATGTGCAATTCTCGTGTAACGGCACCGATGATCTGGACGCCCCTCATAGAGGATGAGGCTATCTTGTACGGTCGGGTGCCAGGCTCATCGCGCCTCGCCGCGCAGGATCCGTTCGTAGAGACTTCGCCGGCGGCTACAGCAGAATCGTCTTCGGGCTCATCGCGGTCGTCATCGGCCTGTTCTTCTTCGCTGCCTTCTCTCGTATCCCTGGTTCCTCTAGTTTCTCCGGTGATTTCAGGGGTGAGAGCTGGCTCCACCTACCGGCGAGTTTTGGCCCCATTTAGCGATCTTGGGGGTCTTGATCACGGGTGAGTTTTGGCCCCACCCGAGGCATAGCTGAGGCCTTGATGGCGGGTTGAGCCCGTGACGATCGCTGGCTGTGGCTGATGGCCGGGGGGTTGCCGGGGGCGATCGGCGCCGCAGGGCCTCCTTCGTCGGCTCGATGGTTATCTTGGGTTCTCGAGCGACTTCGCTGGTCAGTGGTCTGCAGCGCTGTAAGGCAAGTGGACCGATCTCGGCCGCTGTCGAGTGGCGTTCCAAGAGGCCGCCACGTGCCTCACCCGGGCTCTAAGATCATGGCGAGTGGCGTTCGCTCAGGTGTTGATCAAGTCAGCGAGAGTGCCACCTGACGCTGATGCATCACTGAAGGTCTCCGCCGCCTGCCTCAGGGTCTTGAGCGTTCCGGCTGTTCAGCGGTTGATGATCGGTAAGGCATGTCAGGCAAGTGGGTCAGCCGCCAGGACGATGTCGACGTGGTTCAGGCTCATGGCGGGGCATCATGCACGAGAGCACCGACAATTTTGGGAGACGCCGATGCCGGACAGCCCCGACGTGCCGGACGACGTCCTCGACCGCCTCCGCGCGCT
>NZ_JBICTR010000018.1:0-187257 GCF_043197735.1 Nonomuraea sp. NPDC049028
GAACATTGATCATGGTTCCAGCCCTCAAGTGCGGTCAGAACTCACGAACAAATGCGGTCACTTCTCACGAACGAAACCAAACGCACGGCCGTCGATGGCATCGGGTGGCGTGGATGGTCGGAGGCTGGGACTCAGGCTCCGCTTGCCTGGCGTGCGCGTGTCTGTGCGAGTCGGTAGGAGCTGGTGCCGGTCTCGATGATGGAGCCGTTGAAGGTGAGCCGGTCGACGATCGCGGCGCAGAGGCGGGGTTCGGTGAAGGTTTTGGTCCAGCCGCCGAAGCTGTCGTTGGAGGCGATGGCGACGCTGGCGGTCTCTTCGCGTTCGGTCAGGACCTGGAAGAGCAGCTGGGCGCCGCGTTTGTCGAGTTCCATGTAGCCGAGTTCGTCAATGCAGAGCAGTTCGTAGCGGCTGTAGCGGGCGATGGTCTTGTTGAGGATCATCTCGTCGGCAGCTTCGACCAGTTCGTTGACGAGTTTGGCGGCCAGGACGTACTTGACGCGGTATCCGGCCATGGCGGCCTCGGTGCCCAGGGCGATGAGTAGGTGTGACTTGCCGGTGCCGGAGTCGCCGATCACACACAGCGGGTGCCCGTTCTTGACCCATTCGCATTTGGCCAGGGTGTGAATGGTCGCTGCGGGGATGTCGGGGTTGGCCTCGAAGTCGAAGTCGGACAGCCATTTTTGGCGGGGGAATCCGGCGGCTTTGATGCGCCGCTCGGAGCGGCGGCGCTCTCGGTCCTCGCACTCGCCCATCAGCAGCTCGGCGAGGAAGCCGCGGTAGGTGAGTTGTTCGCGCTCGGCGGCGTCGGCGATGGCCACGAACTGGCTGCGCATGGTGGGCAGGCGCAGCATCTTGCAGGCCTGGTCGATCGCGGTCTCGGCGGCCGGCTCGGTGAGACCACGCTGGTGAATCGTCATGGGGTATCTCCCTGGCCGGTAGCGGGTGGACGAAAGCGCAGGAGCTGGTCGTAGGCGGCCACCGACGGCAGCGGTCGGCTGTCGGGTGGGAGCGCGGCCAGGCGCCGCTCGGTCAGCGAGGGCAGCGGCGACAACTCGGCCGGTTGGCCCACCGGGCCGGTCGGCGAGGAGGTAGTGGCGGAGGCCATTCCGGTCTCGGCGTGGGCAGCCTTGCGGGCCTCGATCGCGACGACGTCACTGGTCAATGCGCCGACCGACAGCGCGGTGGCGATGCCGTCGACGACGTGCCGGTGGGCCATGCCGCGATGGAGGAGTAGCACCTCGATCAGCGCGCGGGTGCCCTCGGCCTCGCCGTGGGCCTTGCGGACCGCAGCCCACCAGGCGTCATGGACGGTGGTGAAGGTTCCCAGCTGGCGGGCCTGCTCCAGCGCCGTTGACCCGGCCAGCGCGCCTGGTTTGCGCAGCAGAATCTCCAGATAGTGATCCAGCCTCAGCCGGGGCTTACCCCGGGCGATCAGCCGCTCGTGGCGGGCGACTTCGGTCTTGCCGTCGAAAATGACCAGTTCCGAGGCGTGTAGCAGTACCCGGACTTTGCGGCCCACCAGCCGTACTGGCACCGAGTAGTAGTTCATCCGGACGCAGACCAGCGAATGACGGTTCACATGGGGATGGAAGACGCGGCCCGTCTCGAATCGATCGTCGGGCAGCGGCCGCAGCAGGGGGCGCTCGATGGCGAAACTCTCGCTCACAGTGTGCGCACGCGAGCCGATCCGCCGCTGGTCATCGACGGTGTCCCACTCATCGATGGTGGCATTCAGCTCCGCGAGCGTGGCCACCACCGGGACCGGGACCAGGTGGTTGCGGCGGAATCGGCCCACCTCGCCCTCGACCCCGCCCTTCTCATGGGCTCCGCTCAGGCCGGGGCGGCAGTAGAAAACTTCCAGGCCGTAGTGCGAGCGGAAGGCGGTCCAGCGCTCGTTTTCCACCCGGCCGCGGGTGAAGCCAAGCACCTGGGCCACCGCGGAGGTCAGGTTGTCGTAGCGGACTTGGCCCGTCGGCAGGCCCCCGAGCACGTTGAAGGCGTGTTCGTGTCCTTCCAGGAACGCTTCTTGGCCGCAGGAAGCGGTCACGCGGTGCACCGCCTTGCCCGAGTACGACATCCGGAACACGAACATGTAGCACACGGTCATCGTCCCGGCCAGATTCACCCACACCTCGCCGAAGTCGACCTCGGCCTCGACTCCGGGCCGTTTCGACTGGGAGATGAACACCTCAGGAGCCGCCCGGCCCGCCTCAATGCGGATCTTCGGGCGCCGGTCGTGGACGTATTCGCACAGCGTGGAATAGGACACGCCTTCCATCTCGTGTTCGGCGACCAGTCGGTCGAAGATGCGCTGAGAGGTATGCCGCTGCTTACGGGGCGCGTCCAGGTCAGCCCGCAGGATCTCATCGATCACCTGCTTGTAGGGGTCCAGCCGTGATCGGCGCGGGAGCATCTTCTTCCTCGGTGACGGCCATGCCGAGCCCAGCGCGTCCCGCACGGTGCGGCGGTGCACCTCGTACTTGTCTGCGAGTTTGCGGATCGACAGGCCCTCAGCCCGGGCATCTCGGCGGATCGCCGCATACAACTCGACCTTGGTCTTCAGACCCACCACGTGCCCCCTCGCCATCGGGCACATCGAGAGTCTCACCACAAGCCTGCGGGTGGGGCCAAAACTCACCAGAACGCAATCAACCGATCACGCAGTGGGGCCAACACTCACCCGTAGATGGGGCCAGCTCTCACCCTTGAAACCACTCCGGCTTCTGACGGCTGCCCAGATCAAAGCCGTGGCGCGAACCAATGCCGAGACCACCTTCAAGTGACCCAGCCGGCCAGGTGAGTTCGAGGCCCGGGGCCGCGGCGACGAAACGACCTGCGAACGCGACCTCCGCCGGGGATGGGACCGGTGCGACAGAGGCGTCTGTTCAAGCCCCGGGCGCCGACACCACCTCGGCTGACAGGCGGGCCGAAAGTCGAGCACCCCGAGCGCGGCCAAGCCCACCAGAACGGCCAGCACCAGCCACAACAGGCCTGGAGCGGCGCCGAGCACGGCCGAGAACCCCGCGGGCGCGACGATGGCTGACACCGCCCAGGTCTGCTGGTAGATCGCCAGATAGCGGCGCCCGCCGCGATCGTCCACGAGGGCGTGGTGTGCATGAGCTCGCCCAGAGTGAGCAGGAGCGTGGCCGCGACCAGGCCGGCGACGCGAGCCGGTCCGGCCGGGAGCAGAACCACCGCCCCGAACCCGGCGCACGCGGCCATCATGACGACACCGCTGAGCGCCATGGCGTGCGTACGGCGGGCATGGCGCTGCCACCGCCGCACCGCGAGCTGCCCGGCCGCCACGAGAATCGTGTTGATCGTGTACAGGATGCCCAGCCAGGCCAGGGACACGCCGAGCACGGTGACCGCGTAAACCGGCATGGCTACCGGCAGGATCAGATGGATCAGGGTGAACGCCTGCTCCGCCACCACCAGCCCGATGAACAGCCGGTCCGCGAACACCTGCCGGTACCCACCCGGCTGCCAGATGCCCGGCGCGGCCGCCGTCTGCTGCCTCGGCAGGGCCAGGCAGCCGGCCGCCACGGCGAAGCTGGCCGCGTTCGTGAACGCGATGACGGCGAATCCGGTCTCACCGGCCAGCGACACGGCGCCCGCCGACAGCAGCCCGCCCAGGCCGAAGGCGGCATTCCTGGTGGTCGCCATGAGCGTGTATAGCTGGTCCCGGGCCGCGCCCTCCGCCAGCACGAAGATGTAGCTGCCTGAGGCCGGATAGTAGGCACGGTCGCCGATGGCGATCAGCGGGCCGAACCAACCCACCAGGGGATAGAACGCGAACGCCAGCATCCGCAGCACGTAGGTGCCGATGAGCACGCGGCGCGCGTCGAACCGGTCGATCAACACACCCCCGCCACCGGATTGGCGGCCAGCCCGACAATCGCCGCCATCGTCACCCCCAACCCGACCGTGGTCATGGGCAGGCCCGTGACCTCGTGGATGAACAGCAGGGTCAACGGCACGTACAACCCGTTGCCGAGAGCGTCGACGAACATCCCGACCAGGAACGGGCACGCGCCGACCACGCGAAAGGCGGTGGCGGCAGTCATGGGGAGAACTGTGGCCAACCACGGCCAGAACGGCATCGGCCGCAGGCCCGTGCCTCCTCGGCCTTTGGACCTAGGCCGTTGTTCTTCGACTCTACTAATTCATTGACCTATCGCCCTACGAGGCAAAACAGAGATAGGGCCGGTCATAATACTGAGCAGCCATCAACGAATCGCCTCTGCTGCGGCCTCATTGTCAGATTGCGAGGATGACCAGGGCGCGACTGCGGCGTTTCGCGTCCGGGATGTCCGGCGAATGTCCGGTCAATTGCCTGTTCCGCAGCTTCCCTGAACGCTAAATTTATGAACATGGAGATATTTGCATCGAGAAAAAGTGGGGCTGTAGCAGTCGCGTCCGGCGCACTCGTCTTCCTCGCGACAGCACTCTCCACAATCCCGGCGACGGCCGCAGATACCTGCGACAGGGGGTATGTTTGCATGTGGCCTCTCCCGAACTTTCAGCCGCCCGATGACTCAAGATGGACGTACAAAGAGCCGAACGGGACGTGCGAGCCGCTGGGGAGACCGGCGAATTCCTATGTCGCCAACTACGGTGAGGGTTATTGGTACGCAACCACCAACTGCACGGGGAGTCTGGTGAAGACCTTCCGTCAGGGCACCCAAGGCAATATCGGATTCCCCGCGAGAAGCCTGAAGTGGGCATGCGTGTCGTGCCGCACGGCGAACTAGAGAAATAAGGAGGGCACGGGTAGTCGGTCGGAACCTGCATCAGGACGATCCACAGCTCGATCAGCTCTACCGCAAAAGGGGACCGTATCCGGGCATTGGGCGCTGTCCCGTACTTGCGCAGCAGCCGACGGCTGCTTCCAATCCGTCGTTCACAGTCACATGCGGAGGTGGTTGGCCGCCCAGCAACAGCTACCAATACCATTCCAGCTATGACAGCCCCAATGCGTGCCTGAAATGCACGGCTGCGGGTGCCATTTACGAGGCCACCGGGAAGTGGCTCGCCTACTGCTGGAAAGTTTACTCGGGTGGCCAAATCGCTTGGGTTGACCTCTATCTCTTCTGCGTGGCTTGCAGGAGCGCCGACGCGGCGGAGGAACAGGCCAGCTGACTGTTCAGCTCTGCAACATGTGACGCCCGCCGGCGATGACCTCCAGCAGGCGTACGAGGACTGCCTCCGTCGCCGACCCCCTCTGCGATTTTGCTGGTGAGAAGCAGCAGCGTTTGCCGGTCAGTTTGGGCAGCGCCGGGCGCTTGTCGGGCCCGGAATGTCGATGCGAAGTAGCAGCACCAAGAGACGATCGAGGGTCATTTGGTGCCTTGTCTGTTGATCAGAAACGAAACATCTCAGCGAACCGGCTGAGAAGCGCGGGATCACCTTCCATGCGCATGCTGCCGTCGTGGAGTACTTCGTCTGGGGTCTTGCTGCCACTCATGAGTTCGCGGATCGGGTGGCCGGTCAGCCGTTCGATGACGAGGTCGGGCGCGGGGTGCGGGCCGAGGCCGACCATCAGCACCCCATCGGTGATCTGCAGGCCGAGCGTGAAGTCGCCCATGCGGACCTCGTAACCGACGGTGACCTTCTGGGCTGCTTCCGGCCGGTAGGTGGTGCGGAAGGACATGGCGATTGATTCGGCGGTGACGACTTCGCCGGGGCGGGGTTCGGTCATCGTCCGTGCGCCCCACCGGCCCAGCGCGATGAGCGCCGGTTCCAGATCGCGTCCGTAGCTGGTGAGCTCGTAGACGACTGCGCGGTCGGGATGCGGCAGCGCGCGGCGGGTGGCCAGGCCTGCCCCTTCGAGCTGCTTGAGGCGGGCCGACAGGATGTTGGTCGGGATGGCGGGCAAGCCTTTTCGCAGGTCTGTGAAGCGCTGGGGTCCGGCGAACAGGTTGCGGATGATCAGCATGCTCCACCGTTCGCCGATCATCTCCATCGCGCGGGCCAGGCCACAGAACTGTCCGTACTCTCGGGACGCCATGGTGCAGATCTTAGCTCAAACTTCAGTTGACAAACCATACTTGCAAAAGACAAGCTTGCTGCTCGCCGGCCGCAGAGTCGGCGGCCACCCGGCCGATCCCCGCAGAACGGAGAAACGCATGTCGTTCCAGGCGTACCTCGACAACATCGAGGACAAGACCGGACTGACACCGCGCGAGTTCATCGCCTTGGCGAAAGAGCGCGGCTTTGACGACCCGTCCACGAAAGCCGGAGCGATCATCGACTGGCTGAAGCGGGACTTCGACCTCGGACGTGGACACGCGATGGCGTTGGTGCACGTGATCAAGAAGGGCTCGAAGATCGACGCCAAACACGTCGGCAGTGCGGGTTCCCACCGCGATGAGAACGACACATTGTGGCTGGACGGCAAGAGCAACCGGCCGTGATGAGCCCTTGCGGACGCGATAATCGCATTCGGCCATCAGCAGCCCAGCCAGGAAGCCGAGACAGCGTGGTCCCGCGGCGCGGCGGCGCTTGCCGACGTTGTCGCGGACCATCCGGTACGACACCTCGGCTGCGCCGTTCCACCGTCGTGCCATCCATGAGCCGCTCGTTGCCCTCGTCCCCGACCGGCACTCAAGGGCAACGACCGGGCGGCCGCGGTCGCGGCTGCGTATGAGACCGGCCTGCTCAAGCCGACCCAGTCCTGAACGACCCTCCGCCGCGCCAGTCTCATCGCACTTCGCCGCGCAGGATCCTTTCGTAGAGACCTCTCGCGGCCACGGTCAACATCCACGCGGTTTCGTGAGTGGTGCCCTCAGCGCGATCTGTACGGCGTACGAACCCTTGACCACCGGCGGCGCACAGCTCGTACAACGTCCTGTTGCACTCACAAGAGTGCGAGACTACGCGGATCCACCGCGCCCGACTGGTCGGCTCGGGCAGGAGAGTTCGACTTCTTCGATTAGCAGTCATCCAACTCGAACTTCTAAGACTGCTCCGGCGAACAGACCACCTTCCCCCGACCGTGTCACATCACAGAGGCAAGCAGCCACCGACGACGTCAGCTACGTGGGCTTTTATGCCAATCCTGATGGCCAACACAAGATGATCCGCCACTTTGGAACCATTTGACGCTGATATTAGTTATGTCGGCATGGCGAGGATCTTCGGGCACATTCAGGCCCAACGAGTAGGGTCGACGTACGTGAATCGACGGGCACTACACGATGCGGGCGTCCATGCTCCGCTCCAGGCAGGCATCTCGGGAACTGGAAAAGACGGCGCTGACTCCATCGTGGTCTCCGGCGGGTACGTGGACGACGAGGACTACGGCGACACCATCGTCTACACAGGTCATGGCGGTCGCGACGCAGACACAGGCCGGCAGGTCCGCGATCAGGAGTTATCCGATCCCGGTAACGCCGGGCTGGTCCGCAGCGAGCTCGAAGGGCTGCCCGTTCGTGTGGTCCGAGGCCGTAACGCGGCCTCGCCCTATGCTCCTGCCTCGGGACTCAGGTACGACGGACTGTTTCGTGTGGAGTCCCACGCCGCGAGGGTAGGCATCGACGGATTCCGGATCTGGCAATTCACCCTGGTCAAGATCCCAGACGAGGCGCCTACGACAGCTACGCCGCCTCCTCTTCAGGGCGCGATCGATATGGGCACAAACGCCCCGGGCCCTGCCTCGGTGATCGAGACCGTAATTCAGCGAATCGTCCGCAGTAGCAAGGTCGTTCAGCAGGTTAAAGCCTGGTACAACCACGAGTGCCAAGTCTGTGGACTCGCCATAGAAGTGGCCGGCGGCCGCTACAGCGAGGGAGCCCATATTCAGGCCCTCGGCAGACCCCACCGCGGCCCCGACGTTGTCGAGAACGTCCTCTGCCTCTGCCCAAACGATCACGTCCGGTTCGACAGCGGAGCTATTTACCTGTCTGATGATCTCAAGGTGATCGATGCGCGAACCGGTCAGACCACGGGGGCCCTCACCGTGAACCGTCCGCATCGGATCGATCCGCAGTATGTGGCGCACCACCGTGCACGTTGGACAACAGGTACGGCTCGCGAGTAGGTCTGCCTACTTGATGCCGATCATCCGAAAATCGGAGCTAGTCTGCGAATGGCGTTCGGTTGCGTGCCATGTAACTCCAAAGTTGGATTAGCCTCGGTCTTTGGTGATCTCTCTATGGTCGCCCGAGGTGTTCGGCTACCGAGCTGATCCGCTTATACCCTCACATCACCTTGCCGCGCCCTATAGTCGCGGACGTGAGCGATCTCCAGCCGGGCGTCTACGAGCACCTAATAACCCGTCAAGTAGGCGCCCTGCTACGCGCAGTACCCGACCGCGAGCTCATCGACCGACGATCCTTGGACATCGCCGACTCCCACGAGACGCTGGCGCGGCATCTGGCCGCACTGACGCGCCGGGCGCTGCGCGCCGTCCGAGGGGAAACAGACGCGGCACGGCTGGCCCGGCAAGTCGAGATCGTCAACCGTATCGCCGATCTAATCGGCGACCTGGTGCCCGAGGCCGCCGCGCCTGAAGAACTCGTGGAGGCCGCCGAGGAGCTACTCGGCTTCGCCAGAAGCCGGGACGTAGCCGGGCAGGTGCGGTTTCCCCCGCGTCCAGTAATTCCTCTTACAGGCAGCGCGTTGCTGGTAAACGGCAGAGGCCAACCAGAGATCGGCCACGAGCTCAAGCACGAGCTGGCCTCTGCAGATCGCGTGGACCTGCTGTGCGCCTTCGTGAAATGGAACGGCGTACGAGTGCTGGCAGATGCGATCGAGGAATTCTTGGCGCGCGGCGGGCAACTGCGGCTGGTGACCACAACCTACATCGGCGCCACCGACCGCCTCGCAGTGGACCGGCTGGCTGCCATGGGCGCCGACATCCGCGTCTCCTACGACACCCGAATGACCCGCCTACACGCAAAGGCATGGCTGTTCCACCGGAAGTCAGGCTTGTCCACGGCCTATGTGGGCTCCTCGAACCTGTCCAAGACGGCTCTCAGTCATGGCCTGGAATGGAACGTACGGCTCGCCCAGGCAGAGCAGCCGCATCTTATCGACACCTTCGCGGCCACCTTCGACGACTATTGGGGCGACCCTTCGTTCGAGCCGTACGACCCGGCGCAGGATGCCGAGCGGCTCGATCGTGCATTGTCGGCCGAACGCTCCGGCAGCGGACAGGTCGTCATCGACTTCGCCCACGTCGACGTTCGCCCATACCCGTACCAACGCGAGATCCTTGACGAGCTCGCCGCCGAACGCCAGATCCACGACCGGTGGCAGAACCTGGTGGTCATGGCCACGGGTACCGGCAAGACCGTGGTCGCTGCCCTGGACTATCGCCGGCTACGTGACGCCGGGCAGGCTGACTCGCTGCTGTTCGTCGCTCATCGTGAGGAGATCTTGCGGCAGAGCCTGCTCACCTTCCGCCAGGTGCTGCGCGACGAGACATTTGGCGAACTGTACGTCGGCGGCGCGCGCCCCGAGCAATGGCGGCACGTGTTCGCCTCGATCCAATCTCTACACGCCAACCCACTGCCAGGGACGGATGCGTTCGACGTATTAATCGTGGACGAATTCCACCATTCCGAGGCTTCGACCTACAGGCACTTGCTGTCCACAGTCCACCCGAAGGTGCTGCTTGGCCTCACCGCGACGCCAGAGCGCACCGACGGGCGAGACATCAAGCACTGGTTCGGCGGTCGGATCGCGGCCGAACTGCGGTTGTGGGAAGCGCTCGAGCGTAGCCTACTCGCCCCGTTCCAGTACTTCGGCATCCACGACGGCACCGACCTGCGTCAGATCGGCTGGCGTCGGGGACAGGGTTACGACACAGGCCAGTTGTCCGGCGTCTACACGGGCAACGACCGCCGGGTGGCTGTTGTGTTGGAGTCGCTCAATCGCAAGATCGGCGATGTCGGGCGGATGCGGGCCCTCGGGTTCTGCGTAAGCATCGACCACGCCCGCTTTATGGCCGACCGCTTCACCCGAGCAGGGCTCCCCTCGGTTGCGGTCACGGCGCAGAGCTCGCCGGACGATCGTGCCCAAGCGTTGCGCGACCTGAGAGCACGCCGGATCAACGCAGTGTTCACGGTTGACCTCTTCAATGAGGGCGTCGATGTTCCAGAAATCGACACCGTACTCTTCTTGCGCCCCACCGACAGTGCCACCGTCTTCCTGCAGCAGCTTGGCCGTGGTCTGCGGCTGTCCGACGACAAGCCGTGCCTAACCGTGCTCGACTTCGTTGGCAACCAGCACAAGCAGTTTCGCTTCGACCGGCGTTACCGGGCTCTCACCGGTGCCAGTCGTACCGGAATCGCCCGCGAGATCGAGCAGGGCTTTTCCACCCTGCCCGCCGGTTGCGTTATTGACCTGGACCGCGACGTGCGACACCTGGTACTTCAAAATGTACGGCAGGCACTCAGTCTGAACTGGAAGGACCTGTCTCGCGAGCTGCGCGATCTCGGCGATGTCACGCTGCCGCGGTTTCTCGAAGAGACCGGACTGGATGTGGAGGACCTCTACCGGCGGCGACAAGGATGGGCCTCGCTGCGCTACGCGGCGGGTCTCGAAGCGGATACCCCCAATGAGCAGTTGGGCCGCGCCTTCGGCCGGATGCTGCATATCGACGACGTCGAGCGTCTGGCCTTCCTGACTGAGGTGCTGAACGGCCGAACGCCGCGCTCGCCCCGCGAGCTGCGTCTCCTGGCCATGCTGGATGTCATGTTGTGGGGCGGTACCCAGAGTGCCTCCGGCATGGAGGCCAGACTCGCGCAGCTCGCCGGCGCTCGGGCTACGGAGCTTCGAGAACTGGCGGGCGTACTGCACTCAGGGATCCGTCATGTCGCGCCGCCGTTGGACCCGATCGTGCCTTTGCACGTCCATGCCCGCTACAGCAAGAACGAAGTCTTGGCTGCCTTCGGCGTCGACAAGCCCGCCCACATGCGCGAGGGCGTCAAATATGTCGAGGAGCACGGGGCGGATCTGTTCTTCGTCACCATCGACAAATCTGAAGACCACTACTCCCCCACCACGCTGTACCACGACCGGGCGATCAGCGAAGAGCTGTTCCAGTGGGAATCGCAGAGCACCCTGCGATCCTCCGCCGCAACCACTCGCCGCTACGTATCCGGCGAGTCCACCGTTCATCTGCTGATCCGGCAGTCCAAGCGGGACGAAGGACTGGGCGCGCCGCCGTACACCTATGCCGGTCCCATGCGTTACGTCAGCCACGAAGGGGAGCAGCCAATCCGTTTCGTCTGGCGTCTGGACCGCTCGCTCCCGCCCGACGTGTTCCACTATGCGAAGGCCACTGCCGGGTAAGTCTGACGGCGTACGCATGGCGAGTTGGCTGGTCATGACTGGTGTCCTCGCGGCGCTCCAGTCAAGAGCGCCGTAGTGCCGGCGGCGCACACCAGGGCCTACCTCTGCGGCCCGACTGCCTCGCGCTATCAGTGATCAACTGTTCAGCCAATGAAGGAGCTTCCGTTCAGATACACCAGTCCAATGACCCGATGCTCGCTGAACTCAACAGCTCTACGGGTTAGCCGAGGGTGTGTCCAGTTACGGCTCTGACACGAATTCGGTGGTGACGGAACACACAGGCTGGCAGGTTGACTTTGCCTGCTTCGAAGATCTTGAAAATGAGATGGATGTGCTTCCCCGGCGGTGAAGCCACAGACAAGATGCGGGAAGATCGGGAACATGCCGATATCCATGCCATCCGCGGACCGGTGTCCCTTCTGCGACTATCTCGCCGGACTGAGCCCCGCCACCATCCTGGACCGGAGGGAGAAGGTCGCCATCCTGGTCACCCGTTGGCAGCGTGGGCAGGGGCACGTGCTGGTGATCCCGATCGCTCACCGCCCGACGGTTATGGATGTGGCCCCGGCGGAGGAGCAGCAATTGATGAACGCCGTGCGGCGGGCGGCCCGGGCCATCACAGCCGCCTACGACCCTGGGGGCATCGCCGTTTGGCAGAACAACGGGGTGCCCGCGCACCAGACCGTCCCCCATGTTCACTTCCATGTCGCCGGCACTCTGCCCGACGGCGGCACGCGTTCGGGCGAGGTCCCTCGTCTCGACCTCGATGAGACCGACGGGATCGGCAAGCGCCTCAGCCCTCATCTCTGAGCGGGCCCGCGTGTTGACCGCTGATTTGCATCGCGGCGCGCAATGGAGCAAGAGCCCTCATCGCTAGCGGCTGTGTCAGCGAGAGGGCGGCGCCGGTGAGTTACCGCGCCTGACCACACAAGATACGCAGCCACAGACCCTCGGCCTCGCGCGCGGACATCCAGGCACTCTCGACGATGGCCTGTGGGGCCTCCTCGGAGATGCGCCGGACGAACCACAGCCCGCCTGCAGTGCACAACTCAAAGTACGGCTGCTGACAGATGCAGGTGTGCTGACGCACCCGCACTCGGGCGGCACGCGGCAGAGCTGGTTCCCATCCCACGGACTCGACCTGCGCGTTCGCAGCAGCCGCATGCAGCCCGTGGTAGTCGAGGTGTGACGTCCAGGTGACCATGGACATCACACCCGGACTTGCTGGTCATGAAGCAGCCGAATGTGGCTACGTCGTCGGCGCTCACCGTCTGCTGGAGCCCCGCATCGACTTGGGTATCGCAGAGTCGGACACCGCGCCTGGTCGCGTAGAACACGCCCGCGTCGCTGCGAGAGAACGACCAGGCAGGGAACGTGACGCGAAGTGCGTCGAGGTCGTAGCCGTGTGAGGTCATGAACTCAGCGTAGAAGCGAATGTCTACCCTTGTCTACCCACGTAGGCAAACGTCGACCTTCCGGCAGCGTTTCCTACCGTTGACCTATGTTTGAGTTCGAGCCGGACAGGCCGAGGTGGCAGCAGGTAGCGGACGTAATTCGAGAGCGCATCGAATCCGGTACGTATCAGCCCAAGTACCTGGTCTCTGAGCTCTCTCTGGTGCAGGAGTTCGGCATCGCCCGCGACACCGCGCGTAAGGCCGTACGCGCCCTGCGTGAAGAAGGGCTGATCTATACAGTCCCGCACATGGGAAGCTTCGTCAGTGTGCCCAGCGAGGGCAAGGCTCCCGAGGACCCGGCATCTACTGGCTAAACTCTGATCGTGCCTGCCGTTGCAGTCCGTGCCTCTGGGTTCTGACATGCAGTCCCTCTCTCCCCTCTGTTGAGGGTGTGCCGTACCGCTGACCGGAGGGCCCGACCCACTGGGGCTCTCGCCTGCGTGGTGCTGCACGCCGAAGGACCGAAGGAGCCACAGGAGATGAAGACCTTCACGGTGACCATCGCCGGCACGGAGCGGTTCGACGGAGAGGCGCCCTACACCTGGGTTGTGGAGGCGACTGATGTGACGAGCGCCATGAACAAGGCCTTGGCCAACCACGCCCTCTTGCAAGAGCAGCGATTGTGTGACCTGGAAATTGATCCTCTGCACACGTTCGAGGGCCTTCCCCCTGAGAACTGCGGATATCACTG
Source organism: Nonomuraea sp. NPDC049028 (assembly GCF_043197735.1). NCBI lineage: Bacteria > Bacillati > Actinomycetota > Actinomycetes > Streptosporangiales > Streptosporangiaceae > Nonomuraea > Nonomuraea sp. NPDC049028. The sequence continues at coordinate 13,447 of NZ_JBICTR010000018.1, forward strand.
GAACGACCTGCGACCTGCTGCCCTGCGAGCGGACGGCGCCGATGGACGAGATTGAGTGCGCGATCAGGTCATTGACTCAAGGGTGAGGATGCCCATGGAGCCCGGCGTGACCGGTAGCAGCGGCCTTTCCGGTCTGAGGTTCACGGTCCAGGTGAACGCGCGAACGCCCAGCTGAAGAGCTGGAAAATCCTCCGGAAGCCATGTTGCGGCCCGAGCAAGGCCAGCCACCTCTGCGAGGCCATCGCCGTCCTTCAGAACCACCGTGTTGCACAGGCCGCCTAAGCATGAGAAGGGTTGCCTGATGTAGAGGCTCGGCCTGTTCAAGTTAGCGTGCAGGGCGTGTTGCACACTGGGCAGTAAGCCCGTTTAGCGTTCGAGCTGACCTCGACATCACACCGTGCGCAGCGCCCGTCTTCCCACAGCCCTTGCTCGGGTCCGAGACCACCGTCGTAGTAGTCCCGATCGGGCCAAGCCACCAGCGTCACGTCGATGCCGACAGGCTCCTGCTCGTAGGTGGTGGCCGTGGCCAAGACCAGCATCGTGCGCAAACCGTTGCGGTCCTCGGCATGCTGGGGCAGGACGCGGCCCAGCACGTCGACCAATTCGTGCACGGGTAACTGCGCGAGTTGCTGGGCCAGGCGAACACGGTCCTCGTCGGTACTCACCCGAGCGACCGTAGCTCAACCTGTCGGGCCACCGCCCTGAGTAACCGGATCCGCTTCGGCTTCCACTACTTCAACAAAGATCCGAACGTCTACTTCAACGAAGAGCCGAACATCATCGCGACCGTAAGAGTCCTGTGTAGATCGGTCAGGACACCACTTGGCGGCCGTGCTGCCAGACAGCGGAGATGAGCGGAACGCCCGGTCGATAGGCTAGATGGACGTGCGAGGGAGCATCCAGCAGCATCAGGTCGGCGCGTGCGCCCACGACTATCCGGCCCACGTCGTCGCGCCGCAGCGCCCGCGCACCGCCCAGTGTCGCCGCCCCCACCGCCTCATCCGGAGTCATGCCCATCTCCCGAACCGCCAGAGCGATACAGAACGGCATGCTGGTGGTGAAGCTGGAACCAGGGTTGCAGTCGGTCGACAGTGCCACCGTCACGCCCGCGTCCAGGAGGCGGCGGGCGTCCGGGTACGGGGCTCTGGTGGAGAACTCGGCTCCCGGCAGCAAGGTCGCGACCGTGGTCCCCGAGGCCAGGGCGTCCACGTCCGCGTCGGTGAGGTGGGTGCAGTGGTCGGCGGAGGCGGCGTCCAGCTCGACGGCGAGTTGGACGCCTGGTCCATGAGTGAGCTGGTTGGCGTGGATCCTGGGCACGAGGCCGCGCTTGATGCCGCTCTCCAGTACGGCCCGCGCCTGGTCGCCGTCGAACGCCCCCCGCTCGCAGAAGACGTCCACCCAGCGGGCATGGGGAGCGCAGGCGTCCAGCATTGCGCCGGTCACCAGCTCCACGTACGCATCGGAGTCCTGCTCGGCCGGTACGACGTGTGCGCCGAGGTAGGTCACCTCGTCTGTGTGCTCCGCGGCGATGCGCAGCAGGCGTGCCTCGTCCTCAACGGTGAGGCCGTAGCCTGATTTGCACTCGATGACCGTGGTGCCCTGCCGTAGCGCCTCGTCCACCAGGCGGGCCACCCCGGCCGACAGCTCCTCGTCGCTCGCCGCGCGGGTGGCCGCCACGGTCGTGCGGATCCCGCCTGCGGTGTAGGGCAGGCCGCCCATCCGTGCGTCGAACTCCGCCGTCCGGTCGCCCGCGAAGACCAGGTGGGCATGGGAGTCGACGAAACCGGGGAGCAGTGCCCGGCCGCCTGCGTCGTACATCCGATCCGCCGCCGGAGCCCGCGAAGCCGGCCCCACCCAGGCGATCTCTTCGCCGGAGATGACGACGGCGGCGTCCGTGATGAGCCCGAGCGGACCCTCACCCAGCAGGGGGTCGTTGGTGACCAGCGTGGAGATCCCGGTGATCAGGAGGCTTCCCATCGGGCCGCCAATCGCGTGCGAGTCTTCCGCAGCCGCGCGAGTCATGCCGCCACCCGTGAGAGAGCCTGCCGCAGCGCGCCCCCGACGTCGGGAACAAGCTGGTGGACGCCACGCCGTACGATCACTCGGCCGCCCGCGACGACGTCGCTGACGTCGGCGGAGGTCGCCGCGAAGACAGCAGTCTCCGCACCGTGGAGCGGACCCGCGGTCCGGACCGAGTCGAGGGAGATCGTGACGAGGTCGGCGAGCGCGCCCACCTCCAGCCTGCCTGCCTCCGGCCAGCCCAGGGACGTGTGGCCGTCGGCGGTGGCGGCTCGCAGGAGCGCGTCCGCCGTCCAGTGGCCGCGGCGACGGGTGCGCAAGCGCTCGTTAAGCTCCATTGCCCGAGCCTCCTCGAACAGATCGATGACGGCCTGGCTGTCGCTGCCGAGCGACAGCGGCGATCCCGCGGCCTGCACCTCGCGAGCGGGTCCGATACCGTCGGCGAGATCGCGCTCGGTCGTGGGGCACATGCACACTGTGGTCGTGGAGCCACCGAGCAGCGCGATGTCCTGCGAGGTCAGGTGTGTGGCGTGCACGGCGGTGGTACGCGGCCCGAGCAGCCCGTGGTCGGCGAGCAGGCGCGTTGGCGTGACGCCGTACGCCGCCAGGCAGCCTTCGTTCTCGGCGGGTTGCTCGGACACGTGCGCGTGGATCGGGGCGTGCCGCTGCGCCGCCCAGGCGCCGACCACTTCGAGCTGGTCGGCGGGAACGGCTCGGACCGAGTGGACGGCCGCGCCGACGCGGGCGTGATCGCGCTCCTTCAACCCGCTGACCCGCTCGGCCCACGCCTCCCCTGAACCGTCGCTGAATCTGAGCTGGGTCTCGTCCGGTGGCGCGCCGAACCCCGACGAGAGGTAGCAGGTGTCGAGCAGCGTGATCCGGATGCCAGCTTGGGCGGCCGCCTCTATGAGCGCCTCTCCCATCGCGTTCGGGTCGTCGTAGGCGACGCCTCCGGGAGCGTGGTGAAGGTAGTGGAACTCGCCGAGGCAGGTGATCCCCGCGAGGGCCATCTCGCCGTAGACGGCCCGTGCCAGCTCCAGGTACTCGTCGGGGGTGAGGCGCGCCGCGACCCGGTACATGGTCTCGCGCCAGGTCCAGAAGGTGCCGCCGCCGAGCTGCGTGGCCCCGCGCAACGCCCGATGGAAGGCGTGCGAATGGGCGTTGGCCAGCCCGGGGATGACCAGGCCGTCCAGGACGACGGCGTCGCCGGGCGCGCTGCCCGCTTGAAGGGAGACGATACGGCCCGCCGAAACGTCGATCAGGACCCCAGACTCCAGCGCGCCAGACCCCAACGCACCGGTCCACGCGTACCTCGCCCAGAATCGCCCGTTCACAGCAGGTCCTCCAGAACGGTGGCCAAGGCGGCCACGCCCGCGAGGCAGTCAGCCTCCTCGGCGTGTTCCGACGGGGAGTGCGAGACGCCAGTCGGGTTCCGTACGAAGAGCATGGCCGTGGGGATGGCCGAAGCGAGAATGCCCGCATCATGCCCCGCACCGGTCGGCAGGACGGGAACCCCACCGAGCCGAGCGGCTAGCCGGTCCCTGAGCGGCCCGTCGAATTCGACCACCGGGGTGAACGACTCTCGAGTGACCTCCGCCCCCGACTGGTGAATGATCTCTTTCACCAGCATGTCGAGGGTGGCGGAGTCGGCGGCACGCGAGTCCAGCCAGGCGGTCACCCGGGAGGCGATGGCGTTGGTGCCGTTGGGCTCGACGGAGATCTTCCCGAAGGTGGCGAGCGCCCCGGCGAGCCTGGCTTGCTCGCGGGCGTTCAGGACCGTGGCGGCGTAGGCCAGCATCGGGTCGCGGCGGTCCTCCAGGCGGGTGGTGCCCGCGTGGTTGGCCTCTCCATGGAAGTCGAAGCGCCAGCGGCCGTGCGGCCAGATCGCCGACGCGACGCCGACCGGCGCGTCGCCCAGGTTCCTGCCCTGCTCGACGTGGAGTTCGACGTACGCGGCGATGCGCGCGAGCCGCTCGTCATCGCGGCCGATCATGGCGGGGTCGTGCCCCGCGCGCTCCATCGCGTCGCCGAGCAGGACGCCGTCCTGGTCTCTGAGAGCCCGAGCGTGATCCGGGTCTAGAACCCCCGCCATCAACCGGGACCCGACGCAGGCCACGCCGAACCTGGCACCCTCCTCGTCGCCGAAGTTGACGATCGCGAACGGGCGCCCACCAGCGGTGCCCCGGTCCCGGAACGCGCCCCGAGCCCGAAGCGCGTCCAGGGCCGCAAAAGCCGACACCACGCCAAGCGGCCCGTCGTACGCTCCCCCATCAGGCACCGAGTCCAGATGGGAGCCAGTAACGATGGCGTCCCCCGCCGAGGGGTCCCCGTACCAGGCCCACTGGTTGCCGTTCCTGTCGACCTCGTACGTCAAACCCCTCTTGAGAGCCTGCTCCCTGAACCAGGCCCGGCACTCGCCGTCGGCCGCAGTCCAGGCATGGCGGCGATATCCGCCGGTCGCGTCATATCGCCCGACGGGCAGGAGCTCACGCCACATCCCCCGAAAATTTTCCTCGACCTGATCGATCACGCCGAGTCGCCCTCACGCATCGGGATCCGCACGCCGCGCTCCTGGGCGACCTCGGTGGCCCGGTCGTAGCCGGCGTCGACGTGCCGGATGACGCCCATGCCCGGGTCGTTGGTGAGCACCCGCCGGATCTTCTCCCCAGCCAGAGCGGTGCCGTCGGCAACCGTGACCTGCCCGGCGTGGATGGACCGGCCGATGCCGACACCTCCGCCGTGGTGGATGGACACCCACGACGCGCCGGAGGCCACGTTGACCATGGCGTTCAGCAGCGGCCAGTCGGCGATGGCGTCGGAGCCGTCGAGCATGGCCTCGGTCTCCCGGTACGGCGAGGCGACGCTGCCGCAGTCGAGGTGGTCACGGCCGATGGCCAGCGGGGCGGAGATCTCGCCACGGGCCACCATGTCGTTGAACCGCTCGCCGGCCTTGTCCCGCTCGCCATACCCAAGCCAGCAGATGCGCGCGGGCAGGCCCTGGAAGTGGACCCGCTCCCCCGCCAGCCGGATCCACCGGGCCAGCGACTCGTTCTCCGGGAACAGGTCCAGGATCGCCTGGTCCGTCTTGGCGATGTCCTGGGGGTCGCCCGACAGCGCCGCCCAGCGGAACGGCCCCTTGCCCTCGCTGAACAGCGGCCTGATGTAGGCGGGGACGAAGCCGGGGAAGTCGAAAGCACGAGCGTACCCGGCCAGCTGGGCCTCGCCCCGAATCGAGTTGCCGTAGTCGAACACCTCGGCCCCGGCGTCCTGGAAGCCGACCATCGCCTCCACGTGCCGGGCCATCGAGTGCCGGGCACGCTCAGTGAACCCGACCGGGTCCTTGTCCGCCTCGGCGGCCATGTCCTCGAACGCCACCCCGATCGGGAGGTACATCAGCGGGTCATGAGCCGACGTCTGGTCCGTGACGATGTCGATCTCCGCACCGCGCGCGAGCAGCTCCGGTACGGCCTCCGCCGCGTTGGCCACCACGCCGATGGACAGCGGCCGGCGCGCGTCCCGCGCTTCATAGGCCAGCCGCAGCGCCTCGTCCAGCGACGAAGCCTTGACGTCGAGGTAGCGGTGCTCGATGCGCCGGTCCACGGAGCGCGGGTCGCAGTCGACGCAGATAGCCACCCCGCCATTCATGGTGACGGCCAGCGGCTGGGCGCCGCCCATGCCGCCCAGCCCGGCGGTCAGGGTGATGGTCCCGGCCAGCGTGCCACCGAACTTCTTGGTGGCCACGGCCGAGAAGGTCTCGTAGGTGCCCTGGAGGATGCCCTGGGTGCCGATGTAGATCCAGGAGCCGGCCGTCATCTGCCCGTACATGGTCAGCCCGAGCTGCTCCAGCCGCCGGAACTCCGGCCACGTGGCCCAGTCGCCGACCAGGTTGGAGTTGGCGATGAGGACCCGCGGCGCCCATTCGTGCGTGGCCATCACGCCCACCGGGCGGCCCGACTGCACCAGCAGCGTCTCGTCGGCCTTCAATGTGCCGAGCGTGCGGACGATCGCGTCGTAGGAGCGCCAGTCACGGGCCGCCTTGCCGGTGCCGCCGTACACGACGAGCTTGTCGGGATGCTCGGCGACCTCGGGGTCGAGGTTATTCATGAGCATCCGCAGGGCAGCCTCCTGCTGCCACCCTTGGGTGTTGAGCGTCGTGCCACGCGGAGCCCGAACCGGGCGCGGACCGCTGATCTGGTCCATGTTCCTGACCTCCCCCTCTGAGCATCTATTCATTCATATCTATCTAGAATGAATAGATTCAGTCAATAGCTAATCCGTGAACAAGCCGCGCGATGCCGCCGATTGCTCGAACGCCTCCAGGCGGGCCTGCGCGCCCGGGATCTCGTCGACCATGGTCTCCAGCAGGACCCGGCCGAGCATCATGGGCGCGCATGCCGTATCGAAGACCAGTTCCGTGCCGACCGGCACGGGCAGTAGCACGTCGGCGAGGTCGGCCGAGGGCGCGAAGGCGTTGTCGGCGATGGTCACCACGCTCAGCCCCACCTTCTTGGCCGCCGACAGGGCCTCCGTCAGCTCGGCGGGGTGGCGGGGCAGGGCGAAGCAGAGCAGGGCGCTCGCCCCGGCGTCGGCCGCCTGTTCGATGCGGTCGGCGAGCATGGAACCGCCCTCGTTGAGCAGGCGTACGTCGGGGTGGACCTTGGCGGCGAAGTAGGCCCAGCCCGCGGCCTGCGCCGCGGCCGCGCGCAGGCCGAGCACGAGCAGCGGCCGGGAGGGTGCCAGCAGCCGGGCGGCCTTGACGATGGCCGTCATGTCCGACAGCGAGTCGGCCAGATGCTGAAGGTTGGCGATCTCGGTGCGTACCGCCCGCTGGGTCTCGCTCAGGGGCGTGCCTTCGCCCGTCTCGCCCCGGCCCGCCGAGTCGGGCAGGCCGAGCTCGCGGATCTGCTTGCGCAGCGCGGGGTAGCCGTCGTACCCGAGGGTCATCGCGAACCGGGTCACCGACGGCTGGCTCACCCCCGCCAGCTCGGCGATCTCCACGCTGGACAGGAAGGCCGCCTGCCCGGCGTGCTGCACCAGGCAGTGCGCGATCCGCCGCTGGGCCGGGGTCAGCCGATGCCCCTCGAACAGCCGCAGCAAGCGGGCCTCCGGCGCGACATCGTCCGTGTTCATGACTCTCCAGGGGTCTACAGATCGGCCAGTGCGTCGAGGAGACCGGCAGCCGCCGAGACGTCCGCCGTGAGCGGCCGGTCCTCCATCGATAGCTCAAGATTGTCGTCCACCAGCGCGTACGCGCGACCTACCGGCAAGGACCGGTCCCGCTTCACGGCGAGCTGACGCAGAGCGCGGACGGCGGCGACGAGCTCGCAGCCGAGCACCAGCCGGTACGTCTCGACGGCCCGCAGGACCTGGCGGGCGGCCTGCGAGGCGAAGCTCGTGGCCTCCTCCACGCTCCGCGACAGTACGGCATGACCGGACGAGGCCGGCGCCGCCGCGTTCCGCAGCTCGGCGAGGGCGGCGTTCGCGCTGTATTCGAGGATGAGCACCCCGGAGCCGGCCGACGCCCCACCGGCGAGGAACGGCCGCAGCCCCGTGATGCCCGGCTCGTTCAGGGCCGCCAGCCGCGCCGCGGACAGCCGCGCCGTCGGCAGGAGCGCGAGAGACAGCTGGTCCAGCGCGAGCGCCACGTGAGCCGAGAAGAAACCCCCGTGATGGTACGAGGCCGGCCCGCCGTCCGGGCCTTCCGCGCTGATCAGGGGGTTCTCCGCGCCCGCGTTGAGCTCGATGGCCAGCACCCGTTCCAGCGCGTCGGAGGCTTCCAAGGCCGGCCCGTGGATCTGAGGGAAGCAGCGGAAGGCGTACGGATCCTGGATGCGGCCGGTCGGTGGCGCGGGCCGATCCGGCGCGCCGACGAGCCGGCGGACCTCGGCCGCGACCCGGATGTTGCCCGGATGCGGGCGCGCGGCGTGCACCGGCTCGGCGAAAGCCTCCAGCGAGCCGTCGACGGCCAGCAAGGAGAGCGCGGCCACCACATGGGCGGCTCTGAGCAGGCGGTCCAGGCTGTGGCGGGCCAGCGACGCCTGTCCCAGAGTGAGGGCGTTGCTGCTGATCAGGGCCAGTGCGTCGCCGGTTTCGAGGCTGATCGGAGGTGGCGGGGTGGGCCCCCCGTGCCAGGGGTGCTCTCCGGCGAGGGCCAATCCGAGCTGGGACAGCGCGGCCAGATCACCGGTGCCGACCGCGCCGTACTCGTTCACCGGCGGGTGCACTCCGGCCTTGAGCGCCACGGCGAGCCCGCGGACCACCTCGGGACGGAGACCGGCGTTTCCCACCAGGAGCTGGTTGAGCCGGACGACCATCATCGCCCGGACCTGCCGCGCTGGCAGCAGTGCCCCTATCCCGCCCGCGTGGCTGCGCAGCAGGCGCAGGCCGTGCAGGTCGAAGTCGGCGGGATCGACATCCAGGGTGCGGTTGGCGCCGACGCCGGTACTGCGCCCATAGACGCGCCCGGTGGCGACGAGGTCGCCCGCCCTGCGCCACGACCGTTCGACCTTGTCGTAGGCGGCCAGAGGCACCTCCACGCAGGCCACGCCGTCGGCGAGCAGCGCGACCGTCTCACTGTCGAGACCATGTCCGTCGAGCTCGATCTGTGGGACGGCCACGCCTACGATTCGAGACGCCACGGCGTTCAACTCCCTTTCACCTGCACAAAACCGACTATTGACACATCTTCATTCGTGCATGAGTCTGCATGAATACATGCAGACCGGCAAGGGTGGTGCCCATGATCCGATTCGAGTCAGTCACAAAGAGGTTCGCCAACGGCACGACAGCCGTGGACGACCTCTCCGTGGAGTTCCTCGAAGGGGGCATCACGGTGCTTGTCGGCTCCTCCGGCTGCGGCAAGACCACCACGCTCCGGATGATCAACCGGCTGGTCGATCCCACCTCTGGCACGGTCAGCCTGGGCGGGCGCGACGTACGGGAGCTGCCCGCGGCTCAGTTGCGGCGCGGCATCGGGTACGTCATCCAGCAGGCGGGCCTGTTCCCGCACCGTACGGTCCTGGACAACATCGCCACCGTGCCGACGCTGCTCGGCTGGGGCCGGCGCAAGGCCCGCGCCAGGGCCGCCGAGCTGCTTGAGGTCGTCGGCCTGGCCGCCGAGTCCGGCAAACGCTATCCCCATCAGCTCTCCGGCGGTCAGCAACAGCGCGTGGGCGTCGCCCGCGCGCTGGCCGCCGACCCGCCCGTCCTGCTCATGGACGAGCCGTTCGGGGCGGTCGACCCGGTGGTCCGGACCCTGCTCCAGGACGAACTGATCCGGCTGCAGGCCGAGCTACGTAAGACCATCGTCTTCGTCACCCACGACATCGACGAAGCCGTCCGGCTCGGCGACCGCATCGCGATCTTCCGCACCGGCGGGCACATGGTCCAGTTCGCCCCACCTGCCGAACTGCTCGCCCGACCGGCCGACGACTTCGTCGCCGGGTTCCTCGGCGCGGAACGCGGGCTGAAGCTGCTCTCTCTCATCTCGCTGCAGGATGTGCCGTACGAGCCGATCGCCGCGGTACGTACCACCGACACGGCCGCGCAGGCGCGCGCGGAGGCGACGGGGCGCTGGCTGCTCGCGGTCTCCCCCGACGGCAAGCCCGCGGGCTGGCTGGACGTCCACGCGCTCGACGGGTCCGATTCGATCGGGCAGGCGACCCTCACCCCGGTACGCGGCCTGACCGATTCCGACTCGCTGCTCTCGGCGCTCAACGAGACCGTCTCCTCTCCCACCGGGATGGCGGTACGGGTGGACGCGGCAGGCGTGCTGGTCGGGGCTTCCCGAGACGACGTCGTGCACGCCCATCAGCGGAGCCTCGCATGACCATCGAATGGGGCTGGCTCACCACACACACCGACGACCTGCTGTCGCTCACGCTGGACCACCTGGCGACGGCGGTCCCGGCCGTGCTGCTCGGCCTGCTGATCGCGCTGCCGCTCGCCGTGGTCGCCCACCGGGTCCGTCCGCTCCGCGGGCTGCTGCTCGGCATCTCCAACATCATGTTCACGGTCCCGTCGCTGGCCCTGTTCGTCCTGCTGCTGCCTATTACGGGACTGACCAGGACGACCGCGATCGCCGGGCTGACCGTGTACACCCTGGTCGTCCTGCTCCGTAACACCGTCGAAGGGCTCGACAGCGTGCCCGCCAAGGTCCGGGAGGCCTCCCTCGCCATGGGCAGGGGCAGTCTGGGCACGCTGGTGAAAGTCGAGTTCCCGCTCGCCCTACCGGTGATCATGGCCGGGGTCAGGGTGGCCAGCGTCATGACCATCTCCCTGGTCAGCGTGGCCAGCTACATCGGGTACGGCGGCATCGGCCAGCTGTTCACCGATGGCTTCCAGCGCAGTTTCCCCACCCCCGTACTCGCCGGAGTGGTCCTCACGCTGCTGCTCGCGCTGGCCGCCGACGCGGTGCTCGTCGTTGTGCAATGGCTCTGCACCCCCTGGATCCGCAAGGGAGCGCGCGCATGATGGATCTCCTCGCCCAGCTGACCGCCTGGCTGACCTCCGCCGGCCAGTGGGCCGGCCCGGAGGGCATCGCCCAGCGGCTGTTCGAGCACGTGGAGTACTCCCTGCTCTCCACTCTCGTCGCCGCGCTGATCGCCCTGCCCATCGGGTTGTTCATCGGCCACACCGGGCGGGGCGCGTTCCTCGCCATCAACCTGTCGGGCTTCGGTCGTGCCCTCCCGACCGTGGGCATCGTCACCCTGGTCTTCCTGGTCAGCGGCCTGAGCATGACCCCCGTGTACATCTCCCTGGTCGCACTGGCCATCCCGGCGATCGTGACCAACACTTACGCGGGCATGGCCGCGGTCGAGGCGGACACCAAAGACGCCGCCCGCGGCATGGGGATGACCGGGCTTCAGTCCTTGTGGCGGGTGGAGATCCCCCTCGCCGCTCCGCTGATCATGACAGGGCTGCGGCTGGCGACCGTACAGGTCATCGCGACCGCGACCATCGCGGCCTATGTCAGCTTCGGCGGTCTCGGCCGGTACATCTTCGACGGACTCGCCCAGCGCGACCTCACCCAGGTCCTGGGCGGCGCCGTCCTCGTCGCGGTCCTCGCCGTGGCCGTGGACCTCATCCTCGCCGGAATCCACCGCGTCCTCTTCCGCCACCGCCTTACTTGATGGAGCCTTCTTCATGAATCGCCGGAACTTCGTCGCGGGCGCGCTCGCGCTCGCCGTACTCCCCGTGCTCGCCGCCTGCGGCGGAGGCACGACCAGCCTGAACACGCCGCCGCCCGCCGCGGCGTCTGGGGACTCCACGGTCGTGATCGGTACGGCCAACTTCTCCGAGAACCAGATCCTCGGCTACCTGTACGCCGACGTCCTCGAAGCCGCGGGCGTGAAGACGACGGTCAAGCCCAACCTCGGCTCGCGGGAGATCGTCGTGCCCGCGCTGCAGAACGGCGACATCGACCTGCTGCCCGAGTACCAGGGCAACCTCCTGCTGCACTTCGACCCCAAAGCCACCGCGAGCGACTCCGACGCCCTGCAGCAGGCGCTCACCGCCAAGCTGCCGAAAGGACTGACGGTCCTGCCGCCCGCGGCCGCCGAGGACGCGGACGTCTTCACCGTCACCAAGGAGACCGCGACCAAGTACGGCCTCAGCACCCTCGCCGACCTGGCCAAGCACAACGGCAAGCTGGTCTTCGGCGGACCCCCGGAGGACAAGACCCGCCAGGTCGGCGTGGTCGGGCTCAAGGAGGTCTACGGTGTCGAGTTCAAGGAGTTCAAGTCCCTCGACGCCAGCGGACCGCTGGTCAAGGGAGCCTTGAAGAGCGGCGACGTCCAACTGGGGAACCTCTTCAGCACCGACGTGGACATCGCGAAGAACGGCTGGGTCGTACTGGCCGACCCGAAGCACCTCATCCCGGCCCAGCGCATCGTCCCGCTGATCCGCACCGACAAGGCCACCGACACGGTCAAAGCCGCCCTGGCCAAGCTGAACACCGCACTGACCACCGAGGAGCTGAGCAAGCTCGACTCGCTCGTGGACAACGACCACAAGGACCCGGACGAGGTCGCCACCGAGTGGGTCAAGTCCCACGGCTTGTCGAGCTGATCCCCGCCCAAGGCGCCTGGTAAGCCCACTGCCAGGCCAGCTCAAGCGGCCCGCGCTGGAACCGGCGCAGCCACAGCGCGGCCAGCATGACGAACAGCAGGCAGATCCCAGCCCACGCCACGGGCACCCACCAGGGGCGCAGCCAATCAAGCTCGGCGGCCAGGCCCAGGCCCCAGCCGTAGCAGAGCGCGCTGGCGGCCAGGTTCTGGAAGACGTAGCAGGACAGCGCCGTACGTCCGACGTTCGAGACGGCCCTGCGGACCAAGCCGGGCGAGCCGCTCATGCCGAGGAGGATCGAGCTGATCAGCCCCAGCAGGCCCAGGGCGACCAGCGGCGCCAGGATGTAGCGGTCGACGGCGAACCAGGCGGGCCCCGCGAAGGAGGTGAGCAGGTTCAGCGGCGCGGCGACCCCGAGTCCGATGACGGTCAGGTTCCTGCGCAGGCCCGCGCCGCGTTCATCGAAGACGCCGGCGCGCAGCAGCCGTGAGCCGAGCAGGAACAGCACCACGCCCAGGGGGATGATGAAGACCAGTTCCGAACGGTAGAAGGCGAACTGCTGGAGGCGAGAGGCGACCTGGTCGCTCCAGCCGCCCTGGCTGTAGAGGGTGGTGGCGGTGCTGGTGAAGGCATCGTCGCCCGAGGCCAGCAAGCCCATCGTCAGAAGGCCCACCAGAGAGACGAGCACAGTGCCCGCGGTGATCATCCAGATCCGCACCGTGCGATCGCTCCTGCCGATCAGGTACGCGACGATCATGGAGGTGATCGCGTAGCCCATCAGCACGTCGAACTCGAAGATCAGGATGTAGTGCAGCGCGCCCTCGGCGAACAGCAGGGCCGCGCGCCAGAGGTACCTGCCCGGCCAGGTCAGCCCCTTGCGCACCGCACTGCGGTACTGCAGTTCGAGGCCGATGCCGAACAGCAGGGTCAGCAGGCCGAGGAACTTCCCGTTGGACAGGAACCGCAGGAACGTCTCCGCCACGCCGATGTCGCCGCCGAGTCCCATCAGCTCCGCCGGGCCGCCGGGATTGGTGAAGATCCAGATGTTCGTCCCGAGCGTGCCCATGATCGCCACACCGCGTAACACGTCCAGTGCGTCTATCCGTCTCGTCATGCTTCAAGGCTGGCCGCGCGAAACCCTGCCGATCTCGTCCCACCAGGCGAAAACGGTCGTACATCCATCGATGTACGACCTACAGTCTTTGGTCACGTTCCCCGGCGAGCCTGTCCTGGCGTCAGTGGCCCGCCACTACGGTCTTGAGCGCGACGATGGCCAGGCCGAGGGCGAGGTTGGCGATTCCGGAGATGACGACGACCCTTCTGGAAGAGCCGATCTTGACCGCGGCCGTCACAGCCCAGGTGACCTGGCTCGCCACCGCGACACACAGCGCCGCCCAAGCCGCGACCGTGTTGGACATGCCCAGCCCAGAGGCCATGGCCGCGGCGATCGACGGCGGGAACGAGGCTTGCGCCAGCGGCCATTCACGCCTGGCGACCGTGCGCAGGTTCGCCCAGGTGAGGGGCCTGGCGGGATAGCCGGAGCTCACGACCTGGACGTAGACGTGGGTGATCCAGAACACCACCCCCGTACACACCAGGAGCGTCACGAGCTCCGGCGGGGACGGCGGTCCGCCCTCCGCGGCGGAGCCGGCGACCACGGAAGCCGCCAGCAGCGAGCCGTACACGGCACCCCCGAACTCCGCCCGCTCCGCCGCCGCACTCGCCTCACGCCCGTCCATGCCAGCAGTGTCCTTGGACGCCCAGCCGATCAGCCGATCGACGGGCCCGGGATGTACAGACTTGGCGCGGGCCTGCCCAGGATCATCGGAAACGGAGACGGCCATCGCGTCGTCCGGATTATTTCCGACGCCGAGAAGCAGCGGATCCGTAGAGGTGCGCGTTCATAGACCATGGACAGCGAAATCTTGCGGCTGGGGGAGCCGGCATCGAAGGTGTCCGCTCCGCCGGCCGCATCCCCTGACGCTGAGCTGGTCGCCTTCTATCGCCAGCATCGGCTCGGTCTTGTACGGCTCGCGGTGCTGCTTCTCGGCGACCAGGAGACGGCCGAAGACGTGGTGCAGGACGTGTTCGCTCGGCTTCATGGCAGGTGGCGGCCGGGAGTCACAACGATCGCTTATGTCAGGACGTGCGTGCTCAATGGCTCCCGATCGGTCCTTCGCCGCCGGGCGCTCGCGCTGCGACGGGTCGAGCCGGTCGCGGGCCTGGCCGACTCGGCGGAGACCGCCGCGCTGATCGGGGAGTCGCGGCGGGAGGTGCTGCTCGCGCTGGCCCGCCTGCCGCGCCGCCAGCGAGAGGCCCTGGTGCTGCGCTTCTACCTCGACCTGTCCGACGCCGAGATCGCCGAGGCCATGCGCGTCAGGCAGAGCACCGTCAGGTCCATGACCGCCCGAGCCCGGGCCAGACTCCTTCACGAGTTGGGAGACAACGCATGAACAGCATTGAAGAGCGACTCCGCGACGCCATGACGGCTCGCGCGGAGATCGTCCGCGACGACCAACGTCCATTCCCCGCCCCGCGGTCCAGCCGCGGCTCCAGGAAGGGCATGATCAGAGTCGCCGCCGTCACTCTGACCGTCGCAGTGACAGCCTTCGGAGTGGTAGAGCTCACCGCCCCCTCGCTGGAACCGCAGGAAAGCATCGTCGCTATGTCACAGAGCAGCACGGTGTCATCTGGAGGGCCCGAGGTCGCGGTCTTCCTCTGCAACGACAGCTCGAGTTGCGCGGGCGGCAAGATCACCACGACAGAACGGAAGAATCTCCAGCTGGCGCTGGAGGCCCTGCCGGACGTGGAAACCGTCGGCTTTGAGGACCAACAGCAGGCCTGGGACAGCTTCCGTCAGGCGTACAAGGACAGACCCCTGCTCCTGAAGTCGACAGCCCTCACCGACATGCCCGAGTCCTTCCGTGCCCGGATCAGGGCGGGTGCCGACCTTTCGGCCGTGGCCAAGGCCGCGAGTGAGCTGCCCGGTGTGTCCATGAGCGTCGACCAGGCTTGCGTCCTCGACAACGCCAATTTCTGGGGGTACGTCAAGAAGATCCTGGGAAGAGCTGAGCAGTGCTCCTTCCCCGGCAAGGGGCGGTGACCCGCATCAGCTGAAAATTCAGCGCGATCTATAACGAGAATGTCTGGCAATTGTCTGAACCCGGGTCGATATGCGCCACGTACATCGTGGCAATCGACATCCGGAGACAGCGATGAACATTCGCCATTCAGCTCCCGTTCTTGCAATTTTAGTCCTTTCTGGTGTCGCCGCCTGCGGGAGCGGATCCGCTCAGCAACCCCCATGGGCAGTCGGCGGACGCCAGGCACGCGCGACTCCAGCCCAGCAAGGCGTGGTCACCCCGGCTGAGGCCAAGGGCATTCTCGGCCGGTACGAGAAGCTGGCCGACCAGGCCGTACTTCAGGGGAAAGGGTGGGAGGCCGCGGAGGCGGGGCTCTCCCTACAGCAGACCAAGGCGGACGAGCGCCTGAACGGCATGATCGGCAACCACAGCACTAATCCGATGGAGATACGCAAGACGCGTTTCACCATTCCCAGGAGCGGCGGCGCTAATGCGCCGTGGTTCCTGGCCGAATTCACGCGGAAAGGGAACAAGTCCTGGACGCAGGCCATCTTCCAGAAGACGGCCCAGGGGTGGCGCGTGGTCGCGTCCTCCTTCACGGACTCGACGATGAAGGTGCCGGCCATAGCCAAGGACCGCGACGGACTCGCCACCGCGCTACCAGCGGACGAGCGCGGAACTCTGGCGCTCTCGCCCCGGCAGGCGGCACAGTCGCATGTACGCCTGATCGCCACCGCGGGCGCCGACCCGCGTGCCCGGCAGACGATCGCCCCGGGCAGGTTCACCACTGAAACCGCCAATGCCGTGCTGGATGAGCGGAAAGGGCTGGGCGGCCAGTGGAATGTGCGCTACCAGCCGAAACTCGTGCCGGAGATCTTCGCGCTCAAGACCTCTGCGGGTGGGGCCCTCATCTGGTACGGGGCCCTGCAGGGAGACAGCTTCGTCGCCCGGTCCGGGAGCACGTTCACAGCAAGCTTCCCTGGTCGCGAAACCGCTGCTCTGAGCCACGGCAAGACCTTCAAGAAGCGGGTCAAGCGCAATAGCGTGACCAGCTATCTCGCCGTCATACCACCGTCTCGTGGAAAGGCTCGCGTCATCAATCAGCGGTTCTCACTGCTCAGCATTACGGGCGCCTGACGTACCAGGGTGAATCTGCGAATGCGCCTCTTCGACAGAATGTCCCGCCAGGAGCGCCGTGACCCCGCTGGTGAAGTTGGCGCACTCGAAGATGTTCTCGTGCGGGCAGGCCAACCCATGGGCGATGGCCGTGCGGGCCACCTGAGCCTGGGCGATCCGTTGATCCAGCTCGGTGAGCTTGCGTTCGTACAGCTGCCGCCAACCGTCGCCGTCCGGCGAGCGAGCCGCGACGAACGCCTTGACCTCCCGCAACGTGAAACCGACACCTCGCAGCAGCAACACCACACCGACCAGGTCGACCGCCGACGGTGGATAACGCCGTTGGCCAGAGACTCGGGCCGGTGCCGGTAGCAGGCCGAGGTCCTCCCAGTAGCGCAGCGCGGAGGTGGCCACACCGGTGCGGTGAGCCAGCTCGCCGATCGTCAGCTGCTCGTCCATGTTGACTTCAAGCGTACTTGAAGCCGTTGACTGGCGATCATGCGGACAACAGGGACATCTCTCAAGCAACGCGTGATCAAATACTTGGTGGGTCAGGCCCAGCGCCCCCGGGGCATCGTCGGGTGGGCGAACGGCTGGATGTTCGCGCATCGCCCCTCCAACCGGCAGCGCAATATCTGGGCGGTGCGGTTGCTGGACGTCCAGCCAACCGACCGGGTGCTCGAGATCGGTTTCGGTCCCGGCGTCGCCATCGCCGAGTTCGCCGGCCGCGCCACCCAGGGCCATGTCTTCGGCGTCGACCACTCGCAGGCCATGGTCCGGCGGGCCACCCGCCACAACGCCGCCGCCGTCCGCGCCCGCCGCGTGCACCTCACGTGCGCCTCCGTGGAACGGTTGCCGAGCTTCGGCGATCCGCTCGATGCCATCCTCGCCGTCAATTCCCTGGGGTTCTGGCCCGACCCGGTGGCGCGGCTTCGCGAGCTGCGCGGCCTGCTCCGGCCCGGAGGGCGCATCGCGCTCGTCAGCCAGCCTCGCTGCCCCGGTGCCACCCGGGACACCACGGTCCGGGCCGCTCAAGAGCTCCAGGGCCTGCTCACCCAGGCCGGCTTCACCCAGCTCCGGGTCGAGACCCTTGAGCTCGATCCGCCCGTCGCCTGTGTGCTCGCCAACAACTCATAAGGCCTCAAGGCTCGCGGAGGTACGCGTCCAACTCGGCGGCGCCTCTAAGCATGGCGCGACCCCGAGCGGACAGGCGGGCCTGCCAGTCGCGCAGGGTCGACTCCAGCGGGGCGACGCCGCCGGCGGAGCGGACCTGAGCGATCAGCGGGGCGATCTGCTCCAGCAGGTAGCCGCCCCGCCTGAGCTGGTGGGCCAGCCGGACATCCCGTACGTCGGCCGCGCTGTAGATCCGGTAACCCGTCTGCGGATCGCGGCGCGGCTGGATCAGCCCGGCGTTCTCCCATTTGCGCAGAGTGGCGGGGCGGATGCCGAGCCTGCCCGCCAGGGGGCCGATGAACGTGTCGCCGCGCTCCTGCGGCACCGGCGCCAGGTCGCGGAGCGCGGCTTCGACGGCCTGGAGGGTGCGGCGGTCGTCGAGGAGCTGGCCGTGGCTCTCGTCGATGAGCCGCAGCGCGTCCTCGGTGGCACCCCGGTTGACCGCCTGCATGATCGACGTGGCCGTGTGGTGGCCGTGGCCCGGCACGAGGGCGAGGAACGCGCGCAGGGCTTGCGCGTGCAGCGGCGTATAGGTGCGATAGCCGTGGGCGGTGCGTTCGGCGGCGGGCAGGATGCCGGCGTCCTCGTAGTTTCTGATCGCCTGGGTGGACAGGCCGTGCTCTCGCGCCAGATCCACTGGCCTCATGGATGCATCACCGATTGAAGGTCCATCGCAGTGGAAGGAGGTATTTGCGGGGCAAAGTTTACACCGAAAGTTCAACGATACCGTTTAAGGAATGGATATCAAGGACACCGCCCGTCCGCTCGACGGCGCGAGCATCTCGGCGTTCCTCCGGACGCTGCCCGCCAAGCCCCTGCTGCTCGGTCTGGGTGAGGCCCGGCACTTCGTGCAGGAGTTGGGCGAGGCGCGCAACGAGATCTTCCGGCATCTGGTCGAGCACGAGGGCTACCGGTCGTTCGCCATCGAGAGCGACTGCCTCATGGGCCTCGTGGTGAACGACTACATCACGACGGGCACGGGCACGCTCGACGACGTCATGGAGCGCGGCTTCAGCCACAAGTTCGGCACGTCCCCGGCCAACCGCGAGCTCGTACGCTGGATGCGTACATACAACAAGGAGCACGACGAAAAGCTCCGGTTCTTCGGCTTCGACGGCCCGCTGGAGTATTGGGCGGCGAGCCCGCGCCAGGCGCTCACCGGCCTCTACGACCTCCTCGACGGCCCGCTCCCCGGCGCCGTAGTGACCAGGGAAACCCTCGACACGCTGCTCGGCCCGGACGACCGGTGGTCGAACGAGGCCACGGCCATGGATCCGTCCCAGTCGATCGGCCAGTCCGCCGACGCGCAACGGCTGCGGCTGATCGCCGACGACCTGGTGGCGCTGCTCGACACGCAGATGCCGGGGCTGAGCGTGGAGGACAGGGAGTTGGCGGAGCTGTACGGGCGCACCGCCGTCGGCCTGCTCCGCTTCCACTACTGGATGGCCGACGCGTCCCCGGCCCGGTGGACCCGGCTGTCGGCCCTGCGGGACGCGATGATGGCCGCCAACCTGCGGGCCATCGCCGAGCACGGCCCGGCTCTGGTCTTCTCCGCCAACCTCCACCTGCAGCGGCACAAGAGCTTCATGTCGTTCGGCGACCAGACGCTGGAGTGGTGGAGCGCTGGGGCGATCGCCGGAACGCAGCTGGGCGACCGGTACGCCTTCCTGGCCTCGGCCTTCGGCACGGTCGGCGAGGACACCCCGTCCCCGGACACCGTCGAGGGCATCTTGTCCGGGCTCCCCTGGGACCACTCGCTCATCGACGCCCGCCAGCTGGCCGAGGCCGTCACGAAGCCCATCCAGCGCGTGTCCCAAGATTTCGCCTATTTCCCGCTGGACCCGGCCCAGCTCGACCTGATCGACGGCGTCGTCTTCCTCAAGCAGGCCGTCAGGCTGTCAGGCTGGCCCGAGAGGGGATGAGCCGGCGGCGGTGGCGAGGCGGGTGGAGAGGGCGCGGACGCGGTCGACGAGTTCGGGCGGCGCGTGCACCTCGAAGTCGATGTCCATGAGCGCGACCCAGACGGCGAGTTCGTCGAGGTGGTTCGCCCCGCTGGACAGCATGCAAGAGCGCTCGTCGATCGGCTCGATCGTCCCCGTCGTGGCCGGCATGTGCGCGGCGACGACCTCGGCCGGCGCGTACATCTTGAATCGGCCCTGGTACCGATAGGGCGCGCTGGAGATCGACCGGGACATGTAGGCCGCCACGTCGGAGTCGGGCGGGTCGCGGGGGACGTACCGCGGCCCGTTCGGCGTCCGCAGGCTCAGGCGGTCGATCCGGTAGGTACGCCAGTCGGCCCGGTCGGTGTCCCACCCCAGCAGGTACCAGTGCCGCCCCGAATGGACGAGCCGACAGGGCTCGGCGGCGCGAACGCTCTCCTGCCCGTCGTGCGCCCGGTAGTCGAACCGCAGCGTCTCATGGTCACGGCAGGCGGCGGCTATCGCGGTAAGGGCCGCCGGGTCCACCACCGAACCCGCCCGCCCCATCGGCACGGTCATCGACTGCAGCGCGTGTACGTGATGCCGGAGCCGGGACGGCAGCACCCGCTCCAGCTTGGCCAGCGCCCGCACGGAGGTCTCCTCGATCCCCGACACCGAGCCCCCGGCCGCCGTCCGCAGCCCCACCGCGACCGCCACCGCCTCCTCGTCGTCCAACAGCAGCGGCGGCAGGTCCGTACCCGCGCCGAGCCGGTAACCAGGCGCGCCGGGGGTGGTGTGCACGGGATAGCCGAGCTCGCGCAGCCGCCCGACGTCACGGCGGACGGTACGCACGGTCACGCCGAGCCGCTCGGCCAACTCCACGCCCGACCGCTCCCGGTGGGTCTGGAGAAGTGAGAGCAGTCTGAGCAACCGGGCCGATGTCTCCAACATGTTCTCCAGATTGCCGCACTCCTAGGACTGCTCCTGTCCTAGCTCGTTCCTAGCGTGTACTGCATGACGTTCACCACGGAGATCAGTCCGTTCCGCATCGATATCCCGCAGTCCGCGCTCGACGACCTGCACGACCGGCTGGCGCGCACCCTCTGGCCCGACGAGCTGCCCGGCGTCGGCTGGTCGTACGGCATCCCGGTCTCGTACGTGCGCCGGCTGGCCGAGTACTGGCGCACCGGATACGACTGGCGCGAGCACGAGGCGGCGCTCAACGAGTACCCGCAGTTCACCACCGAGATCGACGGCCAGAACGTCCATTTCCTGCATGTGCGCTCCCCCGAGCCGGACGCGCTGCCGCTGGTCCTCACCCACGGCTGGCCCGGCTCGATCGTCGAGTTCATGAAGATCATCGGCCCGCTCACCGACCCGCGCGGCCACGGCGGCGACCCCGCCGACGCCTTCCACGTCGTCGCCCCGTCCATCCCCGGCTTCGCCTTCTCCGGCCCCACCCGCGAGACCGGCTGGGACCTGAGCCGGGTCGCCCGCGCGTGGGCCGAGCTGATGAGCCGCCTCGGTTACGAGCGCTACGGCGCCCAGGGCGGCGACAGCGGCTCGGTCATCTCCCCCGAACTCGGCCGCTTCGCCCCCGACCGGGTGGCCGGCGTACACGTCAACGGCGCGCTCGGCTTCCCGACCTTCGACCCGGCCGAGATGGAGGGCCTCACGGAGACCGAGCTGGCCCGCATGCAGCAGTACGCCGACAACGACCGCTCCGGCTACGCGATGATCCAGGCCACCCGGCCGCAGACCGTCGCCTTCGGCCTGCACGACTCCCCCGCCGCCCAACTGGCCTGGATCGTGGAGAAGTTCAAGGAGTGGACCGACCCCGCGCACGACCTGCCCGAGGACGCGGTCGACCTGGACCAGATGCTCACCGACGTGACGATCTACTGGCTGACCCGCACCGCCGCCTCGTCGGCCCGGCTCTACAAGGAGGGCTCGGCACAGTGGGGAACGCCGGTCGAACGCTCGGAGGTCCCGCACGGGGTCGCGGTCTTCCCCGGCGACGGCGGGATCCGGCGGATCGCCGAGCGCGAGCACAATGTGATCCACTGGTCGGAGTACGACCGGGGCGGCCACTTCGCCGCCATGGAGGCCCCTGACCTGCTGGTCGACGACGTACGGGCATTCTTCCGAAAGGTCCGCTAGCTCCGGGCCCTGTGGGAGCCGCGGTCTGTCGGGGCAGGAAGGCCGCGGAACATCCGCGCACCGCGGCTCTCAATCTCTGTTGAACGGATCGCGCCGCAGCACGACCTTGGTAGTGCGGGCACGGTAGGCCTGGGATGCCTGATCCCACTTGGCGGTCAGCTGCGGCGTCGTTGACGGAGCGGGTCGTTCGCGAAGGATCGATCGGTGACCGTCGATCGGCGATCCTGTGTACGCGCGGCCCGCGAAACAGGGAAAATGGAGTCCGCGAAACAGGGAAAACTCGGCCCGCGAAACAGGGAAAACCGGGCTCTGCGCTGTCTATTTGCAGGTGAGGGCGGTATGGATCTTCTTCCTCGGCTCGCGGCCGACTCTCTCAAGGAGCTTCTCGCAGAGCTCAGGATCGTCATCATCAACGGACCGCGCCAGTCCGGCAAGACAACGCTGCTCCAGTCCTGCCGACGGTTCGGCGAAGCCACGTTCACCACCCTCGACGATCCTTCAGAGCTCGCCATCGCCAAGGACGATCCGCGCACTTTCGTACGCAGACGGCTCCAACCGGTGATCATCGACGAGATTCAACGAGCCGGTGATCCCCTGATTCTGGCCATCAAGCAGGTAGTCGACGAGGACTGGTCTCCAGGCCAGTTCGTGCTGTCAGGGTCGACCCGCTTTCTCAGCATCCCCACGTTGTCG
Source organism: Nonomuraea sp. NPDC049028 (assembly GCF_043197735.1). Taxonomy (NCBI): domain Bacteria; kingdom Bacillati; phylum Actinomycetota; class Actinomycetes; order Streptosporangiales; family Streptosporangiaceae; genus Nonomuraea; species Nonomuraea sp. NPDC049028. The sequence goes on from NZ_JBICTR010000018.1 coordinate 35,675, forward strand.
GAGTCGCTCGCGGGTCGGGTGGCCTTCGTGAACCTGTGGCCCTTCGCGGTCAGCGAGCGAGTGGGCGACGCGGGCAGATTCTGCGATCAGGCGTTCATCGACCCGGGGGCCTTCACCAGTCGCCAGTCGGCATGGACACGCGAGGACTACATCCACCTCATTAGCCAGGGCAGCTATCCGGAAGTCCTGCGTCTGAACTCACCAGTGGCGATTCGGGCGTGGTTCCGTGGCTACCTGGACACCGTGATCTCGCGCGACATCCGCGAGTTCGCCCATGTCAACAAGGCCCAGGCGATCCCCGATCTGATCGCCCTGGTCGCGGCTCGAGCAGGCGGCCAGGTCGTCCTCGCTCATATAGCCGAAGGTCTAGGGCTGGACGTCGCAACCGTGCGTACATATCTGGCCTACCTGGAAACCGTGTTCCTGGTCGCTCCGGCGCCCGCATGGTCCAACAACCTCAGCTCTCGGGTGACCCACGCACCCAAGACCTATGTGACTGACAGCGGACTGGCCGCCCACCTAATGGACGTGGACGCGGAGTCGCTCCTTGCCCCTGGTCATCCAGCCCTCGGCGGACTGCTCGAGACCTTCGTCTTCGCAGAGCTGCTCAAGTTGTCGACCTTCGCCCGCCGACATGTCGCCGTACGGCACTATCGGGACAGGGAGAAGCGGGAAGTCGACTTCATCCTCGAACGCCGCGACGGCACTGTGGTCGGCATCGAGGTCAAGGCGTCGGCCACGCCCAAGAGCGAGGACGCCAAGCACCTGCGCTGGCTGAGAGACAAGCTCGGCGACAGGTTCCGTGCCGGGTATGTCCTGCACCTCGGTGCGACGAACCTCCCGTCAGGGGATCGAATCTTCTTCTCGCCACTGTCGATCCTGTGGAATCACATGGGACCGGATACGGTGACTCCGAGCCTGCCGTCCCGCCGCTAGCCTCACCGGCTCACGCCCAATGAACCGACCCCGCGCATGACCTGCCCGAGGACGCGGTCGACCTCGCCCAGATGCTCACCGACGTGACGATCTAACGGCTGACCCGCTGGCCGGAGTACGACCGGGGCCACTTCCCCGCCATGGAGGCCCCTGACCTGCTGGTCGACGACGTGCGGGCATTCTTCCGAAAGGTCCGCTGACTCCAGCCTGCGTCAAAGCCGTCGACGCGGGCCGATGGGGGCCTCGGGTGTGTCGAGCCAAAGCTGTTGCCCTTCGGGGGTTACGGTCATGCCGAATCGCTCAAGGCCCGGCTCGCCCCAGCTCACCCACCGAAAGTACGCGTCTGTCACCTCCTCCCAGAGATGGCGGTCGCCGAGCTCGTACACCCAATGCTCGCCGTCGGGCTCATAGATGGCGGCGCCCCACTGGCCGGCATTGCCGGGATCGACGAGGAACAAACGTTTCTCGTCGTCGAGGCGCATACGGAGACCGGTGAGGGCCGACATCACCAGGTTGGCGCCGGCCGGCGCGTACGTGATCGTGCGGGGGTCCACCGCGGTGGTGAACCGCCGGCCGCTACAGTCGTCCGGATCACCCTTGGTAGCGCCCTGCGAGCGCATCATCATGTACGAGGCGTAGCCCGGGAACCGCCCAATCGCGCTGCCGTCCGGGAGAACAACGAGCCGTAGCGAGTGGTCGGTGTCGAACCCGGTCGAGAACGGCGTGACAACGACCGCGCCCGGGCGGCACTGCGCGATCCAGGCGTACGGAACCGTGTGCACCGCGCACGTCACGTGCACGCGGTCGTACGGCGCTGCCTCGGCCCAGCCTTCCGCCCCGTCACCAACGATCAGGTGCGGGTGCACGCCGGCCGCGGCCAGGTTCTTTGCTGCCTGCTCGGCGACGGCCTGGTCGACCTCGATGGACGTCACCCGCGACGCGTCGCCGACCAGGTGAGACAACAGCGCGGCCGTCCACCCGGTGCCGGTGCCCACCTCGAGTACACGGTGCCCAGGGTCGGGGTCGAGCTGCGTGAGCAGGTCGACCACCGTGCCCGGGGCCGAGTTCGACGAGGTATAAAGCCCTTCGACCTCGCGGATGTCCGTCGCGCCCTTGTCGAGCTGCGTCACGATGGGGGCCCTGCCGTACACGGCCGCCCACCATGCCTCGGGATCGCTGCCCCGGTCGATCAGCTCGGGGCCGGCGTCCGTCGTGGCCACTCCCACCGGGGGCACGTACAGGTGCCGCGGCACCGCGTGTAGCGCGTCGATGATCGTGCCCCTGATCGGGGCACGAGTTCTGCTGATCGCCGCGATCATGCCCTCGACGCTGGCATCGAGCTCGGGCGTCACTTGCCCTTGCCCTTCCCGTCTCCCTCATGCTTGCCGCCGCTACCGTCTCCGTCGCTGGTGCTCTTCTCCTTCTCAGGGACCTCGAACGGCCTCAATGACGGCTTTTCGCCCTCGTGCTTACCTGCCATGTGGGGGCCTTCCTCGCCTCGTAACGAACGGCCTCCGCGACCATATGACTACTTTCCGTTACTGACAAGAGGCCATTCAATTACGTGAGGGAGACCCCCGTGCCCGCTCGTCATGGATCTGCCTCGCCGAGCGCGAGCACAACGTGATCCACTGGTCGAAGTACGACCGGAGCGGCCACGTCGCCGCCATGGAGGCCCCTGACCTGCTGGTCGACGACGTGCGGGCATTCTTCAGAAAGGCCCGCCAAGCCCGGGGGTGTTGCGCCTGACGCGACGTCAGCGCCTACCGTCGTCGATGTGAACGCACGACGCTGGAACATCGGCGACCTCGCGGCTGCCACGGGCGTGACCGTACGCACCCTGCGCTACTTTCACCAGATTGGCCTGTTATGCCCGGCCGAGCGGTCGGCCGCGGGGCATCGCGTCTACACCGGCGACGACGTTCGCAGGCTCTACCAGATCCTGGCGCTCAGGGAGCTGCGGCTGCCGCTCGCCGAGATCGCCGACTCGCTGGACGGCGCCGATCTGCAAGCGACGATCCAGCATCAGCTCGAGCTGGTCGAACGTCGGCTCGCCGCCCAGCACACCCTGCGTCGCCAGTTGCTCGGCGTCACACAGGCGCTGCGGGAGGCCAAGGAGCCATCGATCGACCAGCTCATCGAGGCAATGGAGGCAATGATGCAGGCCCGCCACTTCACGCCCGAACAGCTCGCCCGATTCGAGGCCCGGCACCGAGAGCTCGGAGAGGAGGGGTTCGCGCATCGGCTGCGCGGGCTCACGGACCTGGCCGCAGAGGCCGGTGGCTTCGCCGAACGCGGCACCGACCCAGCCGATCCCGCCGTCCAGGAGCTGGCGCGACGCTGGACCGAGGCGATGGCCGGGCTGGTGAACGGCGACAGGAGCGCTCTGTCGGCCCTCTACGCCAAGATCGACACCAAGGGAGCGGAGGCGGCCACGAAGGGCATCCTCAGCTCCCCCGCGTGGGACTACCTGAAGCGGGCCTTCGCCGCCGGCTACCCGGGCTCCGTCTGAACAAGGCGTCCCAGGCTAGACGGTCACCGCACCGTCCGAGGCGGAGCCGACGGTCGCCGCGTACTTGGCCAGCACGCCCCGCTCGACCGGCCGCTCCGGCCGTACCCAAGCGTCCCGCCGCACCTCCAGCTCCTCCTCCGGCACGTTCAGGTCCAGCGTTCCCGCCGCGCTGTCGATGACGACCACGTCGCCGTCGCGCACCAGCGCGAGCGGGCCGCCCACGTACGCCTCGGGTGCGACGTGCCCGATGACCATGCCATGCGAGACCCCGCTGAACCGCCCGTCGGTGACCAGCGCCACCGAATCCCCCAGTCCCGTACCCACCAGCGCACCCGTGATCGACAGCATCTCCCGCATGCCGGGCCCGCCGGCCGGGCCCTCGTAGCGGACGACGATCACGTCGCCCGGCAGGATGCGCCCCTCCTGGATCGCCGCGAAACAGGCCTCCTCGCCGTCGAACACCCTGGCCGGGCCCTCGCGCCGGAAATCCGCCTTGCCGCTGAGCTTGAGCACGCATCCGTCAGGGGCGAGCGAGCCGCGCAGGACGGCCAGCGCTCCGCGTGCCTTGGCCGGGTTCTCGACGGTCGTGACCACCTGCTGCCCCGGCGTCTCCGTCGCCGCCGCGGCGACGTCGGCGTACGTACGGCCGTCGACCAGGGCGGCGTCCGCGCGCAGCAGGCCCGCGTCCAGCAGCCGCCGGGCCACCAGCGAGGTGCCGCCCGCGCGCCACAGGTCGGCGGCGGTGTGCGGGCCGCTGGGCATGAGCCTGGTGATGATGGGGACCTGGCGGCAGATGGCGCCGATCTCGTCGACGCGCAGCGGCAGCCCGGCCTCGCGGGCGATGGCGAGCAGGTGCAGGACGGCGTTCGTCGAGCCGCCCATGGCGGCCACCGAGACGATGGCGTTGTGCAGGGCGTCCTCGGTGAGGATGCGCGAGGGCCTGGCGTCGCGGGCCAGCGCGTCCATGACGAGCTCGCCGACCCGCTCAGCCGCGGCGTTCTTCGTCTCGGCCACGGCCGGGATGTCGCCGATGCCGAACGGGGCCAGGCCGAGGAAGTCGGCGACGGAGGCCATGGTGTTGGCGGTGTACTGGGCGGCGCAGGTGCCGGGGCCCGGACACGCGTACTTGGCCAGGTCGTCCACGTCGGCCTGGTCGACCCGGCCGACCGCGCGCTCGCCGAGCGCCTCCCACATGTCCTGGATGGTGACGTCCCGGTCGCGCCAGCGGCCGGGCATCATGCTGCCGCTGTAGAGGACGACGGCGGGTACGTCCAGGCGGGCCAGCGCCATGATGCCCGCCGGTACGGTCTTGTCGCACCCCACGATGCACACCAGCGCGTCGAACCCGTGCGCCCGGCCCATCAGCTCGATCGAGTCGGCGATGATCTCGCGGCTGACCAGCGAGGCGCGCATGCCGGGGGTGCCCATGGTCAGGTTGTCGGAGACGGCGATCGTGTTGAACTCCATCGGCGTGCCACCCGCCCTGCGCACCCCCGTGGCGACGTGGGCGGCCAGTTCGCGCTGGGTGAGGTTACAGGGCATCGTGCCGGTCCAGGTGGAGGCGATGCCGATCATGGGGCGGCGCATCTCCTCCTCCGACAGTCCCATGGCGTACAGGTGAGAGCGGGCGGGTGCGCGGTCCGGATCATCGGCGATGCTCATGCTGCCACCTTACGAACGAGCCGGCCGTACCGATCACTGAGGGCCCCCTGGTCGTTCCTTGACAAAAATAATTGTCGGTGGGAGGCTGCAACCATCTGACAAGGAGACGGATATGGACAAGGTCACTTCCAAAGACGGCACCCGGATCGCGTACGACCGCATAGGCCAGGGTCCGGCGGTCATCCTCGTCGACGGCGCGATGTGCCACCGCGCGGCCGGCCCGAACCCGGCCCTGGCCAAGGAGCTGGCTCGCAGCTTCACCGTCTACACCTACGACCGCCGAGGGCGCGGCGACAGTGGCGACACCGCGCCGTTCTCCCCCGAGCGCGAGATCGAGGATCTGACCGCGCTGGTGGAGGAGGCGGGCGGCACTGCCTTCCTGTACGGCATCTCGTCGGGCGCGGCGCTGGCCATGGCGGCCGTCGAGAGTGGCCTGCCGGTGTCGAAGGTGGCCGTCTACGAGGCGCCGTTCGTGGTCGACGACACCCGGCCGCCGATCCCGGACGACTACGTGCGGCAGCTCGAAGAGATGGTGGCCACCGGGCGCCGGGGCCAGGCGGTCGCCTACTTCATGCGCAAGGGCGTCAACCTGCCCGGCGCGGTCGTCGCCATGATGCGCTTCATGCCCGCCTGGCCCGGTATGAAGGCCATCGTCCACACGCTGCTCTATGACGTCGCGTTCGTGGCCGACTACGAACGTGGCAAGCCGCTGCCCGCCGCTCCCTGGGCCTCGGTCAAGATCCCGACCCTGGTGATCTGCGGCAGCAAGAGCCCGTTGTGGATGCGCAACGGCATGCGGGCCTGGGCCGACGTGCTGCCCAACGCCGAGCACCACACGCTCGACGGCCAGACGCACATCGTCAAGGCCGCGGCCCTGGCACCGGTCCTGGAGGGGTTCTTCCGATGAGATTCCGCGCCGTCGTCGAACTGGGCGGCAAGACCGCCACGGGCATCGAGGTCCCCGCCGAGGTCGTCGAGGGCCTCGGCGGAAGCAGGCGGCCCGCCGTCAGCGTCACGATCAATGGCTACGGCTACCGCAGCACGGTCGCCTCCATGGGCGGCCGGTACATGCTGCCGATCAGCGCCGAGAACCGGCAGGGCGCGGGGGTGGCCGCGGGTGACGAAGTGGAGGTCACGCTGGAGCTCGACACCGCGCCCCGAGAGGTGGCGGTGCCGGCCGACCTGGCCGCAGCGCTGGAGGACGCCCCCGAGGCCAAGCGCTTCTTCGAAGGGCTGTCGTACTCCCGCAAACTCCGCTACGTCCTGCAGGTCGAGAGCGCCAAGAAGGCCGAGACCAGGCAGCGGCGCGTCGCCGACACCGTCACCCGGCTCGCCAACGGTGAGGGCTGACCGCACTTTTGCTGACGAAAGCGCGTCTTTGCCAATCGAGTGGGCATATGGGCGCCATGGCTGAGTTCCTGACCGATATCAAGACCATTCGCGAGCGCGCCCGCGCCGAGATCGACAAGGGCCCGATCACCGACGCCTACGGCGCCGACCTGGAGCGCGTCATCCAGGTCTGCAACGAGGCCCTGGCCACCGAGCTGGTGTGCGTGCTTCGCTACAAGCGGCACCACTACACCGCGTCCGGGCTGCAGTCGGAGTCGGTGGCGGCGGAGTTCCTGGAGCACGCGGGCGAGGAGCAGGAGCACGCCGACAAACTCGCGGCCAGGATCGTACAGCTCGGCGGCGCGCCCGACTTCAACCCCGACACGCTCAGTTCCCGCGCCCACTCCCAGTACGACGAGAGCCGCGGACTGATCGACATGATCAAGGAAGACCTGGTCGCGGAGCGGATCGCGGTGGCCAGCTATACCGAGATCATCCAGTGGCTGGGCGACAAGGACATCACCACCCGGCGAGTGTTCGAGGAGCTCCTGGCCAAGGAGGAGGAGCACGCCGACGACATGCAGAGCCTGCTCGAACGCATTCCCTCCTAAGGACGAGCTAAGGACGAGCCGACGTCACCATTTCACCGGCAGTGACACCAGGCCCGCCGTCAGCGAGTCGGCGCGCACGCGCAGCTCCTCGACCGGCACCGCCAGCCGCATCCCCGGAAAACGCGGGATGAGCCGGGCGAACACCGCCTGCAGCTCGATCCGGGCCAGCGGCGCCCCGATGCAGTAGCGCGCGCCGTAGCCGAACGAGACGTGTGCCATCGCCTCCCGGGTGATGTCGAACCGCTCCGGGTCCGCGAACATCGTCTCGTCGTGGTTGGCCATGCCGATGTGCAGCAGAACCAGCTCGCCCGCCCGGACCGTGACCTCGCCGATCTCCAGATCGACGCGGGCGTATCGGGGGATGCCACCGGTGCCGTTCACCATGGGCACCCGGAGGATCTCCTCGATCGCCCCGGTGAGCAGCTCGGGCCCGGCCAGCAGGGCGTCCCACTGCTCCGCGTTCGCCAGCAGGAACAGCGCGCCCATGCCGATCTGTACGACCGTGGTCTCGTGTCCGGCGAACAGCAGGTTCATGGCCCGTCGCGCGATCTCGTCGTCGTTCGTGTCGGGCACCTCGATCATGCGAGAGATCACGTCGTCGCCCGGCGCGTGCCGCTTGCGCTCGACGAGGCTCTTGCCGTACTCGTACAGGTCGATCAGACCCTGCATCGAGCGGGCGTTGTCGGCGGTGTTGCCCGCCGCCTCCGTCCAGGCGCGGAACTGGTCGCGATCCTCGTACGGTACGCCGAGCAGCTCGCAGATGACCAGGATCGGCAGCGGCAGCGCCAGCGCCTGGTGGAGATCGGCCGGTGAACCTTGCCGCTCCAGCTCGTCGAGCAGCTGGTCGGTGAGCTCTTCCACGCGCGGACGGAACGCCCGCATGCGCTTCGGCGAGAAGTGCGGCTGGAAGACCGCCCGCATCCTGGTGTGGTCCTCGTGCTCGGTGTCGAAGTCGCCCATCGGGCCACCGAACAGCGCGGACTCGCCGATGCGCGCGGCGGTCTCGGGTTGGGGGTGCGAGCGGCCGAGCCGGTCGTCGTCGAGCAGGCGGCGCACGTCCTCGTAGCCGGTCACCAGCCAGGCGTCGTCGCCCGTGCTCGTCTTTACGCGATGCACCGGCCCCTCGGCCTGCAGCGCGCGCAGCAGGGGCGCCGGCCGGAGGAGCTCAGGCTGCTCGAAGGGAAGCTTGTTTACTGGCATGTGTACAACGGTATTTGTAGACTCGAAAGTAAACAAGAGGAGCGCGCATGGAAACCGTCCGGCGGATGCCCCGGGCCGAGCGTCGGGAGCAGATCCTCGACGCCGCGACGCGCGCCTTCGCGGTCGGCGGCTACACGGCCACCGGACTCGATGATGTGGCCGCCGAGGCCGGCGTCAGCCGGGTGATCCTCTACCGGCACTTCGAGTCGAAGACCGACCTCTATCGGGCGGTGCTCGACCGGGCGGGCTCGCGGCTCAGCGAGCGGGTGGGGGAATCGGGCTACAGCGACCAGACGATCCCAGCGCTCATGCGGGCGGCCGACGCTGACCCGGACGGGTTCCGGCTGCTGTTCCGGTATGCGGCCCGCGAGCCGGAGTTCCGCGACCTCATCGACGACTTCACCCGCGAGTCCGTCCGGATCGCCCGGCATCATCTGGCCGCCAGGATCGCCGACCCCAAGTGGGCGGACTGGGCGGCGCGGCTGGTGTTCGCGGTGGCCATCGAAGGGGTCATCGCGTGGCTGGACGCCGGACGGCCCGATCCCGACACGGCGGCCGAGCGCGTCTCCCGGGCCGTCCACGGCGTCATCGAAGCGGCCTCCTGACCGCGAACTCCTGGCCAGAGGCCATCCGGAGATGCTGCTGTGCCAGGGATCGAAAATCTATAGTCGCCACGGTAGACATTCGTGGTTGTTGTGGCTAGTGTTTCTCCCATCGCAAGGAACGGATCCACGAGGGCGGCGCACGAGATACCCAGCGTCACGACGAGCCGCCCGGACGAGCGTGGATAGCAGGAGTGATCGGCAGAAGGTCGGACGTGCAGGGCCAAGAAGTCGCAAAGGGCCCCACACGTGGACGCGCTGCCAGAACGGCCACACGGGCCGCGGCAACACCGCAGTTGGAAATGAGAAGTAACCGGCAGAAGGTCGGACGTGCAGGGCCAAGAAGTCGCAAGGGGCCCCACACGTGGACGCGCTGCCAGAGCGGCCGTCGAAGGCCGTCTCATGACATGGGTTGTAGAAGGTTCACAGATAGCGAAGGGAGTGTTGAACGCCATCAGGATCGCCCGTCGCCGGTGTGTTTTCGCCGCACGGGTACCGCAGCTCCACAGACGGGAAGGTGGTCTACGGTCACGCTTACGCGATCCCCGCACCCCGCCCTCAGCGGGCGGCTGTTGCGGAAAGGGCAATTCGGCCTCTTGGCCGATAGATGGTGTTGAACAACCTAGTTGCGGGCCCCGGCGCATCATGGCGCCGGGGCCCTCGTCCGCGTTCAGGAGGTTACATGGATCGAACATCCACAGAGTTGGCCACAGGGCCCGATAGCAAGCCCAAGCCCCGCACCACGGCCGCTACTTCCACGCTCGCGTCAAGCGCCGCTTACGGCGACAAAGCCGAGTCCCGCACCCAGCCACCCTCCGATGCGGCGGTGGATGCCAGCGCTGAAGCCAAACTCGACGATGACGACTACCCCGCCTACAGCATGGGCCGGGCCGCGGAGATCCTGGGCGTCAGCGCGGCTTTCCTGCGCAGCCTGGGCGCCGCCAAACTGATCGAGCCGCAACGCTCCAACGGCGGCCACCGCCGCTACTCCCGCTACCAGCTGCGCTTGGCGGCCAGGGCCCGCGAGCTGGTCGACCAGGGCACCGCCCTGGAAGCCGCTTGCCGGATCATCATCTTGGAAGACCAGCTCGCCGAGGCGCTACGCATCAACAACTCCCGCGACCGCCCGGCCGACCATTAGCGCCGGCGACCTCATCGACCCCGCGGCCTGGTCCCGCAAAGCGCCGGCCAGGCCCAGCGATGCCCCGGATGCCGGGACACCGATGTCTGCCTGACAGCCAAGCCTTCTACGCGAATGCCTTCTGGAGCCAGCCCTGCCAGGACTGCTCCAGCGCCTGCCCGTCGATCTCGGCGTACGCGTGGTGCTCGACCACGACCGTGCCCTGGCCGTGGATGAGCATGTAGAGCCCGTCGTCCGTACGCACGCCCACGAACGTGCCCGGATCGGTCACCCACTCGACGACGCCCTCCTGCGGCGCCACCCCGTCGGGCGCGATCGTGACCCGGTCGCCCGCGGCGATGCCGCCGGTCAGGCCGAGCACGCTCTGGAAGGCGGCCCACGCCTGGTCGTGCGACGCCTGCGGGCCCCAGAGCATCAGGTTGTGCGTCGAGATCCGGCCGCGGAAGTGCTTGAGGTAGGCGGCCAGCTTGCGCAGGTATTGGAGGTCGCCGATCTTCAACGCGTCGTACTCGGACTCCCAGTCGTCGCCGAGGAAGCCGCTGTGCACGAAGCGGAGCACGGTGCTGCCGCTCTCGCGGCCTTCGATGAGGTATTCGAACGCCATGAACGTGCCGTCTTCGGAGTTCTCGTCGCCGCGGTAGGCCAGCCGTTTGCCGGGCTCCCACGCGGTGACCGTCGAGCCCATGCTGAAGTCGCCGCCGAAGGTCTGCGTGCCCCTGCCGCCCTCGCGGGGCTCCAGCTCGCTGTGGCCCATGAACCAGGAGTCGATGCCCGGTCCTTCGGCGATCGCCTGCCAGACCTCCTCGGGTGAGGCTTCCAGCTCGATGTCGTGACGTACCTCGAACTCGTGCGGCATGACCGTCTCCTCGGTGGATGTCCCTTGCGCGTGGGACCGACACTTCCACCGACAATTAGAATTGTCAAGCACTCTGTGATTGTCGGCGGATCGCCCTCCTGGGCGATGGGACTCGCTCTTGAGAGGGAGACCGAGGATCGCCCGTCGCGGCGATCCCTTTTGAGCGGCGAACTCCGAGGATGGGCTGCATATCCCGCAGCTTGAAGGAGAACCAGTCGTGCAGAATCGCACCGCGCTCATCGCCGCTCCCGTGCTCGTCCTGACCTACGGTCTGCTCAGAATCGTCGACGGTTTCGACGGCGTCCGAGGCCCCGGCTTGGCCTGGACAGCCGGACACCTCGCCTTCCTCGGGGCTTTGACGCTGTTTATCCCGATATTTTGGGAAATGCGGAGGATGCTGGGGCGGTCCGCCCTCGCCACCACGGCCCTGGTCGCGGGCGTCGTCGGGATCGGCTGCGCGGCCGCCCAGTTCGCGATCGACATCATCGTCGGCTTCCTGGCGGCCGACCATGACGCGATGAGCCCGATGTTCGAGCAGGTGAAGGCGGTGCCGGGCGTGAACCTGGCCGTCTACAGCGCGGGCCCGATCCTGTTCTACGTGGCCCAGCTCGCCTTCGCCGCCCTGCTCGCCGGGCACCGGCTGGTCAAGGTCTGGGTGCCGGTCGCGGTGCTGGGCGAGGTCGTGCTGTCGGCGGTCGACAAGGACCTCATCCCGGTGGGCGCGATCCTGCTGTTCGTCTCGTTCCTGCCGCTGATGGGCCGCCGTACGACGACGGCGAGGCACGCTCCCGTACATGCGTGAGAGCCAGCGTACGGGGAGCATGAGTCGGCATACGGAAAGATGGGGCACTGTGTCCGACTTGTCGCTTATCGACATCGTCCGTCGAAGGATCGCGGGGCTCCCTCACCTCTGGGTGGACGCCGCGCTCACCGCGGTGATCCTGATCGCCCAGCTCTGGCCCCTGCTGTTCAGCGACGAGCGGACCGGCGAGCCCTGGGACTGGTGGGGGTACGCGGTGGTGGTCGCCGCGTCGTTGCCCCTGGTCTGGCGGCGGCGGGCGCCGATCACCGTACTGGTCGCCTGCCTGTGCACGGGTGCCCTCTACGACCTCGCCGACCACGTCGCGCGCCAGCCCGTCTGGTACGGCGGCATGGTCGCGCTCTACACGGTCGCCGCCTACTCCGGCACCTGGCAGCGGATTCTCGTGCTCGCCATGACCGTCACCGGTGGCCTGCTCGTGGTCGGCTCGTCGGAGACCGCGCTGCGCGGGACGGTGCTGTTCGTGGCCGCGTACGCCATCGGCCGGGCCACCGCCACCTCCCGCGCCCACGCCGCCGCGCTGGAGGAACGGGCAGAACGGCTGGAAAGGGAGCGACAGATGGAAGCGGAACGCGCGGCCGAGCGCGAGCGCGCCAGGATCGCCCGCGACATGCACGACATCCTCGCCCACGCGGTCAGCCTCATGGTCGTCCAGGCCGAGGCGGGGCCCGTGGTGGTCAGGAGCAACCCGGCGCGGGCGGAGGCCGCCTTCGACGCGATCGCCGCGGCGGGACGGGACGCGATGATGCAGCTGCGCCGGATGCTGGGTGTGCTCAAGGACGAGGAGGCGCCGCGCGCGCCACAACCCACCATCGACGACCTGCCCGCCCTGGCGGACCAGGTCTCCCACACGGGGTTGCGGGTGGCGTTCGCCTCGACCGGCACGCCACGGCCCGTCTCGCCCGACTGCGCCGTCGCCGCGTACCGGGTCACGCAGGAAGCACTCACCAACATCGTCAAGCACGCCGGCGCGAACCATGCGGACATCCGGCTCACCTGGGAGGACAACACCCTGATGCTCGATATCACCGACGACGGGCACGGGTTGCCGTCAAGCGGGCGCGGGCTGCCTTCTGGCGGGCACGGGCTGATCGGCATCCGCGAGCGCGCCGCCGCCTGCGGTGGCAGCGCCGCGGCCCATCCCCGCACCGACGGGCCGGGCTTCCATGTGTCGGTACGGCTCCCGCTGGCCCGGGCATGACCGGCCAGGACGCGGCCCCGAGCATCCGGGTCGTGGTCGCCGACGATCAGGAGCTGGTCCGCGGCGGGTTCGCGATGATCCTGGACGCGCAGCCGGACATCGACGTGGTGGCCGAGGCGGGCGACGGGCTCCAGGCCGTCGCCGCGGTCCGCGAACACGACGCGGACGTGCTCCTGCTCGACATCCGCATGCCCAGGATGGACGGCATCGAGGCGGCCAAGATCGTGTGTGCGGAGACCGGGTGCCGGGTGCTCATGCTCACCACGTTCGACCACGACGACTATGTCTATGACGCGCTGCGGGCGGGGGCCAGCGGGTTCCTGCTGAAGGATGTGCGACGGGACGATCTGGTCAACGCCGTACGGGTGGTCGCGGAGGGTGAGTCGCTGCTGGCGCCGACGGTGACCAGGAGGCTGATCTCCGAGTTCACCTCCCGGCCCGCCGCCAGGCCCGCCGACGCGCTGGACGTACTGACTGCGAGAGAGCGCGAGACGCTGCAGCTGATCGCGCGCGGATTGTCGAACGCGGAGATCGCCAAGGCCATGGTGGTCAGCGAGCACACCGTGAAGACGCACGTCAGCAACCTGCTCGCCAAGCTCGGACTGCGCGACAGGGTGCAGGCGGTGATCACCGCCTACGAATCGGGCCTCGCGGTACCGGGTGCGTAACGTGTGGTCAGACGGGGTAAGCGGGGACGTATGCACGACCTCTCGACCGACGAAACGGGAACGGCTCCAAGAAAAGTGGATGAATCACCCTGTCAGGTGATGCAATGGGCCGACCCGCAATCACCCGAGGAGGCCCGTTGAGAGACAACCTCGACCTCGCCGCGAGCGCCCAGCAGCTGGCCGACGCCGCGCCGGCGGGCTCGCTGGACCGCGCGGCGGCCGCGTCCGTGGCCATCACGCTGGCCACCACACGCGACGTCATCCAGGCCAGGGAGACGCTCGACGGCCTCGCGCCACAGGACGTACGCCAGGCGGCGCTCACGCTCTTCGAGGAGCTCTCGGCGAGCTGACCGGACCGACCTCATACCGACGCCGCACCCAGCGGGGACGCGCGGCGTCTTAAGCGTGCCGTCCCGGCATCGGTCCGGCCCGCCTCCGCTCCGGGAACGTCTGGGATCTGGGGACGCTCAGCCGTTGGCGTCGTCGGTGGCGCGGTAGGTGGCGGAGGCGCTGCCGAGGCGCCCCTGCTCACGCTGGGCGGCCTGGGTGAGGAGCTTGAGTGCGGTACCGATCGCTTCCAGCCGCTGCCCGTTCGCCTGCCAGTACGCGCGCGCGTAGTCGTCGTCGCCGAGCGCCTTGCGGGCCGCCTCCTTGTGCGTCTCGTACCGGTCTTCCACACCCCGCAGACTGTCCGCGAGGTCGCCCATCGCTCCCGCCAGCCCTTTGATCCGGCTGGCGCTGTAACTGACGCCGTCGGGTTCCATCCGGCCGCACCCTCCCTGACTCACCGACTTGATCGATAGTATGCGAGCGTCCTGATGGCTTCGTGGGGTTGATACGACGATGAGTGATTCATGGGATTTACTCCAACAACTCGTCCAGGACATCGATCGGCAGACCGAACAGGTCAAGGAGATGCACCGCAAGGTGCGCGACCTGACGGGCTCCGCGCAGTCCGACGACGGGATGGTCACCGTCACCGTCGGGCCCCGGGGTGAGCTGCGGGCCGTCGACTTCGATCCCCGCGTGTACCGCGAGCTGACGCCCACCGAGCTGGCGGCATGCGTCATCGAGCAGGCCGCCATCGCCACTCAAAAGGTCTCCGCGGAGCTCAGGACCCTGGCCGGGCCGATGGTCGCCGAGGACGTCCCGTTCGAGGATCTGTTCGGCGAGGGCACGGGCTTCGAGTCGTTCCTGCCGGGCGCCGACCGGCGCGGGCCGGGCGCGTGACGGTCCGGGAAACCGGCTGATGGGGCTGGATCTGGGGTTGGTCCCCGAGCTGGTCAGGCATCTGGCGTTGCCGCTGACGGCCGGCGCGTTCCCGGAGGCCGTTCCGGACGCGCTGGTGCGGGAGGCCGAGGCGCTGGAGGCGCTGGCCGACGAGCTGGCCGCCATCCGCGTCGAGGACGCCGAGCCGGTGCTGCGCTACCTGAAGGGCTCGGAATGGGACGGCGCCGCCAAGGACGCCTTCCAGCGGGTCCTGAACTTGCTCGCCGGTGACGGGCGGACGGCGCCTCAACTGGCGAACCTGGAGGGTGACGCGCTGCTGAAGCGGGTGGAGAAGGCCATCCGCCAGGAGGCCCGGCGGCTGCGCGACCACGCGGAGGACATGGAGCACACCCAGTGGATGCAGTACGCGGCGCTGGCGCTGCTCGCGCTGGCCATCGCCCGGCTGCTGGTGTGGGTGTACCTGTACGGGCCGTCGGTGCTGAAGCTGATCCAGGTGCGCACGCTGATGACCCGGATGTCGATCCAGGCGCTCAAGTGGCGGCTGCTGATGAACATGCTGGGCTTCGCCGCGGTGATGGGCGGCCTGGACCTGGCCGTGCAGGCGGCGCAGCTCCTCTTCGGCAACCGGGACAAGCTCGACCTCGAGTCGTTGCTGCTGTCCCTGGGCAACGGGGCGCTGACCGGCCTGGTGTTCACCGGGGTCGACTTCGGGCTGTCGCGCCTGGCCACCCGGGAGCTGGTGTTCATCGTGTCGCGGGCCGAGCTGGGGGTGCGCGACCAGATCGCGGCCATCGGGCAGAGCGTCTACGGGCGGGCGCTGGCCGGCGGCGTGTCGGGCACCGTGGGATCGATACCCGGGCTGGCCCTCAGCGACCAGCTCGACCCGGCGCACCTGTTCTACTCCTTCGTGGCGGGCACGGCCGGAGGCATCGGCATCCCGCAGAGCGCCCGGACCCACTACATGCCGAGGGCCGGCGACGCGCCGGAACTGATGCACGGCGCCGAGCCGGTCGCGGGCGGGCGGTCCACCGGCGCGGACCTGTCCTCCGGCACGGAGCTGTCCTCCGCCCGGCACCCCACCGGTCCGGAGCACAGTCTGACGCACGGTCAGGGGCGCGGCCTGGGCGGAGAGGCCGCAGGGGTCAGAACCTCGGACGGGTCCGAGCCGCGGCGGGTCATCGAGCCGACCCAGGTGGTGCTGAGCGGTGAGAGGCCCCAGGCTCCGGGCGGGCCGGAGCAGCGGATCCGCCCGACGGACGCGCGTCCGGCCGGTGACGCCCAGCTGACCGGCCAGGTCGCTCGCCCGGCGCTCGGCGGCCGTGCGGCGCCCGCGGCGGTGGCGCACGGCCAGGCGGGCGTGCTGGGCCACATATCCGGCGCGTCGAACGCCACGCCAGGGCACCCGCAGCCCCTCCACGACCTCCCGCTCCGCACGCCGTACGTGCCGCCCACCCCGCCACTGCCGGGCCCAGACGCGCAGGACGGCCTCCCCCGCCAGGCGGACTCACAGCAGGGCGCCGACCGCGCCGCCGGCTCACAGCAGGTCACCGACCGCACCGCCGGCTCGCAGCAGGGCGACGGCGGGGCCGTCGTGCCCGGCTCGGACCGCCCGGCCGCCCTCGACCAGGCCCGGGATCCGGTGAACACGGTTCCGGACCCGGCGACGCACACCCAGGACGGGGTCCCCGCACCGCGCGAGGGCGCGCCCGCCGGAGCTCACCTCGTGGACGGCGACGGCACCGGCAGGGGCCGCATCGACCAGCTCATCAACCGGGACGGCACTCCCCCGCCGCCCCTGGATCCCGACGTGACCTCCTTGGGCCGCCGCATCGCGCGCAGGCTGGAGACCGCGGTGCCGGACGAGGCGTGGGCGCATACCTTCGGGACGATGGCCCGCACCGTGACCTCCACCATGCAAAACCCCACCGCGAAAGACATGATCACCCAGCTCCACAAGCTGTCGCGTACCGTGGGCATGCCTGTCGCCTTCGACGGGCTGGTACGCGTCTTCGACGAGGCGCAGCGGCAAGGATTCGATCCCGCCGGGGCGACGAACAGGTTGGATCTGGTCGATCGGCTGGAGCTGTACCGGAAGACGGACCCACTGCTTTTTCCCGGCCTGTGGCTCGCCGAAGGGGAGCCCGTGCGCCCCTCCTTCGGGCTCGCGCGGACGCTCGGCCGGATTGATCTGGCGATCGGCTCCGCCAACGGCACCACGCGCGAGATCAGGGTCAATCAGCTTCGCCGCCTCACGTTCGACCTGGACCTCGGGCTCTACTCGCTTGATCACTTAGGGCGCCTGTTCCTGGACGCCGAGGCGAGAGGCATGGACGTCCAGGGCGTGGCAGGGCGGCACGACCTGGTGCGCGAGTTGGAGCGGGCCCGGGAGAGCGACTCCGAGCTGTGGGACGGGCTACGGATCGCGGACGAGCACGCCATCGCCGGGCTCGGCGACCCGGCCGCGCGGGCGATCAGCCGTACCGACCGGGCGCTCCGCTCGGTCGCGCCCGATGGTCGGCTGCGTAACCTGGCGGCCGAGGCGGGATTCTCGCACGCGCTCCGGACGTTCTCCGAGATGCTCGTGGAGGTGGACACGCACGGTGCCCTCCCGGAACGGCCGGCGACCCACGCGGAGCTCGTGGAGAGCCTCACGCGGTACCGCGAACGCGACATGGACGGCTGGGACGTGCGTGTCATGGACGAGCGATTCCCCGCCGCGGGCCTGGACCCGGCGAAGGCCGCGCTCCTGGGCCGGATGGACCGCGTCATCGTCGGCGACGGCGCGCCGCGTCCCCCGCTGGACCCGCTGCCCGGACTGTCGCGCGAACTGGGCCTCGGCGACCGGATAGGCCGCCTCGCCCACGTGGCCGAGCGCGCGCAGCGGCTCGGCTTCGACCCGGTAGGCGCTCCTGACCGGGCGGCGCTGGTGGCGGCGCTGCGGGGATACATGGACACCACCCCGGACACTTGGGCAAGGCTGCGGGTGTCCGACCGGTACGCGACCGGGCTCGGCGAGCCCGCAACGCGTGCACTTGCGCGCATGGACCGGATCGTGGGCTCGCCGGGCGACGCCCCGGCGTGGGTCCTCGATCCCCTGCGGAAGCTGGCGGGCGATCTCGGCCTGGGGCACTCGGTCCACCAGCTGGCCCACGTGTTCAGGGGGGCCGAGGAGCGCGGGCTGGATCCGGCCGGCGCCGCCGACCGGGCCGACCTCGTCCACCGGCTGAACTCCTATTACCGGGCGCCGGCGGAGGTGCCGTACCGCTTCAGGCCGACCTTGACGCGCCTGGCTGAGGAGGCGCTCACAGACCAGCTCCGCCAGGCGGCCGCCCGTGACGCCGCCGCCAACACGTCGACGGTGCGGGCCCGCGACCGCGTCTCCGACCTGGACGCGGAGCACGCTCGTGCGCTGGAGGCCCGCGCCCGCGCCTGGGACAGCCGGCCCCGCGAGCCGGAGGTCTCCTATCGGTGGAACCCCGAGGCGTTCGAACGCGACCTCGCGGAGGCGTTCAAGCGGGCGGAGCGCGGCGAGCCGGTCGTGCCCTACCTGACCGAGGACGCCACCGGCGGACTGGCCGCGCCCGGGACCGGGTTCAAGTTCGGCCGGGAGATAGAGTACGACCTGCCCGAATCGCTCAAGCCGCACCAGGACGCGATCAACCAGGCCATCGCCCGCGACCTGTACGACGCGGGGCTTACTCGGGATCCGTGGACGCACCCCTACCACACCGGCCACGACGGCGGCTACTACGAGGGCGACAACGGCTGGCGGCTGGAACAGGACGTAACGGTCGCCGGAGAGCTCGTCTCACCACCGCTGTACGACACGCCGCGCACGTGGGCAAGCATCCAGCTCGTGTGCGAGATCATCAAGTCGCACGGCGGCGTGGCGACGCCGAGCACGGGAGGCCACATCCACGTGGACACTTCCGCGTTCGACCACATCCCCGCCTTCTACCAGCGGCTGCTGAGGCTGGTGAACAGAAACTACTTCGACACGTTCCTGCGGCTGATGACGAACCCGGAGCAGGACCGCCACCGGGGGCTCGTCTACTGTAGGCCCAACATGTGGGACTCCGCTGGGTACGTCACACTGGACGAGCTGGTGAGCTCGCAACTCGAGCGCGGCTCCGCGGTCAACGTGCAATCGGTCGAGGGCGGCCGGACAGACCACACGGAGATCCGCCTCCCCGACGGCTCGTTGGACCCCGGCGTCATCCAGACGCAGATCAAAGTGGCGCTGGGAACGGTGGACCTGGCGCTGCGGCTCGGCGACGACCAGTTCCCGCTCAACCACGACGTCAAGGACGTCGCCGGCAACCATACTGAGCACCGCAGGCGCCTGGACTACTCGTCCTATCTGGAGCTGGCCGACCACCTCTACCACCGGGCGGCCGACAAGGCGCAGCTCACGGCCCTGTTCGCGATCACCCGATGGAACGAGAAGAGGGAAGAGCCCTGGTGGCGATGAGTGAAGCGAACCGCGCGGCGGTCGTCATCCGCAACACCTCGGCGGCGGACCGGCCGCCCGCCATGCCGGTCAAGGTCGACGGCTCGTTGTACCGGTACGAGATGATCTTCTCTGGCGGCGGCTCGCGGGCGTACGCGGACGAGCCGGACGAGCTGGTCGGCGCGCTCAGGCCCGGCTACGACGCGCTCGGCACTCCGGAGGAGCGACGCGAGGCGCGCGAGCGGATCGCGCTGGACGCCCAGGTCAGGGCGCAGGCGGAGCTGGCCGCGGCCGGGCCGCTGGAGGAGTGCACGCCTGAGGAGCGGGCCGTGCTGCTCGGCGGCAGGCACGTGCCGCCGGCTCCGGAGGGGTGGGCCGCGCCTGTGCCGCTGGTGCTGGTCACGTCGTTCTACGAGCCGGCCGGGTCACTGCCCCGGCCGCGCGGTCCCGAGGAGCTTCAGGTATGGCTGGACCCGGCGGACGACTGGACGCTCCTGACCAGCCTGCACGCCGCCGGGACGATCCGGGTCGCGATGCTCCGGGATTCCCCCTAAGCGCGCCGGTTCTAAGCGCGCCGCCTTACGGCATGCCCAGGCGAGCCCGTACGGCCCGGCGCGCCCATACGACGGCCTGCCGGTCGCCGTGCAGCTGCAGGGTGTGATTCAGGGCCATGACCAGGCCGTGCAGCTCGAACACCAGCTGATCGACCTCGGTGCCGCCCGGCAGGTCCCCGGCGGCCACGGCCCGCCGCGTCTCCTTGAGCAGCCGCCCCCGCCAGGCGTCGAACCGGGCCGCCACCGCGTCGCGCACCGCCCCCACGCGCCCGTCGAACTCGTGGGCCGCGGCGACGAAGAAGCAGCCTCCGGGGAAGACGCCGCGCTCCAGGTAGGAGATCCACTCCTCGCAGAGCGCCCGCAGCCGGCGCAGTCCCGGCTCGACCCGGATGACCGGCTCCCAGACCTCCGCGCGGAAGACCTCGCCGGCCCGTTCCAGCACGGCCAGCTGCAGCGCCTCTTTCGAGCCGAAATGACCAAGAACGCCGGACTTGCTCATGCCGAGCTCGGTCGCGAGGCGGCCGATGGTCAGCCCTTCCAGCCCTTCGAGGGAGGCGATGGCGACCGAGCGGTCGAGGATGGCGGAGCGCGTGCCGAGGGCCTCCGCCACGGATCTCCGTGGACTCATCCAGGCAGTTTAGCGTTCGGCGCCGTTTAGCGTCCGAACGGTCGGTTGCTATAGTCCCGCCCATGACTGGATCAAGACTCGTCGCCACCGGCCACTATCAGCCCGCCAAAGTGCTGACCAACGACGACCTCGCCGCCATGGTCGACACCTCCGACGAGTGGATCACCAAGCGGGTCGGGATCCGTACCAGACACATGGCCGGGCCGGAGGAAGGCGTGACCGAGCTGGCCGGGCACGCGGCGGCCAAGGCGCTGGCCGGCAGTGGGCTGGACGCCGCCGACATCGACCTCGTCCTCGTGGCCACCTGCACCCAGACCGAGCGGGCGCCGAACATCGCCTCCCGCGTCGCGGCCAAACTCGGCGTTCCGGACGCGGCCGTCATGGACCTGGGCGTCTCGTGCTCCGGCTTCACCCACGCGCTGGCCATGGCCGACCACACGATCAAGGCGGGGGCCGCCACGCATGCCCTGGTCGTGGGGGTGGACAAGATGACGGCCGTGACGGACTGGACCGACCGTACGACGTGCGTACTGACCGGCGACGGCGCCGGGGCGGCGGTGCTCAGCGCGGCGGCGGAGCCGGAGATCGGGCCCGTCGTCTGGGGCTCGGCCCCCGAGCTGGGCAACGCGGTGCGCATCGGCGGCACGCCGACCCGCTTCGCCCAGGACGGCCAGACCGTCTACCGCTGGGCCACCACGCGGCTGCCGGAGATCGCCCGGCGCGCGTGTGAACGTGGCGGCGTCAAGCCGGAGGAGCTCGCGGCCGTGGTGCTGCACCAGGCGAACCTGCGGATCATCGAGCCGATCGCGCAGAAGCTCGGGGCGGTCAACGCGATCGTGGCCCGTGACGTGGTCGAATCGGGCAACACCTCGGCCGCGAGCGTCCCGCTGGCGCTGTCGAAGCTGCTGGAGCGGGGTGAGGTGCGGCAGGGGGCGCCGATGCTGCTGTTCGGGTTCGGCGGGAATCTCTCGTACGCGGGGATGATCGTCCGCTGCCCCTAACCGTCGCGCAGGTGGTCGGCGAGCCGCTCCAGCTGCTCGGCGTAGTAGTCGCCGAACTCGGGTGAGCCCGGGTCGAGCCCGCAGGCGGCCCGGACGAGGTGCGGGAAGACGATGCCCGCCGCGGCCATCCCGAACAGCGCCACCAGCACCGCGGCCGGGTCCAGGTCGGCGGGGAACTCCCCCGCCTCCTGGCGGGCGCGCAGGTGCTCCAGGTCGCGGCGCACCTCGTCGGCGAAGGCGGGATCTGGCGGGGCGTCGTCGGTGAGCCCCTGCCAGACCAGCAACTTGCCGAAGTCGCGGCGGCTGGAATTGGCGCGCGCGTAGCCCGCGATGAGCCGGCCCAGCGACGACCCGCGATCGGCGAACACGCTCTCCTCGCTCTGCCAGCGGGTGTTCAGCGCGCGGAAGAGCCCCTCCTTGCCGCCGAAGTAGTAAGAGATCAGCTGCTTGTTGACCCCGGCCCTGGCCGCGATCTCGCCGACCCGCGCCCCGGCGAACCCCTTGGCCGCGAACTCCTCCAGCGCCGCCTGAAGGATGCGGGCCTTGGTGCGCTCCGGGTCGCGCTGCTTCTCCTCCGACGCTCGTCTCATGCCCGGAACACTATCATCCATCCGGATGGTTGACATAATCATCCATGCGGTTGATAGTCATGGACATGACAGAGCACATCGCGATCATCGGCGGCGGGGTCGGCGGCCTCTGCCTCGCTCAGGGACTCCTCAAGGCCGGAAAGCACGTCACCGTCTACGAGCGGGACCGCACCCCGGCCGACCGGCTGCAGGGCTACCGGGTGCACATCGACCCCAACGGCGCCCGCGCCCTCCACCACTGCCTGCCGGCGGCGCTCTGGCAGGCGTTCCTCGCCACGACCGGGCAGGGCGGCCAGGACTTCGGCTTCCTCACCGAGCGGCTCGGCACGCTCGCGCTGATCGAGACCCCGCCCGCGGCCGACCCGGCCGACGACCACCACTCCGTGAGCCGCATCACCCTCAGGCAGGTGCTGCTGACCGGGCTGGAGGAGGTGGTGCGGTTCGGCAAGACGTACGAGCGCTACGAACGGCTGCCCGACGGGCGGGTCGAGCTGTTCTTCGCCGACGGCTCCAGCGACATGGCCGACGTCGTGGTCGCCGCCGACGGCGGCAACTCGAGGGTGCGCAAGCAGTATCTGCCGCACGCCGAGCGCGTCGAGACCGGCATCACCACGGTGGCGGGCAAGTTCCCGCTCACCGACGAGACCAGGGCGCTCATCTCGATGCGGCTCGTCGAGGGCCCGAACACCATCATCCCGCCCAAGGGCCTCGGCATGTTCTGCGCGCCGCACGACCTGAGCGACACCGCGCCGGTCGGCGCCATCGGGGCGACCGAGCAGCAGGGCGCGCTGATGGACAACGCCGGCAGCTACATCCTCTGGGCCGTGGGCGCCGCCAAGGACCGCTTCCCCGCCGACGTCGCCGACCTGCCGGGCGCGCGGCTCAAGCGGACGGTGGCGGAGATGGTCGAGTCCTGGCATCCCGATCTGCACAAGCTGATCGACCTGGCCGACCCCGACACGGTCTCGTTGCTGCCGATCCGTACCTCGCTCCCGATCGAGCCGTGGCCGGCCACCACCATCACGCTGCTCGGCGACGCCATCCACAGCATGACGCCGATGCGCGGCATCGGCGCCAACACCGCCCTGCGCGACGCCCGCCTGCTCTGCCTGGCGCTGACCGGCGGGCGCGACACGGTCGAGGCCATCGCGGACTACGAGGAGCGGATGCGCGAGTACGGCTTCGCGGCCGTGCGGGACTCGCTCCGCGCGGCCGAGCAGTTCATCGGCGAGAGCCGGGCCGCCAGGATGGGCTTCAAGGCGTTCCTGCGTACGGTCCAGCGCTTCCCGTCGCTCAAGGCGAAGGTGTTCGCGTAGTCCAACGCCGTACCTTAGCGTTGGAGGAGAGGAGAGGGGTTCCGTTGTCAGTCGTGAAGATCAACGTCCTGACCGTGCCTGCGGAGATGCGGGAGGAGCTGGAGCGACGCTTCTCCAACCGGGCGGGCATGGTGGAGTCGGCCGACGGGTTCGAGTGGTTCGAGCTGCTCAGGCCGGTCGAAGGCACCGACCAGTACCTGGTCTACACCCGCTGGCGCAGCGAGGACGACTTCCAGACGTGGCAGCAGGGTCAGGCCTTCCAGCGCGGGCACGCGCAAGCCGGGGCCGCCCAGGGGCATGGCCACGGCCAGGGGCCCGCCGCGTCCGGATCGCAGCTCTGGTCGTTCGAGGTCGTCCAGAGCGCTAGCCCCAAGAGCTGAGTGGGTCATCAGCGCCGGATGGCAGGATGTCCGGCATGATTGGATCAGAACCGAAGTCGGAACTTCACCGGTACCTGCAGGCGGGCCGCGAAGCCCTCCTGTGGAAGCTCGACGGGCTCTCGGAGTACGACATCCGCCGCCCGCTGACACCTACCGGGACGAACCTGCTGGGACTAATCAAGCACTTGGCCAGCGTCGAGGCAGGGTACTTCGGCGAGACCTTCGGACGGCCCTTCCCCGAGCCGCTACCCTGGATCGAGGACGGCGCCGAGCCCAACGCGGACATGTGGGCGACCGCGGACGAGCCGCGCGAAGACATCGTCGCGCTGTACCACCGGGTATGGGCACACGCAGACGCCACGATCGGAGACCTGGCGCTGGACGCGATGGGCCAGGTGCCGTGGTGGCCGGACGACCGCAGGCAGGTGACGCTGCATCGCATCCTGGTACACATGCTCGCCGAGATTAATCGACACGCCGGGCACGCCGACATCGTCCGGGAGCTCATCGACGGGGCAGCCGGGCTGCGGAAGGGCACCGACAACGTGGTGCCGCCCGGCCAGGCGTCGTGGGAGGGCCATCGCGACCGGCTGGAGCGTGTGGCGCGGGAAGCCGGCGAGAGCTGACCCGGCCCAGGACGGCCAGTGGCCGCTGTTGGAGGGTGGATGCGGATCGGGATCCTGGGGCCGCTCCAGATCGCGGGGGCCGCGGTCGGCGGCGCGCGGGTGCGGGCGCTGCTGATCCGCCTGGCGCTCGATCCCGGCCGGGTGGTGACCAACGACCGGCTGATCGACGACCTGTGGCCGGGTGAGCCGCCCGAGCATCCCATGGCCGCGCTGCAGTCGCTGGTGTCCAGGGCGCGCAGGGAGGCTCCCGGGCTGATCTCCTCCCATCCGAGCGGCTACCTGCTCGACGTACCGGCCGATGAGGTGGACGCGCAGGCGTTCGAGCGGCTGGCCCGCGCGGGCGACGCGCACGCGGCGCTGGCGCTCTGGCGCGGCCCGGCGCTGGGCGGCATCGACCTGCCCTTCGCGCTGGCCCCGGCCGCCCGGCTTGAGGAGCTGCGGCTGGCGGCGCTGGCGAGCCGGATCGCGGCGGACCTGGCCGCGGGCGGCGATGTCGTGGCGGAGCTGGAGGAGC
Source organism: Nonomuraea sp. NPDC049028 (assembly GCF_043197735.1). NCBI lineage: Bacteria > Bacillati > Actinomycetota > Actinomycetes > Streptosporangiales > Streptosporangiaceae > Nonomuraea > Nonomuraea sp. NPDC049028. Next base: position 60,502 of record NZ_JBICTR010000018.1, read on the forward strand.
TGGTCGCCGAGCATCGGCTGCGCGAGCCGTTCCACGCGCTGCTGATGCGGGCCATGGTGGCGGACGGACGGCGGGGCCAGGCGCTGGAGGTCTTCGAGCGGATCAGGGCGCGGCTGGCGGACGAGCTGGGCGTCGATCCGGGGGCCGAACTGCGAGAGGCGCACCTCGCGGCACTGCGTGACGAGGAACCGGAGCCCAAGAACAACCTGCCCGCCCGGCTGACCAGCTTCGTCGGCCGCGGCGACGACGTCGCCCGTATCCGGGCACTCCTCGTCGGCCGCAGCGATGACGTCGCCCGCATCCGGGCGCTGACGGGCGCCCGGCTGATCACCCTCGTGGGGCCCGGCGGGGCGGGCAAGACCCGGCTGGCCGTCGAGGCGGCCGCGACGCTGCGCGTGCCCGACGGGGTGTGGCTGGTCGAGCTGGCCCCGGCGGCCGGGGTGCGGGCCGCGCTGGAGGCCGTGTTCAAGACGTCCGACCTGGTCAGGGCGCTGCGCGGCACGTCACCGGTGATCGTGCTGGACAACTGCGAGCACCTGATCGACGAGGCCGCGCGCGTGGCGCAGTGGCTGCTGGGCGAGGTGGCCGGGCTGCGGGTCATCGCCACCAGCCGTGAGCCGCTGAACATCCCCGGCGAGACCCTGCATCCCGTACTCCCGCTGGCGGAGGAGCCCGCCGTGGAGCTGCTCCGCGACCGCGCCGCCGCCGCCCGGCCCGACCTGAGCCCGGACCCGGCCGAGGCCGCGCGGATCTGCCGCGAGCTCGACGGCATCCCGCTGGCCATCGAGCTGGCCGCCGCCCGGCTGCGGACGATGCCGGTGTCCATGCTGGTCGAGCAGCTCGGCGACCGGCTGGGCTTTCGCGGCAGCCGTACCTCCGAACCCAGGCACCGCACGCTGCGCGCGGTCATCGACTGGAGCTGGGACCTGCTGTCGCGGGAGGAGCGGGAGCTGCTGCGGGGGCTGTCGGTGTTCTCCGGCGGGGCGACGGCCGAGGCGATCAGGCAGGTCTGCGGCGGCGATCTCGATCTGCTGTCCGCGCTGGTCGACAAGTCGCTGATCGCGCTCTCCGGTGACCGCTACACGATGCTGGAGACGATCAGGCAGTACGTCGCGGAGACCACCACTGCTGATCTCTTGGAGCTCAGGCAGGCGCATGCCCGCTACTACGCCGAGCTGGCCGAGGCCGCCGAGCCGCATCTGCGGACGGGTGAGCAGGTCAAGTGGCTGGCCGTGCTCGACGCCGAGCAGGGCAACCTGGACGCGGCGTTCCGGCACTCCGACGACCCGCTCCGGGTCATCCTGCCCAGGCTGTGGCCGTGGATCATGCGCGGGCGGCGGCACGAGGTCATCGCGAACGCGACCGCCGCGCTGCGCAGGGTCGGTGACGTCCCGCCCGAGGGGCGGGAGCTGGCCCATGGGCTGTGCATGATGGCCGCCATGGGCGCCGAGCCGAGCCGGGCGGTCCGGGAGTCCGAGCATCCGGCGGCGCTGCACTCCTGGGCGATGGGCGTCGCCATGGGTCCGCCGCCCGATGTGGTGGCCGTCACGGAGGCGAGCGCCCAGCGGCTTCTTGATCATCCCGACACGTGGACCAGGTCGACGGCGCTGCTGGTGGCGGGCATCGTCCGGTTCGAGTACGGGGCGGTCGACGGCGCCGAGTCCCTGCTGGAGCCGGCGCTCGACGGACTGCGCAGGACCGGCGACCGCTGGGGGCAGTGGACCGCCTACTTCTGGCTGTCGCTGGCCGCCGAGAACCGAGGCGACTTCGCCCGCGCGCTGACTCTGGCCAAGGAGCCGGAGCCGATCGCGGCGGAGCTGGCCGGGCTGGGGGCGCCGCTCGGGCCGATGATGTTCCTGCTGCGGCTCAGTCAGCTCATGATGCGCACCGGCGACCACGCGGGCGCCGCCACCGCGCTGGAGCGGGCCTGGCAGGCGGCGCTGCGCTCCGAGGACGCGCTGACCATCGCCCGGGTGACGCACGCCAGAGCCGAGCTGGCCCGGCGCTCCGGCGATCCGGGCGCGGCCGCCCGGCTGCTGCGCGGCGCCCTGGCCATGGACGTCGACGCTCCTCCCCAGTTCAGGGCGTTCATGAACGTCGAGCTGGCCCGCGTGGCCGAGCCGGCCGAGCCGTCGCGCAGGGCGCTGGAGCTCATGGCCACCTGCGAGGACAGGACGGCCCGCGCGACCGTGCTCGAAGGCGTGGCCGAGCACCGCGACCCGCTGATGGCCGCCGAGCTGCTGGGGGCGGCCCGGGTGCTGCGCGGGATCACCGAGTCGGCCGATCCGTACGTGGTCGCGCTGGCCGGGCGGTGCCGGGCGGCGCTGGGCGCCGAGCGCTATGCGGAGGCCCTGGTCAGGGGTGCGGCGATCCCGAATCCGGAGAGGTACGCGCTCTCGTCCCCGTGACAGTCTCCGTCAGCCGCTTTCCTGGCGCCGAGCATGGCTCGGCATGGACCATACTGGGCAGCCTAGTGAGCAGACGCGATGGCGGAGCACTAGCCGTGATCTCTCCTTATCGCGGAGAATGCGCCGGGTGGGGGTAACTTCCACCTCTAAGTAAGGAGACCTGTGGCCGATACAGGCACGCTCGAAACCCGTGGTAGTGACTTCGCCAAACTGGCCCGACAAATCCAGGACGCCGGCCTGCTGGACCGGCGTCCGGCCTACTACGCCGTGCGACTGACCCTGGTATTGGCCGCTTATGTCGGTCTATGGGCGCTGTTCGTGTGGGTCGGCGACTCGTGGTGGCAGCTGCTGGTGGCTGTCGCGCTCGCCGTGGCCTCCGCGCAGATCGGGTTCGTCGCCCACGACCTGGGTCACCGGCAGGTCTTCAGGACCCGCCGGGCGAGCGACATCCTCGGCTTGATCATCGGTGACTTCGGCATCGGCCTGGGCTGGGGCTGGTGGAACACCAAGCACAACCGCCACCACGCCAACCCCAACCACGAGGACGAGGACCCCGACGTCTCGCCCGCCGTGATCGTCTGGTCGACCGACCAGGTGGAGCGGAGCCGGGGGTTGCCGAGGTTCATCGCCAAGTGGCAGGCGTACTGGTTCTTCCCGCTGCTCACGCTGGAGGCGTGGCATCTGCACATCGCCAGTGTCAAGGCGGTGTTCCAGCCGACGACGAAGCACCGCAGGATGGAGGGAGCGCTGCTGCTGGCGCACTTCGCCTGCTACTTCGGCCTGATCTTCGCCGTGCTGCCGTTCGGCATGGCGCTGCTCTTCCTGGTGGTGCACCAGGGGCTGTTCGGGGTCTATCTGGGCAGCACGTTCGCGCCGAACCACAAGGGCATGCCGATCCTCACCAAGGAGGACAAGCTCGACTACCTCCGCAAGCAGGTGCTGACCTCGCGCAACGTCAAGGGCGGCGTGTTCGTGGACGTGGCGCTCGGGCAGCTCAACTACCAGATCGAGCACCACCTGTTCCCCAACATGCCGTCGCCGAACCTGCGCAAGGCCCAGCCGATCGTCCGGCAGTACTGCGCCGACCTGGGGGTCAGCTACCTGGAGACGGGACTGATCACCTCGTACGGGCAGGCCCTGCGGCATCTGCACGAAGTGGGCGCGCCCCTGCGCTAGCCACTGGCGCCCTTGAGACGTCGGAGGAGGTCGTCTCGGCGGCCTTCCAGCTCCGCGATCAGCTCTTCCTGCTCGTCCGCCATGCTGATCATCGCGCTGATCTCCACCTGGTCGGTGGCGCCCATGTCGCGGATCTGGTCACGCAGGTCCTTGGTCTCGGCACGCAGCCTGGCCAGGTCCTCTTCGACGTGCCGCAAGTCGTCTTGTTCGCTCATGCTCCGGCTCTACCCATTGCGGGGCGGTTGGCCACCCGAGCGGTCCTCCGTACAGAATGGGCCCCATGCGAAGGTTGTCGGCCAGCACCATCGTGTCGGTCGCGGTGGTCATCGTCGTACTGGCAGGTACGGTCGCCACCTCCTTCTTTCAGCCCGCCCTGGCACCGAACGCGCTCGACATCGTGCTGCCGCTCTTGGCCAGTGCCGGGGTGCTGGCGCGGCGCCGCTACCCGGTGGTGGCGCTGATCGTCGTGCTGGCGGCCGTCGCGCTCTACTATCCCCTGGCCCGGCTCGACGGGCCGATCCTGATCATGGCGTTCGTCGTCCTCTACACCGCCGCCGACCTGGGCCACCTGATCGCCGCCATCGCCGCGGGCGCGACCACGATGCTGGCCATGGGCCTGGGCGAGACCGGCGGGACCAGGCATGTGGACGACAGTATGTTCATCCTGATCACCGGATGGGTAGTGGCCGCGGTCGCCGGTGGGGGCGTCACCCGCAACCGGCGCGCCTATCTCCGGGAGGCCGAGCAGCGCGTGCTCGACGCCCTGCACGGCAAGGAGGAGGAGGCCAGGCGGCGGGCGAGCGAGGAGCGGCTGCGCATCGCCAGGGAGCTGCACGACCTCCTGGGGCACAACATCTCGATGATCAACGTGCAGGCCGCGGCGGCGCTGCACGGGCTGAAGAAGCGGCCGGAGGACGCGGAGGCCGCGCTCCGGGCGATCAAGGAGGCCAGCAAGGAGACGCTGCGCGAGCTGCGTACCACGCTCGGCGTGTTGCGGCAGGTGGACGAGGGCGCGCCGACCGCGCCCGCCGACAGCCTGGCCCGGATGGAGGCGCTGGTCGCGGCGTCGGGGCTGGACGTGCGGACCGAGCTGTCGGGGCCGCTGGACGAGGTGCCGGCCGAGGTGGACCTGGCCGCGGCGCGCATCATCAGGGAGGCCCTGACGAACGTCTCCCGGCACTCGGGAGCCGATACGGCTCGGCTGACCGTCACCCACGACTCCGGACATATCGTTATCCGCGTGGAGGATGATGGTCCGGGCGCGACGTTCACCGGCGGGACCGGGTTCGGGCTGCAAGGCATGCGGGAGCGCGCCACCGCGCTGGGCGGCACACTGGAGGCGGGCCCCCGGCCTGATGGCGGCTTCCAGGTCGTCGCCCACTTACCGCTGAACGGAGTTCGATGATCCGCACCGTACTCGCCGATGACCAGAATCTCGTACGGGCTGGGTTCCGGTCCATCCTGAGCGACGAGGACGGCATCGAGGTGGTCGGCGAGGCGGCCAACGGCGCCGAGGCCGTGGCCAAGGCCCGCGAGCTGCGGCCCGACGTGGTGCTGATGGACATCCGGATGCCCGAGCTGGACGGCCTGGAGGCGACCCGCGCGATCGTCACCGATCCGCGGCTCGACGGCGTCAAGGTGATCATCCTGACCACGTTCGACCTCGACGACTACGTCTACGGGGCGCTCCGGGCGGGGGCCAGCGGGTTCCTGGTCAAGGACACGGAGCCGGCCGAGCTGATCCACGCGGTGCGCGTGGTGGCCAGAGGTGACGCGCTGATCGCGCCCTCGGTGACCCGGCGGCTGATCGCCGAGTTCGCGGGCCGGGTCAAGCGCCCGGAGCCGGGCCCCCGGCTCAACGCGCTCACCGAGCGGGAGCGCGAGGTCATGGCGCTGGTCGCGGCCGGGCTGTCCAACGACGAGATCGCGGCCCGGCTGGTGCTCAGCCCGGCCACGGCCAAGACGCACGTCAGCCGCATCATGACCAAGCTCGGCACGCGCGACCGGGCGCAGCTCGTGGTGCTCGCCTACGAGGCCGGCATGATCACCCCAGGCTGGCTTACTCCCTGAGTTGTACGGCGGGCGGCCGGTTGACACCACAGGTGTACGGCAGGTGCCCGCCCCAGCATGACGCGGCGGAGATGACCTTGGCCAGAACCTCTGACCATGGAGACCGTAGACCTCGCCCGCCTGCAGTTCGCCCTCACCGCGGGGGCGCACTTCCTGTTCGTCGCGCTGACCCTCGGCCTGGCGACGCTGGTGGCCGTCATCCAGACCTGGGCCACCTTGACCCGCAGCCCGGTGCACATGCGGATGACGCGGTTCTGGGGGCAGCTCTACATCATCAACTACGCGATGGGCATCGTCACCGGGCTCGTCATGGAGTTCCAGCTCGGGCTGTCGTGGAGCGGGCTCACCGAGTTCGCCGGGAACGTGTTCGGCTCGTCCCTGGCGATCGAGACGATCGTGGCGTTCTTCATCGAGTCCACCTTCCTGGGCCTGTGGATCTTCGGCTGGAACAAGCTCAACCGCTGGGCGCACCTGGCACTGATCTGGGTCGTCACGCTGACGGCCTACGCCTCGGCGTTCTGGATCCTGATCTCCAACGGCTTCCTGCAGAACCCGGTGGGCTACCAGCTCAAGGACGGCGTCCTGCACCTCACCGACTTCGGCGCGCTGGTGGCCAATCCGGCGGCGCTGGTCGCCTTCTTCCACATCGGCGGCGGCGCGCTGATCGTCGGTGGCTTCCTCATGGCCGGGGTGAGCGCGTACCACCTGGCCAAGCGCACGACCGAGCAGGACTTCTTCCGCAAGTCGCTGCGCATCGGGATCTGCGTGGCGCTGCCCGCGACGCTGTTCACCGCGACGTTCGGCGGACTCGGCTTCGACACGATGCAGCTGACCAAGCTGGCCGCCTGGTCGGGCAGCGCGCGGCGGATGGCCGAGGTGCAGGCGGACATGGTGGCCATGTACGGTCCGGGCGACTACCTGCCGTCGCTGGGGTGGGTGCGCGCCTCTGGGATCACCATGATGTCGCTCTTCGCGGTGCTCTTCTTCGTCTCCGGGGCGAGCTTTCTGCTGATGCTGTTCCGGCCGGTCGTACGGGGCTTCCGGCCGTGGCACTGGCTGCTGACGGCGCTGATCCCCGTCCCGTTCGTGACCATGATCGCCGGCTGGATGTTCCGTGAGATGGGGCGTCAGCCCTGGGCCGTGTACGGCCTGCTGAAGACCGCCGACGCCATGTCACCGGTGTCCTACGGGCAGATCAGGTTCTCGCTGACCGCGTTCGTCACCGTGTTCGCCGTACTCATCCTGGTCAACTACTGGCTGCTGGCCAGGACTGCCCGTAAGGGGCCGGATGCCGTCGCGCTGGGCGACCGCCCGCTCGAGACCGTCGCCCCCGTACTGACCTTCTGAGGAGCCGTCATGGAGATCCTTATTCTGGCCTTCTTCGCGATCGGCTACCTCGTGCTGGCCGGAGCGGACATCGGCGTCGGCATGGTGCTGCCGTATCTGGGCCGCACTCCGGGCGAGCGACGTGAGGCGATCGCCGCGATCGCGCCGTTCTTCCTCGGCAACGAGGTGTGGCTGGTGGCCACAGCCGGAGTGCTCGCCGGGCTCTTCCCTGCTCTGGAGGGCTCGCTGCTGAGCGGCAACTACTCGCTCGTCGTGGCGCTGCTGCTCTCCTGGGTCATCCGGGACATGGGCCTGTGGCTGCGTGGGCGGCTGGCGGGCGTCCGGTGGCAGCGGTTCTGGGACGGCGCCGTCGTGGCGGGCAGTTGGGGGCTGGCGCTCAGCTGGGGTTCGCTGCTCAGTGACGTATTGCTCGGCATCCATGGGCCTCTCGCGCTGCTGCCCGCCCTGCTGGTGGCCGCGCTGTTCGCCACGCACGGGCTGTCGTTCGCGGCGCTGCGGCTGCGGGGCGTGCTGCGCGAGCGCGCGGCGGTGCTGTCCGGCGGCACCGGGGAGGGCCGCACGTACGCCCTGACGGCGACGGCCCTGGTGGCGATCGGCGTCCTGGCGGGCTTCCGGCTGCCTCTGGCCCCGGGCACCTCGGGCGCGCTCCTGGTGCCGGTCATCCTCACGCTGATCCCGTTCCTGGTGGCCTCACAGGCGTGGGTCTGGTGGACCTTCCGTCACCGGGTTACCGGGCCGTCGTACCTGTAACCGGGGGGACGCCGCCCTTGGGCCGGCCAGCTCTTGCCTCTCCTATCGAAATTCGATAGATTTCCATCGCAACTCGATGGAAGGATGCGTCATGGGAAAACTGACAGTGCTCGCGCTGCGCGCCGTGCTCGGGGTGGTGCTCACCGGCACCGTGTTCATACAGGTATTGATGGTGTGGACGTTGGTCAGCGGGAACGACCCGGAGGACGGGTCGCTCCCGCTGACCCCGCTGCGCGTGATCACGATCCTGGGCATGGTGTCGGTCCAGGTCGCCGTGGTCTGCGTATGGCGGCTGGTGACGATGGTGCGACGCGGAACCGTGTTCTCCCACGCCGCCTTCCGGTACGTGGACATCGTGATCGGCGCGATCGTGGCGGCCGCCTTCGTGTGGTTCGCGGTCACGGCCATCAACGCGCCGGGCCAGCGGGACGACCCGGGCGTCACCGTCATCATGGCCGGCATTGGCGTGGCCATCCTGGGGGTCGCGCTCATCGTGCGCGTGCTGCGGGTGCTGCTCGCCCAAGCCGTCGCGCGCGACGGCGAAGCGGCGCAGATGCAGGCCGAGCTGGACGAGATGATCTGATGCCGATCGTCGTCGACATCGACGTGATGCTGGCCAAGCGGAAGATGTCCGTGGGCGAGCTCGCGGACCGCATAGGGATCACGCCCGCCAACCTGGCGGTGCTCAAGAACGGCCGTGCCAAGGCGGTGCGCTTCACGACGCTCGCCGCCCTCTGCGAGGTGCTGGAGTGCCAGCCGGGCGACTTACTGCGCTGGGAGGCCGAGGACGCCGCGGACGGATGACGCGCCCACACCGCCATGCCGCGGCGATCACGGCGTCGCGGAGAGACTTGCCTCTGCGGCGACGTCGTGGTCCGCGATCCACGCGCAGCCGCTGTCCGGGCTTTCGGTGTTCCGGATGATCACGTCCAGGCGGTCACGGGTACGGGTCAGCGCGGCGATCTGGGCATCGATGCGATTGCGCTCGGCGGCGAGCTGGGCGCGCGACTCCGGAGTACTGGCCTTGGCCTCGACGCAGGGCAGCAGTTCGGCGATGGTCCGGCTGGACAGACCGGCGGCGTAAAGCATCTGGATCAGGTGGACACGGTCGGCCGCCGACTCGGGGTAGTGGCGCTGCCCGGAGCCGCTCCGGTACGCGTCCAGCAGTCCCTGCTCTTCGTAGTAGCGCAGGGCCCGTACGCTCACGCCCGACTTCGCCGCCAACTCGCCGATACGCACCGTGACCTCCATCACAAGAGTTGCCTCTGACGTCAACGTCAGGTTTTAGCCTATCCGCATGCAGATCAACGGAGCACATGTGCTGGTGACCGGGGCCAACCGCGGCCTCGGACGGCAATTCGTCCTTTCTCTCCTCGACCGCGGCGCAGGCAAGGTGTACGCCACTGCCCGCCGCCCGGAGCTCATCGACGTACCGGGGGTCATCCCGCTGCGCCTCGACATCACGGATCCGGCATCGGTCGCCGCCGCGGCGGCAGCGGCACCTGACGTCAAGATCGTCATCAACAACGCGGGAATCTCGACCGGGGCGAATCTGGTCACCGGGGACCTGGACACGATTCGCCGCGAGATGGACACCCACTTCTATGGCACCCTCAACGTGATCCGTGCCTTCGCGCCCCAGCTGGCCGACGGCGCGATCCTCAACGTTCTGTCCGCGATCTCGTGGCTCGCCTTCGACGGCGCGGGCGGATACCACGCGGCGAAGGCCGCCGAATGGGCGCTCACCAACGCCGTACGTTTGGAGCTGGCCCACCAGCGCACCCTGGTGACGGGCCTGCACCTGGGCGCCGCGGACACCGACATGATGGCCTGGTACGACGGCGACAAGAGCGCCCCCGAGGTGATCGTCGCGGCGGCCCTCGACGGCATCGAGGCGCACCGGCCCGAGGTGCTCGCCGACGACTGGAGCCGCCAGGTAAAGGCATGGCTGTCGGAGGACCCGAATGTCATCTACCGGGAAGCGGCGGCCGCCCTCACGGCCTGACCTGCTGGGTTCGACCGCGGTTTCTCAGGCGCGGCCGGTACTGGGGACGGGCAGGCGCCTGCCCCCGGTGCCACCGTGACTGTGTCGCTTGCTGGGTATTATTTGTCGGCCGGCACGTACACCAGTTCGAGGACGCCGGACGGGAAGGACGTGCTTTTCACCAAGCGCAGGTTCACAGCCTGATCCAGCTCGGGGAACAGCGGCGCGCCCTTGCCGGTGACGGCGGGCAGCACCCACAGCCGGTACTCGTCGACCACGCCGAGCTTGATCAGGGAGTGCATGAACTCGGTGCCACCGGCGGCGACGAGGTCCTTACCGGGCTCGGCCTTGAGCTTGGCGATCTCCTCTGCGGTGTCACCGCCGGCGATGCGGGTCTCGGGCCAGTCGTCGGCCGATTTCAGGGTGCGGGAGAACACGACCTTGGGGATCTCGTTCATGGCCCTGGCAGACGGATGGTCGGAGCCGGGCCAGTATCCGGCCATGGCCTCGTAGGTGTTGCGGCCCATGAGGAAGGCCCCGGCCTCCCACAGCCGGCTGACAAAATACTCCTCCTGCTCGCGGTCGTCGATGCTCATCATGACGTCCCGGATTCCGTTGTCCCCGTCAGCGCTCTTGCCATCGAGCGAGACGTAAAAACCCAGAATCAGCTTCCGCATCCGGTGCCTCCATTTGTTTCGTCCCGCGCCGGGACGGTCCCAACGCCCCAAGGGGGCGCTTGCCTGAGCTCCGATCAGCGCCCACCGCTCGATCACCTCGTGCTCAGCGGTTGGTCACTCACACACTCAGACCACCGGCTCCCGCAAAACTCATCGCGCTCCGCGCCGTCGATGTCTCTCACCCGCAGCAGCAGGAAGCCGCTCCCTGCGACGGCACGGTCGCGGCGCGACCGGAGCAGGCTGGGCCGCAGGTCCTGCGCGGTGGCCACCACATAGCCGCAGAGCGTAGCCGGTCACCGGGACGGTCCGGCAGCAACCAAAGTCGCGTTGAAGAGGTGACCTAAGTGGCCACGGCCCGGCCGCCCGGCAGTAGCGGCTGCGCCGGCCGGGGTCAACGAGGTCGGTCCCGACAACCCTCGCCCGTGGTTCGAATCGCTTGAGCGACGCGCTCACCCACACGAGCTCGCCCCGCGACCAATTCGCCCCCGGCTGGTCCAGTCGACGCGCAGCCACCCGAAACAACACCCAAGCGGTACGATGCAAACACCGAACCGGGCAGCTGGCCGTACCAGCAGCACCAGCGGGCAGGACTTCTCCGTCAGGGGGCGTGGCCGTACCACGCCCACCAGCGGTTTTCCACGTACCTCACGTTGATGGAGAACCCGATCGTGACTTCTGCCGTCCCTCGCGCCTTCCACTGCGAGCACACCCGCGCCAAGAGCAGGGTGTACGCCCTCGTCGAGCGCTCCGGCCAGCCCGCGACCCTGCATGCCGTACTGACCTGCACCGATCCCGCCGTCGCTCAGCACGCCGCCTACCTTCTCTCCTCGGTGCTGGAGAACGGCCTGGGCCCCGCCGCCCGCGCTGAGTCGGAGCGGATCGCGGCGGCTCTGCCCGACGCGCCCGCCGCCTCCTTCCGTCGTACGCTGGCCGATGTCGTGAACGGGACCTGGGCCGACGCCCCCGAGCTGGCCGCCACGTGGGAGTCCCTGCGGCGGGGCCGCGGCGACTCGGCCGGCCTCGGTGACGACCTTGAGAGCCGCACACCGGGTGATGCCCGCCTCGAGGCCTTCCCCGGGCCGGTCGTACGCACGATCAGCCTGCTGGAGGTGCACGTCCACGACCCGGCTCGCCTTCTCGCGGCGGCCACCGCGACGGGCTGGAGGCCGTTCGACGCCGAGGACCTCGACGAGGACGACCGCCAGGACGTCGTCGGGGCCGTCATGCACTTCGTCAACGGCCCGGAGTTCCTGCCCGGCGCCGACCGGTTGACGGATGTCATGCAGGCGCGGCTGCTGCGCGTCGACAGGGGCGATGAGGTGAGCGACTGGAGCGCGGCGCCCGTGACGGCGAGGTTCGACACGGGAACGAGGTCCGACCCCGACGACTTGGCCGTCTGATCGCTACTTCACAAGCACGTCGGCGCGGCCGAGCACGAGATCAACTCGGCCCAGGTGGAGCTTGGGCAGGGTGACGTGGACGCGGTCGTCGAGCAGTATGCTGCCGGCCTTGCCGATTCGCACGGTGATGGTGAGCGTGGGACAGTGGATGGTCAAACCTCGTGGCGGATGGCGAGCACGCTGAGCCACGTGCGGTGGGTGGTGTTCTCGGCGTGCTCGCGTACCTCGAAGCCGATCTCGGCGAGGATCGCGAGCAGCGTGCGCGGCTCGCGGTGTACGAACCAGCGCTGGAGCCCTTTGTTGTGCGGGACCGGCTCCCAGACCTCGCCGTCGCCGGCCGAGGTGCTCAGCCCGAGCACGCCCCCAGGGCGCAGGGCCGCGTGCCAGGCGCGCAGCGTGGGGACGGTCTCGGCGGCCGGTACGTGCAGGAGGGCCGCGACCGACCACAACCCGGCCAGCGAGCCGGGAGCCAGCGGCGGGTGCCGCAGGTCGCCCAGGGCCACGGGAACGCCGCGGTCGGCGGCCAGTGCGGCGGCGAAGCGCGCTCGAAAAGCGCGGAACGCGGCGCCACTCACCAACACGCAGATGGCCAAATCGCTTCTCCTCGCCACCCAAGTCGGATGGGAAGCTCAGAGAATTACACCGGAGCGGCGTGCGAGAGCCCGTAGACCGGAGAGCTTGCTGCGGCGGTCTCGATGGAGCAGGTCGGTGATCACCTGTCGGAGGCCGGTTGGGCTGACCTCCGAGGGAGCTTGGCTGCAGCGTTCGGCACCCGCACCTACGTCAGGCACTGTTGCATGGTCTTCCGTCGCGAGCCCGTGATCGGGCAGACCCGGAGCTCGCGGCCTGTCTCGTCGACGACCTTCCTGCGTCCCAAGGGCCGCTCGAGTAGGACGGGCACTTCGACGCCACGGAGGATGTCGAGCACGGCAGGCGGCCACAACTTGTCCCGCCACATCTCCAGCAGCGTGCGCTCGGGGGGCGGGCAGGCATCGCGAAGCACTATCCGAAGCCGAACACTCGCCTCGGACTCGACGGCTTCGACTTTGTCGGTCTGGAGACATGCCGGGTCGCTCGCCCCGCCGAAGACCTGCAGGATGAGGACCCGTCCTTCCACCATGACCGTGTCGATCCGCCCGGGAAAGGGCGGTTCGACCGGCCGGGACTCCCGCATGCCAGCCACCATGGAGACGGCGACGGCCAGCACCAGGAGGCAGAACATGCGCCACAGGAAGGACGGGCCCAGGGGGTTCATTTCTTGTAGACGTCCTTGCCGACTGCCTTCATCACGTCATGGATGTCGGTGAAGTAGTTCACGCAGGTGGACACGCTAGGCTTGTTATCGACGTTGTTGCTGCCGTGGTGGATGCCCTTGGCCACCACGTATCCATCGCCCTTGCGGAAGGTGTAGACCGGAGCGCCCGAGTCGCCCCTGATCGTGCACCGGCCGGATTTCTTACCAACCTGAAGCCAGCGTGTCGTGCTCTTCGGCTTCGAGCCCTCGACCTTCCAGCCGATGTCGGTGACCTTGAAGCCGCAGATCTGTCCGTTGGACAGGGTCTTTGTATCCGGGCTGGCACCGCCGACGCAGTACTGGTCTGTTTCTCGCGCGGGGACCGAGAATCGCCCGCCCACCCATTGCTTTTCTGCTGAGTCCCTGCCACCGATGAAGATGGTGGGGCTGGTGACCCGGCCGAGTACCGTCTGTATCAGGGACACGTCGCCATAATAGGTGGGCTGATTCGGCAGTTTGATCGTTCCTTGACCGGCCACCCAGTTCGTCCATTCGACGACACCAGCGCTCGTGATTCCGTCAGACACAACGCAGTGCCCGGCGCTCACCATGAGGTGGTCGGCCGCAGTCCCCATGGCGAATCCAGTCGTGCACCCCCCTTCGGTGCCGTCGGGATTGGAGGAAGAGAACGCTGAGCCGCCGTTGAGCTTTCCCGTGTCCTTCTGCCGGGTGTCCGCGGCGGAGGTGGAGGCGGAGGATGTCGTGCCGACGTCCAGGCGCGGACGGTCACTCTCCGACCGCAGCCAGATGGCGACGTTGTACGTGCCGTACCGGTCCGCCAATGCCTTACGTAGCCCCGCGGATGCGTCGGTGGACTGCACCACGGCCAGATTGCGCTGGGGCCAGATTTGCGTGGCGAACAGCGCGGTTCCCGCCGGGATCGTCTCGTCCAGGTCGAGCACCTGGTCGGTGATGGTGTTCAGCGCCTGGTAGCTGTTGGCGACCTCGGCGTATCGGGGAGTGATCGAGTACGGGGTTTCCGCGGCGGCCACTGCGGCAGTCCTGGCCGCCGGTGAATCCTCGTTCTCGAAACCGATCGCGAGGGTCTCGTCGGCGTCGCCGTTGTCCACCGCGATCCCGCTCAGCACCTTGCTCGCGGTGTCCTTGCCCGCCGGCGTCGCGGGAGCGACCACCCGCCCGCTGGCCGGGTCGAAGTAGGGCGGGGCCAAGGTGGTGGCGTTGGCCTGTGCACGGTTGTCAGCGCCGTTCAACGCGTGCACGTTCTCTGAGGAGACCGGTAGCCCGTCCAGCTTCCAGTCCGCGGGCGCGGTGAACACTTCCACCCCGTCGGGTCCCGCCGGGTACAGCACCTGGGGTGCCGGGACCGGTTGGGTGACGACCGTCAGCTTCGGCACCTCGGTGCCGGGGTCGCCGTACTCGGTGGAGGCGAGCTCGCGGAAGTTGTCGGAGGTGTTGGCCTCGTTCGGCTCCTGCAGTGTGAGCCCATAGTTAGGGCTGCCGCTCGCCCATGCTGCGGCGATCTCCTTGACAGGCCAGTCGAGTGTCCCTCTGCCGCAGTCGCTGGCGTGGGACTGGGTGACGATCGTGGCGCCCTCGGTGGTCGTGGCCGGCTTGTTGGCCCAGGTGAGGTTGTACGGATCCCAGCGGCTGGTGGTCCGCCGGACCTGGATGCCGTCTCCACTCTCTCCGCAGCCCGGGCCATCGGTGTTCACCACCGACAATTTCGCGTCGATGATGCGCTGACCCGTGAGAGCCATGGTGTCGAAGCGCAGCAGGCCGCGGTTGCGTATGCCGAAGATGCCGCCGGTCATCAGCAACGGCGAAGACGGGTCGCCTGTGCCGCCCTCGTCGGAGACGTCCACGTCCGCACTCGTCGGCATCGCGACCGAGCCGCTGATCGTCACGGGGAAGGCCGCGGTGTCCAGCTTGGCGCCGTCCAGCGCCACCCGCAGGTTGTCGCCGGACTGCTCGCTCTTGAACGCGCTGGGGGCTGATTTCGTGGCCGTCCGCCGTCCTGGCTTGATGTGCAGGCGGGGCGTCAACGCTCGCAGAACGGTTCGCCCCTGAGCGTCCACGAGCTCCTCCCGCCGCTCGCCGGACGAGGCGCCCTTCACCTGCACGGGAAGTGTGAGGTCCAGGGGTATCGTCGGACGACGCTGGAGGACGATCTCGTAGCGGAATCCCGCTGCCATGGCGCTGACCACAAGCTGGGCGCCGTCGCCCAGGTCGTACGTCGCTCGGTTCGCCGAGATCTGAGGGCGCGGGAGCGGCGTCGGCCATGACAGGGCCAGCGATTGACCTCCGGCGGTCGACAACTGGGCGAACGGTTCGGACTGTCCGCCTGCCGTGAAAGCGAGCGAAGCCTTCACGAGTTTCGGCCGAAAAGCGCCGTCCTTCTCGACGAGCCCCGTATCGATCCAGGCCCACGCTCCGTTGTTCTGCTTGAGTCGCACGGGTCGGGACCAGGTTTCGATGATCACCTGCCCGTCCTGCCGACGGACCACTCGCCGAGATTCTGTGGCGGCGCCCAGGATCTCACCTGGTAGCTGCTTGGTCGCGGCCTCCATGGAAACAGGCGACGGGCCAGCTTGTTGTGCTTGGACGGGCGGGGGGGTTGAGGATCGAGGCGGCGAGGGCCGCACTCGCTGTGACGGCGAGAGCTGAGCTTCGTAACGACCGTGTAAACCGCAAAGGCGCCATCTCCATGAAGATCCTGACAATCCGGAAAACTCGGAGTGAGCGTAGATCGCGAACGGCTGTGCGGCAAGATCAACGCTGAGTCATGGCGCGATGACCAGAGCGTGGGTTTCCGCAGCATGGCGTGTACGGATGCCTCCCATACTTCCGGCGTAGGAAATCTCAGGCAGGCAAAAGGGGCCCGGCTCAAGCCGAACCCCTTCTACGGAAAGTGAGCTAGGAGAGGTCGAACTCTCCCTTACCGGCCCCGTCCAGGAAGGCTGACCACTCTGCGTGAGTGAACGCCAGAACGGGCCCCGATCCGTGATCCTTGGTGTCCCTCACCAGAACCGAGTCGTCGGCGCGCCGCATCACCTCGACACAGCTACCGCCGTTGCCACCCGACGCTTTCGCCTTGGTCCAGACCCCTACCGGCAGACCTGGTGTGTTACTCATAGCGGCTCATCACCTCGCGTATGATCTCCCTGCTGGCGTCAACGGGATGCGCCATGTTGGACAGGGCATCCCATCGCACAATAAGCGCTTGCACGGTCTGAGTGCGATTGGTTACTCGACCTTCCTCAGCGCTCTCTATATAGGCGTGGTCAGGTCCGCCGTCCCTCATAGTAGCCACCTCGAACGCGCCCAGCAGGCCCGTGGTCAGCCCTGCCGCAAGGGGTAGCACCCTGAGTGTGACGTAAGGAGGATTGAGGATCTCTAGGATTTTCGCAAGCTGTTCGCGCATCACCTCTTTCCCGCCCACCGGTCGGTGCAGAACGTTTTCATCGACCAGGGTCGAATACATCGGAGGTGGCTTTCGGAGAAAAACAGACTGTCGTCGAATTCGAAGCTGTACCGCCTTCTCAGCTTGGTCTTCGGTCGCGCCTGGTTCGCCGAGGAATACTTGCCTAGCGTAGCTTTCCGTCTGGAGCAGACCGGGGATGATCATCGGCTCCGAGGTACGTATGGTGTGCGCGGCGGCCTCCACACGTGGCCACTCCTGGAACCACTTCGGCCCGAGAGAGTTGTGTATCTGCGGGAGGAGCTCCAGGAGCTGCCCGTGGAGGCCAAGAGCTTTCTCGATCTCTCGTGTCAGCGCTTCGCTCGGCTTGCGCATCATGCGCTCAACGTGCCCCACGGCGCTCTCGCTGTAGGGAAGTCGCTCCGCTAGACGCTCTTGGCTCAACCCTTGTTCCGTCCGGTACGAACGTAGGCGGGAGGCGAATTCCTTCCATGTCTTCCTACCAGGATCCTGCCCATTTTCGGCCATAACAACCCTTTCGAACCTCTCCCCGTACTCCCCCACTTACGGCCACCCAGTGAATCCGGAAGGAACTGTACGCCTACTTTTGCGGACTGGACAGGGAGGTAACGCCATTCTGAGAGGGCCTACCGAAATCTTGGGGCCGTAAGTCTCGATGCCCCAGATATGTCCTCACCCCAGGGTGGATCCATGTATGCACATAGCTCCCAAACACACCGGACGTTGCTTCGCGCCAGCCCCGACACTCCACGCCAAGCCCGCCAAATCGTGCGCATATGGTCAGCCCTCGGCTTGGGGCTGAAAAGTGAACTGCTGGAGGATGTCGAGTTGGTGGTCTCCGAATTGGTGACCAACTCCGTGACGCATGCGCATTTCCGTCCGGGTCGGCAATGGGTTCAGCTCAGCATCGATATGGATCCCACGTCGGTGCGCGTGACAGTGACGGATCCTGGACATCCCACCGAATATCCGCAACGGCGCTGCGCAGACTCGCGGGACTTGGACGGTCTCGTAGTGGGAGGCAGGGGACTACAGATCGTTGATCATATCTGCCACGGCGCCTGGGATACGAGCCTGACCGAGAGTCATGAACGCATGGTTCACGCCCGAATTCCCATAGATCCCCACACCTGACAGGTGCACCCACCTGGACCGACGCTGGGCGGGGCAGGCGTTCACACGCCGGGCCATCCAACGCGACCGCAGGCACGAAGTACATGAGAGCTCTATCCGGCCGATCAATGAGGCTCGGGCGATCTGGACGGGATTGTTGTCCGGAAGAGTCCGCTAGAACGGGCGTGGCGGCGAAATCTGGAGGGACGGCGCCGTCACGCCTGCTAAACCGCTCCTGGTGGTTCAGAAACCGATGGCTTCGCGGAGCAGCAGGACGGTGCCGCGGCCTGGGTTGGGTTCCGCGTTGAGGATGAGAAGGCGGTTCAGAGCGCTGGGCTGCCCGTATGCCTTCATGGCGCGCTCGTTCTCCAGCGGAAGGCAGTGGTCTTCGACGCGTCGCAGTGCGGTGCTCAGGTCGGGGACCACCTTCTGTGCCCCGACGATCCAGATCGCGCGGGGCGCGGCGCCCGAGTAACCGGCCAGTTGGCTGCCGCTGGCCGAGGCGGCCACAAGGGATCCGGTCTCGGTGACCGCGGCGACGCTGCCCACGATGACGTCGGGGCAGGCGATCATCCGCCAGATCTCGGCCAGTTGGGTCGCACGGTCCATGGTCGTGCTGCTTGCCTTGACGGACTTGTATCGGCCGCTGGTGTTGATGTCCTCATCGATGCCGGACAGGCGGAGGGTTTCGCTGGCCCCGGTGAACACGCTGGCGCCCTCCGGGATCAGGTCGTTGACGCGGGTACGCGCGGCGGCGGCGTCGTCGAGGATTTCCACGGTGAAACCGTGTGCGGTCAGCGCGGCGGCCGCCCGCTCCAGGCGCTGATCGGACGCCCGGTCGGCAAACGGCGCGGCAACGGGCGCCTCGGCCGTGCGGGGCGCCGAGCCTGCCAGCGGGGTGGTGTCGAGGTATCTGACCTCGTAGGCCCGCTCCGTGAACTTCCAACCCTCGCCGGTGCGCTGGTAGCGGTCGTGGTAGACGGCGTAGTTCACGCCCTCGCGGCCGTCCTGGGTACGTGCGATCTCTTGGATGTAGGCGCGGCCGGTCGCCGTGTCGCCGTCCAGCTGGATCGTGCCCGGGTGCGTGTTCTGCACGAAGAAGTCCCACTGGCTCTGCAGTCGCTCGCCCTCGGAGCGGATCTGCTCCCGGCCGACCATCTCGGGGATAGTGGGTATCCGCAGCGCGCCATCGTGGGTGAACAGGGACGCGAGGCGGGGGCGGTCGCGCATCATCGCCGCGTCGGTGAACTCGGCGCGCAGCGCCTCGATCTCGACGCGGTCGGCGATGGCCTGAAAGTCGCTCATCGGTTTCCTCCTGGTCGCCTCGAAGCCGGTGTACGACGGCTTCGTGGGTGGCGTGTTCGTCTCATCGGTTCGACAACGCAACCCCGCTGAATGTGAGGATCCGCTGAGAGTGCCCCTTCAGCGGGGGTTGTCGGCGCGCCAGGCGACGTAGTCGGCGACCGCCGTGGCGACGTCGAAGGCCGGGGTGAAGCCGGTGTCGTGGGTGAGCCGGGTGGTGTCGAGGTAGGGGTCGTCTCCGGGGCCGTTCCGTCGTCCGGGCAGGAGGCCGGGCCGCGGGCCGGGGGTGATCGTCCGTACGGCGTCCACGAGCTCGCGGTTGGTGAACGGCCGGCCGCTGGAGACGTTGTAGGTGGTGTGCCGCAGGGTTTCCGTGGTCATCAGCAGGGCGATCGCGCGCCCGGCGTCGGGTGCGTAGCAGCTGTCGCCGCCGTCGTCGGCGTACAGCGGCTGCGGCTGTTCACCGCGGAGTGCGGCGTTGATGTACGGCGGGATGGGGTTGAACGGTGATTCCGGGTCCATCAGCGGTCCCCAGATGCTCCCGATCCGGAGCACGACCGGCTGGACGCCGCTGCCCTGGAGGCTGTGCGTGGTGAGCGGCTCGACGGCCTTCTTGAAGGCGATGATCAGGTGCGGCAGGTCCGCGGTGGGCAGCGCGAGCTCCTCGTGCCAGCGGGTCTCGGCCGCGCCGATGTACACGCCGAGGCTGCTGGCGACGGCGAATCTGCGCACGCCCCAGGCGCGGGCGGCGTCCAGCGCGTTGAGCAGGCCGATCGTGTCCGTACGGAAGAAGGCGACCGGGTCCTTGTCAGGGATGCTGCCGGCGAGATGGACGATGTCGCTGATGTCGTGGCGATCGGCCAGGGCCAGGAAGGCGTTCCGGTCGGTGACGTCCAGGGATTCCACGGCGACCCGGCCAGCGAGGAATGACGGGACCTCGGTACGGCGGTGTGCGGTGACGACGACCTGGTGTCCGAGGTCGACGAGGGCGCGGGCGGTGTGGGCGCCGATCATGCCGAGTCCTCCGGTGATGAGGATCATCGGGCCACCTCATAGTGGAGGTGGGTCACGCCGGGTGCCGGGGTGGCCGCCAGCAGACGGAGATGTACGTGTTTCGGGAGCTCCTGGAAGAAGGGGCGGCCGGCGCCCAGCAGGACGGGCACCTGGTGGAGGATCACCTCGTCGACGAGGCCCGCTTCCAGCGCGGCGGCCAGCACGCCGCCGCCCATGAGGCCGACATCCTTGCCATCGGCAAACTGGCGGGCGACCGCGATCGCGTCCTGGATGCCGGTGGTGATCAGGGTCTGCCGCTCGGTGATTTCTGGGGCCGGTCGGTGGCTGAGGAGGATCAGCGGGGCTGCCGGGTGCGGGCTGCCGCCGCCGAAGTGGTCGGAGTCCTCGTAGGTGTTGCGGCCGGCCACGATCGCGCCCACGCGTCCGGCGAGAATGTCGAAGAGGCGGGCGCTGGGCTCGCTGAGGTTGAATCCGTCGAACGTCTGGCTGGGTGTGTCGCCGTTGAAGTACCAGTCGAACAGCATGTTCGCGTCGCCGAGGCCGCGGCCGGCGCCGGGGCCGCGGCCGGTGATGTAGCCGTCGACCGAGACGGCGTGGGCGCTGATGACCTTGCTCATGTCTTTCCTTCCGGATCAGCCGGCATGGGGAAGCCGGCGATTCGGTATCGAGCCTGCCGTTCAGGCGGGGCGGGAGGCATCCGTGCCGGCCACGTGCCGGGTACGCGGGCACCACGTGGTGGCCACGTACGCCGACACCACGACCTCACATTCCGGTGGGCTGTCTTGTCGAAACTGGTGAGGGCAGATGCGACCAAAGGAGCCGGCTACACCATGACCACCCCACCCGATCCGGGACTGAGCGCGATCATGAGCGAGCGGCGTCAGCTGATCAATGTCGCGTACCGGCTCCTGGGCTCCCTGGCCGAGGCCGAGGATGCCGTCCAAGAGACCTACGCCCGCTGGTGCGCCATGTCCCCGCAGCAGCAGGACGCCATCGAATCCCCCGGCGCCTGGCTGACGACGGTCACCAGCCGCATCTGCCTCAATCTGCTCGGCTCGGCCCGGTCACGGCGTGAGACCTACGTGGGCGAATGGCTCCCTGAGCCGCTGCCCGAACGTACGGAGTGGGTCACGAGCGACACCATGGTCGACCCGGCCGACCGGGTCACCCTGGATGAGTCGGTCAACCTGGCCTTCCTGGTCGTGCTGGAGTCGATGACCCCGGCCGAGCGCGTCGCGTTCATCCTGCACGACGTCTTCTGCCACTCCTTCGCCGAAGTGGCCGAGATCGTCGGCCGTAGTCCAGCGGCGTGCCGCCAGCTGGCCTCCTCGGCCCGCCGCCGCATCCGGGCCGCGCGGCCTTCCGCGACTCCGGCGGCCCAGCGCGCCGGCGTCGTCAGGGACTTCAAGCAGGCATGGCAGGCCAAGGACATCGACGCCCTCATCGGCCTGCTCGACCCCGACGCCACGGCGATCGCCGACGGCGGCGGCTCTGCCATCACCTTCCTGCACCCCATCGAAGGCGGCGAGCGGATCGCGCACGCCTGGATCGAGCTCGCCGACCGGGTGATGAGCAACATGACGTTCCTGGAACGTACGGTCAACGGTCAGCCCGGTCTGGTGGCTCAGGAAGACGGCACCACCGTGACGGTGTTCGCGTTCGAGGTGGTGGACGACCGGATCAAGCGCATCTGGGTGGTACGCAACCCCGACAAACTCCGTCGCTGGACGACGGCTTGAGGCGCGTCTGCCCATCGGTCCGCTCGCTTGGGAGGGAGACCGAGCCGGGATTGTTCGCTCAACCACGCCCCTAACCCAGCCAGCAACACTCTGACCAGCCCGCCTTCCCCGATCCAGAAGACGAAAAGGGCATCAACTCGCGCAACGCCGCTCAGAAACCCATGGATCGGAACGACCCCGTCACTACACTTCGCCAGAATGCTCGGGCCGGTTTCATGACCTCGCCGTCGATTTCACGAAACCGGCGCATGAGGTCGTTTGCCGCCTGCCGGGTCTCCGCTCCACCGGTCGGCCAGGACTCCTCCTCCGCGATGTTCAGCTGCTCCTGAATGAGGACCATTAACTCGACGAACTTATCGAGTGCTGAACTTATCGTGCAGAGCGTGCCGTCGTCCTTCCTGCTCGACACGCCCCCGCTCTCCCCGTTCAAGACAAGCATTCCGGCGCCGAAGCCCAACAGGATGAAGTCTCCGGCTTCCCGTTGCAGGCTTGAATCTGGGTTCCGCACCATGTCGGTGACGAACGTCGGACCGTCACTGAAATCGTCAAAGGTGAGGTAGCCACCGACTCGCTCAGGGATCCCGATCGCGGTGATCACCCGCTTGGCCGTCTCATCCGTCACGCGCCCAGCGAGCGTACGGAGCGGCGATGTGGTCACCTCCAGCCCCAGCACATCGAACGTGGACACGAGCCTTTCGCGGTCGAGCATTGGGAACGCAACTCCTCAGGATTGGACCGCGACCAGGTTAGTACCTGCGCTGATCTTTACCTCGGGAGAATGGAAAGCGTTCCTCCAGGGCGAATTCAACATCTGACGGCGTTGACGAAGTGGGTGACCGTGAACAAACTGATCGTTACGCCGTCTGGCGTGATCGTGATCGCGCCAGACAAGTTGTACGTCAGTCGCATGGTGCCACCGCTACTTAGCAGCGGCTCACACACTCAAGCAGGGTGCCGCCCGTCACCCCAATCAGCCCACGTACGGTACGGAGCGTGCCTCGTCGAGGGCGTGGGTGAGCCGCAGTCGCTGTGTGGGGTGCATGTCGAGGGTGTCAAACTCGTCGCGGGGGATCCACCGGACCTCGCTGGCCTCGTTCGTGGCGTGGGTTTCGCCGCCGATCGAGCGGGCGCGGAAGCAGATGTTGAACTGTTGGCGGACTTCGCCGTCGCTGTAGGCGATCACGTGCCGGGGGTCGCTGTAGATGCCGACCAGCCCGGTAATCTCGACGGCGACACCGGTCTCCTCGGCCACCTCGCGGACCACCGCTTCGGCGATGGTCTCGCCAACATCCATGACGCCGCCGGGAAGCGCCCAAAGACCGCTGTCGCGCCGACGATGGAGCAGGACACGGCCCGCGTCGTCGATGACCACCGCCGATCCGCCGGGGACGATCGTGTTCGGGGTTGGCGCGCTCGGGTCCTCGTAGTAGTCCGTTCGCGCCATGCGGTCTGCCCTACCCAGCCTAGGCGGGCTCCAGTCGCTTGGCGGTGTCCCAGATCTGCTCGAACTGGTCGGCGTAGCGGGTGAAGATGCCGTACGGGCTGAGCCGACGCAGGTGCAGGGCGGGGTGCTGGTAGCCGCGGGCCCGATATAGGTAAGGCGTGACGATCATCTGCTCGTCGAAGCGGTAGATGGCGGAATACAGGTGGACCTGGTGGAGGCCGACCTGGACACCGGGCACGTGGCGTAGCTCTTTCAGGTGGTTGAGCGCGTTGTGGATCCGGCCGGGCAAGGTACCGCCAAGCTGCTCCAGGTCGTCGCGCTCGCGCACGTGCGCGCACTCAGGATCGGCCAGCGCGACACGTACGCGGGCTCCGTCTGCGCACTTGGCGGCGATGACCTTGGGCAGGTCGATGTGCTGCTCCCAGATGAACAGAAAGCTGTAGCCGACGATGTCGATATGACGGTGGGTGCCGAGTAGGAGGGCTCCCCACAGCTCTGCGGGGATGTCGACGCGGTGGCCGTAGGCGCCGATGACCTCGCTCGTCGCCGCACCGCCTGGAGCCTGGTCGGGCCGGGCGGCGGGCCATAGGGCGCCTTCAGTCTCATCGAGGCGCCGGGCGATGGCGAGCCTGTTGCTCGGGTGGGGCAGACGGCCTTTCATCCAGCGGGTCACCGTCTTGACATCTACGCCAGCCGCCTCGGCGAGTTGCGCGGGGGTGACGCCTGCGCGGAGCATCGCCGTGCGTAGGCGATCGTTCGTGGGGGGCACGGGACCTTTATACGCGAGAAAGACGTCCCGAAAACGTCCCTTGGGGATGTTCAGTCGTCCTTCCTGGTCCCGGAGCCTATGAAGCGTGCACCAGGACAGTCATGGGCCAATAGCCTCCATGCGAACGCTCGGTCAGCGGTCGGCTGTGACCGCCCCGTACATCACCCCCCACGACGCCGAGAAAATCGACTTCAGGGTCGTCCTGGCGCGCTACGACGGCGCAACTGACAGGCGCAGGCTCTCCTACCCGGAACCCGTCGAAAGTGACTGGCAGATGGGTGTCCTGTGGGCCCGCCAGGAGGACCATCGGCACGGCGCCCCTCTGTGGGACCAGGTGCACACCCTGCGGCAGCGCGACTGCATGCTGAATGAGCTATGCCAGGTGTGCGGGGAAAGCGCGCGAGAGCCGTACAGCGGGCGCCTGTGGTGGGTCTTCCCCCGAGGGGTGCCCGTCGCGTCCATGTACGTCACCAAGCCTGCGACGTGCGTGCGGTGCATCCCGAAGGCCATCGCGTCCTGCCCGCGCCTTCGCGTCGAAGCGCACGTCTACACCTCAGGCGGTGCGTACGAGCCGTACGGCGTCCTAGGAGACGTCGTCACGCTGTCTGGCGACGGAGCACGTGCCCTATGTCGCAACAAGGACGTTCCGCTGGATGCATTCCACCGGCTCGAATACACACTTGCACGGGCCCTCACCGTGCACGTGCGGGATCTGCGCCGAGAACCGATCCCCTAGAGACAGCCCGGCTCCCGCTTGTCTCGTCCAACGATGCGGGTGCCGGGCAGCAGGGCCTGGCGTGTTGTCAGCACGCCGGGCGGATGGCCTCGCCTCATGACTGGAGGGTCTCCGGGCGGGGCCATCCACGCTACGGCGGAAAGCCAAGACAAGGCCCTGGCCGTCATTCAGCGGCTTCTCAAGGAGCGGAGAATCCGTGCCTGATGCCATCACACGATCAGTCCCGGGCTCTTCGCCGACCGCACGGATGAGTGGTCGGCCTGATCGCAGAGAGCATGTGGTGACTGTGCTGGATGAGTGTCTGAGTCCGCACGTGGCCAGGGCTCAGCAGGATCATGTGCGGCTGGAGTGGCGCACGCCGTACCCGGTGCTGGCGCGGGCGCGCGTGGTGGCCTGGACCTGTTTCTGCCGGGCGACGGTCTACGAGTTGTGCGAGAGCGCGGGGCAGGCGTTCATCCGCCGGACCATCCAACGCGACCGCAGGCACGAAGTACATGAGACCTCTGTCCGGCCGATCAATGAGACTCGGGCGATCTGGACGAGATTGTTGTCCGGAAGAGCCCGCTAGAACGGGCGTGGCGGCGAAATCTGGAGGGACAGCGCCGCCACGCCTGCCAAAGGACGCACTGCTTGCCGTACGTCAGAAGACCGGCGCGCCGTCACGCGTCAGGCGCCAGTTGGCGGCGGCGAAGTCGGCCGGGTTGATCGTGCCCTTGGCCGTCGCGTAGTCGATCAGCGCCTGGCGGATCTCCACCTGGGCGTTGTACAGGACCGGCGCGCCCGCGACGTGCGGGAACCCGCCGCCGCCCGACTGCCGGTAGTTGTTGATCGCGACCACGAACTCCTTGTCCGCCGGCACCGGCGCGCCCTCGTAAGTGAGGTTCGCGATCCGCTGACCCACCGGCTTGGCGATGTCGATGTCGTACGACACGCCCGACAGCTGGTCGTAGTTGTAGTCCGGCGTGTTGCCGGCGTTCGTGAGCTTGGCGACGTCCACGGGGTCGCCGGGAGCCAGCTGGTTGAAGTACTTGGCGGAGTACTCCAGGTAGTCCTTGATCTGGGCGCCCGTCAGCTTCACGGCCAGCAGCGTGTTGTCGTACACGTACAACCCGGCCACATCACGCACCCGGATGTCGCCGGCGGGGAAGACGGCGGTCCGGCTGAACGGCGCGGCGATCGACAGGACCGGGAGCTGGTTGTCCGGCAGGGCCTGCTTGACGGTCTCGACCTGGACCTGCTGGATGTAGTCGAGGATCGGGGTGTCCTTGTAGGGCGACTCGGCGGCCGAGAGCTGCTCCGACGACTTGGCCACGACCTTGTTGACGTAGCCGACCGTGGCGTCGTGCTGCGGCTTGAGCAGGGCGGTGATCTTGGGGTCCTCGGCGACCGTGTTCGTGTTGAGCGTGGCCGAGGACTTGCCGGTGACCGTCCATCTGCCGCGCTGTTTGGCGAGCTGGAAGTCGATCACGCTGAGGCGCTGGCCCCACTTGCTCGGCTCAGTGAGCAGGACCTGCTTGCCGGTGGCCTGGTTCGTGACGAACCGCTGGGCCACGTCGTTGTGCGCGTGCCCGAACAGCACCGCGTCGATGCCCGGCACCTGCTCCGCGACCAGGGCGGAGGCGTTCTCCACGGGCAGGTCGCCGCCGTACGACGACATGCCGTTGTCGCCCGCGTGCGCGGTCACCACGACCACGTCGGCGCCCAGCCCACGGATGATCGGCACCCACTTCTTGGCCGACGCCACCAGGTCGGTGAAGCGGAGTTTGCCCTCGACGTTCGCCTTGTCCCAGATCGCGACACCCGGGTTGGTCAGGCCGAGCACACCCACCTTGACCGGCTTGTCGCCCTTGACGTTCATGGTCTTGATCACGAACGGCAGGTAGGCGGGCCGGCCGGTCTTCGCGCTGACGGCGTTCGCCCCGAGCACCGGGGCCCTCATCTGGTGGATCCAGGTGGCCAGCAGGGGCAGGCCGTAGTTGAACTCGTGGTTCCCCAGGGTGACGGCGTCGTAACCGATGGCGTTCATGGCCTTGGCCATCGGGTGGACCGGGCCGTTCCTGGTGATCGGCTCGACCTTGGCGTAGTAGTACGCCAGCGGGGTGCCCTGGATGGTGTCACCCGAGTCGAACAGCAGCGTCCGACCGGCGCCACGCTCCGCTCGCACCTTGTTGACCAGCGTCGACACCTTGGCCAGGCCGACGTTGTTGCCGGCGCTGTCGGCGTAGGCCGCGTCCTTGTAGTAGTCCCAGTTGAGGACGTTGCCGTGGATGTCGGAGGTGCCCATCACGGTGACGGTGATGGTCTTGTCACCGGTCGCGTTCGCGGGTACGCCCATCAGGGCCAGCGCGGTCAGCGCGACGGCCCCAAGCTTCATGGTGTGCATGGCGTTGACAGTAATTGCGGCGCATAACCCATGGATCACGGACCCTAGGCTTCGTCCCATAAAATCGTACTTACTGGATAAATGCCACATTCTCCCCTATGAAGGCAGTGGCAAAGTGGCGCTCCATGCCCATTGACCACGGATGCCCAGTTCGTAGACACTCGGTTTCTAGAAGCGACTCCATCCTTCACCCTGCGGGGAAATCATGATCGTTGAGTTCGTGATCGCAGTAGCTCAAGGCGTCGTTCAATCTCTCCTGGTCGACCTCATCCGAGGCAAGCGGGATGCCGCAAGAAAGCAGGAGATCGAAGCCGCCGCCGCCTCTATCGCCCGAGAACGTGCAGCGCTGAGCACCGAGCAACTTGATGAGGTCGTCCGAAAGGTGATGACCGAAATAGCAGAGATCATCAAACGCGACCCCGATCTCACCGTCGGCCCGCTTGGCGGCGTCAAACTCGCCCGGCAGGTGGCCAAGAAGAACACCCCCGAACTCCAAGAGCAGATCCTCACCGATCGCCTCGCCCGGTTGAACGATATCGTCAATCAACGAAGAGCGGCTCTCGGCCTGCCGTTGAACCCGGCTACTGCCGTCCAGTATGAACAGGTCGCCAAAGATGATCTGCATTCAGATCTATGGCGCACCGAGCTGGAGGCGATGAAGCAACGCGTACATAGGCGCCGCAGCGGGCAGTCCGAGACGGATAATGCATGACCGACGCAAGAATACCGTCCAGATTTCACCGCGAAGTGACTCTGCACCTGTACAAGAATCTGATGCCCGAGCCCGAGCCTTCGGCGCCCCTGATTCTCGGCATCCACGGCCCCTCCGGGGAAGGCAAGACATATCAGTGCGAAAAACTCATGGAACGTCTGGGAATCGAAACCAGCCTCGTCTCGGGTGGCGAACTGGAGAGCGTGGAGGCCGGCGAGCCGGCCAGGCTGGTGCGCGAAAAATATTTGGCGTGCGCAAGAATGCGGGCGAGCAGCAGCCGGGGCCTCCGGCCGGTGGCGTTGATTTTCAATGACATCGACGCCGCCATCGGCAACTGGGGCGACATGGTGCAGTATACGGTCAACAGACAGAACATATTTGGCGAGCTCATGCACTTGGCAGATTTTCCGCAGCACGTGGACGGTCAAAGAGTCAAGCGCGTGCCGATCATCATCACCGGCAATGACTTCACCAAGCTGTACGGCCCGCTGATCCGGCCGGGACGTATGCGCCCGTTTCCATGGGCGCCGACCCGGATCGAGAAATCCGAAGTAGTCGCGAGTATGTTCCCCGAGCTTCGGGGCGACTGCGCGCAGTTGCTCGACGAGTTTCCCGACATGCCCATAGCCTTCTTTTCCGCCATACGTAACGATCTAGCCGATGACCTGCTCTGGGAGCACATCGCCGCCATTGGTCCACGCGAGGCCCTGGAGCGGCTTGCTCATGGGCTCCAGCCGAAGATACCCGGGAACGTCACGCTACCCAGAGTAATCGCCACCGGACGTGTCATCCGTGCCGCCAGTAGCTATGTCAACCATCTATGGAGCAGCTCGTGGCCTACACCTACACAAGATCAAGAACGGAAACCACCACCTTCACCCTGACACGGATGGATGCCGTGATCTCGCAGGTCCGAACTGCGCTTCGCCGTACGTACACCCCCTCTTCGACCATCGAGAAAGTATGCAGAGGCATCCAGAATCAATGGATAGAAAAAGTAACAATATGCGGGGAAGACGACTACGGGTCCATCTGGTGCCAGCTCGCGCTGCACATTGATTGGACGCGCTACCAGCTGCACATGACAGCGGGGCGGACGACGATCACGTACGATCAGCGGTGGGCCGAGGGCACGTCCATAGAATTGGACGAAGCACTCCTTCTTTACGACCGATACGTCAAGAGCAAGGGCGGCTCCTTGCGTTCCCATGTATATGTCTACTACATCTCAGGGACCTCGCATTCTTGGCGATCCCAAGTTCAGCAGGCGCTCGGCTTCGTCACCGCCCAGCCAAAAACATGGGCCGGCCAGCAATCCGGGACGAAGATGATGATTCCCGAGCTGGATGAGATAACCGTGGACTTCAGCATGGTCGCCTGAAACCGGCTGCTGCGGCCACAGCGTCTTCAGTGAGACTTGACCGAGGCGTCCTCGGCGGGGATCTCCTTCGGTGAGGCGCGCAGCCAGCGGCAGCCGTGCGGGTCCATCGTCAGCCGGGCCACGCCCTCCTCCGAGACCTCCAGGGTCCCGTCCACCAGGAGGTCCGTGAGCGTGTGCGTCTCCAGGCCGACCAGCTTCAGCTCCACGTCCTGGGCGGTTTCGCCGAGGTTGTGGATCGCCACCACCGTGGCGCCGTCGGCGTCGGAGCGGTGCGCCAGGATCGCCGGATCGGCCGTCTCCAGCACCGTGCAGTCGCCCCAGGCCAGCTCGGGGCACTCCCGGTAGCGCTCGATGAGCAGCTGGAACCAGCGCAGCAACGAGTCGTTGTCCCGCTTCTGGTCGGCCACGTTGATGCGGGCGGGCGCGAAGGCGGCCTCCGGCATCTCGCGTTCGGGGGTGCCGCGGGTGAAGCCGCCGTCCGGTGACCACTGCATCGGCGTCCGTACGGCCATGCGGCCCTCCGCCTTGAGGTTCTCCCCCATGCCGATCTCTTCGCCGTAGAACATGACGGGGGTGCCGGGGAGGGAGAAGAGCAGGCTGTAGGCCATCTTGATGCGGCGCATGTCCCCGCCCATCATGGTCGGCAGGCGTCGGCGCAGGCCACGGCCGTAGATCTGCATGTCCTCCTCGGGGCCGAACGCCTGGAAGATCTCCTGGCGTTCCTTGTCCGTGAGCTTGTCCAGCGTCAGCTCGTCGTGGTTGCGGAGGAACATCGCCCACTGGCAGTCCTTGGGCGGTTTGGGGCGAGAGCTGAGCGCGTCGGCGAGCGGCTCGGCCTCGCCGCGCGCCAGTGCCAGCCACGCGCGCTGCATGCCGATGAAGTCGAAGCACATGGTGAGCTGGTCGCCGAGTCCGTCGCCGAAGTACGGGAGCAGGCCCTTGTAGGGCAGGTTGACCTCGCCGAGCAGCACCGAGGCGCCCTCGCGGCGGGTCATGAAGGCGCGCAGGTCCGCCAGGAACTCGTGCGGGTCGGCAAGCTGGGGCTGGACGTTCTCGATGAGGAACGGCACCGCGTCTACCCTGAACCCCGACAGCCCGAGCTCCATCCAGAAACCCAGGATCCGGGCGATCTCATCGCGGACCTCGGGGTTGCTGACGTTCAGGTCGGGCTGGTGGCGGTAGAAGCTGTGCAGGTAGTACTGGCCGGTGGAGGTGTCGAGCTGCCAGATGCTGTCCTCCTTGTCGGGGAAGACCACCTGCTTGGGATCGTCGGGTTCCGGCTTGTCCGACCAGACGTACCAGTCGCGCTTCGGCGACTTCTTGCTGGAGCGCGACTCGATGAACCAGGGATGCTGGTCGGAGGTGTGGTTCACGACCAGGTCCGCGATCACCCGCAGGCCGCGGTCCTTGGCGGTCCGCATGAACTCCACGAAGTCGCCCAGCGTCCCGAGCCTCGGGTCGATGGCGTAGAAGTCGGTGATGTCGTAGCCGTCGTCCCTGTTGGGGGTGGGGAAGAACGGCATCAGCCACAGACAGGTGACCCCGAGCCCCGCCAGGTAGTCGATCTCCTGCGTGAGCCCCCGGAAGTCGCCGACCCCGTCGTCGTTGCCGTCCTTGAACGTCTCGACGTCGAGACAATAGACAACGGCATTCTTCCACCACAGATCAGACGTGTAGGTCAGTCGCATGACGCGACCGCTACCCAGCGGCGGCGCACACATTCAGAGCAGCGTGCCGGAACGCGGTTCTTGTCCACATAAGCCGGACAGGCCACATACAGCCGTAGTGGCCATTGAATGTCGCTAAGATCTCCAGCGGCAAGGCTGTAGCGCAGAGGTCGTCGCGCCTTACAGCAGGTTGGAGGACGTCGGTTCGAATCCGACCAGCCTTGCCCCAAATCGCGGAGTGGGGGTGTGGGTGTCGGTCGTCGATCCTGACTGGACCGGGACACCGCCGCCCGAATCAGGAACCCTCCCCAACCCCGCTGAGGTCGAGACCTGCCTGCGGGTGATGGCCCAGGCACGCGCGGCGGATCCGGCCGATCCTCAATGGGCGGCCGTGCACGAGGCCGCGGCGCACCTGTACCGGGCGGGGAAGAAGACCCGAAAGGCGTCGCGGCACGCCGAGCGCAGGCGACGCGACCACGAGGCCACGGCGGCCACGACGCGCTATCGAGAGCAGGATCCATCCCCCGCGCTCGTCCCGCCGGCAGCCCCGACGGGCCCCCAGGATCCGCCGGGTGACGCGCCGACACGGCGCCCGCTGGTGGGCACGCGACGCTGTTACGTCTGCAAGTCCGCCTACCAGCAGGTGCATCCGGAATACCACCTGCTGTGCCCGGACTGCGCCGAGGAGAATCTGGCCCGTCGGCACGCCCACTGCGACCTGCGTGGCCGCCGGGCGATCGTGACCGGCGGCCGGGTGAAGATCGGTTTCCAGCTGACGCTGAAGCTGCTGCGCGACGGCGCGGACGTCCTGGTCACCACCCGCTTTCCGCGGGATGCCGCCCGTCGGTTCGCGGCCGTGCCCGACGCCGAAGCCTGGCTGGACCGGGTACACGTCCACGGTGTCGACCTGCTCGACCTGGCGGCCGTCGCGGGTCTGCTGGAGTCCGTTCAGCGGCGGTTCAGTCATCTCGACATCCTCGTCAACAACGCGGCCCAGACGATCCGCCGACCCGGCGCGTACCACCGCGAGGTGCGCGCGGCGGAGCGCGCGCCGCTGAGCGGCCTGGCCGCGCGGATCGACGTGGCGGACATATCGGGAACGGTCGCGCCCGCCGTCGCCGCGCGGCCGGAACTCGCGCCGGCGGGCGCGACTCCATCGGGTTCCGGGCAAGCTGTCACGCGGCGGGACGCCCTGGAGGCGCTGTTCCCCGCGGGGCGGACGGACGAGACCGGTCAGCCGCTGGACCTGCGCGATCGCAACAGCTGGAGTCTCCGGCTGCACGAGGTGGACCCGGCCGAGTGGCTGGAGGTCCAGTTGGTGAACTCCTTCGCGCCGTTCTTGCTGACGTCCCGGCTGCGCGGTCTGCTCGAGGCCTCGCCGTGGCCGGACCGGTACGTCGTGCAGGTCTCGGCGATGGAGGGCAGCTTTTCCCGGGAGCAGAAGACCGTCCGCCATCCGCACACCAACATGGCCAAGGCCGCCCTGAACATGCTGACCCGCACCGCCGCCGCGGACTATGCGGCCTCGGGCATCTACATGAACAGCGTCGACACTGGCTGGGTCACCGACGAACGCCCTCATCCGGACAAGACCGCGCAGCGGGAGGCAGGGTTCCGCCCGCCGCTGGACGTCATCGACGGCGCCGCCCGGGTCTACGACCCGATCGTGCGCGGTGTGGGCGGGAAGCGGATGTCCGGCCTGTTCTTGAAGGACTACCGACCGGTGGATTGGTGATGATGGAGCCGACGCCCGTACGCTGCCCCGCGATCGAGCACGTTGACGTGCCGCCGGCCGATCTGACGGACCTGGGTCCGCTGGTCGCCCGGCTGGCCGCACCGACCCGGGTGGCGGCCGACGAGACCTTCCCGCTCGGCACCGTACGGCCCGATGGCCGGGTCGATCTGTGCAAGCAGGGCCTCGGCCCGGCTGGTGCGGCGCGGCTGCTCCCGGCCGCGGTGGCCTCGCCGCACGCCGTCCATCTGCTGCTGGGCACCAACGCCATCGGCAACGATGGAGCCCGGACCATCGCCGACGCGCTCGTTCCCGGCCACGGCCTGGAGACTCTCTACCTCGGCTGCAACCGCATCGACGCGGCGGGCGCCGAGGCGCTCGCCGGTCGGCTGACCACGGACACCACCGTGCGCGCCCTGTGGCTCAAGCGGAACCCGGTGGGCGACGACGGAGTCCTCGCCCTCGCCGCGATGCTGCGCCAGAACACCACGATCCGCACTCTCGACCTGGTCAACACCGGGCTCACGCGGGAGGGCCTGCGGGCGCTGCTGGCCGTGCTCACCGAGCGGCCGAATCCGGTCGAACGGCTGTTTCTGGGCGGCAACGGGCTGGGCTCGGAGTCCGGTGACCTGCTGGCCGCGCTGATCCGGGACGCCGGGGTACGCGAGCTCTACCTTCCGGCGAACCATCTCGGCGACGCCGGTGCGGCCACGCTCGCCGCGGCGGCCGACCCCGCCCGGCCGGTGCGCCTGGGCCTCGGTGGCAACGGCATCGGGCCGGACGGCGCACGCGCGCTGGCCGACGCGCTCAGCGGCATCGAGGCACTCGATCTGGGACGTCCGCCATCGGAGCGGAGCCTCGGCGCACCCGCGAACGTCACCGGCGACACGGGCGCGGCCGCGCTGGCCGCGGCTCTGCCCGGCAGCCCACTGCGCCGGCTGGAGCTGCGCCGGACCGGGATCACCGGCCGGGGCGCCAAGGCCCTGCTGGCCGCCGTTCCCGACGACACCCGTCTGGAATACGTCGGGTTCGGCCCCGGCGTGCCCCGCCAGGTGAAGCGTGCGCTGGCGCCACGGCTCCGTCCCGCCGCCCGGACCCATCCGGACCTGCACGCGATCGGGAGCCTCTACCGGTGAGCGCGGCGCCCCCACCGGCCGGTCTGCCACCTCGTACGCCGTCCCGTTCGTATCCGCCGCACGAGGCGTCCCGGTTGCGGCGGATAAGGCGGTACGCGGTCCCCCCGTGGATGATCGATCAGGCGACCGAACGACGGCTCGCCGGCGACTGGCGTGGCGCCTGCGCCGTCGCCAACATCGATGTCACCTTCGACCTGGCCGACATCGCGAATGAGCACGGTGACGCCGTCGCCACGGCGCTCGAGGACGACCTGCGCAACTTCGCCCCGGACCTGCTGCGCTGGCACCTGCCCCGCCTGGACCGCGGGCGTACGACGATCGTGCCCGACCAGGTGATGGTCCTGGGAAGGCCGGGTGGGGCCTCAGACGCCCCGTACCTGTACCTCCAGACGCCCCGCTGGATGGTCCACGGTCCGCAGCGGCTACGCCTGCATGTCGGGCCGGTTCACCAGCAGGACACCTATCTGGAGACCGACTGGGCGTACTGCGCGTTCTGGCGCGACATCGTCCAGGACTGGAGCTCGTCGCGTCACCTGTGGGACGTGCGCCATACCGACGACCTGCGTGAACGCTGCGGCGGCGACAAGGCGCGGGCTCCGTTCTTCCACGGCGACGGCACACCGCGCGGGGCGGAAGAGCTTCCCACGGCCGACCCCGGCCGCGCCGACCCGGCGTCGCTCACCGAGTGGGTCACGCTGCTGCACGAACGCGGCGAGGTCGAAGCGGCGTTCACCGCCGCCGGCATCGATCTGGATGCCGCGCCGCTCGAGCTCGATCCCTATTACGGGGTGAGTCACGTTGATCCGCTCGACGTTCTCGCGCGGATGCCCCTCGCCTTGACCCGGGTGGAGGCGGAGATCCGTCGCCTCGCGGCCTCGGTGGGAACCGGCCGTTTCTGGCTTCCCTACCGACAGTACGCGGCGATCCTGTTCGAGATCGACGGATCGGATGCGGGTCTGCGCGTCCAAGCCGTCAAATTCGAGACGGGCACGGAGCCCGCGGACATAGTGCTCCCCGAAACGTGCTGGCGCCGCCTGCCCGACCTTGACCTGCTGCGGGACGGCTATCCGCCGGAGCGGCTCCATCCGCTCGTACGCGAGGCCCTGTTCCCGAGCCGCGCGGTGCACGGCGTTCCTGCGGCCGACCCGGAGCTCCCGAAGCCGACCCGGATCCGCTGCCGCGGCGAGTGGCACGAGGCGTCCTTCCGTGACGGCGTCCTGCACATCCCACACAGCGCGGAGGAGCAGCAGCGGGAGGACGCCATGCGGGCGTTCGGGGGCGCGATCGCCGGATGCTTCGCAGCACGGCACGCGTGGACGTCCGGAACCGGACGGC
The DNA here is from genome assembly GCF_043197735.1 of Nonomuraea sp. NPDC049028. NCBI lineage: Bacteria > Bacillati > Actinomycetota > Actinomycetes > Streptosporangiales > Streptosporangiaceae > Nonomuraea > Nonomuraea sp. NPDC049028. Next base: position 95,471 of record NZ_JBICTR010000018.1, read on the forward strand.
TGCCCAAGGCCCTGCGCGACCAGCGAAGGGACATTTTCGCGCGGGCCCAGCACGGCGACCTCCCGGGAGTCCTACGACTGCTGGACGCCGGCGTGGATCCACGCGTCCGTGATGGCCGACAGCGCACCCTGCTCCACATGCTGCAGCACCTCGACCATGATGGTCTGCTCGGGCGGCTCCTGGCGGCGGGCCTGGACATCGACGCCAGAGATGAGGACCAGCGCACGCCGCTGTTCTCCGCGATCTGCGGGGACGGTTCGGTGGCGCTCGTCCACGCGCTGCTCGCCGCGGGGGCGCGGATAGACCTGACCGGCGAGATCCAAGACGAGCCCGTCTCGCTCTACAGCCTGATCGTCATGCTCGATCGCTATGACCTGGGCTTCATCAAGGATCGGATCGAACGCGAGTATCCGGAAATCGCTGAGGAAGCGTGAACGCCGTCAGCACGCCAGTCCCCGACCCCACGGCTGCGTCCCGCCGCACGCCGTCGTACCCACCGGACGAGGCGTCGAGCCGACGGCGGATCCTGCGGTACGCCGTTCCCCGGTGGATGATCGAGCGGGCCACCGAGCGACGTCTCGACGGAGACTGGCGCGGCGCCTGTGCCGCCGCGAACGTCGACGTCGCGTTCGACCTGGCCGGCATCGCCCGGGAGCATGGCGGCGCCGTCGCGGCCGCCGTCGAGGACGATCTCCGCCATTTCGCGCCGGACCTGCTGCGCTGGCATCTGCCGCGCGTCCTGGAGGGAGGACGTACGACGATCCGCACCGGCCAGACGGTGACATTGGGCGGTTACCCGGGTGCGGCCAAGGCCGCGCAGTATCTGCACGTCACCACGCCCGAGTTGGTGAACGGGCCGCAGCGGCTACTCCTGCGCTTCGGCCGGATCGACTCGGGCGATCATCGGCGCGCCCTCCATAACTGGACCATGCTGCGGCACCTATGGGATGTACGGCACACCGGCGCGCTGCTGGAACGCCATGGTGGCGGAGACCGGCCGCCGTTCTTCAACGCGGACGGGACCCGGCGCGCCGCCGGGGAACTGCCCACAGCCGACCCCGGTCCGGCCGACCCGCCGGCCCGCGCCGAATGGACGACCCTGCTGCATGAGCGAGGGGAGGTCGAGGCGGCGCTCGCGGCGGCGGGGGTCGCGCTGGATCCGTCACCGCTCAAGCTCCGCTGGGGCTCCCTGATCGATCCGGTGCCTGTCCTGGAGAGACTCCCGCTGGCGCTGACCAGGCTCGAGCCGGAGGTCCGACTGCTCATCCGGGAGGGCTTCGGGCGTCGCTTCCAGATTCCGCATTCCTACTACTCCCTGCTGCTCGAAAGCAGCAGGTGGGTCGGCGAACTGCGGATCCGGATCACCGACCCCGAGGAGATCTCCGGCACCCCGGTGCTGCCCGAGGCGTGCTGGCGGCGGCTGCCGGACCTCGACGTACTCCGTCACAGCCACGCGGATCCGGACCGGCTGCATCCGCTGGTCCGGAACGCGCTCTTCCCGATGCGTGCGGACCCCACCGATCCGGTCGGACCGCCGGATCCGCGGCCCCCGTCCCCGGTTCGGGTGCGCTGCCGCGGTGAGTGGCACGAGGTGTGCTTTCAGGACGGCGCGCTGCGGGTGCCGCACAGCGCGGACGAGCAGCGGCGTGAACAGGCGATGCGGGCGTTCGGCGGCGCGGTCGCCGGCTGCTTCGCCGTGGCGCAGATAGTGTCCTCCGGCGAGGGCCGGCTGCCGAAGGCCCTGCGGGAGCAGCAGCAGGAGCTGTACAGCCGCACCCAGCACGGCGACACGCCGGGAGTCCTCAGACTGCTCGACGCCGGGGTCGACCCGCGCTTCCGTGACGGTCAGCGCCGCACGCTCCTGCACGCGCTGATCAACCTGGACCACGAGGTCCTGCTGCCGCGCCTGCTGGCGGCCGGGGTCGACCTCGAGGCCGTGGACCACAACCGGCGCACGGCGCTGCACGTGGCGGTCGGGAACAACGGCTCCGCCGCGCTGGTACGCGCGCTGCTGGCTGCCGGAGCGAACCCCGACGTCGCCGACGACTCGGGCCAGTCGCTCTCCCACCTCATCCGCGTCTACAAGCGCACCGACCTGGACTTCCTCCTGGCCCTGCTGGACCGGGACCGTTAGAACGAGGAACATTGACCGTCACCGATGAGAACCTCACACCGGATCCGCTGGCCGCGGCCGACGAACTGGTCCGCCGGCTCGGCTCCCAGCGGACGGAGCCGGCCGCGAACCCGCAGCTGGAGGCGCTGGCGCTCGCGGTGTCGGCGAACCTCCCCGTGCTGTTGTGGGGCGAGCCGGGGATCGGCAAGTCCGCCGGCCTCCAGCAGTTGGCCGCCGGGCTCGGCGTCCCGCTGGAGACGGTGATCGCGAGCGTGCACGAGCCCTCCGACTTCGCCGGCCTGCCCATCATCGGTGATGATCCGGCCACCACCGGGGTGCCGATGGCCCCACCGGACTGGGCGGTGCGGCTGGCCGCGGCCGGGCGCGGCATCGTGTTCTTCGACGAGCTGTCGTCCGCTCCCCCTGCCGTCCAGGCGGCGCTGCTGCGGGTCGTCCTCGAACGCCGGGTCGGCAGCCTGTCGCTCCCGGAGCCGGTCCGTGTGGTCGCCGCCGCCAACCCGCCGTCCAGCGCCGCGGACGGCTGGCACCTCAGCCCGCCACTGGCGAACCGGTTCGTCCACCTGCAGTGGACGCACGATCCGCGAACGGTCGCACGAGGCATGGCCGGAACCTGGCCGGCCGTGCCCCTGCCGCTCATTGACCCGGCCCGGGTGCCCAGCGCGGTCGCCCGCGCCCGTGGGGTGATCTCGGGGTTCCTGACCGCACGGCCCGGCCTGGCCCACCATCTGCCCGGCGACGCGGAGAGCCGGGGCCGCGCCTGGCCGTCGCCTCGTACCTGGGAGATGGTGCTGCGCCTGCTGGCGGTCGGGTACGCCGCCGGCGCCGACCAGAAGGCGGTCGCGGCCGCGGTGATCGGCGCGGTGGGCGACGGCACGGGTCTGGAGCTGCTGGCCTACCTCGAACAGCTCGACCTGCCCGACCCGGACCGCGTTCTGGCCAATCCGGCCGCCTTCGCACTACCGGAGAGGGGCGACCGGCAGCTCGCCTTCCTGACGGCCATCGTCTCAGCGGTGCAGAGCGACCTCACGCGGCGACGCTGGGAGGCCGGCTGGGCGGTGCTGGCCAAGGCCGTCGACGCCGGCGTACCGGACGTCGCGGCCCGGGCCGCCGGGGATCTCGCGGCGATGCGCGACACCGACTGGCCGGTGCCGAGCGGCATTGACGCGTTCCTCGATCTGCTCCAGCTGTCCGGCGCGCTGCCGAGCGCCTCCTGACCCGTGGCCGAATTCGACCGGGTCAAGTTGCTCGCCGCGCGCTATCGTGCCGCGAGCGACCGGCCGTACCTCGCCTCCGCGCTCTACTCGCTGACGGTCGTGCCGACCAGCGGTGTGCCGACGATGGCCGTCGATCGGCACTGGCGGTGCTACGTGTCACCGGCGTTCGTCGCGGCGACGTCCGTTCCCGAGCTCGCGGGCGTATGGATCCATGAGGTTTCTCACGTGCTGCGCGACCACCACGGCCGTGCGGACCGGCTGCCGGCCACCGACCAGCGCGACCGGTTGCGCGTGAACGTCGCCCAGGACTGCGAGATCAACGATGACCTGCTCGCCGATGGGCTGACACTGCAGGAAGGCCGGGTGGAACCCGGCACCTTCGGGCTGACGGCCGGACGGCTGTTCGAGGAGTATCTCCCGCAGTTGCCGCCGTCCGCTGTCTGCTCCGACTGCGGCTCCGGCGCCCACGGCTCACCGGGCGATTGGGAGCTCACCGGTGACGGCGGGCCGGGCGGCGTCAACACGGTCGAGTCCGAGGCTCTGCGGCGGCATACCGCCGAAGCGATGCGCGCCCACCAGCGCAACCGCGGCAGCCTTCCGGCCGGCTGGCAACGCTGGGCGGAGCAGATCCTGGAACCGACGGTCGACTGGCGCCGGGTGCTCGCGGGCGCCGTACGGGAGGCGGTCGCCTGGGCCGCCGGGGCGGTCGACTACACCTACCATCGCCCGTCCCGCCGCACCGCCGCACTGCGCGGCGTCGTGCTGCCGAGCCTGCGCCGCCCGCTGCCGGTCGTCGCGATCGTCATCGACACCTCGGGGTCCATGGGCGAGGACGACCTCGCGGCGGCCCTCGCCGAGGTCACCGGTGTACTGCGGGAGGTCGGCGTCGGCGGTAATCGGGTCACGGTGCTCGCCTGCGACGCCGACGTACAGACCGCTGCTCGAGTGACGTCCGCGCAGCAGGTGAATCTCGCCGGTGGGGGCGGCACCGACATGCGGGTCGGCATCAGCGCGGCCCTCGCCCTGCCCGAACGGGTCGGCGTCGTGATCGTGCTGACCGACGGCTTCACTCCCTGGCCCGACGCGCCGTCGTCGGCCCGCCTCATCGCCGCGCTCATCGGCACGGACCCGCCGCCCCCGCCCACCTGGGTCGAAGCAATCCACATTCCTGCGGGATAAACCGGCCAGATTAGCGGTCCGCTGTCCCTGTGGGCACGACCCACTGGGTGGGCTGTCCGGTGATCGATGCGACCATATCGAAGTCACCGTCGTAGTGGAGCACGGTCGCCCGGTGACGTTCGGCAGTGGCGGCAATAAGGAGATCCGCCATGGACAGGGCACGGTGAAAACCACGCTCCAACGCGACGCCCTGAACCTCGAGCACGCGCTCGAACACCTCGTCGCCGTAGTAGAGAAAGTTGAAGCCGCGCAGCAGGAAGCGGATACGGGCCATGTCCGGCTTGTTGCGAGCGCTGTAGACCATCTCCCATTCCACCGCCGCGCAGGTGGCCAGGACGCCCCGGTCACTGAAATCGTCCAGAACCCGGCCGACGGAGGGATGGCCCCAGCGCGCGAGCGCCGATTTGTCAACGAGGTAATCGGTCACGCAGCACCTTGTTGCGTGGAGCGCTGAAGGGTGCCGTCGGCATTGCGGGGACCGGTGTTCTCCACGATCTCGCTGAGGTCGAGCTCCCCGCTCTTGATCGCGTTCGCGAGCTCCTGACGGAGATGGCGCTTGACGGCATCCTCCATGGCCATGCGCACAGCCTTCGCTTTGGTCTTTGAGCCGTAGATGCGCATGGCCTCGGCCACCATCTCGTCATCGAGGTCGATGACAGTTCGGGACATGACAGGACCCTTCCGTTAGCCAGGCTCCCCAAAACGATACCGCACACGCAGGAAGATAGATATCATTTCCTGCACGAGGTGCACGAGACCTCTATCCGGCCGATCAACGAGACGCGAGCGATCTGGCGGAGATTGTTGTCCGGAAGAGCTGGGGACGACGCCGCCACGCCTCAGAGCAGTGTGCCGCCCGTCACCTCGAAACCGGCGAGCGCCTCGTCGACGCGGGCCAGCGTGTCGGGGTGCAGGACGAGGTCGGCGGCGGCCAGGTTCTCCTCGATGTGCGCGGGCGTGCGGCTGCCCGGGATGGCCACCACGTGCTCGTACTGGTGCAGCAGCCAGGCCAGCGCCAGCTGGGCCGGGGTGATGCCCAGGCGCGTGGCCAGGTCCCTGATCGGGGCGTAGCGGTCGTTGTTGCTCGCCAGGTTGTCGGCGGAGAAGCGGGGCGCGTTGTGCCGGAAGTCGCCCTCGCCGAGCCGCTGGACGGTGCCGGTGAGGAAGCCGTTGCCCAGCGGGCTCCAGGCCACGATCCCCACGCCCAGCTCGCGGGCCGTCTTGAGGAGGTCGGGATCGACCGGGCGCCACATCGACCATTCGTTCTGTACGGCCGCCACCGGGTGCACGGCGTGCGCCCTGCGCAGCTCGTCGGCGGTCACGTTCGACAGGCCGAGGTGCCTGACCAGCCCGGCCTCGACCAGCTCGGCCATCGCCCCGGCCGTCTCCTCGATCGGTACGCCCGGGTCCACGTAGTGCGCGTAATAGAGGTCGATCACGTCGGTGTCCAGGTTGCGCAGGCTCCGCTCGGCGTAGCGGCGGACCAGCCTCGGCTCGGCGTTCACCCGCAGCTCGCCGAACGCGTAGCCCACCGGGTGGGACCTGCTCGCCTCACCCTCCGGGATGGCCAGGCCGAACTTGGTGGCGACCGCCACCTCAGCACGCCGCCCCTTGATCGCCCGGCCGACCAGGCGTTCATTGTGGCCGTTCACGCCGTAGGCGTCACTGGTGTCGATGTGTACCGCTCCGGCGTCGAGTGCCGCCTTGAGCGCCGTTTCCGCGCGGGTGTCGTCGATGTCGCCGTACACGCCGGGTGACAGCACCATGGCGCCGAAACCGATCGCGGGGACCGTCAGGTTGTTGCCAAGTTCACGGGTCTTCATGTGGTTCATCCTGCTTGTGGTACGGGCGGCGCGTCCAAGACCTTCTGCTATAACCATCGGTTATGGACGTGCACCTGCGTGACTTGCGGTATTTCGTGGCGGTCGCCGAGGAGCTGAACATGACCAGGGCCGCCGAGCGGCTGTTCGTCTCGCAGCCCGCGCTGTCCAAGCAGCTGAGGGCGCTGGAACGGCAGCTCGGCTTCGACGTGTTCGAGCGCGTACCCACCGGAGTGGCGCTCACCAGGCAGGGTGAGGCGCTGTTGCCGGTGGCGCGCGAACTGCTCGACCGATGGACCGCCGGACTGGAGACCGCCAGGGCCGCCGCGCCCACGGGCACGCTGGTCATCGGCATGCAGACGGCCGTCGGGCGGGGACTGCAGCACGAGGCGCTGCGCCTGTTCCGCGCGGCGATGCCCGGCTGGGAGGTGTCGCTGCGGCTGGTCGGCTGGGACGACCCAAGCGGCGGCCTGGCCGACGGCGGCTCCGACGTGGCCTTCATCTGGCTGCCCGTGCCGGAGGGGCTGAGCACGCATGTTCTGGCCACTGAGGGCAGAGGCGTGGCCATGCCGGACGATCACCCCCTCGCCGGGCTGGCGGAGATCCCGTTCGAGGCGCTGCGCGACGAGCCGTTCATCGCGCTGCCCGCCTCGGCCGGTCCGCTGCGCGACTACTGGCTCGCCCGCGACCTCCGCGCCGACGAACCGGTCATCGGGTTCACGGCCAACACGCCTGAAGAGGTGTTCGAGGCCGTGACCAGCGGACTGGGCGTCGTACTGGTGGCCGAGGGCAACGCCGCGCTCTACACGCGGCCGGGCCTGGTCTACCGCCCGGTGGCCGGCCTCCCGCCGGGTGAGCTGGCCATCGCCTGGCGCTCCGGCGATAAAAGACGAGAAGTCAGGGCATTCATCGACGCGCTTCGAGAGAGCGCCACTAAGGTCTGACCGATACGGATCCCGCGAAAGGGCAACCCATGAGCGACGACTACACGATCACCTTCGATCTGATCGACGTTGACAATGACGGCCGGATCTCCGCCGAAGAGCTGGTCGGGCTGATGGAGGTGCTCGGTCAGCCGATCACGCTGGAGGCCGCGCAGGCCGGGGTGGAGAAGCTCGACAAGGACGGCGACGGCCTGATCGACGTCGAGGAGTTCGGCACCTTCCTACAGAGGTAAAACAAGCACTTGCTACACAAACCTCTGCCGCACGGGTAACAATGGCGACAGGAGGGACGATGGCCATCAAGAGTGACACCAGCGAGACCCGGATCTCCGCGGATATCGTGAAGACGCTCAGGGCCGGAATCGGCCGGATCTCCGCCGAGGTGATCGCGGAGATCCAGGCTCGCATCCCCGAGTACGCCAGACCGTCCGACGAGGTCTACATCAAGGTCGTCAGGATGGCCGTCGAGCAGGCCATCGACGGCTTCCTCGACCACATCCAGGACCCCGCCGCCCCCTGGGACCCCGAGCCGTTCCGCATGATCGGCAAGGGCGAGGCGGCCGAGGGGCGCAACCTCGAGCCGCTGCAGGCCGCGATGCGGCTGGGCGCCAGGGTCGGCTGGCGGCGGCTCACCGAGATCGCCGACACTCTCGGGCTTTCCCCGCAGTCCCTGTACGACCTGGGCGAGGCCATCTTCGTCTACCTCGACCAGCTCGCCGACGCCGCGGCCGAGGGCTTCGACGAGGCCAGGGCGCACGCGGCGGGCGAGATCGAGCGCCGCCGCAACCGCCTGCTCGACCTGCTGCTGAGCCGGCCACCCGCCGGCGCGGAGGCCATCTCCGACCTGGCCAAGGCCGCCGGGTGGCGGCTGCCCAAGACCGTGGCCTGTGTCGCCCTCGACGACCAGCACGGCACCTGCCGCTCACCCGCGATGCCGCCCGACGTGCTGATGGGCCTGGACCGAGCCACGCCCTGCCTGCTCATACCCGACCCGAACGGCCCCGGCCAGGCGCGCATGCTGGAGACCGCGCTCCGCGGCTACCTGGGCGCCATCGGGCCGCCCGTGCCCCTGACCGCCGCCGCGGCGTCGCTGCGCTGGGCGGCCGAGGCGCTGGAGCTGTCCGGGCGCGGCGTGCTGCCGCGCGGCCTGCTGCACTGCGCGGACCACATGGCGACGCTGGTGGTGTTCAAGGACGAGGAACTGGTCAACGCGCTGGCGGAGGTACGCCTGGCGCCACTGGCCCACCTGCGGCCCACACAGCAGGACCGGCTGGCGGAGACGCTGCTGGCCTGGCTGCGGTACGGCCGGGGGGCGGGTGAGGTGGCGGCTCGGCTGCACGTACATCCGCAGACGGTCCGTTACCGGTTGCGGCAGCTGGAGGAGCTCTACGGCGATCAGCTCGCCGATCCGGACATCCGCTTCGAGCTGGAGATCGTGCTCCGTGCTCGCCGGGCCGCCCTGAACGTCATACACGGAAAAGTCTGAGGCGCTCCTCGCCTATGCGCTCGCGGAGGCGGCCGTCTTCGATGCCGAGGTCCTGCTCGGGGGCCAGTGCGAGCACGCCGACCTTGCCGACGTGCTGGTTCAGTTGTACGGCGCGCGCCGCGTCCCCCGCCTTTTCCAGCGGGTACACCCGGGAGAGCGTGGGATGGATCATGCCGAGCGAGATGAGCCGGTTGGTCTCGTGGCACTCCTGGTAGTTCGCGCCGTGTGAGCCGATGATCTGCTTGAGCCGCATCCACAGGTGGCGGTTGTCGTAGGTGTGGTCGTACCCGCTGGACGAGCCACACGTGACCACCTTTCCACCCTTTTTCGCGACATATACCGAAGCGCCGAAAGTGTCCTTTCCGGTGTGCTCGAACACGATGGCCGGGTCCTCCCCCACCAACCGCCTGACCTCCGCCCCCAGCCCGCGCCAGCCCTTCTCATCGGTCAGGTCGTCGAAGCGCGATCGGTCGACGACGTGCTCGCAGCCCATCTCGCGCAGCAGCGCGGCCTTCTCCGGCGAGCTCACCACGCCGACGGGGATGCCGCCGCCGTTCCTGACGAGCTGCACACCGTACGCGCCGAGGCCGCCCGTCGCCCCCCACAACAGCACCACGTCGCCCTGCTTCATCCGGGCGCCGCGCTCGCCGACCAGCATCCGGTACGCCGTCGACGCGCACAGCATGTTGCACGCCGCCTCCTCCCAGCTCAGATGCCTCGGCTTGGGCAGCAACTGGGTCGCCTTGACCACCGCGAACTCCGCCAGCCCCCCGAAGTTCGTCTCGAACCCCCAGGCCCGCAGGTCCGCGGCCAGCATCCCGTCGTGCTGCACCATCGGGTCCTGGCTGTCGAGGTACGCGGGGCTGGTGACGACGCGATCCCCGGGACGCCAGTGCCGTACCGCCTGACCCGCTCTGACGACCACCCCGGCCGCGTCGGAGCCGAGCACGTGGGTGGGCAGGTCGTGCCGGGGATCCGTACGGCCGAACCGCTCCAGGAAGGCGAACGTCGGGATCGGCTCGAACATCGCCGACCAGACCGTGTTGAAGTTGATCGCGCTGGCCATGACCGCGACAAGCACCTCGTCGGGGGCCAACTCCGGCATCGGCACCTCGCCTACGTGAAGCGACCTCCGCACGTCCTTGTCCGGGCCGTCGTTGTCTTGGCCGTCGTTGTCTTGGCCGTCGAACATGCCGACCTCATCCTTGCGGAGGTGTACGGCGCGGTAGCGCGTCGGCACCTCCAGGCTCGCCAGCTCGGCAGGCGCCGCGCCCGCCACCACGGCCTCTGCCAGCGTCATGCGAGCCTCCTCTTCAGGTCGGCGGCGATGCCTTCGACGTGGGGTGGATCGAGCAGGTTGAGGTGATGCGCGCCGGGGACCTCGATGATCTCCAGGCACGGACAGTACGGGCGAAAGCCACGCGTCGGATCGTCCGCGTGGGCGTACCGCACGTCCTCGACGGCCCAGGGGGTCGGCTCAGTGGACCGGTAGAGGAGCACGTCGCCCAGGTACGGCCCGGCCTCGTAGCGGTCGATGGCCCTGGTGTCCTCGTGCGAGGTGATCTGGTGACGCAGGATGGCCGGGCTGAGCAGCTCCAGCACGCCGGACTCCGCGATCCGCTCCTCGGCCAGCGCGACCTGCCCGCGCTCGTCGAGCGACAGGAGCTCTCGCGGGTCGAGGCGGACCCGAACGCCATAGGTGTCACGCAGATAGGCCGCGAAGTCCACGTACCGCCGGGCCTGGATCTCCCGCCGCCGCTCCTCGGGCACCCGCTCGGGCAGCCCCGAGTCGATCATCACGACCAGCTCGACGTCGTCGCCCAGCCGTCTGGCGATCTCGAACGCCAGGATCCCCCCGAATGACCAGCCACCCAGCCGGTACGGTCCCGGATAGGTCCGTCTGACGGCCTCGGCGTAACGGGCGGCCCGTTCTGGGATGCCCAGCTCAGCCGCGTCGTCCAGCCGTTCCAGGCCGATGACCGGGAGGTCTAGGCGGGCAGCCAGCAGGGCGTACACACCTGTGGTGCCACCGGCGGGGTGGGCCAGAAACAGCGGCCTGCCGCCGGTCCGTTCGGTGCGGTTGGCCTGTTCGGTGCGGTGAGTCCGTTCGGTGCGGTCGGGCCGTTTAATCCCGGTTCGTTCGGTTCTTTCGGTGAGGGGTCTGACGGTGGCGAGCCCGGCTTCGGCCATCTCGCCCTGGCGTACGGCATCGGCGACCTCGGCCACCCGCGCTCTCTCCCGTCCGCCGACCATCGCGACCGATCTGCCGAGTTCGAGGCGGAGAAGGTCGAGGGCCTTCGCCAGCGTGTCCGGCGCGATGGTCTCAGTGACCGAGGGTTCGCGTCCCAGCAGACCGGTCAGCACCCGAACCACCTGCCGCTCCGCCGCATCCCTCGGCCCGACCACCACACGCCCGTTGACAGCACCCGACGGTCCGGCTGTGCCGCGCGGCGGCCCTGTCACCGCGTCCTGATCCGCTGGCCCTGTCGGCACGTCTACCTGACCTGCGGTAGCGCGCGCTGGACCTGTCGGCGTGTCCGCCTGACTCGCTGAGGCGGGTGGCGGTTTGGACTGCGGGAGGGCCAGGTCGGCGGTGACGGCCTGGGCCAGTTCGCCCAACGTCCCGCCGTTGAGCAGCGGTGTCGTCGGGATCGTGACGCCGAAGTCGTACTCGATCAGGCCACGCAGCCGGGTGGCGGCCAGCGAGTCGAGCCCCCGGTCGGTGAGCACGGCACCCTCGTCGAGCCACACCGGCTCCACCCCGAGCACGGCCGCGACCCGCTCTCTGACGGCGGCCAGCACCCGCTCGGGCCCGAGGTCGCGTCGCACCTCTGGGGCGAGGTCGGCGACGTCCGAGAAGTACGGAAGGCGACCGATCCCAGGAAACACCGACAAAGCCGCAGCTGGGGCGATCCTGACCACCCCCGCACACCGGTCCCGCTGGATCAACGCCCCAAACGCCTCAACACCCTCCTCGACAGTCAGCGGCTCGACGCCCGGCATCGTGGCGGCCCCGGCCCACGTACCCCAGCCGATGGCGATGGCGGGCAGCCCCCGGGCGCGGCGCAGTCGGCAGAGGGCCTCCAGCCAGGCGTTGGCCGTGGCGTAAGCGGCCTGCCCGGGGGAGCCGAGCAGCGCGGCGGCGGAGGAGAAGGCCACCCACCAGTCGAGGTCCAGGTGTTCGGTGGCTCGGTGGAGGTTGAGCGCGCCGTCCACCTTGGCGGCCCAGACCCGTTCGAGGCTGCTGGGGTCGAGGTCGGCGACCAGACGATCGTCCAGGACTCCGGCCGCATGTACGACTCCGCGCAGCCGTACCCCTCTCGCGGTCGCAGCCGCCACAAGCTGCTCGGCCGTACCCTGCGCGGCCAGATCACCCGCCACCACCTGGGCGACGCCCACGAGGTCGCTGGGCACGGGGGTGGCGGCCCGGCCATTCAGCACGATACGGGTGGCGCCAAGGCGGGCCAGCCGACGCGCGACAACCAGCCCGAGCCTCCCGTACCCACCGGTGATCACATAACCGCCGGGCCCCGCGACCGCCATGGCAGAGCGCAAGGTCGCCGAACGCGGGGTCGCGGGGGCGGGGGCTGCCAGGCGGGAGGTCGCCGGGCCGGGGGTCAGGGTGGCGCGGCGCAGTCGGGCCGCGTAGCGGACGCCATCGCGCCATGCCACCTCGTCGTCTCCGGTCGGGGTGGCGAGTTCCCGTGGCAGCACGCCGGGGTCGTCGACGTCCACCAGCCTGACGCGGGCCTCGGGACGCTCCAGCGCCAGCACTCTGACCAGCCCGCTCAACGAAGCGGGGCCGGGATCTGCGGCCTCTCCGTCCCGTACGGATTGAGCGCGTTCGGTGACGATCGTGAGCTGTGTCCCCTGGTCGGCGAGGCGGGCCAGGTCCAGGATCAGCCGCCGAGCCGCCGACGGCTCCAGCAGTCGCGGAACCCGCACAACAGCGCCCGATCCCTGAGCCGTCTCTTGGACGTCGCCCGCCGGAGTCGTCGGCAAGGGGGCGGGGACCCAGACGCGTTCGACGAGCTTGGCGTCGAGGGGCACCGGGATGCTCGATGCCGCGAGCTCCCGGCTCTCGACGCCGTGGAGCGTGCCGTCCGCCGCCACCCGCCGTACCCTCTCCAGGGCCTCGGGCGGCGCGGCTGGCTGCGTGTCCAGGGCTTCGGGCGGCGCGGCCGGCTGCGTGAGGCTGGCCGAGCCGTAGACGGTCCAGGAGCCCGCGGCGTTCTTGGCGGTCACCTCCACCCGCGTTCCCGCCAAGGTGACCGTCACCTGCGAGGGCAGGGGAAGCAGCGCGTGCAGGGCCACCTCGTAAAGCTCCACACCGTGCGACTGCACCGAGCCGTGCGACTCCGCCGGGCCATGCAGCTCCACCGAGCCATGCAGCTCCGCTGAGCCGTACACCTCCACGGCCGCCGCGTGCGCCAGTCTGGCCACGGCGGTGAGCGGGAGCACGGGGTGGCCGTGGCGGTGCCAGTCGGACGGGTCCAGGCGCCAGGGCGCGTCGGTGAGGTCGCCGAGCGCGGTGGTCCACGCGTGTCCGGCCGGGGTCTCGACGTGCGCGCCGAGCAGGCGGTGTCCTGGCGGGCGGCGGTACGGGGTGACCCAGTGGCGGGTGTGCCGCCACGGCGCCCCCGGTACGTCCACCACCCGGCCACGCGTCCTGGGCGTGATGGCGGTGGCCACGGTGGCGAGTTGGGAGTGGAAGGCGTCGTCGTGGTGGCGTTCGAGGGAGTGGGTGATCATCGTCGCGGCCGGGAGTGTGTCCTGGAGCGCCTGGCTCAGCACGGGGTGCGGGCTGAGCTCGGTGAAGACAGTGAAGCCGTCCTCCGCGGCGGCCTGTACTGCCTGGAGGAGACGCACCGGTCGGCGCACGCCAGCGGCCCAGTACGCGGCCTCGAACGTGGGGGGCTCGCGAGGGTCGTCCAAGACCGTGGAGTAGAACGGCAGGCGCGGCTTGGCGGGGGTGATGGCGGCCAGCTCGTTCCTGATCTTCGGCAGCAGAGGGGCGACCTGGGGTGAGTGTCCGGCGCCTTCGGTGGTGAGTGTTCTGGCGAACAGCCCTCGTGCCTCGACCTCCGCCACGAACCGGGCGACCCGCTCGGGAGCGCCGGTGACGACGGTCTGGTGCGGGGCGGAATGAACCGCCACATACAGGTCACCGGGCACCTCATCGGCAGCCACCCCGACCACGGCCATCGCCCCACCACCATCGCCATCGCGACCGCCATCCCCATCCCGACCGCCACCGTGACTGCCATCCCCATCCCGACCGCCACCGCCACCGCCACCGTGACTGCCATCCCCATCCCGACCGCCACCGCCACCGTGACTGCGACCATCACCGCCGCCGAGGCCGCCGAGGCCGCCGAGGCTGGCGAGGAGGCGGGCGCGGCGGCAGATCACGCGTACCGCGTCGTGCTGGTCGAGGCCGCCCGCCACCACGGCAGCCGCCACCTCGCCCATCGAGTGGCCGATCACGGCGGCGGGTTCGATGCCGTACGCCTGCCACAGGCGGGCCAAGGCGAGCTGGACGGCGAAGATCATGGGCTGGACGGTGGCCACGCCCTGGGCGTCCGGGGCGTGGAGGTCGATGCCGGCCTCAGCTCGGAGCAGGGGCGCGAGCTCGTCGATGGCCTGCTTGTAGGGCGGCTCCGTTTCGTACAGGTGGTGGCCCATGGCCGGCCACTGCGAGCCGTACCCGCTGAAGACCCACACCGGGCCGACCGGCGCCAGGGGGACGGGCCGGGGCGTGACGGCGGCGAGGCGTTCACGCAGCTCGGCTGTGTCGGCGGCGGTCACAACGGCGGCCGCGCGAGCGCCACCGGCTCGCCTGGCCAGGGTGTGGGCCACGTCACCGAGGTCGGCTGAGGGCTCCCAAGCGGCCAGGGTCTCGGCGTACTGCCGCACGCGATCGGGCGTGGCACCGGTGAGAACGAAGACGTGCTGGGCAGGCACGGGCTGCGGAGGCCGCGTGTGGACGGAGTGGGCACGGGCGGGCTGCGTGGGCTGGCCGGGGACCGACTGCGGGTGCCGCGTGACGACGGGCTGTGCGGGCACGGGCGGGCCGTAGGCAGGGCGGGCGGGGACGGCCTGGGTGAGGGCGGGCTGGGCGGTCGTTGAGGCGGTCGGGCGGGCGGAAGCCGCCTCCCCCACCGCCCGATAAGCGGCCAGAGCGATGTGCGCGTTGGTGCCGCCGAAGCCGAACGACGACACCCCCGCGCGTGCGTCCGCCCGTGGCCACGGCGTCGGCGAGGTGACGACTCGCAGCCTCTCCCACGGGATGTGCGGGTTCGGCTGCCGGAAGTGGAGGCTGGGTGGGATCACGCCGTGCCACAGCGCCAGGACCGTCTTGATGAGCCCCGCGACCCCGGCCGCCGCCTCCAGGTGGCCGAGGTTCGTCTTGGCCGAGCCGAGCAGCACCTGCCCGGGAAACGCCCCGGCGATGGCCCGCGCCTCGATGGGGTCGCCGAGGAACGTGCCCGTTCCGTGTGCCTCCACGTAGTCGGGTCCCCGGTCCAGCCCCGCGTACACCTGGCGCAGCAGGGCCTCCTGCGCTTCGGGGTTGGGGGCGACGAGGCCGTTGGAGCGGCCGTCCTGGTTGACGCCGGTCTCCCTGATCACCGCCAGCACGCGGTCGCCGTCCCGTTCGGCGTCCGTCAGGCGTTTGAGTACGACGACGCCGCAGCCCTCGGCCCGCACCATGCCGTCGGCCGACGCGTCGAACGCCTTGCACCGCCCGTCCGCCGCCGTACCGCCGCCCTGGTCGAAGGCCACCGTGACCAGGGGCGACAGCAGCAGGTTCACCCCGGCGGCCAGGGCCAGGTCGCACTCTCCCGATCTCAGGGCGCCTACCGCGAGGTGGGTGGCGACGAGGGAGGACGAGCAGGCCGTGTCCACCGCCATCGAGGGGCCGCGCAGGTCGAGCAGGTAGGACAGGCGGTTCGCGGCGATGCTGAGCGCCGCGCCGGTGGCCGTCCACGCGCCGACGCCGCTCAGGTCCGCGCTGGTCAAGTAGGCGTACTCGGCGCCGGAGATGCCGACGTACGTCCCGGTACCGCTGCCGCCCAGCGACCTCGGCGCGATGCCGCCGTGTTCCAGCGCATCCCAGGCCGTCTCCAGGAGCAGCCGCTGCTGCGGATCCATGAGCGCCGCCTCGCCCGGCGCGATCCCGAAGAACTCCGCGTCGAACCCGGCCACGTCCTCCAGGAAGCCGCCGTGCCTGGTCGTCCCGGCCAGTACCTCCTCCGTACGCGCCGATCCGTCGTCGAACGCCTCCCACCGCCCCGCGGGCACCTCGCCGACCGCGTCCCGCCCGTCGAGCAGCAGCTCCCAGTACGCCTCGGGGCCGTGCGCGCCCGGCAACCGACACCCCACCCCGACCACCGCCACCGGCTCACCCGGGTCGCCGGGGATCTCTGCCCGGTCCTCCTGGGGCGGTCCCGCGAGTGCGCGGGCCAGACGGTTGATCGTCGGGTGCTCCCAGGCCAGGGTCGGGCTCAGCTGCCTGCCGAGCAGCTCGGCCAACTCGCCCGCGATCGCCACCGCGTCACGTGACGACAGGCCGTACTCCTCCAGCGGCCGTTCCGGATCGACCCGCTCGACGCCGCGTGACGCGATCCGCTCGGTGAGGAAGCGGCGGATGTCGGCTTCGCCCAGTACGTTCACGAGGGCTCCCATGCTGCCGGGTGATCGGCCAACATACCCACACGCCGTGGCACCGGGGCAGGCCCGTACCGAACATTCCTCGGGTCTGATTTGTCACGCCGGTGATAACCCCCGGTTTTGTCCGGCAGAGCGCACCCAACGGCGATATTTCGTTGCGTTGGGGCATAGCTGGACCGGTGCCCGGGCCCCTAGCCTCGCCTCCGGTCTCACTTGCGAAGGGGAGCTCTCATGCGATCCCGCGCCCTACTGGCACTGGCGACGACGGTGCTCCTCGTCGGCTCGAACGCCACCCCCGTGCTCGCCGATCCGGGCTGGTCGCTCGTGCCCGACGGAAAATCGACCACCGCGACGAACTACATGCCCGGCCAGAAAGCCCTCCCCGGCAGTGCCCGCGTCGTGCGGGAGAGGTGGCTGAGCCCTCGCATGCTCGACCTCCTCATCTCCTCACCGTCGATCGGCCTGATGACGCCGGTCCGCCTGCTGCTCCCCAAGGGCTGGTCCAAGCAGGCGAACCGTACCTGGCCCGTCCTGTACCTCCTCCATGGCGGCGCCGACAACTACACCTCCTGGACCCGCATGACCGACATCGCCGACTTCACCGAGAACCTGGACGCCATGGTCGTCATGCCGGAAGCAGGCCGGGCCGGTAACTACTCCGACTGGTACAACGGCGGCAAGGGCGGCACACCGGCGTGGGCCACGTTCCACACGTACGAGGTGCGACGACTGCTGGAGATCGGCTACCGAGCGGGCACCCGGCGAGCCGTGGCCGGCCTGTCGATGGGGGCGTACGGGGCGATGAAGTACGCGGCCCGCTATCCGGGGATGTTCCGCTTCGTCGGCGCGTACAGCGGCATCATGGCCACCGAGATCCCCGGCATCCCAGCGATCATCATGAACGCCCAGGCCAGCGAGAAGCAGGACCCCAAGGCCCTGTGGGGCGACCCCATCCGCGACCGGCAGGTCTGGGCGGCCAACGACCCCGTGGCCCTGGCCCCGAGGCTGAGGGGCGTCTCCATCTACATGTCCAGCGGCACGAACAGCTTCATGGGCCCCCTGGACCCGCCCGGCTCCCCCTGGCACCCGGCCCACCTGGGCGAACCCATCTCCGCCTACACGGTCAAAGCCCTGAGCAAGCGCCTGAACAGCCTGGGCATCCAGCACACCCTGAACCTGTACGGCAACGGCACCCACACCTGGCCGTACTGGATCAGGGAGTTCAAGAACTCGTACCCCATGATCTTGGCCGCGCTGGGCCTGCCGGGCGGCGGCCCGCCCAAGCTGGACACGACGGACCGCCAGGGCGACTGGCAGTTGGCCGATCCCCGGCCCTGAGCATGTCACCGCCTGTCCTCAACGGCTTTCCGGACGCCAATAAAACGGGCATAAGGCCGATGTTCCTGGGTATTCACGCCCGAAAACCGAACCACTGCGGCGAATGTGGCGTTCTAAGATCTCGCGGTGGCGCATACTGGAGTAGATGAAGCCACCCAGCGCCGCGACCCGGCGCCACCTGCCCACCAGCCCCTTCAAGCCCCCGCCTCCGGCGCCGCCGGTCGAGCAGTTCAGCATGCACGACCAGGTGTCCCACGACCGCTACGGTCTCGGTCGGGTCATCGGTGTCGAGGACGAGGCCGTCCTCATCGACTTCGGATCACGACAGGAACGCATCACGACCCCATACGCCAAGCTGATCAAACTCTGAAACCGCCTGGCACCATCTGAAGCGGGCAGCGTTCGCCAGAGGGCGCTGTCGGTGTGTGTTGACGCGTGTTTTCGGGCCCGGCCCTGTAAGTATGGTCACCGCCTTCAGGCGCTCTGCGCCGATGGAGCTCGGGCGGTGACAGTGGGGACATGTCCCCGCACCTCCGGCGAGGTGACCTTCCGGCCCTCGTGCTCCCCGGGCCCAAGCCGTCTGGCCAGTTCGTGCTATCGGAAATCCAGCCTGCGGCGTGTGCCCCAGGGCGGCGAGCCACGACCTCCTCATCGTGCGACTTGCCTTTGACGTATGGGTCAAGGGTTAAGGTCGCGACGCCATAAGGGCCCCTTGCCCACCGCTGAGGAGCGTCGCATGCCTGCCCTGCCCCACACGTCCCGCGAAGCCTTGCCCCGTACGTCCCGCGAAGTCCGGCTCGCCAGTCGCCCCGACGGCCTGCCGAGGCCGGAGCACTTCGAGGTCGTCGAGACGCCACTGCCGGTGCCCGAAGAAGGCCAGGTACTGGTCCGCAACCGCTTCTTCCACGTCTTCGCGGCACTCCGTACCCTGATCGGCGGATCGGTGAAGGGCGCGCCGTTCCCGCCTCTCCTCCCCGGTGACACCCTGTTCGGGGCGGCGATCGGTGAGGTCGTGTCAGCGCCCGCGGACAGCGGGCTGCGCCCCGGCGAGCTGGTCTCGCACTGGCTCGGGTGGCGCGAGTACGCGGCCGTGGCCGCCGCCCAATGCACCCCGCTGGGTGACACACTGCCCGACCCTGTCGCTCATCTGGCACAGGGCTGGACCGCGTACGCCGCGTTGACCCTGGGCGCCGAGGTACGGCCCGGAGACACGGTGTTCGTCTCCGGCGGCGCCGGCGCGGTCGGCTCGCTGGCCGGGCAGATCGCCCGGCTGCTCGGCGCGGGCCAGGTGATCGGCAGCACCGGCTCGCGGGAGAAGGCCGAGCGGCTGGTGTCCGAGCTGGGGTACGACGCCGCCGTGATCCGCGGCGCGGAGCCGATCGACGAGCAGCTGGCCAAGATCGCGCCGGACGGCATCGACGTCCTCCTGGACAACGTCGGCGGCGAACAGCTCCAGGCGGCGGTGGCCGCGGCCCGGCCCGGGGCGCGGTTCGTCCTGGTCGGCGCACTGTCCGGCCAGATGGCGGCGCACGGCACCGGTACGACGGCGCCGGTCGAACTGGACACCTACCAGCTCATCCTCAAGGGCATCGCCATGCGTGGCTTCAGCGCCCCGGACGACGCGCGGGCACGAGCACAGTGGACCGAGCGCTTCGGCGGCTGGCTGCGTTCCGGAGAGATCACGTTTCCGCACGTACGAGTGCCGGGCATCGAGCAGGCTCCCCAGGCGTTGCACGAGATGATCGGCGGCCGGCATCTCGGAGCCGTCGTCGTAGAGCTGTAGTTACCTTTGGAGGGCTGATGCGGATCGGCGACGCGGCGGCAGCGGCGGGCACGACACCTCGGGCACTGCGTTTCTATGAGCAGCGCGGGCTGCTGCCCCCGGCGCCGCGCACGATGACCGGGCAGCGGGAGTACGGGCCCCGTGACGTGACGCTGGTGCGGATCATCCGCGAACTGCTGTCACTGGGGCTGACCGTCGAGGACGTGCGCAGCTGCGCCGAACGCCTCCATCTTCTGGAGGGCGACACGTTGCCGCCGTACGGCAGCACTGGCTGCACTCAGGGCACCGGAGTCGTCCAGCGTCGGCTCACCGCCTTGGACGAGGAGATCTCCCGTCTGACAGCACTGCGGGAACGACTCGCCGCCCGGGTCAGCACGACGACCTGACCCGGGGTCAGCACAGTGACCTGATCAGGCGGTGTGCAGATAAACCTGCCCGAACACCTCGGACAGCTTCTTGAGGTCCGTGGCCGAGTCGACTTCCGGCGCCGACGGGTCGTAGATCGTGGCCAGCCGGGGACGGATCGAGGTCAGCTTCTTCAGCTGGTCCCAGGTGGCGTTCTCGGCCCACTTCTCGCCGTACAGCCTGCTGACCTGTCCCTGGTCGTTCTGCCAGCGGGACCAGAGGTTGACGGTCTCGGCGGCGTCGGCCTGGAGCGGCGTGGCGATGCGGTCGGTGATCGACTTGGTGGCCTGCTCGGCGGTGAGCTGCGGCGAGCCCACGGCGGCGAAGCCCGCGTCTTCCGCAACGATCTGACCGTAGGCGTCCCAGGCGCGGGCCCTGACCTGGATCCACTGGTTGCGCTGGGCCTCGGTGCCGTCGATCTTCCAGGTGGCGTACTCGGTCGCCAGGTGCCCGCCGTCCAGGGCGAGCTGGTCGACGAGGCCCTTGGTGAGCCAGGCGCCGATCCGCTCGGGGTCGAGCAGCGGGTACTTCTTGGTCACCTCGGCCTTGCACGTGTCGTTGGCGCCGCAGCCGAGCACCGGCACCACCGTGTGCACGGCCAGCTTCTTGCCCGGCGCGAGGTTGCGGAGCGTGGTGGTGGCCTCCGTGACGAACTTGTCCATCTCGTCAGCCGTCTCGAACGTCTTGTTGAAGCCGAGCTGCGAGCTGAACCTGATCCCCACGGCGCCCTGCTGCGCCGCGACCGCGGCGACCTTCTTGGCCGCCTCGGCGAGCTTGCCCGCCTTCCAGTCGTCGGCCAGCTCCGCGTCGATCCAGACGCGCATCCCGGCCGCGGCGGCGGCCTTGACGGCCTGGCCACCGGCGGACTTCTCGGCAGCCTGGATCTCGGCCTTGGACAGGCCCTCGGGGTTGACGAAGCACTCCTCGCCGGACTGGCACTCGGGCGAGCCGCCGTCCTCAGCGCCGTCGACATCGGGCGAGTCGACGTCGTGCAGCTCGCCGTCGCCCTCGGAGTCGTTGGCGCACTCGTTGCCGGCTTCGGTGCAGTCGACCAAGATCGGGCTCAGCGGGCCGGCCTCCTGCATGTGCTCGCCGTCGTTGGAGAGCCAGAAGTTGGCGATGTCCCGCGCCTCGTCGGGAGTGGCCATCCAGCGGCACACGACGTACGCCGGGGTGTCGCCGGACATCAGGTCGTTGCAGCTGCGCGGATCGTCCTCCGACCAGGCTGGAACGCCTATGCCCAGCAGTGAGAGTGCCAATCCGATGACGAAAATCTTCCTCAGTCGCATGGCGCCTTACTCCAGGGGGTGATCGCGGACATATCGCACAATATCCGGATGATCAGCTACCTTCAATGAGATCCACTGCGTTCTTCACCCCGTGTTCCACCCGCAGTAGCCCCCCAAGTTGCGCCGCGTTCTCGCGATATTCCGGTACGGCCAGCAATCGCGCCGCCAATGACCGCCCGCTCAGCGCCCGAATAGGCAACGGCGGCGGCCCCGCTCCCAATGCCGCCACCCGGCGGCCCCAGAACGGTTGGTCGGAGAAGAAGGGGCAGACCACGTTCGGCACCCCGGCCGCCAGCCCCGCCGCCGTGGTCCCCGCCCCACCGTGGTGCACGACGGCCGCCGTCCTCGGGAACAGCACCTCGTGCGCCACCTCGCCTACCGGACAGACGTCCGCCGAGGCGGCCACGGGCAACCCCTGCACCACCGCCCGTACCCCGGCCAACCGCAACGCCGTGACCACCTGCTCGGCGACCGCGTCCGGCTTATCGGGCACCATGCTCCCGAACCCGACGAACACGGGCGGCGGTCCATCGTCTAGAAAGGCGGCGACGTCTGGGGGCAGCGGAAGGGCGGTCGGGTCCGGGTGCGGCGGGAGGGCGGTTGCGCTGTCCGGGTCGAGTGGCAGGCGCCAGTAGCCGGTCAGGTGGACGTAGTCGGGCCAGTCGCGCGGCCTGGGCACCACCAGCGGGCTCACCCCGCACAACACCGGCACCCGATCCCGCCGGTCGGCCGCGAACGGGCTCCCCCGCAACGGTCGCAGCCCCAGCACTTGCCCGCGCAGCCGGTTCATCATGCGGCCCAGCATCAGCCAGCCAAGCCGCTCGACCACGGCGAAGCTGGCCCGGTTGCCGACCCTGCCCAGGGTCCGGCACGGGATCAGCGGGTTCGGGAACTCACCGGTCGGCTCGCTGGGCTGGAACTGCAGGATCCCGTACGGCATGCCGTACCTCTCGTGGAGGTGTCTGCCCATGGCGCCGAGCGCGGGCCCGAGGACCAGTTCGGCGTCGGCGCAGGCGTGGTCCACCTGGGCGACGAGCTCCGCGGCGAGGGGTTCGAGAACGGCCCTGAAGCCCCGCACGAACCCCAGCGGCCCGCTGCGCAACCACGCCTGCCCTTCCTCGCTCTCGACGATCGCCACCGGATCCACCCCTAGCGGCACGAACCGCAGGCCCGCTAAACGCTCACCTATGGCCAGATGTCCGAAGCGTTCGGGCGCCACAAGCGTGACTTCGTGCCCACGCGCGGCCAGCCCTTGGGCCAGCGCCACGCATGGCTGAGTGTCCCCCCGCGACCCCAAAGCCAGCACCGCAACCCTCACACCCAGCCCGCCTTCTCGGCCCTGCCCGCCGTCACGCCCAGCCCGCCCTTACGTGCGGGTCACCATCACGTCCAACCAGCTCACGGCCGATCTGCTCACGGCAGTGTCAGCAAGGCGATCAACGCGCCCAGTAGTACGAGGGCCGCCGCGACCAGCAGGCCGAGCGCGTACCCCTGGGAGAAGCTCCCGGCCTCGTGGACGATCACCCCGATGGCCGCGATCCCGAAGAGGCCGGAAATTTCACGACTCACGGAGAAGATGCCACCCGCCACCCCGGCCCGAGACTCCGGCACCGCCCCCAGCACGGCCGACCCCAGCGGCATGGTCAGCGCCGACCCCACCCCGATCGCGCAGACGGCGGGCACCAATCGCCCCCACCCGTCCCCCGCCTCCAGGAACGCCGCCCCCACCATCCCAGCCGCCACCAGCACCAATCCGCAGGCGACCGTCCTCCCACTCCCCAGCCGCCGCTCGACCACCGGCACCAGCGGCGTGACGACCACCACGAGCAACGCCAACGGCACGAACGCCATCCCGGAGGCGGTAGGCGTGAACCCGAGCACCCCTGCAGGAACAGCGCGGTATAGAAGAACACTCCGTTGACCCCGAGCCCCCACAGCACCTGAGCCAGCACCCCACCCGTGAAGCTCCGGCCCGCGAACAGCCCCAACTCCACCATCGGCGCCCGCGCCCCACGCTCCAGTACCAGGAACAGCACCCCGCCACCCACGCACCCGGCCACCGCGATCAGGATGGGCGGCGACCCCCAGCCGTACTCGCCCCCGTGGATCAGCGCGAACGTCCCAGAAGCCAGAAACACCACCGACGCCAGCAACCCAGGCACATCCACCTGACCCCGCCGCCCGACGCTGGGCTCAGCGCGCGTTTCCGATATTGCGACGGTGGCCAGCGCGATGACGGCCGCTCCCATGGGGACGTTGATCAGGAACACCCAGCTCCAATGGGCGTGCTGACTCAGGTACCCGCCCACCACCGGTCCCAATGCGAGAGCACCGGCGCCGGACGCCATCCAGATGGCCACCCCGAGCGACCGGTCGGGCCGCCCTGCCAAGACGGCCAGCGTCGCGGGCAGGATGAGCGCCGCCCCCACCCCCTGGGCCAGGCGCGCGACGACCAGGGGCTCGATCGAGGTGGCCAGACCGGCGCCGAGCGATGCCCCGGTGAAGACGGTGAGCCCGATGAGCAGCACTTTGCGCCGTCCGTACACGTCGGCCAGGCGGCCGCCGGCGATCATGAGGCCGGCGAACGTCAGGATGTATCCGGTAGCGACCCATTCGAGCGCGCTCAGGCGGGTGTGGAGATCGCGCTGGATGCTGGGCAGGGCGACGGTGACCACGGTGTTGTCCAGCGTCGTCACGAACCCGGCCAAGCCGACGACCGTCAGGAGCAGCCGGGATCGGGTGGCGGGCTGTGCAGGGGCGACGGTCAAGGTCACATGTCCACCTCCGCCCAGGTCCAGCCGGGTCCGTTGGGGTTCGCCCTGACGACCCTGGTACGACCGGTGGTGACCTTCTCCCAGGTCGGGCGCCGCGTACCCGCAGCACGCCCGGAACCAGAGGCTCCTGGGTCGTCGGGACCAGACGCGGTGTCGGCGGTATCGGCGCCGGCCGGGCTTTTGGGGGTCGGGCGGGCGGTGACCTGCGGTCGTTTGGAGACTGCGGGCTCGGCGGCGCTGTAGGGGCGCTTTCTGACGGGTGGTGCGGCGGGGCGCGGGACGGGGAGGGCGGCAGGGGGGTCGTGTTCGGCGGATACCGGTATGGGGTCGGTGTCCACACCGAAGATGGCCGGGCGGCCGTTGACGGTCACCGGCGACGCTGTCCCAGGGCCGTCCTCCGCCCAGCACCAGCCGGGGCCGTCCGGATTGGGCTTGATCGCCCTCCCGGGACGCGGGCTGCGCGCCGTATCGGGGCGCCGAGCTCCGCCGCCGTCCGTGCTCGCCGACGCGGCGCCCGGGGACGGCGCTGGCCGGGAAATAGCGTCCGGGGAAAGCGGCCGCCCAGCAGACAGCTGTCCGGTAGACAGCTGTCCGGCAAGCGGCCGTTCAGCGTGCCGCCGTTCAGCAAGCGGCCGTTCAGCAAGCGCGGCAAGCGGGCGTTCAGCGAGCGCCCGCCCAGCAGGCAGCTGAGCCGAACGAAGCCCTCCCGAGGGCGGAGGCCCCTCGCGGAACTCGATCCGTCGATGCACCCCCCGCAACACCCCCGGCAGCCACCAGTTGGCCCCGCCCAGCAACCGCATCGTCGCCGGCACCAGCAGCGCCCGCACCAGCGTCGCGTCCACCACGATCGCCACGAACATGCCCACCCCGAGCAGCTTCACGATCGTGATCCCGGCCGTCGAGAACGCCCCGATCACCACCAGCAGCAACAGTGCCGCACTCGTGATGACGCCGCCGGTCCGCTGCAACCCCGTCGCCACCGCGGCCGTGTTGTCGCCCGTTCGCAGCCACTCCGCCCGTACGCGCGACAGCAAGAAAAGCTCGTAATCCATCGACAGCCCGAAAACCACCGCCAGGATCAGTACCGTCACCGTGGCCTCGATGGTCCCCGTCGAGGTGAAGTGCAGCCAAGTCGCCAGGTGGCCGTCCTGGAAGGCCCAGACGATCACGCCGAACGAGGCGCCGATCGACAGGACGTTCATGAGCAGGGCCTTGAGCGGCAGCACGATGGAGCCGAAGGCGGCGAACAGGAGCAGGAACGTCACCCCGCCCACCACCAGCGCCATCCACGGCAACCTGGACAGGAGGCTCGACAGGAGGTCCATCTGGGCGGCCGTCGGGCCGCCTACGACGAGTCGCCGGATGTTCGGCTCCGGGGTCATGGATCTGATCAGTGTCACCAGGTTCTGGGCCTGGGCCGACATGGGGTCGTAGGAGTAGCGGACCGCCAGCCGTACCGCGCCGTTGGCCTGGGAGAGGCCGGCCAGGTCGACGCCTGTGACGCCGGGCAGCTTGCGCAGGCGGTCGGCGAGGGGCTTGGCGTCGGTGGGGTCGATCGTGGTGACGGCGCTGATCGGGGTGTAGCCCTGGCCGAGGGGGCCGACGGCGGCGGGGCGGGTGGTGAAGGAGCGTTCGATGAGGGCGTGGACGTCGATCGTGGCCATCGAGTTCTTGGCGAAGTCGCGGTCGACGGTCTCGGCGACGCGGCGGCTCTCGGCGGCGGCGGGCAGGACCCGGTGGTCGACGTTGCCGAACCGTACGTGGGCGAACGGCCCGGCCAGCGCGAGCAGTACGGAGGTGACCGCGACCAGGTAGAGCACGGGCCGTTTCATCACGCTTGAGGCGATCGCGTGCCACAGGCCGGCACCCACGCGGGCCGAGCCGAAGTCGGGGGTGATGCGGATGGCGTCCACGCGGGGACCGAGGATGGACAGCGCGGCGGGCAGGACGACCAGCGCCGCGACCATGGCCACCAGCACCACGGCCGCCGCGCCCAGCCCGATCGAGCGCAGGAACATCTGCGGGAACAGCAGCAGCCCCAGCAGCGAGGTCGCCACCGTCAAACCGGAGAAGGCGACGGTACGCCCGGCGGTCGCCATGGTGCGCACCACGGCTTCCTGGGTCGGGGCGCCGGACCTGATCTGCTCCCGGAAGGCGTTCAGCACGAAGAGCGAGTAGTCGACGGCCAGCCCGAGACCGAGCATGGTGACGACGTTCAGCGAGAAGACCGAGACCTCGGTCACCTCGGTCAGCAGCCTGAGCAGCACGAGCGCGCCGAGCACCGCGAAGAGGCCGACGAGCAGCGGGAGCCCGGCGGCCACCACGCTGCCGAACACCACCACGAGCAGCACCAGCAGCACCGGCATCGAGATCGCCTCGGCGCGCGCCAGGTCGGCGGCCGTCTGGTCGTTCAGCTCCTTCAGGAGCGGCACCGAGCCGCCCACCTGGACCTGGAGGTTCGCGACGGGCAGCCGGTCCTTGATCGCCGCGTACGCCGCCTGCTTGGCGCCTTTCAGGGTGATCAGGGCGTAGGTGGCGTGTTCGTCGGTGGACATCAGCTCCTTGGCGCCGGTGGTCCAGTAGGTGGCCAGCTTGCGTACGTACTGGGCGGGCAGGGCGCGCAGGGAGTCGTGTACGGCCTTCTTGAAGCGCGCGTCGCGCACCTTGACCTGCGGGTGCCGGTAGAGGACGACCACGTCGGGCGTGTTGCCGCTGTACCAGGCGTCGTTCCAGCGGGCGGCGGTGGTCGAGTCGGCGGCCGGGTCGGCGAAGCCGCCGTCGGCCATCCGGCCGAACAGCTGCAGCCCGAAGGGCGCGACCAGGACGGCCGCCACCAGGCTCAGGACCAGCAGCGTCCACCGGCCGCGGTGGATCAGGCGCCCCGCCGACTCAAACAAGGGCGCCCTCCAGGTACGCCCGCAGGCAGGCCCGCCGGGCGATCTTGCCGCTGGTCGTCCGGGGTACGGCTCCGGTGCCGGTCAGCACGAAGTCGTGCACGGATAAGTCGTGAAATTTCCGGACCGCTGCCCGTACCCGAGCCGCCACCTCCGCCGGATCGGCCGAAGCACCACCGCGCGACCGCTCGGCCACCACCACGAGCCGCTCGGTCTCCTCCCCCGGCAAGGAGAAGGCCGCCACATGGTCGCGGCGCACGGCCCGGTGCGCCTCCTGGACGGTGACCTCGATGTCCTGGGGATAGTGGTTGCGCCCGTCGACGATGATCAGGTCCTTGATCCGGCCGGTGACGTACAGCAGCCCGCCGTACACCACCCCAAGGTCGCCCGTCCGCAGCCAGGCGCCGTCCGCGCCGTCCAGCGTCGCGCCGAACACCTCGGCCGTACGGAGGGGATCGCGCCAGTAGGCGCGCGCCACGTTCGGGCCCTGGACCCAGATCTCCCCCACGCGCCCGTCCGGCAACTCCTGCCCGCCCGAGCCGACGACGCGCACCCGCTGACCACTGGGCCGTCCGCACGCCACCAGCGTGGTCAGCGCCCCCGACGACCCGCCGCCCGGCACCGCGCGGCCGTCGCGGAGGGCGTCGCGGTCGAAGTCCGTGGCCACCACGGCCTCGTCGGGCCCCATGGCGGAGACGAAGACCGTGGCCTCGGCCAGCCCGTACGCCGGGGTGTGCGCCTCCGGCCGCAGCCCGCACCCGCCGAACGCGGCGTTGAACGCCTCGACGGTGCCGGGCCGTACCGGCTCCGCGCCGTTCAGCATGACCCGCACCCCGGACAGGTCCAGCCCCTCTTTGTCGGCCGCGCCGACCCTGGCCGCCGTGTACTCGAAGGCGAAGTTGGGCCCGCCGGTATAGACGTCGTCGAACTCGCTGAGCAGCCGCAGCCACCGCACCGGATGCATGACGAACGCCACCGGATCCATGAACGCCACCTGGTTGCCCCCCACCATCGGCAGCGCGATCGTCGCGACCAGCCCCATGTCGTGGAAGAGCGGCAGCCACAGAGCCGCGACCGAGGTACGCGGCTTGGCCCGGAACAGCTTCCATAGCTGCGCGGCGTTGGCCTCCAGGTTGCCGTGCGTGATCTCCACACCGGCGGGCGCCCGGGTGGAGCCGGAGGTGTACTGCAGGTAGGCGAGCTCGCCGGGCTCGATCGCCACCGGCTCCCACTCGTCGGCGAGCAGGTCCGAGACCGTGTCGACGGCGATCACCGGAACCCCGGCGGCGAAGGCCCGCACGCCGGGCAGCGCGGCCGTGGTCGTGAGCACGGCGACCGGCTCGGCGTCGGAGTAGGCGCGGGTCAGCCGCTCGGCGTGCCCCGGCAGATCGGGCGCGAACAACGGCACTGCCACGATCCCGGCGTACAGGGCGCCGAGCATCGCCACCACGTACGGCAGCCCTTGGGGAGCGAGGATCGCCACCCGGTCGCCGGGACCCGCGACCTCGCGCAGCCGCACGGCCAGCGCCCGCGCTTTGAGGTCGGCCCGCGCCCAGGTCAAGGTCTCGCGGGAGCCGTCACCCAGGTAATCGACGAAGGTGTAGGCGGGCGCGTCCGGGATCTCCCGCGCCCATCGCGCCACGCGCTCGATCAGTGCCTCGGGCATGCCCGGGTCCCCTCGCCGACTACAGGGACCTAGAAAATTACGGCAGAAAGAGCTTCGATTCTTGCCAAACGCCTGCACATTCCGCTTCCGGTCTTGTCAGCGGCGTGACAAGCACGGAGATATTCAGACGACAGCAGATGCGAAGAACCATCACAATAGTGAGCATTTGGGGGATTAGGGGGCTTACCACGTGCACGGCTATCTTCGCGATCTCGGGCTGCTCCGGGATCGGCGGTTCACGCTGCTGCTGACCGCGCGCACCATCTCGGTACTGGGCACCTCCTTCGCCCCCGTGGCGCTCGCCTTCGGCATCCTCGCCCTGCCCGGCGCGGACGCCACCACGCTGTCCGTGGTGCTCACCGCCGAGGCGCTGCCGATGATCGTGTTCATGCTGTTCGCCGGGGTGATCGCGGACCGGTTCCCCAGGCAGCGGGTGATGATGGTCAGCGAGTTCATCAGCGCGCTGGCCTTCTTCGCCCTGGCCGCGATGATGCTGTCGGGCTGGACCCCGCTGCCCGCGATGGCGACCGCCGCGGCGGCCAGTGGCGTGGCGATAGCGATGCTGTTCCCCTCGCTGACCGGCATCATCCCCGAGGTCGTGCCCGCCGACCGGTTGCAGACCGGCAACGCGCTGCTCGGCCTGGGCGCCAACAGCTCGCGGGTGGCGGGCGCGGTGCTGGGCGGCGGCGCGGTCGTGCTGTTCGGCAGCGGGTGGGCGCTGGCCGTGAGCGGGCTGATGTTCACGGTGGCCGGGGTGCTGATCGCGGCACTGCGGCTCACGCCCGCCGAGCGCGACGCGGCGGCCGAGCATTCGATGCTGGCCGACCTGCGGGACGGGTGGCGCGAGTTCAGCACCCGGCAGTGGATCTGGGTGGTGGTCGCGCAGTTCTCCGTGCTCGTGATGGGGCTCCAGGCGGGTCACGGGGTGCTCGGGCCGCTGATCGCCAAGGAGAGCCTGGGCGGGCCCGCGGCCTGGTCGGCGTTCCTGGCCGGCGAGGCGGCCGGCACGATCGTGGGAGTGATCGTCTCGCTGCGCGTCCGGCCCAGGCGGCCGATCCTGGTCGGGACGCTGCTCTGCCTGCCGACCGCGCTGCCGTACGTGCTGCTGGGCACCGGCGCGCCGCTGTGGGCGATCGTGGCGGGCGCGTTCGTGCTGGGGGTCTGCTTCGACGTGTTCGGAGTGCTGTGGCAGACGACCATGCAGCGGGAGGTGCCGCCGGAGTCGCTGTCGCGGGTCAGCTCGTACGACGCGCTGGGCTCGCTGATGTTCGGCCCGATCGGGCTCATGCTGGCCGGGCCGGTGGCGAGCCTGGTCGGCACCCGGACGGCGCTGCTGGGCTGCGCGGCGCTCGTCGTGCTGTCCACACTCGCCGCGCTGCTGTCTCCCGGGGTGCGGCAACTACGCGCTCCCGCTCCGGTCGCCGAGAGTGTGCCCGGCTGAGCGCGTTCAGACGACGATCAGCGTCACCACGACGCCCGCGCAGTTGCCCGCCACGCAGATGCGGACGGGCACCTCGGACACCCCAGCGGCCTCCGGGATGCCGCCGATGTGCCCGTCGGGGCCGATCGTGACGCCCGCCGGCAGCTTGCCGTGGTCGGTCACGGAGAACGTGGGCGGCACGCCGGTGGGCCCGCCCGAGATCCCGATCTGGTCGTCGTAGCGGTTGCCCACCTTGCCGGGGAAGGCCAGCTCACTCGGCTGCCAGGGCACGTTCCGCAGCACGACGACCGTGACCTGCTGATCGACGCAGTCCTGGCCACGGCACAGGCGGACGGGCGTGGCGAAGGTGCCGGGACGCTGGGGAACTCCGTGCAGCCGGCCCGCGTCGTCCAAGGTCACGCCCGGTGCCAGGGCGGCGCCGCGGATGGTCAGGCCGTCCTGGAACGGCAGCAGGCGATTGGTCACCTCGATGCCCTGCGTGACGTAGAAGACGTCCTCGACGAGCCGCTTGGTCGGGGGGTCCACGTGCTGGGCGGGCAGGTCCCTCGATATGGCCACTGGGTGGAAGTCGGCCGAGGGCAGCGTGGGGAGCAACGCGTACAGACTCAGCCCGGCAACGACAAATGCCCATGTTTGCCGCATCCCACCCCCTGTTCGTCTCCTCGATACGTACCCCACCAGCGCGTAGCGTTACTCCTGGCTCACGCATAGATAATCGGTTCATGGCCGCTGAATCCGCCCAGACCCTGGAACGTGGGCTGCGCCTGCTCAGGCTGCTCGCCGACGGCAAGGGCGGGCGGACGCCCACCGAGCTGAGCACCGAGCTGTCGTTGTCCCGACCGGTGGTCTACCGGCTGGTGACCACGCTGCTGAGCGAGGGGTTCGTCCGCCGTGACGCCGAGGGGCGGGTGCACCTCGGGTTCGGCGTGCTCGTGCTGGCCCAGGCCGTACAACCGCTGCTGCGCGCGGCGGCGCTGCCCACGCTGCGGCGGCTGGCCGAGGACGTGGGCGCGACCGCGCACCTGACCGTGGCCGAGGGCGACGACGGCCTGGCCGTGGCGGTGGTGGAACCGTCGTGGACGGACATGCACGTGGCCTACCGGGAGGGGTCGCGTCACTCCCTGTCGCTGGGCGCCGCCGGGCGGGCGATCCTGGCACTGCGCGAGGGACGGGCCGACTATCTGGTGACGGAGGGGCAGTTGCAGGAGGGCGCGCGGGGGATCGCCGCTCCGGTGTCCGGGCTGCCGTGGCTGGAGGCGTCGGTCGGGGTGGTGACGTTCGGGCCGCTCAGCGAGTCGGCCGGGCCGCGCGTGGTCGAGGCGGCCGCCGAGCTGTCCGGCGCGCTGGGTTGACATCGCTTACCCGATGGCGGACGGTAGTTGCATATAGAGGACACACACGTCCGATAATCGGACGCCCTGGAGGCGAAGATGCCTTACTACCGCGTCGTTGGCGAGGTGCCCAGAAAGCGGCACACGCAGTTCAGGCGGCCCGACGGCGGCCTCTACGCCGAGGAGCTGATGGGCGAGGAAGGCTTCTCGTCGGACTCCTCGCTGCTCTACCACCGCTATCTGCCGACCGCGATCGTCAAGGCCGAGGCCGTCACGCCGCTGACCGACACGCGCCTGGAGCCGAACCTGCCGCTGTCGCCGCGCCACTTCCGCACCCAGGACCTGCGCGGCGCGGGCGACCTGGTGACCGGCCGGATGCAGCTGGCGGGCAACGCCGACGTCCGATTGTCGTACGCCACCAGCGACCAGCCCAGCGAGCTCTACCGCAACTCCATGGGCGACGAGTGCGTGTACGTCCAGGACGGCCGGGCCCGCTTCGAGTCGACGTACGGCGTCATCGAAGCCGGCGCGGGCGACTACATCGTCATCCCGACCGGCACGATCCACCGCTGGGTGCCCGACGGACCGGTCAACGTGCTGGCCATCGAGGCGTCCGGGCACATCAGGCCGCCCAAGCGCTACCTGTCGCAGTACGGGCAGTTCCTGGAGCACGCGCCCTACTGCGAGCGCGACCTGCGCAGCCCGGCGGAGCCGTTCGTCGTCGAGGGCGAGGAGGTCCCGGTGCTGGTCCGCACGCGGGGCGGGCTGACCCGGCTGGTCTACCGCAACCACCCGTTCGACGTGGTCGGCTGGGACGGCTATCTGTATCCGTTCGCGTTCAACATCAATGACTTCGAGCCGATCGTGAAGAAGACGCACGCGCCGCCGCCGGTCCACCAGACGTTCGAGGGACCGGGGTTCGTGATCTGCTCGTTCTGTCCTCGGCCGCTGGACTTCCACCCCGAGTCCGTACCGATCCCCTACAACCACCACAACGTCGACTCCGACGAGTTCATGTTCTACGTGGGCGGCGACTACTCGGCCCGCAAGGGCTCCGGCATCGACGTCGGCTCGATCTCGCTGCACCCGGCCGGCTTCACGCACGGCCCGCAGCCCGGGGCGGTGGAGGCGGTCATCGACGCGGTCAGCCGCGGCATCACGACCACCAGCGAGATGGCCGTGATGATCGACACCTTCCGCCCGCTCGACCTCGGCCAGGCCGCACTGACCTGCGAGGACCCCGGCTATGCCTGGACCTGGGCCCGATGAACCTCTACCTCGCGCTGGTCGACGACGCGGGCCTGTTCCCGCCGACGTCCCTGCACATGTCGGAGGCGCTGGCCCGCCACCAGCGTGACCTGGAGCGGGCCTCCCAGGTGCTCACCCACCGCTTCCTCTGCCCCGCCAGCCGCCTCGACGGGCTGCGCCGCGAGGAGGCCCCGCCGCGCCGGATCGGGCTGATCGTCGACACGCCGGACATCCCGCCGTTCGACGACCTGCCCGTGGACTCGGTCGAGCTGCGCGCGGACGCCCTCGACCAGCTGCCCGGCGACGGCCTGCCACCGGGCGTGCGGCTGTTCGTCGAGGTGCCCGCCGGGAAGTACGTCGCCGACGTGCCCGAGGGCGCCGCGCTCAAGGTGCGCTGCGGCGGCGCGACCGCCGACGCCTTCCCGTCGGTCGAGCATCTCGCGGCGTTCATCCGGTTCTGCGCGGGGCACGACCTCCAGTTCAAGGCCACCGCCGGGCTGCACCACGCCGTACGCCATTTCGACCCCACGCTCGGCGTCGACCGGCACGGCTTCCTCAACCTGCTGCTGGCCGTCTGCGAGGCGGTGGACCAGCGCGACCCCGCGCCCGTGCTGCGCACCACCGACGTGGGCCATCTCGTACGGCTGGCCCGAGCCGTGTCCGAGGAGACGGCCAAGCGGGCCAGGGCGCTGCTGGTGAGCTACGGCTCGTGCAGCACCGGCGCCCCGCTGGACGACCTGCGCGCACTGGGACTGATCGAGGAGAACGCGTGAGCTGGGGAGTGGACAACCTGCCCTATGGGGTGTTCTCCCGGCGCGGCGAGCGGCCACGCGTCGGCGTGCGCTACGGCGACCGGGTGCTCGACCTGGCCGCCGCGCTGCACGACGAGGTGTTCGCGGCGCCCAGCCTGAACCCCTTCATGGCCAGGGGCCGCACCGCCTGGCACGACACCAGGACACTGATCGCCAACAAACTCACCTCCGACCTCGCGATCACCGAGCCGCACCTGATCCCGCTCGACCAGGTGCGGCTGCACATGCCGTTCGAGGTGGCCGACTACGTCGACTTCTACTGCTCGCTGGAGCACGCCACCAACCTCGGCAAGATGTTCCGGCCCGGCACCGAAGGGCTGCTGCCCAACTGGCGGCACCTGCCGGTCGGCTACCACGGCAGGTCGGGCACGATCGTGGTCTCGGGCACCCCGATCGACCGGCCGCACGGCCAGCTCGGAGCCGGGCGGTTCGGGCCGTCCGCCAAGCTCGACCTCGAGGCCGAGCTGGGCTTCGTGGTCGGCGTACCGTCCGAGCTCGGCTCGCCCGCCGGGGCGTTCGAGGACCACGTGTTCGGGGTGACGCTGGTCAACGACTGGAGCGCGCGGGACATCCAGGCTTGGGAGTACGTGCCGCTCGGGCCGTTCCTGGGCAAGTCGTTCGCCACCTCGATCTCGCCGTGGATCACGCCGCTGGAGGCGCTGCCCCGGCTGGCCGGGCGCGTACAGGATCCCGAACCGCTCGACTACCTGCGCAGGACGGACGACTGGGGGCTGGACGTCTCGGTCGAGGTGTCGCTCAACGGCGAGGTCGTGTCCCGCCCGCCGTACTCGGGCATGTACTGGACGCCGGACCAGATGCTCGCCCACATGACGGCGAACGGCGCGTCCCTGCGGACCGGCGACCTGTTCGCGAGCGGCACGATCTCCGGCGAGCAGCGCGACGAACGCGGCTCGCTCATCGAGCTGACCTGGAACGGCAGCGATCCGATCAAGCTCGCCGGCGGCGAGACCAGGACATTCCTGGAGGACGGCGACACCGTGACGATCCGAGCCACGGCCGGCGGCCGGTCATTGGGGGAGGTTTCCGGAACAATCCGATAGGTGACTTGGCGTGCTCACTCGATGACCCTCCGCTAACCTGGATATCCCCTTCCCGGAAAGCAGGATCGAGATGCGGCGCGCCGCGGCCATCTTTCTCGTGGCCCTACTCCTGACCGCGGGCTGCTGCCCGGTGACCGCCGATCGCCCGGCGCCCAAGCCGCCCGTCGTCCAGGTCTCCCCCGCCTTCGACACGCGGCGCGCCCGGACGGACCACGGTCTGGTCGTGCAGGCGCAGGGCGGCAAGCTCAGCCAGGTGATCGCCTACGTGGCGGGTGCGCTGGTGCCGGGCAAGCTGGACGCGTCGCGTACGACCTGGCGCTCCTCCTGGACGCTGGCCCCCGGCGCCGAATACACGGTGACCGCCACCGCGGCGGGCTCGGCCGGCCCGTCGACGGTGGCCATGGGCCGCTTCCGCACCCGCGCCGCCGACCGGTCGTTCCAGATCGCCTCCATCGAGCCGCTGCCCGGCGAGACCGTCGGCGTCGGCATGCCGATCATCATGGACTTCGACACCCCGATCCAGGACAAGGCGGCCGTGGAGCGGGCGCTGGAGATCAAGCCGGCCGTCGAGGGCGCGTGGCGCTGGGTGAGCGACACCCGCGCGATCTACCGCACCCGCGCGTTCTGGGAGCCGGAGCAGCAGGTCACGGTCACGGCCCACCTGACCGGCGTACGCATGGCGCCGGGAGTCTACGGCCTGACCGACCGCACGTTCGCCTTCAAGGTGGGCCGCGAGCAGACGACCTCGATCGACACCCGGACCCACCAGATGGTCGTCAGGCGCGGCGGCCGGGTCGCGCAGCGCATGGCCATCAGCGCGGGCATGGCCACCACTCGCGAATACACCACGACCAGCGGCGTCCACCTGACCATGGACAAGGGCGACCCGGTCCGCATGATCTCCCCCGGCCGCAAGAAGGGCGAGCCCGGCTTCTACGACGTGATGATCGACCACGCCGTACGCATCTCCAACAGCGGCGAATACGTCCACGCCAAGAACAACCTCTGGGCCCAGGGCCACGCGAACGTCAGCCACGGCTGCGTCAATGCCCGCCCCGATCAGGCGGCCTGGTTCTTCGCCAACTCGCTGCGCGGCGACCCGGTGACGATCACCGGCACCTCCCGCGAGCTCGCGTGGGACAACGGCTGGGGATTCTGGCAACTCCCGTGGGACAAGTGGCGCCAGGGCAGTGCCTTGTACGACCCCGCGGCCCTGCCACAGCAATGATTCCAGCATTACGGTAGGAGGGGGGAACCAGGCGAGCACACAGGCCCGTTATTCCGTTAGGAGGGCCGGAGCATGGATGAATGGATCATCTGGATAATCCTGGCAGTCGTCCTCGGCGTGGCGGAGATCTTCACCGTCACCGCGGCGCTCGGACTGCTCGGCGCGGCCGCTCTCCTCACCGCGGCGACCGCCGCCATCGGGCTGCCCGTCCCCCTGCAACTGCTGGTCTTCGCCCTGTCTTCCACGGCCGGTCTGATGGTCGTCCGGCCGATCGCCATGCGCCACATCCGGCAGCCACAACTGCAACGCTTCGGCGTGGAAGCACTGGTCGGCAGGCAGGCGTACGTATTGTCGGAGGTCACCGGCAGGGACGGCAGAGTACGCATCGGCGGCGAGGAGTGGTCCGCGCGCGCCTATGACGAGACCCTGGTGATCCCCACGGGGGCGACCGTCGATGTCATCGAGATCGAGGGCGCCACAGCCCTCGTATATCCCCGGGAGTGACCATGGATCCGCTGTTGGTGGTCGGACTGCTCGTCATCCTCTTCGCGGTGTTCACGGTGCTCAAGGCCGTGCGGATCGTGCCCCAGGCACGCGCCCGCAACGTCGAGCGCCTGGGCCGCTACAACCGTACGCTCAAGCCCGGACTCAACTTCGTCATCCCGTACATCGACCGCGTCTACCCGATGATCGACCTGCGCGAGCAGGTCGTGACCTTCCGCCCGCAGCCGGTCATCACCGAGGACAACCTGGTCGTCGAGATCGACAACGTCATCTACTTCCAGGTCACCGACCCCCGGGCGGCGGCCTACGAGATCGCCAACTACCTCCAGGCCATAGAGCAGCTCACCGTCACCACCATGCGTAACGTCATCGGCGCCATGGACCTGGAGAAGACGCTCACCTCCCGCGACCACATCAACAGCCAGCTGCGCGGCGTGCTCGACGAGGCCACCGGCAAGTGGGGCATCCGCGTCAACCGCGTGGAGGTCAAGGCGATCGACCCGCCGAAGACCATCAAGGACGCGATGGAGAAGCAGATGCGGGCCGAGCGGGACAAGCGAGCGGCCGTCCTCAACGCCGAGGGCCAGCGCCAGTCGCAGATCCTCACCGCCGAGGGCGACAAGCAGAGCGCCATCCTGCGCGCCGAAGGCCAGCGCACCGCCGCCATCCTGCAGGCCGAAGGCCAATCACGGGCTATCGACCAGGTCTTCCAGGCGGTCCACCGCAACGACCCCGACCCCCAGCTGCTCGCCTACCAATATCTGCAGATGCTGCCGCAGCTCGCGCAGAGCCCCGGCAACACCTTCTGGGTGATCCCCAGCGAGGTCACCTCGGCGCTGCAGGGCGTGTCGAAGGCGTTCACCGAAGCGCTGCCCCGGTCGGCGGCGACGCGCGAGGAGGCGCCGGGCAACTCGGCGGCGGACGAGGAAGTCGCCAGGGCGGCGGAGGCGGCTGCGGAGGCCGTGGCCAACGCTCAGGAGGCCGAGAGCCCCACCGGGCCGCGCCAGCTCACGCAGGCGGTCGAGGACCCGTCGGTCGCGTTCGCGGACCTGGAGAAGGAGCACCAGGAACGCTGATCGGCCAAGACGTCCGCCCGCTGGCGGGGGCGTGGCGGCCAGGACGCCTGCTCGACTAACCTGCCCGCCCGGCCAGAGGTGCCAGCGTGGCCCGAGAGGTGCCCGCCACGCTCAGCCCGGCGGGCACCGGTCGGGCGACTCTGGCCTCAGACTCGCCGCCCACCCCAACGGCGCCGGTCAGGCGACCCTGGCCTTGGACTTGGCGCCGGGCTTGGCCTCAGGCTTGGGTTCAGGCTTGGCCTCGGATTTTGGTTCGTTCGGGAGGGGGCGGCAGGCCATTTCCAGCAGGTCCCGCACCTGGGACGTCCGGTGCAGGGAACCTGCTCGGCAGGCCAGCTTGACCGTGGCGTCAGCCAGGATGACGTCCCCGTTCGCCTGCGGAACATCATCGCCCATCTCGGTGCGTAGCCACTCGGAGATCTCCGCCCAGGAGTAGATGCTGACGTTGTCGGCCTCAATGAGCGGAGCCGGGAAGCCACCGGGCCCGCGCTGCCCGCTCGCCAGTTGGCGAAAGCTGGCCTGCGTGCGGCCACCGTGACGCCTGGCCGCGTCGCCGAGCGTCACCGCGTCGTCGTGCCCCACGCCAACGGCCCACAGCTGGTCGACCGTGCTCATCTGGATGAGCACGGACATGATGGCCTCCAGCAGGCTGTCCGCCTCACGATCACACATGAAGTACGGCTGTGCGCCCCCGACCAGCGCACAGTCATCCATGCCCGCCTCGTGGAGCCGGTCGAACTCGGCAGCGTCCGGCTCGCGATTGAGCATGACCTGGAAATCCCAGCTAGTCATGACGTCCCCTCTTGATCGTCGCTTTTGCACTCGAGGTGCCGAGTGAGCCATTGGCGGATCTGCTTGGCATGGACACCTGGATTTCGGGGCGTGCAGTTGATCGTGAACGGCTTTTCTCCGCATTGGCAGGTGATCCAGCCCCAGCGATGCCCGTTGTGGTCCTCCTCGACGGTGAGAGCGCTATTAATCTTGCGGATTGCCTTGAGCACCGCGTTGATCTCGTTGTGTTGATGTCTTCCTCGCCCGACCATGTTCTAACTGTGCAACAGTGTTGCACAGTTAGAACGGCTTTTCCAAGCCAGGGGCACCAACCTGGGGCTCGCAGCCTGGGAGTGGCAGGTCCACCCTGCTGCGCAGGGTCGTGCATAATCTCGAAGACATGGACAGTGCCAGCCGTCTGGGTGAGTTTCTGCGAGCGCGGCGGGAACTGGCCCGGCCCGAATCGCACGGGATGCCCGCGGCCGGGCTCCGCCGAACACCCGGAATGCGCCGGGAAGAGGTCGCGATGCTCGCCGGCGTCAGCACCGACTACTACATCCGCCTGGAGCAGGGCCGGGACAAGCATCCGTCGGCCGCAGGTGCTCGAGGCGCCGGCGGCCGCGTTGACGCTGGAGGAGGACGCCGTCGCGCACCTGCACGAGCTGGCCGCCCTCGGCTGGGTGTCCGGGTCGTGGCGGCGATGGGAGCGTTGATGTCGGGGATGACGGGGCAGACAGCAAAGATCGAATCGCGTTGTGGCAGATGCGAGGGAATCCTTGTCCGTCAGGTGAACCAGTTCATCGACCGCGGGCAGTTGTGTTGGGATGCCGAGGTCGCCTGCGAGTCCTGCTGTACTGGCTGGTGCGAGCAATTCGGTTCAGGCGAGACGCCGGAGGATATCCGCAGTGCCCTGCTGGCGGAGCATGGCCCTAGCCGGCTGCGTTTGGTCGGTCCGGCACCGAGCCCGGTCTCGGTTCTGAAGGTTCTGCGGGAGGTCTGGGAGGTGTCGCTTCCCCGGGCTCGTGAACTCGCCGACGAGCTCACTCACTCCGGCTTGGTCGGGACGCTGGCGGAGATGGAGTTCCTGAACATCCGACTGCGAAGCCGTGGCGTCGCAGCCGAGGTGAGGTCCGATGGCAGCCCGGAGAGTGAGCCGATTCCCTCGTAGCGAGCCTTTGATCAATTCGCCAACAGTGTCTCGGCTTGGCGAGCGGGGCCGAGCGTGCAAGGGCGGGTGCCGCCAGGGTGCCTGTTGCGGGTGAGTGAGTTGTGCTTCAAGATCGGCGACGCGGCGACCTTGGAAGCGTAGGTTGGAGCGCGCGGCCTGGAGACGTTCGTCGAGGTTGTCCCTGGTGAGCCGGCGGACGATGTCCTGCCCATCGCTGCAGGTCAGCGGCGTGCCCGTGGAAATTTCTGCAGTCCGGGACCGGGAGCGACCCGATGGGGCGGGCTCCAGCGGTTCCGCAAGGGTGTCACAGTCTGGTGATGCGGGACGTCAGCTCTGTTGTGTGGCGTCCAGCAGCGTGAGGGCGTTGTGGATGCCTTGCTCGAGGACGGCGTCGGCGAGTTGCCGGTCGGCCAGGGCGCGGGAGAGTTGCAGTGTGCCGATCATTCCGGCGTAGACGGTGAGCACCTTGACGCGTGCCGACTGCGGATCGTGCGGCGCCAGACGCGCGGTTAAGTCGTCGATGATGGCCAGCACGCCGTCGGTGTAGGCCTGCCTGGTCGCGTCCGTGCAGCGGCCGATCTCGTCGAGCAGGGCGGCCGATGGGCAGCCTTCGCCGGGGTTGTCGCGGTGCTCGGGCGACAGGTACGCACACACGATTTGCTCGACTCCGGCGCGTCCGGGCGTCACCGCGCCGAGGTTTTCGCGCTGTTCGCGGAGCTGGTCGGCGACGGTGGTGGCGACCAGGTCTTCCTTGGAGGCGAAGTGGGCGTAGAAGGCGCCGTTGGTCAGTCCCGCGTCCGCCATGAGCGTGGCGACTCCGGAGCCGTCGATGCCGTCTTTTTTGAGCCGGCGGCCGGCCGTCTCGATGATCCGCTGCCTCGTCGCCCGCTTGTGCTCCTGGCTGTACCGAACCATGCGCTCCTCCTCCTGCGGGGAGGGCCCACCTGCCCTCGCCACACGCCATCATCGTACGATCATAATCTAAATCCGGCGAGACCCTTGCGCCTGGACGACGTCTCATCTTATGGTCGTATGGTCATAATCTAAAGATGGCGCACGAGCAGCGTGCGCAGCACTGAGCAGGAGCGTCACCATGGGAGCAAGCCCCCAGGCACAGCAGTTCGCGCAGCTCCTTGAGAGCGTGAGCGCGAAGTCCTCGACGCCGGGCCTCGACGCCGGGCCTCGACGCCGGGCGTCAACCGAGCCGGAAGGCGTCACCTACGACGAAGTGGACGCGAACGGCGTCCCCGCCCTGTGGTGCATCCCCGAGGGCGCCCACCCCGGCCGAGCGCTGCTGCACTTCCACTTCGGCGGGTCGGCCACGCCTCGACGCACTCCGACCGCGAGGCCGCCGGCCACATCGCGAAGGTGGCCGGCGCCCGCTCCCTTGTCAGGATTTCGCTAACGGCTTTCCGTGCTCAGCTCAAGGCCATCCACGCCTGAGGGTTGCAAGCCCCCTTTTACTTGTCGGACATTCAGCAGTCTGTCCTGGCGGTCAACGGCGAAGACAACAGGATGGTGCCCAGCCAGCAATTCTGTCGACCTGGCTCGACGGCTGCCGGACGCCCAACTCGGACTGTACCGTGACGCCGGACACGGCGGCATATTCCAGTATCACCAAGAGTGCGTCAAAGAGGTTCCGGAATTCCTCGCGCCATAATTTCTTGTCGGATCGGATCGGCCGATCAGGTGAGCGCCGCGTACGCCAGACCGCCCAGCCCGCCGTAGACCCCTGGGCGAGTGTGCCCGGCTTGGGCGGTGGCACAGGAACACCATGCCGACCCGGTTGTGCGACATCGAGTCGGCCGCCTCCTTTCATTCTCACTTGGCAAGAAATCAAGGAGAGAAAGCATCATGAAAGCATTCATCCTCGAACGTTACGGAAACAACGAAAAGTTGCGGGCAGGCGTAATGCCGGACCCGGAGGTGCGGGAGAACGATGTACTGGTCCAGATCCACGCCGCGGGCGTGAACCTTCTCGATGCCAAAATCAGGGACGGAGAGTTCAAGCTCATTCTGCCCTATCATCTGCCGGTCGTTCTGGGCAATGATGTGGCCGGTGTCGTTGTCCGGGCCGGGTCTCGCGTGCGGCGATTCAAGCCCGGCGACGAAGTATACGCGCGGCCAGGTCAAGATCGAATCGGTGCTTTCGCTGAACTCATCTCGATAAAAGAAGACGATCTGGCGCTGAAGCCAACACGCCTCACCATGGAAGAAGCAGCCTCCATCCCGCTGGTCGGCTTGACCGCCTGGCAGGCATTGGTTGAAACAGCGAAGCTGAGGAAAGGACAGAAAGTTTTCATCCAAGCGGGTTCCGGCGGTGTAGGAACGTTTGCCATCCAGCTGGCCAAGCATGTCGGCGCAACCGTGGCTACAACGACCAGCACGGCGAACATCGATCTGGTGAAGCGCCTCGGCGCAGATGTCGTGATCGATTACAGGAAAGACGACTTCGAAAAAATCCTGCATGGCTATGATGTGGTTTTGCATAGCCTGGACAACGAGACTCTCAAGAAATCTCTACGAGTGCTGAAGCCCGGCGGCAAGCTCATCTCGATCTCAGGCCCACCTGATCCTGATTTCGCGAAAGAGGTCGGATCGCCGTGGATCTTGCGGCCGGTGATGCGCGCCTTGAGCTACCAAGCCAGGAGAGCGGCAAAACGTCATCACGTCAGCTATTCGTTTCTCTTCATGAAAGCAAGCGGCGATCAGCTGCGCGAGATCAGTTCTCTCATCGAATCGGGGAGTATACGCCCAGTCGTGGATCAAGTCTTTCCGTTCGAATCAACCAAAGAGGCCATGGCTTACCTCGAAACGGGGCGCGCAAAAGGCAAGGTCGTCGTCAAGGTGAGATGAACCCCCGGTCGCGGGCTCTGGAGGTTTGCGTCAGTTTCACGGCGGCCGGCAAAGTGGCGCTCGGGCAGCGTGGTCGTCGACGTACCGGGCGACGGTCTTGAGCGCCGCCCGGAGCTTGGGGTGGCGATTGAGGTCGGTCCGCGGCGACAAGGGCCTGCTCACCGCGGTGGCCAAGCTCCTGGAGCGCCCCTTCGACCAGGCGCGAGCAGAACTGGAAGCCATCAAGCACCCCGTCCGCTACGCCAACGGCGTGCACGACGTGATGCTCCCCGCACATGCTTCCTACGTCGCGGTCCAGCACCTCGACTCGGCCACCCTCATTCTCTACAGCGACG
Organism: Nonomuraea sp. NPDC049028; assembly: GCF_043197735.1. Classification (NCBI taxonomy): domain Bacteria; kingdom Bacillati; phylum Actinomycetota; class Actinomycetes; order Streptosporangiales; family Streptosporangiaceae; genus Nonomuraea; species Nonomuraea sp. NPDC049028. Next base: position 137,899 of record NZ_JBICTR010000018.1, read on the forward strand.
CCGGTCACGCCTTTCTGTTCCAGCACGCCAGAAAGTTCGCCACTGAGGTGACCCACTTCCTCGCCACCTGACCTCGCCTACGCCACCGCCACCCTCACCGGCCTTCGCCGGCCTGGCACTCCGGGCCGAACGCCGACACCAATCGATGGGGATCTTGCCCTTCGATGACCAACAGCCCCCTACGTACTGATCACCACCCTGCCGCCCACGGAATCGGCCCGGGCCACCTGACCCCGCGGCCTGACACGGAACCCCGGCCGGCCCACCAGATGCGATGCAACGCGCCTTTCTCATTTCACCAGGAGCTTTCCATGGACTTGTCCACCAGCACCGTTCTTGTCACCGGAGCCAACCGGGGGTTTGGCCGTGCGCTCGCTGCCGAGTTGCTCAGCCGCGGCGCCTCCGTCTACGCCGGTGCCCGCAACCCCGGGCAGGTCGACCTGCCGGGCGCCACGCCGATCGCGCTCGACATCACCGACCCCGCCTCCGTGGCGGCCGCTGCCCAGGCCACAGGCGATGTGACGGTCCTGATCAACAACGCTGGCTCAGCCACCGGCAGCGACCTGCTCACCGGCGATCCGGACGACATCCGCCTGGAGATGGACACCCACTATTTCGGCACTCTCTCGGTGGTACGCGGCTTCGTACCCCAGATCGCGGCCAACGGCGGCGGCGCGATCCTGAACATCCTGTCCGGCCTGTCCTGGGTGAGTTTCCCGGAGATCGGCGCCTACTGCGCCGCCAAGTCCGCGCAGTGGTCGCTCACCAACGCCCTGCGCGTGCAGCTCGCCGACCAGGGCATCCGTGTGGCCGGCCTGCACGTCGGCTACATGGACACCGACATGGCACGGACGGTCACCGGGGACAAGTCCGACCCCGCCGACATCGCCCGGATCGCCGTCGACGGCATCGCCGCCGGCGCCTACGAAATCCTCGCGGACGACGCCAGCCGCCAGGCGCAGGCCGCGCTGGCCGCAGGCGTCACAGCGCTCTACCCGCAGTTGGCCTGAGGATCAGTCCACGTCGAGCACCTGCGTCCACGAACTCCTCGCCACCAGGACAGTGGCCGACCACGCTGGGCCCTCAACCGGATCAGCACCGACATCGCGCCCGCGCCAAGGACATCGAAGAAACTCGACCCGACCTCATCACGTCGGCGCGATGGCGTCGGCGCGATGGCGTCGGCCAACCCTTGGCCTGGTCGAGCGCGTACGCTCCGGCGCGCCTCTGAACACCCCGCCCCGCCACCTTCTGCGGCGTCGGTGAAGCCGGCTACACCGGCTACCCCCCCACGCCGGCGAGAAGCCGTTGCGTTGGTCCACGTCATGACCATTGCTCATCGAAGGGACTTGATCGTCATGTCCGAGCAGAACCTGCCCACCACCGGGCGCGGATGGCACCTGGAGGCCCGCCCGGAGGGCCCCGTACGAACTGGTCAGGGCCCTCGATGCGGCAGTCGGGGACCCGCATCGAAGACTACTCCGAGACCGCCGGCAAGCGCCGGGAGAACACCCTGGGCACGTACGGGAGCCAGCCCGGCGACCCCAAGCGGGCCGCCGAGGCCATCCTCACCGTGGTGCGGTCGGAGAACCCGCCCCTGCGGCTGCTTCTGGGAGCGGATACCCTGAACGTCGCGAAAGCCAAACTCGACAGACTCCGCACCGACTTCGACGGGTGGAGGGAGCTGATCCTCAGCACCGCCTACCCCGAATGGCTCGCTGGCCGCGAACGGCCGCCTATCCCCCATGACGGTGTACGGCAGGCGCCCCCGTCCAGGCGGCCTGCCGTCCTCGTGGACTCAGTGCGACAGCGGCGCGTCCGTGGTGTCGACCAGCGTGCAGTCGGCGACCGGGCCCTCGGCGACTCGCGCCCAGATGCCCGCCACGACTTTGCCGTTGCCCTCACTGACGCTGAACTCCAGCACTCCGGTCTGTCCCGCCTTGATGACGCTCGGGTCGATGGTGTAACCCTCCTCCTGCGGCGGCCAGACCACGAGTCCCGTCTCCTTCGGCAGGAAATGCGCGGCACGGGGCTGCGGGCTGCACTTCTTGCCCCGGGGGATGTAGTTCACCACCACGTTGATCCCCTTGTCCCGCAGGTCAGCCTGGAGCTTGTCGGCGTCCTTCACCTCGTTGATCTGGATGTTGACGGTGCCGTCGGGGTTGTCAGCGATGGCGTACGCGGGGGTGCCGCCGAACAGCAGCGGGATCGCCACGGCCGCCGCCGCGGCCAGGCCCAGCGCGGGCGCTAGGACGATGGGTCGCAGCAGGCGCCGCTTCGGCTTGTCGATCTCGGTCATCACGAACTCCTTGAGCAGTCGGTGACGGCCCTCGGGAAGATCGCGGTCGTATGGCCAGCTCATCGGATCTCCTCCTTTGTGGGGCCTTGGTCACCTACTACCTGTCGGGGCGCGGGTGGCGGTTCCGCGAGTTGGCCGAGTTTCTGGCGCGCTCGCGACAGCCGGGATCGTACGGTGCCCACGGGGACGCCGAGCGCCTCGGCCGCCTCCGCGTAGCCGAGCCCGGACCAGACGCAGAGCGCGAAGACGTCCTGCTCCTGGCGGCGCAGCGAGTCGTAGGCCGCGCGGACGGCGGCCAGCCGCCCGGCGTCGTCGATCCGGCCCACGATCTCGTCGGCGAAGTCCGGCACGCTCTCGCCTCTGGGCATCCTGGCCAGCGCGTCGTCGTGCCTGCGGGCGGCCCGGCGGGCGTTGCGGGCCACGTTGGTGGCGATGCCGAGCAGCCACGGCCGCAGCGAGCCGCCCTCGGGGTCGATCCGGCCGCGTAACCTCCAGGCTTCGAGAAAGGTCAGCGCCATCACGTCCTCGGCCGCGGACCAGTTCGCGGTCAGGCGGAAGGCATGGTTGTACACGGCCTTCGCGTAGTCGTCGAAGAGCTGCGCGAAGGCCGCCTTATCCCCGGCGCGTATCAGGGCACGTGTCGACATATCCACATAGAGGGACTGTCCGCCCGCGCGTCAGAGTTCCAGCTGTCCCCGGTCGAAGTACGCCACCAGGTCCGGGTCGAGCGGCGGGACGTCGTACGGCATGCCGCCGTCGCGCAGCGACATCGTGGCCATGTAGCCGGCGGCGACGCTCATCCGCGCGGCCACCGGAGAGGTGTCGGTGGCCCCGCCGTCCCGGACGAACCCGCAGAACTCCCGCATGATGTCCGCGTCGGCGCCACCGTGCGAGCCGGTGGCGTCGGGCACCCGGTACGCGATGTCGCCGTCCTCCCGGTAGTCCGATGGCCCGGTGTTCCAGACCTTGACCGTGTCGCCGGGGCCGTCGCCGAAGTTCTCCAACCGGCCCTCCGTGCCGATGACCGTGTAGTTGCGCACGTAGTCGGGGGTGAAGTGGCACTGCTGGTAGGCGGCGATGACGCCGTTGTCGAGGCGCATGTTCATCACCGACACGTCCTCGACGTCAACGACGTGGTTGAGGTCGACGCGACTGGTGGGCGGCCACTCGAACTCGCTCAGCCACCCCTCCGGCCTGGGCGTGCCCGGCTCGCGGCGCGGCAGGTCGCCGTAGAGCATGAGGTCGCCGAGGGCGTTCACGCGGGTCGTATAGCCGCCGGCCAGCCAGTGGATCACGTCGAGGTCGTGCGCGGCCTTCTGCAGGAGCAGGCCCGTGGTCCGGGTGCGGTCGGCGTGCCAGTCCTTGAAGTAGAAGTCGCCGCCGTAGGACACGAAGTGGCGTACCCAGACCGTCTTCGGCTCGCCGATGACGCCCTGCTGGATGATGTCGCGCATCAGCCGGACCACGCCCATGTGGCGCATGTTGTGCCCGACGTACAGCCGGGTCCCGGTACGTCGCGCCGCGCGCAGGACGTTGTCGCAGCCCTCCACGGTGATGGCCAGCGGTTTCTCCAGGTAGACGGCCTTGCCGGCTTCCAGACAGTCGATCGCGACGCGCTCGTGCGTGTCGTCGGGGGTGACGACGATGACCGCGTCGAGGTCGTCGCGGTCGAGCAACCGGCGGTAGTCCTCGGTCAGGAATTCCGCGTCGAAGCGCCCGGCCTGGCTCTTGAGCACCGCGGGGTCGGTGTCGCAGAGCGCGGTCACGACCGAGCCCTGGCCCGGTCGATGGGCGTAGCGGGCCAGGTCCGCGCGCATGCCAAGGCCGATGACTCCGATGCGCAGGTCTTCCACTCCAGTGACGATGTCCACGTCTTGAGAGGCTAGCGCTCGTTTATGCAAATAACCACCGCGGAAAGTGCGAAATCGGGCACGCTCTCGAGTGTCATGGAGGCGGGCGCGAAGCCGGGCGTGAAGGGGAGCTGTGGGGGCACTTAAGAATCCCTCGATGGACACCTCCCTCAGGGAGCGGGCACAGTGCGTTAGGTTCGGGGACACAGGGGAGAGTTGGGGTCATGAAAGCGCTGGTCAAGGATCGAGCCGAGCCCGGATTGCGGCTGGCCGACGTGCCGGAGCCCACACCGGGGCCGGGCGAGGTGCTGATCCGGGTGCTGCGTACCGGCATCTGCGGCACCGACCTCCACATCCGGAAATATGACGACTGGGCGCGGCAAACTCTGAAGCTTCCGCTGATCGTGGGGCATGAGTTCTCCGGGCACGTGGTCGAGGTCGCGCCCGGCGTCGAGGACATCTCCGTCGGCGCCCTGGTGAGCGGCGAAGGACACATCGTCTGCGGCAAGTGCCGCAACTGCATGGCCGGGCGCCGCCATCTGTGCCGCAACACCATCGGGCTCGGCGTCAACAGGGACGGCGCCTTCGCCGAATACGTCACGCTGCCCGCCACCAACGTGTGGGTGCACCGGGTACCGGTCCATCCCGACGTGGCGGCCATCTTCGATCCGTTCGGCAACGCCGTACACACCGCTCTGTCGTTTCCGCTGGTCGGCGAGGACGTGCTGATCACGGGCGCGGGCCCGATCGGGCTGATGGCGGCGGCGGTGGCCACGCACGTGGGCGCGCGCAACGTGGTGATCACCGACGTCAGCGAGGAACGACTGAACCTGGCCGGCAAGGTCGGAGTGTCGCTGGCCCTGAACGTCGCGCGGACCTCGATCGCCGACGGCATCACGCGGCTCGGCATGCGGGAGGGCTTCGACGTCGGGCTGGAGATGTCCGGCAACCCGCGAGCCGTCCGCGACATGATCGCGAACATGACGCACGGCGGGAAGATCGCGATGCTCGGGCTGCCCGCCGAGGAGTTCGCCATCGACTGGGCCACGGTGGTGACCTCGATGCTCACCATCAAGGGCATCTACGGCCGGGAGATGTTCGAGACCTGGTACAACATGTCGGTGCTGCTGGAGAAGGGCCTCGACCTGTCCCCGGTGATCACCGACCGCTACCCGTACGCCGAGTTCGACGCCGCCTTCGACACGGCCGCCAGCGGCCGCACGGGCAAGGTCATCCTGGATTGGAGCGCTTGATGTTCACGAACGTACGCGATCAGCTGCGTGCGACGCTCGACGAGATCACCGAGGCGGGGCTGCACAAGCCCGAGCGGGTGATCACCACGCCGCAGAGCTCGCAGGTGGGCGTGGCCGGGCGACAGGTGCTGAACTTCTGCGCCAACAACTACCTCGGCCTGGCCGACCACCCCGAGGTGGTCGCGGCCGCCAAGGAGGCGCTCGACCGCTGGGGCTTCGGGATGGCCTCGGTACGGTTCATCTGCGGCACCCAGGAAGTGCACAAGGAGCTCGAAGGCCGCCTTGCACACTTCCTCGGCCAGGAGGACTCCGTCCTCTACAGCTCGTGCTTCGACGCGAACGGCGGCGTCTTCGAGACGCTGCTCGACGCCCAGGACGCGGTGATCTCCGACGCCCTCAACCACGCGAGCATCATCGACGGCATCCGGCTGTCGAAGGCCCGCCGCTACCGCTACGCCAACCGCGACATGGCCGAGCTGGAGGCCAGGCTGAAAGAGGCGTCCGACGCGCGGCGGCGGCTGATCGTGACCGACGGCGTGTTCTCCATGGACGGCTACCTGGCGCCGCTGGCCGACATCTGCGACCTGGCCGAACGCTACGACGCGATGGTCATGGTCGACGACTCCCACGCCGTGGGCTTCGTCGGGCCGACCGGACGCGGCACGCCCGAGCTGCACGGCGTCATCGACCGGGTGGACATCATCACCGGCACCCTGGGCAAGGCGCTCGGCGGGGCCAGCGGCGGCTACGTGGCGGCGCGCAAGGAGATCTGCGAGCTGCTGCGCCAGCGCTCCCGCCCGTACCTGTTCTCCAACTCGCTCGCCCCGGTCATCGCCTCGGCCTCGCTGCGCATCCTCGACCTGCTGGAGACCTCCAGCGAGGCGCGCGAGCGGCTGCGCGCCAACACCGCGCGCTTCCGCGCCAAGATGGCCGAGGCCGGGTTCGACATCCTGCCCGGCGACCATCCGATCACCCCGGTGATGATCGGCGACGCCGCCGAGGCCGGGGCCATGGCCGAGCGGCTGCTGGAGCTCGGCGTGTACGTGATCGGCTTCTCCTACCCGGTCGTACCCCACGGAAAGGCCCGGATCCGGGTCCAGCTGTCGGCGGCCCACTCGGCCGAGGACGTGGACCGCGCGGTCGACGCCTTCATCAAGGCCCGCACGCCCCACCCGGTATAGGCACTGAGTATTCTCGCTGCGTGATAGACACGCGGCGGCTGCGTACGCTGCGCGCGGTGGCCGACCATGGCACGGTCACCGCCGCGGCCGCCGCCCTGCACCTCACCCCGTCGGCGGTGTCCCAGCAGCTCCTGGCGCTGGAGCACGAGGTGGGCCACCGGCTGTTCACCCGCGACGCGCGCGGCGTGCGCCTGACCGCCGTCGGCCAGATCATGCTGGCCCACGCCAACGAGGTGCTCGCCCAGCTCGAACGCGCCGAGGCCGAGGTCGCCGCCTACACCACGGGCGCGGCGGGCGAGGTGACGGTCGCCTGCTTCGCCACCGCGATCAGCGCCGTGCTCTCCCCCGCCATCACGGCCCTGCGCACCGGCTCCCCGGGGCTGCGCGTACGGGTGCTCGACGCCGAGGGCGACCACAGCCTGTCCATGCTGCTCGACGATCAGGCCGACCTGGCCATCGCGGTCGAATACCGAGGCGCACCCGACGCGGCCGACCCCCGCCTGCACCGGTCCGCCCTGTACGCGGAGCCGTTCGACCTGGTCCTCCCGCAGGACCACCCCCTGGCGAGCTCCGGCGGCGCCTCGGTGCGGCTCGGCGATCTCGTCGGGGAGACGTGGATCGGCCCCTATCCCGGCAATCCCGTCCACGACGTGATCACGTTCGCCTGCGAGCAGGCCGGCTTCTCGCCGGACTTCGCGCACTGCTCCGACGACTTCCGCGCCGTGGTGGCGCTGGTCGGAGCCGGTGCGGGGGTGGCGCTCGTGCCCAGGCTGGCGCTGCGTGACATGGTGCTGCCCGGGGTGGCGGTACGCCGTACGCCGGGCCCCGAGCGACGCGTCTTCGCGGCCGTACGCCGTGGCGCCGAGACCCACCCTCTTCTCCGGCCGTTGCTCGACACCCTGCACACCATCGCCGGCTCCCTCGGAAACGGGTGACACTGTGGCACCAGGCGTGCCGTACCGGAAGTTATTCGGCCTGCCGGGGGTGACGGCGCAGGCCGTGCTCGGGTTCCTGGCCCAGCTCACCCAGCAGGTCGCGCCGGCGGGGATCGTGCTGGTGGTGCAGGCGTCGAGCGGTTCGCTCGTACTGGCGGGGCTGGCCGCGGCGGCGTTCGGCATCGGCGCGGGGATGGCCCGGCCGGTCCAGGGGCGCCTCATCGACCGGCGAGGGCCGCGCGGGGTGCTGGCGGTCAGCGCGTCAGCGCACGTCACGGCCCTGATCGCGTTGGTGATCGGCGCCGGGTCCGGCTGGCCGGGGTGGACGACCGTGGCGCTGGCGTGGACGGCGGGGGCCGGGCTGCCGCCGATCTCGGTGACGATGCGCATCGAGTGGGGCGGCCGGATGGCCGCGGAGGGACGTACCGCCGCCTACAGCCTGGTGTACCTGGTGCAGGAGCTGGCCATCCTCACCGGCCCGCTGCTGTTCGGGCTGCTGATCGCGCTGGTGTCGGCGTCAGTGGGGCTGGGCGTGGTGGCCGCCGCCGCGGGCGCGGGCACGCTGGCCTTCTCGCGGGTGCTGAAGGTCACCGGTCCCTCGCTGTCGGCGGGCCGGGGCCGGGTGTTCCGGCACGTCGGCATGCGCGTGCTGCTCGGCGTGGTCGTCCTGCTCGGCGGGGCCATCGGCGCGCTGGACGTCGGGGTGCCCGCTCTCGCGGTGGCTCGGGGCATTCCGGCCGCGACGGGCCCGCTGGTGGCGGCGCTGGCGCTGGGCGGCGTCGCCGGAGCGGCCGTCTACGGCGCCCGCCAGTGGGCCGCCGCGCCCGCCCTCAGGCTGAGCGGGCTGCTCCTGGTCTTCGGTCTCGCGTTGGCGCCGCTGGTGCTGGTGTCCTCGCTGCCCTTGTTCTGGGTGGTGCTCTTCGCCGGAGGGCTCATGGTCAACCCCGCGCTGACGACCACGTCCCTGCTGGTGGACGAGTTCGCGCCGGGGGCGCAGGCGGAGGCGTTCGGGTGGGTGTCGACGGCGGTGAGCATGGGGGCCGCGGCGGGGGCGGGGGTGGCGGGGGTGGTGGCGCAGCAGTTCGGGCCGTCGTTGCCGTTCCTGGTGGCCGCCGGTTTCGCCGGTCTGGCCGCGATCCTGTCGAGCCTCCTCCTGGGGCCCATCGGCCGCCCCTGATCGGTCCTGAGCACGTACGGGGCCGTCAGGCGCGGGCTCGGGTGATCGCCTCGGTGAAGCGGGCGTGCCTGGCCAGTTCGCCCTCCACCGGATCAAGTACGTAGTCGGCGCCCACCTGGGCGATGGCCGCCCGCAGCGTCTTCGCCACGCGCCGCGCCCGGCGGTGCCCGCCCGCCCAGGCCGCCAGCCGGGACAGCAGCGCGATGACCACCCCGGCCAGCGCACCCCCACCCAGCAGCACCGTGGGCCACGGCACCACACCCACCGTCGGCAGGGGTGGCTGGGGCAGGCGCAGGTAGTCCATGCCGAACAGCGCCCCCAGCCAGAGCCCACCGGCCACCATGACGGCGAACACCAGCCACTGCAGCACTCCAACCGCCCGCCACCACCTCGGCCGCCGGATCGCCCCGAGCGAGGTCGTCGCCACCGCCCGGTCCACGGCGTCGGCCAGGTCCCCGGCCCGCGACCGCGCCGCCTGCCGCACCGCCGCCGCCCACACCCCCGCCAGGTCGCTCGCCGCCGCCTCGCCGACGTCCCTGAGAGCGGTCTCGACCTGCGCCTTCTGTACGGCCGAAGCAGCCGGAACGGACGTGCGGCCGACGATCTCCCGGTCGGCCGACTTGGCCGCGCTGCTCGTACCGATACGCAGCCTGCGCAACGGATCGGGCCGGAACCGCCGGACCCACTTGGTGACGGGCCAGCCGGTGGCGACCACGGCCCGATGCCGGTGCCCCTTGCTGACGGCCGCCACGACCAGCGGCACCCCGGCGGCCTCGGACAACGCGTTGGTCAGCGGCGCCCCCAAGCCTGCCACCGCACCACCCGGCCTACCCAGCCCCGCCACCGCACCACCCGTACCCGGACCTGCCACCGCGCCACCCGGCGTACCGGCGCCATGGGATGGGTCGGCCAGTCGGTCGGCGGCGGCGGACACGTCGGCGGACAGGCGGGCGGACCAGGAGCGGCGCTCGGCCACCCGCTTGGCCAGCAGCTCGCGCAGGCCGGCCAGGCCCGCGCCGGTGCGCGCGGAGACGCCGAGGATGGGCACCCCGGTCAGCCCGTCGTCGTCCAGGAGGCGGCGCAGGTCGCGCAGGCACCGGTCCACCGCGTGGGGCGGCAGGCGGTCGATCTGGTTGAGCACCACCACCATCACGTCCCGGTGCCCGGACAGCGGGCGCAGGTACCGCTCGTGCACCGCCGCGTCGGCGTACTTCTGCGGGTCCAGCACCCACACCAGCAGATCCACGAGCTCCACCAGCCGGTCGACCTCCAGGCGGTGCGCCAGCCTGATGGAGTCATGGTCGGGGAGGTCTAGCAGGATAAGTCCGGAAAAATCAGCATCGGCAGGCGCAGTGGGCTCGACTGGGGTCTGTGGGGTGTGCCGTTGGGGGATCTCCAGCCAGTCGAGCAGCGGACCCGCGCCCGTCCCGTCCCACAGCGCCGCCTGCGCGGTCGAGGTGGTCGGCCGGGTGACGCCCACGGCCGCCAGCTCATCCCCGGCCAGCGCGTTGAACAGCGACGACTTCCCGCTCCCCGTGGCCCCGGCCAGCGCCGCCACCGTGTGGTCGACCGACAGGCTCCGGCGCGTCCCGGCCCGCTCCGCCACCGCCCGCGCGTTGGACACCAGGTCGGCCGGCAATCTCCCCTCGGCCAGCTCGGCCGCCTCCAGCAGCGCGGCGAGCCGGGAGTCCAGCGAGGGCCCCTCCTTACGGCGCAGCAGCTTCACGACCCCTCGCTTTCGATCGGCGCCGGGCCCGACGGCAGCTCGGCGCGATGCGCCCGGACCGATTGAGCGGCCTCCCGCAGGGCGTCCGCCGCTCCGGCAGGTGGCTCGACCTCCGAGAGCAGCGCGGTGAACCGCCCCGCCTCCTCCTCCAGCAGCACCCGCACCCGCTCCCGCAGATCGTCCCGCGCCTGCACGGTCAGCGTCCGCACCGCCTGATCGCCGAACACCGCCTCCAGCAGCTTCTGCGACAGCACGCTCGTGCCGCCCGCGATCCCCACCTCGATCCCCGTCAGCCCACCCGTGGAGGCGAAAACGGCCAGCATCAACAGCAGCCCGGCCCCGTTCACCCCGAAGGAGGCGATCCTGGCGGTGGTCCGCTTCTCGGCGCCCTCGTGGCGTACGAGGTCGAGAACATACTCCTGCCACCCCCGCACCGCCGCCGACGCCCGCTTGCCCAGGTCGGGCGAGGTCCGGCCGAGCCGGGCCGCGTCCACCGCGCCGACGCGGGCGATGATCCCGGGCCCGCCGGGAGCGGCCGACCAGCCTTCCAGGCTGCGTTCGGCGGCCCCGTCGGCGGCGCCTCTGATCAGTGTCTCGACGCCGCTCTCCAGCGCGTCCCGCAGCGACGCGGCGGGCGCCCGCCCGGTGAAGAATCCGGCGATCCGGTCACGCAGCCAGCCGACTCGGCTCTCCAGCGACCGCATCAGGTCGCCGGTGCCGATGAAGTCCTGCCAGCGGGCCAGCACCTCGCCGCGCAGCAGCGACCCGTCGCGCATGCCCTCGTCGAAGTCGGCCAGCCCGCCCGCGTAGGCCCCCGACACGATGGACCGCAGCCCGTCGAACCCGGCCTGCTGCCGCGTGACGGCGTCGGCCAGCAGCGGCACCCGTGTGACCAGGCTGTCGAGCGCCCCGGACAGCGTCTGCCGGACGACGCGGGACCGTTCGGCCGCGTCGGCGGCCAGCTCGGACAGCCAGGCGGAGATCGGCGAGACCAGCTCGGCGGGCAGCCGCGCCTTCTCCGAGGGCAGCGCCGCCTCGGGCACGGTGAACAGCCGGGTGCCGTCGAGGCCGTTCTCGACCAGCAGGCGTTCGAGGTCGCGGGTGACGGGCTCGACGGCCTCGGCGGGCACGCGGTCGAGCACGAGGGCCAGGGCCGTACTGCGTTCGCGCGCGGAGCGCAGGAAGCTCCACGGCACCTCGTCGGCGTAGCGGGCGGCGGTGGTGACGAACAGCCACAGGTCGGCGGCGGCCAGCAGTTGGGCGGCCAGTTCGCGGTTCGCGGTCACCACCGAGTCGATGTCGGGCGCGTCCAGCAGCGCCAGCCCGGCGCCGAGCGACGAGGAGGTGACCACCCGCAGGGCACCCGCAGCCGATCCGGTGGCGCGGGACAGCCCGGGGAGCACGTTCTGGCCCATGAACCAGTCGCGGTCGGCCGGGCTCACCACCAGCGTCGGCACCAGCGTGGTGGGCCGCAGCACGCCCGGCTCGGCGACGTCGGCCCCGACCAGCGAGTTGACCAGGGTCGACTTCCCCGCCCCGGTGGAGCCGCCGACCACGGCCAGCAGCGGCGCGTCGATGGCCCGCAGCCTGGGCAGCAGGTAGTCGTCGAGCTGCCCGGTCAGCTCCTTGAGCGCGCGACGGTCGTCGGCGGCCGGGCCGATCTCGAGCGGGAACAGCTCGCGATCGAGCCGGTGGCGCAACCCCTCCAACGCGCCCAGCAGATCCATAGGACCACGCTAGCCCGCCGGGGGCTCTCGCAGCACATATCCGACGCTGCGCAGCGTGTGGATGAGCCTGGGCTCGACGTCGTCGACCTTGCGCCGCAGGTAGGAGACGTATGACTCGACCACGCCGGCGTCGCCGCCGAAGTCGTAGTTCCACACGTGGTCGAGGATCTGCGCCTTGGACAGCACCCGCCCGGCGTTGGACATGAAGTAGTGCAGCAGCTTGAACTCGGTGGGCGACAGCCGTACCTGCCGCCCGTTGCGCCAGACCTCGCGGGCCTCCTCGTCCAGCTCCAGGTCGGCGACCTGGAGGCGGCTCGCGGGGGTGTTCTCCCCTCGGGTACGGCGGAGCACCGCGCGGATCCTGGCCTGGACCTCCTCCAGGCTGAACGGCTTGGTCACGTAGTCGTCGCCCACGCCCAGCCCGACGATCTTGTCCTCGGTGTTGTCGCGGGCGGTCAGGAAGAGCACCGGTACGCCGATCCGCCTGGCCACCTCGAACCCATCGAGATCGGGCAGCATGACGTCGAGCACCACCAGGTCAGGAGTGGTCCGCTCGGCCACCTCCACGGCCTCGTAGCCGTCGGCGGCGGTCAGCACCTCGAAGCCGGAGAAGCGCAGACTCGCGGACAGCAGGTCTCGGATGCTGGGCTCGTCGTCCACCACCATGATCAGCGCCTCGGGTCTAGTCACCTACTCAGAGTGACTCAGGAGGCTGAGGAATAGCTGAACGCTCACTCCAAGGCGAGTGGGAGTTCGACCCGGAAGGTGGAGCCTGAGCCCGGCGCGCTGTCCAGCAGCACCGTGCCGCCGTGCGCCTGTACCAGCGCCTGCACGATGGCCAGGCCGAGCCCGCTGCCCCGGTCCTCGCCCGAGCGGTGCCGCGATCTGGCCGAGTCGGCCCGGTAAAACCGCTCGAACACCCGCTCGACCTGCTCGGGCGTGAGGCCGGGCCCCTTGTCTCCCACTTCCAGGAACGCCTTGTCGGCCCCTGCCCCCACGCGCACCGTCACCGGCGTGCCCGGTTCGGTGTGGGTCAGGGCGTTGGTCATGAGGTTGGTGACCACCTGGCGCAGGCGTACCTCGTCACCGGAGACGATCAGGGCCGCGCCGCCGACGACGTCCAGGCTGATCACCCGGTCGGGCGCCAGGATGCGCGCGTCGTGCACAGCGTCGGCGGCCAGCGCCAGCATGTCGACCGGCCGCATGCGCAGCGGGCGCTGCTGGTCGACGCGGGCGAGCAACAGCAGGTCGTCGACGAGCAGGCTCATTCTGCCCGCGGCCTTCTCCACGCGCTGCATCAGCTCGGCGGGGTCGGCCTTCTGGTTCTGTCTGGCGTACTCGGCGAAGCCGCGGATCGAGGTGAGCGGGGTGCGCAGCTCGTGCGAGGCGTCGCCGATGAACTGGCGCATCCGGTCCTCGGAGCGGCGGGCCGCCGCCTCGGACGCGGACCGGGCGGTGAACGCGGCCTCGATCTGCGCGAGCATCCCGTTGAGGGACAGGGCCAGGCGGCCCACCTCCGTACGCGGGTCGCCGGCCGGCACCCGGCGGCCGAGCTCGCCCCCGGCGATGGCCTCGGCCGTGCTCTCGATCTCGGCCAGCGGACGCATGCTCCGCCGGACCATCGCGACGCCCACGACGGCGAGGATGAGCAGGATGCCGCCGCCGCCCAGCAGTTCGATGAGGCCGAGCCGCCGGGTGATGTCCCTGACCTCCCCCAGGTCCGCGGCGATCACGTAGTCGCCCACCACCGTCGAGGTCTGCAGCACCCGCCACTCGCCGTCGCCCCTGACCGCCCGCGTCGTGTAGAGGTTCGCGCCCGGCGCGGTCGACAGCAGGGGCCGCGGCCGCGCGTCGACGTCGCGGTCGCCGAACACCGGCGTGAGCGCCCCGCCCGGCGGCTTCACCAGCACGATCGTGTCGGACTCGATCAGCGCCATCTTGTCGTTGGTCTCTTTGCCCCGGTTGCGCTTCTCCTGGTCGTGCTTGAGCTTGTTCTCCACGCGTACGGCCAGGAGCTGGATCTGGCTGTCGACCCGGTTCATCAGGTAGCCGTGCAGCACGGAGACGCTCACCACGCCGATGAAGGTCAGCCCGACGCCGAGCAGCGCCAGCATCGCGGCGATGAGCTTGATCCTGAGCGGCAGGCCGCGCATCACGGACTCGGCGGCAGCCGCAGGACGTATCCGACACCGCGCAGCGTGTGAATGAGCCGCGGGTTGCGGTTGTCGATCTTACGGCGGAGCACCGACACGTAGGACTCGACGATCCCGACCTCGCCCCTGAAGTCGTAGTCCCAGACGTGGTCGAGGATCTGCGGCTTCGACAGCACCCGGCCCGCGTTCGTCATGAAGTAGCGCAGCAGCTTGAACTCGGTCGGCGACAGCGACACGGCGTTGCCGCCGCGCCACACCTCGTGGCTCTCCTCGTCCAGCTCGATGTCGGCGAACGTCAGCCTGGGCGGCGGCGCCGGCGACTCCCCACTGGTACGGCGGAGCACCGCGTGGATCCTGGCGACCACCTCTTCGAGGCTGAACGGCTTGGTGACGTAGTCGTCGCCGCCGATCGTCAGCCCGCGGATCTTGTCCTCGGTCTCGTCGCGCGCGGTCAGGAAGACCACGGGCACGTGCACACCCCCGCCGCGCAGCCGCCGGACGATCTCGAAACCGTCGAGGTCGGGCAGCATGACGTCAAGAACGACCAGGTCAGGACGGTGCCGCTGGACGGCGGTGACGGCGTCCAGGCCGCTCTTGGCGGTGGACACGTCGAAACCCGCGAACCTCAGGCTCGCGGCGAGGAGTTCGAGGATGTTGGGGTCGTCCTCGACGATCAACAGTCGCGCTTCCATCATCTCCAAGGATGCCCTCACCGAACGAGTGCTGGGACAATTCCGGAGATGTGCCGAGCAATCGCCAGGCTGGAGGTGGCCGCGGGGGACGGCGCGTTGCGTACCAGCACGACTCTGCCTTCCACGTCCACGGCGAAGTCGTCGACCAGCCGGCCGTCCTTCGCCACGGCCTGGGCGCGTACCCCGCCCTCGGTTCGCCGCAGGTCGGAGGCGGTGAGCTCGGGCACGTAGCGGCGCGCGGCCCGGACGAAGGCCCCCTTGACCAGCGAGCCGTGCACCTCCTTGAGCCCGGTGCGCCAGTGCTGCCGGGCCATGCGCATGGTGCCCGGCCAGCGCAGAATCTGCCAGGAATTACGGAGGTTGTAACCCCGGTAGCCCTCGTACGCGAGCGCGAGCACCGCGTTCGGCCCGACCAGGACCTCGCCGTCGATGTGCCTGGTCAGGTGGACGCCGAGGAACGGGTAACGGGGGTCGGGCACCGGGTAGATCAGACCGCGCACGAGATCCCTGGCCGCGCCGTCGAGCGCGTAGTACTCGCCTCTGAACGGCACGATCCTGATGTCGCCCGGCCGGCCCGCCATCCGGGCCACCGCGTCGGTGCCCAGTCCGGCGCAGATCACCAGCCGGTCGAAGGCGAAGCGCCGCCCGGCGGCCAGCACCTCGACGCTCCCGGCGGTCTCCCTGATCGCCCTGACCGGGTGTTCCAGCCGTACCGAACCGCCCAGCTCGGCCACGTCGAGCGCCAGCCGGCGCGCGACGGCGGGGAAGTCGGCGATCGCGGTGTGCGGCGAGTGGACCGCGCCGACGCCGACGGCGTGCGGCTCGATCTCGCGCAGGCCGAGCGCGTCCAGCTCGGTGATGCCGGGCACGCCGTTCGCCCTGGCCCGCTCCGCCAGCGCCGCGAGCCGTGGCCGCTCCGCGCTGGTGGAGGCCACGACCAGCTTCCCGACCTCCTCGTACGGCAGGTGGTGCTGGGCGCAGTACTCCTTGAGCAGCGCCACGCCCTCACGGCAGAGCCTGGCCTTGAGCGAGCCCGGCGGGTAATAGATGCCCGCGTGGACGACGCCGCTGTTGTGTCCGGTCTGGTGCGCGCCGAGGCGGTCCTCCTTCTCGAGGACCGTCACCTCGGCACCCCGCGTGGTGGCGAGCTCGCGGGCGACCGCCAGGCCGACGATGCCGGCCCCGATGACACCGATCTTCTCTGTCACAGCGCCAGTTTGCCGATTCTGGCGGGATCCAGGTGGCCTTCAGCGGTCAACCACCGCAATGTATCCGAAACGGTGTCTTCCACCGGGCGCAGGGTGAGGCCGAGGTCCTTGAGCGCGGGGCCGTCGTCGGTGGGGACCAGGGTGAGCATGAAGTCGGCCGCGTCACGGGTGAGGGGGTAGTCGATGGGCGCCAGCCGCTTGAGCCCGTCGAGCGTCGCGGCTATCCCGCGCAGCAGGCCACCGGGCATCCGGTAGGTCAGGCCCGCCCGTCCCGTCACCTCCGCGCATATGGCGGCCAACTGCCTCCAGGTCAGGAAATGTCCCCCAAGCAGGTAGCGGCGGTCCCGGCGGCCGGGAGTGAAACAGCGGGCCAGCGCGACGGCCAGATCCCGGACGTCCAGCACGCCCACCCCACCTGGCACGATCGGCCAGCCCCACCGCAGGCCCGCGCGGAGCCCCTCGTTGAGCGCGTCGAGCGTCGGCTGGCCCGGCCCGATGATGCCGCCCGGATAGACGATGGTCACGCCGCCGAGCTCCCTGGCGTACCGCTCGCCTTCGACCTTGGACCGGCCGTAGGCGTTCCTGGGGCTGGCCAGCGGGCTGTCGGCGGTGATGAACGGCTCGGTGGGCGGCACGAACACCGCGATCGTGGAGACGTGCACGATCGGATCCAGCCCCAGCTCGGCGGCCTGCCCGAGCACGTTGCGCAGCCCGACGACGTTGGACCCGCGCAGGTCCGCCCCGTGGCCGGTGACCCCCATGTCGGCGGCGGCGTGCAGCACCGCGTCACACCCCTCCAGAGCGGCCCGTACGGCCGGCGCGTCACGAATGTCCCCCTGCCGGATCACCCAGTCCCCGGCACCCAGGACCCGACGTACTTTCTCCGGATTTCTCGCCAGAAGGCATGGCTCATGACCGGCCGCGACCAGGGCCGTGACCGCGTGCGAGCCGACGAACCCCGAGGCACCGCTGACCAGGACGCGCATGCCAAGGAAGCTAGCGCTTACTTGGGCGATCCATCAACCTTCCGGTCAACGGGCGGCGGCGTCCCTGGCCTGCTCGTCGGCCATGTACTGGGCGTACCAGGCCGGCCAGTCGGGGTCGGCGTGCCCGAGCTCCTGCTCGTACTGGCCATGCGCGGCCTCCGCACGGCGCAGGGCATCAGCCACCTCGGCCACCGAGCTATACGTCACCTGCATCTTGGCGCCTCCTTTCGTGAGGCCGGCCATCCGGGCTCAGCGGCCCGGAAGGCGGGTGGTGACCTCCTGGAGTATCCAGCCGTTGCCGTCAGGGTCACTGAAGGAGGTGTAGGAGCCGTAGCTCTGGCGGTCCGGTTCCGGGCCCGGCACCCGTCCCTCGGTCCCGGCGCGGTGGAACACCCCGCCCGCGTCGTGGAACACCTCAGCCACGTCGACCCCGCGCTCGGCGAGCTCGGCCCGTGCCGCCTCGATGTCGTCGACGATCAGATGGAGGCCCTGCGTCGAACCCGGCGCGGCCGAGGTGACCCCGGTGCCGAAGATGATCGAGCACGGCGAGCCGGGCGGGGTCAGCTGCACCACCCGGAAGTCCGCACCGACGGCGACGTCGGCGTCCTCCCGCCACCCGAGCGCCTTGTAGAAGTCCTTGGTCCGGTCGACATCGGCGACCGGCACCACCACGACCTCAAGCTTCATGTCCACAGCGGCGGATCCTCCCCGTTGGCTGCTGTCATGGCATGGGGGGTCGTTCTCTCCACATTCGCGCAGGTCACCGGCTAAGTCCAGGAACGGCAGCGTCAACTATCGGTAAGCGGTCGTCGCTCCCCCGATACGGAACGGCTCAGCCCAGGTAGAAGTCCCTGCGCGCGGCCACGAACGCCTCGATCGTCTCGGCGGGCACGCCCGTAAGGCGTTCGACATCGTCGGACGCGCGGTCATAGCGGTTCTCGCGGTGCAGCCGGGCCATGGTGGCGATGTGCTGCGCGGTGTGCGGCGGCAGGCCCGCCTTCGCGAGCACCTCGGCCCACCACCGCTCCAGGGGCACATCCACATAGGCCACCGGACGCCCCAACGCCCGTGAGAACTCCTCCGCCATCTCCGTCATGTCGACCGTGCGCGGCCCGGTCAGCTCATAGACGTGCCCGACGTGCGGAGCCGGATCGCGGAGCACGGTGGCGACCACCCGGGCGACGTCGGCCACGGCGATCGGCGACGTACGCCCGGTGCCGAACGGCAGCTCGATCGTGCCACGCTCCCGGATCGAACGCGCCGCCAACGTGGTGAACAGCGGATTGTCCAGGAACGCCGTCGGCCGGATGTGCACCACCGGCAGGCCGGACCAGTTCAGCACCTGCTCCGCCAGCCAGTGCAGCCGCTGCTGGTGCGACTGGGCGGTGCTGATGGCGGTCATCTGCGACACCGTCATCTGTGACATGTCGACCAGGCCGGTCAGGTCCCCATACTCCCGCGCCACGGTGGCCACCACGGTCGCCGCCAGCAGATGGTCCGGCGACACGGGCATCCCGAAGTACATCCGTCCGGCACTCTCCAGCGCGGCCGCGACGGTCTCGGGCCGGGTCAGATCGCCGACGACCACCTCCGCGCCGAGCGCACGCAATTCAGCCGCCCGTTCGTCGTCACGACGGACCATCGCCCGCACCGGTACGTCCTGCGCGCGCAGCCGCTCAAGGACCGTGCGGCCCACCCCACCGACCCCGGCGACGAGAACAAGATCACTGGCGACCATCAGTCGTTCCCCTTTCCTACCGCTGCGGCGTTACCCCAGGTAAAGCCACCACTACACTGGCAAATCGAACGTGAGTACGATGGCGTCATGTATCTCCCGCCAGAGTGGCCGCCCGAGGTCCGCCCGCCCAGCGTCCCCGATTGGGAGACCTCGGCAGTGGCCTGGCTGCTCGACGCGGTGCCGCCCGACTACCGCGCCTACGAGGTGCTCCGCCGCCACCCGATCGCGCTGGCCAGGATGGCGAGCCACCACGTCGGCGCGGCGATCGAGGCGGCCCGCGCCGGCTACCGGGGCGCCGCGGTCGACCTCAAGGGCCACCTGCCGCCCCACGCGATCGAGGCGGTCCTGGACGCCTACCGCGAGGAGGGGCCCCGGCTCGTGCGCCTGTCCCGCTCCATCGCGGTGGTCGAACGCGCCCTCCGCGGCGACCTCTTCACCGCCACGATGCGCCGTCCATGACGCGCGCCCACCGGGCAACCACCGACCGCGCCTACAGGATGCGACCGCCGACCGTGCCTACCGAGTGCGGCGGGCGATCGCCGCGATGATGCCGCTGGCGCCCGCGGCGGCGGCCAGCCAGATCAGGACGTCACGCGCGCTGAGCCCCTTGGCCGCCACCGGCCGGGCGGACGGCGTCGCGGTCGTCTTCGGCCGGTGGGACGGCGAACTGGACGGAGTGGCGGCCGGTAACGCGGCCGCGGGCAGCGCCACCTGGTAGACCGGGCTGCGCACGCCCTCCGAGCCGGTCAGCAGGCTCTTGCCATCGCGCGTGTAGGCGATGGACTCGGCCTGTTTCAGCTCCGGCATCGACACCCTGGCGATCGACTCACCCGAGGGCCGGAAGACCGTGGCCGAGAAGTACGTACGGATCACGTACGAGCTGCCATCAGGCGCGTACGCCGCGTCCGTCGCCATGATCGGAGCCGTCCCCACCTTGCGGAGCACGTTGACCCGGTCGCTCCTGAGCTTCTTGGGCGCCTGGTAGACCGACCCGGAGAACTCCTTCGACACCACGAAGAGCCGCCCGGTCACCGGGTTGACCATGATGCCCTCGGCGTTCCTGGCGCCGTCCGCGTAGCGGAACCGGTAGCGGACCGCCGGAAGGGTGGCGTCCCGCAGCGTCTCCGGCTCCATGACCTTGTAGATGGAGACGTCCGGCCAAGCCCCGTCCAGGTTGTCGCCGATGTCGGCGAACCACAGCACCCCACGCCCCGTGGCGGGGTCCTTGCTCGCGGCCATCGCCTCCCAGTCACGGGCCTGCGCCCCCTGGAGCCGGTACGTCGCCCGGGTCCGCCCATCGGAACCCACCGCGTAGAACGTCGGCGCCGCCGAGCTGTCATTGTGCGTGTAGAAGACGCCTTCCTTCGTCGGCGACACGGCCAGCCCGCTCGACTCGGTGATCCGCGCGTCCTTGAACGTGAACAGTTTCTTCTCGCCGTCATCGGCGAAGGCCGCATTTGCCGGAACGAACACGATGAAGGCCGCGATAACCCCGGCGGCCGTACGAATCACAACATCCCCCACCCCGCCATCATGCCCCAACGGACGCCGCGCCCACGGTAGCGCTGTGCCGATGAAATCCGGTGCCCTGCAGCACGACCAGCACCCCGTTGGTCACCGCCATGAGCCACCACAACCCGACGAGCCCCCAGGCGGCGGCCACAGGTGCGGCCACGGCCACCATCACCCCGTAACCGACGGCGAAGTAGATCAGGCTCGCCCCCGACCGCTTGAGCGCGGTGAGCCCGATGCCCTGAACCGCCTGCGCCCCGTCGGCCGTCGAGGCCAGCAGCATCAATGGCAGCAGCGCCGCGACCCGCTCTCGTACGCTCGCGTCATCGCTGAACAGCACCAGCGCCGAGTCGCCGAGCCCGAGCAGCACGGCCGCCACGACGGCCGTCCCCGCCAGGGCGAGCAGGGCCGCGGCCCGGTTGGCCCGGCGCGCCTCCGTCACGTCCCGGGCCCTGGCCACCTCGGGCACCGACGCCTGCGCCACGGAGATCGAGGCCAGCATGATGAACCCGGTGAGCGTGCTCAGCACCGCATGGGCGGCCACGTCACGGGTGCCGGTCGCGCTCGCGGCGAAGGTGACGACCCCGAGACCCCCGAACTTGATCAGAACCGTCCCGGCCAGCGGGATGCTCACCCGGCCGAGCCGGACGATCTCCCTGATCCGCGGCCGACCCTGGCCGACGCGCGTTCCGAGGGCGCGGCGCAGGCAGAGGTTCGAGACGACCACACCCGCGACACCCGACAGCAGCCAGGCGACGCCCACGCCGGTGAGACCCAGCGGCGGCACCAGAGCGACCGTGCCGCCGACCATCGCGGCACTGGCCGCCAGGCTGGACCAGAGGACCTGGCGGCTGCGGCCGAGCGCCACGAGCACGGTGTTGGCCCCACCACCCGAGGCGAACACCAGCAGATAGAGCGCCAGGAGCCAGGGCAGCGGCCCCAGCTCGGCCACGACCTCGGCGGGCGCCCCGGTGGCGCGGGCGAGCAGGGGTACGCACAGCACCGCGAGCGCGCCGGCCGTACCCACGAGCAGGGTGAGCCAGCGTGCGTCACGCAGGATCGGCACGGCCGCCGCGGGCGAGTCCTTGTACGGCGCGACGAACGGCGCGAGCCCGCGGAGCGCGCCCACGACAGCGGCGGAGGCGGGGTTCAGGACTGCCGACATGACCGCGAAGGCGGCCAGCGTGACGGTGGCGTGCCTGCCGAGCACGGAAGTGACCACCAGAGTGCCGACCGTAGTGGTGACCATGGAGAGGAACAGGGGCACCGCCGCGCGAAGCAGGCCCAAGTTCACCCGACCGACCCTACTAGCCTGGAGGGCGCTCCAGGCATTCGTGCGACCCCTACTAGCCTGGAGTGCACTCCAGGTATTTAGGGTGGAGTTCATGGATTATGTGAACCTCGGACGCAGTGGCCTCCGGGTCAGTCCACTCTGCCTGGGCACCATGAACTTCGGCCCGCTGACCACGGAGGAAGACTCCTTCGCGATCATGGACAGGGCCCATGAGCTGGGCATCAACTTCTTCGACACGGCCAACGTGTACGGCTGGAAGCAGGGCGAGGGGATCACCGAGCAGATCGTCGGCCGTTGGTTCGCCAAGGGCGAAGGTCGCCGGGAGAAGACGGTCATCGCGACCAAGCTCTACGGCGCGATGGGCGACTGGCCCAACGAGAACCTGCTGTCCGCGCTGAACATCCGCCGGGCCTGCGACGCCTCGCTCAAGCGCATGCAGACCGACTACATCGACATCTACCAGGCCCACCACGTCGACCGGAACACGCCGTTCGACGAGTTCTGGGAGGCCATGGACGTCCTGAAGCAGCAGGGCAAGATCCTCTACGTGGGATCGTCCAACTTCGCGGGCTGGCACATCGCCAAGGCCCAGGAGTCCGCGGCCCGGCGCAACTCGATCGGGCTCGTCAGCGAGCAGAGCCACTACAACCTGCTCACCCGCGCGGTCGAGCTGGAGGTACTGCCCGCCAGCCAGGAATACGGCCTCGGCGTGATCCCGTGGAGCCCGCTGGCCGGCGGCCTGCTGGGCGGCGTGCTGCGCAAGATCGACAAGGGCCGGTCGGCCGCCGACCGCATGGTCACGGAGCTCGAGAAGCACCGCGACAAGATCGAGCAGTACGAGAAGTTCTGCGACGAACTCGGCGAGGACCCCGCGTACGTGGCGCTGGCCTGGCTCCTGAAGCAGCCCGCGGTCACCGCCCCGATCATCGGCCCGCGCACGCAGGAGCAGCTCAACGGCAGCCTGCGCACGCTGGAGATCGAGCTGGACGAGCAGGCGCTGGCCCGCCTCGACGAGATCTTCCCCGGACACCGTCCGGCGCCGGAGGACTACGCCTGGTAACTCAGGCCAGCAGGGCGCCGATCACGACGATCAGCAGCAGGAGGCCGAGCACGACGGGCAGCAGCCAAGGGCGAGGACGGTCCACATTCTGGAGCCTAATCGCGCCCGATGGGTGCCAGATCCCATTGTGCGAGTGACTCGTACCTCATCTGTGCCCCTTGATGGCTACGTACGAGATGGACGGCTTTCGCCCGCCATGTCGAGCCGCTGAATTCCGACAGCGACTCGACGAGCGGGCGGAGGTCCATCTCCGTCTTCGCCCGCGCGAGCGTCAGATGCGGGTGGAAGTGCTTGTCGTCGGTCTGTACGGCCCCCGCCCGGCGGGCGCCCGCTCTGACCGACTCCGACAGCCGGATCATCGAGTCACCGGAGAGCCCGGCCCAGAACACCCTGGCCCGGCGGGCGGACGAGAACGCCCCGAACCCGGTGAAGGCCAGGTCCAGGCTGGCATGCCGAGCCACGGCGCGGGCCAGCCGTACCTGCAGCTCCGGCAGGACGTGCTCGGGCACCTCGCCGAAGAAGCCCAGCGTGATGTGCCAGGTGGCGCGGTCCGGCCAGCGCAGGCCCGGCACCTGCCCGACATGCGGCGCGATGGCGCGTTCGATCTCGTCGAGCACCTCATCGGGCGGCATCAGTGCGGCGAATAACCTCATGCCACCCGATTCTCCAATGTGCTCAGGCGACCGCCAGCACCGGCTCGCCCACAACACGGGCGCTGATCAGCCTCGTCAGCATCACCGCGACGCCCGTGCCGACCAGCACCAGCAGTCCGGAGAGCATGACGCCCGTCCTGGGTCCGCCCAGCTCCGACAGCCAGCCGACCAGCGGGGCGCCGACGGGCGCGCCACCGGTGAAGACGAGCATGTAGATGCCCATGACGCGGCCGCGCATGTCCGGTGCGGTGGCGAGCTGGACGCTCGCGTTCGCGGCCGTGTTGATCGTGATCAGCGCGATGCCGGTGGGGATCAGCAGCAGCAGGTACACCGGGTAGACCGGGGCCAGCCCGGTGGCGATCTGGAACAGTCCGAACCCGATGGCTCCGGCGATCAGCATGCGGCGTGACGGCCGGGCCCGGCGGGCGGCGAGCAGCGCCCCGCCCAGCGCGCCGACGGCGAACATGCTGGAGGCCAGGCCGAACGACGAGGCGCCGGCCTTGAAGACCTCGCGGGCCATGAGCGCGATCGACATCGAGAACGACTGGGAGAACATCGACACGAACCCGATCAGCAGCACCGGCATCAGCAGCTCTTCGCGATGCAGCACATAGCTCAGCCCTTCGCGGAGCTGGCCCTTGGCTCTCGGCACCGGTACGGAGAGGTTCAGCTCGGATTTCCGCATGAAGATCAGGCTGGAGATCACCGCGGCGAACGTGACCGCGTTGATCAGGAAGAGCGGGCCCGTGCCCCCGAACAGGAAGATCAGCACACCGGCGATCGCCGGTCCCACGACGCGGGCCAGGTTGAAGATGGAGCTGTTGAGCGCGATCGCGTTGGACAGATCCCGGCGGCCCACCATCTCGACCACGAACGCCTGCCTGGTCGGCACCTCGACGCAGGAGATCACACCCAGCGTGAACGCCATCACGTAGACGTGCCACACCTGGGCGCTGCCCGTCACCGTCAGTACGCCGATGACCAGGGCGAGCACGGCCATGAGCGACTGCGCCACGATGAGGATCGGCCGTTTGGGGTAGCGGTCGGCCAGCACGCCGCCGAAGAGCCCGAACAGCAGCATCGGCAGGAACTGCAGCGCGGTCGCCGTGCCTAGGGCCGCCGCGCTGCCATGGGTCAGATCGAGCACCAGCCAGTCTTGGGCGGTGCGTTGCAGCCAGCCGCCGACGTTGGACACCGCGCCACCGGCTGCGAACATGCGGTAGTTACGTACCCTGAGAGACCGGAACATCCCGGTCTTGGGTTCTTCAGGCTCTAGATCCTGCTGAGTTTCTCCAGAATCGGCGCCGCCTGCCTGAGGATCGCCCGCTCCTCCGCGGTCAGATCCCTCAAGCGCTGGCTCAGCCACGCTTCCTTGAGACGTCGTTCCTCCTTCAGCAGTTTCTGCGCGGCCTCGGTCACGGTCACGGTCACCTGTCGCCGGTCGGTCGGGTGCGGTGTGCGCGACACCAGACCGCGTTCCTCTAGCGCGGCGATCACGCGAGTCATCGAGGGGGGTTGCACCTTCTCGAGCTCGGCCAATTCGCCGGGGGTTATCGCGGAATGCCGTTCCACCGCGGCGAGGGTCGCGAACTGCGTGGGAGTCAGCGAGTGCGCCGCCGCTTGTCGTCGTAGCCGCCTGGTCAGCCGCGCCAGCGACACGCGCAGGGCTGTGGCCAGGCCTGCGTCGCTGCGCAGGTTTATCTGGGACTGGTTCTTGGTTAGCATGAGTCATTACCTTTGCTAACTATAGGGCATTCCACGTTATTTCCCTACCTCACTTCTCGTCTCACTCCTTGATACCCGGAGGCCGCCTCCCATGCGCAGACGGCCTCACCAGGCATCAGACCCCGAAAAGTACCCTGATCGGGCCGAGCGCGAAGTAGATCACGAACAGGCCCATGACTACCCACAGCAGAGGGTGGATCTCCCGTACCTTGCCACGGACGATCTTGATCAGCACGTAGCTGATGAAGCCGGCGCCGATGCCGTTCGAGATCGAGTACGTGAACGGCATGACCACGATGGTGAGGAACGCCGGGATGGCGATCTCGTAGTCCGTGAAATCGATCTCACGGATCGAGGTCATCATCAGGAAGCCCACCACGATCAGCGCGGGCGCGGCCGCCTCGTACGGCACGACCGTGACCAGCGGCGCGAAGAAGATCGCCACCAGGAAGAGCAGGCCGGTGACCACGCTGGCCAGGCCCGTCCGCGCGCCCTCGCCGACCCCCGCGGCCGACTCGATGTAGGTGGTGTTCGACGAGACCGAGCCCGCGCCACCGGCCGCCGCGCCGAGCGAGTCGACGAGCAGGATCTCCCGGGTGCGCGGCAGCATCCCGCTGGCGTCGACCAGACCGGCCTGGCGGCCGACCCCGACGATCGTGCCCATCGTGTCGAAGAAGTCGGTGATGAGCAGCGTGAAGACGAACAGCACCGCCAGGATCACCGAGACCCGGCTGAACGCGCCGAACGGGTCGAACTCCTTGAACAGCACCAGCGGGTTGTGGAAGCCGATGATCTGGTCCGGCAGTGTGGGCACGTTCAGCATCCAGCCGCCGGGGTTCTTGTCGGAGACCTGGCCGGCCTTCGCGATCGACTCCACGATGATCGCCAGCACCGTGGTGCCTATGATGCCGATCAGGATCGCGCCCTTGACCTTGCGGGCCACCAGTGCCGCCGTCACGAGCAACCCGACGACGAAGACGAAGATCGGCCAGGAGGTCAGGGTGTTGTGGATGCCCATCTCCAGCGGCGGCCCCGCGGGCACCCGGCGCACGAAGCCGGCGTCCACGAAGCCGATCAGCGCGATGAACAACCCGATGCCGACGCTGATGGCGGTCTTGATCTGGGCCGGGATGGCGTTGAACACCGCCACCCGGAAACCAGTCAACACCAGGATGCCGATGATGACGCCCTCCAGGAAGACCAGCCCCATGGCCTCTTCCCAGCTCATCACCGAGGCGATGTTGAAGGTCACGAAGGCGTTGAGCCCCAACCCGGCCGCCATGGCGAAGGGCACCCGGCCGATCACCCCCATGAGGATGGTCAGCACGCCCGCCACGAACGCCGTGCCCGCCGCCACGAGGGGCAGGTTGGGCGACGAGCCGTCGCCGATGAACTGCTCCTGGACATCCTTGCCGTTGGCGATGATGATCGGGTTCAGCACGACGATGTAGGCCATCGTGAAGAACGTGGCCAGCCCGCCGCGGATCTCACGGGAGATCGTCGAGCCTCGTGCGGAGATTGCGAAGAACCTGTCGATACCGCTACTTGTGTCACTCACGGGCGAACAGTGACAGTTTGCGTCATCTGCGAAAAGTGGCGGTGATCGGATCGAGACCCGATTGGAAGCTAGGCTGGATCCCGTGAAGCAGGAATGGCGTCCCGACCCGGAGCCGATCGAGACCAACGACGTCGCGGCGGTCGCCGTGGGCACGGTCGCGTGGGCGCTCGCGCTGGTCGCGCTACTGATCTTCCGCCCGGCCGCCGAGCAGTCGTGGTGGATCTGGACCTGCGTCGCCGGAGTCGGGCTCGGGCTGCTCGGCCTCTGGTACGTGCACAGGCGAGCGTCCCGGAGCTGACATTCGTCACCTCCGGCCGATCCCCGAAGTCATTGGAAAGTGCTGTTTTACCCCACTACCTGGGAAAAAGCCGGCTGATCATGCTTGAGGCATGAAGAAGACGTCATTTCCCTCGCTCTTGTGCGCGGTGACCCTCGCGAGCGCCACCCTCGCGGGCTGCTCCGCCGCCAAGCCCACCAGCGGGTCGGCGGAACAGCCGACGACGAGCACCGCCATGAAGCCGGACCAGGCGAGCACCGCCGCCACGAAGCCTGCCCAGACGGCGAAGGGCTCCGGCAGCGTCGCCTGGAGCCCGTGCACCGACCTGACCGGCCCCGACGGCAAACCCGCCGCGCCCGACCCGGCCGTCGAGTGCGGCAAGCTCGCGGTGCCGCTCGACTACGCCAAGCAGGACGGCGAGCAGATCGACCTGGCGCTGATCCGCGTCAAGGCCTCCGGCGACCGGCTCGGCTCGCTGGTGTTCAACTTCGGCGGCCCCGGCGGCTCGGGAGTCGATCTGTTGCCCATGACCGCCAAGATCTTCGCCGGCCTGGGCGCGAGCTATGACCTGGTCAGCTTCGACCCGCGCGGCGTCGAGCGCAGCGCGCCCGTCAAGTGCGGCACCGTCGAGAAGTGGATCTCCCTGGACCCCGCGAGCGACGAGATGGACCAGGCCGCCAAGGAGTTCGGGGCCTCCTGCGCCAAGGACTCCGGCAAGCTCCTGCCCCACGTCGGCACCGTGAACGCCGCGCGCGACCTCGACCGCATCCGCGCCGCGCTGGGCGACGAACGGCTCAACTACTTCGGCATGTCGTACGGCACCCACCTCGGCGCCGTGTACGCCACCCAGTACCCCAAGAACGTCGGCCGGTTCGTCCTCGACGGCGCCCTCGACCCGACCGTCAGCTTCGCCGAGCGCGCGAAGACGCAGACGGCCGGCTTCAAGCAGGCGTTCGAGGCGTTCGCCGCCGACTGCGTGAAGCAGGGCTGCGACCTGGGCGCCGACCCCGCGGCCGTACGGAAGAGCGTCGAGACGCTGCTGTCCGGCCTGCGCGACAAGCCCCTCAAGGTGGCCGACCGGGAGCTCACGAAGGGCCTGGCGACCACCGGCGTCCTGGCCGCCCTCTACGCCAAGCTCAGCTGGCCGATGCTGGAGCAGGCGGCCACCGCCGCGACCAAGGGAGACGGCACGCAGCTGCTCGCCCTGGCCGACTCCTACAACGGCCGCAAGGCCGACGGGACGTACTCGACGCTGATGACCAGCGTCCTGGCGATCGACTGCGTGGACAGCGCCGAACGGCCGAGCCCCGCCGAGATCGACCAGGTCGAACGCGAGACCGCCAAGATCTTCCCGCTCATGCGCTCCGGGGGTCTCGGCGCGATCTGCGCGCACTGGCCGGCGGCCGGCAGCGACGAGTCCAAGAAGATCGACGCCACCGGCTCCGCCCCCATCCTCGTGATCGGCGGCAAGGGCGATCCCGCCACGCCGTACGCGTGGGCGCCCAAGCTCGCCGCCCAGCTCAAGACCGGGGTCCTGGTCACGTACGAGGGCGAGGGGCACGGCGCCTACCTGAGCGGCAGCAGCTGCGTCAGCCGCCTGGTCGACGCCTACTTCCTCACCGGCAAGTCCCCCGGCGCGAACGCCACCTGCCCGGCGGCGTGAACCTACGACAGGTCGGCTTCGGCCAGGAGGAGCGGCACGGCCGTGGGGTCGTGCAGCAGCGCGGCCACCGCGAGCCGGTCGTTCCACTGGCCGGTCGCCCAGGCCAGGCCGCGTGCCAGGCCGTCGAGACCGGTGCAGTGCACGGAGCCCTCGAAGAAGCGCCACGTGCAGGCGACGCCGTCGACCAGCAGCTTCTCGTGCTCGACGTAGGTCTCGGGAGCCGTCGGGAGCAGGGAGCGCACCTCTGGCGGCACGGGGCGGGTCTCGCCTCCGGACGTGACCTCGCCCTGGGCCAGCTCGCCGGCCAGCGGCAGGTCGAGCAGCTCGGACAGCGACTCGGCCAGATCGTAGGGGGCCAGCACCAGCGGCCGGTCAGTGACGAGCTGGAGCAGGTCGGGGGCCTCCACCACGACGGCGTCGTCGGCCGCGG
Source organism: Nonomuraea sp. NPDC049028 (assembly GCF_043197735.1). NCBI lineage: Bacteria > Bacillati > Actinomycetota > Actinomycetes > Streptosporangiales > Streptosporangiaceae > Nonomuraea > Nonomuraea sp. NPDC049028. The sequence goes on from NZ_JBICTR010000018.1 coordinate 166,996, forward strand.
CCACCACGATGTCGCCACCGAGCACGGCCCGCACCCGCGAAGGTGGGGCCACCCGCGCCGGCTCGACGGCCGCCAGCGCGATCCACAGGGCCCGCAACTGGGCCCGGTCGACCTCGATGGACTCGTCGGCCATCAGGTCGAGCAGCTCTTCGGGACCGCCGTGGCCGGCCAGCAGCTCGGCCAGCGTGGTGCGTACGCCGAGCATCCCCAGCGCCACCGGGTCGAGCCCGCCGGGCGCGTCACCATAGAGGCCCTGGAGCAGCGGGTCGGCACCGGGCAGCCGCAGCTCCCGTGGCCGTCGCCCGTCCAGCACGGGGTGGTTGGCCAGCCACCACGCCGTGTAGGACGGCACCTCGACGCCCTCTACCCGCAGCGGATGCAGCGCGGCCCGCAGCGGCGGTCTGGTCAGCAACGCCAGCGCGGCGGGCCAGTCGGCGACCAGCTCCAGGTCACGCACCGCGGCGAAGTCCGGCACCACGGGCGGCAGGTCCAGCTCAGGCAGCAGGTCGAGCACGTGGTCGAGCCAGTCGTCCTCGCCGTCGAGGTCGTGGTCGCAGTCGTCATGGTCGAGCAGCACGTCGGAGTCGTGCGCCACGGCGAACCCATCGAGCACGCCCACGGCTTCGAGCACCCGGGAGCCGTAGGTCTCCACCAGCTCCGGCGCGACCACCCCGAGGTGCGTGTCAGGCTCCAGCAGGCCGGCCAGCGCGCCGTCGGCCAGCATCAGCTCGCCCGCCGCGTAAAGATCGCCATCGCTGCCGCGCAGCGCCAGCTCGGCCAGCCACGGCGCCTCGCCCGGCACCAGCGAGGCGGCCTCCACCAGGGAGAGCACGGCCTTTGCCACGGGCTCGGAGTCGGCGCTGTCGAGGGACTGGGCGACGGCGGCCTTGGTGATCGGGTCTTCGAGGATCGTCCGTGGCGTGGCCTCGGCGGCGCCGAGCCGCAGCAGCGCCGCGTGCGCCGCGTCCGGGTGCACGATCCGCAGCCCCAGAGGCGTCAGGTCGAGCCCGTCCCGAGCCGAGGCCAGGCGGGTGCCGCCCAGGTCGAGGATGAGGGTGCCGCGCGGGCCACGGACCAGCCGACCGTCGGCCAGCGGCACCGGCAGCGCGCCCAGCGACTCGGGGTCATCGGCCGGCAGCACCTCATACAGCGAGCGCCACCACGACGGCTCCCGCGCCTCGACCGCCTCACCGGACAGCAGGTCGACGACCTCGGCCAGCTCGACCCGGCGCACACCGAGCGAGGCCATCGCCGGGTGCCGGGCGGGCCACCCGGCGGGCAGCAGGCCGGGGACGAAGTCGGCGATCGCCGCCAGCAGATCACCCGACCCGGCGACCACGGCCGCCTCCTGGCCGGCGACGAGCCAGCCGTCCTCGTGCGGCTCCCTGGCCGGGTGCTCGACCTGCCACTCGGCGTCGGGCTCATAGACCTCGGCCTCGGCGAACGACGGCGTCTGCACGGCCGGAGCGGGCGCGGACAGGGCCGGGAGCAGCGGGGTGGCTGGCAGGCGCTGCAAGATGGCCCGCCGGATGCGGGCGTCGAGCTCGCCCTTGCCCATCAGGGCGGGGACGAGGTCGAGGAGCTTGGGGGTACGCGGCAGCTCGCCGAGCAGCCTGACATAGGCGTCGGCGGCCCGCTCGACCAGGAAGTCGGTCAGCGGCCCCTTGGCCACGTGCCGCCGGTCGGTGGCCATCGGGAACGACGCGATGAGCAGGGCCGGCAGGTCGAGCGGCTCGTCGCTCGGCGTCGGCGCGTGCACCACCGGCGGCACCCCGGCGGGCAGCGGGGCGGGCTCCGTGTCGGCGACGCGCACGGCCCAGCGCAGCGACCAGTAAGGGCGGGCACGCTCTTCGGTGGGCCGGTCGGCGAACAGGGCCGCCACCTCGTCGGGAGCGAACTCACCCGACTCCGACACCAGCTGCCACCCGTCGGCCGTCACCCGGCGCTCCGAGCCGTCGAGGTCGATCTCGATGCTCGTCAGCGCGGGCATGCCGAGCAGCAGCGCGGGGCTGGTCTCGGCCAGCATGCGCCGGACCGCCGCGACCGAGGCGGCGTCACGCAGCGGCAGGCGTACGAGCGTGTCGAAACCCTCCGGCACGTCAAGCGGCTCGGCCTCGAACGGCAGGCGCAGCAGCGGGACATGACCGCCGCGCGAGCCGAGCTCGGCGGCGAGCTCCGGCACCGAGGCCACCACGGCGGCCGTCTCAGCGCGCGACCAGCGGGCGGCGCCCGTCTCGCGCGAGCCGATCGACGGCTCATCACAGACAGACACGACCGCGGCGAACCCGACGCCGAACCGGCCGGCGGCACCCGCTTCGTCCCGCTTGCCGGAGACACGCAGCGTCGACAGACCCTCGACGCCGGTCGCGTCGAGCGGGGCGCCGGTGTTGGCGGCGGTCAGGACGTCGTCGCGCAACGTCAGCCGGAGCACCCCTGGCACGCCCGCGCGCAGCGCCGCGTCGGCGGCGTTCTGGGCGAGCTCCACGATGAGCCGGTCGCGGTAGCCGCCGAGGGCGAAGTCTTCCTCGGCGTTGGCGTCCTCGCGGAATCGGGCGGTCGAGGCCGTCCACGCGGCGAGCACTGCGGCCCGCGTCCGGTCGGTGCCAAAGGTGTCGGTCATCTGTCACGATCCTGGTCGCTGGTGGGGCGGGCTCCGGCACATGTCCGGGGTCCGCCGAGGGGGGCCACCGTAGGCTAGCGGCCCTCACCGACATTCGCGGTCAGGAGTGGCCGAGCTCCTCGGTGGCCGTGCCGTCGACGGATCCGGCCTCCTCTTCCATCAGGTCGAAGCCCATGTCGTCGAGGATGGGCATGGCCTGCTCGGCGGACGGCGGCATGACCGCGGCCTCCGAGTGAGCCCCGCAGCCGTGGTCGGCGGCGACCACCTTGCCGTCGTCGGGGGCGTACTCATTGGCGCAGACCCCGAACACCTGCCGGAGCCCACCCGCGAGTGGCCAGTAGAAACCACAGGTGGAGCACTGCGCGGGAGCGGCGTGTGCGATCGGCGTATGCGGCCCGTGCTCGCCCGAGTGCCAGCGTCTGGCAGCGCGGTCCTTGCCGATGGCCGAGAGCACACGGGCCCGGCCCAGGCCGTACTCGAAAATCGTCTGATGGTCGGTCTCGTCGTCGGTCTTGACGAAACCTGGCTCCAGCCGGTCGTCGTCCTCCGAGGTCGGCAACAGGTCACCGACGCCCAGATCGCCGGGGCGCAGACGCTCGCTCCAGGGCAGCCACTCGGGCGCGAGCAACGCCCCCGAGCCGGGCAGCAGGACGGCTTCGCTCACCGTGACGTTCTTGGCCCGTGAGGCGCGGGTCACGGTGACGGCCCAGCGCCAGCCGCGGTAGGCCCGGTCGAGACAGGCGAAGTAATGGGTGACGATGCGGTCGCCCTCGCCCTCGTAACCGAGGTGCTCACCCGGCTCGCCCGGCCGCGCGAGCTCCTCCGCGGCGGCGCGCGCCAAGTCCACCGCGGCGACGCACGCCTGGTCGGGCGGGGAGACGCGGGTCCGGGTGCGGGTCATCTGTCCGCCTCCGCCGCAAGGTGCTGTTCGCTCACACTTTCATTCTCACCCATGACCGGACCTGAAGGTGCCCACACCGCCCATCCCGGACCCACTGGCACCGAACCTGAAGACGTGCCACACCCCCAATCCCGGACCCCTCACGACACACCAACAGACCCGACCCCGAACAAACCCACCGCCGTGGGCGGCCGACGATCGGGGAGAACGCGCACCGGACCTGAAGGAGCCCACACCGCCCACACCGGACCCACTGGCACCGGACCTTAAGAGGCCCACACCGCCCCTCCCCGATCAACTGGCGACACAGTGTTGGGCCCATCCCCGGGCGATCCGTCGCCGTTTGTGAGCGGGGATCGGGTAAGACTGGTAAGCGTGCAAGGAGGCTGGGACACGGCTCGTGAGGTCACGCGGCGCGTGGGGCGAGGCGTCGCCGGCGCGGGCCGCGCCACCGCGCGCGCGGGCCGGGCCACCCTGCGGGCGGGGAAGGCGACCGCGGGCGGCACGGCGCGGGCGGGCAAGGCCACGGCCAGAGGGGCGCAGAAGGTCGGCAGGGGCGCGCAGAAGGTCGGGAAGGCGACCCGCCGTCTCACCCACGCCAACGGCGCCGACCGCACCGGGCTGGGCCGCCTGATCGAGCTCACCGCCGGTCACAGCGGCGGCGACGCGCTGGTCACGGTCGCGCTGGCGAGCACCGTCTTCTTCGGTGTGCCCGTCGGCGAGGCCCGTGGGCCCGTGGCGCTCTACCTGGTCATCACGATGCTGCCGTTCGCCCTGCTGGCGCCGTTCGTGGGGCCGATCCTCGACCGGTTCAGGTCGGGCCGCCGCTATGTCATGGCGGGCACGCTGTTCGGCCGCGGCCTGCTGTGCTTCGCGATGGCCGCCGCCGTGGGGCCCGGCGATCTGCCGACGTTGTTCGTCGGGGCGTTGGGCGTACTGGTGCTGTCCAAGGCGTACAACGTGTCACGCGCGGCGATCATGCCGAGCGTGCTGCCCGCCGACATCACGCTGGTCTCGGCCAACGCCAGGGTGGCGCTGTTCTCGCTGATCTCGGCGGGCGTGATGGTGCCGGTCGCCGCGGGGCTGACCGCGTGGCTGGGCAGCGCCGCGGTGCTGCGTACGGCGATGGTCGCCTTCCTCCTGATCGGTGTCCTCGCCGTACGGCTGCCGCGCCACGTCGACTCGCCCGAGCTGGAAGAGGAGGAGGGCAGGCCGCTCCGCTGGCGGACCCTCCTGAACGTGGGCCCGACGGTGGCCGAGGCGGTCTGGGCGAACGTGGCCATCCGCCTGTTCTCCGGCTTCCTGCTGTTCTTCATGCTGTTCCTGGTGCAGGACAAGGGCGTGCCGTGGCTGGCCGCACCCGACCCGTTCTTCGACATCCCGAAGACGATCGCGCTGCTCGCGGCCGCGGCCGGGCTGGGCGGCCTGGTCGGCGCGGTGGTCGCGAACTGGACCCGCAACCACTCGCCGCACCTCATCACCCTGTTGACGCTGGCCGTGACCGGCGCGACCACGATCGCCACGGCGGTGTTCTTCGGCCTCTGGACCGCGGTCGCGATCTCGCTCGTCACCGCGTTCGCGCAGGAGCTCGGCAAGCTCGCCCTCGACGCGATCGTGCAGCGGGAGATCGGCGAGGAGGTGCGCTCGTCCACGTTCGGGGTGGTCGAGGCGGTGTTGCAGCTCGCCTGGGTGTTCGGCGGGCTGATCGGGCTGCTGCTGTCGCTGGCCGAGAGCAGCGCGGCCGGGCTGATCACGCTGGCCGTGGCGCTGACCGGCACGTTCGGCTGGCTGATCGTGCGCCGCCGCAAGCGGATCCGCGCCACGGCACGCGGGCCCCAGGTCGCGCAGGATCAGCGCGTCGACACCACTCTCGACACGACCAAGCCGCTGACGAACCCCAACGGCTAGGCGTCGAGGTCGTCCGCCACCGCTCTGAGCACCTGCGCGATCTTCTTCGCGTGCGCCGCGTCAGGGTGCTTGCCCCGCTGGTAGGAGGTCGAGACGTCGTCGAGGAGCTTGATCAGGTCCTCCACGATGACGACGAGTTCGTCCGGCTTCTTACGCTTGGCCTTGGGCTTCGTCTTGGCCAGCGTCGGCGGCTGCTCGAGGATCCGCACCGACAGGGCCTGCTGGCCGCGTCGTCCCTCGGCCACGCCGAACTCGACCTTCTGGCCGGGCTTGAGCGGGCCGGCACCTGTGGGTAGCGCGGAGGAATGCACGAAGACCTCACCACCGTCGTCGCGGGTGAGGAAGCCGAAACCCTTGTCGGCGTCGTACCACTTGACCTTGCCACTCGGCACAGGAGGAACCTCGTTCAAACAGTCGTAAAAGGCGAATGGATGTAGGTTATGCCCCGCGAGGCTCCGGGGCGACCAGGAAAATTCCCGGCATTTACCGGAGTTGCCCACTCGAACGCCATCCGGCGAACCAGTCGGCGAATTCCGTCAGGTCGCCAAGCGCCACATCGGCTCCGTGATCACGTAGTTCGTCCAGCGTGTAAGGGCCGGTCGCGACCGTCACGCTGACGGCTCCCCCGGCCCGCGCGGCCTCGATGTCCGCCACATGGTCACCAACATAGGCTCCGGCGCCGAAGCGCGCGAGTGCCGTACCCTTGGCCGCCCCGAAGACCGACCCGACCACCTCGTCCACGGCGAGCCCGAGCGCCTTCACGGTGCTGGCCGCGTCGCGCGGGTTCTTGCCGGTCACGACGATGATCCTGCCCCCTTGCGCGCGTACGGCCTCGACGGCCTCCATCGCTCCGGCCATGGCCGTGTGCACGGGCACACCCAGCTCCGGATAGATCTCCCTGAACAGGATCACGGCTTCCGGGATCGCCTCCAGCGGCAGCCAGTTCGCCAACTCCTGTTCGAGCGGCGGGCCGAGCCTGGTGATGATCGCCTTGCTGTCGATGACCACGCCGAGGCGCGCCGAAAGCTCGTCGTAGACGGCCGCGATCCCCGACCGCGTGTCCGCCAATGTCATGTCCAGGTCGAAACCCACCGATGTCCGCACAAGGTGAAGGATGCCAAACGCGTCCGCATTACGGGTAACGGCCCTTGTTGTGGGACCGTGAGAGTGGGAAGAAAGGAATTACTTATCGGGAGGAGTGGCCGTGACCGAGCCCCCCAAACCGCCGGAAGCGGGAGACCGGCTGGTCGCCGCCGCCAACCGGCCCAGCCCGCCCGAACAGCCCACCCGGAACATCTCGCCCCGGCCGCACCGACCCGCGCTGCCCCAGCCGGTGACCGGACCGGTCAGGGTGTGGCGGAGCGTGGTGGCGTTCCTGGCCGCGGCCGTCCGGCTGGCGTCCCGGCTGGCCGCGCTGATCCTGGTGCTGTACGCGATCTTCACGGTGTTCCGGGCCAACCCGGCCAACATTTGGTACCAGTTCGTCGAATCGCTCGCCTCGCCGCTGTCGGTGGGCCTGGCCAACCTGTTCCAGCTCGCCGACGTACGGTGGACGACGCTGGTCAACTACGGGCTCGCGGCGCTGGTCTGGCTGATCGTCGGCTCGGTCGTCGCGGGGTTGATCCGGCGCGCCGCGCCGTGACGGCTACGCTCCATCACGGAGGTATCAGGACAGAATGACCAGATCGACGCGTGAGCGGATCATCGACGAGGCCCTGCGGCTCTTCGCGGAGCGGGGCTACTCCGCCACTTCGGTGGCCGAGATCGAGGCCGCCTCAGGGCTCTCCCCGGGCGCCGGAGGGCTCTATCGGCACTTCAAGTCGAAGTATGAGGTGCTCGCCGCGGCGATCAACGAACATGCCGCGCGTACCCGTACGCAGGTGGCCGAGAGCCTGGCCCAGCTGGGCGACATGGAGACCTCGGCCGACCTGGAGATGCGGCTGTCGCACCTGTGCCGCGCCGGGCTGGCCAAGGTACGCGAGGAGTCGGAGCTGACCCGGGTGTTCTTCCGGGACCTGAGCCAGTTCCCCGAACTGGTGGCGGTGGTGCGCGAAGGGCTGCTGCAGCCCATGTTCGACGCCATCACGACCTGGTTCCGCGCCCAGCCCGAATACGAGGACGCCAAGGTCGACTGGAACGGCATCGCGGCGGTGCTCGGCGGCTCCGTGGTGCACTACCGGCTGTTCCAGGAGACGGTCGGCGAGTCGCCGGGACACGCGGAGAAGGACCAGTTCGTCACCGCCTGGGTACGCCTGGCCGTGGGCCTCCTACCGAGCCCCGCCCCCGTCAGTTGACCTCCACCAGCCGGTAAGCCAGCCAGACCACGCCCAGCGCCGTGCCGATCATGAACATCACACCGCTGACGTCGAAGAACTGCACCACGAACGCCTGCACCCCCGGCTCCGCGCCCACCCGCAGACCACCGACGAGCGCGCCACCCAGCGTGTAGCCGACCAGGGGCGCACCGATCCCGATCAGCCGGTCACGCAGCACCCAGCCCTCCGAGAACGCCACCAGCAGCGCCCCCAACGCCCACACCAGCACCGGCACCCGGAAGATCGCGACGGCCGGCAGGCCGACCGGGACGAGCAGCGCGGCCAGCACCAGGACCACCATCGCCGCGGTCTCGCGCGGGTACTCCTTGACGATGGTGCCGGCGTCCCGTCCACGGGTGGCCATCGGGTTCGCACTGGACATGGCCGCCTGCCGCAGCCGCGCGAACGGCAACCCGCGCAGGGGCCGCGGGGCCAGATGGTCCTCCGCGAGGCGCCGGCCCAGCTGGGCTCCCGTAGGCGCCACGTCGTCGACGATCTTGGGGAAGAACGGCGTCGCCCCGCCCGCCCCCGCGACCCGTTCCGCCTTGGCCACGGCACCCGGCGTCACGGTTCCCCGTGCGGCCCCGGGCGCGGTCGTGGGCGCCGTTCCGGGCCGGGGTCCGGCCGGGGCACCGGGCGCGCCGTCCGGCCCCGCCTCGGCCAGCCTGCGGGCCTCGCGTTCGACCAGCGCCACCGGGTCGCCGAACCGGGCGAGCACCTTGACCACCTGGCGTGGGTTCTGGCTGCCCTGCCGTTCGACCTCGATCCTGGCCCGCAGCCGCTTGGCGAAGTCGAGCCGCTGGTCGGATCTGAGCACGCCATGAGCCGCGTCGGCGGCCGCGCTGACGTAGTTGAGTATGAGCTGGTCCGCTCGCTCAATCACGTGAGCCATGCTGCCCCAATCAGGGTGGACATACCATGGCAACGATGGAGTTCACGGAGTGGATCAGGGGGCGCACCGACGAACAGCTGCGGGCGCTCGTCTCGGCGCGCCCCGAGCTGATCACTCCGGTGCCCGCGCATCTGGAAGGCCTCGCCGTACGCGCGGGCAGCCCTTCGGCGATCGGCCGCGCGCTCGACCGGCTCGACCGCTTCACGCTCGCCGTCCTCGAAACGCTGGCCGTACGACCGGAGCCCAGCACGAAGGCGGCCCTGCGCACGCTCGTCGGCGGGGCGCTGGCGGCGGGCAAGCCGGAGCCCGCGCTGTCGGCGGCGATCGACCACCTGCGCGACCTGGCCCTCGTCTACGGCCCCGACAGCGCCCTCGCCCTGGCCCCCGGCGTGCGGAAGGTGCTCGACGACCCGGCGGGGCTCGGTCCCCCGGCGGTGGAGGCGTTCCGGCACCACGCGCCCGAGCAGCTGGCCGAGATGGCCGACGACATCGCGCCGGGCACCACGGGCTCGGGCAAGGAACGCCTGGCCGCCGCCCTGGCCCGGCCCGGAAAGCTGATCGAGGAGGTCTCGCCCGAGGCCAGGGCCGCGCTCGACCAGCTGACCTGGGGGCCTGCGACGGGCCGGGTGCCCAACGCCAGACGTGAGGTGCGGGTCGCCTCCGCCCGCTCGCCCATCGATCAGCTGCTCGCCCGCGGCCTGCTGGCGGCGACGGGTGAGGAGACCGTGGCCCTGCCTCGGGAGGTGGGCCTCTATCTGCGTAATGGCCTCGTACACCGGGATCTGTACGCCGTACCCCCCGCTCTGGAGGGTGCCGCGCGGGACCAGAAGCTGGCCGACCGGACGGCGGCGGGGCAGGCGTTCACGTTCGTGCGGACGGTCGAGGAGCTGTGCGAGCGGTGGAGCGCCGAACCACCGGGTGTGCTGCGTACCGGCGGGCTGGGCGTACGGGATCTGAAGCGCACCGCGACCGAGCTGGACGTGCCCGAGTGGGCCGCCGCGCTGACCGTGGAGGTCGCGCACGCGGCCGGGCTGATCGCGGCGGGCGGCAACGTCGACGGCGAGTGGCTGCCCACCACCGGCTATGACCTGTGGCGGGTCCGGCCGACCGCCGACCGGTGGGCCGCGCTGGCGGTCACCTGGCTGCACACCGATCGCGTCCCCGGCCTGGTCGGCGAGCGTGACGACCGGGACCGGCCACTCAACGCGCTGCACACCGAGCTGCGCCGCTCGTCCGCGCCGGGTGTGCGGTCGGCGGCGCTGGGCGTGCTCGCGTCGGCGCCCGGCCTGGCGCCGACGCGCGAGTCCGTGTTCGACCGGCTGGCGTGGGAGCAGCCGCGCCGCCGGGGGCCGCTGCGTGAGCAGCTGACGGAGTTCGCGCTGCGGGAGGCCGAGCAGGTCGGCGTCACCGGGCTCGGCGTGCTGTCGGGACACGGCCGGGCGCTGCTGACCGGCGAGGACACCGCCTCGGTGCTGGCCCCGCTGCTGCCCGAGCCGGTCGATCATGTGCTGCTCCAAGCGGACCTGACCGCCGTCGCGCCAGGACCGCTCACCAGCGAGCTGAACCGCTGGATGACGCTGGCCGCCGACATCGAGTCCAAGGGGGGCGCGACCGTCTACCGGTTCGGCGAGGGCTCGGTCCGCCGCGCGCTCGACGCGGGCCAGGGGGCCGAGGAGCTCCTGGCCATGCTGGAGCGCCATTCGGCGACGCCGGTCCCGCAGGCGCTGTCCTACCTGATCGCCGACGTGGCCCGCCGGCACGGGCGCATCAGGGTCGGTACCGCCAGTGCCTACATCCGCTGCGACGACCCGGCCCTGCTCGACCAGATCACGGCCGACCGGCGCGCCGCCGCGCTGCGCCTGCGCCGGCTGGCTCCCACGGTCATCGCCTCCCGCTCCTCGCGGGCCGCGCTGGTCGACGCGCTGCGTGCGATGGGGTACGCCCCGGTGGCCGAGTCGCTCGACGGCGACGTGATCATCTCCGAGCTCGACAGGAGGCGCACCGAGGGCCTGCCGCCGGCCCGGTCCGTACCCTCGCCCAACGGCCTCGACCCCGAGGTCACGGCCGCCGCCGTACGCGCGCTGCGGGCGGGCGACGCGGCCCATCTGACGCGGCGCGAGCCCGCCGACGCCCCCAGCGGCCAGATCCCGCGCGGCCCGGCGACCGCCACGATCTCCGCGCTGCAGGAGGCCATCAGGCAGGGCGTACGCGTGTGGATCGGCTACCTCGACTCCCAGGGCAACGCCACCTCGCGCATCCTGGAGCCGGCGCGGATGGAGGGCGGTTACCTCACGGCGTACGACGAGACCAGGGCGGCCGTCCACCGCTTCGCGCTCCATCGCATCACCGGGGTCTCCGACCTGTCTTGACGCCCGGCGATGATCAGGCGAGGTTGGGACCGTGAGCGAGCTGACGTTGGGCCGGTTGGCCGAGGAGTCTTGGAGCAGGTTCGACGACTTCGACGCGGTCCACTACGAGGGGGTCTGGTACCGCGCCCACGCGCTGGCCGAGCGGGCCCGCAAGGTCTGCGGCGGGCTGGTCGAGGCGGGGGTACGCCCCGGCGACCGGGTCGTGGTGATGATGGCGAACTCACCCGAGGTCGGTCTGATCTACGAGGCGATCTGGGCGGCCGGTGCGGTGGTGACGCCCGTGGTGTTCCTGGTGGGACCGGCGGAGTTGCGGCACATCCTGGACGACAGCGGCGCCGCCGCCCTCATCACCTCGCCCGAGCTGGTGGAGACGGTCCAGGCCGCCGAGCCCAAGATCCCGATATTTGTAGACACGGGGGAGCTGGAGCGGGCGACCGAGCGGGGACCTGTCGGGCGGGACGCCACCGATCTGGCGGCTCTCATGTACACCGGAGGCACGACCGGCATGGCCAAGGGCGTCATGCTGAGCCATCGCGGGCTCTGGCAGGTGGCCAAGGACGCCTACGAAATGTCCCACCAAGAGGGGAAAAATCGCGCAATAGTGCCGGTGCCCCTCTCCCACTCGTACGGGCTGATCATCACGGTCGCCGGGATGCACGCCACGGAGCCGCAGCAGGCGGTGCTGATGCGCTGGTTCGACCCGAAGGCCTTCCTTGAGCTGGCCGCCGCGCAGCGCGCCCAGTACGGAACGGTCGTGCCCGCCATGCTCCAGATGCTCCTGGCCGAGCCGCTGGAGGCCCACCCCCTGCCCGACCTGGCCTTCCTCACCTGTGGCGCGGCGCCGCTCGGCCGGGAGACGCTGGAGGAGTTCGAGCGCCGGATGCCCGGTGTGCAGGTCCTCGAGGGCTACGGGATGACCGAGACCAGCGCCGTGACCACGTTCAACCCGCCGGGGCGGCGCCGGATCGGCAGCGTGGGCCTGCCACTGGCCGGCTACACGATCACGATCCGCGACTCCTCCGGCGACCAGGCCGAGCCGGGCGACGTCGGGGAGATCTGCGTCAGCGGCGACTCGCTGATGCTCGGCTACTGGGGCGAGCACCCCGCGGACCCCACGGGCACCGCGCTGGTCGAAGGTGAGCTGCGTACCGGCGACATCGGCTGCGTGGACGACGACGGCTATCTGTACATCGTCGACCGGAAGAAGGACCTCATCATCCGTGGCGGGTTCAACGTCTTCCCGCGCGACGTCGAGGACGCGCTCAACGAGCACCCCGACGTGGTGATGTCCGGCGTCGTGGGCCGTCCGGACCCGCGGGTCGGCGAGGAGGTCGTGGCCTTCGTCCAGCTCAAGCCGGGCGGCACGGCCACCGCCGAGGAGCTGATGACCTGGGCTCGTGACCGGGTCGGCCGGGTGAAGTATCCCCGCGAAGTGCGGTTCGTCGACTCGATCCCGGTCACGAGCGTGCTCAAGCTCGACCGCAAGGCGCTGCGGTCGAGGCTCGGCTAGTCGTCCTCGTCGATGGCTCCCAGGGGGCCCCACCTGATGTTCTTGAGCTCGCCCAGCGCCTGCCCGCCGGAGTCATAGGCGGTCACCTTGCTCAGCGCGGTCGGGCGGATGGAACCCTTCTTGTCGGCGTACACCCGCGATCGGCCGATGTAGAAGCCGTTCCGTACGTTGGCCGTCATCTTCCGCCCATCCGGCCACTTGACCTCCACCCGGGTCACCGCCGGAGCGACCCGGCCGGCCACCACCAGGAAGGACGGGTCGCGGTCCAGGCCCGGGTTGATCTCCGACTGCATCTGGATGCTGTAGGCGTCGACGCTGAGCGCCCCGCGCAGGGCCAGCTTGCCGGGCGGGTCGGCACCCCAGTAGGAGAAGATCGGGTCCGTCGGGTAGCTGACCAGCCGGATGGCCGGCGTGCACAGCACGAATCCCTTGCGGCTGCCGACCAGCCGCGTCACGCCCAGTTTGTCCTTTGCCTCCACGAGCCAGCGGTAATCCTTGACGGTCCCGTACTTGGGCAGCCGCCGGTCGCCGTCCATGTTGTGCACCGGGCTGCCCTTGGGCATGCAGTCCTCCACGGTCGCGAACTGCGCGATCGTGTTCCGTGGCAGGCCGGGGATGTCCCGGACGTACGCGGTGGCGGGCGGGTCCGTCGTGGACCGCGTCGAACTCGCCGTGGGCACCATGTCGGCCGTGGGTTGTGTGCTCGCCGTCGGTGGGCTCGCGGGGGAGATCGCCAGCTTTTCGCGCGCTTGCAGCGCCACCACCCCGATGGCCACCACACAGGCCGCCGCCGCCAGGGCCAGCCCCCATCTCGGCCACTTCAGCCGTGCCCGCCTCCGTAGGGCACGTGACAGAAGCAGCTCGGGATCCACGGGCCGTGCCCGGTCGGCCAGCCTGCTCAGGGCCTCGGTGACCGCGCGTTCGTCGACTGTCATCTCAGGCCTCCAGACGGACTGTCTCGCCCACCAGTTCGCGCAGCCGCTTCACGGCCTGGTGGGTCTGGCTGCGTACGGTGCCGATCGAGCACCCCATGATCCTGGCGACGTCGGACTCCGGCAGATCCTCGAAGTAGCGCAGGACCAGCACGGCCCGCTTCTTGGCGGGCAGCCGGCGCAGGGCCTGTTCGAGCGTGAGCCGGTCGTCGACCCGCGCGGTGCCGTCGCCCGCGATCCGCTCGGGCAGCGTCTCGACCACGCGCTCGCGCCCCCAGCGCGGGCTACGCCACCGGCCGACCTGCTCGTGGTACATGACCCGGCGGACGTACGCCTCCGGATCGCCCCTGATGCTCCGCCATCGGTCCGCGGTTCTGGCCAGCGCGCTCTGGAGTAGATCCTCCGCGGTGTGCTGGTCGCCGGTGAGCACGTACGCCAGGCGCATGAGGCTGTCCGATCGCGTCGTGACGAACGCCGTGAAGACTCGTAGGTCGTCCGGGTGCAACTCGCCTCCCTGCTCTGGGTCTCGATCTCTAAAGACGTGTGAGAGGGTCCAGATCTATGGCGAGACAGCAGACCCGGCAGGGCGCGTGGCCATTCCGTGATAAATGTTGACCTGTCAGGAGGTGGCATGAGCCAAGAAGGCCCATCGGGCGAATATCCGTACCAGCCCTACGGCGCACCCTACGGCCAGCAGCCGCCGCCACAGCACGGTTATGGCTACGGCTATCCCCCGCCACCTCGGCCGTCCGAGGGGCCGAAGGCCACCGCCATCGTCGCGCTGGTGCTCAATCTGCTCTCGATCGTCGGCTGTTGCAACATCTTCGCGATCCCTGGCGCCATTCTGGCGGGCATGGCGCTCGGCCGGTCGAGCACGCAGCCCGCCAGTGCCAAGAGCCTGCTCGTATGGTGCTGGACACTGTTCGGGGTGGGCCTCGCGCTGAACCTCGGCATCTTCCTCTTCCTCGGCCTCAACGGCTACCTCGACGACTGATTACCTGTTCGGGGACTGTTCTTGCCGTCTGATGTGTTGGATAGGCGTCAACCGTAGAAGGGATGTCCGTGAACGACGGCCCGCTCATCGTCCAGTCGGACAAGACGCTGCTCCTCGAAGTCGATCATGAGAACGCGGGCGAGTGCCGCAAGGCCATCGCGCCGTTCGCCGAGCTCGAGCGCGCCCCCGAACACGTGCACACCTACCGCGTCACCCCGCTGGCGCTGTGGAACGCGCGCGCGGCCGGGCACGACGCCGAGCAGGTCATCGACGCGCTGATCAGTTTCAGCCGCTATCCGGTGCCCCACGCGCTGCTCGTGGACATCGCCGAGACCATGGCCAGATACGGCCGGCTCAAGCTGGAGAAGGACCCGACCAACGGGCTGATCCTGACCTCCACCGACCGGGCCGTGCTCGAAGAGGTGCTGCGGTCCAAGAAGATCCAGCCCATGCTGGGCGAACGGCTCAGCGACGACTCCGTGGCCGTGCACCCGAGCGACCGCGGCAACGTCAAGCAGGCGCTGCTCAAGCTGGGCTGGCCCGCTGAAGACCTCGCGGGCTACGTCGACGGCGAGCACCACAAGATCGAGCTGTTGCAGGACGGCTGGAGCCTGCGGCCCTACCAGCAGGACGCGGCCGACGCCTTCTGGCACGGCGGCTCCGGCGTGGTCGTGCTGCCCTGTGGCGCCGGCAAGACCATCGTCGGCGCGGCCGCGATGGCGCATGCCCAGGCCACCACGCTGATCCTGGTCACCAACACGGTGAGCGCGCACCAGTGGAAGCAGGAGCTGCTCAAGCGCACCACGCTGACCGAGGACGAGATCGGCGAATACTCCGGCAGCAAGAAGGAGATCCGCCCGGTCACCATCGCCACCTACCAGGTGATGACCACCCGGCGGAAGGGCGTCTACAGCCACCTGGAGCTGTTCGACGCGCGCGACTGGGGCCTGGTCGTCTACGACGAGGTGCACCTGCTGCCCGCGCCGATCTTCCGGATGACCGCCGACCTGCAGGCCCGCAGGCGCGTCGGGCTGACCGCGACGCTGGTGCGCGAGGACGGCCGCGAGGGCGACGTGTTCTCGCTGATCGGTCCCAAGCGCTACGACGCGCCCTGGAAGGAGATGGAGAACCAGGGCTGGATCGCCCCCGCCGACTGCGTGGAGGTCCGGGTCACGCTGACGGACGAGGAGCGGCTGGCGTACGCGATGGCCGAGTCCGAGGAGCGCTACCGCTTCTGCGCCACCACGCCGTCCAAGACCCACGTGACCGAGGCGCTGGTCCGCCGGCACCTGGGCGAGCAGGTGCTGGTCATCGGCCAGTACATCGACCAGCTGGACGAGCTGGGCGAGCACCTCAACGCTCCGGTGATCAAGGGCGAGACCAGGGTCAAGGAGCGCGAGCGGCTCTACCAGGCCTTCCGCGACAAGGAGATCCAGGTCCTGGTCGTGTCCAAGGTGGCGAACTTCTCCATCGACCTGCCCGAGGCGGCCGTGGCCATCCAGGTGTCCGGCACGTTCGGGTCACGTCAGGAGGAGGCGCAGCGGCTCGGCCGGGTGCTGCGGCCCAAGGCCGACGGCGGCGGCGCCCGCTTCTACACGGTGGTCAGCAGGGACACGGTCGACCAGGAGTTCGCGGCGCACCGCCAGCGGTTCCTGGCCGAGCAGGGTTACGCGTACCAGATCATCGACGCCGACGACGTGCACGGCGGGGTGTAGCACCAGGAGGCGAGGCCCGGCCGCTCACCCTCCGAGCGGCCAGGCATCGACGTCGTTACGTCCACGAGACTCCGCGGGCTGTCGACAATCGAACCACCCCCCTCACCAGCGTGCTACGCCGCTGTGCGCCCTCAATCAGCCAGCGACATACCCCCATGATCCGGCAAATGCACCTGATATGCCCGAATTCTCGGTTATTGGCAGGTTGTCGTTATCTGGCGAGCAGGCCGCCCAGGAAGAGCACCCCTTCGGCGGCGATCCAGGCGGCCACACCCACGCCCATGAACCGGCTGAACACGCGGGGGTCGCTCCTTGCGGAAGGGACCAGCCAGGCACCGGCCGTGCAGCAGGCGGCGACCACGGCGAACAACCCTGACAGCGTCGAGACCGAGCCGAGCCGCTGCGAGCAGCCCGCCGCGGACTCACCCCCCGCGCAGAACGCCTCCAGCCCCCACCCCGCGAACACCGACAATGCCCACAGCGCCGCCAGCAGGAAACTCGCCACTGTCGGGATGATCGGGGAGAGAACAAACCGTACGCGGGCCACGGTCCCTCTCTACCCCGGCTAAATGCTTTGGAAGCCTGCCGGACGCCCCACTAAACTGGTCGATTCGCTACCTACACCACCTCCGTTACTTCGACCAGGGAGGCACTTTCGCATGCCCGCACACCAGCTGGCCCCCGACATACCCGCCGACGTACTCGCGGCCGAGCAGTCCCATCTGGCCGAGTCGAGAGCCGCGCTCCAGGCCATGCGGCTGCACGCCCAATCGCTGTCGGCCGACGCGGCCGGCGACTGGGTGTCCCAGCAGATCCTGCAGTCGCTGCTCGACAAGCGGGTGGCGGCGCTGGCCGACCACCCCGACACCCCGCTGTTCTTCGGCCGCCTCGACCGCTCGGCGGACGACGACCTGCCCCCCACGATCTACGTCGGCCGCCGCCACGTGCACGACGGCAGCAGCCGCCCGCTGGTGATCGACTGGCGCGCGCCGGTGTCCCGCGCGTTCTACCAGGCCAGCCCCGCCGATCCGATGAGCGTCGCGCGGCGGCGCCGGTTCGGTTATCACGGCGGCATGCTGACCGCGTTCGAGGACGAGCCGCTCGGCGAGGGCGGCGACATCGGGCCGTCGAAGATCCTGACTGAGGAGATCGAGCGCCCGCGCACCGGCCCGATGCGGGACATCGTCGCCACGATCCAGCCGGACCAGGACGAGATCGTCCGCGCCACGCTCACCCAGACCGTCTGCGTACAGGGGGCGCCGGGCACCGGGAAGACCGCCGTCGGCCTGCACCGGGCCGCGTACCTGCTGTTCACCCACCGCGAGCGGCTGGCCAGGTCGGGCGTCATGATCGTCGGCCCCAACCGCGCGTTCCTGTCCTACATCTCCTCCGTGCTCCCCGCGCTCGGCGAGGTCAAGGTCGACCAGACCACGGTGGCGGGCCTGCTCGGCGAGCACGCAACGCCGGAGGATCCGATGGTGTCGGCGCTGAAGGGCGACGCCCGCATGGCCGCCGTGCTGGAGCGGGCGCTGTGGCTGCACATCGTGAAGCCGGAGGAGGGCGTCGTCTACAGCAAGGGCGCCTACCGCTTCCGGGTGGCCGACTACGAGGTACGCGAGATCGTCGCCTCGCTGCGCGGCACCACCCGCTACGGGCCCGGCCGGGCGGCACTGGCCCAGCGGCTCGCGCACATGGTGCTGGTACGCATGGAGCAGCGCGGGGAGTCGCCCGACGACCGGGTGCAGGACGCCGTGGCCAGGTCCAAGCCGGTCAAGCAGCTCGTCGACGCGGTCTGGCCCAAACTGGTGCCGCAGCAGGTCCTGTTCAAGCTCCTCTCGGACCCAGAGTTCCTGGCAAAAGCCGCCAAAACCGATTTGTCGCCTGACGAGCAGCGAATGTTGCTATGGCAGAAACCGTACCGAGGCTGGAAGTCCGCCAAGTGGTCGGCGGCCGACGCCGCGCTGCTCGACGAGCTCGGCGACCTGATCGAACGCACGCCCTCGCTCGGCCACCTGGTCGTCGACGAGGCGCAGGACCTGTCGGAGATGCAGCTGCGCGCGCTCGGCCGGCGTTGCCGCAACGGCTCGGCGACCGTACTCGGAGACCTCGCCCAGGGCACCACGCCGTGGTCCACCAGCTCGTGGGAGACCGTCCTCAAGCACCTGGGCCAGGACGAGGGCGAGGTCACCGAGCTGACGCTGGGCTTCCGCGTGCCGCGCGAGGTGCTCGACTACGCCGCCCGCCTGCTGCCGTCGATCGCCCCGGCGCTGGCCCCGCCGCGGTCGCTGCGTCCCGGCGTGGGCTCGCTGAGCGTACGCCCCGGCGGCGCGGTCGCCGACGCCGCGCGCGAGGCCATGGCCCGGGAGGGCTCGATCGGCGTGATCGTGCCCGACGCCCTGGTGGCGGAGGTGTCAGGGCAGCTCGACGGGCTGGCCCACGCCGTGCTCGACCCCGACACGACCGAAGAGCACCGGCTGCTGATCGTCCCGGCGACGCTGGCCAAGGGCCTGGAGTACGACCACGTGATCGTCGTCGAGCCGGCCGACATCGTGGCGGCCGAGCCCCGCGGCCTGGCCAGGCTGTACGTGGTGCTCACCCGTGCGGTCACCTCGCTCACCGTCCTGCACGGAAAGGCACTGCCCGCCCAGCTGTCCGCCTGACCACCTGAAGGACCCGCGAGCGGGCACGTCGTCTCCCGAAACCGGCGCACTCCTAGGATGGCTGGAGTAGTGGAGGATCTCTACCAAGGAGGACGCCGTGCCCGCACCGCTGCCACACGAACACCTGCCGTCGGTCCCCGCACTCACAGTCCAGAGCGACGACATCGCGGACGGGGAGAGGCTGGGGGACCTGCACGTCTTCAACGACTGGGGCATGACCGGCCAGAACCTGTCACCCCACCTCCAGTGGTCCGGCGCCCCGGCCGAGACGCAGAGCTACGCCGTGACCTGCTACGACCCCGACGCGCCCACGGGCAGCGGGTTCTGGCACTGGGTGCTCTTCGACCTCCCGGCCTCCGTCTCCGAGCTGCCCACGGGCGCCGGCACCGCACCTGAGTTCAAGGGCCTGCCCGCGGGGGCCACGCACGCGCGCAACGACTACAACAGCAAGGACTACGGCGGCGCCGCTCCCCCGCCCGGCGACCCGCACCGCTACGTCTTCACGGTGCACGCGCTGGGTGTTGCGGAGCTGGGCGTCGACAGTGACGCCAGCCCGGCGGTGGTCGGCTTCAACATCACCGCCAACACGCTCGCGCGCGGCCACATCGTCGCCCACTTCGGCGTCTGATGGCGGCCGATTCAGGAGCCGCTTCGGGGGTGAAGACACGACACGGCGGGCTCGGCGACGTGCCCGCCGTGCTCGACTTCTGGCTCCTGGCCGCCGAGGGCACCGACCGGCGCGACTCGCCCGACAAGGTGGTGGCGCTGATCGAGCGCGACCCGGAGGCCCTGCTCCTCGCCGAGCTCGACGGGGAGCTGGTGGGCACGCTCATCGCGGGCTGGGACGGCTGGCGCGCGCACCTCTATCGCCTCGCCGTCCACCCGTCCCACCGCCGTAAGGGCATCGCCACCACGCTCCTGGCCGCGGCCGAGTCCCGCTTCGCCACCTTCGGCGCCTTCCGCGCCGACGCCATGGTGCTGGACGACAACGTCTCCGCCCATGGGGCGTGGTCCGCCGCCGGCTACGCACGCCAGCCCACGTGGTCTCGCTGGGTCAAGCCCCTTAAATGATCATATGTACGGCTCTTCGCACAACAACAGACCGGCCCGGACAACGTGCGTCCGAGCCGGTCTGGTGAGAAGAGACCTGGAAGTCTCTGGTGAGGAGACCTAGAAGTCCATGTCTCCGCCGCCGGGCATGCCAGCGGGGGCGGCAGGGGTCTTCTCGGGCTTCTCGGCGATGACCGCCTCGGTGGTGAGGAAGAGCGCCGCGATGGAAGCGGCGTTCTGCAGCGCCGAGCGCGTCACCTTGGCCGGGTCGATGATGCCCGCCTCGAACATGTTGACGTACTCGCCCGTAGCGGCGTTGAGGCCCTCACCCGGGGTCAGGTTGCGGACCTTCTCCACCACGACGCCGCCCTCGAGGCCGGCGTTGACGGCGATCTG
>NZ_JBICTR010000019.1:0-186040 GCF_043197735.1 Nonomuraea sp. NPDC049028
GAACGTCGGCCGCTCGGCCGGGTGGTCGGGATTGAAGAAGTTCACCCACGCCTGCCGGTAGGTCTTCAGCACGGCTTGCGCAGCCTGAGCGGGCAACTGCCCCATCCACTCGATCTCGTGGCGGGCCTGCCGAATCGCCGCGTCGCACTCCTTCAGTGACGCGAGGCGGGCCTGGCGGAAGGTGGTGAACTCATGGAGCAGGTTCCACACGGCACGCGCGGTGTGGGCTTGACCGTCCAAAGCGGCCTCCTGGGCCGGGCTGAGGTCGAGTCGCGCCACGTGCGCACGAGTCCGCTTCACCTTCTCCACGCACTGATCATATCGTTTGGTTTATGTCACCACGATGGAATCCGAACCCCGACGTGAGAAGGGGACGATATGTCGTCCACAACCTTCATGCCCATTTGGTGTTCGTGACAAAGTACCGGCGTGGGGTGTTCACCGACGAGATGCTGATTCGCTGCGAGGAACTCATGCGCGAGGTACGCGCCGACTTCGAGGTCGAACTGCGCGAGTTCAACGGCGAGCACGACCACGTCCACCTGCTGGTCCACTATCCGCCCAAGGTCGCCCTGTCCAAACTCGTCAACTCGCTGAAAGGGGTCTCGGCCCGGATCCTTCGTAAGGAATACAGCGCACACGTCCGCACATACCTCTGGGGCGGACATTTCTGGTCTGGTTCCTACTTCGCCGGGTCGGTCGGCGGGGCGCCACTCACCGTGCTCAAGCAGTACATCGAGCAGCAGAAACGACCTGTGTGAGCGAAACTGCCGACAAAACCTGAAAGGTCAGGGCACGCTCGCGCCCTAGCGGGCACTCCCGCGTGGGCCTTCACCCCCGGTGTAAACGCCGGAGCACTGGCCCACATTCTGGTAAATGGTGAAGCGGCTGACTCCGAGTGCGGCGGCCGCCGTTTCGGGTGCCTGCTTGACCAGGAAGAACCCGCGGCGTTCCAGCTCGGCGAAGCCGGAGCTGCTGTCAACGCGCGCGGGGATGGATGGTCACCGGGCCGAAGACGGCCGTGCCCTCGCCGGGCGAACCGGGCGGGGCGGCCGCGAACAGGCCGAGTTCCGCCGAGATCCACCGTCCCTGCTCCGCCTGGAACCCCTCGAATCCGGTGACCCAGCCGTCACCAGCGCCACTCTCATCAGCGCCGCCGTTGCCACCGCGGTGGCGGAAGCGCAGCACGCAGACCCCCGCGCCGTCGGAGTCGATCCGTAGCCCGACGATCGCGGTCTCGTCGGGCAGCCGTGCGCTGAACCGTGTCACCTCGCCCTCATCACCGTCCTGGTACGTCCGGACCTCGACGCTGAGCCCGTCACGGTCGCGCGCCAATCCCACGTACGCGTAAGAGGCGCCGAGCACGACCACTCCGGCCCTGGTCCCCGGCTCATCCGCCGCCAGCTGGAGTGTGGTGGTGAACCGCGCGGCCACACCGGGCACCTGCTGGCCGAGCACCTGTGGCAGGTTCCGCAGGTTGCCCTCGTCGTTGGGCACCGCGCGCAGTCTCGCGTGACCGTCGCCGTCCAGACGCAGCAGGCCGGGAGCCGGATTCGCCTGCCAGTACCACTGCGGCCCCAGCTCCCCCGCCCGGAAGTCGTCGTCCCGCCCCGGCTCCGCCTGCCCGGAACCGGCCGGGCGAGGGTCCAGCGCCGAAGCACGAGCCGGAGCCGGATGCGGTCCCAGCGCCGGTGCCGAGTGAAGGACCGCCGCCGAGGCGCGCGCCGGGGCCGGGTGTTCCAGGACGGGATGTCCGTCCGCCCCCATCACCGGCCACCCGTCGTCCCCCCATCGCATCGGCTGCAGGTGGACCACCCTGCCGAACACGCCACGGTCCTGGAAGTGCAGGAACCAGTCCTCGCCCTCCGGTGTGGTGACCCAGGCCCCCTGGTGCGGCCCGTTGACCGGCGTGTCGCCCTGCTCCAGGACGACGCGGTCCTCGTACGGGCCCGCCAGCGACCGTGACCGGAACACCGACTGCCAGCCGGTCGCGACACCCCCGGCCGGGGCGAAGATCCAGTACCAACCGTCGCGCTTGTAGACCTTGGGCCCCTCCAGCGTCGAGTAGCCGGGCAGGGCGTCCCCGTCGATGACGGTGACGGGTGTGCCGATGATCTCGCGGGCGTCCGGCGTCATCTCCACCAGCGACAGCCGGTTGCTGATGCCGCTGCGGCTCTTCGCCCACCCGAACACCAGCCAGGCGCGCCCGTCGTCGTCCCAAAGGGGGCAGGGGTCGATCACCCCAGGGCCGGGGAGCAGGAGGTGGGGCGCCGACCACGGCCCAGCCGGATCCGTCGCCGTCAGCACATGAACCCCGTGGTCGGGGTCGGGGTAGAAGATCCAGAACAGGCCGTCGTGATGCCTGATGGAGGGCGCCCACGCCCCGCCGCCGTGCCGGGGCACCGTGAAGTGCTCCGCCGGTGGCACGGCGGGCAGCGCGCGGCCGATCAGCTCCCAGCGCAGCAGGTCGGGCGAGCGCAGGACAGGCAGGCCGGGGGCGCGGTTGAAGCTCGACGTGACCAGGTAGTAGGTCTCACCGACGCGGATGACGTCCGGATCGGGCCAGTCGGCGTTGAGCACGGGGTTGCGGTACGTGAGCCGCCCGGCCGGTTCGTCTGCCATGTGTCCAAGCTCCCGCAGCCAGCTGAGAAAACGTTTCCCCGCTATTCTGGCACGCCCTCCGTCGCCGCTCCGATCCAGATCCGATTCAACGGTTCGGCCCCTCGGCCCGTCTATGCCGTGACGGACCAAGGAAAGGCATAGGCCATTGGATGAAATTTCGCGCTTCGAGGACTTCGTCGCGGAACGGGCCGATGCCCTGCTGCGCTACGGATACCTGCTCAGCGGCAACCCGCACGACGCGGCCGACCTCACCCAGGAGGCGCTGATCCGGCTGCACCGGGCCTGGCCACGGGTGCGCCAGAAGCAGGCTCCCGAGAGCTACACCAGGATGATCATGGCCAGGTTGCACATCAGCGTCTGGCGGCTGCGCAGGCGCGAGCGGCTCGACTGGGCGCTGCCCGAGACCGCCCAGCTCGACGTGCTGCCCTCCGGCATCGAGCAGGACCTGTGGCAGGCGCTCGCCGGCCTGCCGCGCAAGCAGCGGGCCGTACTGGTCCTGCGCTACTACGAGGACCTCGCCGACGAGGAGATCGCCGGCGTCCTCGGCATCTCCCGGGGGACCGTGCGCAGTCACGCGTCGCTCGGCCTGGCCAAGCTCCGTTCCACCGTGCCCCACCCCTCAGCGATCGACGGGAGCCCCGCATGACCGACCAGTTGGAATCCCACCTGCGTTCGACCCTCGGCCACGCCGCCGAGCATGCGCCGAAGGCGCCTTTCGGGCTGCGTGCGGAGGTCGTGTCGCGGTCGCGGCGGCGCAGGACGCGCCGGCAGGCCCTCGTCGTGGCACTGGCCGTCACCGCCGTGGCCCTGCCGGTCACGCTGACGGCCACCGGCGGGCAGCAGGGTGGCGACGTCGCCACCGGCACCATCGACCCACGCCGCAGCTGGGACGTCATGGAGGGCAAGACTCCGATGGGCGACCGTCTGCTGATCGACAACCCGTCCGAGGAGCGGCCCCTGACTCTCTGGTACGCCAAGGGTAAGACGGGCACGTTCCTCTGCCAGTCCTACGAGAGCAGGACCGGCGTCACGACGCAAGGGTGCGGCAAGCCGCTCGACGACCGGAAGGCCACCAAGCAGAGTTCGACCGACTCGTTCCCCTATCCGTCCACGGGCGTGGTGATGTTCTTCGGCACCGCGCGGCTCGAGGTCGCCCGCGTGACCGCCCTGATCGAGGGCGGCGACCGGGTGACCGGGACAATCCACCGGCCGAAGGGCGCTCCCCAGGGCATCTGGACCGTGTCCGCGCCCACGAGCGAGACGGTGACGGCGTTCGAGTTCGCGGATGCCAAGGGCCAGATCGTGGCACGGATCAAGAACGAGCCCGCCATCTTCCCCGAGGAAAAGGCCCAGCCGGTCGGCCCGGCCGTGCGGATGCCGGGAGGTCTGTCCGTAGGTCTCTACAAGGTGCCCGGCGAGACGCTGCTCTGGAAGCTGAACGGACAGACCGTCGTCATGAATCTCGTCGATCCCGACCGCCTGATGACCGACATGGGCGGCAAGAAGTACCCCGTGGAGCTGGCCGAGCACGACAAGCGCTGGCTGGGCATCGCCAGCGCGAAGACCGCCCGGGTCACCCTGCTCTTCGGCGACGGCCGTTCCCTGTCGGCCGTCACCCGGCCGGACCCGTGGAACCTCGGCATCCGCTTGTTCGCCGGGACGCACGATCGCGCCCGCAGCATCATCTACGAACGCTTCCAGATCATCGGCTACGACGACGCGGGCGTGGAGATCTGGCAGCAGACCCAAGAAAAGCGCTGAACAGGGTTTCAGCGCTGAAAGACGCCGGCGTTCGGGGCGGCGGGCAGGCCCGCGATGTCCGTGCCGCCCGACGCCCGGCCGAACCACGCGGCACCGAGCCGGACGCCCCGGCCCAGCGCCGGCGAACCGGGCCGTAGGTGCAGGTCAGTACGGGAGACGAAGCGGGGGTCCGCCTTCACCGACTTGGGCCCCAGTTTGAAGGCGTACGTCCGCCCCTTGTACACGCCGCCCGCGTCGTCGGCGCCCTTCCCGTCCTCGTACCCGGCCTCACCGCCGACCGAGATCGCGTTGTTGCGCAGCTTGAGTATCGACGGCGAGCACCCGCCGTGGCAGGACCAGCCGATCGTCTCGCGCGCGGGCAGGTAGACCGAGTTGTGCACCGCGATGGTCCCCGTCACCGGGCCGACGATGTGCTGGGGGCCACGGGTGATCAGGAACGATCCATGCTTGCGCGAGGAGGTGACCACGTTGAAGGCGAACACGTTCCCGGCGGCCGTCTTCCCCTTGCGGGCGCCGAGCTCGGTGAACGTCTCGTTGTCGCGGGCGGTGTTGTGCGTGATCAGGTTGCGGTCGCCGTCGAAGATCTCGATCGCCGCCCCGTCGAAGCCATAGTCGTTACTCGGCGCGTAGCTGCCGGTGATGGTGTTGCCCGTCACCGTGTTGTCGTCGCCGTTCAGCAGGATGCCGAACGCCCCGGAGTCGTTGTCGGGCTCGGAGTCGTTCACGCTCATCCGGGCGTTGGAGGTCAGCGTGCTGTCCCTGATGACGTTGCGGGAGCCGCTGGGGGTGACCAGCACTCCGGCGATGTTGCGGTCGGCCCGTACGCCGACGAGCTCGTTGCCGTCGCCGCTCAGCTCGAACCCCGCCCATTGGCAGCCGGAGGCGCGCAGGCCGCTGATGCGCCAGTGGTTGCCGATCACGACGACGCAGTTGCCGTCCATGCCGGAGATCTTCGCCATGGGGCCGGTCCCGTACGGCTGGATGACGATGGGTTTGGCCGCCGTGCCCTTGGCGCTCAGGGTGAGGGTGCCCGTCCACTTGCTGCCGCGTTTGACGCTGACCGCGTCGCCGGGTTTGAGGTCGGCGGCGCCGATCTTCTCGAGGGATTTCCAGGGTTTGGTGGCGCTGGTCCCGGCAGCCGAGTCGTCGCCCGTCCGCGAATCGACGTAGTAGGTGGTGCCCGCGCGGGCCAGGGCCGAGGCCGGGAGGGCGGGCGCGAGCGAGGCGATGACGGCCACGGAGAGCAACCTCATGCGAACACACCACTATCTAGTTTAAATCTGAACGATGGGGGGGCGCCCACGCTAGCGCGTCACCGCGCGAGGCGCCAGACACGCAGCGAAGGGCCATCACCCGGCAACACATCGGTGTCAGAAGCGTTATAAACCCCTGCCGCCCGCATGGGAAGGGGAATGGCCTGGCCCGGCGCCCTGCGCGCGCACACCAGCAGCGACTCCTCGGCGCTCTCCCGGAGAAAGACCAGGCAGTCGGCGTCGGCGTGCAGCCACCGCAGCCCGCCGTGGCGCAGCGCGGGCTCGGCCCGGCGCAGACCGAGCAGCTCCCGGTAGGCGGCCAGCGTCGCGAGGTCCTGATCGGCGGGCCGGTCCCAGGGCATGGGGGTACGCGCGTGCTCGCCGTTCACCCCCGTCAGCCCGAACTCGCTGCCCGCGAACACCATCGGCGTGCCCGGCAGCGTGGCCTGCAGCCCGAGCGCGACGAGGTGACGCTCCGCCGAGCCGGTCACGGTGCGGATGCGCGGCGAGTCGTGCGAGTCGAGCAGTTGCCATGAGTGCGCCTGCGAGCGCCACGACAGGTGGGAGGCGAAGGCGCGGAACGTCGCGTACGTCTGGAGCCCGTCACGCGACGGCACCCCGCCGGGCACGCCGAGGAAGTTCGCCAGCTCCAGGTCGGGCGAGCGCAGCCAGGCCCACACCGGCCGGGTGAAGCCGCCGTAGTTCATCGTGCCGTGCCAGCCGTCGCGGTCCAGGTCGGGCGAGGCGTCGTGACAGTGCTCGGCGATGAGCGCCGCGCCGGGCCCGATCGCGCGCCGCAGCAGGGCGGCGATCTCGTGGTTGTGGTCGTCGCGGCCGTGCCTGCCGGTCATGTTCGCGACGTCGACGCGCCAGCCGTCGAGCGGGCCCAGCCACTTCTTCAGTACGGCCGGTATCCGCGCCCGCACCAGGTCGCCGCCCCAGTTGAGCTTGGGCAGCGACTTGACGCCGTACCAGGACTCGTAGTCGCCGGTGGCGGGGTCGATGTAGAACATCTCCCGCTCCGGCGCGCCCACGTCGGACATCGCGGCGGTGAACCAGGGGTGCGTCCGGCCGCAGTGGTTCGTGGTGATGTCGCCGATCAGCCGCATGCCGCGCGCGTGCAGCGCGTCGGCGAGCCGGTGCAGCGCCTCGTCTCCGCCGAGCAGGGGGTCGACGCGGTCGAAGTCGGCGGCGTCGTAGCGGTGGTTGGAGCGGGCCGGGAAGATCGGTGTCAGGTAGACGGTGTCCGCGCCGAGCGCCTGGACGTGGTCAAGACGCTGGTCGATGCCGTCGAGGTCGCCGCCGTAGAACTGCTGGGACGTGCCGGGGCCCGAGGGGATGACCGGGTCGCGGTCCCAGTCGCGCGGCAGCGCCCAGTCCGGCAGCTCCCGCATCGGCCTGGACCTGGCGAAACGGTCAGGGAAGATCTGGTAGACGATCGCGTCGGCCAGCCACGGGGGCGGCGTCTCGTGGCAGACCAGCCGGAAGTCGGTGGCGTCGGTGACGTCGTGCGCGACGAGCCCGGCCGCGGTCAGCCACGCCTGGCCGGACGTGGTGTGCAGGAGGAAGCGATAGGGGGTGACCGGGTTGGCGGCGACGAGGTCCGCGCGCCACCAGATGTCCGTCTCGCCGTACCCGCCAACGGAGCCGGGGGTGTCGAGTGAGGCGGCGGTGAAGCGGGGTTCGCCGTCGCGGACCGTACGGACGTGCACGCCGGTGATCCCGGCCGACAGCGGCGCCCGCAGCCGGACCGTCACCGTCGAGCCGGGCGCCGGCGCCTGGGTGGAGACGTACAGAGCGGAGCCGTCGTGATGCGGCTCGCCGAGAAAGCGCAATGAGACCTATCCCTTGACGGCCCCGGCCGTGAGCCCGGAGACGATGTACTTCTGCAACCACAGGAACACGCCGACCGTGGGGACGGCGGTGAGCAGCGTGGCCGCGGCGAACATGCCGAAGTTGGCGTTGCGCTGGTCCCCCGCGATCATCCCGTACATGCCCACGGCCAGCGTCTTGCTCTCCGGATCGCGCAGGAAGACGTTGGCCATGATGAACTCGCTCATCGTGCCGATGAAGGCCAGCAGCGCGGTGACCGCGAGGATCGGCGTGACCAGCGGCATGATGACCCGCCAGAAGATCTGCGCGTGCGTGGCGCCGTCGACCGTGGCCGCCTCGTCGAGCTCCTTGGGGACGGTGTCGAGGAAGCCCTTCATCAGCCAGGTGTTCACGCCCAGCGCGCCGCCCAGGTAGAGCAGCATGAGCCCCCACACGGTGTTGAAGCCGAACGCGGGATAGAGCTCGGTCACCTTGGTGAAGATCATGAAGATCGTCACGATGGCCAGGAACTGCGGGAACATCTGGATGAGCAGCAGCGCCAGCAGCCCGACCCGGCGCCCCCGGAAGCGCATCCGGCTGAAGGCGTAGGCGGCGAACATCGACAGCAGCAGACTGGCGAACGACGACGTCAGCGCGACGAACACCGAGTTGATGAACCACCTGGCGAACGGATACCGGTCGGAGGTGAACAGGTCGGCGAAGTTCCCGAGGCTGGCCCCGGTCGGCAGCAGGTCGGTGGAGGCCAGCGTGCCCAGCGGGTTGATCGCGGCGGAGACCACGAACAGGATCGGAAAGACCGCGAACGCGCACACCACCAGCACGAACACGTGCCGCAACGCGAGTCTCATGCGTAGACCTCCTCCTGCCTGCGGGTCCGGCGGAAGGCCACCGCGGAGATGATCGCCACGATCGCGAAGATGAACACCGAGATCGAGGCGGCGAAGCCGAACTGGGCACCATAGGTGCCGAACGCCAGCCGGAAGGTGTAGGTGATCAGCAGGTCGGTGGCCCCCACCTGCGGGCTCTCCGCCGGGAACGGGCCGCCCTCGCTGGTGAGCGCGATCGCGTTGAAGTTGTTGAAGTTGTAGGCGAACGACGAGATCAGCAGCGGCGTCAGCGCCACCAGCAGCAGCGGCAGCGTCACCTTGCGGAAGCCCTGCCACGGCGTCGCCCCGTCGATGGAGGCCGCCTCGGTCAGCTCGCGCGGGATGGCCTGCAGCGCGCCCGTGGTCACCAGGAACATGTACGGAAAGCCGAGCCAGAGGTTGACCAGGATGACCGCGAACCTGGCGGTGGACGGCTGCCCCATCCAGTCGACGTCCAGCCCGAACAGCTGGTTGATCAGCCCGAAGTCGCGGTTGAACATGTCCCGCCAGACCAGCAGCATCGCGAAGGCGGGCATCGCGTACGGCAGGATCAGCGCGATCCGGTAGAAGCGGGTGCCGCGCATGCGCGGATGGTGCAGCGCGAGCGCCACGGCCATGCCTAGCGCGAACGTGGCCGCCACGGAGGCCAGCGCGAACACCACGTTCCACCCGAAGACCCCGATGAAATATCCGGAGATCGTGGGGTTCGTCAGGACGCGGGTGAAGTTCGCGAACCCGACGCTCACCTGCCAGCCCTGCGCGAGGTGCGCGCCCGTGGCGTTGACGAAGTAGCCCTGCCCCTCGTCGGCCTTCCATCGGTCGCCCTCGCCCTGGACGCAGTCGCAGCGCGCGTCATAGACCAGCGCCGAGCGGCCCTCGACCGCGCGGCTCAGGCCGTTCGCCTTGATCAGGCCGCCACGGGTCGGTACGGCCAGCGCCGCGATCTGCTGCGCCCTGGCCGCCGCCTGCGGTGCCGTCAGTACGGTGAAGCCGGGCGCCCGCAGCACCTTGCCCGTCACGCCCACCTGGGCGCCGGGCACCGGCGCGAGCCCGGCCGGGTCGCCGGCCTGGACCTGCTTGGTCTTCGGGTCCACGAGGAGGAAGACCAGCCGGTCGCCCTTGAGCGCCGTGGTCAGGCTGTACTCGGGTGAGCCGGGCGCCTGGCGTACGGAGCCGGTCTCGATCGCCGTGATGGCGGCCTGCTTGTCGCCGCGGTGGCCGTCGCCGAAGTTCGTGAACGCCGTGCTGACCGTGTAGAGGACCGGGAACACCTGGAAGGCGATCAGGAAGACGGTGCCGGGGATCAGGTACTTGGCCGGGATGAAGCGGCGGGTCAGGTAGAGGTAGGCGATGGCCGCGGTGGCCAGGCCGAGAACCGCCAGGGCGGGCCACGACCCGGCGGCGACCAGGGGCGGCGCCGCGTACACCAGGAGCGCCGCCGCCACCGCGAGCACCACGACCCTGCTGACCAGGAACGCCGTGGTGATCTCGCGGCGGGGCCGCGGGGGAGCATGGGATCCCGCGGCCGCACGCACGTCCAGGGACATGACGTCAGTTCTTGAGGGAGCTGTCGATGGCCTTCTGCGCGGCCTCGGCGGCCTTGGCCGCGTCGCCGCCCTTGACCACCGCCGCCTCGGCGATGCCGAACGGCTCCCAGACGGCCTGCATCTCGGGGATGGCCGGCATCGGCATACCGTTCTTGCCCGCGTCCATGAACTTGCCCGCGTCGGGGTCGGTCGCGCCGACCTCCTGCAGCGCCTCCGTCAGCGCCGGGGGCCGCGGGTCGGCCGCGTACAGGGCCTTGGCCACGTCCTTGTTGGTCACGTAGTTGGCGACGAACTCCTGCGCCAGGGTCTTGCTCTTGCCCTTGGAGGCCACGAAGAACGACTGGACGCCGACGAACGGGGTGGCGGGCTTGCCGTCCTTGAACGACGGGACGGGCGTGATGTCGTAGCTGATGCCGCCCTTCTTCACATCGCCCATGGCCCAGGGGCCGGAGATCAGGAACGCGCACTTGCCGCCGGCGAAGCTGGCGATGTAGTTCTCGTTGGTGATGGACGTCTTGAGCGCGCCGTCACCCTTCTCCCCCAGCTCCTTCAGCTTGCCGAACGCCTTGACCGAGTCGGGCGAGCCGAGCAGCACCTTCTTCGGGTCCGGGTCGCCGGAGGCGGTGGTGCCGAACAGCGAGCCGCCGCCCGCCGCGAAGATCGGGTAGACGTGGAAGGCGTCGCCCTTCTGCGCCACCGGCAGGCAGAGCACCTCCTTGACCTTGCCCGCCGCCTTGAGCTCCTTGCCCTTCTTGACCATGTCCTCGAGCGTCGCGGGGGCCTCGGGCGCGAGCTTGGTGTTGCGGATCAGCGCGATGTTCTCCACCGCGTACGGCGCGGCCATCACCTGCCCGTCGAAGGTGACCGCCTTGATGGCGATCTCCGGGAACGCCGCCTTCTGCGCGTCGGTGAGGTTGACCGGGTCGATGGCACCGTTCTGCACCAGGTTGCCGATCCAGTCGTGCGCGCCGACCATGATGTCCGGGCCGCTGCCCTGCTGGGAGGCGGTGAGGAAGGTCTGCTGGTTGTCCTTGCTGATCTCCTTCACCTCGACGGTCACGCCGTTCTCGGTGCCGAACTGCTCGGCGAAGGGCTTGAGCGCCTTGACCCGGTTGGGGTCGGCCCAGATCACCAGCTTGCCGCTGCCCTTGTCGGCGGGGGCCGAGGAGGAGGCGGCGGCGGAACCGCTGGGGGCGGCGGAGGGGGTGCCGGGCTGAGAACCGCCGCAGGCCGTGGCGGCTAATGCCAGGGACGTGAGAGCGGCCACACCCAGGGCTCGCTTGCGCATGGGACCTCCTGAGGTCACGGAGGGAGCAATTGACCGCTTTCGCGGCTTATGTTTCCGGGACGTTAGCGACTCTTTGCAAAATTTGGAAGAACTTGCGAAAGAGCGTTACCCGATCCAGACCCGCTGGATACTCCCTTGACCTCGCCAACCGAACGCGGCGGAGAAGTGGGGCCCCATCTGCAACTTTCCGCAACTTACACTTGACCCCACTGAACCATGCAGGCCATCCTGCACCAGACATCACGGACAAACCCCGGAAGGACCCCCATGCTCGGCAACGACGACTGGTGGCGGGACGCCGTCGTGTACCAGGTCTACCCACGCAGCTTCGCCGACGCGAACGGCGACGGCATGGGAGACCTGCCGGGCGTGCGCGAGCGCCTGGACTACCTCGCCGAGCTGGGCGTGGACGCCATCTGGCTGAGCCCCTTCTACACCTCGCCGATGGCCGACGGCGGTTACGACGTGGCCGACTACCGCGACGTGGATCCGATGTTCGGCACGCTGGCCGACCTCGACGGGCTGATCGCCGACGCGCACGAGCGGGGCATCAGGGTGATCGTGGACCTGGTGCCGAACCACTCCTCCGACCGGCACCCGTGGTTCCAGGCAGGGCTGCGCGACCGCTACATCTTCCGGGACGAGCCCAACGACTGGGAGTCCATCTTCGGCGGCCCCGCCTGGACCCAGGTGGCCGACGGGCAGTGGTATCTGCACCTGTTCGCGCCCGAACAGCCCGACCTCAACTGGGACAACCCGGAGGTGCGGGCCGAGTTCCGCGACATCCTGCGGTTCTGGCTGGAGCGCGGGGTGGACGGCTTCCGCGTCGACGTGGCGCACGGCATGGTCAAGGCCGCCGGGCTGCCCGACGTGGGGCCCAAGGAGGGCCGCCAGGCCGAGATGCTCGGCGACGAGCGCGTGCCGTACTTCGACCAGGACGGCGTGCACGAGATCTACCGCGAGTGGCGGCCGATCCTCGACTCCTACCCCGGCGGGCGGATGGCCGTCGCCG
This sequence comes from Nonomuraea sp. NPDC049028, assembly GCF_043197735.1. Classification (NCBI taxonomy): domain Bacteria; kingdom Bacillati; phylum Actinomycetota; class Actinomycetes; order Streptosporangiales; family Streptosporangiaceae; genus Nonomuraea; species Nonomuraea sp. NPDC049028. The sequence continues at coordinate 12,183 of NZ_JBICTR010000019.1, forward strand.
AGGCGTGGGTGTCCTCCCCCGAGCGGCTGGCCCGCTACGTCGGCCCCGACGAGCTGCACCAGGCGTTCAACTTCGACTTCCTGCTGGCCGACTTCCACGCCAAGTCCTTCCGCGCGGTCATCGAGAAGGCGCTGGCCGAGGCGGAATTGGTGGGCGCGCCGACCACCTGGGTACTGTCCAACCACGACAAGCCCCGGCACGTCACCCGCCACGGCGGCCTGGCCAGGGCCAAGGCGGCCACGCTGCTGATGCTGGCGCTGCCCGGCTCGGCCTACCTCTACAACGGCGAGGAGCTCGGTCTGCCCGAGGTGCTCGACCTGCCCGACGAGCTGCGGCAGGACCCGGCGTTCCTGCGCAGCGGCGAGAGCCGCGACGGCTGCCGGGTGCCGATCCCGTGGACCACCGCCCCCGGCCTCGGCTGGCAGGACCCGTGGCTGCCGATCCCCGCCTCGTGGGCGGCGCTGTCGGTCGAGGCCCAGCACGACGACCCCGGCTCCACGCTGAACCTCTACCGGACCGCGCTGCGCCTGCGCAAGGCCCACCCGGCACTCGGCGGCGGCACGCTGACCTGGCTCGACTCGCCCAAGGACGTGCTGGCCATCGAGCGCTCGCCCGGCCTGGTCGTCATGCTGAACACCAGTGACCAGCCGGTGGAGGTGACCGGCGAGGTGCTGCTGTCGAGCGGCCCGCTCACCGCGGACGGCACCCTGCCGCCCGACACCACGGTGTGGCTCCAGCACTGACACGGGGCTGTTGGAGAATGGGACAAACTTTCCCCTTGTCCGACATATCGGGGTAAATGCCGTTAGTAGCCTCGATTTGATGTCACGCCTATGGGCGAGTTCTCTCCGCGGCCGCATCACGCTGGTGGCGGCCGCGGTGGCTACCGCTGTGCTGATTCCCGTGGGGACCGGCACGATCCTCGTGGCCAGGTCCGTGGTCGAGGCGAACGTGTGGAAGCAGACCAGGGACACCGCCGAGCAGGTGGCGGCCGAGTGGCGCGTGGGCGACCTCCCGCTGGGCGCGGCGATGCCGCTGATCGACCCCTCCGTCGACCTGATCCAGGTCGTCACGCCGACCGGTCAGGTGGTGGCGACCAGCGACGCGGCCCGCAACCTGCCGCCGCTCAGCGACGTCTGGCCCACCGCGGACAACCGGGTCATCAGCACCACGCACTGCCTGCCGAGGCAGTGCGTCCACCTGACGGCCGTCCGCACGTCGCCGTCCCCGACCTCGAACGTCGTGTACGCCGGGCGCACCACCCCCGGCCTGCTGGACACGAGGATCCTGGAGGCCGTCGTACTCACCGAGATCCTCGTGCTCATCGCGCTGGCCACCTGGACGACCTGGCTGGTCATGGGCCGGGCGCTGCGGCCGGTGGGCGCGATGCGGGCCGAGCTCGACGCGGTCAACGCCAGCGACCTGAGCAGCCGGGTGAGCCAGCCGCCGGGCAAGGACGAGGTCGCCCAGCTCGCCAGGTCCGTCAACGGCACGCTGGCCCGACTGGAACGCTCGGCGTACCAGCAGCGCCGGTTCGCCTCCGACGCCTCGCACGAGCTGCGTACCCCCATCGCCGGGCTGCGCGCGCAGCTGGAGAGCGCCCAGCTCTACCCCGAGGACACCGACTTCATCGCGCTGGTGGACAGCGCGCTGCGCGACACCGACCGGCTCGAAGCGATCATCACCGACCTGCTGCTGCTGGCCAGGATCGGCTCCCGCGTGGACGTGGTGAAGGAGCGGGTGGATCTCGCCGTCCTGGTCCGCGACGAGCTGTCAACCCGCAATGACCGGCTGCCCGTCAAGCTGATGCTGGACGAGGGCGTGGTGGTGGAGGGGGTACGCCTGCAACTGGCCCGGGTGCTGACGAACCTGCTGGACAACGCCCAGCGGCATGCCGAGAGCATCGTCAAGGTGGCGGTCACCAGGGACGGGGACATGGCCGTACTGGCCGTGGAGAACGACGGCGTGGAGATCGCGCGGGCCGACCGCGAGTCCATCTTCGAGCGCTTCACCCGCCTGGACGCGGCCCGCAGCCGCGACTCCGGCGGCACCGGCCTGGGCCTGGCCATCGCGCGCGACGTGGCGGTGGCGCATCGCGGCGAGATCCACGTCGAGGAGTGTCGCGGCGGCGCCCGCTTCGTGCTGAGGCTGCCTGCCGTGTGACACGATCCACCTCCCGTTAGTCACCTTGTGACATGAAACGGTGGATTTCCTGATTGTTTGTCCGAGATCATGGGCACATGACGGAACAAGCGCCGCAAGGTGTGGACCCGCACATCCCCAATGCGTCGCGGATGTACGACTACTTTCTCGGTGGCAAGGACAACTTCAAGGCCGACCGGGATCTCGCCGAACTGGTGATGAGCGTCCTCCCCGAGGTCAGAGAGGGCACGAGGCAGAACCGCAAGTTCATCGGGCGAGTGGTCGAATACCTGTGCCGTCAGGGCATCACCCAGTTCCTCGATCTCGGCTCCGGCCTCCCGGCCGCGGAGAACGTGCACGAGGTCGCCCACCGGTTCGCGCCGGACGCGCGCATCGTCTACGTCGACAACGACCCCGTGGTCGCCGCGCATGGCCGCGCCCTGCTGGCCGACCCGAAGAAGGTCGCCATGGTGCTGGGCGACGGCCGCGAGCCGGAGAAGCTCCTGCGGCATCCCGAGGTGCTGTCGGTGCTGGACTTCGACCAGCCGGTCGCGGTGCTCATGATGTTCTTCCTGCACCTGGTGCCCGACGAGGACCGCCCGCAGGAGTTCGTGGCCGCCTACCGGGACGCGCTGGCGCCGGGCAGCTACCTGGCCATCTCCCATGTCGGCAACGACGTCGTGCCGGAGCGGGTGGCCAAGATCGTTGAGTTCTACCAGAAGGCCAACTCGCCGTTCTGCCCGCGCCCCGGCGCGGAGATCGCCCGGTTCTTCGGTGACTTCGAGCTGATCCCGCCGGGGCTGGCCAGCGGCCTGGGGCCGGAGGTCGGCTGGCCGTTCAACGACCCAGAGGAGACGATCTTCCTCGACGACGAGATGGCGCGGATGGGCTACGCGGGCATCGGCCGCAAGCTCTGACCCGTCTGACGACGGAGCAGAGCTTGCGACGACCAGCGGCTCAGACCGGCGACATCTCCCGCCGCTCGTCGTCCGCCGCGGGCGGCTCGGGCCGCTCGTCCTCGTCCAGCAGCGTCGACTCGTCGAACGGCGCGTTGCCGGCGAGCACCTCGGCGGCTCGTTCCTTGTCGAAATCCCCCGTCCAGGTGGCGACGAGGATGGTGCCGACCGCGTTGCCGGCGAAGTTCGTCAGGGCGCGGGCCTCGGACATGAACCGGTCGATGCCGACGATGAGGCCGACGCCGTCGACCAGCGCCGGCCGGTGCGACTGGAGAGCACCGGCCAGCGTGGCCAGGCCCGCTCCGGTCACGCCCGCCGCGCCCTTGGAGGCGATCATCATGAACAGCAGCAGCGCGATCTGCTCACCGAACGACAGCGGCGCTCCGGTGGCCGAGGCGACGAACAGCGTGGCCATGGTCAGGTAGATCGCGGTGCCGTCGAGGTTGAAGGAGTAACCGGTCGGCACGGTGATGCCGGCCACCGTACGGCTCACGCCGAGGTGCTCCATCTTGGCGATCAGCCGGGGCAGCGCGGCCTCGGACGACGACGTGGACAGGATCAGCAGGAACTCGCGCCCCAGGTAGCGGAAGAGCGGCCACATGCCCACCTTGGCCACCATCCACAGCAGCGGGCCGAGCACGAGGCCGACGAACAGCAGGCAGGTGATGTAGAAGGCGACCATGATGATGCCCAGGGCCTTGAGCGCGTCCAGGCCGGTGGCGCCGACGACGGCGGCGATGGCGCCGAACGCGCCGATCGGCGCCGCCCACATGATCATGGCGAGGATGCGGAACACCAGCCGCTGGATGTGCTCGACGGCCGTCAGGATCGGCGCGGCCTTGGGTCCCATGGCCAGCAGCGCGAACCCGACGAGGAGCGCGACCAGCAGCGTCTGCAGCGTCTGTCCCTCGGTGAACGCCGACACCAGCGTGGTCGGGATGATGCTGAGCAGGAAGTCGGTCGATCCGGCGGCGGCCCCCTTGGCCGCCTCGGCCTCCGCGGCCTGCTTGGCCGCGTCGGTGAGGTGCAGCCCTGAGCCCGGGTCGATGAAGTTGCCGACCACGAGTCCGATGATCAGGGCTACGGTGGACATGATGGTGAAGTAGCCGATGGTGAGGCCACCGACCTTGCCGACCTTGGCCGCCTTGCTGACCGAGCCGACACCGAGCACGATCGTGCAGAAGATGATCGGGCCGATCATCATCTTGACGAGGTTGACGAACGCGGTGCCGAGCGGCTTGAGCTCCTTGCCGACGTCCGGCCAGACGAATCCGACCAGGATCCCTAGCAGCACCGCCACGATGACGGCCATGTAGAGAAGGTGGGTGCGATCACGACGCATGGGACGGTCTCCGGTCGTATGGACGAGACTGCTAACCATGCGAATATGCGCTCTGTGGTGACGCAGGTCACCATTGCGTAAGTTTCGTACACTGAAGAGATTCCCATGAGCCGATGGACCCTGGCCGGCCAGATGCTGGCCCTGCAACTGTTCGTTGTCGTCCTCACCCTGGTGAGCGCCGCCACGCTCGTCTCCGTGCTGGCCGGCAACCTCGTCACGGCCGAGGCGGCGGCCCAGGCCAGGGCGGCGGCCACCGCGGTGGCGGCCTCGCCCGACGTGCTGGCCGCGCTGGACGCTCCGTCGCCGACCAGCCGCCTGCAGCCGTTCGCCGAGCAGGTGCGTACCCAGACGGGCGTCGACTTCGTCACCATCATGAAGCCCGACGGAACCCGCTACACCCACCCCAACCCGGCGGAGATCGGCAAGCGCTTCCTCGGCCACATCGACCAGGCCCTGCGCGGGCAGACGTTCACGGAGACCTACACCGGCACGCTCGGCCCGTCCGTGCGGGCGGTCGCCCCGGTCCGCGCGCACGGCGCGACCGGCCCGGTGCGGGCGCTGGTCAGCGCGGGCATCAAGGTCGAGAGAGTGAGCGCCAGGCTGCGCGGCCTGCTCTTCTGGACCGGGCTCATCGCGCTGGTCGTGCTCGCCCTCGGCGCCGCCGGCACCTGGCTGGTGACGGCCCGGCTGCGCAGGCAGACCCACGGGCTCGGGCCGGCCGAGCTGGGCCGCATCCACGAGCACCATGACGCGGTGCTGCACGCCGTACGCGAGGGGCTGCTGCTGGTCGGCAAGGACGGCACGCTGACGCTCTGCAACGACGCCGCGCGGCAGCTGCTCGGCCTGCCCGCCGACGCCGAAGGGCGGCACCTGGACGAGCTGGGCCTGTCGGAGGTGCTGGACGCCGGCCAGGAGGAGCGGGTGCACCTGGTCGGCGACCGGGTGCTGGCCGTCAACGGCGCGGCCAGCAGGCTGGGCACGGTGGTGACCGTGCGCGATCACACCGAGCTGCAGGCGCTGGCCGGGCAGCTGGACGCCGAGCGCGGGTTCGCCGAGTCGCTCCGGTCGGCCGCCCACGAGTCGGCCAACAAGCTGCACACGGTCATCACACTGGTGGAGCTGGGCCGCACGGAGCAGGCCGTGGCGTTCGGCACCGCGGAGCTGCGGGCGGCGCAGCATCTGACGGACCGGGTGATGGGCGCGGTACGCGAGCCGGTCCTGGCCGCGCTGCTGCTGGGCAAGAGCGCGGAGGCGGCCGAGCGCGGCGGCGAGCTGGTGATCAGCGAGGACAGCGAGCTGGACGACCTCGGCCTGGACGCCGGGGAGCTCGTCACGATCGTCGGCAACCTCATCGACAACGCGATCGACGCGGCGACGCGGGTCGAGGTGCTGCTGCGGGCCGGGCCGGACGGCTTCCTCATCAGGGTGGCCGACGACGGGCCCGGTCTGATCGCGCCCGACGCGTTCCGGAAGGGCTGGACCACCAAGGGCGACGGGCACGGCCTGGGGCTCGCGCTGGTGGGGCAGGCGGTGCGGCGGCTGGGCGGGTCGATCGAGGTGGACGGCTCGGTGTTCACCGTACGACTGCCCGTTCCCGAGCCCGCGACGGAGCCGGTCCGATGATCTCGGTGCTGGTGGTCGAGGACGAGGAGATCACCGCCGAGGCCAACCGCATCTACGTGGCCCGGGTGCCGGGCTTCGAGGTGGCGGGCGTGGTGCGCTCGGGCGGGGAGGCGCTGCGGTTCCTGCGGCGCACGCCGGTCGATCTCATCCTGCTCGACCTGTACCTGCCCGACATGCCGGGGCTGGAGGTCTGCCGGGCCGTACGGGCGGGCGGGCTGCTGTGCGACGTGATCGCGGTCACCTCCGCGCGCGATCTGGCCATGGTGCGCTCGGCGGTGTCGCTGGGCATTTCGCAGTACCTCCTCAAGCCGTTCACCTTCTCGACACTTCACGAGAAGCTGACCCGCTATGCCCGGTTCAAGGAGGAGGCCTGCGAGATCGTCGGGCAGGGTGACGTGGACCGGGTGCTCGGCACCCTGCGCGGCCGCTCCGAGCTGCCGAAAGGCATGGCCCGCGACACCCTCGACGTGGTCGTCGCCGAGCTGCGCGGGCGCCCCGCGGGGATGTCGGCCCAAGCCGTGGGGACGGCGGCCGGGGTCTCCCGGGTGACAGCCCGCAGATACCTGGAACACCTGGTGGAGCTGGGGATCGCGATACGGATGCCACAGTACGGCGGAGTGGGCCGTCCAGAGTTGCTCTACCGGATCCCCCCGGAAAGTTAATAAAGGGGATGCTGCTCGTTCAATCCGTGCCTCTAGCTTCGGGATGCAATCCGTAAGCACTGAGGAGTCACGTTGCGAGTCCTGGCCGTTGTTCCCGCCCGCGGCGGTTCTGCGGGTGTTCCCCTGAAGAACCTCGCGCCGGTCGGTGGTATCCCCCTGGTCACCCGAGCCGTACGCGCCGCGCTGCGCAGCGAGCTGATCGACCGGGTGGTGGTCAGCACCGACCACGCGGGAATCGCCGAGGCCGCCAAGGAGGCGGGCGCGCACGTCGTGGACCGTCCGGAGGAGCTGAGCGGCTCGACCGCCTCCAGCGAGTCGGCGGTCCTGCACGCGCTCGACACGCTCGGTGAGGACCCGGAAGTGGTCGTGCTCGTGCAGTGCACCAGCGCGTTCATCGACTCCGAGGACCTGTCGGCGGCCGTGCGCAAGGTACTCGACGGCGAGGCCGACGCGGTCGTGTCGGGCCTGCCGACGCACGAGTTCCTCTGGACCCCGGCCGGCGCCGGGATCAACCACGACCCCGCGTTCAGGCCGCGCAGGCAGGACCGTGAGCCGCAGTTCCGCGAGAACGGCGCGTTCTACGTCATGCGCACCTCCGGGCTGCGCGAGCACGGCCACCGCTTCTTCGGCACCATCGCCGTGCAGCCGGTGCCGGTGCGGCACGCGATCGAGATCGACGACCCCGAGGACCTGGAGCTGGCCCGCGCGCTGGCCCCGTTCGTGGACCTGCCCGAGCCGATCGACGTCGACGCGGTCATCACCGACTTCGACGGCGTGCACACCGACGACCGCGCCTACGTCGACTCCGACGGCCGCGAGATGGTGCTGGTCAGCCGCTCCGACGGGATGGGCATCGCGCTGCTGCGCCGCTCCGGGGTGAAGGTGCTGGTCATGTCGACCGAGCACAACCCGGTCGTGGCCGCCCGCGCCCGCAAGCTGGGCGTGCCCGTGCTGCAGGGCATCGCCGAGAAGCGGGTCGTGCTGCGCGACTGGCTGACGATCGAGGGCCTCGACCCGGCCCGCGTCGCCTACGTGGGCAACGACGTCAACGACCTGGGCCCGATGGCCGAGGTGGGCTGGCCGATCGCGGTGCCCGACGCGCACCCGCGGGTCCGGGCGGCCGCCCGGGTCGTGCTGTCCAAGGCGGGCGGCGAGGGCGCCGTACGCGAGCTGTGCGACCGGGTCGTGGCGGCCCGGCCCGCGGAGCCCACGCCCGAGGTCAGGGAGCGTCCCAGGTTCGGCCCGGTGGCGGTCGGCGAGGTGCTGGTCGGCGACGGCGAGCCCGTCTACGTCATCGGCGAGATCGGCATCAACCACAACGGCGACCTCGACCTGGCCCGCCGGCTCATCGACGTGGCGGCCGACGCGGGCTGCCAGGCGGTGAAGTTCCAGAAGCGCACCCCGGCGATCTGCGTGCCCGAGGCGCAGAAGGGGCAGATCAGGCAGACGCCCTGGGGCGAGATGACCTATCTGGAGTACAAGGAGCGGACCGAGTTCGGTTACGACGAGTACCGCCAGATCGCCAAGTACTGCGACGAGCGCGGCCTGCACTGGTTCGCCTCGCCGTGGGACGTGCCCTCCATCGACTTCCTCGAAGAGATGGACGTCGTGGCGCACAAGATCGCCTCGGCCAGCGTCGCCGACCATGAGCTGCTGCGCGCCCTCGCGGCGACGGGCAAGCCGCTGATGCTGTCGACCGGCATGTCCACGCTCTCCGAGATCGACCAGGCCGTCGAGATCCTCGGCACCGACAAGCTGATCATGATGCACGCCACCTCCACCTACCCCCTCCCGCCGGAGGAGGCGAACCTGCGTACGATCACCACCCTCAAGGAGCGCTACGGCGTGCCCGTCGGCTACTCCGGGCACGAGCGCGGCCTGCAGATCTCGCTGGCCGCGGTGACGCTCGGCGCGGTCTGCGTGGAGCGGCACATCACGCTCGACCGGACCATGTGGGGCTCCGACCACGCCGCGTCGCTGGAGCCGTCGGGTCTGGAGCACCTGGTGCGCGACATCCGGATCATCGAGCAGGCCATGGGCGACGGCGTCAAGCGCGTCTTCCCCGGTGAGGAGGCCCCCAAGGCCCGCCTGCGCCGCGTCACCGTCTGACGAGCGCGATCTTGACCACTCTGTCCGTCATCGTGCCCGTGCGTGACGGCGAGCGTTTCATCGCCGACGCGCTCTCCTCGCTCTGCCGCAACGCCCGGCGCGACTTCGAGTTCATCGTCGTGGACGACGGTTCGGTGGACGCCACCGGCGCCATCGCCGATGACTTCCGCGCCGACCTGCCCGGCCTGTCCGTCCTGCGCAATCCGGCGCCGGTCGGGCTCGCCGACGCGCGCAACACCGGGCTGTCGGCCGCCTCGGGCCGGTACGTCACGTTCATGGACGGCGACGACTGGCTCGCCCCCGGCTACCTGGCCGGGCTCGTCGAGGCCATCGAGGGCCTCGGCTGCGACTTCGTCCGCGCCGACCACGTACAGGTCGAGGGACGTAAGCGGGTCGTGCACCGCGCTCCGCTGGCGCGGCGGGGCGTGGTGCTCAACCCTCGGGACGCGATCCTGCCCGCGAACGTGCGGACCATGGTCGACTATCCCTACGCCTGGGCCGGGATCTACCGGCGCTCGCTGCACGATCTGCTGCACTTCCCCGGCTCGCTGCACACCGCCGAGGACCGGCCGTGGATCTGGCGGCTGCACAGGGAGGCGGCCTCGTTCGCGGTGGTCTCCCTGGCCGGGGTGTTCTACCGGCGGATGGTGTCGGGGTCGCTCACGCGGGTGGGCGACGAGCGGCAGCTGCACTTCTTCGACGCCTTCGAGCTGGTGTTCAAGGACCTCGAGGAGGAGTTCCTGCCCAAGGCCGTACGGAACTTCTGCGCGCTGCTGGCCCACCACCTGGAGATCGCCGACCGCTTCACCCCGCAGCTGCGCGCCCGGTTCGAGGAGCGCGGCGCGGAGATGGTGCGCACGCTGCCCACCGGCCTGGTGGCGGACGTGGTGTCGCGGATGTCCGTGGAACGCGAGGCCACCCTGCGGGCCCTGCTGCCCGACCTCCCCCCGAACCCCCACGTGCGGCCGCGCCGCGAACGGGAGGACTCATGACGACCGTCTTCTACGCCTCGACGCTGTTCGGGGCGATGTCGCTGGCGGCCGGGATCGACGACGGCCGCTTCGCCGAGGGACGCCGGGTCCTCATCGTGTCCAACAACGCGGCGATCCCCGAGGTGACCGTCCCGCTCGACCGGACGCCGGGCTTCGCGGTGCTGCGCTCCCGCTTCGACGAGATCCACTCGTGGAACGACCTGATCGCGCCGCTGCACCCGTCGGACTGGAAGGCCCGCGTCATCGAGGTGCCGATGATGGAGCGGCTGATCCGCGCCCAGCTGGGGCTCGAGGACGCGGCCGAGCTGGTGCTGGAGTCGATCGCCGTGCCGCCCGCCCGGACGATCGCCGGGCTGGTGCGCGACTGCCCGATCACCGTCTACTCCGACGGCCTGATGAGCTACGGCCCGACCCGCGACCCGCTGCCCGCCGAGATCTTCCGCCGCATCACCCGCCTGCTGCATCTGGACCTCGTGCCGGGGCTGGAGCCGCTCCTGCTCAGCGAGTACGGCGTGCCGGCCCAGATCCTGCCGGACGAGGCGTTCCTGGCGGTGGTCCGGCAGGTGGCGACGACCGCGCCCGACATGCTGGCCGGGCAGGCGATGATCCTCGGGCAGTACCTGTCCGCGCTGGAGATCGTCACGCCGGAGGAGGAGGCGGCGCTGCACGAGACGATGCTGCGCGGCCTGGTCGCCCGGGGCTACTCGACCGTCGTGTTCAAGCCGCACCCGGCGGCCGGGCGCCGGCACGCGCAGCTGCTCAGGGCCGCCGCCGAGCCGCTGGACGTGCGGCTGCTGGTCGCCGGGGAGAGCGTCCCGGCCGAGGTGTGCTTCTCGGCGCTCCGGCCCGAGCTGGTCGTGGGCTGCTTCTCGACCGGCCTGATCACGGCCGGGCGCTACTTCGGGCTGCCGGTGGCCTCGTACGGGACCGATCTGGTGCTGGAGCGGCTGGCCCCGTACGAGAACAGCAACCGGGTGCCCGTCACGATCGTCGACGCGCTGCTGCCCCGCATGTCGGCGGACGGCACGATCGAGCCGGCGCCGCGCGGCTATCTGCGGGAGCTGGTGCGGGCCGTGGGTTACTGCATGCAGGCCGAGACCTATCCGGAGCTGCGGCCGGTGGACTTCGACTTCGACCCGCGCTACTTCAAGCGCAAGCGTCTGGAGACGCTCGGGCTGACGGCCAAGCCCACGGCGCTGACGCGGCTGCGCCGCAAGATCCGCTCCGCGATCTGAACGAGCGGCGCCCCCGGAGGACAGCGTTCTCCGGGGGCAACGACTTCAGGACAGCGCCCGCAGATACCGGCGCATCCGCCGCTTGGCCCGGTAGCCGACGCGCAGCATGGTGGGCGGCACGTCCAGGCGCATCCTGGCCCGGCGGCGGGCGGCGGCGTGCTCCGGCCCGTCGAGCAGCGACCTGGCCGGGACCCGCGGGCCGCCGGCCACCAGCCCGCCCAGCAGCGCGGCCCAGTCGTTGCGCTCCGCCGGGTGGAAGTAGTTGGCCGCGCACCACCTTGCGTCGGCGGCGCGGAAGCCGCCGCCGGCCAGCTCGTCGAGCGTGCCCAGCAGCCCGCTGTCCTCGAACACCAGGTTGATCATCTCCGCGCTCACGCCGAAGTCGCTCAGCACCAGCAGCGGCACGTCCTGCGCGATGGCCTCCAGCGCCGCCGTCGAGCTGACGGTCACGAACCCGGCCGCCTGAGCCAGCTGGTCGTGCATCGAACCCACCTCGAACGCCACCCGCCCCGGCTCGCCGAGTTCGCGCCAGAGCCGCTGGTAGTGGAAGCGCTCGTTGTGCGTCTGCCGCTCGTCCTCCAGGGCGCGCAGCTTCACCACCACGTCCAGGTCCGGGCGGCGGGCGGCCAGCTCGGCCAGGGACAGCAGTATGCGTTCGCGATCCTCGCGCTCACGCGGCACCTTGGCCTGGGTGGCGAACACCACCCGGTTCCCGCCGCCGCGCACGGCCCGCGGGCGCAGGAACGGCAGCCGGGCCAGCCCGACCGCCCCTCCCCCGCCGAGCTGGGCGGCGATCCCGCCGAACTCGGCCACCTCCCGCTCGCTGTGCACCACGAACAGGTCGCACCCGCTGCGGAACAGCCACGCCTTCTCCGTCGCGGGCACCGAGATGCCCGGCAGCCCGGTCACGAACACCGGCCGCGGCCACAGCCCGGCGAACGCCTCGGCCACCAGTACGTCGACGACCGGCCCCGTACAGGCCACGATGATCGCGTCCGGCCGCGTCCGCTCCGCCAGACGCCGCACCGCCCGCGCCGGCATCAGCGGCGGCGCGGGACGCCCGCCCACGGCGGCGGCGATCTGCTCGGGCGAGGGCGCGATCGGCGTGCGCACCACCGCGAGGTCCGTCTCGCAGCCGGGCGGCAGGTCTTCCAGCAGGCAGGACGCCCACTTCAGGTACGAGTCGGAGTCGGCCACGGCCAGCACTCTCAAGTGGTCACTCCAGTCAAATACGGGCAGACGCCCAGTCGTATGGGTTGAACGCCGGTCTTGACCGGCCGTTCCAGTCACGTACGGAGTAAGCCGGTCGCCCGGCGACTTCGATCAGCTCCGGGATGAGCCGGTCACCCGGCGACTCCCATCAGCGGCGAGATAAGCCGATCATCCGGCCACTCCGGTCAGATGGGAGCGCAGGTCGGGGGCCGCCCTGCTGGTCCACCAGTCGTCCGGCACGTCCACCGCCTCGACCGCGACGCCGCGCGGGCCGAGCAGCACGCGCAGCGAGGTGATCGCGGTGGACGGCAGGCTGAGCACCCGCTGGGCGGGGTCGAGACCGCGCAGCGTCAGCTCAGCGGGTACGCCGGCGTCGTGCACGGTGATCTCGGGCCGCTCGCGGATGACCGCCACGTCAGCGGGGTCCTCGCGGCGATGCGGGAAGTAGGCGAGCGGCTCCTCGGCGGCCCGCTCCATCAGCCAGCTCAGGTAGCGATCCCGGTGGACCAGTCCGTTCCTGACCAGGGAGGTGCCGAGCACGACGGTCCGCTCGGCCGGGCCCGGCCCGCTCAGCGGCTGCTCGCGCAGCCAGCCGAAGTCGTGGCGGACCAGGTCGACGCCCGCCGCGCGGACGGCCGCCGCCAGCTCGTCGGTCACCGGCAGCGCGGTGAAGACCGACACCCGGCTCGCGCGCAGCCTGATCGCCGCCGCCAGCCCCAGGGCCGCGCGCAGCTTTCCCGGGTGGGCCCGCGCCCGCAACAGCGGTTTGTACGGCCCTTCGGCTAGCAGAGACAGCAACCGGAGCGTGGCCAGCCCGTCATCGACGATCACGATGCGGCCCGGATGGGAGACGAGCCAGCGCAGCTGAACCCGGCCGGAGAAGGCGTCGCCGACGGCGTGCGGGGAGCGCGGCATGCGCTCGCGCGGCTCGGCCAGCTCCAGCCCCTCGGGCAGAGCCAGACCGGACAGCTCCCGGCGAGTGGCCTTGAGCGCTCGCAGCCCGGCACGCGGCACGACGACCGTGGCAGGCCCGAGCAGTCCAGCGCGGTGCGCCTCTATGGCGCACAGCATCTGAAGCGGGGACTCCACCCAGGCCGACGCCTGTTTGCCCACTCTGTTACCCCCGCGGGGTGATAGCCCGATCACGACCGCTTCAAGCTAGCCCGGCCGCCTTAAGCCGCCAGAAACGGGACATGAACAATGGGACCCATGAACTCGCTACTACTCAACAGCGACGGCGTGCAGGTGCCGCAGCTCGGGTTCGGCGTCTGGCAGGTGCCGAGCGACGAGGCCGAACAGGTCGTGACGGCCGCTCTGGAGACCGGTTACCGCCACATCGACACCGCCAGCGCGTACGGGAACGAGGAGGGCGTCGGCCGGGCCGTACGCGCCTCGGGGATCCCGCGCGAGAAGCTGTTCGTCACCACCAAGCTCTTCAACAACGACCACGAGCGGGCGGAGGAGGCGTTCGACGAGAGCCTGTCCCGGCTCGGTCTCGACTACGTGGACCTGTACCTGATCCACTGGCCGGTGCCGTCCCGGAACAAGTATCTGCAGGCCTGGCGCGGCCTGGAGAAGATCTACCGTCAGGGACGGGCCAAGGCGATCGGTGTGTCCAATTTCACCATCGAGACCCTCACCCGGGTCATCGACGAGGCCGACATCGTTCCGTCCATCAACCAGATCGAGCTGCACCCGTACTTCCAGCAGCGCGCGCTGCGGGAGTTCCACGAGGCCAACGGCATCCTCACGGAGGCGTGGAGCCCGCTGGGGCAGGGCAAGGGCCTGCTCGGCGACCCGGCGCTGGCCGTGCTGGCGGAGAAGCACGGCAAGACGCCGGCCCAGATCGTGCTGCGCTGGCACATCCAGCTGGGCAACGTGACGATCCCCAAGTCGGTCACGCCCGCGCGGATCAAGGAGAACTTCGAGGTGTTCGACTTCGTCCTCGACACCGAGGACATGGCGGCCATAGGCGCCCTGACCAAGCAGGACGGCCGGATCGGGCCCGACCCGGAGACTTTCAGCTGGATGGGGTAAGTCCCTAGGATCTTTCCCCATGAAGGATCTCGCATGGGGCATAGCGGCCACGGGTGTCATCGCTGCAAGGGTCGGGGCGGTCATCGCCGCTGAGCCGGGAATGCGGGTGGCCGCCGTCGGTTCACGCGACCTCGGCCGCGCGCGGGCGCTGGCCTCGGAACTGGGCGCCGAGTCGGCGTACGGCTCGTACGCGGAGCTGTGCGCCGACCCCGGCGTCGACGCGGTCTACGTGGCGACCCCGCACGCCCAGCACCTGGAGGTCGCCGAGGCGGCGATCGCGGCGGGCAAGGCGGTGCTGTGCGAGAAGCCGCTCGCCGCGTCCGTCGCCGACGCCGAGCGGATGGTCCAGCTCGCCCGCGATGCCGGGGTGTTCCTGATGGAAGCCATGTGGACCCGGTTCAATCCGCTCATCCAGCGGGTGGCCGGCGATCCCCGGTTCGGCGAGATCCGCTCGGTCCAGGCGTCGTTCGGCTTCAAGGCTCCCTACGATCCCGCACACCGGCTGTGGGCGCCGGAGCTGGGCGGCGGGGCGCTGCTCGACCTGGGCGTCTACTCGTTCGGACTGGCGCAGCTGCTGCTCGGGATGCCCTCACGGATGCACGTCACGGGCTCGCTGGCGCCCTCGGGGGTGGACGCGGAGGCGGGCGGGGTGCTGGTCTATCCGGGCGGCAGGCGGGCCCTGGTGGAGTGCTCGCTGCTGGGCCCGTACGCCAACGACGCCGTCGTGGTGGGCACCGACATGCGCGCCCACATCAAGGCGCCGTTCTGGGCGCCGGAGCGGGTCGTGCTGAGCGGGCCGTCGATGGAGACGGAGGAGCTCGTGCTCGATCCGGCGGACAACGGGTACGCCGGCGAGGTGCGCGAGGTACGGGACGCCATGGCCGAAGGCAGGACCGAATCCGCGATCATGCCACTTGACGAAAGCCTTGCCATGATGGGGCTTCTGGCCGACGCGAGGGAGCAGCTCTCTTAGCTGGCGATTTATCCATTTGTAAGACCCTTGCCACTTGCATTACCTTTGTGGTCATATGAGGCATACGTCCGGTTTGTCCGTTCGTTGCCAGACCATCGCACAAAGGCATCACAGGACCGTCCTGTGACCGCTGAATCCGCCTCGCGCGGAACCGGGGACCCACCGTCCTTTGGGGTGTATCGGCACGTCACGTGCCGTAGGACAGCTTCCACGTCCGAACCCGTCAGCTAACCCGGTAAGCGGCATGGAAGCAAGGAGTTACCCCCTCGATGGCCAAGTCCCATCTTTTTCGCGCCACCAAGTCGACCTTCGCTCACGCCGTCCTCGGCGTGAGCGTCGCGGCCGCCGCCTTCGCCGGCCAGTCCGCCGCCCACGCGGACACCGCCACCGCCCACGCTGCCGCGGCCCCGGCACACGCCGCCGCCGCCGCGAAGAGCCACCCGGAGAGCGAGGTCAAGGCCAAGGCCACGGTCTCGCGGGTTCTGGCGCTGGCCAAGGCCCAGGTCGGCACCACTGAGAACGCCTACGGTGGCGGCACCAAGTTCCAGAAGTGGTACATGAACTCCCCGCGCGCCCTGGAGACCCTCAGGCGCGACGGCGGCACCCGGGCGGACTACCTGAACGCCGCCTGGTGCTCGATGTTCGTCTCGTGGGTCGGCGAGCAGTCCGGCGCGCGCAGCATGATCGGCTGGGACGCCTACACGGTCGAGCACGCGAAGTGGTTCGCCAACAACAACCACTGGGGCACGACCCCGAAGCCGGGCGCCGTGGTGTTCTTCTCGTGGGGCGGCAGCAAGAGCCTGGACGACATCGAGCACGTCGGCTTCGTCGTCAAGGACAACCACGACGGCACGATCTCCACGATCGAGGGCAACACCGGCAACGGCAGCGTCCAGCAGCGCGTCCGGCCGACGTCCCAGGTGGTCGGCTACGGCTACCCGAACTACGGGGCCTGACGACTTCCTGATCGAGGGCTCTCCTGCCGACGAGCGCGCGTCCTACTGGACGCGCGCTCGTCGGCGTCCTACTCTCCCGTACCGGCGTCTTACTCTCACGTACCGGCTGCTTACGCTCCCGTACCGGCTGCCGAAAAGCCCACCACGTTGGGCTGAACAGCGCATGGCTGCCTTATCTGCCCATCCGACCGCAACCCCCCAAGTTTGGGGATGTCACGGGCCTGCCGTCACCTCGGACACTGACGGTGGCCGGACAGCGAGCCGGTTCTCGATACTGGAGGAGGGGACATGTCACCGACGACGCAGCAGGACAACTGGCGCTTCTGTAACAAGTGCTACACCCTTTGGTGGAATGGCCGCCCCGACAACGGACACTGCCCCGCGGGCGGCGCCCACGAGGGACACGGCAGTTGGAACTTCTACCTCCCGGCGAACCCTGCCGAGCACATCTGACGCAAGACCGGACCCCCGGCCGATCTCCCCGCGACGCCACGGCTTCGCGGGGAGTTCGGCGTTGGACGACGCTTTCGGCGATCCGGCGAGTCAGCCCAGTTGCTGGGCGTTCAGGCCGGTGAGGCGTTCGTAGGCGGGGCTTTCGCCTGGGTAGACGACCTGGATGTCAATGGGAAGGGCTGTCCCAGGATCGACGCTGTGCCCGCCGCCTTCGGGGGAGCCGAGCAGGACGGCGCCGTCGCTGCCGTCGCGGAAGATCTCGCCCCAGAAGGTGTCGACGAAGCTCTTGGACAGCAAGGTTCCCTCCGGCAAGCCGCCGAAGCCCACGGCCCATTTCATGACGCGGGTGTCCTCGGCGTGCATCGTGAGCCGGTAGGAGTAGATGTGGCCCGAGCCTTCCGCCCAGTGGCCTCGCAACTCCTGATCGACGCGCAGGTTCCCCACGAAGCGGGCCGCCAGCGCGGACTGGGCCTGGTCGTTCCAGGAGCCGTTCGGGCTCTCGGCCATGGGGATGTCCGACAACCTCGCGATCGAGGCTCCCCGCTCCACCGGCAGTGAGTGTCCCTGCTGGTTGGCGGCCGAGAAGAGCGCGTTGTCCTCGACGGTGTTGTTGACGACGGCGCTCACCCCGTCACCGCTGTGGTCGAACCCGTACTCGGAGAAGTCGTTGGCATGCGCGCCCATCGGAATGGCCAGGATTTTGTCGCCACGCCCCGGGGTCTGGCCCGCGTTGAAGTTATTGGCCCGATAGAGACAGAAGTGCCCCTCGGGACACGCATCGGCCCCCTGGCCGTAGATCAGCTTCGGTTCCTTGTCGTCGCTCATCGCGCTCCCCTAACCGTTGACGGTCGGCGCGGCTGCCCTGGTGGCAGCCGCCGGGTTCTGCGGACCATGGGTGTCTCGGGTGCCGTTCGAGGACGTAGCCCAGAACATCGTGACGACGGAAACGGCGCAGAAGCCCAACAGATACGGTATGCGCCATAATCGCTACTCTGTGTAATGACACGCGAGGTTCGCCGCCGACTATCTGCAGCCCCTGGAGTCAGGACTCGAACAGCTCACAAGTCACCCGACTTCCGCCTGCTGCCTGCGACGGCGGTCGCCTTCGTGGTCCTGATCGGCTCCGGCGTGCCCGCCCGCGCGGCGGACGCCTCCGCCATGACGGCACCGTCCTGCGGCAGGGCAGGACACTGGCCATCTATACGCTCCTGTACTACCGCAAGAACTGGCGAGAAGCGGACTACGGCGGATCCCAAGCCCGGATCACGGCCAGGAGGTTGTCCGGGGTCCTCGCTGGAACGTAGATCGCCGGTCCTTACCGCCGGCGGGCTGAAGGCGCCGGTCTTGGTCCGCGGTGCCGATGACGCTGCGACGTCTCCTGGTGAAGAATTTCTGCTCACGTGTCGATTCGGGGCCTGACCGTTCGACGCGTTCGTGAGAGTGAAGGAGGCGGATCGTGAAGTTCATGATCGTAGGGAAGGCGAACGAGGCGACCGAGGCCGGCGAACTGCCCAGCCGGGAGCTCGTCGACGCGATGGGCGCCTACAACGAGAGCCTGGCCAAGGCGGGGGTGCTGCTGGCCGCCGAAGGGCTGTACCCCAGTTCCCACGGTGCGCAGATCGCCTACACCAAGGATGGCAAGGCGACGGTGCTCGACGGGCCGTTCGCCGAGGCCAAGGAGCTGATCGCCGGGTTCTGGCTGATCCAGGTCAAGTCCCGGGAGGAGGCCATCGAATGGGCGCTGCGGGTGCCGGTTCCCGGTGGGCATGAGGGGGTCGGGCTGGACGTCTGGCAGGTGTTCGACGCCGCCGACCTGCCGGCCGGGTCGATGACCCCCGAGGAGGCCGAACGCGAGGCGGCATTGCGGGAGCGCCTGATGGGTTCCGCCGAACGATAGAAGCCGCTTCCCGCCCGCGAGCCCAACTCTCCGTTGGGGGCCCGAATCGCCCACCAGGCTCCGGTCCCGGCTTGCGGGGGGTGGGGCGGGCTGGTCTTATGGCCACGTGATGGCTTCCGATACGCATCGGGCGATCGAGACGGTCTGGCGGATGGAGGCGGCGCGGCTCATCGCCGGCCTGACCGGGCTGGTGCACGACCTCGGCCTGGCCGAGGAGCTGGCCCAGGACGCCCTGGTCGCGGCGCTGGAGCAGTGGCCGGAGTCGGGGGTGCCGGGCAATCCCGGCGCCTGGCTCATGACCGTCTCCAAACGCCGCGCCATCGACCTGCTGCGCCGTCAGGAACGCTACGCGCGCAAGCTGACCGAGATGGGCCGCGAGCTGTCGGAGGAGCCGGGTGCCGACGAGGAGCTGCCCGGCACCGATGAGATCGAGGACGACCTGCTGCGGCTGGTGTTCACGGCGTGTCATCCGGTGCTGTCCACGGAGGCCCGGGTGGCGCTCACGCTGCGGGTGCTCGGCGGGCTGAGCACCGACGAGATCGCCAGGGCGTTCCTGGTCCCTGAGCCGACGGTGGCGCAGCGGATCGTCCGAGCCAAGCGGACGCTGGCCGACAAGCAGGTGCCGTTCGAGGTGCCGCAGGGTGAGGAGCTGGCCGGACGCCTGTCGTCGGTCCTGGAGGTCATCTACTTGATCTTCAACGAGGGCTACTCGGCCACGGCCGGTGACGACTGGATGCGGCCCGGACTCTGCGAGGACGCGCTGCGGCTCGGCCGGGTGCTGGCCGAGCTGATGCCCAAGGAGCCCGAAGTGCACGGCCTGGTCGCGTTGATGGAGATCCAGGCGTCGCGCGCGGCCGCCCGGGTGGGACCGTCCGGCGAGCCGATCCTGCTGCTGGAGCAGAACCGGGGCCGCTGGGACCGCCTGCTGATCCGCCGTGGCCTGGACGCGCTCCAGCGGGCCGAGGATCTCGACGGCGACCTGGGCCCGTACGTGCTGCAGGCCGCCATCGCCGCCTGTCACGCCAGGGCGCTCACCCCCGAGGAGACCGACTGGCGGGCCATCGCCACCCTCTACGAGGCGCTGGCGCGGATGTCGCGGTCCCCGGTCGTCGAGCTCAACCGGGCGGTCGCGCTCGCCATGGCGTACGGTCCGGCGGTCGGGCTGGAGCTGGTGGACCAGCTGGTCGACGAACCGGCGCTGAAGGGCTACCACCTGCTGCCGAGCGTACGCGGGGATCTGCTGGTCAAGCTGGGGCGACAGGGTGAGGCGCGCGCCGAGTTCGAACGGGCGGCGGCCATGACCCGCAACGCCCGCGAGCGCACCCTGCTGCGAGAGCGCGCCGCCGCCTGCTGATCCCTGTCGCCCGCTGATCCCTGTCGCCTGCTGATCGCCGCCAACGCGCCGTACGGACGCCTCAGCAGTCGCGACCGCGAGCCCTACTGCGCTCGTGACCACGGGCGTGACCACGAGAAAAGCCCGCAGTGTGTGGGCGACATGCCCAGAAAGCAAACACAAACGAGTCCCTTGTGATGGGAGCGCTCCCAAACGGCCCTTTGCGTCGTAAGTCACCAAAAATCCCCTTTCAGAATGAGAAATCGCACCATTGGTAACGGTTGCGTTTCAGCGCATTGACGGGCACAGGCCATAAGTGCACCCTTTGTGGGAGCGCTCCCAAGGATTTCCCACCGCGGCCCGGAGCGTGTGTCGCGGTGCACCTCCCCACCCATTCACCCGAGAAGGGGTCCACCATGTTGAACCGCAAGCGTCGCGGCGGTCTCGCCGCGGCTTCCGCCCTGGCGGCGGCGGCCCTGACCGTCGCATCCTGCGGCTCCGGCGGCACTCCGGCGGCCAGCAACGCACCCGCGTCCTCGGCGGCCGCCGAACCGGTCACGATCCGGGTGCAGACTTTCGGCGGCGGCTCGAACTTCGGCTACAAGAACGCCATCACGAAGTGGAACGCCGAGCACAAGGACATCCAGATCAAGGAAGAGCACCTGACCGACCAGTTCGAGCAGCAGTACTGGCCGCAGATGATCCAGTGGCTGCAGGCGGGCAACGGCGCGGGCGACGTGGTCGGCATCGACGAAGGTGGCATGGGCCTGGCCAAGGCGCACCCGGAGTGGTGGGCGGACCTGAAGGAATTCGGCCTGGACTCCCGCAAGGCGGACTTCCCCGCCTGGAAGTGGGAGAACGGCCTCACCGCCGACGGCAAGCTGTTCGGCCTGGGCACCGACATCGGCGGTATGAGCATCTGCTACCGCTCGGATCTGTTCAAGAAGGCCGGACTGCCCTCCGAGCGCGACAAGGTCAGCGCCCTGTGGCCCGATTGGGACGCCTTCATGAAGGTCGGCCAGCAGTTCCAGGCGAAGGTGAAGGACACCAAGTTCGCCGACGGCACGAACACGCTCTACCAGGTGGTCCTCTACCAGGAGGCGGCCAAGAACGGCAACGTCACCTATTTCGACAAGGACAACAACCTCATCGTCGACAAGAACCCGGCGGTGAAGGCCGGCTTCGACTTCGCCACGAAGATGAGCCAGCAGGGCCTGACCGCCAAGCTGCGTAACTTCACCGACGAGTGGGCGGCGGGCACCCAGAAGGGCGCGTTCGCCACGGTCGGCTGCCCGTCGTGGATGCTCGGCGTGGTCAGCGGCAACGCCGGCGACGGCGGCAAGGGCAAGTGGGACGTGGCCGCGGTACCCGGCGGCGGCGGCAACTGGGGCGGCTCCTGGCTGTCGGTGCCGAAGCAGAGCAAGCACCCGAAGGAAGCCGCGGCGGTGGCGGACTACCTGACCCAAGCGCAGACCGAGGCGAGCATCTTCACCGACTTCGGCAACATGCCGAGCAACACGAAGGCGCAGCAGGACCCGGCCGTGCAGAGCGCGAAGAACGAGTTCTTCAACGACGCCCCGATCGGCGAGATCTTCGCCAAGTCGGCGTCGAGCCTCCAGCCGGTCTTCCTCGGCGTGAAGCACGCCCAGGTCAAGAACGCCATCGAGTCGGTGATCCAGGGCATGGACGACGGCTCGGTGCCCTACGGCAAGGCCTGGCAGCAGTTGGTCGACGACGCGGTGAAGGCCGCGGGCTGATCTTCCCCGCCCGGCCCGCCATGAGCGGGCCGGGCTACTGCCGCCGAAAGGTCTCCTATGAGTATCGACACCCTTCCGACCGGCCGTCTCTGGCGTTCCAGACTGGACGTCAAGGTGATGCCGTACACGCTGGTGTCCCCGTACTTCATCCTGTTCGCCGCCTTCGGGCTCTTCCCGCTGGCGTTCACCCTCTACTACTCGCTCTACGACTACGACCTGGCCGGGACCACGAAGTGGACCGGGCTGGGCAACTACGCCAAACTGCTGGCCGACGAGGACTTCTGGAACGCCGTGGTCAACACGGTCGGCATGTTCCTGCTGGCCACCATCCCGCAGTTGCTGCTGGCGCTGTTCCTGGCCAACGCGCTGAACAAGCGGTTCCGGCTGCGCCTGGCGATCCGGATGAGCGTGCTGCTGCCGCTGGTGACCTCGGTGGTCGCGGTGGCGGTCGTGTTCACCCAGCTCTTCGCCCGTGACTGGGGGCTGGTCAACTGGATCCTCAGCTGGTTCGGCGTGGACGCCATCAACTGGCGGGCCGAGCGGGTCCCGTCGTGGCTGGCCATCGCCACCATGGTCGACTGGCGCTGGACCGGCTACAACGCGATCATCTTCCTGGCCGGCATGCAGACCATTCCGCGCGACCTGTACGAGGCCGCGGCCATCGACGGGGCCTCGCGGCGGCGGCAGTTCTGGCAGATCACCCTGCCGATGCTCCGCCCGACCATGATCTTCGTGGTGCTCAACTCCACGATCGGCGGGCTCACGCTGTTCTCCGAGCCGACGACGTTCTACAACGGCAACGTCGACGGCGGGTCGCAGGGCCAGTTCCAGACGGTCGCGATGTTCATCGTCAAGCAGGGCTTCCGCGAGTTCGACTACGGCTACGCCGCCGCGGCGGCCTGGCTGCTGTTCCTGCTCATCCTCATCGGCGCGCTGATCAACTTCCTGTTCGTCCGCAGGATCGGGGGCACCAAATGACCAACTGGTCGCCGACCCTCATCACCCGGGTCATGCTGGCGCTGGCCATCGTGCTGTCCGCCTTCCCGCTGTACTGGATGCTGGTCATCGCCTCGCGGACCAACGCCGACGCGGTCGCGGTGCCGCCGCCGTTCCTGCCCGGCGGGAACCTCGGCCAGAACATCCTCGCCGTGCTCAACAACGAGGACGCCCACTTCCTGCTCGGCCTGACCAACTCGTTCATCGTGGCGAGCGTGGTCACCGTCTCGGTGGTCATCATCTCGACGCTGGCCGGCTTCTCCTTCGCCAACCTGTCGTTCAAGGGCAGGAACGTGCTGCTCCTGGCCGTACTGCTGACGATGGCGGTGCCGCTGCAGCAGATGGGCGTGGTGCCGCTCTACCGGCTGATGGTCAGCCTGGAGTGGACGGGCACCCTCAAGGCGGTCATCCTGCCGTACCTGCTCAACGGGTTCGGCGTGTTCCTGATGACCCAGTACACCCGCCAGGCGGTGCCGATGGAACTGGTCGAGGCGGCCAGGGTCGACGGCGCGGCCACCCTGCGGATCTGGTGGAACGTCGTGCTGCCGGCCGTACGGCCGGGCATGGCGGTGCTCGGGATCAATACGTTCATGCTGATGTGGAATGACTTCATGTGGCCGCTGATCGTCCTCACTCCGGACAATCCGACGGTGCAGATCGCGATCACCTCGCTGAACGCCAGGTTCTCCACCAACTACACATTGATCTTCGCGGGAACGGCGCTGTCCATCATTCCGCTCATCGCGGTATTCGTCGCATTCGGCCGCCAAATCGTCGGCGGACTCATGGAAGGTGCGGTCAAGGCGTGACGACACAAGAGGAACAGACGCGTGCCGGGCTGCAGTTCCCCACGGGATTCGCGTTCGGCGCGGCCACCTCGGCGTACCAGATCGAAGGCGCGGTCGCCGAGGACGGGCGCGGCATGTCCATCTGGGACACCTTCACCAAGACCCCGGGCCGCGTGCTCAACGGGGACCACGCGGACGTGGCCATCGACCACTACCACCGATACCGGGAAGACGCCCAGATCATGGCGGAGCTGGGCCTGACCGCCTACCGCTTCTCCGTATCCTGGCCCCGGATCCAGCCCGACGGGTCCGGCAAGATCAACCAAAAGGGCCTCGACTTCTACAAACGGCTCACCGACGAGCTGCGGCAGCACGGCATCGACCCCTGGCTGACCCTCTACCACTGGGACCTGCCCCAGGCGCTGGAGGACAGGGGCGGCTGGCCCAACCGCGACACGGCCTACTGCTTCGCCGACTACGCGGCGACCGTGCACGAAGCGCTGAAGGATCACGTACATACCTTCAGCACCGTCAACGAGCCATGGTGCACCGCGTTCCTCGGCTACGCCTCGGGCGAGCACGCCCCGGGCCGTCGCGAGCCGGAGAACGCGATCAGGGGCGCGCACCATCTCAACCTCGCGCACGGCCTTTCCGTACAGGCGATGGGCGCGAGGCGGGTCGGCGGCTGCGTGAACCTCTACGCGATCACCCCGGCCACCGACAGCGAGGCGGACCAGGACGCGGCGCGGCGCATCGACGGGCTGCAGAACCGGTTCTTCCTCGACGCGCTGATGACCGGCCGCTACCCGCAGGACGTCCTCGACGACCTCGGGATGGACCTGGACTTCATCAGGGACGGTGACCTGGCGACCATCAAGGCGCCGATCGACGTGCTGCTCGTCAACTACTACAGCCGCTTCACGGTTTCGGGAGCACCAGGCGGCAGGGCCTCAGCGGCGGCGGCGCCCACGGATTCCGCCTCGCCCTGGGTGGGCAGCGAGCATGTGTCGTTCGTCGACGGCGGCCGGCCGGTCACCGCGATGGGCTGGGAGATCGACCGGGGCGGCCTGGTGGAGGTGCTGACCAGGGTGGCGCGGGATTACCCGGCGATCCCGATGGTCGTCTCCGAGAACGGCGCGGCCTTCGACGACGTCCTGGAGCACGGCCGGGTACACGACTCCGAGCGGGTGGCCTACTTCGAGGACCACCTGCGCGCCTGCCGCGACGCGATCGACGCCGGGGTGCCGCTGGAGGGCTATTTCGCCTGGTCGCTTATGGATAACTTCGAGTGGGCATGGGGCTACGGCAAGCGCTTCGGCCTCGTGCACGTGGACTTCGAGAGCCAGCGGCGCGTGCTCAAGGACAGCGCTATCTGGTACTCGGAGATCATCCGGCAGAATAGGCGTCATGAACCGACCGACTCTTGAGGCAGTCGCCGCTCTGGCCGGAGTAGGCCGTGGCACGGTGTCCAGAGTCATCAACGGCTCACCCAACGTGAGCGAGAAGGCCCGCGACGCCGTGCAACGGGCCATCCAGGAGCTGGGCTACGTCCCCAACCGCGCGGCGCGGGCGCTGGTCACCCGGCGCACCGACACGGTGGCGCTGGTGGTGTCGGAGTCCGAGCTGCGCGTCTTCGACGAGCCCTACTTCGCCGGGACCATCAGGGGCATCGGCTCGGCGCTGGCCGAGACGGGCCTCCAGCTGATCCTGGCCATGGCCCAGTCGCAGGAGGAGCACGAACGCCTGGAGCACTACCTGACGGGGCAGCACGTCGACGGCGTGCTGCTCCTGTCGCTGCACGGCGCCGACCCGCTGCCCGGCCGGTTGGAGGCGATGGGCGTGCCGACCGTGCTGGGCGGCCGCCCGGTCGGCCTCACCCCCTACAGCTACGTCGACATGGACAACCGGGCCGGCGCCCGGCAGGCGGTCAAGCACCTGCTGGGTCTCGGCAGGCAGCGCATCGCCACGATCGCCGGGCCGCAGGACATGGGCGTGGGCGTCGACCGGCTGGCCGGCTACCACGACGCGCTGCTCACCTTGGGAGCTCGGGAGCTGGTCGCCTATGGCAGCGACTTCTCCGAGGAGAGCGGCGCGGCGGCGATGCGCGAGCTGCTGGCCGCCGAGCCGGAGCTCGACGCCGTGTTCGCCGCCTCGGACCCGCTGGCGGTGGGGGCGATGCGGGTGCTCAAGCTCGAGGGCCGGGCCATCCCGGGTGACGTGGCGGTGGTGGGGTTCGACGACTCCAAGGTCGCCTTGCACGCCGACCCGCCGCTGACCACCGTGCACCAGCCGGCCGAGGAGATGGGCCGCCAGATGGCGCGGCTGCTGGTGGCGCGGATCAACGGCGAGGCGCTCCGCCAGCCCGTGGTCATCCTCGACACCCACCTGGTCCGCCGGGAGTCGGCCTGACCTCGGGATACCCTTTGCTCAACCCCCCGAGAGAGGATTCTTCCGTGCCCCAGCTCGCCGCCGCCGGATACACCGCGCGGATCAGCCCGCGCGGCGCCGCGCTCAGGACGCTCCGCCACGGCGCGCGCGACCTGATCACGAGCTGGCCCGCCGAGGGCCCGGTCCCCTATTTCGCGGGCACGATCCTCGCCCCCTGGCCGAACCGGGTGGGCGGGGCCCGCTATCCGTTCGGCGGGCGGACGCACGAGCTGGCGGTGAGCGAGCCCGAGCGCGGCCACGCCCTGCACGGGCTGGTGTACGGCGTCGACTGGCAGGTCGTGGAGCTGCTGGCCGCCGAGGACCACCACGCCTTCGTACGCCTGGCGCACACGATCACCCCCACGGCCGGTTACCCGTTCACGCTGACGCTGCGGGTGCTTCACCGCCTCGACGAGCACGGACTGACCACCACGGTCACCGCCCGCAACGACGGCGCCGACGCCGCCCCCTACGGCTGCGGCCCCCATCCCTGGCTGCTCGGCGACGACCTGGAGCTGCCCGCCGCCAAGGTGCTGATCACCGATGAACAGCTGCTGCCGCGGTCCCTGGACGACGTGTCCGGCTCCCCGTACGACTTCCGCAAGGCCAGGGTGCTCGACGGCGACGTGATCGACCACGCGTTCACCGGGCTGGCGGCCGGAGAGGCCCGGGTCGGGGGCGTACGCATGACGTGGGACCCGGCCGTGCTGCCGTGGGTACAGGTCTGCACCAGCGGGCAGCTCGGCTACGAGGGCGTGGCGGTGGAGCCCATGACCTGCCCGCCCGACGCGTTCAACTCCGGCACCGACGTGGTGGTTCTCGAACCGGGCGGCGAGCACGTGGCCAGCTGGACGATCAGCACCGCCTGACGAGTTCGGGCCGAGCTGGACGATCAGCGCGGCCTGACCCCACAATCGGGTCTCGTGGACAGCAGGACGAAACGGCGTCTATCGCCCACCGAGCTCGACGATCTCGCCCGGCGCGCGCTCGGCGCGGGTGTTACCCAATCCACCGAACTCACCGACGGCTACGCCAACGCGGTCTGGCGGCTCCTCCTCGACGACGGCCGCGACGTGGTACTCAAGCTGGCCCCCTCCCCCGAGCTGGACCAGCTCAGCTACGAACGCAACCTGCTGCGGATGGAGGCGGCGGCCTGCGAGCTGGCCGTCGCCGCGGGCGTGCCGGTGGCGAGGCTGCTGGCCGCCGGGTTCGACGATCCGGTGCTCGGCGGCGACTACCTGCTGTTCGGGACGCTGGACGGCGTGTCGTGGAACGACGTGAAACCGGACGGCGCCGACGCGGCGCTCCGGCGTGAGCTGGGCCGCCACCTGGCCAGGTTCAACGCGGTGACGGGCGAGGTGTTCGGCTACCCGCACGCGGGCATCACCGGCCGCACCTGGCGCGAGGCGTACCTGGCCATGGTGGGGGCGCTGCTGGCCGACACCGAGCGCTACCCGACGCCGCTCCCCCGGCCCGCCGCGGAGATCGGCGAGCTGCTCGCCGCCGCCGCGCCCGTGCTGGACGAGGTGACCACGCCGCACCTCGTCCACTTCGACGTCTGGGCGGGCAACGTCTTCCTGGACCTGTCCGGGACGCCCAGGATCCAGGCGATCATCGACCACGAGCGGGCGTTCTGGGGCGACCCGCTGGCCGAGTTCGTCACGCCGACCATCTTCGGCGAGCTGCGCGACGACGACCCGCTCCTGGCCGGGTACCGCGAGGTGACCCCGCTGGAGCTCACCCCCGCCGCGCGGACCCGGCTCGACCTCTATCGTGCCTACCTCTACCTGATCCTGCTGGTGGAGAACGGGCCGCGGCAGTATCCCGAGTCGGAGTACGCGCGGGCCCGCGACCTGTCCACCACCTCACTCACGGACGTCCTGGACCGCCTCGTAGGAGGTGCCCCCGGCTCCCGCGCCTAGCTTGCCGCACTGTCCCGCGCCCACGCCGGTGACCTTGTTGGGCACGTCCAGGTCCACGGGCGCGGGCGTGTTGCCCGTACAGGCGAGCGCGCCCTTGACCGTGGTGCCCGACAGGATCGGCGCCGTGTTCGCGGTCAGCAGGGCGGCGCCGCGGATGTCGGCGCCCACGACGGCCAGCGAGCCGGCGCGGTCGACGTTCAGCGCGCCGTCCACCCGCGCGCCGAGGACCTGCACCGAGGCGGCCCGCGAGGCGATGAGCGCGCCGGAGAGCCGGCTGCCGGTGACGACCACCGATGCGCCCGCCCGCACGGTCACCGGCCCGCTCACCTGCGCGTGGTCCAGACAGGTGACGCCGTCGGCGACGGTCAGCGGGCCGCGCTGGGCGCCGGTGAGGGTCCTGGTGCAGGCGGGCGGCGGGGCGATCGTGGTGACGGTGAAGCTGCCCGCCCTGCCGTAGTTGCCCGAGCCGTCGATCGAGCGGTACTCGATCGTGTGCCGCCCCCTGGGGAGCTTGCCGTACACGAGGGAGTCGATGGTCGTGCCGTCCTCGGTGAACGTCCACGGCAGGTCGGAGGAGGTCGGCCAGCCGAAGTAGTTGAACCAGCCGTCGCCGTCGACCCTCGACTCCGAGACCACGTAACCGCCCTGATCGTCAGTGCCGGTCAGCTTCATCGAGAACGGCCCGTTGTAGACATAGGTGTCGCCGGACCTGACGAGCGGCGGCGACAGCTCGTAGCCGGTCTTCGGCGAGGTGGCGTCTACCGTCCAGGTCAGCGTCCGGTCGCCGACCGTCGCGGTGAGGGTGTGCGTGCCGTCGGCCGGCTTCAGCGCGCCGAGGTCCAGGTCGCTGTCGCCCTCGCCGACCCGCTTCCCGTCGAGCGCCCACGCGACCGCGGGAACGCTCGCCGCCGGGTGCGTGGTCTCCACGTACACGACCTCGGTACGGCCCAGCGGCCGCTCCACCGAGGTGGCGGAGACGATGCCGGGGGTGACGCCGTCGGGCGGGGTGGTCACTGACGTGTCGACGGTCCAGGTGCGGGAGGCGGACATCGCGGCGCGGATGGCCGGGTCCCTGACGAAGTTCGTCGGGTCGCTGACCGTCGCCTTGACCGTGTGGGTGCCAGGGGTGAGGCCGAGCGCGCGTAAGTCCAGGGCCGTGCCTTGTCCGGCGGGCCGGTCCGTGCCGTCGACGTTCCAGGTGACGGTGAGCGCGTGGCCGTTCGGGCGCATCGGCTCCACCCAGAGCACCCGGTCGGCGCCGACGGGCGCGGCCGAGGGGGTGGCGTCCTGGATCACCGTCGTCTTGCCGGTGATCCGCTGCGCCATCACCTCCCGGCTCACCTGGTCGTAGTAGTAGCCGAGCGTCTTCATCATCGAGTGCCGGCTCGGCCGCCAGACGCCCGTGGTGGCGTACATGCCGCCCTCGTAGCGGCCGATCGGGCCGCCGGACTCGCTGGGCTCGCCGAGCCAGCGCCACCACTTCTTCTTCTGGTCGAGCATCTGCTGTTCGGTCAGCAGTGTGTGGTGGGCGGAGGCGGGCTCGGGCCCCGTGTACGGGCCGCCGGGGACGCCGCGCTGGTAGTAGTCGTACTCGTCCTGCAGGCCGCCCAGGGAGTGGCCCAGCTCGTGCGGGCTGATCAGGGCGGACATGGAGTTGCTGCCGGAGGCGGTCGCGTAGGAACCGCCCGCGCCGCCGTACGTCCCGCTGTTGGCGAGCGCGAGGATCTGCCGGTTGGCCGAGGTCGTGCCGGTGACCAGGTTCGCGTAGCGGGTGGCGGCGGTGTTGTCCATGGTGATCAGCCGCTGGACGCTGCTGGGGTTGCACTGGCCCCAGAAGCCCATGCTGAGCGGGGTGGTCTTCTTCGGTGAGGTCAAGGCGGGGTCGCAGCTGACACCCGACTCGCCGGAGACGATGTCCACCCGGTAGACGTTGATGTAGGCGCGGTAGGACTTGTACGGCTCGATGGACCACATCACGTTGAGGTGCCGGTCGACGTCCGCCTGGAACTTCGCCTGCTCGGACTCGGTGTAGCCGTCGCCCATGATGACCAGGTTGAACCGTTTGGCGGGCGTACCGGTGACCTGGACCGGCACGACGGTGGCAGCGCCGGGCGCGGCGGCTGCGTCTGCGTTGGCTGGGGGGATGTATAAGACGGCGGCGGCCAGGACCAGGGCCGCGGATCTACGCATGATCCGCATTATCGGCCCGTTGTGTGCCGGCGTCTCATCCCAAAGCCGATAAATCTGGTCAGGCTGTGGGGAGTTCGGCCAACAGGACCGGCTGGGTGGTGGGCTGCTTGGAGCCGCCCGCCGGTTCGACGGTGAGGCCGATGCGCTCGTCCCCCTTGGCCGCCGCGGCCGGCATGGGCGTGGTGACGCCGTCAGGGCGCCGGTCCAGGAGTCCCGCCGAGCGGATGCCGTCCGGGCCCATCAGCCACAGCTCGTACACCCTCGACCGGGGCAGTTCGGGCAGGCCCGACGACGTGAACACCATCCGGCCCCGCGCGCGTGACACCACGACGGTGCCGCTGCCACCCGCGGTGACCGGCAGACGTACGGTCCGGACGTCGGGCGCGGCCAGGACCGCCGCGACCTCGCCGTCCCTGGCCTGGAGGTCGCCCAGGTCGCGGCGGGCGTCGAACACCACGACGCCGAGCGCGACGGCCGCCGCCGTGGACACGGCCGCCAACCCGGCCACCGCCCTCCCCCGCCCTCGCCGACGCCGCAGGGGCACGACGTCACTCCCGGTCACCGCCTGACCGGCTGAGGACGGCTTCGGCAACCAGACCGTCGCGTCACCCGAGGACGGCCCCGCCGCCCAGACGGTCACGTCACCCGCCGGACGCCGCACGTCGCGGAGAGTCTGTCGGGGCGAGCCTGCGGGAGCCTGGGGCGTGCGGGCGACGGCCGTGAGAACGCGGGTACGCAGGGCGGCGGGGGGTGGCTCGGCGACCGCGAGGGAGAGCAGGACGGCCGTCTCGCGCAGCCGCCGTACCTCCGTCCGGCACGACGGGCATTCCTCCATGTGCGTTTCGAACAGCACCCCGTCGCTGTCCGGCAACGCGTGCACGGCATAGGCGCCGGAAAGGGTGTGGAGCTCATCGCTCATGTCGCACTCCACGTCGGTCGGGGTCACGTCATTACTTCGGTAGTACTTCGGCGTTTCGGGCGTGCCGGATGGCACCGGGCAAGTGCATTTCTCCATAGACGGGGTTAAACTCAATACGTGATGAATTCCTGTGTGATAGCCGGCGGCGGCCCGGCGGGCGCGATGCTCGCCCTGCTGCTGGCCAGAGCGGGTGTCGAGGTGACCCTGCTGGAGAAGCACGCCGATTTCCTCCGCGACTTCCGCGGCGACACGATCCACCCGTCCACGCTTCAGGTGCTGGACGAGCTCGGGCTGGCCGCGGAGTTCCTGAAGATCCCCCACCGCAAGACGTATGGGTTCACCCTGCTGACCGACGACGGGCCGATCCAGATGGCCGACCTTCGTCGGCTGCCGGGGAAGTACAACTACATCGCGTTCGTCCCGCAATGGGACTTCCTGAAGCTCGTTACGTCGGCCGCCGAGAAGTACCCGACGTTCCGGCTGCTCATGAACTCCGAGGCGTACGGCCTGATCCGCGAGGACGGCGCGGCCCGCGGACTGCGCTACCGCGACAAGTCGGGCGAGCACGAGATCAGGGCGGAGCTGACCGTGGCCGCGGACGGCCGCGGCTCGACGCTGCGCGCGGCCGCCGGGCTGGTGCCGCAGGAGTTCGGCGCGCCGATGGACGTCCTGTGGTTCCGGCTGCCGCGCCTCGGCAGCGACCCTGAGCAGACGTTCCTGCGGATCTCCACCGGCAACGCGATGGTGGGCATCAACAGGGAGACGTACTGGCAGCTGGCCTACCTCATCCCCAAGGGCGGCTACGACCAGCTGACCGATCGGGGCATCGACGCGTTCCGTGAGACGGTGGCGCGGCTGCTGCCGTACCTGGAGGGGCGCGTCGGGCAGATCGCGAGCTTCGACGACGTCAGCATGCTCACGGTGGCGATCAACCGGCTCCGCCGGTGGTACCGGCCCGGATTTCTGGCCATCGGAGACGCGGCGCACGCGATGTCGCCGATGTTCGGCGTCGGCATCAACCTGGCGGTGCAGGACGCGGTCGCCACGGCCAACCTGCTGGCCGAGCCGCTGCGGGCGGGCCGGCCCATCCCGGAGGCCATGTTGCGGCAGCTGGAGCGCCGCCGCATGCTGCCCACCAGGATCACCCAGGCCGCGCAGCGCGTGGGTCAGGACCGGCTGATCGGCCCGACGATCGACAGCCGAGTGGGGCCGCCGCGCATTCCGGCGAAGCTGCCGCAGAATCCCCTGGTCGGCGGGGTGTTTCGGCGTTTCCTCGGGCTGGGGGTGCGCCCTGAGCACGTACGGACACCCGAACTCTGACCCGCCCCGCGGGCCCGCTTTCTCACAACGTGGACATCGGGGTCGGTGACGCCGAGCCGGTAGCATACCCTCGTATGTCGTGAGCGCACTGAGCAATCCCGAGGAACTCGATTCCTGGCGAGCCCTGCCGGCGGCCCAGCAGCCTGACTGGCCTGACCGCAGCGAGCTCGAGAAGGTCGTCGCCGAGCTCGGCGGCCTGCCCCCACTCGTCTTCGCCGGCGAGTGCGACCAGCTCAAGGAGCAACTGGCCGCCGTCGCCCGAGGCGAGGCGTTCGTCTTGCAAGGCGGCGACTGCGCCGAGACGTTCGCCGGGGCGACCGCCGACAACGTGCGCAACAAGCTCAAGACGCTGCTGCAGATGGCCATCGTGCTGACCTACGCCGCCAAGGTGCCGGTGGTCAAGATCGGCCGCGTGGCCGGGCAGTTCGCCAAGCCGCGTTCCAAAGGCACCGAGACGCGTGACGGCCTGGAGCTGCCCGCCTACCGAGGCGACATGGTCAACGGCTTCGCCTTCACCCCTGAGTCCCGCACGCCGGACCCGTGGCGGCTGCTGAAGGCCTACCACTCCTCGGCTGTGACGCTCAACCTGGCCCGCGCCTTCACCAAGGGCGGTTACGCCGACCTGCGCCAGGTGCACGCCTGGAACCAGGACTTCGTGGGCGAGTCCCCCGCCGGTCGCCGCTACGAGCAGCTGGCCAGGGAGATCGACCAGGCGCTCGCGTTCATGCGCGCCTGCGGGGCCGACCCGGAGGAGTTCCACACCGTCGAGTTCTACTCCTCGCACGAGGCGCTGATCCTCGACTACGACCGGGCGCTCACGCGCATCGACTCGCGGACCGGCCGCCCGTACGACGTGTCGGCGCACATGGTCTGGATCGGCGAGCGCACCCGCCAGCTCGACGGCGCGCACGTCGACTTCTTCTCCCGCATCCGTAACCCCATCGGCGTCAAGCTCGGCCCGACCACCACGCCCTCCGAGGCCCTGGCGCTGGTCGAGAAGCTCAATCCCGAGAACGAGCCGGGGCGGCTCACGTTCATCACCCGGATGGGCGCCTCCAAGATCCGCGAGCACCTGCCCGCGCTGGTCAAGGAGGTCACCGCGGCGGGCGCGCAGGTCGCGTGGATCTGCGACCCGATGCACGGCAACACGTGGGAGGCGCCGAGCGGCCACAAGACGCGCCGGCTCGACGACGTGCTCGACGAGGTGACGGGCTTCTTCGAGGTGCACCGCTCGCTCGGCACGCATCCCGGCGGCATCCACATCGAGTTCACGGGCGACGACGTGACGGAGTGCGTGGGCGGCGGCCACGAGATCGTCGAGGACGACCTCTCGCGCCGCTACGAGACGGCCTGCGACCCGCGTCTCAACCGCGGCCAGTCGCTCGACCTCGCCTTCCGGGTGGCGGAGCTCTACCGCTCCAGCTGAGTACGTAGGCGGCAGCCCCGGGTCGGGCCGGGGCTGCCAGAGGATTCTTCGGTCACGCCCGTCCGCGATCTTCTATGATCGGCCTGACAAAGGTGAGAATTCCTCAACTATTGGGAGAAATCGTGGACAGCGCCCCCGATGGCGTGGACCCGAGCGTGCCCAACATCGCCCGGATGTACGACTACTTCCTGGACGGCAAGGACAACTTCGCCTCCGACCGGGAAGCGGCCGAGCAGATCTTGAAGCTGTTCCCCGGCACGCGGGACTCCGCGAGGGCCAACCGCGACTTCCTCCGCCGGGCCGTACGCCACCTGGTCGACTCCGGCGTCGACCAGATCGTGGACCTCGGCGCCGGACTGCCCACTCAGGGCAACACGCACGAGATCGCGCCCGAGGCGCGCGTCGTCTACGTCGACTACGACCCTGTGGTGTGCGCGCACGGGCGGGCCCTGCTGTCCAGGGGCGCGAACGTGGAGTTCGTAGAGGCCGACATCAGGGACATCGACCAGTTGCTGGAGACCCTGGCCGAGACGATCGACTTCGGCCGCCCGGTGGCGTTCCTGATGCTGGCCGTGCTGCACTTCCTGCCCGACGAGGCCGCGTACGGCATCGTCGGCAGGCTGCGCGACGCGGGTCCCGCGGGCAGCCGGCTGGTCATCAGCCACGCCGTGGACGCCGCGCCCGACTCCACTCCGCAGGCGCTGGAGATCTACAAGCAGGCGACGGCCGCGCTCAACCTCCGGACGGCCGAGGAGATCGCCGCCTTCTTCGAGGGGTACGAGCTGGCCGAGCCCGGCCTGGTCTACCCACAGGACTGGCGCCCCGACCCCGGCGAACCCCTGCTGGGCACGAAGGCCGTCACCGACGTCGGCTACGCGGGAGTCGGCCGCAAACCGTAGATCGTTGGCGGCCCCCGCAGATCGTTGGCGGCCCCGTCGCTCGTTGGCGGCCCCGTAGAACGAGAAAAGCCCCGCTGGAATGGCGGGGCTTCGTGGTGCGACGGTCAGTTCTGCTCGGCGTTCTTCATCTCCTCGTTGAGCTCGGTCCTGATCGCGTCCATGTCGAGCGCGCGCACCTGGCTGATCAGGTCCTCGAGCGCGGGCGCCGGGATCGCGCCGGGCTGCGCGTAGACCACGATCCCATCGCGGATCGCCATGAGCGTCGGGATCGAGCTGATGTCGAAGCCCTGAGCGAGGGCCTGCTCCGCATCGGTGTCGATCTTGCCGAAGGTGATGTCCTCATGCTTGTCGGACGCCTTCTCGAAGATCGGCCCGAACATCTTGCACGGGCCACACCACTCGGCCCAGAAGTCGAGCAGGACGATCCCCTTGTCGGCGATGTCGTTGAAGTTCGTCTCGGTTACCTCGATAGTCGCCACAAGTGGCTCCTCTTATCGTCGCGTGAAGTCTGTATGTCATCCCAGGGTGCAAAGCTGTCAACCACGTACCCGCCACCAGCATTCCATGCCCACGCCGTCGGGCCTCACATAACGGGCGCGGGGATTTCCTCGACAGCGACCTGTCCGGACCACGCACTAGCGAACTGAACACGGCGAATGCCTCGATCGGCCATGAAGGCGACCTCCAGCTGCAGCGCGGATGACGACTGTTGACGTCCCGGACACGAAGATCGATAGATGCTGCTAATCTCACGCATTCGATCAGCTCAGCCCGGTCGCAGACGTCGACATTCATCCGAGGACAAGGACACCTATGCCGCTGTTGGCTCGCATGCTCTCCGCGCCCCTGTTCGTCGACGTCCGGGCCGGTGCGGTCGCCAGCCTCGGCACGCTGCTGACCGACCTGCAGATCGCCCGGCAGGGCAGGGTGGCCGTCGCCGTCGGCCCCAGTCAGGGTGACGGCATCTGCGAGGAATTGCGGATCGATGGGGCCGAGGTGCTCCGTATTCCCAACGGAACCCTTGCCGCCGCTGTTGAGCTCGGACAGCAACTGCGGGCCGGGCAGTTCGAGGCGATCGCGGGCATCGGCGGCGGCAAGACCATCGACGTGGCCAAGTTCGCCGCGCACATGGCGGGCATCCCGATGGTGGCGGTGACCACGAGCCTGGGCCACGACGGCATCGCCTCACCGGTCAGCACGCTGCGACACGAGTCGGGCACGGGCTCCTACGGCGTCGTGATGCCGGCGGCCGTCCTGGTGGATCTCGATCGCGTCCGGTCGGCCCCGGCTGCCCTCTCCACGGCCGGGATCGGAGATGCGATCAGCGACCTGTCCGCGGTGGCCGACTGGGAACTGGCCGCTGCCGAGGCCGGCGAGCACATCGACGGGCTGGCGGTGGCGATGGCCAGATCAGCGGCGCTGGTGGTCCTGCACCAGCCAGGTCTGGCTCGAGACGACGAGTTCCTCACCGTACTGGCCGAGTCGCTGATCCTGTCCGGCATGGCGATGGCGGTCGCCGGATCGAGCCGACCGGCCAGCGGCGGGGACCACGAGATCATGCATGCCATCAATCAGCTCTACCCCGGCACGGCCAGCCATGGAGAACTCGCCGGAGTCGGTGCGCTGTTCTGCAGCTACCTGCGTCAGGACGAAGCCAAGGTCGAGCTGATCTCCGCATGCCTGGGACGGCACGGCCTCCCGCGCACCCCCGGCGATCTCGGCTTGTCAGACGCCGACTTCGCCAAGGCCGTGGCGTACGCGCCGCGAACCCGTCCGGGCCGATACACCATCCTCGAGCATCTCGACCTATCCGAGGCCCAGCTCGCCGACCACGTGGGGGCCTACGTCAAGACAGTCGCGGACTGATCCACGTACGTCGGGGCTAACCCGCGCACGTCGCGGACTAACCCGCGCACGTCGCGGACTAGCCCACGTACAAGGGGGAGGGGCGTGATGGCGTCTGAGTCGGCGTGCGCGTGATGGCGTCAGAGGAGGCCCGCACCGTCCAGCTGGGTGTGGAAAGCCTTCTTGCCTGGGTGGGCGGCGCGGAGGCGGGCGACGTAGGAGGCGAACTCGGTCTGATCTCCGGCGCGTTCGAACAGGGTCCGTAGCGTGAAGAGATACTGGATCGCCTCCTGGTAACCGGGTCTGCTCGCCCGGCTGACGCAGGATTCGGCCAGTTCCCGGTAGACCGGGATGGCGTCCTGCGGATGGGTCTGGGCACGGGCGTTGACCACGCGCATGCGCAGGTCAGAGTCCAGTCCGTACGTCTGGAGGACCTCCCAGGCGCCCGCCACGTCCCCGTTGATCAGCAGCACCTCGGCCAGTGTGGGGGCCATGGCGGGCGATGAGCGGAGGTGTGTGATGGCCTTGGCCTGCCACGGGGCCGTGTCCGGGGCGGCCTGGCGGATCAGGCTCTGATAGGTGTGCGTGGACGGTGAGAGGGTGAAGAGCTGCCAGCGGGTCTCGAGCGCCTGCTCGGTCCGTCCGGCGCGCTGATGGCAGTCAAGGGCGAGGGTGAGGAGGTGCTGATCGCGGCCGTAGCGGCCGATCCCCTGATCGATCCAGGCCAGGGCTTCGTCGTGGCGCTCCTCGCCGATCAGGAGACGGGCGATCTTCTCGATGTCACCGCTGCCGGCGGCCCGCTGGGCGAGCAAGGCGATCACGGCGTCGGTGCCGCCCTCGGCGCGGGCGAGCGACTCGCGCAGCGTGCTCAGCTTGTAGTCGCGGATCCCGCGTGCGAGGGTCCCGTCCAGCAGCTCGTGACAGTGGCGCAGGCCCTGGTCGCCCAGCACGGGAGCATAGCCGGGCAGCGAGCTCTCGAAGGTGCACCAGTTGCTGGTCCGCACCTTGCCCATCAGCCACTCCGCCAGCCGCACCGGGTCGGGCGAGCCGGCCAGGCAAGCGTCCCGATGCATGCCCTGGACGCGTTCGAGATCGTCGACGAGCTGGCCGCCATAGACCTCCCCGGTGTCCAGCACCTCCTCGATGAGGTCGATCGCGCGGACGGTCAGCTCGCGAGCGGTGTCCGGTGACGGCTCGATCAGGTCGTCGATCTCGTCGAGGATCTCCTCCAGGTCCTCGAGATCGGGATACCACTCACCCTCGTACCAGGAGTCGCACACATCCGCGGCCTCGGCCAGCAGGTCCGCCATGATCGATTCCAGGTCGGCGAGGAGGTCGGTCGACTCCTCGCCGATGATGGTCTCCGCGAGCTCGGTCCGCAGCCGGTCGGCGAGCGCGGGGTCCGTCGCGGCCAGAGTGGCGAGGCGGCGGGCCAGCCAGTCGGAGTCCTGGGTACGCAGCAGCGCGTACAGGTCGGGCGCGGGCCGCACATCGCCCATCCAGACCCAGGTCACCGCCGCGGCGGCCGCATGGGCGCACAACTCCGGATCCAGGCACTCGCAGACCGCGCGCATCCCGCGCGCGGTGAAGGTGACCGTCACCGAACGCCCGCTCACCAGCGCGGCGACCGACGGACCCTTCTCGGTCAACCCCGCGACCATGCCGCCGGCGACCAGCGCCAGAGCCTCGGCGAACACCGGCTCGCTGACCTGGCTCCGTACGGCTTCCTCGTCAACCTGGATGAGCGCCATGATTTCGATTATCCCGCAATGATCAACTGTGGTCGCCCCGGGTAGGTGAGCACTCGATGTCCACGCCACAGGCGGCCCGTAAGG
This sequence comes from Nonomuraea sp. NPDC049028, assembly GCF_043197735.1. NCBI lineage: Bacteria > Bacillati > Actinomycetota > Actinomycetes > Streptosporangiales > Streptosporangiaceae > Nonomuraea > Nonomuraea sp. NPDC049028. The sequence continues at coordinate 50,429 of NZ_JBICTR010000019.1, forward strand.
GACACAGGCTCCTATACAGAACAGGAGTCCCCTACGCAACATGGGCGACCGCACGCAACACGTGCCGCCCATACACAACATAGGCGGGCGTCCGTAGGGAACCCCCAGGCCGCCGTACGCAACACAGGCGGGCGTCCCGTACGCAACACCGGCCGCCCATACGCAACGCAAGCGGGCGGCCCGTACGGAATACAGGCCGCCCGTGACGAAAGGATCAGTGGCCCGGCAGGGTGAGGCCGATGACGAGCGGGTCGTGGTCGGTGGACCGGAAGGCGTCCGGCTTGTACAGGGACGCCGGGTTGTACTCGGTGTTGTAATCGAGAATGCGTGGTTCGTCCGAGTTGATGTGCCAGATCGTCGCGCTGGTGACCCGCTTGAGCAGCTGCCGGCCGACCAGCGCGTGGTCGAGCTCCCCGGCCAGGCCGTCGAACAGGTAGCTGTAGCGCTGCCGCGCCGGCACGAACCTCTTGGTCAGGCTGGTCAGCCCGCCCGCCTCCAGCGTGTGGATCGGGTCCTCCTCGCCGTAGGCGTTGAGGTCGCCGAGCACCACCGGGTTCGGCAGGTCCTTCACCAGGCCGAGCAGCGCCTGCGCCTGCTTGACGCGGGTGGCGTTCCAGCAGCTCTGCCCGTCGCCCTGGTCGGCGTCGGGGCCGTCGGCCGGGCAACTGCCCTTGGACTTGAGGTGGTTGACGACCATCGTGAACGGCTGGCCGCCCGCCGTCCTGCGGAACGTCTGGATCAGCGGCGGCCGGCTGAACACCGCGTCCTGCGACGCCTGGGGAGCGCCGACGGGCGTGAGCTTGGCCGGCTTGTAGATCACCGCGACCTGGATGGCGTCCGTGCCGGGGTACGGGTGCTGGAGCGCCGCGTACGTACCCGCGCCGACCTCGGCGTTGACGGCGTCCACGAGGGCCTGGAGCGCCGTCTGACCGTTGTTCTCGACCTCCATGAGGCCCACGGCGTCGGCGTTGAGCCCCTTCAGCGCCGCCACCAGCTTGGCGAGCTGCCGCTGCTGCTCCACGGCGTTGGAGGCGCCGCGCGAGCCGAGGGTGGTGAACCAGTTCAGCGTGTTGAACGAGGCCACCTTGACGTTGCCGATGACCGGGAAGGGCCGCGGCGTCCGGGGGTTGGTGTTGTGGTAGTTGATCGGCTTGGTGGGTTGCAGGCGGTAGGTGCCGAAGCCGTAGCCGAGTACGCCGGTGATGCCCGCGGCCAGGTCGCCGGTACGCACGATGGGCGGCAGGGTGGCCGGGTTCTCCCTGCTGGAGCCGTCGTCGATGAGCAGCGAGCGCCGCTTGTTCAGCGCCGCGTCCACGCCGGGCCGGTCCGTCGGCTGGAACAGCCGGCCGCCGGAGGAGACGGTGACCTCGCCGTAACGGCCCAGGTTGTAGTGCTCGCTGACGGTCAGCGGCTGCGGGAAGGTGAGCAGCATGTTCTCGACGGACTCCCGCCCGTCGTCCGGCAGCTTGTACGGCTGAGCCGCCACCGAGCCGGTGCCGCAGACGTCCACCGTGGTGACCGGTGACAGCTCCGTCCAGCCGTTGTACTCCGTCACCTTGCCCGTCACGAGCACCCGGTCGCCCGCCGCGACGTCCTTGAAGGTGTCGCGGGCGTAGGCGAACAGCCCTTCGGAGGTCTTCGGGTCGGCGTCCGGCTTCGGGTCCTGCAGGAAGAAACCGCTCAGCTGGTCGCCGCGCTGGAAGTCGCCGGTGACGATGCCTTCGACGGTGACGGTCTGCCCGGCCAGGGGGCTGGCGTCACCGCTCCCCTGCACCTCCGAGATGCGCCGGCTCGGCGGCGTGTCGCACGCGCTGGCCGGTGCGGCGAGCGCCGGTGTGCCGGGGAGGGCGGCCGCTACGACGAACGCGACGAGAAAAGTTCTGGATAAAACACGCATGACCAGCACTTTAGAGGGAATTGCGGTCACAGATTTCCACCAAAAAGTGGCTAGAACATTAAATCATCGAACCTTGACACTGCCCCCTTGCGGGTATGAGCACTGCATGGACTGGGTCACCTGCGCCTATTCGGCAGCCTGCTCGGGAATCGCCCACCAGCCGTACGACCGTTGCCTGGCACATCTGCAACCGGACGAAGTAGCCGAGATCCTCGACGAGATGGCTCCCGGCCGCCTGCTCGACCTGCGCGGCACGCCGATCAACGGCGCGCTGCTCAGCAGGATCATCGAGGTGACGGGCGGCCGACCAGGGCGGGCCCGGCTGGACCGGGTCACGTTCACCGGCGACGTACGGCTGTCCGGCGTGACCTTCGCCGGCGACGTGTCGCTCGACGGCGCCAGGTTCGAGCGGCTGGCCTCCTTCTTCGGCGCCCGGTTCGAGGGCAACGTCTCGCTGGCCGGGGCCGGGTTCGCCCGCGAGTTGTCCTTCCACGGCGTCCGAGTGCGCGGCCACGTGTCGCTGGACCGGGCGGTGATGTCGCGTGACGCGCTGTTCAGCCAGGCCGTGTTCGGCCACGGGCTGTCGTGCGAGCGGGCCAGGTTCGACGGCTACGCCACCTTCGACGGGGCCGCGCTGGGCGACGGCGCGAGCTTCCGCGGCGCCAGGTTCGGCCGTACGCTGTCCTTCCGCAAGGTCAGCGGCCCCGCCTGGTTCGACACCGCGCACTTCGCGGCCGACGCCTACCTGTCGGTCACCGGGCGGCTGTCCGCCTCGCGGGCCCGGGCCGACGGCACGCTCGACGTGGCCGTCGCCGCCGGCCGCGCGAACCTGCGGCGGATGGAGGTCACCGGCGCGACGACGATCCGGCTCGCCGACTCCGATGCCGACCTGGAGGGGTCGGTGCTGCGCGGGCCCGCGATGGTGACCGGGCGCGGCGGGTCCGCGCTGACCTCGCTGCGGCACGTCGACGCGGCCGACCTGGCGCTGTTCGGCCTCGACCTGTCGGGCTGCCGGTTCGCCGGGCTGGCCCGCCCGGCCGCGGTCCGGGTCAAGAACTGCACCTTCGCGCTGACCCCGCGGGGGGTGCGGGTGAGCCTGCACTGGCCGATGCTGCGCTGGTTCTCCCGGCGCAGCGCGCTGGCCGACGAGCACACGATGCGCGGCTGGGCTCCCCCCGCCCCCGCTCCGGACAAGAGCCCGGCCCGCCCGCCGGCCGCGTACGGCGCTCCGGCGGCGCAGGACCCGCCGGCCGGACCCGACCGGCTGGCCGCCCTCTACTCCGGGTTGCGCGCCCAGGTCGACGACGTGGGCACCTCGGCCGACTTCGCGTTCGCGGCGATGGAGATGCGCCGCCAGGCGGGCCGCCGGTGGTGGCTGTCCCTTTCGTGGCTTCTATGGGGGTACGGCATGCGGATGGGCCGGGCCGCGGGCTGGCTCGCCCTGCTGATGGCGATCACCGTGGCCGCCTTGTTCTGGACCTCGACCTCACACGCCGCACGCGGCGCCGAACAACCACCCGCACCCGCCGTCCACCCATAGCGGCCGTCCACCCGCGGACGCCGCCCGCCCATAGACGCCGTCCGTCACAAGCCGTCCATCACAAGCCGTCCGTCACAGCTCGTCGAGGACCTTGCCGATGGCGGTGAAGTGCATGGAGCGCCAGCCGCCGCCCATGATCTTGCGGGCCATCTGCTGCATGGCGTCGTCGGGGTCGAAGCCCTCGTGGTCGAGGAAGAGCCTGGTGCCCGTGCCCTCGGGCTCCAGCCGCCAGGTGACGGTCCAGTCGGCGAGCCTGCCATCGCTCCAGCTGATCTTCAGCAGCTTCTCCGGCTCCAACTCCAGCACCTCGCAGTAGACGATGCCCTCGAAGCCGGTCTGCTTCACCGGCGTGGTGGTGAAGGTGAACCGGTGCCCCACCTGCGGGCTGAAGTCGTTGGGCATCAGCCAGCGGGCCACCAGTTCGGGCTCGGTCAGCGCCCGCCACACCTTCGCGGGCGGGTGCCCGAGGAACTGGTCCAGCCGGATCGAGCGCAGGTCGTCAGACATCCCTGTCTTCCCTTTCATCGTCTTCCATCTCGTCGAGCAGGTCGCTCAGGCCGGAGAGCTTCTCTCTCCAGAAGCGTTCGTACGGCGTGAGCCACTCACGGATCTCCATGAGCGGCGCCGCCTCCAGCCGGTAGAGCCGTTCTCTCCCCCGGCGCGTCTCGGCCACCAGCCCGGCGTCCCGGAGCACCTTGAGATGCTCCGAGACGCTGGGACGGCTCATGTCGAAGCGTTCGGCCAACCGCCCGGCCGGTTGAGTGCCCTCATCGAGCAGCAGCCGCAGCAACTCCCGCCGGGCCGGGCTGGCCAGCGCGGTGAACACGTGGTCGGCGGTCATGCCTGACTGACCACGAACCCGTTGCCGTCGGGGTCCTGGAACAGCAACTGCCTGCCCCACGGTTCGTCCGTCGGGCCTTCGCAGGCCGTACCGTGCTCGCGCAGGCGCCCGGCCAGCGCGTCGAGGTCGTCGGCGGCGACCACCAGGCCGCCGATGGGGGCCATGTCCGGGAACCAGGAGGCGAGCAGCAGCGTGGTCTCGGCCCCCTTCGGGGCGACCGTGAGCCAGCGGCCCATCGGGAACGGGTTGTCGGTGCGGGTCTCGAAGCCCAGGACGCCACCGTAGAAGGCGAGCGCTCGCTCCTGGTCCGTTACCGGCACGGTCACAGTCGTGATGCTGGAGATTGGCATGTGGGCCAGTATATGTAGGAATTTCCCTACGCATCAAGGTATCGGGGAGATCCCTGATTACGTACCGGGTTCCGCCTTCGTAGGATGGGGGCATGCGGATCGACGACTACGTGGCCGAGCTGGGCAGGTCTCTGGCCGGGCCGCCGGGGCCCAAGCGCGACCTGGTCGTCGAGGCGCGTGACAGCCTGGCCGACACCGCCGACGCGCTGGAGGCCGAGGGCCTGACCCGAGCCGAGGCCGAGCGGCTGGCGGTGCGGCAGTTCGGCGCGATCCCCGAGATCGTCTCCGGTTACCAGAGAGAGCTGACCGTCGCGGCCGGCCGGATGCTGGGCACGTTGCTGCTCATCAGCGTGCCGATGACCGCGCTGATGTGGTCGGTGCTCTGGCGCTTCTACCCCATGGACCCCACCGCCTGGACCAACAGGCCCGCCTGGTTCTCGCCCGTCTCGCGGGCGCTCGACATCCTGCAGTTGGGCACGGGCGTGTTCGGCGGGCTATCGCTGTTCGCGCTGAGCCGGGGCGGCCGGTGGCGCCTCAGGCCGCATCTGGTGACCAAAGGGCTGGGGATCGTCGTCTGGGCGATGCTGCCGGTGGTCGGCGGGCTGAGCCTGCTGCTCAACTATGGAGCCGATCTGCCGCAGGGCGTCGACTTCTTCCTGCCCACCGTGCTCGCCAACCTCGTGACGTCGGCCTGCTGGGGCCTGCAGCTCTACGGCGCGACGCGCTGCCTGCGCCTCACCCGGGCCGTCTGCGCCTCACCCGGACTGCCTGATCCCCGGCCGTAGCACTCCGCCGATCACACTGGCGAACTCCGCCCAGGCCGACCGCTCCCCTTCCAGCTGCTTCCTGCCGGAATCGGTCAGGCGGTAGGTGCGCCGCTTGCGCCCGCCGACCGTGGCCCACTCGCTGGCCAGGTAGCCGATCCGCTCCAGCCTGCGCAGCGCCGGGTAGACGGTGCCGGTCGGCACGTTGAGCGCGCCCCCACTGCGCGCCTGCAGGGCCTCGATGATGGCGTAGCCGTGCAGCGGCTCACCCTCCAGCACAGAGAGCAGCAGGGCGTCCATGTGGCCGCGCAGCGCGTCGGGGTTCATGACTCCGATCCTAGATAACCCTTCGTTGAGTAGCCAGTCTACATGTAGGCCGTCTATATGTAGACTGGCTATAGGTAGGCAGGCACAACGAAAGGGGGCCGGCGCATGGAAGCGCTGGAACTGGCCCGGTTGCAGTTCGCGATGACAGGGAACCTGCACTTCCTGTTCGTCGTGCTCACGCTGGGGCTCGCGCCGCTGGTGGCGATCATGCACACGCGCTGGGCACTGGCCGGCAAGCCGCTGCACAAGCGGCTGACCAGGTTCTGGGGCCAGATCTATGTCATCAACTACGCCTTGGGCATCGTCACCGGGCTCGTGATGGAGTTCCAGTTCGGGCTCTCGTGGAGCGGGCTGACGCACTACGCGGGCGACGTCTTCGGCGCTCCGCTGGCCATGGAGACACTGGTCGCGTTCTTCCTGGAGTCGACATTCCTCGGCCTGTGGATCTTCGGCTGGGGACGGCTGCCGAAATGGGCGCATCTGGCCTGCATCTGGCTCGTGACGCTCACGGCGTACGGCAGCGCCTTCTTCATCATGGCGGCCAACTCCTTCCTGCAGAACCCCGCCGGAGCCGTCGTCAGGGGCGATCGGATGGAGCTGGTCGACATCGGCGCGATGTTCACCAACAAGGCGCTGATCTTCTCCTTCCCGCACGTGATCGGGGCCGGGCTGTTCACCGGGGCGATGGTGCTGGTCGGGGCGAGCGCCTACCAGCTGCGCCGCCGTACGTCCGAGGTGGAGTTCTTCACCAAGTCGCTGCGCACGGGCGTGACCACGGCCGCGATCGGCATCTTCCTGACCGTCGGCTTCGGTTACGCCCAGTTCGCCGGCATCCAGGAGGGCAAGTTCGCGGGCGACACGGGGGCGGTGCCGCTCGGGATCATGATCGAGATCGGGCAGTTGCTCGCGCTCGTCGTGCTGTTCGCGATGCTGCCGCTGATCCGCGTGCTGCCGCGCTGGCGGTGGACGCATCCACTGCTCATGCTGATGACGCCGCTGCCGTTCGTCCTGGCCATCATGGGCTGGCTGGCCAGGGAGGTCGGGCGGCAGCCGTGGATGATCTGGCAGAAGCTCACCGTCGCCGACGCCATGACGCCCGGCCTCACCCCGCCGATGATCACCGGCTCACTGATCGCCTTCGTGGGCGTGCTGGTGCTGCTGGCGATCGTCGACTACGTCCTCATCGCCAGGGTGGTCAGGCGCGGGCCGCGCGAGCTCGACCTCGGCGCCGTCCGCGAGCCCGCCCTGACCTACTAGGAGTCGTGACATGGAACTGATCTGGTTCGCCTGCTTCACGCTGCTGCTGGGCGGATACTTCGCGCTGGAGGGCTTCGACCTGGGGGTCGGGCTCCTGCTGCCGATCCTCGGCACGTCGGCCGACAGCAAGGATCGCATGGTGGCGGCCATGGCCCCGTTCGTGCTGGCGAACGAGGTGTGGCTGGTGGCGATCGCCGGGACACTGTTCGGCGTCTATCCGGCGCTCGAGGGCGAGGTGCTGTTCGGGCTGTATCCGCTGGTGGTGGCCATGCTGCTGTCCTGGATCCTGCGGGACGCCGGGCTGTGGTTCCGTCGCCGGATCGGGGGCGCGGCCTGGCGGGGCTTCTGGGACCTGATGATCGCGCTCGGCTCGCTGGGGCTCACGTTCGGCTGGGGAGTGGCTCTGTACGCGGCCGCCACCGGGTTCGGCTCGTCCCTGCTGAACCCGGTGGGGTTGATGCTGGGCGTGGTGATGACGCTGCTGCTGGCCTTCCACGGCTGGACGTTCCTGGCCTGGCGCTCCCCCGGCCTGGCCGGTGTCAACCGCTCGGGGCGCGCGCTGGCCGTGTCCGGGGCGGTGGCCGCGATCCCCGCCCTCGGGGTGCTCCTGGGCAGCATGCCGTACCTGCTGGACCACACCGCGCCGGCCGAGACGCTGAATGTGCTGAGTGTCATGGCGCTGCCGTTCGCGCCGATCGTCCTCATCGCGCAAGGATGGGTGTGGCGCACTTTCCGTCCCGGCAAGGACGCCGTCCGGATCCCGTCGTTCTTTTGAGGGCTCGTGCACAAAGATCTCCTGCGGCTCATGCGGGCCGAGCAGTCGGTGCGGCGCCACCTGGCCGTCACCTTCGCGGCGGCGATGGCGGCCGGGCTGCTCGTGCTCGTACAGGCGGAGCTGCTGGCAGGGGTCCTGTCCGGCCGGTTCACGACCGTGGCGCTGGCGGGCCTGGCCGCCGTGGTGGGCCTCCGCGCGCTGCTGGGGTGGACGCAGGGCATCTTCGCCGGCCGTACGGCGACGGGCGTCAAGTCCGCGCTCCGGCACCGGCTGCTGGCCAGGCTGCAGGAGCTGGGTCCGGCCAGGCTCGCCGGTCACCGCTCGGGTGAGCTGGTCACGCTCACGGGACGCGGCCTCGACCGGCTCGACGCCTACCTGACCGGCTATCTGCCCTCGATCGCCGTCGCGGCGGTGGTGCCGCTGGCGGTGCTCGTCCGGCTGTTCGCCGCCGACCTGGCGAGCGCGGTGATCGTCCTGGTCACGCTGCCGCTGATCCCGCTCTTCGGGGCGCTCGTGGGGATGACCACCAAGGCCGTCACGGAGCAGCAGTTCCGCGCGCTGTCGCGGCTCGGCGGGCACTTCCTCGACGTCGTACGCGGCCTGCCCACGCTGCGCGCCTTCGGCCGGGCCCGCTACCAGGCGACGGTCATCCAGCAGGTGGCCGAGGCGCATCGGGCCACCACCATGCGTACGTTGCGGGTGGCGTTCCTGTCGTCGCTGGTGCTGGAGCTGTGCGCGTCGCTGTCGCTGGCCCTGGTGGCGGTGCCGATCGGGCTGCGGCTGCTGGGCGGGTCGCTGGACCTGACGACGGCGCTGCTGGTGCTGCTGCTGGCACCGGAGGCGTACCTGCCACTGCGGGCCATGGGCACCCGCTTCCACGCCTCCATGGAAGGGGTGGCGGCGGCGGACGCGGCCTTCGCCGTACTGGACGCCGAGCCCGCGGCCGGGCACGATGGCAAGCCCGCGGCCGGGCCGGACGCCGAACCCGCGGCCGCGTCTCGGAAGCGACTGCCGCAGGGTGCCGCGCCCCCGTCGATCCGGCTGGAGGACGTCACCGTCCGCTACCCCGGCCGCGACGACCCGGCGCTCGAGCACGTCTCGCTCACCATCGAGCCCGGCGAACGCGTGGCCCTGGTCGGCGCGAGCGGCGGCGGCAAGAGCACCCTTCTGCACCTCATCCTGGGCTTCGTCCAGCCGTCCGAAGGCAGGGTCCTCGTCGACGGCACCGACCTGCGCGAGCTCGACCTGGACGCCTGGCGCGACAGGCTGGCCTTCGTCCCGCAGCGCCCGCACCTGTTCGCCACCTCGGTCGCCGGGAACATCCGTCTCGGCGCCCCGTCCGCCTCCCTGGAGCAGGTACGGCAGGCCGCCGCGGCCGCCTACGCCGACGACTTCATCCAGGCGCTCCCCGACGGCTACGACACGGCGGTGGGCGAACGGGGCGCGAACCTGTCCGCCGGCCAGCGGCAGCGCGTGGCCCTGGCGCGCGCCTTCTGCCGCCCGGACACCTCGGTCCTGCTGCTGGACGAGCCCACGGCCCGGCTCGACGGCCGCAGCGAGGCGGCCGTCGTGACAGCCACCGGCGACCTGGCCCGGGACCGCACGGCGATCATCGTGGCGCACCGGCCGGCCATGATCGACCTCGCCGACCGGGTCGTCCGCATCCACGAGGGCCGGGTGATCGCCGACAGCGCCGGCCTCGGTACGGGCGGCGCCCGCTCGGACCTCGGTACGGGCACGACCCGCTCCGGACCCGGTACGAGCGCGACCCGCTCCGACCTCGATACGAGCACGGCCATGAGGGGTGACCGATGAACCGGCGCATGGGCCTGCGGCTCACCTGGGCGGTGCTGGCCGGAGCGGCGGCCGAGCTGGCCGGGCTGGGCCTGATCGCGGCGGCGGCGTGGCTGATCACGCGGGCCGCCGAGCAGCCGGAGCTGGCCGCGTTGAGCATCGCCATCGTGGCCACCAGGGCGTTCGCCACCAGCAAGGGCGTCTTCCGCTACGCCGAGCGGCTCACCGGCCACGACGTCGCCCTGCGCGCCCAGGCCGGCACCCGCGAGCGCCTCTATCAGGCCCTCATCCCCCCGCAGCGGCCCCGGCACGGCGGCGCCGACCTGCTCAGCCGGATGGTGGACGACACGGAGGCCGTCCAGGACCTCCTGGTGCGCTGCCTGCTCCCCGCCACGGCCGCCGCGCTCGCGGGCCTGGCCGCCGTGGCCATCGGCCTCACCCTGCTCCCCGTCGCGGCCCTGGTCCTGCTGGCTGGGCTGGTCGTGGCGGGCGTCCTGCTGCCCGCCGCCACGGCCGCCGCCGCGCGCCGCTGGTCGGCCAGGATCGCCCCCGCCAGAGCCGCCCTCGCCGAACGAGTGGCCGACCTGGTCCACGGCTCCGCCGACCTGGCCGCGTACGGCGCCAGCGACCGCGCCCTCGCCCAGGCCCGCGCCGCCGACGAGGCCCTGGCCGGGCTGGAGCGCCGCCAAGCCCGCGTCCACGCCACCGCCCTGGGGGCCGGCACGCTGGTGCAGGGCCTGACAGTGGCGGCGATCGTCCTGCTCGCCCAGGCCGCGGGGACCGACCGGGTGGCCATGGCGGTGCTCGCCCTGACCGCGCTGGTCTCCTTCGAGCCGGTGCTCCCACTGGCGGCGGCGGGCGAACGCCTGGCGGGCATCCTGGCCGCGCTCAGACGCCTGCGCGAGGTGAGCGCCGCCCCGCCCGCCGTCACAGAGCCGGACACCGCGGCCACTCCCCCGCCGTCCACTCCCCCGCCGTCGACTGCGGCACCATCCGCTCAACCGCCGTCGGCTCCCACACTGTCCGCTCAACCGCCATCCCCCCTCCCGCGGTCGCCGCTGACGGTCGAGATCGACGACCTGGTCGTACGGCACGCGCCGGAGCAGCGGGCGGCCGTCGACGGGGTGTCGCTGAGCCTGACCCCCGGCAAGCGGGTGGCCCTGGTGGGGCCGAGCGGGGCCGGGAAGAGCACCCTGCTGGCCGCGCTGATGCGCCTGGTCGAGCCCGAGTCCGGCGCCATCCGGGTCAACGACGTGGACATCCGGGGGCTGGCCTCGGACGACGTACGGGCCATGATGACGGGGCTCACCCAGGACCCCTACATCTTCCAGACCACCCTGCGCGCCAACCTGCGGCTCGCCGGTCCCGAGGCCGGTGACGAGGAGCTGCGGCAGGCCGTACGAGACGCTCGTCTGGAGGAGTGGGTCGAGCGGGCCGGGTGGGAGGCCGAGCTGGGAGAGGACGGCCGGACCGTGTCCGGCGGGCAGTTGCAGCGGCTGGCCCTGGCCAGGGCGCTGCTGTACGACCCGCCGGTGCTGCTGCTCGACGAGCCGGCCGAGGCGCTCGACGAGGAGACCGCCGACGCGCTCATGGCCGACCTGCTCGACGTGACGCACGACCGCACCACCTTGCTGGTCACCCACCGGCTCCGGGGCCTGGAGCAGGTGGACGAGATCGTCGTGCTGGAGGACGGGCGCGTGGTTCAGCGCGGCCACCACGACGATCTCGTCACCAAGCCGGGCTACTACCGCGACCTTTGGGAGTCGGAAGTCCTGACCAGACGATGATCGCCGGGCGTCAGCGCACTTCGACCTCGACGATGCGGGTGTAGTCGTTGGCGCCGTTCGAGGCCAGCGCGACGATGCGGACGGCGTCCGCCGTGACCGGCGCGAAGTCCGAGCGGGCGTTGCCGGCGGTGTTGCCGCGTACCTGGGCGACCGTCTGCCACTGGCCCCCCACCTGGACCTGGACGTCCCAGTCGCGCAACCCGAAGGTCGAGGCCGGGTAGCGTTCGGTGCTCAACGTGTACAGGTCCACGCGGGAGACCTGCTTGGCGCTGCCCAGCGCGATGGCCACGGTGTCCGGCCAGGCTCTGGCGGTGGCGTCGTTCCAGCCGTTGCCTCCGGCCCAGCCGTTGGAGCCGTTGTCGCCGTCGGCGATGCTGCAGGGCGGGTAGTTGGCGTTGACGTGCTGGGAGGAGGCGGTGACCTGCCGCCTCAGCGCGAGGTTGCCGCCGTTGTCGAGTTTGTCCGGGGTCACCACCTCGACGGGTACGGCCAGTGTGCGGTCCCCGGTGCGCAGGCGCAGGCCGTACTGGCCTTCTGGAGTGGTCGGCGGGACGGCGACCAGCAGTTTCGCGCCGAGTTCGTAGCCGGGCGGCAGGTAGCTGGACAGGATCGAGCGGGAGGCGCTGAGCGGCTGGTCGATCTCCACTTGCATGTCGGAGTATGCGGCCTTTTTGGCGTCGCTGCGCATCCCGATCTCGATCTTGGCCGGGCAGGCGGGGTCCACGCCGAGCGGCGCGATGAGCTTGTCGGCGCCCGCGATGGGGGTCAGTTTGCCGGTGCCCTTGGACTTGCCCGGTCTGACGTTGATCGAGGTGACGGAGGCGGGCTGCTGTTCGGGCGGCTGGGCGGCGGGTGAGGGGTCCTGCTGCGGAGCGGCTGCGTTCGCGCCCGGCCCGGTCAGGACCGTGACGGCGGCGACGGCCAGCGCGGCGGTGAGGTGTCGCATGATCATTCCTTTCCGGGGTCAGAGGGCCTGGAGGCCGGGGGTGCCGTCGAGGGTCACGAGGCTGGCCCTGGTGGAGACGGGCGCGCCTGGCTTGTCGACGTACGGGACGACCTTGAAGTCGGCCCGCCACTGGCTCCGGGTGACCTCGCAGGAGACGTAACCGCGCTGGTAGCTGGAGAACCTGAGGTGCGGGTTGGTCGGGTCGCTGCCCCCGGCCGGCAGTCCGGTGGTGGCGTTGCCGTTGCCGCCGCTGGTGACCGAGGTGCCGACGAACTCCACGCCGACCGTGCGCGAGGCGGGGTCGTCGAAGTTCGCCTTGAGCTCGCCGGCCAGGTTGTAGTGGATGTCGCCGGTCAGTACCACGGGGTTGCTGACCTCGCGGTCGATCATGCCGTTGATGACGCGGTCCTTGGCGGCCTTGTAGCCGTCCCAGAGGTCCATGCTGAGCTTCTGGGCGGGGCCGGGGTCGTAGTCGAGCTGGATCATGGCGATCTGCTGGGCCAGCACGTTCCACTTGGCGCGGGACCTGTCCAGTCCGTCGAGCAGCCACTTCTCCTGCTCGGCGCCGAGCATCTGCCGGGCCGGGTCGAGCCGGTCGGCGCAGTCGATCTGCTGGCCGTCGCCGCAGGCCTGGTCGTCGCGGTACTGCCGGGTGTCCAGCACGTTGAACTCGGCGAGGTCGCCGAAGGTGAACCGGCGGTAGATCCGGGCGTCGGGGCCCTGCACGGCGGGCACCCTGATGGGCATGTTCTCCCAGTAGGCCCGGAAGGCGTTGGCGCGGATCACCAGGTAGTCCTGCTCGGTCACCTCGCCGCCGGGACCGTACTTGCCCGCCCAGTTGTCCAGCACCTCGTGGTCGTCCCAGGTGACGATCCACGGCGCGCGGTGGTGCGCGGCCTGCAGGTCGGGGTCGCTCTTGTAGAGGCCGTACTGGATGCGGAAGCGGTCGAGGGTGTCGCACTGCACCCGGTACTGCTCGGGCACCGGGGTGTTGCGCAGGCCACCGGTGGGCACGATGCCGTACTCGTAGATGTAGTCGCCGAGGTGGAAGACCACATCGGGCTCCTCCTCCGCGAGGTGGCGGTAGGCGCTGTAGTAGCCGTCCTGCCACGAGGCGCACGAGGCGAAGGCCAGCTTCAGGGCGTCGGGCCTGCTCCTGGCCGCCGGGGCGGTCTTGGTCCGGCCGACCGGGCTGATCTGGCCGCCGGTGCGGAAGCGGTAGAAGTATTCGCGGCCGGGCCGCAGCCCCGTGGCGTCCACGTGGACCGAGTGACCGTACTCGGGCGTGGCCCACGCGGAGCCGCGCCCGGCGCGGCGGGTGAACGCCTCGTCTTCCGCGATCTCCCAGTCGACCTGGATCCTGCCGTACGGCATGCCGCCGAGCGGCTCCAACGGACTGACGGCCAGGCGCGTCCAGAGGATCACCCGGTCGGGCAGCGGATCCCCGGAGGCGACACCTAACTGGAAGGGGTAGTCGGCCCTGGCGGTGGCCTGGGCCGTCCAGGGGTCGGCGAGGTTGGTGGTGAAGGCCAGGGCAAGGGCGGAGCCGCCGATCCCGAGGAAGGATCGGCGTGAGGGACGATGCATGGGCTTCCTAAGAGCTGGGGGGTCGAAAGCCCTCACTTTTTAGCAAGCAGCCAAGCTCTTAACAAGACTTAGGTTAAAACTCACAGGCGATTGCGTTACATCTCTCAGTCGGCGTGCGGCTGCAGCAGCTCGTGGATCCGCTCCATCTGCGCCTGGGCCAGCGGCCCGTGCCGCAGCGCGCCGGCGTTCTGCTCGGCCTGGTCGGCCGTCCTGATGCCGGGGATCGGCACCGTGCGCCCGCTGCGGGCCAGCAGCCAGCCGAGGGCGCCTTGGGCGAGGGTACGCCCGTCCGAGGTCAGGATGTCGCGGATCGCGTCCAGCATGGCGAGGAACTCCGGGGCGGGCCGGCCATCCTTGAAGAAGGTCATCCACTGCGGAGAATCGCCGCGTACGTCGTCCATCGGCAGCCGCGAGTCCCGGCCGTACTTGCCGGTGAGCAGCCCCATCGCCAGCGGCCCCCGGTTGACGGAGGCGAGCTCGTGGGTGTCGCACACCGCCAGCATCGCCGGGGTGTCGTGCAGGACGTTGAGGTCATGCTGCACGGCGGCGCAGTGCGGCCCCTTCGCGAACGCGGCCGCCCGTTCGGGGTCGTTGGTGCTCCAGCCGTAGGCCCGGATCAGGCCCTCCTCGACGAGCTCCTCCAGCGTGGCGATCATCTCGTCCACCCGCTCCGGCGGCGCGTCCCCGACGTGCATCTGGTAGAGGTCGATGTGATCGGTTCCCAGCCGCTCCAGCGACGCCCGGCAGGCCCGCCGGATGTATCCGGGCGAGGTGTCCTCGCCGGTGAGCGTTCGCGTCGCCGCGTCGAAGGTGAGGCCGAACTTGGTCGCGATCACGACCTCGTCCCACTGGCCGGACAGCGCTCTCCCGAGCACCCGCTCGCTGTGTCCGGTGCCGTAGACGTCGGCCGTGTCGAAGAAAGTGACCCCCAGGTCCAGCGCCCGGCGCACGGCCGCCACTGACTCCTCGTCGTCCACCTGACCCCATCCGGCCGGCTTGCCACGGGCCATGAAGGGTCCGCCGATCGCCCATGCCCCGAACCCGATCGCACTCACCCGCAGGCCGCTACGTCCCAAGATCCGGAATGAATCATTCATCTCGTACTCTTCCTGACTTCGCGGAAATGGCAACAGGGAAGACGCTGCCAGCTGGAGTGGACTCCAGGTCAAGTACGTCGATCATCGGTCTCCTTCGAGCCGGTGCTTCCGCCGGCGGGGGAAGCGGGCGAACCGGCGCTAGACGCCGGCCTGTGCCAGGACGTTCGCGAGTCCGGACGCGTCCAGCTGGGTCGAGACGTACCAGGCGCTGCCCGCGCCTGCCTGGTGCCGGGTGACCGCCGGGCCGCCGCCGACGTAGGTCACGACCGCCGTGGCGCCGGTCAACTGGACGGTCTCGCTCCAGAAGGCGCCGGCCGTCCCGTCGGACAGTGCGACGGGGCCGGTCAGGGGACGGAACTCCTCGACGCGGACGCCGAGCAAGTCGCGCAGCGCGCCGGGATAGCCGCCCAGCCGGACGCGGGTGTCGGGGTCGGCGATGCCGCTGAAGTACGACACGATCAAGGTGCCCCCGCCCTCGACGTACGCGGTGAGGTTGGCGACGGCCTCGTCAGAGATCAGGTACAGGGACGGCATCAGCACCACCCGATAGCGCGAAATATCGTGAGAAGGGTGGACGAAGTCCGTGGCGAGGCCCTGCTGCCACAGCACCCGGTGCGTCTGCTCCATCGACGCGCGGAAGTCCAGCCCGGTCACGGGCAGGGCCGGGTTCCGCAGGGCCCAGGCGGCCTCGTCGTCCCAGAGAATGGCCACCTCGGCCTCGACGCGCTCCGCGGGCGGAAGGGCGCTGAGCGTCCGGCCCAGGTCAGCGATCTCGCGGAAGATCCGGCTGTCGGCGCCCGCGTGCGGGACCATGCCCTGGCACCACTGCTCCGCCCCGCCCTGGGAGGCGCGCCACTGGAAGTGCAGCACTCCGGTGGCCCCGCGGGCCGCGTACTCGAGGCTGCGCCGCGCGTGCTCTCCCGGCTCCAGCGGGAGCGTCCCATCGGGGGTGTACATGGCCGCGACGCCCTGCTCCATCAGCAGCCACGGCTTCCCGCGGGCCCAGGAGCGGGCCAGGTCGGAGGCGAAGGCGACCTGGGCGAGCCCGCCGTCGCCGGGCTCGTCGGTGTAGTGGTCGATGCCCACGAGATCGACCTCGGCCGACCATTTCCAGTGGTCCAGCGGCGTCCACCCCGCCATGACGTAATTGGTGGTCACCGGTTGCCGCCCATGGACGCGCAGGATGTCACGCTGCTCGCGGTAGTGGGCGAGCAGCGCGTCGGAGCAGAAGCGGCGGTAGTCCAGCAGGTGGGCGGGGTTCGACCGGTATTGGGTGGTCCGTGGTGGCATGATCTGCTCCCACGCCGAGTAGTGCTGGCTCCAGAACGCCGTGGTCCACGCGTCGTTGAGCGCGTCGAGGGACTTGTGCCGGTCACGCAGCCAGGCGCGGAAGGCCGTCGCGCAGTGATCGCAGTGGCAGGTCGTGCCGTACTCGTTGTGCACGTGCCACATGGCCGTCGCCGGATGGGCGCCGTACCGCTCGGCGAGCGCCGTCGCGATGCGGCGCGAGGCCGCCCGGTACGCGGGCGCGTTGACACAGTACGTGTCACGGCTGCCATGTGTGAGCCGGGTCCCGTCGGCCCGCACCGGCATCGCGTCGGGATGGGACAAGCCGAACCAGGGCGGCGGGGAGGCCGTCGGGGTCGCCAGGTTGACCTGGATGTCGTTGTCGTGCAGCAGGTCCATGACGCGATCGAGCCAGCCGAAGTCGTAGACGCCCTCCGACGGCTCAAGCCGGGCCCAGGAGAAGACCCCCACGGTGGCGAGGTTGACCTTCGCCTCCCGCATCAGCCGGACGTCCTCCAGCCAGACATCCTCTGGCCACTGTTCGGGGTTGTAGTCTCCGCCGAAATACATGCTCTCTCCAACTGGGGGTGTCACGGCCGCTGATCAGTCGCTGCCGGTTACGAAACTCTGGATGGCCACGACCGCGCCGCCACGGGCCCATTCGCGAAAGTCGTCCACTTCGATCAGCACGTCGACCGAGTTCACCCGGCCGCGCCGGTTCGCGCTGAGCGCCCGGTCGAGACCGTCCTTGGCGACGCGGGCCAGCTCCACGCCCTCACCGGCCACGATCACCGTCTTGACCATGGAGAACGTCGCGACGTGGGCGATGAGCCTGCCGAGCGCGTCCGCGGCTTCGGCGACGACGCCGAGGCACACCTTGTCCCCTTCCGTGGCCAGGCGCATCACCTCCTCGTACGTCACCGGCCGCCGCAGCCCCTGCCCGGCGGCGGTCACGATGGACTCGCTGGCCAGGTAGGCGGAGGCGCAGCCGCGGTGGCCGTCCCCGCACATCGGCCCGCCCGCGTTCAGCACCAGGTGGGCGAACATGCCGAGGTCCGACTCGGCCGCCGTCACCAGATGATCGTGTACGACCAAGGCGTAGCCGACTCCCGCCCCGATCGAGACGAGCGCGAAGTCGCGCAGCCCGCGGGCCGCCCCGAACCAGTGATGCTGGTGGCCCAGCGCCGCCACGTCGTTCTTGACCACGCACGGGATGCCCAGAGCCTGCTCCAGCAGTGACTTGAGCGGCACCTGCCGCCAGCCGAGATACGACGAGTCGACCAGCCGTTCACCGCCGAGCTGGACCGCCGAGCGGGCGTCGCCGCCGAGCGTGACACCGGCCCCGACAGGCGTCCGCTCGCCGCCGGACAGCTCATCGAGCAGCCCCCTGATCTGGCGGCACACGGCCTGGGGGCGGTGGTCGGAGATCGGCTCGTCGCGGGCCGCGACGATCTGGGCGCGCAGGTCGGTGACGACCGCGTGGACGCGGTCCGCGGTCAGCTTGACGCCGAAGAAACAGTGCTCGCCCGCGGCCACGTCCAGGGGGCGGGTCGGGCGGCCGTTGACCGGGTCGTGGACCACGTCGCCTTCGACGAGGAGCCCGGCGTCGACCATGGGCTTGGTCAGCCGCGTCAGGCTGCCGGTGGACAGGCGCAGGGTCCTGGCCAGCGCGGTCCTGGACTGCGGACCGTGGATGATGAGCTCCTTGACGATGGAGCGTGCCGCGTCGGGCAAGACGTCCCACATGCCGCACCATCCTTGAGGCTCCACCCGCATCAGCGCCAGCCCTCTCACTTGATTTCGCGGCAAAGCTAGCATGTCCACTACGTCACAGCGTGTTCACATAACACGCAAGAAATCTGTGCACAAGTAGTGACATGACTCTCACCTTCTCCCTAGGTTGGCTCTGTTACAAAGCCAGCCCGCTTTGTAGGAAGAAGGCACGAATGCGTATCACGAGGCTCGCCGGCTCGATCGCGGCGCTCAGCACGGCCGCCGTCCTCGCGGCCTGCTCATCGGGCACGTCCGGGAGCACGACGTCCGGGAGCGCCAGCACGCCGGCAGCGGCCAGTGGGCCGGTCACGCTGGAGTTCTGGTGCTGGGGCACCACTCAGAAGCCCAAGATCGAAGCGTTCAACAAGTCACACCCCGACATCCAGGTCAAGCACACCGACGTGGGAGGCGGCACGGACACCGCCGCCAAGCTGCTCACGGCGACCCGGGCGGGCAACGGCCCCGACGCCGCCTGCATCGAGTACGACACCCTGCCTTCCATGATCGTGGCCGGGGCGCTGGCCGACATCTCCGCCCACACCGGCGACGTCAAGACCGCCTTCAGCCCGGAAGTGTGGAACCTGACCAGCTTCGACGGCGCCGTGTACGGAGTACCGCAGGATGTCGGCCCGATGGTCCTGGTCTACAACAAGAAACGCTTCCAGGAGCTGAAGATCGAGCCGCCGGCCACGTGGCAGGACTTCGCGAAGGTCGCGGCGGACGTACGCAAGAAGGACCCGGAGACCTACCTCGCGTCCTTCGCACCCGCGGAGTTCGGCAACTTCGCCGGGCTGGCCCAGCAGGCCGGCGCGTCCTGGTGGAAGGTCCAGGACCAGACGTGGACCGTGGGGATCGCCGACCAGGCCTCCCTCGCGGTGGCCGACTTCTGGCAGGGGCTCATCGACAAGGACCTCGTCAAGGCCGAGCCGCTGCTCACCCCGGAGTGGAACAACAAGCTGAACAAGGGCAAGATCCTCACCTGGCCGAGCGCGCTGTGGGCGCCGGGCGTGCTCTACGGCATCGCGGAGAAGCAGGCGGGCGACTGGGCCATCGCGCCACTCCCTCAGTGGAAGGAGGGCGACGACCGGGTGGCCTTCCAGGGCGGGTCCGCGCTGACCGTCACGAAGACCTCCAAGCACGCCGAGGCCGCGGCCACGTTCGCCAAGTGGATGAACACCGACAAGGCGGCGAACGCTGTCCAGATCGAGCTGGGCGAGTACCCGGCGTCGCTGGCCGGGCAGCAGGCCGCGAGAACCAGCGCGCCGCCCAAGCTGACGGCGAACCAGAAGGACTACTGGGACATCGCCACGAAGGCGGCTCAGCGCACGATTCCGCACATCAGCTGGGGCCCGAACGTCAGCACCGCCAGCAGCGCGTTCCAGGACGCCGTCGCCACCGCGGTCCGTGATCACACCCCACTGCGGGACGCGCTGACGAAGACGCAGAACCTCGTGGTGGCGGACATGAAGACCACCGGCTTCAAGGTCGCCGGCCCATGACCGCCCTGCCCAGGGCGGAGCGCAGGTCCCGGGCTCCGTATCTCTTCGTGGCGCCCGCCGTGCTGCTCTTCGTCGCCTTCCTGGCGGTCCCCATCGGCTACGCGATCTACCTCAGCGCGCGCGGCCTGAGGCTGACCGGCAAGGGCATCTTCGGCACGCGCGAAGAGGTCTTCGTCGGGCTCGACAACTACGTCAAGACGCTCACCGACCCCGGGTTCTTCGCCGGCTTCGGCCGGCTCGCGCTCTACGGCCTGATCAGCGTGCCGCTCACGCTCGGGCTGGCGCTGCTGTTCGCGCTGCTCCTCGACCACGCCGGGTCGCGGGCCAAGAGGTTCTCCCGCACGGCGATCTTCATCCCGTACGCCGTACCCGGCGTGACGGCTTCGCTGCTGTGGGGCTTCATGTACCTGCCCTCGACCAGCCCGTTCAGCTACCTGACGCGGGAGCTGGGGCTGGGCGAGATCCCGTTTCTCGGGGCGGGCGGCATCTACCCGTCGCTGGCCAACATCGCGGTGTGGGGCGGCGTCGGCTTCAACATGATCATCATCTTCACGTCGCTGCGCGGCATCCCGTCGGAGCTGTACGACGCGGCGCGCATCGACGGCGCCTCCGAATGGCAGATCGCCTGGCGGGTCAAGATCCCGCTGGTGGCGCCGGCCCTCGTGCTCACCGGGTTGTTCTCGCTGATCGGAACGCTGCAGGTGTACGGCGAGCCGACCACCGTGAAACCGATGACGCCGGAGATCTCCGGGGACTGGGTGCCCTTGATGCACATCTACCGCGACGCCTTCGTCCGCGACGACCTGGCGCTGGCCTCGGCCGCCTCCGTCCTGCTGGCGGTGGGCACGCTCGTGGTCTCGGTCGTGCTCCTGAAGGTCACCCAGAAGCGCGCGTTCGGAGGGATGCAATGAGTGCCGCCAACAGCGTGCTCACGCACCGGCGCGCCCAGATCCTGCCCACCATCGTCCTGCTCCTCGGCTCGATCTACTGCCTGGTGCCGGTCGCCTGGGTGCTCGTGGCCTCGACCAAGTCGAGCGGCGAGCTGTTCTCGACGTTCACCTTCGCGCCGGGGACGGGCCTGCTGGACAACCTGCGCGACCTGTTCACCTACGGGAACGGCCTCTACCT
Source organism: Nonomuraea sp. NPDC049028 (assembly GCF_043197735.1). Classification (NCBI taxonomy): domain Bacteria; kingdom Bacillati; phylum Actinomycetota; class Actinomycetes; order Streptosporangiales; family Streptosporangiaceae; genus Nonomuraea; species Nonomuraea sp. NPDC049028. The sequence continues at coordinate 71,078 of NZ_JBICTR010000019.1, forward strand.
GCGGTGGACGGCCAACAGCGCCCTGTACGCGATCGCCGGCGCCGCGGCCTCGACCCTGATCTCGGCGCTGGCCGGGTATGCCATGGCCAAGTACGAGTTCCGCGGCCGGAGCCTGCTGTTCTACGCCATCCTGGCCGGCGTCCTCGTGCCCGGCATGACGCTGGCCATCCCGCAATATCTGATCATGTCCGAGCTCGATCTGGTGGGCGGCTACTGGTCGGTCCTGCTGCCGAGCCTCATCTCCCCGTTCGGCATCTACCTGGCCAGGGTCTACGCGATGGCCTCCGTCCCGGACTCGACGATGGAGGCGGCCAGGATCGACGGAGCGAGCGAATATCGCATCTTCGGCTCGATCGGGATGCCCATGATGGTGCCCGGCATGGTGACGATCTTCCTGCTGCAGTTCGTCGGGATCTGGAACAACTTCCTGCTGCCCTACATCATGCTGTCGGACGAGTCCAAATTCCCGATCACCGTGGGCCTGTACACCGTGCTCAGCAAGGGTTCGGGCCAGCCCACCCTGTACGGCATCGCCATCGTGGGCGCCGCCGTGTCGGTGATCCCGCTCATCGTCCTCTTGCTGAGCCTGCAGCGCTTCTGGCGGCTGGACCTGCTCAGCGGAGGACTGAAAGGATGAAACCGCCGTCCATGGAGATTCTGCACTTCAGAGCCGCCGGCGTGTCCGTGGTGATCGAGTGTCCGCCCGATGCCCTGCCCGCGATCCTGCACTGGGGTCCGGACCTGGGCCCGCTCGAGGATGAGGCACTGGGCCACCTGGCGGCCGATCTCCGTCCGCGGCTCGACGTCAGCGTCGACGTGCCCGTCCGGGTCCCGCTGGTGCCCGAGGCGCGTACCGGCTGGATGGGCCTGCCCGGCCTGTCCGGGCATCACCAGGGACAGAACTGGTCCCCCGCCTTCACCAGCGTCGCCTACCAGCGGACCGGGCAGGCCCTCACCGTCACCGCCAGGGACGAGCACGCCCGCCTCGGCCTCACGATCATCATCGAGCTCGGCGACTCAGGCCTCCTGCGGGCCCGGGCGGACCTGCGCAATCAGTCCCAGTCCCCCTACACCCTGGACGCGCTCGATCTCGCCTTCCCCGTACCCGGAACCCCCACGGACCTCCTCGACCAGGCCGGGCGGTGGGCCAAGGAACGCATCCCGCAGCGCCGCCCCCTCACCACCGGCGTCCACCTGCGCGAGAACCGCCGCGGCAGGACCGGCCCCGACGCCGCCACCGTCCTCTTCGCGGGCACCGCGGACCTCGGCTTCCGGCGCGGCGAGGCCTGGGGCCTGCACGTCGGCTTCAGCGGCAACCACCGCCACTACGCCGAGCGCACCTCCAGCGGCCGGACCATGCTGGGCGGCGGCGAGCTGCTGCTGCCCGGCGAGATCATCCTGGCGCCAGGTGAGAGCTATCGGAGCCCCTGGCTCTACGCCACTTACGGGCGCGGCCTGGACGCCGCGGCCCGCCGCTTCCACGAGCACCTGCGCGCCAGGCCCGCGCACCCGTCCGGGCCCCGGCCCGTGATGCTCAACACGTGGGAGGCCGTCTATTTCGAGCACGACCTCGACCGCCTGCTGGAGCTGGCCGGACGGGCCGCCAGGATCGGGGTCGAGCGGTTCGTGCTGGACGACGGCTGGTTCCACGGCCGCCGCGACGCCCGGGCCGGGCTCGGCGACTGGACCGTGGACGCCGCCGTCTGGCCGGACGGGCTGACGCCGCTGGTCAAGCGGGTCAGAGAGCTCGGCATGCAGTTCGGGCTCTGGTTCGAGCCAGAGATGATCAATCCGGACTCCGACCTGGCCCGCGCCCACCCCGGCTGGATCATGCAGACCGGCGACCGCCTGCCGCCGCTCGCCCGCGATCAGCAGGTGCTGGACCTGACCAACCCCGAGGCGTACGCGTACGTCAAGACGCGGCTGCTCGCCCTGATCCGCGAGTACGACCTCGACTTCATCAAGTGGGACCACAACCGCGACCTCGTGGACGCGGGCTCCACGGCGAGAGGCGGCCGGGCCGCCGTCCACGCCCAGACGCACACCGTCTACCGGCTGCTCGATGAGATCAGGGCCGAGCACCCGCGCCTGGAGATCGAGTCCTGCTCGGGCGGTGGCGGCCGGGTGGACCTCGGCATTCTTGAGCGTACCGACCGCGTCTGGGCCAGCGACTGCATCGACCCGGCGGAACGCCAGCAGATCATGCGCTGGACCGGGCAACTGCTGCCGCCCGAGCTGATCGGCAGCCACATCGGCGCAGGCCGCTCCCACACCACCGGCCGCCGCCACGATCTCGCCTTCCGTGCCACCACCGCGTTCTTCGGCCACTACGGGATCGAATGGGACCTCACCACGCTCACCGACGGCGAGCTGGACGACCTGGCTTCGTGGGTCGCCCTGCACAAAAGGCACCGCCACCTGCTGCACACGGGCGTGGTGGTCCGCGTGGACGACGCTCCCGAAAGCGTGCAGGCCCACGGCGTCGTCGCCGCCGACGCCTCCGAGGCCGTCTATGAGATCGCCATGCTGGACCGCCCGTCCACCTGGCCGCCGGGCCGGCTCCGGCTGCCCGGGCTCGACCCGGCGACCGTCTACTCGGTCCGCCCGCTCATGCCCGTGACCTCGCACGGGACCGCCCCGACCTGGACGACCGGCGACTTCGCCCTGCCCGGCTCCGCGCTGGCCGGCTCGGGCATCGCCGTGCCGCCGCTGTTCCCCGACGAATCCGTGCTGGTCCACGTCGTCGCCAGGAGCCGCTGAGAAGGTCGCGGACAATCCCGAGCCGTCACCGGGCAGCGCCCCACTGCTCCTTCGGCCGGATGGCTACTGCGACTTCACCACCGGCACGCCCTCGCTCGCCTGCACCAGCACGAACCCCTGACCCTGGAAGGCGAGCTGCATGGCCTCACCGCTCCCCCGGCCGATCAGCGCACCGGCCTTCATCGTCCGGTTAACGCCGACGTGCAGCCCGGTGCTCCAGCAGACGGCCGACTGCCCGTCCGCGTACGTCGGCATGGCCGCCGCGTCCAGCAGCACCGGCGTGCCGTGCGTGGTGACCGCCACCCACCCGGTACCGGTGAGCGTGGTGTTGAACAGCCCGCCCGCCGCGACGCCCGCGCCCTGCACCCGCTGGATGTCCCAGGTGAGCTGCGGCTGGAAGGCGAGCAGGTTGCGCCCGTTGACGGTCAGCCCCTCGTTCTCCAGGTAGAACAGATGGATGTCGTCGGCGTTGTCCGCGAGATAGAGCTGGCCCTGGCCGCGCACGCGCATCAGCGACGCGCCTTCACCTGTCACGGCCTTCTTGAGCAGCTTGCCGATGCCGCCCGCGCCCTCGTACTCGAAGTCCATCTGGCCCTGGAAGGCCACCATCGAGCCCTGCTTAGCCAGCACCTCGTGCGGGAGCTGGACCCGGAGCATCTTGCCGTTCGCCAGGGAGAAGCCGGCGGGAACCTGGCGCGGATCGAGGTTGTCGAAGACGGAGCTGCGCATGATCGGCCTTTCGGTGAAGAGGTCCCGCCAGCGTAGTGACTCCGGGTCAGGCCGGCGGCTCGTCGCCGAGCTCGCGCAGCGCCAGCTCGGCATAGCCCCGGAGGTCGCCGTGGTTGAACGCGATCTCCTCGTGCGCGGCGTCGTCGCGGCCGATCCAGCCCCGCAGTTCCTCCGCGACCCGGGCATCCGCCTCCGGGCCCCGCAGCCGGGCCTGCGCGATGGCCGCGCCCCAGCGCACCACGTCGCGGGGATCATCGAGGGCGGCGTCCAGCACGGTCGCCGTCTCGGATGCCAGGTCAGAGGCCGTCTCCTGCGGTGGCGTCACGCCGAGCAGGCCGATCGCGACCAGGGCGGTGGTGGCCACCGCCGGGTGCTCGTCGGCCGCTGCCCTGAGCAGCGGCGGCAGGCTGGCGGCCCGCTCCTCGGGGTACCAGGCCAGGGCGTAGGCCGCGGCGGCGCGCACCGGGGCGTCCGCGTCGGCGAGCAGGTCGCGGAACATCGGCAGCCCGGCACCGACCGCGTCGTACGCCATCAGCGCGAAGTACGCGAACAGCCGCTCTTCCTCGGCCGACTCAAGCGTCTGGAGGTACTGGAACAGGGCGACATCCTCGCCCCAGTCGTCCTCGTCTTCGTCCTCTTCGTCCTCATCCTCGTCGTCTTCATCCTCAACGTCCGTGAACTGCTTGCCGGCGGCCAGCAGCAGGTCCCCGCCCGCCGCCACGGCGCGATGGTCGTCGAGGGGATAGCCGGACGGCAGGAGCTGTTCCCCGTAGCCGATGGCCAGCTGCGTCAGCAGGTGCAGCACGGCCGGGCGGTCCGGCGTCTCGGGGTCGGCGACCAGTTCCAGCAGGAACGGCACAGCGTGGGCGCTCGCCTCGAAGCGGGTGCCCTGGTGGAAGATGTTCCCGTACAGGCTGTGCAGCGCCTTGTCCCGGATGCCGGGATCGGGAGAGCGCAGGGCCCGGATCTGGTCCGGCACATCCTTCGCGCGGCCGTAGGCGTGCGTCAGGTCGGCCCAGTCGATCGTGTCGAGACTCGCCAGCATGCGGACATGCTGGCATATGGCGCAGGCCGGTGTCCGGAAGTCCGTGACACCGCATCCTGTGGGGGCAGATGCCCAGTACGTACCGAGGACGTACAGGGAGGCATCATGCGGAGCAAGCAGTGGACCGTGCAGATCTACATCAGCGAGGACGACACCGATGAGCGCACGCTGGCCCGTGCGGTCTTGTCCGCCGAGGAGAGCGGGTGGCATGAGAGCGTCGGCGTGGCCAGGCGCAACCCCGAGGACCGCGCCGTGCCGGAGATCGGCGACGAGCTGGCCGCAGGGCGGGCGCTGATGGACCTGGCCGACAAGCTCCTCGGCGACGCCGCCGAGGACGTGGCCACCATCGGCGGCCCGATCGAGGCCCGTTGACCACGCGTACGAAGACGCCCGGCGAGAAGCCCCACTGGTAGCCCGCCGGGCGCCTTCACGATCAGCCCTCCGAAGGCAGGAGCAGCCGGAACTCGGTCCGGCCCGGACGGCTCCGTACGTCCACCGCGCCCCCGTGCGCGGCCACCACGGCGCGGACGATCGCCAGCCCGAGCCCCGCACCTCCGGTGGCGCGTGACCGGCCCTGGTCGGCGCGGGAGAACCGCTCGAAGATCTCTTCCTCCAGCCCGGCCGGCACGCCGGGACCGTCGTCCACGACGGTGACCTCCACCGCGGCCGGCAGCCTCCGTACGGCCACGACGACCGTGGTGCCGTCAGGGGTGTGGACGCGGGCGTTGCTCAGCAGGCTCGCGATCACCTGGTGCAGCCGGAGCGCGTCGCCGGTCACCGTGACGGGGTCCTCCGGCAGCTCCAGCCGCCAGCGGTGGCCGGGCCCGGCGGCCCGCGCGTCGCCCGTGGCCTCGATGGCCAGGCGGGACAGGTCGACCTCCTCCCGGGCCAGCGGCCGTCCCGCGTCGAGCCGGGCCAGCAGGAGCAGCTCGTCGACCAGCTCGCTCATCCGCCCCGACTCGGCGTCGATCCTGCCGAGCGCGTGCCGTACACCGTCCGTCATCGGCTCGTCGCCGCGCAGGGCGAGCTCGGCGTGCCCGCGGATCGCGGCCAGCGGCGTGCGCAGCTCGTGGCTGGCGTCGGCGGCGAAGGCGCGCAGCCGCTGCTCGACGGCGTGCCGGCGGCCCAGAGCCGCCTCCACGTGGCCCAGCATGCGGTTGAAGGCGGCGCCGACCTGTCCCGTCTCGGTGCGCGGGTCGGTGTCGGGTACGCGTTCGGCGAGAGTCACCTCGCCGCTGGCCAGGGGTAGCTCGGCGACCTTGCGGGCCGTCGTGGCGATGCGTTGCAGGGGGCGCAGCGCCAGCCGTACCCACAGGGCGCCCGCGACACCCGTGACGGCGAGCGCGCCGGCGAACATCACCAGCTCGAACAGCCACACGCGGTTCAGCGTCTCCTCGACACCGTGCAGGGACAGCCCGGTGATCATGACGTCGCCATCCCGGCCCGCGGCGGCGACGAGCCGGTAGTCGTCCAGGCTGGACAGGTCCACGGTCTGCGGCGGCCCCCCGACCGGCAGCGCCGCCAGGATCGCCTCGTCGTCAGGGCTGAGGCCGGGGTGGGTGCCGTCCCGCTCCGACACCACCGCCGCATGGGTGACGCGCCCGTTGACCAGCCGCGCGCCGAACGTACCCCGCGCCTGTCCCCGCGTGTCCTCGCCGTGTTCCAGGCTCGCGGCGAACCGCGGGCCGTCGGCGGCGATCTGCTGGTCGACGCGGGCGAGCAGGAACCGCTCCATCGCCACCGACGTGGCGACGCCGACGGCCGCGCACGACAGCGCGAGGAGTACGAGCAATCCGGCGATCAACCGGGCCCTGAGCGTGCGAGGGACGAGGTTCACGGCTTGAGCACGTACCCGACGCCGCGCACGGTGTGGATCAGCGGCCGGCGGCCCGCGTCGATCTTCTTGCGCAGGTAGCTGATGTACAGCTCCACGATGTGGGCCTGGCCGCCGAAGTCATAGGACCAGACGTGGTCGAGGATCTGCGCCTTGCTGAGCACCCGGCGCGGGTTGCACATGAGCAGCCGCAGCAGCTCGAACTCGGTGGGCGTCAGCTCGACCGGCGTACCGGCCCTGCTCACCTCTCTGGCCTCCTCGTCCATGGACAGGTCGGCCACGACGAGCCGGTCCTCGTTGCCGGGCCGCGCCATACCCGCCCGGCGCAGCAGCCCGCGCAGCCGCGCGAGCACCTCGTCCAGGCTGAACGGCTTGGTCACGTAGTCGTCGCCGCCCGCCGTGATGCCCGCGACCCGGTCCTCGACCGCGTCGCGCGCGGTCAGGAACAGTACGCACAGCTCGGGCCGCAGCGCCCGGAGCCGGTTCATGAGCTCCAGCCCGTTCAGGTCGGGCAGCATGACGTCCAGGATCGCGGCGTCCGGCGCGAACTCCTCGGCCGCGCGGATCGCGGCGGCCCCGCTCGCCGCGGTGCGTACCTGCCAGCCTTCCTGGCACAGCGTCTTCTCCAGCACCTCGAGGAGGTCCGGCTCGTCGTCCACGACGAGCACGCGGATCGGTGTGCCGTCCGGGCGCAGCAGGCTGTTCATGTTCCCTCCTATTCGTCACAAAATACGAGGTTCTTCTGAGAATCCGCTGAAGAGCCCGTTCATAGGGAAAACAGAGGTTCGCCAGGCACGGTCTACTCCCATGACCACTCTTCAAGCACCGGCTCGGGTCGCTGTCATGGCGCCGCCGCGCCGCCGCCTACGGCCCGAGCCCGTGCTGGCGGCCGTGGTGGCCGGCGCGGTCGCGGTCGTCGTCCTGTGGTGGCGCGGCACGCCGTCCGTGACAGGCCTGGACGGCTGGCTCACCGAGGCCGGCCGCGTCACGGGCCTGCTGTCCGGGTACGGCATGGCCGTGCTGCTCGGGCTGATGGCCCGCGTCCCGGCTCTGGAGCGCGGCGTGGGCAGCGACCGGCTGGCCCGCTGGCACGCCATGGGCGGCCGGTACGTCATCGGGCTGGTCACCGCGCACGTCCTGACGATCATCTGGGGGTACGCGGTCGCCGACCAGGCCGGGGTGGTGGACGAGGCGGTCACGATGGCGCTGTCCTTCCCCGACGTACTGAAGGCGACCGTGGCCTTCCTCCTGCTGCTCGGGGTGGCCCTGGTGTCGGCCCGCGCCGCCCGCCGCAGGCTGCGCTACGAGACCTGGTACTACCTGCACTTCTACACCTACCTGGCGGCCTGGCTGGCGTTCGGGCACCAACTGGCGACCGGCGCCCAGTTCACCGGCGATCGAGTGGCCCAGTTCGCCTGGTACGCCCTCTACCTCGGGGTGGCCGCGCTGCTGGTCTGGTACCGCTTCCTCGGCCCGGTCCGGGTGTGGGCGCGCCACCGGCTGCGGGTGGCCCACGTCAGCGCCGACGCGCCGGGGGTCGTCTCGATCCATCTCACCGGCCGGAGCCTGGCGCGGCTCGGCGCCGAGCCGGGCCAGTTCTTCCGGTGGCGCTTCCTGACCCGCGATCTGTGGTGGTCGGCCAACCCCTACTCGCTGTCCGCCGCGCCGGACCGTGGCGGGCTGCGCATCACGGTCAAGGCGCTGGGCGACCACAGCGCGGCGCTCGCCCGGCTGCGGCCGGGCACCCGGGTCATCGCCGAGGGGCCGTACGGCGGGTTCACCGCGCGTCTCGGCCGCGCTCGCAAGTCGGTGCTGATCGCCGGCGGCGTCGGCATCACCCCGCTGCGCACCCTGTTCGAGACACTGCCCGGGCAGGTGACCCTGCTCTACCGCGCTCGTACGCCGGAGGAACTGCTGTTCAGGGACGAACTGGAGGAGATCGCCAGAGCACGCGGGGACGCCAGGCTCTACTGCTCGGTCGGCCCGAGGTCCCCAGAGCTGTTCGCCGGGCTCGACCGCCTGCTCCCCGACCTGCGCGAGCACGACGCTTACGTGTGCGGGCCGCCCGAGATGACGGCGTCGGCGATCCAGGCGCTGCGGTCGGCGGCCGTGCCCGCCCACCGGATCCATCACGAGTCTTTCGAGTTCTAGGGGTTCCCTCCATGAAAAGAGCGCTGCTCGCGGTGGTCACCACCGTCATCGGCCTGGTGCTGCTGCTGTCGTTCAAGCCGCACGACGTCACCGGGGCCACTCAACCACCCGCCGCCCTCGCCCAGACGTCCGCTCCCACTTCGGCTGAGGGATCCACGGGTGCCCGGACGGTCGACGGCGACGTGGCCGACACGCGCTGGGGACCCGTGCAGGTGCGGATCAGCGTCAGCGACGGCAAGATCTCCGACGTCCAGGTACTCCAGGCGCCGAACGAGAACCGGCGCGACGTCGAGATCAACGACAGGGCGCTGCCCGTACTCCAGGAGGAGGCCCTGACCGCCCAGAGCGCCCAGATCGACTCCGTCTCGGGCGCCACGTACACCAGCGACGGCTACACCCGCTCCCTGCAGAGCGCCATCGACCGGGCCGGGCTGTGACCCGCCACGTCGAGCACGCGATGGGGACCGTCTTCTCCTTCGACGTACGCGACGCCGACTCCGACGGCACCGCCGACGAGGCGGTGGCGCGGGCGGTCGCCTGGCTGCATCACGTGGACGCGGTCTTCTCCACCTACCGGCCGGGCAGCGCGATCAGCCGCCTCGGCCGGGGCGAGATCGAGCTGTCCGCTTGCCCGCCCGAGGTGGCCCAAGTGCTCTCGCTGTGCGCCCAGACAGAACACGACACAAACGGATATTTCACCATGTACCCCGGTGGCCGCCTGGACCCGTCCGGCCTGGTGAAAGGGTGGGCGATCGAGGAGGCGTCCCGGATCCTGTCCGAGGCGGGGGCGCCCCGCCACTGCGTCAACGGCGGCGGCGACATCCAGCTCGGCCCCGACCCCTCACCGTGGCGGATCGGCATCGCGCACCCCGCCCGCCCCGGCGCCCTCTGCACCGTGGTCACCGGCCACGACCTGGCCATCGCCACCTCGGGCAACGCCGAGCGGGGCCCGCACATCCTCGACCCCCACACCGGGCGCGCCGCCGACGCGCTGCTGTCCATCACTCTTGTCGGCCCCCGCCTGACCGCCGTCGACGCCTTCGCGACGGCGGCGTTCGCGATGGGCGACACCGCCCGCGACTGGGTGGAGGAGACCTCCAACCTGGAGGCGTTCGCGGTGACCGCGAGCGGCGACACCTGGCGGACCAGAGGGTTTCCCACCCTCTAACCCCTCTCCTCGCCTCGCAGGTTGTGTTGGCGGCGCAAGCTGGTTTAAAGTACAAACCAGTTTGAGGCTAAGAGGAGTTGTCATGGTAGACGACGGCGAGCAAGCCCCCAGCCCGGAGGAGACTCTGCGCCTCATCGAGGAGCAGCGGGCCGCCACGGTGCGAAGATTCAGGGGCGATCCCCTGCTCCTGTACATCCCCTGGGGCGTCGCGTGGTTGGTCGGCTTCACCTGCTTCTTCCTGCACTACGGGCTCGACGGCAAGCCGTACGCGCCGATCTCCCAGACGCAGGCGCTGGCCGTCCTGATGATCTCCATGGTGATCGCGGGCTCCCTGGCCGCGTACGAGATCACCAGGATGAACTCGGGCGTCCGGGGCGAGAGCTCGGCCAGGGGCACGATGTACGGCTACACGTGGTTCGCCGGGATGATGGTGATGTCGATCATCGCCATCCGGGTCAGCCCGATGCTGCCGGAGGCGGAGGCCGGCCTGGTCTGGTCGGGCGTCTCCATGCTGGTGGTGGGCGTCATGTACATGGCCGGCGGCGCGATCTTCCTGTACTGGCCGATGTTCTTCGTCGGCGTCGGCGTGACCGCCGTCAACGGCTTGGGCGTGCTGCTCGGCCCAGGCTGGCACGCGCTGCTGACGGCGGTGCTGCTCGGCTTCGGGCAGATCGTCGTGGGCCTGTGGTGGCGGCGGAGGCAGTGCCGGTGACGGCCGGGGACGTTCCGGAGCTCGATCCGGTGATCCACGCGCAGGCCAGGCTACGTGTCGTGGCGACGCTCAACGCGATGGGCGGGGGCGACGAGATCGCCTTCCCGGCGCTCAAGGATCTGCTCGGCATGACGGCCGGCAACCTCTCGGTCCACCTGACCAAGCTCGAGGAAGTCGGCTACGTCCAGATCACGAAAACGCACAAAGGCCGTACCCCGGTCACCTATGTCTCGCTCACCAAGCGCGGCCGGGTCGCCTTCGACGACTACACCAAGGCGATCCGCGCCCTACTCGACTCCGCAGGAGGCACTTCATGACCATCCTCGCCAGAACGGTGGAGGTCACCCGGCGCTACGGCGACGTGCTGGCGCTCGACCGCGTCTCGCTCGACATCAGGGCGGGAGAGCTGGTCGGCCTGCTCGGCCCGAACGGCGCGGGCAAGTCGACGCTGATCAACCTGTTCGTGGGCCTGCGCAAACAGACGTCCGGCACGGTCGAGCTGCTCGGTGGCTCCCCGCAGGATCCGGTGGTACGCCGAGGCATCGGGGTCACGCCGCAGGAGACAGGCCTGCCGGAATCGCTGAGGGTCGGCGAGATCGTCGACTTCGTCTCCGCCCATTACCCGAAAAAGGCTGATAAAGGGGAGTTACTCGCCCGGTTCGGCCTCGACGACCTGGTCAAGCGGCAGATCGGCGGCCTGTCCGGCGGCCAGAAGCGGCGGCTGGGCGTGGCGCTGGCCTTCGCCGGCAACCCGCGGATGGTCTTCCTCGACGAGCCGACCACCGGCCTCGACGTGGAGGCCAGGCGCGCGCTCTGGGACGGCGTCAAGGACTTCCATGAGAGCGGCGGCACGGTCCTGCTCACCAGCCACTACCTGGAGGAGATCGAGGCCCTGGCCCAGCGGGTCGTGGTCGTCGGTCACGGCCGGGTGCTGGCCGACGACACCGTGCGGGCCGTACGCGACATGGTGGGGGTGCGGCGCGTCTCGCTGGTCGCCGAGAACCTGCCCGAACTGCCCGGCGTGCTCGCCAGCGAGCGTACGGACGGCCGGATCAACCTGGTGACCACCGACCCCGACCGGCTGGTCGTCGAGCTGGTGCGGAGCGGCACGCCGTTCTCCGGTCTGGAGATCAGGCCGACCTCGCTCGAGGAAGCCTTCCTCGCCATCACCGCCAAGGAGACCGAGCATGTCTAGCCTGATCCTGGCCCACACCCGCTATCTGATGCTGGAGCAGATCCGGGTGCCGATCGGCCTGGTCGCCAGTTCGTTCTTCCCGGCCGCGTCGATGCTGGCGTTCGCGGTGCCGTTCACGGCGGACGATCCGGTGGCCTCGACGCGGGCGACGGGGTCGATGATGCTGGTCGGCGCCATGTCGGCCGCGCTCATGGGGCTCAGCATCACGGTCGCGCAGGACCGCGAGCTACCGTGGAACCCCTACGTGCGCACGCTGCCCGCTGGACCGTTCCCCCGCTTCGCCGGGCGGATCCTCACGACGATGGCCACGATGCTGGTGTCGACGATCCCGACGGTGGCGATCGCGGCCCTGCTCACCAAGGCGACCATCACGGTGCCCAACTTCCTGATCGGGCTGCTCGCGCTGCTCGGCGGGGCGGTGCCGTTCATGCTGATCGGCCTGTTCCTGGGCTTCGTGCTGGCCTCGAAGGCGGCCATCGGCGTGTCGCAGGTCGTGTTCTTCCCGATCGCGATCCTGGGCGGGTTGCTCCTGCCGCCGCAGATCATGCCGGACTTCGTGCAGAAGGTGTCGCCGTTCGTGCCGAGCCGTGGCGCCGGGGAGCTGATCTGGGCCGTGACGACGGGAACCTCGCCGAACATGGTCGCGGTGGTCATGCTCGGCGTGTGGACCGTGATCGCGGCGCTGGCGGCGGGCTGGGCCTACCGGCGCGACGAGGGCCGCCGCTTCTCCTGACCCCTCCTCTGGTCCCTCCTCGAACGGGGGGTGTGCCGCCGAGTCCGCAGCGATCTCGACGGCACACCCGTCCGTGAGGGGGTCCGGTTATTTCTTCTCTTCGAGGGTGACGGAGACGTTACTCGACTTTCCGTCCCTCATATAAGTGATCTGAACCTGTTGGCCTACTTTGAAACCTCTGACCTGGCCAACAACTGTATCTCCGCCCTCCACCGGCGTGTTGCCGATCTTGGTGATGAGGTCGCCCTCCTTCAGTCCGGCCTTGTCGGCGGGGCTTCCGGAGGTGACCTGGCGGATCAGCGCGCCAGGCACGTCGCCGGTGGCGTCGGTGACACTCACGCCCAAGAACGCGTGAGTCACCTTGCCACCGCTGATGAGCTGGTCGGAGACCTGCTTGGCGGTGTTGACCGGGATGGCGAAGCCGACACCGATGTTGCCGCTGCTGCCGCCGTTGGTGGCGATGGCGCTGTTGATGCCGATCACCTGACCGGCCGCGTTGACCAGCGCGCCGCCGGAGTTGCCCGGGTTGATGGCCGCGTCGGTCTGGATGGCGTCGCCGAGCGTCGTCGCCCCGCTCTCCTGGCCCGGCTGCTGCTGCCGCTGCTGGCCCCAGCCGGGCGGAAGCTGCTGCTGCTGGTCCTGCTCGCCGCCGACGGTGACCGTGCGGTTGAGCGCGCTGACAATGCCCGCCGTGACGGACCCGTCGAGACCGAGCGGGCTGCCGATGGCCAGTACGGCGTCGCCGACCTGAAGCTGGTCGCTGTCGCCGAGCGAGGCCTTGGTCAGGCCCGAGACGCCGTCGGCCCTGATGACCGCGAGGTCGGTGGACGGGTCGGTGCCCACGACCGACGCCTTGGCCGTCTTGCCGTCGTTGAACTTGACGGTCATCTGCCCGCCCTGTCCGGCGCCGACGACCACGTGGTTGTTGGTGAGGATGAGCCCGTCGTCGGACAGCACCACGCCCGACCCCTCGCCGGTCTGCCCCTGGATCATCACGACCGAAGGCTGCACCTTCTGCGCGACCTGGGCCACGGTGAGCTGGTTGGAGGCCTGCTTGAAGACCGGGCTCGGCGCGGAGACGACTGTGGTGGGCTGGAACGCCGTGGCGGCGACGGCCCCCACTGCGCCACCCCCAACGGCCATGGCCGCCAGGGCGAGCCCGGCGATCGTCTTCCGCCCGACGGAGAAGCCCTGCCTGGGCGGCTTGGGCGGCGGAGGCTGGTTCATGATCACGGTCTCTCGCCGGGGAAAGCCCCCGGCGGAGGGCGGCTGGTCGCCGAACTGGCTCCAGCCGCCGGCGCCCTGCTCGCGAGGCTCGTTCGCGTTCATCGTCATCTCCTCAATTACCGATGACTCAAGAGTGCCAAGGAGCGCGTAAGTGCAGGTTAAGCCGGTGATCAGAACTGTATGAGAGGGTTGACGGCAGCCTTATCACAGCTGGTCACGGCCCGGTTATCCGTATGAACCTGGTCGGAAATTTACCTTGGGCGGCAACCACACAGGTCAGGGACGGTTTAATCGGCCCTCGTCCGCTTGAGCGGGTCGGCTCCCCGCGCGAGTACCAGGTCGGGGAGCTGGGCGAGGATCGGGTCAGGGCCCAGTGTACGGATGGGGATGTGGTGGGCGGTGGCGGCCAGGGCGCGCAGGTGCGGCGGGGTGAGCGGCCGGACCGCCCAGCACACCAGTTGCGCCGCGCGTTCTTCGGTGCTGGGGGTGCGGGCGGGCCGCTCGTCGGTGGCCGGGGCCGGTGGATCCACGGCCAGGAAGGCGACCGGTGCCATCCGGGGATCTTCGCCGAGCGGACGCACCCGCGCCCACGCCTGACCGTCGCGCATGCCGAGCCGGACGTACGGTTGCGGGCACAGCTGCCAGCCACTGCGGCGCAGCCGGGAGGACTTCCTGGCCATCGGCGACAGCCAGTGGTTGGGGATGAGCACGGCCGCGTGGTCGGGATGCCACAGCACCCCGCAGCCGACGTCGGCCTCGTCCTCGGCGGCGCCGGCGTGGTCGGCGTACCCGGCGAGCATCGTCTCCAGGCAGGCGATGGTGTCGGCCGGCGTTCTGTGCCGGGCGATCATTGCGCCGCCCCGATACACCAGATAGAGGTTCCGGGGCCGTTCGACGGTGAGGGTGGCCGGCGCGTACGCGGCGTCGGCGGTGTGCGCCGACAGCCAGCCGTCGAGTTCGCCGGTGACCGCACCCCGGGTGGCGATCCCCACGACGCGGTCGCCGGCGCGGACCGGCCGCACCGAGGTGCCCTCGCCGGAGGTGACGTTCACCGAGCAGGAACTGGGGGTTTCCATCACCACTCGGTCGGGTTCGTCCCCGAGCATCGACACGATCACGGCACTCACCTGGTGGTAGCCCTCCAGGATCCGCGGGGGCGCGCCTGGGTGGAGCAGCACGCCGCTGGGCGTGCCCAGGGGCGCGGCCGCTCGGGCCATCTCGGCCAGATCGGCCAGCTCGGGCAGATCGGCCAGCTCGGCCAGGTCGGGCAGGTCGGGCAGGTCGGGCAGGTCGGCCAGCCGATCGAGTCCGGTGCCGGAAAAGGCTCCGAACAGCCGAATCCGATCGTCGCCGGACACCACCACACCGCCGTCCCGCAAGGGCGCGTTGGCGGCCAGGTCGGTCAGGAGCTGGTCGCAGTAGGCGCAGTCACGGCCCACCCCGACCGCCAGGATCGGCATGCCGACTCGCGGGAACAGGGCGGCCCGCTGAAGCAGGTCGCGCCGCAGGGATCGGCCGCGCTCCTCGTACTCCTCGATCTCGGGATCGCCGACCAGAATCGCGGCCTGGTCGTCCAGCGTGATGAGGCCCGCGCTCGCCCACACCCGCAAGCAGGTCAGGGCCGCCTGCCCGGGCGGTTCGTCCAGCCCGGCCGCGGTGATCCGCCGCAGCCAGCGAGCCGCCGGCGCGTTGAGATACGCGCCGATCGCGGTATCGGTGCGCGCCAGCACCGCCCCACCGGCCGCCAGTCCGGCCAGCACCGTCTGCCGCCCCCAGCCGATCTTCATCGACAGCGGCGCCCGCACACGGAGAGGTCGGGGGCGAGCGAGCAGCAGACCAGCCCCGGGCAGCATCGGCCGACCGGCCCAGCGATGCCGCTACACAAGTCGCCTTCGCGTATGCATGCTTGGCCTGCGGTGTAGACGTGGGTGAAGAATTCTGGCGAGTCCATGCGATGTGCTCCTTCACGTACTGGCGGCCATTGCTTTGTGCGAGGCCACAACCAGCGTCAATCACTGTAAGAATTCAGTCAATTGCATAAAGTGCTGCACGTCGGGCGTATCGGCCAACCCGCTACAGACTTCTCCCCGAAAGGGTGAGGACCCGGGAAGCTCCTGCCGCCGCATCTCGCCTCATAGAGTGCAGGGATGGGGACCAACCGTCGGCTCCGTAGCCTCGTCGTTGGTGATGCGACCTGGCGGTGGTCGGTACATCACAAACATGCCGAATGCCGCGAGATCCTCTCTCTTCACCGCGAGGGCGCCGGTGTGACCCTGCGCATCGTCTTTCGCGCGGGTCCCGGCCGCTATGTCGCCGAGGGGCACTGGTACGCGGGCTCGATCACCAATGGTCGCGGAGATCTGCTCAACCTCCACGAGCCGGGGGTCGTCCGGCGACTCCTCGACGAGACAGCGGCGCGCGATGCCCTGCCCGCAATCCCTGGTGAGACGGAACTGGACGGCTGGCCTCTCTTCGACGCACTCGTCAGCCGGGGCGACCGTCCTTGAACGTGGGCAGATACGAGCACGTTTGATCCCGCACGCCGCTAGTCTGCCTCCGATGGCGATCAGATCCGCTGCACGCGAAGCCGGAGTCGCCGAAGAACCCGACCGATGGGGAGAACAGGGGATCCCGGTGCCGCCCACAAACGAGCGAGTGGTCAACCACGCATTTCTCAGAGGCATGTACGACGACGGGTATTTTCCCGATCACGTTGTCGACAAGGGGAAAGCGATCCTGCTGAGGCTGTGCGAGCGGATCGAGGCCGAGCGGCCTTCGGATCTGGCGGCGTTGTATCTGCTCACGGAGGTCGCAACGGAGGAGTTCAACGCGCTGGAGGCTGAGTTCGAGGCGGCCGACAGTGAGATCGAGACCGTCGCGCGAGAAGTGATCGCCGAGGACTTTTGGTTCGTGGCGTCGGCATACGGTTTCGCGGACGTGGATATGGAAGCTTTGATCGGCGCCCGCGAGTGGTGATGTTGTCGATACCACGATGAACTGAGGGGCCGACGCAGTGCTCGGGCTGGGTGCGCGACCCGCGTAAGGGCCTTTACAGCGCTTCGCCGCGTTGCCCTGCCCGACAAAACTCTCCTCACAGACTCGAACTTTCTGCGGGAACCCCAGAGAAGCCATTGCCCGTAGAACACTGTTACGGGCCCCTCCTCCGTCTCGCGATCCATCAATCTGGATCGTCGCTCGGGACGGGCAGGATTCATAAAAAGCTCCCTAAACCCGTATGCGCGGTGACCCGTCCCGGGCTCGTCGCGCGGAGAAAATGATCGCGGTCACGCCACGATCCTTCAGTCGAGGAAGGCGGCGCCGGAGCGCTGCCCACGTCCGCCGAAAGCCACGCTTAACCGCCGCCGCTCGCCCATGACCGGCAAATCGACCGGCTCGCCAGTGGGAAAGGGGTCGTGTTCGCGACCGCGAATTCAGGCCGCGCTGTTTGCACGGTCACCGCCAACAGAACCATGGGAGCTCGGTATGTCGAAGCCGGATGTCGTTCCGCTTCGACCGGATCTCTGACAGATCGCCTGCCGGCACGTCAACTGAAAGGCGGCAGAGCACACGCTGCTGGAGTCCCACTTCTGTATGGAACCCGTCCACCACTTCCTCTAAGGAGTCAAGGTGAAGATGCCTCTCAGCCGCCTCAGCGGCATCGTGGCCATCGCAACTCTCGCGCTCACCCTTCCCCTTACCGGCACGGGCCTCGCCCAAGCCGCCCAAACCATCCCAATGGCGTGCAACGCTGTCCAAAACAGCAGCGACCCCGCAATCAGCACTTTGTTGGGGCTTCTTGGGATCGTCGCCCCGCCGAATACTCCTGTGGGAGTCCAGTGCAGGCCGATGCCGAACGGTGACCCGAGCGTAAACTTCTGCGCCCAGAACAACTCGTTCAACGGCGTTGTCGCGTTCGGGCAGGTGCCCAAAAGCCACACCTGTCCGTGAACCGTGAGCTCGCCGCCCAGCGCCGCTCCCTTGTGCACAGCTGGTTCCGGGAGCGGCAGGCCGGGTCGCCGTTCGCCGGGCTCATGCAGGAGCGGATCGTCACGGCAGCTGGGAGCCGTTGAGCCTCACGAAGGGTACGCCGATCGCGGTGCCGGAAGGCGGCCAGCACGCGGGACTCGGCGTGACCCACCGGATGGCGGCGATCGGCATCCAGGTCGACACCTGGGACGAGGAAGTGTGGGCGCGGCCGGCCGCACGGGAGGAGGCGCGGACGCTCGGCATCAGCGCCGGCAGCATCGTGATGGTCGTCGAACGCAGCTACTTCGCGGGCGAGCTGGTGGTCGAAGTGGCCGCCATCATCCTGCCCGCGGAGTCTACGAAGCTCGTCTACAACGGGCCGGTCGGCGGCAGCTGAGGCGATCTACAACCGCGGCACCACGTGGGCGGCTATCGAGGGCGGGTCCCAAGCTGCTGAGAGACGCGCAGTAGGTAGCCGTCCGGGTCCTGCACGGCGAACTGGCGCACGCCCACGGCATCGACGCTCCTTTCGTACCAGCGCTCTTCCAACGGCAACCACATGTCGTAACCGGCGGCAAGCAGCGTGGTGTGAGTCCGCTCCACGTCGTCCACCTCAACCGTCAGGTTGATCCCACGCCCGTACGGGTGGTCCAGCTCCGCGCGTGGGTAGAGACGGTCCTGGCTCCACGGCTGCTCCAACATCAAGTCCGCCGCCCCGTCACGTTCAAGGTAAGCGAATCGCTCCTGGGGGCGCTCGTAGCGAATCTCGAAGCCCAGCAGACGATAGAAGGCCAGACTGGCTTGGATGTCGGAGCAGATCAGTTCAGGGACAAGTCGTGACATTTCGTCACTCTGGCAGTTCCCGAACACTCCAGCAAATCTCATCGTTGTGCCAAAGGGCTTCCAGGCAACCCCGTCGACCAGGCGATAAGGCGTCCTTACCTGGAGCAGGGAACCGAGATCATCCCTTAGTCGCTCACAGCCCTGGGAGCTGGCTCCCAGGGGGAATCCTCCGGCAGGCCGAGGAAATCCGGTGCACGGCAGACGAAGCTATCGGCATGATCGCAAAAGCCTTGGGATTCGCGCTGGCTGCGGCCCTGTTGCCTGGTACCCCAGCCGCTTCGACCGGCCCGCATGACTGCGCGAATGCGACCACCCGCTGCGACGGCAGCCTCGATGTCCCTCTCGATTGGGAAAATCCCTCCTCCGAGCGCATTTCCGTAGCCTTCGCCTGGATGCCGGCCAAGGACGCCGACGGGACCGTGGTCGCCAACCTCGGGGGGCCAGGGCAGACTCTGCTGACCGTTCCCGAGATGCAGCGGGTACTCGGACCTGTGCTCGAACGCAAGAACCTCCTGGTCATGGATCCGCGCGGGATGGGGAAGTCCTCGCCGCTGCTCTGCCCAGGAGCCGGCCTCGAGAAGCCCGAGACCATCGCCGCCTGTGCCAAGAGCGTGGGTCCGCGGGGCGCGTACTTCACCGCCGACCAGGCCTCGCACGATCTTGACGCGATTCGGCGGGCGCTTGGTCTGGGCAAGGTGAGTTTCTACGGCAATTCCTACGGCACCCTGTACGCCCAGGCGTACGCCGCTCGGTATCCAGGTAGCCTGGACGCGATCTTCCTGGACAGCTCCGTGGTCGTGGACCGCGACGGATACGCGAGCTGGAAGAACTACTGGTCCAGGCTCCGCCAACTTGATCTCGTCTGCGCACGGTCGACGGCGTGCGACGCGCTGCCGGGCAGCGCTTCCGACAATTGGACTCGGTTGGTGGATCGGCTGCGGGAGCGGCCCGATCCGAAGGTGTCGGTATTCCAGACCGTAGCGCTCAGCAACGTGTGGGAGCCGGTGTTCGGCCGGGAGGCCACCGCGGCCGCGGACGCCTATCTGCGCGGCGACCCAGCTCCGCTGCACCGCCTGGCCCGACTGATTCCCGCGACGCTTCCACCGGCCAATGATCCGGACGTTGCCGGATATTTGGGCTTTCGCTGCGGCGACGGTACGTTCCCCTTCGACCGACTTGCCTCGGCGGCCGAGCGCCAGGTTCAGGCCGAGCGCTATTACGAGCGGGTACGCCCGCTGGGGCCGTATCAGATCACCGACATTCTTCCCTCTGGGATCGGTAGCGTCGAGCCGTGCGTCAACTGGCCGACTCCGCGCCACAGCCCGCCGCGCCCAGCTGGACAGGCACTGCCCGCCGTACCCGTCCTGGTGATGGCCGGGGAGATTGACATGAACAGCCCCGCCGAAGTAACCCAATCGCTGCGGGCCTTCCCGAACGCGACCATCGTGCGGGTCCCATTCGGGCCGCATGCGCTGACCTCTGGCACATCGCCGATGGGTGATTGCGTGCGTGGCATGCTGCGTACCTTCTTGACCACCAAGAAGGTGACCGACCAGCACTGCACCGGCGAGAACTATCGCGCCCTCGGCGCCTTCCCCCAGACCGTCGAAGAGGTGCCGCCGGCTCCGGCCCGCGAGCTCAGCATCGCCCAGCGGCGGGTGCTCGCGGCCACCTTCGCCACCGCCACGGACGCCACCGCCCGCCGTAACCCCAACGGCTACGTCTATGCAAGGCTGCAGAACGAACCAGGGCTGCGCGGCGGCCAGGTCACCTTCGGTCAGGACATCACACTCGACGAGGTACGGTTCGTGCGCGACCTGCGGGTCAGCGGACCGATCAAGCTCACCTCCGACGGCCGCGCCACCGCCACGCTCCGTGCCGAGACTGGCGAGCGCACCCACGAGATAACGCTGACCTGGACGGCGTTCTCCACCCACCCGTCCCTGTCGGGCACCTTCGACGGCATCCCCTTCGACTAACTGCCCGTCACAGCTATGCCGGCTTCATCTCGAGGGCGCTACTGCCTCATCTCTTGCGGCGGTTGGCGACCATCACCACGAAAACGAACATCGCGATGGCCAGGATCGCGGCTAACGCGATGATGAGCTCGATAACGCCGATGCCGAACATGGCCCTCCAAGCCGAGTGGGAGGTTACTCGTGGGGGCAGCGTACATCGACGCGCTCGTATGGCCTCAGGTCGGAGCGGAGCTCGTAGCGGCGCGGACGCTGCAGTACGCCGCCACCTCAGTGGGGAAGGTCAACCGGCGGCCGGTCGACCGCTCATGTCGACGTTGGGCGCGGCCTTGGCGACCAGGTCCGGGATCACGCTGCCGAGGTCCGCGGCGTCCCAAAGGTCTTGCTTGGTCACCTCCGGGCCGAGCCGCCACGCCTCGGCGACACCGATTCGCCCGCCGCCGACGTCGAACACCCGCCCGGTGACGGCGTCGCTCTCCGTACTGGCCAGCCAGGCCACCAGCGGCGAGACCTGCTCGGGCCCGAGACCGGCGGCGTAATCGACCGGCATGACGGCCTCGGTGAGCCGGGTGAACGCGGCGGGCGCGACGGCGTTCGCGGTCACACCGTAGCGGCCGAGCTCCGTGGCCGCGATGAGGGTGAACGCGGCGATGCCGGCCTTGGCCGCGCCATAGTTGGACTGGCCGAAGTTGCCGTAGATGCCCGAGGCCGAGGTGGTGTTGATGAGCCGGGCGCGCAGTGACTGCCCGCTCTCCTTGGCCCGCGCGCGCCAGTACTCGGCGGCGAAATGGGTCGGCCCGGCGGTGCCACGCAGGTGGACCCGGATCACCGCGTCCCAGTTCTCCTCCGTCATGGACGCGATGGTCTGGTCGCGCAGGATGCCGGCGTTGTTCACCAGGACGTCCAGGCCGCCGAACTCGCCGATCGCCTGGTCGATGAGCCGCTTCGCGCCCTGCCAGTCGGCGACGTCGTCGGTGTTGGCGACGGCCTTACCGCCCGTCGCCACGATCTCGTCCACCACCAGTTGCGCCGCGCCGGCGTCGGACCCGGTGCCGTCCGTGGCGCCGCCGAGGTCGTTGACCACCACGTGGGCCCCCTGCCGCGCCAGTTCCAGCGCGTGTGTACGGCCGAGACCGCGCCCCGCGCCGGTCACGATCGCCACCCGGCCTTCACAGATACCGCTCATATGGGCTTTGTCCTCCTGTTGTCGCGTTGCTGGGTCGTTCTGGCTCAGGGCCTGTGGTTGGCGTTCGGGTTCAGGACCTGCGGCTCTGGATCAGGAAAGGTTCAGGGCCTGCGGTTGGACAGCACCAGGCTCCCCGAGGCCGCGAAGAACATCCCCACGCCCTGCACGAACCCGATCTCCACATCCGGTACCTGCGCGTCCGCCTCGCCCCTGAGCTGGCGGACGGACTCCTGGATGGCGAACATCCCGTACATCCCGGTGTGGGTGTAACTGAGCCCGCCGCCGTTGGTGTTCATGGGCAGCGAGCCGCCCGGCCGGGTGTGGCCGTCGGCGATGAAGGCGCCCGACTCGCCGCGGCCGACGAAGCCGAGGTCCTCGAGCATGTACAGCGGTACGTGGGCGAAGGCGTCGTAGCACATCAAGTGGTCGATGTCCCCGTGGCTCACCCCGGCCGTGGCGAACGCCTCCGCGCTGGAGCGCCGGAAGGCCAGGCTGGAGCCTGGATCCTCCATCTGGGAGACCAGCGCGCCTTCGGCCGACTCGCCCGAGCCCAGCAGGTACACCGGGCGCCCGGGCAGATCGGCCGCCCGCTCGGCGCTGGTCAGCACCAGGGCGCCGCCGCCGTCGGTGACCACGCAGCACATGTCCTTGGTGAACGGGTAGGCGATCACCGGCCCGGCCAGCACCTCGTCCACGGTCACGATGTCGCGGCGCATGGCGCGCGGGTTCTTGGCCGCCCATTCCCGCTGGGCCACCACCACCTGGGCCAGGTCCTCCCGGCCCATGTCGCGCTCGTGCAGGAAGCGCAGGGCGGGCAGGGTGAAGGTGGCGTACGGCAGCACCGCCCCGTACGGCATCTCGAACTGGCCCCCGGCGGAGGCCGCGTTCATGCCGTACTGCGGCATGCCCACGCGTGATCTGCCCGACTCGCCGTGCGTGATGAGCACCACGTCGGCGGCCCCGGCCGCGATCGCGGCGGCGGCGTGCCGGACGTGCAGCATGAAGCTGCAGCCGCCGACCATGGTGCCGTCCAGCCAGCGGGGCGTGATGCCCAGGTGGTGGGAGACCTCCATGGCCAGCGGGCCGGCGGTGGCGATGCCGTCCACGTCCGCCGGCGTCAGGCCGGCGTCCTTGAGGGCGCGGCGCGCCGCCCGCGCGTGCAGCTCGATCATGGAGACGTCGGGCAGTACGCCGACCTGCTCGGTCTCCGCCGCTCCGACGATCGCGACATCGCCTCCGTGCATGCTCATGCCGTCACTCCCTCCGGCTGGAAGACCGGCACGTCATCCTGAAAGCAGACCTGTAGCCGCAGGTCCAGCGGCAGGTTCTCCGGTGTGGGCTCGACGCCCACGATGTTGGTCATGAGGCGTGGTCCTTCGTCCAGTTCGACCAGCGCGATCACCGGCGACAGTCCCTCCAGGCCCTTCATCGGCCGCTGGTTGATGACGTAGGACACGAGGCGCGCCCGGCCGGACACGGTCACCCAATGCACCTCCTGCGAGAAGCAGTAGCGGCAGGACGGGCGCGGGTAGAAGTAGTGACGGTCACAGGCGCCGCAGCGCTGCACCCGCAGCTCGCCTTGGCGGGCGCCTTCCCAGTAAGGCGCCGTCTCCGGCGTGGGCTGCGGCTTCACCGCGACGCCCCGGTGAACACGCCGCGGTCGAGCACCACGGTGTCTCCCACCTTGGTGATGAACCGGCCGTCGTCCCAGATGTGCACGGCGAGCTCCTGTCCGGGCACCACCGGAGCGGCGAAGCGGGCCGACATCCCGCCGAACGCCGCCGGGTCCGAGCCGCACAGCGTGTGCAGCAGGGCCCGGCCGGTGAACCCGTACGTGCACAGCCCGTGCAGGATGGGGCGTTCGAAGCCGGCGCGGGCGGCCAGCCACGGGTCGGAGTGCAAGGGGTTGCGGTCCCCGCTCAGCCGGTACAGAAGCGCCTGATCGATGCGGGTCGGGTAGACGACGACGTGGTCGGCCGGGCGGTCGGGCCGCTCCCACGGGGCCGACTCCCCCCGCTCTCCGCCGAAACCGCCCTCGCCACGGACGAAGATCCCGGTTCTGACCTCCACGACCGGCGCGCCCGTATCGGCGTCGACGATCGTGGACTCCATGATGGCCAGCGCGCCGCTGCCCTTGTCGTAGATGCCCGCCACGTGGGAGGTCGAGCGCACCCGGCCGTCCACGGGCAGCGGACCGGCCAGCCGGATCGACTGCTCGGCGTGCAGGATCTGCGCGAAGTCGAAGTCGCCCAGTTTGGGGCCGCCTCCGCC
Source organism: Nonomuraea sp. NPDC049028 (assembly GCF_043197735.1). NCBI lineage: Bacteria > Bacillati > Actinomycetota > Actinomycetes > Streptosporangiales > Streptosporangiaceae > Nonomuraea > Nonomuraea sp. NPDC049028. Next base: position 94,874 of record NZ_JBICTR010000019.1, read on the forward strand.
GCCGCCGAGCATCACGGCGAAGGTGGGCAGCACCTGCTGGGCGATCCCGTGTGAGTTCTCGGTGGTGAAGGGCAGCTCGGCCAGCGGATCCTGCGCTCCGGCGCCGACCCCCAGGGCGTACAGGATGGCGTCTTTCGAGGTCCACGTGTGCTCGCCCGACTCCCAGGTCTGTCCGACGGCATCGAGGTTCATCGACATGTTCACTCCTTTCGCCCCCCGAAATGTATATAGACGAAAGCCGTCTGTAAAGATGTTCCAGATCTTTATTCGAGACGAGGCTGGGCTGAGTCAGTCGACCAGACCGGCGCGGTAGGCGGCGATGGCCACCTGTACGCGGTTCGTGACGGCGAGCTTGTCGAACAGATGGGAGATGTGGCTCTTGACCGTGGCCTCGCTCATGTTCAGGCGGGCCGCGATCTCGGTGTTGGAGCGGCCGAACCCGACCTCGGTGAGCACCTCGCGCTCGCGGGCGGTCAGGGCCTCCAGCCGGGCGAGCGCGTCACGGCGGCGCCGAATGGGCTGGTCAGTGGTGAGCCGGTGGATCAGCCGCCGGGTTACCCGCGGGGACAGCATCGAGTCGCCGCCGTGCGCGAGGCGGATCGCCCGGATCAGGTCGTGCGGCGAGGTGTCCTTGAGCAGGAACCCGCAGGCCCCGGCCTCCAGGGCGGCGAAGACGTGCTCGTCGCTGTCGAACGTGGTCAGGATGATCACCGCGGGTGCCCGGTCGAGCCGGCGGATGGCCCCGGTGGCGGCCAGGCCGTCGTACCGGGGCATCCTGATGTCCATCAGGACGACGTCGGGCCCGAGGCGGCGGACCGCCTCGACGGCCTGGTTGCCGTCCTCGGCCTCGCCCACGATCTCCACGTCGGGTGCGGACTCGATGATGAACCGCAGCCCCGCGCGGATCAGCGACTCGTCGTCAACCAGCAGCGTCCTGATCATGTGATTCCCCCGGCGATGTGTCCGCGGCGTGCCACGGCAGCCGGCCCTCAAGACGCCAGCCTCCCGCATCGTCGGGCCCGCCGCGCACCCTTCCGCCGATCAGCCGGAAACGCTCCGCCAGGCCCACCAGACCGACCCCGGCGCCGGTCTCCAGACTTGGCTGAAGCGATCGTCCGTTGACCACCGCGATCGTGACACCGTCTTCCCTGCTCCCGGTCGCCGTGACCGTGATCGGGGCTCCGTGGGCGTGCTTGTGCGCGTTGGTCAGGCCCTCCTGGACGAGGCGATGGGCGGCCCTGGCCGTCTCCGGCGGCCACGTGCCGATATCGCCGTGCAGGGTGACGGTGCCGCCGATCGATACCCAGGAGTCGACCAGCCGCCGCAGGTCGGGGAAGCCGTCGTCGTCATCGTCGGGCCCGGCGCGCAGCACGCCGAGGATCTTGCGCAGCTCTTCGAGCGCCTCCTGCGCGCTGACCCGGATCAGCGCCGCCTCCCGCTCGACGCGCTCCGGCCCGGCGCTCGCGTTCACCTCCAGGCCGCCGGCGTGCAGCGAGATGAGCGTGACCTTGTGCGCGAGCACGTCGTGCATCTCCCGGGCGATCCGGCCGCGCTCGGCGGACCTCGCCTGCTCGTTGCGCAGCCGCTGCTCGGTCTCGGCGCGTTCGGCGCGCTCGCGCAGTGATCGGGTCAGCTCGCGGCGGGTGGCGGCGTACGCCCCTGCCGCCAGCGTGACCCCGGTGGCGGTCACCGCCGAGATCAGCGCGTCCGTGCCCAACCGGCCGCCGTCCACCCACTGCTGGGCCAGGAACCCCGCCATGCCGATCGCCGCCAGCGCCAGGAAACGCGTGCCCGCGCCGGAGAACAGGCTGATCAGCAGCGGCCCCGGGTTGCCCGACAGCACGTACGCGCCCGCCCCGACGACGGCCACCGCGACCGGCCACCGGCCCCGGAACCACACCGCACCCGTGCCTGCCAGCCCGGCGGCGGCGATGACCGGTCGCGGCAGCGGCGCCCACGGCGTCTTGACCGCCAGGACGGTGAGGAACAGGCAGAGCGCCACGGAGGCCGCGCTGATCGCGTGGGGCCCGAGCGCGGCCGACCGCCGCGACGCCGCGCGGTACAACAGCATCGGTCCAGCGTAGTCAGGGCGGCGGCGCGCCACCTCATACCAGCGTCGGTGCCGGACGCCGGGCCGTCTCCCACTTTCGTCGGAGACGGCTATGGCCGCGATGGCGATGCGGCCGCCCCCTCGCCGGCCGCACCGTGGATGGCCTCGACAGGGTGAGGAGTCGTCCCGTGTATGTCTTCCGTTCGATGCTCGTCGCGGTGTGCGCGGCGCTGACGATCCTCGTGCCGCGTCCCGCCGCGGCAGCTACCGATATTCCGACCGAACGTGCTCTGGCAGACTTCTTCGACGCCGCGATGGCGGACGGGCTGGCGGCCAACCACGTGCCGGGCGCGGTCGTCTCGGTGGTGGGCGGCGGGAAGATCCTCTTCAGCAAGGGGTACGGACTGGCCGACGTCGAGAACCGCAGGCCCTTCGACCCCGGCACCTCAATGGTCCGGATCGCCTCGATCACCAAGCTGTTCACCTGGACCGCGGTGATGCAGCAGGTCCAGCGGGGCAAGCTGGACCTGAAGGCGGACGTGAACCGCTACCTCACCGCGTTCCGGATCCCCGCGACCTTCCCCCGGCCGATCACGCTGCAGGACCTGATGGACCACACGGCCGGATTCGAGGACCGCGCGATCGGCGTGGGGGCGCGGAGCAAAGACGACGTGCCGCCCTTGGGGGACTATCTCGCCGACAACATGCCCGCGCGGGTGCGCCCGCCCGGCGAGGTGTCGGCGTACTCGAACTATGGGGCGGCGCTGGCCGGATACATCGTGTCGCGGGTGAGCGGGCAGCCGTACGACGAGTACATACGCGACCACATCCTCGAACCGCTCGCGATGCGGCACAGCACGGCCGCCGAGCCCGCCCCCGCCCCCTTGGCCGGGGATCTGGCGCGCAGCTACGACTACGAGGGCGGGGCGTACCGGCGCAAGCCGTTCGTCTTCGACAACCTCGCCCCCGACGGGTCGATCAGCGCCACCGCGAACGACATGGCCCACTTCATGATCGCCCACCTGCGGGACGGACGCTTCGGCGACCAGCGCATCCTCGACGAGCCCACGGGCCGGCTCATGCACCGGCGGACGTTCGCGGCCGATCCGCGCATCGACGGGTACGCCCACGGGTTCAAGGAGCAGACGCTCAACGGGCATCGCGTGATCATGCACGACGGCGGCTGGGAGCGCTTCGAGAGCGCGTTGCTGCTGGTGCCCGACGCCGACCTCGGCCTGTTCATCTCCACCAACAGTCCGGGCGGGACCGATGCCGCCACCAAGATCATTCCTGCCTTCTTCGACCGCTTCCTGCCCGGAAAGCGCGCCGTGCCCGACGGCGGCGCTCCCGTCATGCCTGTCGAAGGCTTCTACAAGCTCACCCGGTCCGCCGAGTCCAGCATCGAGAAGGTGGTCGCCCTGACCAGTTCCACCCGGCTGCGGGTGGCGGGCGGGAAGCTCGTCTTCGGGGGCTCGACGTGGAGCCCGCTGGGGCCCGGGCTTTATCAGCAGGACGGCGGCACGCGGCGGCTGGCGCTGGTGGCCGGCGGAAGCGGTGTCGCGTACGTGGCCACGGACGGCCCCGCCTACCAACGCGTCCCCTGGTGGGACACCCCGCCGGTCAACGTCGTCATCGTCCTGTTGTTCGCCGTCACCGCCCTGACCGCCGTGCTCGGCGTGCCGGTGGCCGCTGTGGTCCGCCTGGTCAAGAAGCGTCCCGTTCCGCGTGCCTGGCGCACCGGGCGTGTCCTGGCCGGGCTCGCCGCCGCGGTCGGGCTGGTGTTCGTGGTGCTGTTCACGCTGGTCCTGACCGGCGACACGAGCATCCTGTACGGCGTGCCGGCCAACGTCCAGGTCCTCCTGGTGCTGCCGCTGCTGGTCCTCGCACTCACCGTCGCCGGGGTCGCCACCACCGTGAGGGCCTGGCGGCGCGCGGGCGTCCTGGCCCGCGGCCACCAGGTGGTCGTGCTGGCGGGACTGCTCGCCCTCCTCTGGTTCTGCCAGCACTGGAACCTGCTCGGCTGGCACCTGTGATCACTCGACCGCCTGGCTCAGCGGCTGCTGGACCGCCGTCAGGACCGCCGCTAGCGCGCGAGCCGGGCCGCCTCCACCTTGGCCGCGTCGCGCTCGGGGTTCACCACCAGGGCGAACAGCAGCCCGCCCACGATGGCGATGCCGCCCATCAGCGCGAAGACCGTGGTGTAGCCCTCGGCGAGCGCACCCGTCGCCCGCGCGCTGTCCAGCACGCGGCCCGTGAGCAACGGCCCGCCGGCCGCCACGATGCCGGTCACGGCCAGTCCGATCGACAGGATGCTCCTCTGCTGGCCCACCGGCGCTATCTGCACGAGAGCCGGGTTGGTCATGGCGTTGACGGTCATGGCCAGCCCGTAGCCCAGCATCAGCAGGCCCATCGGGAACGCCACTCCGGAGGCGAGGGGCAGAGCCGCGAGGAAGACCCCGCCCAGCCCCAGCACCGCGCCGCCCATCAGCCCTCGGGCGCGCCGGGCCGTCGTCCCCCGCTTGAGCAGCCGGTCGCTCCAGGCGCCGCACCCGTACAGGAACACCATGGCGGCGATGCTCGGCACGCCGAACAGCGAGCCCGCCGTCACCGCGGAGAACCCCAGGCCCACCTGGAAGTAGGAGGGCAGCCAGGTGAGGACCACGATCGCGATCATCGCGGCGGCGCCGTTGGCGATCACGAAGCCGGCGAAGGTGCCGGTCAGCAGGATGGCGCGGACGGGCGCGCGCGGCCCGGGCGCCGCCGGAGCCTCCGGCCGCGCTTTGGTGGTGACCGCCTGGCTGTAGGGTCCCTCGCGCCCGATGAACAGCCAGCCCACGGCCCAGAGCAGGCCGAGGATCGCGACGGCGAGGAACCCCGCCTCCCAGCTGAAGGCGGCGATGATGAGCGCCAGCGGCGGGGCGAAGAGCAGCTTGCCGAACGAGGCCCCGGTCGTCAGCAGCGCCGTGGGCAGGCCACGCCGTTCGTTCGGCCACCAGCTGTACGCGGTCGCGTACGCCGTCGGCGTCGCGGGCCCCTCGGCCAGGCCGAGCAGGAACCGCGTCGCCAGGAGCAGTCCTCCTGACGCGGCGAAGAAGACGGGCAGCTGGAGCAGGCACCAGATGAGGACGACGGTGAAGAGGGTCGTCTTGACGGGCAACCTGTCGGCCACCAGCGCGTACAGGAAGACCGAGAGCGGGCCGAGCAGGCCCGCGGCGCTGCCGATGGCCCCGAACTCGGCCGCCGTGAGCCCCAGGTCGGCCATGGCCGGCTGGGCTACGAGCCCGAGGATCGCCTTGTCGAGGTACGCGATCAGCATGACGCCGACCAGCATCACCGTCATGCCCCAGGCCACGACTGGACGGGTTTTGCCCGCCGTGGCCGGTGCGGTGATCGGTTCGGGCTGCAAGGGGACGCTCTCGCTCACCATGATGGGTTCCTTCCGGGGGGCGAAGGAGAAATGGGGGAAGTGAACCGGGCCATCCGCTCTCGAGAATGCGGAGGTCCGATGTGGCGACTTGGTACGTGAGGGGGGTCGGGCTGCTTCGGCAGCCGAGCTGCGGCTTCGGGGGAGTTCCGCGATGGAGCTGCTCTCGGAAGCGGCGTGGGGAGAGATAGGTGGAGCCGCGGTTAATTTAGACGAAACACGTCTGCAATAAGCAAGCTAGGTCGTCTCCCCAGCGGTGTCAATGGCGCGGCAGCGCCCGTTCGGCGGCGGGCGCGCGGTCGATCTTTAGCCGGATCTTGACGGAAAGCGGCCGGTCAGAGGTCAAGTACGCGCGCTCGGCGCGGGCGCGGGGCCTACGCGCCGGTGGGCCAGTACTCGTCCTTCAGCAACCGCTTGTAGAGCTTGCCCGTGGGGTGGCGCGGGAGCTCCACGCGGAAGTCCACCGACTTGGGACACTTGTAGTGGGCCAGTCGCGCCCGGCAATACTCGATCAGCTCCGCCTCCAGCTCCGGCCCCGCCTCGGCCATCGACGCCGGCTGCACCACGGCCTTGACCTGCTCGCCCATCTCCTCGTCCGGCACTCCGAAGACGGCCACGTCGGCGACCTTCGGGTGCAGGCACAGGATGTTCTCCGCCTCCTGCGGGTAGATGTTCACGCCGCCCGAGATGATCATGTACGAGCGGCGGTCCGTGAGGTAGAGGAAGCCGTCGGCGTCCAGGTAGCCGATGTCGCCGAGCGTGGTCCAGCCCCTCCCCTGCGGGTCCTGGACGGAGCGGGTCTTGTCCGGGTCGCCGTGGTATTCGAAGCGGGTGGAGCTGTCGAAGTAGATCGTGCCGTGTTCGCCGGCCGGCAGTTCATTGCCGTCCTCGTCGCAGACGCGCACGGTGCCGAGCAGCGAGCGGCCGACGGTGCCCCGGTGCTCCAGCCAGTCCTGCGAGCCGGTGTAGAGGAAGCCGTTGCCCTCGGTGCCCGCGTAGTACTCGTGGATGATCGGGCCCCACCAGGCGATCATCTGCTCCTTGACGGGGATGGGGCAGGGGGCGGCGGCGTGGATGGCGCACTGCAGGGATGACAGGTCGTACTTTTTCCGGATCTCGGTGGGCAGTTTGAGCATCTTGATGAACATGGTCGGGACGAGCTGCGAATGCGTCACCCCGTACTTCTCGACCAGCTCCAGATAGCGTTCGGGATCGAAGCGCTCCATCACCACGATCGTCGCGCCGAGCCGCTGGAAGCTCAGGCAGTAGCGCAGCGGCGCGGCGTGGTAGAGCGGCGCGGGCGACAGATAGACGCTGTCGGCCGTCGGCGCGAACAGGCCCTGGATGAGCTGGAGCAGCATGTTCGGCTCCGTCAGCGGTGTACGCGGCAGAGGGGGCTTGACGCCCTTGGGCCTGCCGGTGGTGCCGGAGGAGTAGAGCATGTCGGAGCCCTGGCACTCGTCGGCGATCGGCGTGGCCGGCTGACCCGCCACCGCCTGCTCGTAGGAGTCGTAGCCCTCGGCGGCGCCGTCCAGCATGAGGCGCAGCTCGACACCGGGCGTCACGGCGGTGATCGAAGTGGCGACCTCCGCCAGGCTGGCGTCCGAGATGAACACCCGGGCGCCGCAGTTGTTCACGATGTACGCGAGCTCGTCGGTGCCCAGCCGGGAGCTGATCGCCGTGTAGTACAGGCCCGACCGCTGCGCCGCCCAGGCGATGGCCAGGAAGAGGGGATGGTTGGGGAGCATGAAGGCGACGTGGTCACCCGGCCGTAGCCCGGCGGCGCGGAACAAGTGGGCCAGCCGGTTCGACTCCTCGTCCAGCTGCCGGTAGGTGACCACCTGGCCGGAGCCGGCCATGATCACAGCGGGCTTGTCGGGGGTGACGGCCGCGATGGCTCCCGGGTACATGACCGAACACTATTCGGGAACGTGCGCGCAATGCCAGCGATCTCGGAAGGCCCGGTGAATACGGCGGAGCCGCGATCTCAGCGTCGAGATCGCGGCTCCGCGTTCTGCTCAGGCGGCGTGATACACGTCCTGCCACCCGGAGTGGAACCCTGTCGGTCCGTGCCGGTTGCCCCTGCTCACGTCCACAAAGATGTGGGCGGCGTCCTTACCCGAGAAGGAGAACTCCGCGGGGTGCCTGCCGCACGTGGAGAAGGACTTGAACGACGCGTGACCGTCGCTGCCGACGACCTTGAAGGTCTCCCACGCGCACTTGTTGTGGCCCCACCACTTGTAGTTGGTGAGAGTGCTGTCGACGGTGAAGAAGTAGCTGAACCGCCACTCCCACACGCGCTTCTTGATCTTCTTGACGACGAACTCGCAGTGCTTCTTGTGCGTCTTCTTGTCGAAGGTGCACACCTTCGTCTTGACGAAGAACGTCTTCCAGTGCCAGAACTTGAACCGCTTCTTGTCCACGCTCACGTGGCCTTCCGCCTTGGCCTTGTGATCGCTGGAGAAGTAGGGTCCCCAGCTCGCGTCGTAGAAGCTCGACGAGGTCGTGGCTGGAGTGGCGGTGGTGACGGTGGTGGCAGTGGCCGCTGCCGGTGCGCCGATGGCCACCACGGTGGTGGCTGCGACGCCGATCAGGATTCGCGAAACGAATCGCACGAGGGCCTCCTCGGGAGAGGTATTGCTGACCCAGCCTTCGTACGTCTGACCGATTGCCACGCACTTTCAACCGACTTAACACCACAGGTGACGGGATAAGAGGATTTTCCCGATCTTCCGGATTTATCGGTTATTATCCGGCAGCGATCACGGAACCGGCGTACTTCTGCTTGATGAATTCCTTGACCTTCGGGTCCTGAAGGAGCTTGCCCAAGGTCACGATATTCGCGTCCTTTTCATGCCCAGCGGCCACAACCAGCCCATTGACGTACGGGTTCCCCTCGGCCTTCTCCAGCACCAGGGCTTGCGAAGCGGGCTTGAGTCCGGCCTCGATGGCGTAGTTGCCGTTGATGACCGCGGCGTCGACGTCGTCGAGCGAGCGGGGCAGCTGCGCGGCCTCCAGCGGCTTGAACACCAGCTTCTTCGGGTTGTCGGTCACGTCACGCTCGGTCGCCGCGGTGCCGGCGCCGTCCTTGAGCTTGACCACGCCGTTGTCGGCGAGCAGCTTGAGGGCGCGGCCCAGGTTCGTGGCGTCGTTGGGCACGGCCACGGTGGCGCCCTGCGGCAGGGCGGCCAAGGCGGTCACCTTCTTGGAGTACAGCCCCAGCGGCTCAAGGTGCACCGGCGCCACGAAGCTCAGCTTGGTGCCCTTGGAGGCGTTGAAGTCGTCCAGGTAGGGCTTGTGCTGGAAGAAGTTCGCGTCCAGCTGGCCCTCACTGAGCTGTACGTTCGGCTGCACGTAGTCCGTGAACTCCACGATGTCCAGCTTCAGCCCGGCCGCCGGAGCCAGGTTCTGCTTGACGAAGTTCAGGATCTCGGCGTGCGGGACCGGGCTGGCGCCCACCTTCAGCACGGTGTCGGCCGACTCGGCGGTCTTGCTCGTCGCTCCCTGCGACGTTCCGCATGCGGCGAGCAACAGGGCAAGGGCAATAGAGCCCACAATGGTCCGAAATTTCATTATTTTTTTCCTTACTTATGCGATAGCCGGCGGGCGACCAGGTCGCCCAGGCTCTGGATCAGCTGCACCAGTACGACGAGCAGCACGACAGTGACGATCATGAGCAGGGTCTCGAACCGCTGGTACCCGTACCTGACGGCGAGGTCCCCCAGCCCGCCCCCGCCGATGGTCCCGGCCATGGCGGAGTAGCCGATGAGCGCGACGACGGTGACGGTCACCGCCGCGACGAGGCCGGGCAGCGCCTCGGGCAGCAGCACCTTGCGCACGATCGTGGTACGACCGGCGCCCATCGCTTGAGCCGCCTGCACCACGTCGGCGCCCACCTCGCGCAGCGCCGTCTCCACCAGCCTGGCGAAGAACGGCACCGCCCCCACGGTGAGCGGCACGACCACGGCCGCGGTGCCGATGGTGGTGCCCACGACGAGCCGGGTGAAGGGAATGATGGCGATCATCAGCACGATGAACGGCAGCGACCGCCCCACATTCACCACGACGCCCAGCACCGACTTCAACGCCGGCACCGGCCGCAGCCCCCCGCGATCGAACACCACGAGCGCCACGCCCAGCGGCAGCCCGAACAGCACCGTGAAGAGGGTCGACCAGCCGACCATCTGCGCGGTCTGCCCGGCCGCCTCCCAGAGCAACGGCCCCATCTCATCCCAGGTCATGCCGACTCCTCCCCCGAAAACTCACGGACCGGGTCCTCCCCCGAAGACCCACGAACCGGGTCCTCCTCCGAAAGCCAGGGATCGGGGCCTTTCCCGGAAAACCACGGACCGGGGCCAAGAAGGCGCACGTCACGGCGCTCAGCCACCTCCACCGGAGGAGCGTGTCCCTGGACAGACGCCCGCCCCGGACGGCGGGTGGGGCCCACCGTGCTGTGCCGTACAAGAAGAATGTTGGTTTTCATCACGACACCAGCACCCCCCGCGAGCGCAGGAAGTCCAGCGCGCCGGCCTCCTCGCCCCCCGAGAAGGACACCCGCAGGCGGCCGACGGCGCCACCCGCGAGGTCCTCGATCGAGCCGCCCAGGATGTTCACGTCCACGTCGAACTTGCGCACCACCTCCGACACCACCGCCTGTCGCGGGTCGCCGGTGAAGGTGAGCGTGACCGAGCCCGCGGGCGCCGGTTCGGGCAGCGGGAAGATCTCGCGCGTCAGTCGCGATCCCGGCGTCCTGATCAGGTCGGCGATCGTGCCCGATTCCTCGACGCGGCCGTCCGACATGATGGCGACCGAGTCGCAGATGCTCTTGACGACGTTCATCTCGTGGGTGATCAGCAGGATCGTCAGGCCCAGCTCGGTGTTGAGCCGCTTGAGCAGGGCCAGGATCGACTGCGTGGTGGCCGGGTCGAGCGCCGACGTGGCCTCGTCCGACAGCAGGACCGACGGGTTGCCCGCGAGTGCCCTGGCGATGCCGACGCGCTGCTTCTGCCCGCCCGAGAGCTGGTTCGGGCGGTCGCCGCCCCGGCCGCCGAGGCCGACCAGGTCGAGGAGTTCGGCGACGCGGCGTTCCCGCTCGGCCCTGGGCACGCCCATGACCTCCAGCGGGAAGGCGACGTTCCCGGCGACCGTGCGCGAGGAGAGCAGCGCGAAGTGCTGGTGGATCATGCCGATGCGCTGCCTGGCGCGGTTGAGCTCGCCGCTGCGCAGCGCGGTCAGGTCCTGTCCGGCGACGGTGACGGTGCCCGCTGTGGGGCGTTCGAGCAGGTTGACGCAGCGCAGGAGGGTGCTCTTGCCCGCGCCGCTCTGACCGAGCACGCCGTAGATCTCACCTTCGCGTACGTGTATGTCGACGCCGTCGAGAGCGACGGTGTTCCCGTACACCTTGCGCAGGCCGGACGCCTGAATCACGAAAAATCCCCACCACTAAGAGCGGCAGCACGCCGCTGAAATCGACATCAACATCGTTGGAGGGCCCGCGGGCGGGCGGTCTAACGGGTGCCGGGGTGGAAGGGCAGGTGGCTCAACCTGCGCAGCACGAAACTGGGAGTAAGCATGGGTGACCTTCGAGGAGGGACGGCTGGTTAGCGGACCTGGCAGCCCATAGCGGACATTCGCCCCATACAGCAACATCCGGCGCCGCTGCGGGCGCTCTGGTCTGTCACGTATGCCTCGTTCACGCCATTGTTAACGGCCTGACTGCTTCCCGCTATTCCCTACTTCCTCGGTGACCTGCGTCACGACACTCCAGCTGTGCGCCGGGACGACGGCCGGATCGATCACGCCGTGCCGCGGCTCGGCCGGGTCGGCCCGGCCGAGCGGGAAGTGGTGCGGCTGGTCGCCGAGGTTCAGCAGCGTGACGATCTCCGTCCCGTCGCCGCCGCCGTCGCGCGGGCGGGAGCGAAGGGCCACGGCCGTGTTGGTCAGGTGCTCGGCGGTGGTACGGGCTCTGACCAGCCACGGGTGGCGCCTGCGCAGGCCGATGAGCCGCTGGTGCAACCGGTAGACCTCGATCCCGTCCGGGGCGAGGCCGCCGGGCTCCGCCGGGAACTCCGGCCTGATCGCGTCGTCACCACCCGCCCGCTCCTCCTTCAGTCCCTGGAACGCCTGCTCGTCGCCGTAGTAGACGCTCGGCAGGCCGCCGACGGTGAAGAGCACGGCCAGGGCGTGGCCGAGGTGGAGGGGATTCTCGAGGCGGGTGGCGAGCCTGGTGACGTCGTGGTTCCCGACGAAGGTGAGGGGGACGAAGCTGTCCAGCAATCCGTCGTGGCGGTCGAGGGCCCAGGCCAGCTCGAAGAGGTTCCGGTCGTTCAGGGAGCTCCAGATGGCCTTCCACAGCTCGTACTGGGTGACGGAGTCGAGCCCCGACTCGGCGACATATCCGGCATAGTCGCCGTGGATCACCTCGCCGCCGAACCACGCCTCCGGGTGCCGCGCCCGCACCTCGGGCAGCACCTCCCGCCAGAACGACGCCGGAACGGCATAGGCCGCGTCGAGCCGCCAGCCCGCCGCGCCGCGGTCGAGCCAGTGGTTCAGTACGGCGGCGACGTGGTCTCGCACGGCCGGTTCGGTGTGGTCGAGCGCGATAAGCCCCGGGTGCCCTTCGAATACCTCGTAGCCGTCGGGCCCCCTCCTGAACCATCGCTCGTCCGCCTGGAACGACCGGCCGACGTGGTTGAACACGCCGTCGAGGATGATCCGGAGCCCGCGCCGCCGCGCCTCGGCGACGAGGGAGTCGAAGTCGGCGTCGTCACCGAGGCGCGGGTCGATCCTGAAGTGATCGACGGTGTCGTAGCCGTGGGTCTCGGCGGCGAAGATCGGCCCGAGCTGCAGCCCCGAGCAGCCGAGCTCAACGACATAGTCCAGCCACGCCTCCAGGTGGCGCAGCCGGTGCCGCACACCCTCCTGGGCGGTGGCCGGCGCTCCGGTGAAGCCGAGCGGGTAGACCTGCCACCAGATCGCATGGTCAGTCCACGATGGCACGTACGCTCCTCTCCCGGCGTACTGTCCAGGGTAGATAGCCGATCCCCAGAGCCAGCACGCAGCCTATGGCCGTGTCCGCCAGCCGGTACCCGATCGTGGCGGGGGCCACTCTTCCGCCGCCCTCCATGAGCAGCAGGACGAGCGGCGTCATGACGGTCGCGTACAGGGTGTACTGGCGATCCTTGAGCACCGGGCGGACCGCGGCCAGTACTGAGACGAGCAGCACGAACAGCCACGACGGCGGCACCCACAGCAGCACGGCGGACCCGGCCAGCACTCCGGCGGCGGTGCCCGCGGCCCGCTCGATCGCCCGCCGCAGCGCGCCGTCCAGCTGTCGCCTGACCACGATCACGACGGTGACGGCGATCCAGGAGGCGTTCGGCTGCGGCCACACCAGGCCGATGACCTCGGCGGCGGCCAGGCAGGTGGTCAGGCGGATGGCGTACTGCCAGCCGCGCACGGTCCCGAGCGTCCGCCACCAGCGCTTCAGAAGCGCTCTGCTCGTGGATGTGCGCTCCCTTTGGGGTGGTCGTCGTGTTCGGGCGCCCACCGCGGTGGGCGGTGCGGTGGCTGGCGCGGTGGGCAGTGCCGTGACGAGGGCCGTGACCAGTAGGCCCCAGATCGCCCCTTCGGCGAGCAGTACGGCGGCGGCGACGGGAGCGGCGCCCTGGGCGCCCAGGCCGGTCGTGATGACCATGAAGACGATGAAGCGCGTCGTGTGCTCGGCCATGGGACGGCTCATCCCGCCCACCACCGCCACCACGGCCGCGACGAGCACGACGGTCACCGCCGTGATCCAGCCGTGCCCGCCAGCGATGACACCGACGAGCCCCGCCCCGGTCGTGGCCACCAGTGCGTAACCTCCGCGCACCAGCCCCTCAGCCAAAGAGGCGCCCCTGGTGGGTGCGGCGACGCCGTCGGCGCGTGTCATGCCCGCCAAGCCTCCGCCCACGGAGACTCCGCTCACCACCGCCCGGCCTCCGCTCAGGGTCACCACCGCCCGGCCTCCGCTCAGGGAAACCCCGCTCACGGCGAGGGCGCCGATGGCGGCCAGCGCGCCCAGGTCGGGATGTCCGGCGGCGACACCCCACGCGACCGGCCCGCCGAGCCCCAGCGCGGCGGCGATCATACGTCGCGTCTCGATCCCCACGTCGACACCTCCCGACGCGGGAGCCTAGCACTATCTATACGCATTGCGTAGTAAATACCACGTGAACACCAAGTACAGACGGACATTTAGTAAGTGCTAACGTAATAATCATGGACGATGCGGAACTACGAGCCACGGCCGTGTCACTCCGCCGCGCAGCCGTCGGCCTGGCGCGGCGCCTGCGCGAGGAGCGCCCCGCACACGGCCTCGGCGCCCTGGCCCTCTCGCTGCTCGGCCACCTGCACCGGCGCGGCGCCATGACCGCCGGAGAGCTGGCATCGGCCGAACACCTGCAACCGCAGTCCGTCACCCGCGTCCTGGCCGCGCTGGACGAACAGGGCCTGATCCGCCGCTCCCGCGACGAGGACGACCGCCGCCGGCACCAGATCGTCCTCACCGAACGCGGCACCGCGATCCTCACCGAGCAGGCCGGCACCACGGACGTGTGGCTGGCCAAGGCGATGGCCCAGCGGCTCACCCCGGCGGAGTGCCGCATCCTGGCCGTCGCCGCCGAACTACTCGACCAGCTGCACGCCTCTACCTCCCGATAAGACCAGCCGCCCGCCTCCACCGCCCGCTCAGACCAACCGCCCGACTAGACCAACCGCGCGCCTCTACCTCCCGGTCAGGGGAGAGGACTCTTGGCGGACGTGAGGATCAGGTGTATAGCCTCTGAGCCGGGCGTAGGCCGCGGGTGGCATACCGACCGCGGCGGTGAAGTCTCGGGTCAGGTGCGCCTGGTCGGTGTAGCCGAGTTCGGTGGCCAGTGTGGCGAGATCGAGGCCCTGGTAGACGCGTTCCGCGGCCTCGTGCAGCCGGAAACGGCGGATCACCCACTTGGGGCCGATACCGACATAGTCCCGGAACAACCGCTGCAGCGAGCGCACCGACCGCCCCGAGTTGGCGGCCAGCTCGTCGACCCTGGTCATGGACACGTCGTCCTCCACCATCGACACCAGCGCCGCGACCTCCTCGGCCAGCGGATCCGGCTCCGGCCCCATACTCAGCAGGAACGTCTCGATTAGCGCTATAGCGGCCCGGGGGTCGGGTTCTGCCAGGACCCGCTCGACCAAGGTCGTGCCCGCCGCACCGAACATCTCGCCGATCTCCACGAAGCGGCTGGTCAGCTCGGAAACCGGGCCGCCGAGGAACGGCCGGAAGCCGCCGGGGCGGAAGCGCGTGCCGAGCACCCGGCCGCTGCCCCGCATCGTGTACGAGAACCCGCCCCTGATCACTCCCGCGATCCGGTGGAAGTCCCGGGTGATGGTCATGTTCACGGTGGGATGGGAGACGATGCGCTGTTCGTACGGCTCGGGGAGGTCGGTCCAGGTGACGACCCAGAAGTGCTCCACATACGCCGAAATTTCGGGCAATGGCGCCTGGCGGGAGAAATTGAAGGCGTTGAGTCCCGCGTACGGGTCGACCCAGCCGCGCTGTCGCGTTTCTACAAGCCGCGCCTGCGGTGGGCGGGGCACCATGGCTGCCATGGACGACATGATGCCGCTGATGACGCGTGCCACCGAACGTGCCTCGGGATTGGTGGCCGCGGTGCGAGAGGAACAGTTCGGGTCACCGACGCCATGCGCGAAGTTCGACGTCAAAGAGTTGATCAACCACCTGGAGTGGGTGGCGGAGATGTTCGAGTCGCTGGCGCGCAAGGGGCCGCGCCTGGAGCAGGGGCCCTACGCGGGCGACTTCCCCGAGCGAGCGGAACGCACGCTCGCCGCCTGGTCACGGCGCGAGGCGTGGGAGGGAACCAGCCCCGACATGGGTATGCCGATGACCGCGCTGGCCCACATGTACCTTATCGACCTGGTCGTGCACGGCTGGGACCTGGCCAAGGCCACCGGTCAGGAGTACGAGCCGGAGCCCGAGGCCGTCACGCGGGCGCTGGACTTCACCGACCGGATGGTGGAGATGGGCAGGCAGCGCGGCGTCTTCGGGCCGCCGGTGGCGGTACCGAACGACGCCCCGGCGTTCGACCGCCTGCTGGGCCTCATCGGCCGGGATCCGGCCTGGACACCGTGATCTTCGGTTAGCCGGGGGTCTGCGGTCGGTCGGGGGTCTGCGGTCGGTCGGGGGTCTGCGGTCGGTCGGGGGTCTGCGGTCGGTCGGGGGCCCGCGATTGGTCGGCGGTCTGCGGGTGATGGGTCGGCCACGCTACGCGTTCGCGTCAGTCATCCGGCGGTAGGGGTCGCGCAGCGGGGTGACGCGTTCGGCGAAGTCGGCCTTGATCCTGGCCATCCGCGGACCGGGGGCGTAGAAGCGGCCCTTGGTCTCGCCGTACGGCTGGAGCCAGCCCTTGGCGGCAAGGTCGCGCAGGTCGCGGGCGGCCTGGCCCTGACTGAGCCCTTCGTCGGCCTGGTAGCGACTCCGGCGCAGACGCCTGTTGACGAACACCTCGTAGAGGGCGGAGACGCTCCGGCTGTTGAGACCGTCGCCGTCGACCTGCTCCTCCAGCAGCATCCAGATCTCCCCGGCCTCGCCGAGACGCTGGAGGACCCGCTGGGCCTGCATGTGATGCGCCTTTAGGCAGAAGCGCACCCACGGCAACGTGCTCCCGTGAGGGCTCCATCGCCGCCCGCCGACCTGGCCGAGCACGTCGTAGTAGTCGATGGTGGTGCGCTGCTGGCCGAGCCACTCCTCGATGGAGGAGAACTCCGGCAGCGTGATCTGGTCCCGGCCCAGGACGAGCGTCTGCAGCGCGCGGGACATCCGGCCGTTGCCGTCACGCCAGGGGTGGATCTTGACCAGGTTGAAGTGGGCCATGGCCGCCCGGACATAACTAGGGCAGTCCTGGTCACCGTCATTGAGCCACGCGACCAAGTCGTCCATCGCCCCCGGGACAAGGTCGGCGTCGGGGCCTTCGTAGACCACCTCGCCCGACTCGGAATCCCGGATGTAGATCCCACCCGGTCGGATCACGCCTGGTGTCTTGTTGCGATGGTGGCCGATCATCATGAAGTTGAGCGCGTTGAGCACGCCCACGTCGAATCGGAAGACCGGCGCCCGCGACAACGCCTGGATATAGGTCAGCGCCTGCTGGTAACCCGCGATCTCCCGTGTCACCGACGCCGACGTCTCCAGCGGCTCCTCCCCCGCCATGATCGACTCGATGTCCTCCACGCTGGCCCGGTAGCCCTCGATCGAGTTGGACCCCTGGATCGCCCGCGCCCGCAACTGCCTGCGCAGCTGCCCGTCCCAACGATGCGTCTCGGCCAGGCGATATTTCAGCTCGCGCCGCATGTCCTCGATCTCCGCGAGCGCGGCCTTGTCGGCGGCTTCCAGCGCGGGCGTGCCGTACAGCATGGGCCCAGGAAAGCATGCACGAATCATTCAGTCAAACGAACGGATAATTCGTCCAAAAAGCCAAAAGCCCCGCCGTACCGAAGTACGACGGGGCAGATGGGTGACAGGTCAGGCCGCGACCGTGGAGGCGACCTGAGCCGGCGTCAGGGCGATGTCGAGGACCTCGCGCACGTCGCTGACCGGGTGGATCGTCAGCTCGTTACGCACCTCCTCGGGCACGTCGTCCAGGTCCGGCTCGTTGCGGGCCGGGATGAGGACCGTGGTGATGCCCGCCCGGTGCGCCGCCAGCAGCTTCTGCTTGACGCCGCCGATCGGCAGCACCCGGCCGGTGAGGGAGATCTCACCGGTCATGGCCACGTCACTGCGTACCGTACGACCGGACAGGAGCGAGGCCAGCGCGGTCGTCAGCGTCACGCCCGCCGAAGGGCCGTCCTTGGGCACGGCGCCCGCGGGGAAGTGGACGTGGACCGAGCGGTCCTTGAACGCGGTGACCGGCAGCTCCAGCTCCGCGCCGTGCGAGCGCAGGTAGGAGAGCGCGATCCGGGCCGACTCCTTCATCACGTCGCCGAGCTGGCCGGTGAGCGTGAGCCCGGTCTCGCCGGTCTCCGGCTCGGCCAGCGACGCCTCGACGTAGAGGACGTCGCCGCCCGCTCCGGTGACCGCCAGGCCGGTCGCCACGCCGGGCACCGAGGTGCGCTGGGTGGCCTCCGGCAGCGACGACTCCGGCACGAACCTGGGGCGGCCGATGTAGCCGACCAGGTCGTCCTCGCCGACCGTGACGGGCAGCTCGTTCTTGGCCGCGACCTTGCGCAGGATGCGGGCGACCGAGCGCTCCAGGGACCGTACGCCGGCCTCCCGGGTGTATTCGGCGGCCAGCCTGCGCAGTGCCGCGTCCTCGACGCCCACCTCGTCGGCGGTCAGGCCGGCGAGGTCGAGCTGGCGGGGCAGCAGGTGGTCACGGGCGATCGCCACCTTCTCGTCCTCGGTATAGCCGTCGAGCGTGACGACCTCCATGCGGTCGAGCAGCGGCCCGGGGATGGCCTCCAGGACGTTGGCCGTCGCCAGGAACAGCACGTCGGACAGGTCCAGCTCGACCTCGAGGTAGTGGTCGCGGAACGTGTGGTTCTGCGCCGGGTCGAGCACTTCGAGCAGGGCCGCCGTCGGGTCGCCACGGTAGTCGGAGCCGACCTTGTCGACCTCGTCGAGCAGGACGACCGGGTTCATCGAACCGGCCTCGCGGATGGCGCGGACGATGCGGCCGGGCAGCGCGCCGACGTAGGTGCGCCGGTGACCGCGGATCTCCGCCTCGTCACGGACGCCGCCGAGCGCGACGCGGACGAACTTGCGGCCCATCGCCCGCGCGACGGACTCGCCCAGCGAGGTCTTGCCCACTCCGGGAGGCCCGGCGAGCGCGAGTACGGCGCCGCTGCGACGGCCGCCCACCACGCCGAAGCCCTTGTCCTGGCGGCGCTTGCGCACGGCCAGGTGCTCGATGACGCGGTCCTTCACGTCGGCGAGGCCGGTGTGGTCGGCGTCCAGCACCGCACGGGCGCCGGTGATGTCGTAGTTGTCCTCGGTCCGCTCGTTCCAGGGCAGGTCGAGAACGGTGTCGAGCCAGGTACGGATCCAGCCGGTCTCGGGAGACTGGTCGGACGTACGCTCCAGCTTGTCGACCTCCTTGAGCGCGGCCTCGCGCACCTTCTCCGGCAGGTCGGCGGCCTCGACGCGGGCCCGGTAGTCCTCTTCCTCGGTCTCGGTGGAGTCGCCGTTGAGCTCCTTGAGCTCCTTGCGGACCGCGGCGAGCTGCTGGCGCAGCAGGAACTCACGCTGCTGCTTGTCCATGCCCTCCTGGACGTCCTTGCGGATCGTCTCGGCGACATCGAGCTCGGCCAGGTGCTCGCGCGACCATTCGACCAGCCGGGCCAGCCGCTCGGCCGGGTCGGCGGCCTCAAGCAGCTCGACCTTCTGAGCCGTCGTCAGCCAAGGCGTGTAGCCGGAGCTGTCGGCCAGCACCGACGGGTCGTCGATCTGGTTGACCTGGTCGACCACCTGCCAGGCGCCGCGCTTCTGCAGGATCGTGGTGGCCAGGGCCTTGTACTCCTTGGCCAGCTCCTGGGCGCGCTCACCGGCGGCGACGGTGTCGATCGTGATGGCCTCCACCCAAAGGGCGGCGCCGGGGCCGGTCGTGCCGGTGCCAACGCGCACGCGGTCGACGCCGCGCACCACGGCGGCGGGCTCGCCACCGGGCAGCCTCCCGACCTGCTCGACAACGGCCTGCACGCCGACAGCGCCGTAACGGCCGTCGATCCGGGGAACGAGAAGGACCCGCGGCTTGTTACCACCGGATGCCTGAGCCGCGTCTATGGCAGCCCGCACCTCGGAGTCGGACAGGTCCAGCGGAACCACCATGCCCGGCAGGACGACCTCGTCGTCCAGCGGCAGGACCGGGAGGATCAAGCTCTCACTCATACGAACTCCAAAGGGTTGAGTTATACCGACTCAAGTCATTAGAGCCTCTGATTGTTCCCAGGGTTGCCGATGTTCGCTCACGGCGATCGTAATCATGTAAGCCAGTCATACCTGAGGATGAAGACCCAGGGTTGATGCCCGCCCGGCCACGCCCCCGTAGGGTGATCGCGTGTTCTCGGCAGTGGTGCGGCCCTTCGCGCTGGCGCTGTTCCAGGGCGACGCGGACCCGCCGCCGCCCCGATCGCGCTGGCTGCGTTTCCGGCTGCCCCGCTGGCAGCCACTGGCCGGCCACGTCGACCTGGTCCAGGTGGCGGACATCCTGGTGGCCTATATCCTGTTCGCCACCACGTTCTCCCAGCTCGTCAACTGGAACGACGGCGCCAAGCCGCCAGTCGACGACTCGCTTCTCTCTCTCGCCTCCGCTGCTCTCTCCCTGCCCGTGGCGCTGCGCGATCGGTGGCCGCTGGGCGCCTGGCGGGTGGCCATGGTCCAGCTGCCGTTCGCGTTCTGGGTGACGCAGACAGTCGGCACCAGCTATCCGCCCTACACGGTCGGGCTGGCGGTGATGTACCTGTTGGTAACCTACTCGGTTGCCGTGCGCGGCGACCGTCGGATCACCGTCGCCGTGTGGGTGATCAGCGTCTTGACCGCGTGGATCGTTCATCCCGACTCGATGGTCCTCGTCACGATCATGGTGACGGTCTCCCTGCTGTTCGGCTACAACGTGCGCGTACGCCGTAACGCCACGACCAGGCTCGCCGAGGAGGAACGGCGCTCGCGGCTCGCCGAAGGCGCCCAAGCCGTGCTCGAAGAGCGGGCCAGGATCGCGCGGGAGCTGCACGACGTGGTCGCCCACCACATGTCAGTGATCGCCATCCAGGCCGAGGCCGTGCCGCTCAAGGCGGCCGGCGATCCCGCCCTGCTGGAGGCGGGCCTGGCCGAGATCCGAAGCCTGTCCCTGGAGGCCATCTCCGAGCTGCGCCAGGTGCTCGGTGTGCTGCGCGACCAGGACGGCCGCACCGACACCGCGCCGCAGCCCGGCCTCGACCGGCTCGACGAGCTCGTGTCCAACGCCCGCGCCGCCGGGCTCACCGTGGGGGTCGAGCTGCCGAAGCAGCCGCTCGGGGCGCTGCCGCCCACCGTCGGGCTTTCCGCGTACCGGATCGTGCAGGAGTCCCTGAGCAACGCGATGCGCCACGCGCCCGGCGCCACGGTCACGGTCGTCGTCGCATGCGACGACGACGCCTTACGGCTCCACGTCACCAACGGCGCCGGCGCCACGGCGGGCGGCCCGGAAGGGACCGGACAGGGGCTGGTGGGCATGCGGGAAAGGGCGGCGCTGCTCGGCGGCACGTTACAGGCGGGACCCATCGAAGGGGGCGGTTTCCAGGTGACCGCGACGTTACCGATCGCCGGGACGGAGGAGACGGCGTGATCCGGGTGCTGATCGCGGACGACCAGGGAATGGTGCGCACCGGGTTCACGGTGTTCCTGAGCGCGCAGTCCGACATCGAGGTGGTGGGCGAGGCGGCCAACGGCGAGGAGGCGGTGCGGCGGGCGGCCGAGCTGCGGCCCGATGTGGTGCTCATGGACGTACGCATGCCGGTCATGGACGGGCTGACGGCGACCAGGCGGCTCCTGTCGTCGGGCGACGGCCCGAAGGTCCTCATCCTGACCACCTTCGACCTCGACGACTACGTCTATGAGGCGCTGCGGGCGGGAGCGAGCGGGTTCCTGCTCAAGGACGCCTCGGCCGTCCAGCTGGCCGAGGCGGTGCGGGTCGTCGCGGCGGGCGACGCCCTCATCGCCCCGGCGGTCACCAAGCGGCTGATCCACGAGTTCGCCCGGCTGGGCGCGCCCCGAGCGCCGACGGTCCGGCGGCTGGCGGAGCTGACGGAGCGCGAGACGGAGGTGCTCGCCCTGGTCGCGCAGGCGATGTCCAACCAGGAGATCGCGGAGAAGCTGGTGGTGGCGGAGCAGACCGTCAAGACGCATGTGGGGCGGGTGCTGATGAAACTGGGGCTGCGCGACAGGGCGCAGGCGATCGTGTACGCGTACGAGACGGGACTGGTACGACCGGGCGATTGACCGCGTACGCGACGAGCGAAGTGACCCGTGAGCTCTGCGGGACTGGGTACGGAGCAACGCGGGGTTCCCTGAGGAAGGTGACGCGCCCTGGCGGCTTTTGTGGCATTCCCACAGCGGGCATGCGCCGATCCGGAAACCAGAGCCTAAACCCACGTTAACTCACACGCATATCAAAGAAATGGGTTTCACCTGTTAGAAGTTCCAACACCGACCCGCCTCCGAAGAGTTGTTTGTCCAGCACGCCGTACGCGCGCTGGACAATTTCGAGACGGCTAGACCAGGGGATACGGCTTACCGAGTCACCCGACGAAGGGAATCGACATGGAACGACAGTCCCGCAGGAAGCTCGCGAGCGGTCTGGGCCTTGTGACGGCAGCCATGTTCGCCACCGCTGTCATCGCCTCCGTACCCGGCCTGTCGTACGCTTCGACCGCGAGCACCTCGTCGAGCAGCGAGGCCTCCACGATCCTCGCCCCAAACCGATGCCACCTCAGGACAGAGGCCAACCCGAACAGCGTGTGGGTGCCCCCGAACTACGAAAGCTGCTACGACTGCTTGAGCAGAGCGTCCTACCTGCACTCGCAAACCGGCATCGACTACTACTGCACCTACAACCCAAGCAATGGCAAGACCGACCTGCACTACGACCTATAAGGCCGGATCCAGCCCAGCCCTAGGCTGTCGCCGGCATTACCGGGCGTAAGTCGCGTTGGAGCCGCCCGTCTTCCACGGGGGCGGGACGGGCGGTTCATCGCGTAATCAACTCCCGATGGCTATAGTCGATTCCGGTTGTCAAGCGCCGAACTTCGCAGTTCGACAACCGGCGATCGTACGGCCATGGGGGCGGGTTCATGGGACGACCGGAACGACCGCTCGACCCTGACGCGGGCCCGTTACAGCGGTTCGCACACGAGCTGAGGCAGTTACGCGCCGGGGCCCCTCGGTCCAGCTACCGCGAATTGTCCAGGCGCGCGCACTACTCGGTGACCGCACTGTCCGAGGCAGCAGGTGGGGGGATCTTTCCCACGCTGGCGGTCACCTTGGCCTATGTCGAGGCCTGCGGCGGCGACACCAAGACCTGGGAGAAACTCTGGCGAGAGGTCGCCGCGGAGCTGGCCGACACCGACGCCGGTGCGGAGGACCAGATGGACCAGGACGCGCCGTACCTCGGCCTGGTCACCTTCGATCCTGACGACGCGGACCGGTTCTTCGGCCGGCGCGAGCTGGTGAACGAACTCTCCGCGCGATTACGCGACACATCCCTGCTCGCGGTGTTCGGCGCCTCAGGAAGCGGCAAGTCCTCCCTGCTTCGAGCTGGCCTGCTTCCGGCGTTGCGGAACAGCGCCGCGGTGGAAGGCCTCCACCGGCCGACGCTCCTTCTCACGCCAGGCGCGCACCCCTTGGACGAACTCGCGGTGGGCCTGGCCAACCTCAGCGGAACCTCCGCTCCCTCCCTGTACGCCGACCTGGTGGCCGCCCCTTCGAACGTCCGGCTGGCGATCGGTCAGATACTGGCGGGCAGGCCGAAGAGCGTGCGCATCGTGATCGTCGTCGACCAGTTCGAGGAGGTCTTCAGCCTCTGCGACGACCAGAAGGAGAGATCCCTCTTTTTGGACTCGCTGCTCGCCGCGGCGGAGGAGACCAATGATCGAGCCCGCGTCGTCCTGGGAATCCGCGCGGACTTCTACGCCCGGTGCGCTGAACACCCGCCGCTGGTGGCCATGCTGCGCGACCGGCACCTGCTGATCGGTCCCATGGAGGACGACGACCTCCGACAGGTGATCATCGGCCCGGCGCTCCGGGCAGAGCTCAAGGTCGAGCGGGCGCTCGTCGAGACCATCCTCAGCGACGCGAGAGGCGAGCCCGGCGCGCTGCCACTGATCTCCCACGCCCTGCTGGAGACGTGGAAGCGCCGCAAAGGCGGCACGTTGACGCTCGCGGGGTACCGGGAAGCAGGAGGCATCCAGGGCGCCATCGCGCAGACCGCCGAGCAGATCTACGACGGGCTCGACGTCGGTGAGCGAAATCTGGCCAGGAACGCGTTCCTCCGCCTGACGGCGCTGGGGCAGGGAACCGAGGACACGCGCAGGCGCGTCCCGCCGGCGGAGCTGCTGGCGGGGCCGGACGGGGCGGCGATGGCGGCCGTGCTGTCCCGGCTGACGGCGGCGCGGCTGCTCACCGTCGACGAGGACAGCGTCCAGGTGGCTCACGAGGCGGTGATCCGTTCCTGGCCGAGGCTGCGGGGCTGGCTCGCCGAAGACCGGGAACTCGTCCGGCTCCAGCGGCGGCTCACCGACGCCGCCGCCGAGTGGGAGCAGCACGGGCGCGAGAACGAGCTGCTGTACCGGGGAACGCGACTGGCGGCCTGGGAGGACCGCGCGCTCGACCGGCTCAACGACCTGGAACACGGGTTCCTGGCGGCCAGCAGGGCACGCGCGCGCCGGGAGCGGGCGGCGGCGGGCCGTCGTGTGCGCGCGGCTCTGATCAGCCTGGTGGTGGTGGCGACCGTGGTCGGAGCGCTGGCCGTGATGGCGCTGGGGAACGCGAACCGGGCGGAGGAGGAGCGAGATCTCGCGTACTCTCGCCAGTTGGCGGCGGACGCGCGTGGCCAGCTCCAGCTTGACCCGCAGCTCGGGCTGCTGCTGGCTCGGCGGGCATACGCGGTCAGCCCAACGGAGGAGGCCACGGCGGTACTCCGGCAGGCCACCGTCGACTCGCGGATCCGGCTCATCGTGCCCATCGCCGCGGGCAAGGTCTGCGGCGTCGCATTCAGCCCGGACGGGCGGCATCTGGCCGCCGGCAGCGGAGACGGCACCGTACGGGTCTGGCAGGTGTCCGTACGAGGGCTGCCCACGGGAGATCCGGTGGTGCTGCACAGCCATGCCGGTGAGGCGTGGAACCCCGTGTTCAGCCCGGACGGACGCTACCTGGCGACAGGCGGCATCGACGGAACGGTCAGCGTGTCTGACTGGGCCGGCGGTGGCGATCCGCTGGTGCTGCGCGGCCACCGTGGTCCGGTGTGGGGCGTCTCGTTCAACCTCGACGGGCAACGCCTGGCAAGTGCCGGGGACGACGGCACGGTGCGGATCTGGAAAGCACCGGATGGCGGCAGGTGGACCGGCGGTTCATCTGCGGGAGGCGCTGCTCCCAAGGTGCTGCGCGGCCACGATGGGCGGGCTCTGCAGGTCGTGTTCAGCCCGGACGGGCGGAGACTGGCCAGCAGCGGCGGCGACGGCACCGTCCGGATCTGGGACCCCGCCGGTAAGGCGAAAACGGTCGTGCTGCGCGGCCACGAGAATTCTGTGGAAGGACTGCAGTACAGCCCGGACGGGCGGAACCTGGTCAGCGCCAGTACCGATGGCACGGTGCGGGTGTGGGACGTGACCGGACAGAATGCACCAGCGGTGCTACGCGGGCACGACGGCACGGTGGAGGGTGCGGCGGTCAGCCGCGACAGCCGGAGGATCGCCAGCGTGGGCAACGACGGCACGGTCCGGATTTGGAACATGGCCAGCAACATCGACCCGCTCATTCTGCGCGGCCATCGTGGTACGACGTGGAACGCGTCGTTCAGCCCAGACGGGCGTACGGTGGCGAGCGCGAGCGATGACGGGACGATGCGGCTGTGGGACGTGGCGTACACCGGTGACGCGATGATCCTGCGAGGTCATACCGGGGCCGTGTACGACGCCGCGTTCAGCCCGGACGGGCGACGCGTCGCCAGTGCCGGTATCGACGGCACGATCCGCGTCCAGAACATCGACGGCAGCGGTGACGCGCTGGTGCTGCGCGGCCACAAGGCGGACGTCCTCGGGGTCGCCTTCAGCCCGGACGGGCGGCGAGTGGCGAGTACAGGTGCTGACAGCACGGTACGGATCTGGCACGCCGACGGGACCGGCCAGGCTGTCGTGCTGCGCGGCCACAGTGGAAACGTGTGGAACGCCGCCTTCAGCACGGACGGCACGCGGGTGGTCAGCGGAGGTGACGACGGCACTGTGCGCGTCTGGCACACTGACGGGACCGGAGCGCCGGTCATCATGAAAAGCCCTCAGAGCCAGGTCCGGTATGTCGGGTTCAGCCCCGACGGACGGCGGGTGGCGAGCGCAGGCGTGGACGGCACGATCCTGATCCAGAACGCCGACGGGACCGGTCAACCTGTCATACTGCGCGGCCACCAAGGCCTGGTGTGGTGCCTCGCCCTCAGCTCGGACGGGCGGCGGCTGGTCAGCGGGGGCAACGACGGCACGATCCGCATCTGGAACACCGGCGGGACCGGAGACCCGATCGTGCTGCGCGGCCATCAGGGCGTGGTGTGGAGCGTCGGTTTCAGCCCGGACGGGAAGCAGGTCATCAGCAGTGGCAATGACAACACCGTGCGGATCTGGATGCCGGCCGAGGGGCGCGAGCCAGTGGTCTTCAGCGGCTCCGGCACTACGGTCAACTCCGTGAAGTTCAGCCCGGACGGGTGGCGGCTACTCTCGACCTACGACGACGCCACGGTACGGATCTGGCGCTGCGCGGTATGCGGCCCCATGCACCAGGTCCAGGCACTCGCCGCCAAGCGCACCATCCGCGAACTGACCCCCGAAGAACGCAAGATCTACCTCGAACCATCCCCTTGACCTCGGCTGCTCAGCGATGAAGGTGCCTGGAGATCGGCCGAGCGAAGCGCTCCCTGGAGGCAGGCGGGATGACCGCGTGCGTCAACGGCAAACAGGATCTACCGTCTGAGAAATGGACCCGCTTGCGCTATTCCATCAGGTGTCCGCGTCGGTGCCCGCGTATAGGGAGTTCCTCGCCGAGCAGGGTGTCAGTCCGGACCAGGTGTCGAGCATGGCCGACTTCGCGCGGTTGCCGCTGCTCACCAAGGACGGCTACCTCAACCGCCACCCACTCCCCCGGCTCTGCCGCGACGGCGTGATCGGCGACATGATCGCGGTCTCGTCCGGTTCGACGGGTACGCCGTCGTTCTGGCCGCGTTCCGTGTCCGACGAGCGGGTGATCGCCGCGCGGTTCGAGGAGGTGTTCCGGGACTCCTTCGAGGCCCGGGAGCGCAGAACGCTGGCCGTCGTCTGCTTCGCGCTCGGCACCTGGGTGGGCGGGCTGTTCACCGTGGCCTGCTGCCGCCACCTGGCCGAGCGCGGCTACCCGATCACTGTGGTCGCCCCCGGGAGCGACAAGCGGGAGATCCTTCGCGTACTCCCGCAACTGGCCCCGCACTTCGACCAGGTCGTACTCCTCGGCTATCCGCCCTTCCTCAAGGACGTCATCGACGCGGGACTGCCCTGGTCCAGGTGGAACGTCAAGCTCGTCACGGCCGGGGAGGTGTTCAGCGAGGAGTGGCGCACGCTCGTGGCGGACAGGGCGGGCATCGCCGACCCGGTGCGCGGTATCGCCTCCCTGTACGGCACGGCCGACGCGGGCGTACTGGGCAACGAGACGCCTCTTTCCGTGGAGATCCGCCGGTTCCTGGCCGGCCGTCCCGGGGCCGCGAGGGAGCTGTTCGGGGAGTCGCGGCTGCCGACGCTCGTCCAGTACGACCCGGAGGTCCGCTTCTTCGAGGAGCACGAGGGCACGCTGGTGTTCTCGGGCGACAATGGCATCCCCCTGATCCGCTATCACATCGCCGACGAGGGCGGAATCGTGCCGTTCGAACGGATGTCACGTTTCGTACGGCACCACGGCTTCGAGCCTTCGGCGACCGGCCCGTCCCGGCCCTTCGTCTACGTGTTCGGGCGCAGCCACTTCACCGTGTCCTACTACGGCGCGAACGTGTACCCGGAGAACATCTCCGTAGGGCTGCAGCAGCCGGCGGTCAGCTCGCTGGTGACCGGGAAGTTCGTCATGGAGGCGGTCGAGGACGACCGGCGTGACCGGCACCTGACGGTGACAGTAGAGCTCATGCCCGGCGAGAAGCCATCGGAGGAGACGGCGAGGCTGGTGGGCGAGTCGATCCTCGAACAGCTGCTCCGGCTCAACAGCGAGTTCGCGGCCTATGTACCGATGGCCCAGCAGGCGCCGTTCATCCGGCTACGTGAGCTGGGCGACCCCGAGTACTTCCCGCCCGGCACCAAACACCGCTACACCCGAGCGTGACGACCGTCCCGGCAGGCTGATCCCAGACCGGTCGATCATGTTCACCGGAACACCGGTGACAAGATCCGCTGGAAGCTCCCATGGCAGTTGGGTCCGCTCAGGTGAGGAGTTTCGCGAGCTGGGCCATCTCGATGGGTGGGTCGATGACCGGCTGGATGAGCAGTTCGTCGACGCCGGCCTGTTCCAGGGTGGTGATGCGGGCGCGGAGGTCGTCGCGGGTGCCGACCAGGGCCAGGGTGTTCATCAGTGAGGGCAGGATCAGGTCCCGGTCCTCCGGTGCGATGCGTCCGAGGTAGTTGGGGTAGAGCTTGGTGTGCCGGTCGGGTGCGGTGGCGGTGGTGCCGCGCCGGTCGAGGAGTCGCCGCACCGCCTCGCGCTCCTCGGGGACGAGTTGCTCGGCGAAAGCGCGTGCGTCGGCGGCGGTGTCGGCGGCGAAGGCCAGCAGCGACAGGACGAGGTGGCCGGTTGCGTCCCGGACCGCGTCGCCGCTGGGGTCCTCGTCCTCCTCGAGGATGTGCAGCGCGGTGACCAGGTAGGAGTCCACGCGGGAGCCGGAGCCGTGTGGTGTGTCGTGAGCGGCGTGGCGGCGGGTGTCATGCAGTGCTTGCCAGGCGGTGGGGTCCAGCAGGCCGAAGGAGATCAGGCCGGTGCCGCGGCGGCCGGCGACGGCGGCGGCCTTCGGTCCTAGCGCGGCCACGACGAACTCGATCGGGTCGGCCGTGTTCGCGTGCGCCCCGGTGTGCAGGAACCGGACGTTGCGGACTCGGTCACCTTCGCGATACTCGATGGTGCCTCCGGCGCACAGGTCCTGCAGTGCGGCGGTGAAGTTCTCCATCATGGCTGTAGTGGTCGGCCGCATGCCCAGTGTGCGCCGGGCGGTGTTTCCGGTGCCGATGCCGCAGATGATCCGGCCTGGCGCCAGGGCGTTGAGGCTGGCGAACGCGCTCGCGGCGGCCGGGGCCGAGCGCAGCGCCGGTGAGGTCACGCCGATGCCGAGCCTGATGCGGCTGGTGGCCTTCGCACACAGTCCCAGGGCGACGAAGGGGTCGCCGTGGACCATCGGGGTGTCGTTGAGCCAGAAACTGTGCAGGCCCAACTCCTCGGCCTGTACGGCGAGCTCCTCCACACCGGGGTGTGCGGTGACCACGACGCCTGCACGCATCAAAACCTCCAAGGCGCGGAAAATCGAGCGTACTCAGCCTGACACCAGACGGCGGATCGAGCACGTCGAGGTCGATGGGACAGTCGGCGCCGAGCGGTTGCGGATGTCGTACGGCGACATCGAAGGCGGAACCCGACAACTCACCCTGAACACCGACAGGTTCCACCGCAACCGTCACTCCGCCTCACCGCGACCGACGCCGACAAACGGCCGCGCGACATGCTCGGCGACACCCGGTGCCGATCTCAACAACGAGGTAGGCAGCCACCCCTCGTCACGAACGCCCATTCGTCTTCGGCGCTCCGGCAACTCCCCCAGGAGTCTTCGATCACCCGGGTTTTCGCCGTTCACACCCGTGAGCCGGGCACACAAGATGGGTCTGGCTGCCGTACGGTGTCGCGGCATCAACGCATCTTGTAGCCCGAGAACACGTTCGCGAGGGCGACGGCGTTGACGGTGATCCCGCGCGCGCGGGCGAGCTGGGCCAGGGAGCGGCTGAGCACCTCGATGGCGGCCTTCGTCAACCTCATCGCACACGACCACTCTGTGGATGTCTCGGCTCGGCTAGATCGGGAAGTGGCCGCGGCGGATGCGCCAGTGGCGGCCGGCCTTCAGGTGGTCGACGATCGCGCGCTGGAGCACGGTGCGGCGCGGTAGCCGGTCGAGCGGCGTGGTCAGGGTGCGGAACACGAACCGCAGCACCTCGACATCGGCGTCCTGCCCCTCCGGTTCCTCGTAGGGTTCCAGCTCGAACCTTCGCTGAAACCGGACGATGTTGGAGTCCTCAGGCAGGTACTCCAGTAGCTGCGGGTCGAGCAGCCACGAGCCGCAGGAGAACGTCGTGTAGCGCTCGTCGGGAAAGTGGCGTGGGAAGAACGCGCGGGCCTCGTCGAGCGACGCCGCGACCGCCTCCGGGGTCATCGATCCCGACTCGGGGATGTGCAGGCCGATGGTGGTGCCGCCGCGTTGGTGCTGCAGCCGGCCCAGCTCGTAGATGCCGCCGCGCGCGTGCAGCGTCAGCCAGCTCTGCATGACCGGCCAGCCCTCACGCCGCATTCGCCGGTCGATCGCGAGGTTGCGGCCCAGATCCGCGAGGGTCGCCCACGAGACGGCATCGGCGATGCCGTGGTCGCGGTGGTACGCCGTGACCACGTCGACCAGGGCCAGGTACGCGTACACGTAGAGATGCCGCCAGGCGGGGCCCCGTTCGCGCGGCAGCTCCGGACCGGGCGGCAGCCAGCCGTGGCCCCCGAGATCGGCGCGGACCAGGGCGATCGAGCGGTCGAGCAGCCAGCGCAGCTCCGCAGTCCACAAGGGAGAGTCGGGGTCGGGCCAGCCCGCCATGATCTCGGCGGCGTCGTCCGGCCGCACCGCGAGCCGGTCGAGGATCGCGGGCGCGTCGGCCTTGGCGGGCAGCGGAGCCGACGGCCGGTCGCCGGCGAGCCGGTGTACGCGGTCGACGTCCTCGACGGGTACCCCGAGCCGGGCGGCGACGTCGTCCAGATCCACGCGGACGATCCTACGATCACTGGCAACGCTACGGAGGAAAGTCAAGGGATCTACCTCTTGTCCTGTTTTGCTGATCTCCTTCTCTCCTCGACGCGAGAGGACTGCGAGCAGGGTCACCAACTGCCTTCAGCCGGTGGACAGGGCGACGAACGTGTCCTCAGGAGAGGGCAGCTGTCCCGACACCGCCGTTCGAGCCGAGCAACCTCTGGCCCGAAAGCTGTACGGCCGGCGCCGGCCGTACAGCTCACGCACTCACAACCAGGAACCGGGAGGTGCCCCTATTGAGCACCAGCCACCAGCCGGGGGCGTACATCGAGCCGAGAAGGACGACGCGGCTCAGACCTGGAAGGCTCAAACCGCGGCCTGCTGGTCGGTCTTGCCCTGCGCCTCCAACGAAAGGTCTTGCCAGTCGGCCCACATCTTGAGCCGGTCGGCGTAGGCCTGCTGGATCATCGGGTGGAAGCCCTGGCCGAAGAGAATCCGCAGCGGTGGGTTGTCGGAGTCCACCAGCTTGAGCAGCGTCTGGGCCGCCGCGGCCGGGTCGCCGGCGGGCTGCTTGCCGGCCATCGCGCCGAGGCGCCGGCGGAGGCCGGCGTAGGCCGGGTCGGGCTCGGCCATGTGGCCGTTGTCGAGCGGGTCGGGGTTCTTGCCGGAACGGGTGGCGAAGCCGCCGGGCTCGATGATGGTCACCTTGACACCGAAGTCGGCGACCTCACCGGCGAGAGCCTCGTTCAAGCCCTCCAGGGCCCACTTGGAGGCGTGGTAGGCGCCGCCGAGCGGCATGGCGATGAGTCCGGCGGCCGAGGACAGCTGGATGATGCGTCCCGAGCGCTGCTCGCGCAGGTAGGGCAGCGCGGCCTGGACCACCCACACCGCGCCGAACAGGTTGGTCTCCAGCTGGTCGCGCAGCTCCCGCTCGGTCAGCTCCTCGACCGCGCCGACCTGGGCGTAGCCGGCGTTGTTCACGATGACGTCCAGGCGGCCGAAGTGCTCGGCGGCCCGCGTCACGTTCTCGAAGACGGCGACCTTGTCGGTCACGTCCATCGCAAGCGGGAGCACCGCGTCGCCGTAGGCGGCGACCAGGTCGTCAAGGCTCTCCGTCTTGCGGGCGGTCGCGGCCACCTTGTCGCCACGAGACAGCGCCGCCTCGACAAAGCTGCGGCCCAGGCCGCGGGACGAACCAGTGACGAACCAGACCTTGCTCATGATGACCTTCCATTCTTCCGTTGCTTGCTGCCGGGCACGAGACGCCGACGACCTGATCCCTGTGACAAGTGCGGCTATGTGATCTGCGCCATAGAATCCGCCAGGTCCCGCCCCACCCCAGCACCCCGGCCAGCCCGCCGACCCGTCCTCGTGGCTCCCGCCTGATGACCTATCGCGAGGACAAGCCATGACGCGCCAGCCCTCCCCGGCCCTCGCCCTCCCCGGCAGCCCCGGCCGTCGGACGATCAGCCCGCCGCGGCGTCGCCTTCATCGCTACCAAGCGGCACCGCCGCCTCCGCTCGTACAACGGGAGGACACGACCCAGATCGCCCACCATGTGCTTGCCGACGGCCTTGTCACCCCCAGGTACTACAAGAGAGTTCAGCCCCAGCGGTGACGCGGTCGACGGCCTCTCTTTCGTAGCTTTCCGAGCATGCTCAGAATCCTCACGCTCGCCGGAAGTCTCGCGTTCGGCGCGGTCCTGGCGCTGCCCGGCCAGCACAGTGGCCGGCTTGTGAAGGTCTACGGCGACCTGGCCACCGCCGATCGGGTCGCCATCGTGGTGCCGGGGGCCGACACCACGGTCGCCACCTTCGAAGCGAGTACGAAGCGGCCCGGGGGCGCGGCGCGGGCGCTGCTGGCCGAGGCCACCAAGGTGGGCCACGGCGAGCGGCTGGCCGTGATCGCCTGGCTCGGTTATGACGCGCCGCCTACGTGGAGCCTGGGCGCCATCACCGACACGGCGGCCGTCGAGGGGGCGAAGGCGCTGCGCCGTACCGTCATGGAGCTGCACGCGCGGACGTCCGCGCCGATCGCGTTACTGTGCCACAGCTACGGCTCGGTGGTGTGCGCCAAGGCCGGGACGGACCTGCCCGTCGCGGATATGGCGCTGTTCGGAAGCCCCGGCATCGGGGCACCGTCCGATGGAGCACCGTCCGACCACCATTTGTCCGACGCGTCGTATCGCCCGCCGTCCAACCACAGGGTGTCCGGCCCGGCGCCGTCTGTCACCAGAGTGTGGGCGGGTGTGGGTGGTAGTGATTGGATCAGGTTCGTGCCGAAGGTGAAGCTCGGGCCGCTTGGTTTCGGGGCCGACGCGCTGAGTCCCGGGTACGGGGCGCAGGTGTTTGAGGTGGGTCCCGGCGGGCACAGTGACTACTTCACACCAGGCACGCCGTCGTTGCGCAATCTCACACTGATCGCCCTCGGCCGCCCCGGCGATGTGACGGCTGCGGCGCCAGCATGACAGGGTCGGGTTTAATGACAGAGTGTCGTCATCAACTTGACGGGCCCGTCCAGGGTTTGTGACACTTTGTCATGAAAGACCTGGCAACACATTGGGGTGAAGCGTGACGTCGTTCTCCGAGACCTTGAAGAACGCCACTTGGAGCGACCACGAGTCGGCCGAGGATGAGAGCTACCTCAAAGAGCTGATGGGCGGCCGACTGAGCGAGCACGACTACGGCGAGCTCGTCGCACAGCACTACTTCGCCTATCTCGCCCTCGACGGCGCCGCCAAGGCCCTGGCCGATCACCCGGTTGCCGGCCGGTTCGTCTTCCCGGAGCTCTATCGGGAGCAGGCGCTGGAGCGTGACCTGCAGACCGTCTACGGTGCCGGCTGGCGCGACCGGATCGTACCCTCGAAGGCGACCCGGACCCTGGTGGCGCGGATCGAGCAGGTGGCCGACTGGCCGGGCGGCTATATCGCCCACCACTACACCCGCTACATGGGCGACCTGTCGGGCGGGCAGTTCATCCGGATGGAGCTGCAGAAGATCTACGGCTACCAGAAGGGCGGCGGGGTCGACTTCTACCTGTTCGACGAGGTCGGCAGCCTGCCCCGATTCAAGAGCGAATATCGCGCCCGCCTCGACGCGCTGCCCTTCGGCGAGCGGGAGCAGCATCGCGTGATCCGTGAGGTCAAGCTGGCCTACCAGCTCAACACCGAGGTACTCGGCGAGCTGCTCCACGTGGTCAAGGCCGCCGCGTAGGGCACACCACCGCACCTCTCGCACCCCGCGTAGCAAGGCACACGGACACCACCTGTAGCAAGGGCACCATGGGTGGCAGGGCACAATCCCTACCACATCGACCCGTATCACCCAGATCCGTACCACCGGCACCACCCGTACCGGGTACCACCGGCACCACGCGTACCACCGGTACCAACGCATACGGCACACCACCGCATTCGCCACACTGCACAACTGCCGGTGAAATGCCAGTGACAATGCGAGGGGGCGCGGGGCGAAGAATGCGAGAGGACGCGGGGTGCCGAGCGGGTCTCAGCGTCCGCCGCTGGCGGGGCTGACCTCGCTGCCTTCGAGGGGCCGGTCCGCCGCCCACGGTACGTGACCGCGCCGCCTTCCAGAGGCTGGTCCATCCCCCGCCTCTCGTGCGCGAAGTCCGGCCTATAGAAGTCGGCTTATAGCTGGATGGGCACCGGCCTACCATGGACGCATGCCCCGCATCTCCGCAGCCACCATCGGTGAGCACCGAGCCCAGACGCGTGATCGCATCCTCGAGGCCGTCGCCCGCCTGTCGAGGGTGCAGGGGATCGACGCCATCTCCATGACGGACGTGGCGAACGAGGCCGGGATCACCCGGACCGTCCTCTACAACTACTACCCGGACAAGGCCGCCCTGCTGCTGGCCTTCACCGAGCGGGTCACCAGCTACTTCATCGAAAGCTACGAGCAGGAACTGCCGGCTGTCGCCTCCCCCGCCGACCGGCTACGGGTGTTCGTCCGGCTGCAGCTGACCGGCCTGCTGGCGCACCCGCACCCGGGAGCGGCGGATCTCAGCGCCGCCCTCGGCCCTGACGCCTACCAGCAGCTCGCCGAGCACGTGGCGCCCATGCAGCGCATCCTGGTGGGGATCTTGGAGAGCGGGATCGAGTCGGCCGATTTCCAGGTGGTCGACGTCGAGGCGACGGCCCGGATGATCATCGCGGTGATCGGCGCCGAGCGGGTGCCCCTGATCAGCGGCGCGGTCACCGTCGAGGCGGCGGAGGCATTGGTGACGGGCTTCGTGCTGAGGGCCCTGGGCAGCACCTCTCCGGGGAGGGGCTGACCGCTATGCACCGAAAGAGGTGACAGGATTGCCCTCATGCAGGACGACCACGTAGCGCTCAAATCCGCCCGAGGGCGCTGGATCCTGGCGGCCACCGTGCTGGGCTCCGGGATGGCCATGCTCGACAGCACCGTAGTGAACGTCGCGCTGCCCTTCCTCGGCGACGACCTCGACGCGGACATGGCCGGCCTGCAGTGGACGATCAACGCCTACACGCTCACCCTGGCCGGGCTGATCCTGCTGGGCGGCTCGCTCGGTGACCGCTACGGCAGGCGCAAGGTGTTCCTGATCGGCACGGTCTGGTTCGCGCTGGCCTCGGCGCTGTGCGGGCTCTCGCCGAACGTCGAGTTCCTGGTGGCCGCCCGCGCGCTGCAAGGCGTCGGCGGCGCGCTGCTCACCCCGGGGTCGCTGGCGATCATCCAGGCGTCGTTCGTCAGGGACGACCGGCCGCGCGCGGTCGGCGCCTGGTCAGGGCTGGGTGGGGTGGCCGCCGCGATCGGTCCGCTGCTGGGCGGGGTGCTGGTGCAGACGGCGGGCTGGCGGTGGGCGTTCCTGCTCAACCTGCCCGTCGCGGCGCTGGTCGTGCTGGTCACGGTGCGGCACGTGCCCGAGAGCAGGGATGAGCAGGCCGCGGGCCGGTTCGACGTGCTGGGGGCGGTGCTGGCGGCGCTGGCCCTGGCATTCCTCACCTACGGCCTGATCGAGAAGGGGGCGACGATCCCGCTGATCGCGGGGGTGGCGCTGGGCGTGGCGTTCGTGGTGCTGGAGAAGCGCAGGTCCCCCGACGCGCTGGTGCCGGTGAGCATCTTCCGGGACCGGGTGTTCACGGCCGTGAACGTGGTGACGCTGATCATGTACGCGGCCATGGGCGTGGTGTTCTTCCTGCTCGTCGTGCAGTTGCAGGTGGTGTCCGGGTTCGCGGCGACCCCGGCCGGGCTGTCGCTGCTGCCGACGACCATCCTGATGCTGCTGCTGTCGGCGCGCGCCGGTGAGGTGGCCAAGCGCTACGGCCCGCGCTGGCCCATGACGATCGGCATCCTGGTGGCCGGGCTCGGTTTCCTCCTGATGAGCACGATCGGTTTCGGCGCCTCGTACGTTCTTCAGGTCATCCCCGCGGTCACGGTGTTCGGGCTCGGTCTGTCGGCGGCGGTGGCGCCGCTGACCGCGACCGTGCTGGCCACCGTCGAAGAGCGCCACGCGGGTACGGCCAGCGGCGTCAACAACGCGGTGGCCCGTACCGGCAGCCTGCTCGCGGTGGCCGCCGTGCCGCCCCTGGTCGGCCTGGTCGGCGACGCCTTCAAGAACCCGCCCGTCTTCAACGCGGGCTTCCACACCGCGATGCTGATCAGCGCCGCGATGATGGTCGTCGCGGCACTGATCACCTTCCTGACGATCAGGAGGAACGTCCTGGCCCCGGAAGAGCAGCTCAGAACGTGAACCCCTGACTGCGGACGCTGTTGTCGAAGTTGGACAGCAGCAGCTCCGGCTCGCCGACCGCGCGGATCTCCGGCAACCTGGTCAGCAGCACGCGGAACATCGTCCGCATCTCCTGCCTGGCCAGGTTGGCGCCCAGGCAGAAGTGCGGGCCCGGCCCGCCGAAGCCGACGTGCGGCTTGGTCTCGCGGGTGATGTCGAAACTGTCGGGATCGGGGAAGACCGTCTCGTCACGGTTGGCCGAGCCGTAGAAGAGGACCACCTTGTCGCCCTTCTTCAGCTCCAGGCCGCGCAGGGAGTAGTCCTGGGTCAGCGTGCGCCGGAACTGCATGATCGGCGACACATAGCGGACCATCTCCTCGATCGCGTTGCCGATGCGGCCGTCGAAGTCCTCCATCAGCAGGTCGCGCTGCGCGGGGTTGTCGGTGAGCAGCTTGATGCCGTGGGCCATCGTGTTGCGCGCGGTCTCGTTGCCCGCCACCAGGAGCAGGGCGAAGAAGGAGCCGAGCTCGCGGTCGGTGAGCTTCTCGCCGTCGGGGTTGGCGGTGACCAGCAGGGACACCAGGTCGCCTTGGGGATCGGCGGCCCGCTCGTGCCCCAGCTTGATCACCATGCGCTGGAGGGCGAGCAGGGCCAGCATGTTCTGGCCGGCCAGCTGAACGCTGCGGGCCAGGCTGGGGCGTACGCCGGTGTAGGCGGTGGAGACGTCTACGTGTTCGTGGACCTTCGCCCGCAGGTCGTCGGGGATGCCCATCATGTCGCAGATGACGTGAATGGGGAGCCGGGCCGCGACCTGGCCGACGAAGTCGCGCGGGCCCTGCTCGATGACGTCGTCGACGATCCGCTCGCACGCGGCCTCGATGTCGTCCTGCAGACCGGAGAGCATGCGCGGGCTGAACGAGCGGGTGACGATGCGCCGCAACCGGGCGTGGCGCGGGTCGTCCATGTTGACCATCGACTCGCCGAACACCTGCTTGACCCAGCCGGGCGGCTCCGGGTTGGTGACGGCGGGCTCGCTGGAGAAGACCTTGGCGTCGCGGCTGGCCTCGACCACGTCCGCGTGCCTGACCAGGGCGTAGAAGCCGCTGCCTGACCGGAGGAAGGGCACCTTCTTCTCTGGGAAGAACACGGGGTGCTCTAACTGCCGGAGTCTGGCGAACGCCTCATGCCGGGCCTTGGGGGACTGGCGCCAGAAACCCAGATCCGCGAGGTCGATGTCCACCCGCCTATCCTGGCACGTTCCCGTAGCGTTAAGACCTGGTTCGGTCGGGGCGGAAATACCTACCTGTATGAACGCACTGCTAGCCGCCTGCCTGGTTCTTCCCCTCGTTTCGGGTACGAGTCACGCCGCGGCTCCGTCGTGTGGCGGATCCCCTTCCGACTTCGACGGCGACGGCCGTCCCGATCTGGCGGTGGCCGCCCCCTACGACAACCGGCGGGCCGGCTCCGTGACGGTCGTCTACGGCAGCGGGCGCAAGGAGAAGCTGACCCAGGAGGGCGCCGAGCCGGGTGACTCGTTCGGCTCGGCTCTGGCGGTGGGCGACTTCAACGCGGACGGATGCGCCGACCTGGCGGTGGGCGTGTCAGAGGAGTTCGTGGGCGAGCGCGTGCCGGGGGCCGACGGCAACGGCGTCGTCGAGCTGTTCCACGGCTCGCCCACGGGCCTGCGGCCGGGCAAGGAGCTGGCGCCGGCGAAGCCGTCGAGCGACCGGTTCGGGGCATCGCTGGCCGCCGGTGACTTCGACGGTGACGGACGCGACGAGCTCGCGGTGGGCGCCCCTGGCCACCGTACGGGCGGGGGCGTCACGATCTACTGGATGAAGGGCCGCAAGCCGTACCAGATCACTCAGAAGACCCCCTGGGTACGGCAGGCGGCAAGCGTGACGGACCAGTGGGGCGCGGCCCTGGCGACCGGCGACTTCAACGGCGACGGGCGGGCCGAGCTGGCCGTGGGCGCCCCCGCCGACAGCGTCACCCAGGACGGCCAGGGCTCCGTCACCGTCATCGACGTGCGGGGCCGGCGGGCCGGGCTGCTCACCCAGAGCAGCCCCGGGATCAAGGGCTCGGCGGAGAAGTGGGACGCCTTCGGGGCGGCGCTGACGACCGGCGACTTCGACGCCGACGGGCACGACGACCTGGCCGTTGGCGTACCCGGCGAAGGGCTGAGCGCCAACCAGCGGGCGATGGACTACGGCGACGGGGCCGTGCACGTCCTGTACGGGAGCGGTAGCGCGCTGCTGCGCGGCGCCCGGTCGGAGATGTGGACGCAACGGCTGCTCAAGGGCACGCCCCGCTACTACGACCGGTTCGGCGCCGCGCTGGCGGCCGGGGACTTCAACGGCGACGGCGACGACGAGCTGGCCGTCGGCGTACCCGGAGAGAAGGGGGTCCAAGTGCTGGCCGGGGCCAGGAAGGGCGGGCTGACGAAGGACGGCAACCTGCTCATCAAGGGCAAGGGGCGCGATTTCGGCGCGTCCCTGGCCGCGCTGCCCGCGCTCGGCGGGCGCTACCGGCAGCTCACCAAGGAGCGTCCGCTGTACGGGCTGGTGGTGGCGGCGCCGGACCAGGGCAAGGTGCTGTACGTGCCCGGCTCGCGTCAGACGGGCCTGCGTCCCGGACTGCTCCCGAGAAAGGTCCGCGAGCTGAGCAGCGGCCCCGGTCTGTACGGCTACGCGTTCGGCTGATCCCGGTCTGAGAGGCGAGGCGATACACACTTGTCGCCGATGGGAAGACCCGCGGGACTCCCCACGGGCCAGTCGCCGCCGGCGGGTTGGACGTGGGCGGTCACGGTCGCTACTCCCGGTTGAGGTCGGCCGCCGACACACCCGACAGTGCCTTGCCCAGAGTCGGAACGGCGGCGATGAGCCTACGTGTGTAGGAATGTTGCGGTTCCTCGTACACCTGCTCCGTGGACCCGATCTCCACGATCTCCCCGGCATGCATGACCGCGACCCGGTCGCACACATGACGTACCACGGACAGGTCGTGGGAGACGAAGACCAGCGTGAGGGACAACTCGTCGACGAGGTCGGCGATGAGGTTGAGCACTTGGGCCCGGACGGACACGTCCAGGGCGCTCACCGGCTCGTCCGCCACGATGATCTTCGGGCGGGGGGCGAGAGCGCGCGCGATCGAGATGCGCTGCCGCTGGCCGCCGGAGAACTGGTGTGGATACCGGTCCGCCGCGTCGGCTCGCAGGCCGACGGCCTCGAGCAACTCGGCCACCCGCTCCTTGCGATTCCGGTGCCCCTGCGCGACGAGCGGCTCGGCCACGATGTCGCCAACGCGCATGCGCGGGTCCAGCGAACTCATCGGGTCCTGGAACACGAGTTGGAGCCGCTCGCGGACGAACCGGAGCCGGCTCTCCCGGAGCCCGGTGATGTCCCGGCCGTCGATCGCGACGCTGCCGCTGGTGGGGCGGTCGAGCCCGGCCAGAATGCGCAGCAGGGTCGACTTGCCGCACCCCGACTCGCCCACGATGCCGAACCGCTGCCCCTGGGGGACGGCGAAGCTGACGCCGCGCAGGGCGTGCACCGGCGGGCTGGGGTGGCGCAGCGAGGTACGAGGCCGTCGGTAGTCGCGCGTGACGTCACGGACGCTGATGGCGTCCGCGGGGCCGGTCTGCGACCCGGGTGCGAGGGGGGCGCTGGTCGGCTGCTCAGCCACGGCCGGCCTCCTGGTTCATGGGTGTGCCGGTCCCGCGTGCGCCGCTCTCGGATACCGGGTGGAAGCAGGCGTAGCCGGAGTCCGGCCCGGTAGGGACCCATTCCGGCCTGGTGGCGCAGACGTCGGTCGCCTGAGCGCACCTGTTTCTGAAGACGCATCCGGCGGGGAAGCGGCCCGCCGGCGGAACCGACCCGCCGATCGTGGCCAGCCGACCGCGGTCGTCGACCACGGTCAGGTCCGACGCGCCGATCAGGCCCTGGGTGTAGCGGTGCCGGGGGCGCGTGAACACCTCCCGGACCGGGCCGGACTCGATCAACCGCCCGCCGTACATGACCATGACCCGCTCGCAGACGGTGGCCACCACGGCCAGGTCGTGGGTGATGAAGAGCATGGCCGACCTGCGTTCCTGGACACCCCGCACGATCAGGTCGAGCACCCGCGCCTGCACCGTGACGTCGAGCGCGGTGGTGGGTTCGTCGCAGACCAGGAGCGCGGGGTCGTTCGCGAGGGCGATGGCCAGCACCACCCGCTGCCGCTGGCCTCCGGAGAACTGGTGCGGGTAGGCGGTCGCGGCGGCCGCGGGATCGGGCAGCCCCACCTGGGCGAGCAGTTCCACGGCGGCGGCTTGGGCGGACGCGCGGTCGGGCCTGGTCCGGTGGATCAGCAGCACCTCGGCGATCTGCCGCCCGACCCTCATGGTGGGGTTCAGAGCGGTCATGGGCTCCTGGAAGACCATGGCGATCTCCTTGCCCCGCACCCGGGACATCCGCGCCTCGTCGGCACCCACCAGGTCGTGGTCGACTCCGGCGAGCCGCACCGAGCCCGTGGCCCGGAGCCCCTCAGGCAGCAGCCCCATGACGCTCAGCGCGGTCAGCGACTTGCCCGACCCCGATTCACCGATCAGACCGACCCGCTCGCCGGCCCGGATGGTGAAGTCGACATCTTCGAGGAGCTTGAGGTCGCCCACCGCGACGTCGAGATTCCGCACGGCCAGGACGTCGTCCGGCCCGGCGGCCGGCGTCGTGTCAGGTGCCGGGGTCATCGGCGGTCCTCCAGCTTGGGGTCGAAACGGTCGCGCAGGCCGTCACCGAGCAGGTTGAAGCCGAGCACCGCCACCGCGATCGCGATGCCCGGGAACACGGCGAGCCGGGGAGCGGACCACAGCATCTCCTGGCTCTCCTGCAGCATCCGGCCCCAGGACGGTACCGGGGGCGGGGTGCCGAAGCCCAGGAAGGACAGCGCGGCTTCGGCGAGTACGGCGATGGCGAAACCGACCGACGACTGGACGATGACGAGACTGCTGACGTTGGGCAGGACATGCCGCAGGCCGATCGAGAACGGCCTGCGGCCCGCCGCGCGCGCCGCGATGACGTACTCGGTCTTCATGACCTGCAGCGTGCCGCTGCGGGTCAGCCGGGCGAAATGGGGGATGGACGCGATGCCGATGGCGACCATCGCGACCAGCGTGCTGGCGCCGTACACGGCGGCGAACATGATGGTCAGCAGGAGCGCCGGGAAGGCGAGAAGCAGGTCGTTGCCGCGCATCAGGAGCTCGCCGAACCAGCGGGGCGCCATCCCGGCGACAATGCCAAGGGGCACTCCGACCAGGGCGGCGACTCCCACCGCCACGAAGCCGACGAACAGCGTGGTGCGCGAGCCCACCAGGATCTGGCTGAACACGTCGCGGCCGAACTTGTCCGTGCCGAACCAGTACTCCAGCGACGGCTTCCGCAGCCGCGCCATGGCGTTCACCAGGGTCGGGTCGTGCGGGGTCCACACGAAGGACAGCAGCGCCATGCCGAGCACGACCGAGACGATGAGACCGCCCACCAGAAGGCTGCCTGTTATCGGGCGGCGCCGCCGACGGCCGTCGGGCACCGTGGACGCGGCAGCGGCTTCCGTGTCCAGAGCACTCATGACGCACCGGCCCTGAGCCGTGGGTCGATCATCAGGTAGATCACGTCCACCAGGAAGTTCACCAGCAGCACCGCCATTGCGATGATCATGACCACGTCCTGCACCATGATGAGGTCCCGGTTGGAGACGCTGTCCAGCAGCAGGCTGCCGAGCCCGGGGATGACGAAGACCCGTTCGATGACGACCGCGCCCACCAGCAGCGTGGCGAGCTGCAACGCCATGACGGTGACCACGGGCACCGCCGCGTTCCGCAGGCCGTGCCGCAGCAGTGCCCGCGTCGGGCGAAGTCCTTTGGCCCGAGCGGTGCGCAGATAGTCCTCCCGGAGGACGTCGAGCACGGCGCTGCGGACGTAGCGGGTGAGCACCGCCCCCTGCACCAGGCCGAGGGACAGCGCGGGCAGCACCAGCTGCTTGAGGAACAGGACCGGATCCTGCGCCGGGGGTGTCCAGCCGTTCGCCGGCAGCCACCCGAGCCCCACCGCGAACACGGTGATCAGGAGGATGCCCGCGAGGAAGGCAGGGACGGCCACGCCGACTTGGGACAGGGCCGAGAGAATGAGCCCGGACGGCCTGCGGTGCCGCATGGCCATGAGCGTGGCCATGGGGACCGCCAGGACACAGGCGAGCACCATCGCGGTGCCGACGAGCCACAGGGTGACCAGAAGGCGGTCGGCGATCTGCGGGCCGATCGGCGTGTGTGAGATGTAGGAGTTCCCCGGGTCGAAGGTCACCAGTCCGTGTACCCAGCTGAGGTACTGGGCCGCGAGCGGCCGGTTGAGCCCGAACTCCGCGCGCAGCTGCGCCACCGCCGTGTCCGACGCGTTGACGCCGAGGGCGACACGGGCCGGATCCCCTGGCAGCACCGCCATGAACGCGAACACCATCACGGAGCTCACGACAAGGCTGGCCAGGAGGATCGCGACCCGCTGCACCAGACGGACGATCATCGGTTGACGCCGCCTTTCACGAGCGGCCCAGACCGGTGAGATCCAGTGACTCGGAGACGGAGTTCACGGGCAGGCCGGTGATGTCCTTGTCCGCCACCATCAGGTTCGGCAGCAGGAACAGCCAGTCGGCCGCGGCGTCCTTGGACAGCAACCGGGCGGCCTCCCGCATATGGGTGATCTCCTGCTCCTGAGTGCCCTCGTCCGCCTTCTGCAGCAACGCGCGGAATTCAGGGTTGTCGTAGCGGGTGTAGTAGGTCTTGTTCCCGAACACCGTATAGATGTCGCGGGGCTCCACATGGGAGATGATGGACATGTCATAGTCGGCGTTCTTGAACACGGTGGTCAGCCAGGCGGCGGGAAACTCCAGCTGGTCGAGCTCGACCTTGAACCCGGCCTGTTCTAGCTGGCTCTTGACCACGGTGCCGCACGCGGTGGCATAAGGCAGCGTCGGAAGCCGCAGCCGCAGCGTGGTGCCGGCTTCGCCGGACTCCTCGAGGAGCTTCTTGGCCTTGCCGATGTCGTACGGATACTCGTTCGCGAGGTCCTCGTACCACGGGTCGGTCGGCGGGACCATGCTGCCGATGAGCTTGCCGCGGCCTGCCCAGCAGGTGTCCACGAGGGCTTTGTGGTCGATGGCGTAGCGGACTGCCTGGCGGGCCTTCAGATTCTTCAGCGGGCCCGAGCCGTTGTTGAAGGAGAGGACCACCTCGCCGTTGGTCGAGCCTTCGATGATCTGGTACTTCGGGTTGTTCTGGAACCGGTCCAGAGCATCCGGGGGCTGCATCGTGCCGATCACGTTGATGGTGCCCGTGAGCAGCGCGTTGTGCATGGCCGTCGGGTCCTTGAAGTACTTGAGGGTGACCG
This sequence comes from Nonomuraea sp. NPDC049028, assembly GCF_043197735.1. Taxonomy (NCBI): domain Bacteria; kingdom Bacillati; phylum Actinomycetota; class Actinomycetes; order Streptosporangiales; family Streptosporangiaceae; genus Nonomuraea; species Nonomuraea sp. NPDC049028. Next base: position 138,236 of record NZ_JBICTR010000019.1, read on the forward strand.
ACGCGAAGTGCGGTTTGGGCCCCCAGTAGCCATCATTGCGGGCCAGCGTGATCGAGTCGCCGCGGGTCCACGACTTCAGCGCGTACGGGCCGGTGCCCACCGGCTCGGTGGCCAGCTTGCTCACGCCGGTCCGGCTGAACATCGCGCCTACGCGGGTGGTCATCCAGTACAGCCAGTTGTTGCTCGGCTCTTTCAGGGTGACCTTCAGTTCGGTGGGCGACACCGCCTGCACCGTGTCGACGACGTCCATCCGGGACTTCAGCGCTATCGTCCAGCCGGACGTGACGCGTTCGATGGAGAACTTGGCGTCCTCGGCCGTGAACGGCGCGCCATTGCTGAACTTGGCGTCCTTCACCAACTGGAACGTGTATGTCTTGCGGTCCTTGGACAGGGTCCACGACGTGGCCAGATCGGGCTCTATCTTCCCGGACTGGTCCGCCTTCACCAGGTTCTCGTAGACGTTGTACAGCAGTGCCTGCGGAATGGCCGCACCTTCGGTTTTGGTGAAGTCGAGGTTGGCCGGCTCGGCGACGAGGCCGATCTTCAGGGTGTCGCCCGCAGGGCCGCCGGTGCTGTTTCCCGCTGTCGTGGACCCGGCCGAGCAGGCTGTCAGCAGCAGCGATGCGAGCGCGGCCGCGACCGTCCCGAGGTGCCGCGTCCGCCGCTTGTTGGGTTTCATAGGTTCCACCCCTGGCTTTCCATCGTGTTCAGGAGGTCGAACGAGGTCACGTCGAGCCGGTGGCCGTCAACCTCCAGCGCGCTCTGGAGCGCGGGCACGGTCGCCGCGACGACCTCAGGGCCGATTCCGTCGCCCGGTATGAGGGCGAGCCGCACGACCTTGGTGTCCCTCGTCATAGACGCCACCTTCCGCATGACTGGCCTGACCAGTAAGCTCACTTGCAGGTACCGTGGCGACTGAAGCTGCACTTGTCAAGGGTTCCAATGCCCCACGCATCGCGACCGAAGGAGAGCGGGTGCTCACGGAACACGGTCTGGCCGCCATGTCGGCCGTCGAGATGGTGGCCGGATTCGCTGACCGCACCTTGTCGCCGGTCGAAGTCCACGACGCCGTCCAGTCGGTGATCGAGGCGCGTGAGAGCGTGCTCAACGCGTTCTGGGTGCGGGATCCAGCCGAGTCCCGCAAGGCGGCCCTGGCCAGCCAGGCCCGATGGGCGGCGGGGGAACCGCTCGGGCCGATCGACGGCGTGCCTGTGACGCTGAAGGAGAACATCGCCCGCAGGGGCGTCCCCATGCCCTCGGGCAACGCGGGGGTCGAGCCGGTCATCCCCGAGGTGGACGCGCCCATCACCGCGCGGGTCGTCGAATCCGGTGGGGTGATACTCGGGTCGTCCGTGATGCCGGACTGGGGCATGCTCTCCTCGGGGGTCTCCAGCCGGCACGGCATTGCGCGCAGCCCCTGGAACGCCGCCTGGACCACGGGCGGTTCCAGTTCCGGTGCGGGGGCCGCGGCCGCCGGAGGATACGGCCCGCTCCACGTCGGCACCGACATCGGGGGTTCGATCCGGCTGCCGGGCACCTGGCTGGGCCTCGCCACGCTCAAGCCCAGCTACGGGAGGATCCCGCTGGACACCCCGTACCTGGGGCGCACCGCCGGCCCCATGACGCGCACCGTGTCGGACGCGGCCCTGTTCATGCGTGTCCTGAGCAGGCCGGATCCCCGGGACTGGTCAAGCCTGCCACCGCAGGACATCGACTGGTCGGCGCTGGACGGCGAGGTACGCGGGCTGCGGGTGGGCGTGCACCTGGACGCCGGTTGCGGGGAGCCATGCGACGCCGAGATCCTCGCCGCGGTGAACCGCGCCGCCGCGGTCTTCGAGGCGGCGGGAGCCGTCGTGGAGCCGGTCGAGCCGTTCATGAGCCAAGATCTCCTCGACGACCTGGATCTGTTCTGGCGGGTGCGGTCCTGGAACGACTTCCGCGAACTGGCGCCCGAGGCCGGGCTGCGCGTCCACCCCTACGTCATCCAATGGTGCCAGGGGGGTGCGGACATATCGGGCACAAGGCTACTCCAGTGCTACCAGCAGATCATGCGCATTCAGGCGCGGACCGTGGCGGCGACGCTTCCCTACGACCTCGTGCTCTCACCGGTCGCTCCGGTGGCGGCGTTTCCCGCTGAGCAGCCAATGCCGTTCATGGGGGACGGGAAGACCATGTCCCACATCGGCTTCACCGCGCCGTACAACATGTCGGGGCAACCCGCGGCGACCGTCAACTGCGGCTTTACGGCGGACCGTCGGCCCATCGGGGTGCAGATCGCGGGCCGCCGCTTCGACGATCTCGGCGTCTTGAGGGCGGCGGCGTGGTACGAACGGAACCGACCTGCCGATGCGGTCCCGCGCTGGCCGGACAGCGTCCCCGGGGCGCCCACCGGGGAGAAGACGACATGGACCACGCTCGAGGGGAAGAAGCCATGAGTGACGGGGCACAGTTCCGGCAGGTTTCGCCGGTACGGCTCTACCAGCGCATCGTCGAGCAGATCGAGCAAGCGATCGCTCGAGGTGACCTGAAGCCCGGTCAACGGCTGCCGAGCGAACGAGAGCTGGTGACGCAGTTTGGGGCGAGCCGCCCCACAGTGCGAGAGGCCTTGCGCGTGCTGGAGAGCAACGGGCTCGTCCGCTCGCGTCCGGGTGACCCGAACGGCCCAGAGATCCTGCCGTTCTCGTCGGCCGGTCTGACCAAGGAGATGACCCGGCTCGTCCAGTTCGACAACATGTCGATGGCCGAGTTGATCTCGTTCCGCATGATCCTCGACGGGTCGGCGAGCTTGCTGGCGGCTCGGCTGCGGTCCGAGGAGGAGCTGTCCTCCATGGAACGGACGATCGCCGTCATGTCGGACGCGATCGAGGCAGGGTACGAGGAGTTCAGCAAGGCGGACGTCGCATTCCATGAGGCGGTGGCCCGGGCCGGCCGCAACTCCCTCATCGAGGTCTGCAACCAGGTGGTCCGGGACGCTGTCCTCTCGCTGATCTCGGACAAGGTCGCCCACGCGCTCAACAGCACGGCGCTCATGCGAGAGTCGCTCCACCACCACCAGGAGGTGCTGGAGGCGATCAGGGAACGGGACGGCTTGGCGGCGGCACGCATCTCGCGGCGCAATCTCTACGACTACTACGCCGGCTACGTCACCGAGAACGAGCAAGGGCTGCTGCTCGCGCTCGTGGACGAAGAGCCCTGAACCTTCCTCGGAACCTCCAGGGGCTGCCGACCGCGCCAAGCCTTCGAATCCCACCTGTCCGATCGCCGCGCCGCTCAGCAGATGTGATGAGTGCGGACCCCGCTGCGGTCACATGTCCACGCAAAGGAGCGTCCTGGATGACCAACGCCTCTCCGCATCCGCCGGCCGCGAGCGCTACCTTCCACGGCAAGATCGGCATGACCTACGAGGAGTCGACTCCGTGGTGGCCCGAACCGCAGGCACTTCCCGAGGACACACCCAATGTCGTGATAATCGTGCTCGACGACGTCGGCTTCTCCGACCTCGGCTGCTTCGGCTCTGACATCGACACCCCGGCCATGGACGCCCTGGCCGCCGGCGGCCTTCGCTACACGAACTTCCACACCACCACGCTGTGTTCGCCGACCCGGGCCGCCCTGCTGACCGGCCGGAACCACCACTCCGTCGGTATGCGCATGCTGTCCAACTTCGACACCGGCTTCCCCAGCGGTCGCGGACGGATCACCAGGGCCGCCGCGACGCTGTCCGAGGTGCTGCGCGACAGCGGCTTCAACACCATGGCCGTGGGCAAGTGGCACCTGGCGCCGATGGAACAGACCACCGCGTCCGGGCCGTACACCCAGTGGCCGCTGTCTCGCGGGTTCGAGCGCTACTACGGATTTCTGGAAGCGGAGACGGACAGCTTCTATCCGGAACTGTTCTACGACAACCACGCCGTGGCTCCGCCGAAGAGCCCGGAAGAGGGCTACCACCTCAGTGAGGACCTGGTCGACCGGGCCATCGAATTCATCACCGACCAGACTTCGGTCACTCCGGACAAGCCCTTCTTCCTGTACCTGGGGTTCGGCGCGGCGCACGCCCCGCACCAGGCTCCCCGGGAATACCTGGAGAAGTACCGGGGCCGGTTCGACCACGGCTGGGACGCCGAGCGCGCCACCCGGCACGCCCGCCAGATCGAACGGGGCATCCTGCCGCCCGGCACCGAATTGGCGCCGCGCAACCCCGGGGTCGTTCCCTTCGACGAACTGTCGGACGACGAGAAGAAGCTGTCCGTACGCCTTCAGGAGGCCTACGCGGCGATGGTCGACCATACCGACCACCACATCGGCCGGCTGATGGAGTTCCTGGAGCGGATGGGCCGGATGGAGAACACCATCACCATCCTGCTCTCGGACAACGGGGCCAGCCAGGAAGGCGGTCAGAAGGGTTCGCTCAACCCCACGGCATTTCAGAACGGCGTCCCCGAGGACCTCGAGGAGATGGTCGCGCGGATCGATGAGATCGGCACCACACGAGCTCACTCCAACTACCCCTGGGGCTGGGCGCAGGCGGGCAACACGCCGTTCAAGCGCTACAAGCAGAACACCCACGAAGGTGGCGTCCGCTGCCCGCTCATCGTGCGGTGGCCCCGGGGGCTGCCGCGCACCGACGAGATCAGGCAGCAGTTCCACCATGTCACCGACATCGTCCCGACCCTCTTCGAACTGCTCGGTCTGCGGGCTCCCGCGGTCTACAACGGCATCCCGCAACTGCCGATACACGGTGTCAGCATGGCCTATACCTTCGACTCGCCGACCGAGCCGACGCGCAAGGAAGCCCAGTACTTCGAAATGTTCGGGCATCGCGCGGTCTGGCACGACGGCTGGAAAGCCGTCGCCTTCCACCAACGCGGAACGCCCTTCGACGCGGACCGATGGGAGCTCTACCACCACGACACCGACTTCTCGGAATGCAACGACCTGGCGCAGGCGCGGCCCGAGCAACTGGAGAAGATGGTCTCCCGCTTCTGGGCGGAAGCCGGGAAATACGATGTGCTGCCGCTGGACGATCACGGATTCGCCTACCGGGCGAAGATTCCGCGTCCCGGCTCTCCACGCATGCGCACCACCTTCACCTACTACCCCGGCATGGCTCATCTGCCCGGCGCCGCAGTGCCGCCAGTGATGAACCGCGGGCACCGCATCACCGCGTTCGTCGACCGGACCACCGCGGCAGACGAGGGTGTCCTGGTGTCCCTGGGCAACATCAGCAGCGGATACGTCCTGTATGTCAAGGACAACCGGCTGGTCTACGAGTACAACTTCCTCGGCACCCGGTACGCGGTGACCTCGGCGGAAGACCTCCCGATCGGCCCGGCGGAGCTGACCTTCGAATTCGTCAAGACCGGTGACATGCGGGGCGTCGGACATCTGTACGTGTCAGGAAAGCCGGTCGGCACCGAGGCCATTGCGCGGGTCCTCCCGCACTTCCTGGGATGGCAGGGCCTCGACATCGGCCGGGACACCCTGTCGCCCTCCTCACCCAACTATGACGGCGAATTCGCGTTCACCGGAAAGTTGGAGAAGGTCGTCTTCACGGTCGCGCCGGACGAAGAAAGCAAGGAACCCTTCGAGCGAATCGACTGAAAAGTGGGCTAAAGACCGTGCGGTTGAGACGTGGCCTGCCCGCTCGGCTGACGCTGAGGGCGGGTGGCCTGGGACGACGGGGCGAGCGGAAGCGTGACGCGGAAGGTGGCGCCCTTGCCCGGCTCGCTCGACGCGGACACGCTGCCCCCGTGCGCCTCCACGAGCGTGGCCGCGATCGACAGCCCCAGCCCGGCACCGCCGGAGCTGCGCGCCGGATCGGCCCGGTAGAACCGCTCGAACACCCGCTCGGCCACCTCCGGTGAGAACCCGGGCCCCTCGTCGGCCACCTCGACGACGGCCTGCCCGTCACGCGCGCCGACCCCGACGGTGAAGGCCGTGCCCGGCGGCGTGTGGCTGAGCGCGTTGCCCACCAGGTTGCCCAGCACCTGCCCGAGCCGCGGTTCGTCACCGGTCACGAACACCGGCCCCTCGCTCCCGTACAGCATGACCAGCTCGATCTTCCGGTCCGGCGCGAGCGTCTGGGCGTCGATCACCGCGGTGGCGGCGAGGCTGAGCACGTCGACGGGCTGTTCGCCGAGCTCGCGGCGCTGGTCGAGCCTGGCCAGCAGCAGCATGTCCTCGACCAGCAGGCCCATCCGCGCGGCCTGCCCCTCGATCCGGCTCAGCAGCCGGGTCGCCTCCGCCAGGTCCTTGTCCGCCCCGAGCCGGAACAGCTCGGCGAACCCCCTGATCGAGGTGAGCGGGGTACGCAGCTCGTGCGAGGCGTCGGCCATGAACCTGCGGGTCAGCTCCTCCGAGCGCTGGGCCGACCGGGCCGACTCGCGGGCCGATTCGGCCGCCGCCTCGCGCTCGCGCACGGCCACCTCGATGCGGGCGAGCATGCCGTTCAGGGCCCGGCCGAGCTTGCCGACCTCGGTGGTGGCTGACCAGAGTGGTACGCGGCGGGACAGGTCGCCGTCCGCGATGTGGCGGGCGGTCCGCTCGATCTCCCCCAAAGGGCGCAGGCTCCGCCGTACGAGCCAGTAACAGGCGAAACCGAGCACCACGAGGGTGCCGCCACCGCCGACCGCCACGATGAGCAGCAGCTGGGAGACCGTGTCGTCCAGGTCGCCCAGGCTGATCGCGATGATCCTGCTGTCGCCGTCGCGGCCCGGCATGGCCACGGCCCGCCAGGAGGGTCCCTGCGGGTCCTGCGACTCGACGGTGAACGGCTGCCCGGCCATGAGCGCGACGTCGGTGCTGGTGAGCCTGGGCAGCTTGGGGATGTGCGTCTCGGTCGACTCGGTCATGGTCCGGATCTTGACGCCGGTGGAGTCCACGAGCACCGAGTGGAACAGGCCGAAGAAGCGCTGCGGGCGTGGGCCCGGCTGCGGCTCAGGAGGCGGCGGCGCGCCCCGCCACGGCACGCTGGCGGCACGCAACTGCTGGTCGACGCGCTCGACGAGATAGCCGCGCAGCAGCCGTACGGCGAACAGCCCGGTCAGCGTGATGGCCAGCGTGACCATCAGCAAGGTCGCCGAGACGAGCCGCAGCCACAGCGGCGTCCGCGCGAGATACCTCCTCAGTCCTGCCATTCGGGAAGCCATTCGGGAAGCCGCGGTCAATCCTTGGGCGGGCGCAGGATGTAGCCGACGCCACGCAGGGTGTGCAGGTATCTCCGCTCGCCGGTGTCGATCTTGCGGCGCAGATAGGAGACGTACGACTCGACGAGCCCCACGTCGGTGCGCCAGTCGCCGTTCCAGACGTGGTCGAGGATCTGCGTCTTGGACAGCACCCGGCCCGCGTTGAGCATGAAGTAGAGCAGCAGCCGGTATTCGGTGGGCGACAGCCGCACCTGGACGCCGTCGCGCCACACCTCGTGCGTCTCCTCGTCCAACTCCAGGTCGGCGATGCGCAGCCGGTTCGGCGGCGGCGCGCCCCGCCGGGTACGGCGCAGCACCGCGCGGATGCGGGCGATGACCTCCTCCAGGCTGAACGGCTTGGTCACGTAGTCCTCGCCGAGCCCCAGCCCGGCGAGCCGGTCCTCCGGCGTGTCCTTGGCCGTCACGAACAGCACCGGGACCCGGCGGCCGCGGGACCGCAGCCTGCCCGCGACCGCCAGGCCGTCCAGGTCGGGCAGCATGACGTCCAGCATGACCAGGTCGGGCGTGCTCTGCTCGGCCACCCGCAGGGCCTCCTTGCCGTCGGCCGCCGTCAGCACCTCGAACCCGGCCATCCGCAGGCTGGCGGAGAACAGCTCCCTGATGTTGGGCTCGTCGTCCACCACCAGCAGCCTGGCCTCCGGCTCGGTCATCTGCCGACTCCCCCCTGGCTGATCGAGGTGGCGGCCACCGAGCCGTCCCCGCCCTTCTCCCCGCGGACCACGACGTTGGTACCGGTCCGCAGGTCGGCCAGCTTGCCCGGCTTGGTCACCTGGACCGTGGTCGCGTCGGTGGTGGTGACCGTGACCGTGGAGCCGTCCATGGTCTTGACGTAGATCTTGCCGCCTTCGACCTTCTCGACCGTGCCCACGGTGCCGCCGCCCGCGCCGCCCATCCTCTGACCGTACCCGCCTGGCATCTGCTGCCGGCCACCTGGCTGCTGACCGTACCCGCCGGGCTGCCTGCCCTGCTGGCCGTACCCGCCGGGCATCTGCCGGCCGCCCGGCTGCATGGCGGCGGTCGTGTCGGGGGCGCCCAGCGCCTTCTGCGCCTGGATGCCGATCACCACCCCGGCGACCAGCACCACGCCCGCGATCAGTCCGAGCGTCACCTTCGACATCGGCTTGCGCGGCTGGACGGCCAGCTCGCTGTCCAGATCATCCGGATACGGCGAGCCGTCGAGTTTGGCCATTTCTGTCTCCTTCGGGGGTCCGTCACTCATGGCGCAGGGCCTGGATCGGCCTCAACTTGGCCGCCCTGTTGGCGGGATAACTGCCGAAGAACAATCCGATGCCGACGGAGACGCCCAGCGCGAGCGCGACCGACGACGGTACGAGCACCGGCTGGATGCCCGCGACGGTGAAGCGGGTGCCCAGGAAGGCCACCAGCACCCCGGAGAGCCCACCGACCAGGCTGAGCAGCGTGGCCTCCATCAGGAACTGGCCCAGGATCGCGCTCCTGGGCGCGCCGATGGCCTTGCGGATGCCGATCTCCCTGGTCCGCTCCGTGACGGTCACCAGCATGATGTTGGTGATGCCGATGCCGCCGACCAGCAGCGAGATCGCCGCGACCGCGCCGAGCAGCACGGTGAACGTGCCGGTCGCCGCGCTGACGGTCTCCTGCAGGGTGGCCTGGTTGAGGATCCGGAAGTCGGCCGAGGCGGTGCCGGTGATGCCGTGCCGCTGGTTGAGGATGGCCGTGACCTCCGACTGCGCCGACTCCGTCGCCGTCGAGCCGCCGGCCTGCACGACGATCGAGTTGAGCGAGCCGAACCCGGTCAGGCTCTGCTGTACGGCCGGCAGCGGCGCGATGGCCACGTCGTCGGCGTCCTGGCCACCCGTCGACCCGGTCTCCTTCAGCACGCCGACGACAGTGAACGGCACTCCGGAGACCGTCACCTGCTTGCCGATCGGGTCGAGGGTGCCGAACAGCTCCTCGACCACGGTCTGCCCGAGCACCACGACCTTCCTGGCGGCCAGGACGTCGTCGTTGAAGAAGTACGTGCCCTTGGTCACCGGCTTGTTCGTGGCCTCGAAGTAGCTCGGGTAGGTGCCGACGAGCTGGGCGATCGAGTGGCTGGCCGCCCCGTAGGTGGTGGCGGCCGAGGAGGCGGTCACGACCGGCGAGACCGACTTGACCGACGGGGCCACCGTCTTGTCGGTCAGGGCCTTGGCGTCGGCGAGGGTGAGCGGCCTGGCCTGGGTACGCGGGCCGGTGTTCTGCTGCCCGCCGCCGGGTCCCCCGCCGCCGCCCCGCCCGAAGCCGCCGCCACCACCGCCACCGCCCGCGAAGGACTGGGAGATCGTCAGCGTGTTGGCGCCGAGCCGCTGGATGTTCTTCTGGATGCTCTGCGAGGAGCCCTCGCCGACGGCGACCAGCATGATGACCGCGGCGACGCCGATGAGGATGCCGAGCGTGGTCAGCGAGCTGCGCATCTTGTTGGCCAGCAGCCCGCGCAGGGCGAAGCGCAGGACCTCGAACTGGTTCATCGAGCGACCTCCGCCATCCGCGGCGGCGGCCCGTCGATCGGGCCCTGCCGGACGTCTTCCACGATCTCGCCGTCCACCAGCCTGATGACCCGCTTGGCGTGCGCCGCCACGTCGTTCTCGTGCGTGATGAGCACGATCGTGCGGCCCGAGTCGCTGAGCCTGTCCATGATCTCCAGTACGTCCTGCGTGGAGGCGGTGTCGAGGTTGCCGGTGGGCTCGTCGGCCAGCAGGAGGGCGGGGGCGGTGATGAGCGCCCTGGCCACGGCCACGCGTTGCTGCTGGCCGCCGGACAGCTGGTTGGGCTCGTGGTGGACGCGGTCCGACAGTCCGACCTGCTCCAGCGCGGCCAGCGCGCGCCTGCGCCGCTCGGCCTGGCCGATGCCGCCGTAGACCAGCGGCAGCTCGACGTTGGCCAGCGCGCTCATGCGCGGGATCAGGTTGAAGGACTGGAAGACGAAGCCGACCCGGCGGTTGCGCAGCTTGGCCAGCTGGTGTTCGTCGAGCTGCCCGACGTCGGCGCCGTCGATCAGGTAGCGGCCGGTGGTGGGCACGTCCAGGCAGCCGAGGATGTTCATCAGCGTCGACTTGCCGGAGCCGGAGGCGCCCATGATGGCGACGTAGTCTCCCTGCTCGACGTCGAGGTTCACCCCGCGCAGCGCCCGTACCCTGGCGTCGCCCTCGCCGTACTCCTTGACCAGGTTCTGCACGCGCAGGACAGGAGCGGTCATCGCCCGCCTCCCGGCATCGGGCCGCCACCGGGGAAGCCGCCGCCGAAGCCGCCCTGCCGCTGGTTGTTGCCGGTGCCCGTGGTCGTGGTGGCCGGCGGGACGATCTGGTCGCCTTCGGAGACGCCGGACTTGATCTCGGTCAGCGAGGCGCCCTGTACGCCCACCTCGACCGGGGTTCTGATCTGCTGGCCGTTCTTGAGCAGGGTGACCGTGTTCTGTCCGCCGCTGGTGGAGATCGCGGTGGAAGGTACGGAGATGACGTTCTCCGCCACGCCGGTCACCACCTCCACGGTGGTGGTCTGCCCGAGTCGCACCTGTTTGGGGACCTTGGTGAAGGAGATCGTCACCGGATACTGCACAACGTTGTTGCTGGTGGCGGCGACCGGCTCGATCTGGGTGACCTTGCCGGTGGCGGTGACGCCCGGCAGCGCGTCGAACGTGACGGTGGCCGCCTGGCCGACCTTGAGCTTGCTGACGTCCGACTCGGTGAAGGTACCGACCAGCTGGAGTTTGCCGGTGTCGGCCAGATCGATGAACCCGGATCCCGATCCGCTGCCCGACTGGCTGCCGCCCTGCCCGCTCTGGCCGGTGCTTTGGCCGGTGCTCTGAGTGGTGGACGTGCCGGACCCGTTGGAGGAACCGCCGACGGTGCCGTTGACGGCCGTGACCGTGCCGCCGAACGGCGCTCGCAGCACCGTCGCCGCGGCCGTCCGCTGAGCCTCGCGGTAGGCGTTGCGCGCCTTGATGTAGGCGGCGTAGAGCTGGGCGGTCGAGGTCCCGTCGTCGACGGCGCTGTTGTATGTGGCGCGGGCGGCCGACAGGCTCTCCTGCGCCGCCGCGTCGTCGAGCCTGGCCAGGATATCGTCCTTGCGAACCTTGTCACCGGCCTTGACGTAGATGCGCTCGACCGTGCCGCTCGTGCCGAACGCGAGCGCTCTGCTCTTGGAGCTCTCCACCGCCCCCGAGGCGGACACCGAGGCGGTCACGGTGCCGCGCCCGGCGCTCACCGTGCGGGTGACCGTCTCACTCGCCACCTCGCCCGTGCCGAGCTGGGCGTACGCGAACGCGACCCCGCCCAGCAGGAGCACGCTCAGGGCTCCGTTGGTCATCAGCGCTCTGCGCCTTGTCGACACCTTCACAGGCGGTGACCCTTGCACACCAGTCTGCGCTGGAGCCGGGAGCTAGCTGAAGGTTCGCTGACAAAACCGGAGCATACGGAGACACACAGACAACTCTGAGCCCGCTCGCAGCCTCGTACCCACCTGTTCACGCCATGATGGGCCTTCATGAGATCGACTATCCCGCCGAAGGCGCTCAAACTCGGCGGGCTCGCGCTGGCCGTCCTGGTGGCCGGCTCCGGCCTGGTGCTGGCGCTCCGTGACGATTCGGAGCCCGCCGCCCAGGTACGGCTGGCGGCGGCCAAGCGGGGCGTCGTCACCGCCTCGGTCACGGCCGCGGGCAACACCGTGGACGGCTCGCGGCGTGACCTGGGCTTCGGCGGCTCCGGAACGGTGACCAAGGTCTACGTCAAGGTCGGCGCCAAGGTCAAGAAGGGGCAGGTGCTGGCCCGGGTGGACAGCCGGGCGGCCCGCGAGGGCTACACGGCCGCCACCGCCGACCTGGCCGCCGCCGAGGAGGCCCTCGAGACCGCCTCGGCCGCCGCCACCAGCACGGCCTCGTGCGCGCCGAGCAGCGGCGGCACGTCCGCCTCCGTCGCCGGGGCGGTCGCCGCCAAGGGCGCCTTCGGGCCTTCCGCGGTTCCTGTCGTGGACGCCGGCCCTACCAGCACGCTCACTCCGGGCACGACGCCGACCCCCCGGCCCACCTGGACGCCGACGCCGGAGCCCACGCCGAGCGGCCCCGAGCCGCAGCCCACCGTCACGGTGACCGTCACGGCCACGGCGACCGTCACCGCGACCGTCACGGCCACGCCGGAGGGCGGCCGGCCGTCAGCCTCGCCGACCGGCACCTCCACCGGCAAGCCGTCCGCCAAACCCACGGGGAAACCCACGGGTAAAGCCACCGGCAAGCCCACAGGTGAGGCCACCGGGAGGCCCACGGGAAAGCCGTCGACCGGCGCCTCGGGGCGGCCGACCGGGAAGGCCACGCCCGGAACCCGCCAGTCCCAGGGCGGCAGCCCCTGCGCCGGCACGAACGGCAAGGGCGGCATCAGCGAAGACCAGGCCGGCGCGAACGTCGACCGCGCCCAGGCCGCCCTTGAGCAGGCCGCCGACGCGGTGCGCGGCACCCGGATCGTGGCCCCCGCGTCCGGCACGGTTCTGTCGGTGGCGGGATCGGTCGGCGACACGGCGGGCACCAGTACGTTCATCAGCCTCGGCGACCTGAACGAGCTCCAGGTCGACGCGCTGGTCACCGAATCCGACGTGAACAAGCTCAAGCTCGGCCAGCAGGCGAGCATCACCCTGGCCACGCGGGGCGCGCAGAAGTACCCGGGCACGGTCACCCGCATCGCGCCGACCGCGACCGTGAGCGACCAGCTCGTCCGCTACTCGGTGACGCTCGCCTTCGACCAGCCGCCGCGCGGGCTGATGCTCGGGCAGACCGCCTCGGTGTCGGTGACGACGGGCACGGCCAATGACGGGATCTACGTACCCGCCGAGGCGGTGAAGAGCCGGGCCGACGGTACGAGCGTGGTCACCGTACGCTCGGGCGGACGCGACGCGGTACGGGCGGTGCGCACCGGGGTGCGCGGGGACCAATATGTGGAGATCACCTCGGGCCTGAGCGAGAGCGACCAGGTGGTCATGGCGGACAGCAGCACGGGCGAGTTCCCGGACGACAGCTGGCCGGAGAGCTGACCACCCACCGGCCGGGCCACATGGGGTGGCTCGGCCGCGTTCCGTTGAGCGAACCCTCAGCCGTTTGACAGCGAACGTTCAGGTACGAACGCGCGGACGGGCTCAGGCTCGGGCTCGGGTGGTGGCCGGGATGGTGAGGCTGTGGGCGGTCTTGGCCGGGGCGCCCTTGCGCGAGATGTAATCCAACGTCCGGAAATCTACCGAAATATCGTCACGAGTGACCTTGGCCATCAGGTAGCCCCGCCGCTGGTCGATGTAGGAGATGTGCGGGTTCTCCTGCAGCGACTCGGCGATCCACGTCCGGTCCCGGTACCCGTCCCCGTCGCTGGCGATCGACGACGTCACCAGCTCCTTGGCCACCACGGGCGAATCGGGGTCGTCGAAGTCGGTCTTGAGGTCGGCAAGGTGGTGCATGTGGGCGTCGCCGGTCAGCACGACCGGGTTCGAGGTGCCGGACAGCGAGCCCAGCAGCCGGGTCCGCTCGGCGGCGTACCCGTCCCACGCGTCGAGGTTCACCTCGCGGCCCGGCCCGACCTTGTAGTCGCGCTGCGCCATCAGGATCTGCTGCCCGAGGAGGTTCCACCGGGTGCCGGAGCCGCGCAGGCCGTCCTCCAGCCAGCGCCACTGGTCGGCGCCCAGCAGCGTACGCCCGGCCGACAGCCGCTCGTCGCACCCCGCGCGTACCCCGTCCAGGCACGCCTGGTCGTCACGGAACTGCCGGGTGTCGAGCAGGTGGAAGCGGGCCAGCGACCCCCAGGAGACGCGCCGGTTCACCCGCAGCACCGCGCCCTGCAGGCTCGCCCGGCGCAGCGGCATGTTCTCGTAGTACGCCCGGAAGGCGTCCGCCCGGCGCCGGGTGAAGTGGGGAGCGTCGGTGCTGGAGACGGACCCGGCCCAGTTGTTCTCCACCTCGTGGTCGTCGAAGGCCACCAGCCACGGCGCCACCGCGTGCGCCCGCTGGAGGTCGTGGTCGCTCTTGTACTGGGCGTGCCGCAGCCGGTAGTCGGCCAGCGTCTCGCACTTGCCCGGCGTGTGCGTACGCACCCGGCCGGCCAGCGCGGTGTAGCCGCTGGGGCCGTACTCGTACATGTAGTCCCCGAGGAAGACCACCAGCTCGGGCTCCTGCTCGGCCAGCCGCCGGTAGGCGGTGTAGTAGCCGTGCTCGTAGTGTGCGCACGCGGCGACCGCGAACGTGAGCGGCACCTCTCCCGTGGGCGTGGTCCTGGTCCGGCCGGCGGGCGAGAGCCTGCCCTCGCTCTTGAACCGGTAGAAGTAGTCGCGCCCCGGCTCCAGGCCGGCGACCTCGACGTGGACGCTGTGAGCGGCGCCCGGCCGGGCCTCGGCCGTACCGGACTTGACGATCTTCGAGAAGCGCTCGTCGGTGGAGACCTGCCAGTCGACGTCCACATCACGGGAGGGCATGCCGCCGCGACCGTCTCCGGCGAGGGGGTTCGGGGCGAGGCGGGTCCAGAGGACGAAGCCGTCGGTGGACGGATCTCCGGAGGCGACGCCTAGGTTGAACGGGTCGGATTTGAGGGTTCTGGTCTGCTGGAAAGAGGCTGCTGCTGCCTGCTGGGATGGCGCGAGGAACGTCACTGCCGCCGCGGCGAGGAAGGATCTGCGGTCCACGGTCCAGGTATGTCCACCTCGACTGACAGGGTTGTGACAATGGAGTCAAGGCTGGATGAACAGCGTCAGTCCTCCTGCTCCGTCTCTTCTCGCAGTGGCTCTTCTCGCAGTCCTTCCAGAAGTTCGCGGGCTCGCATGGCGCCGATCTGATCGTCGAGGGCCAGATAGGCGTCGAGGGCTTCCTGGCAGCGTTCGGCCGCGGCCTCGTGGCACTTGGCCCACTCGAGGGCGACGGCCTCGTCGTAGCCGAGCCCGGCGAGCTCCCAGACCGCCTCCCGCCGTCGCCCTGCGTCCGACTGCCCCGTGTCCGACTGCCCCGTGTCCGACGGTCCTGTGCCCGGCTCCCCCGCGTCCCGCTCCCCCGCCTCCGACGCCGCGGTCAGGGCGGCTCTGGCTTGGGCGTACGCCTCGCTGATCTCGGCGAAGTCGTCGCTGGCGAAGTAGACGCACTTCGCGCGCTGCCTCATGGCGCAGCCTGCGGCGAGGAGCTCGCCGGCGTTCCGGTAGAGGTCCGCCGCCGCCGCGTACGCCTGTGCCGCCTCCACGTCCAGATCGAGGTCGGCCAGCTCCTTGGCCGTCTCCATGGCCGCGGCCGGGTCGCCCGCCGCGCGCAGGGCGGCCAGCCCGGCGTCGTGTTCGCCCAGCTCGAACAGCTCGCGGATCGCCGTACGGCTGTCGGTGTCCGCCGGGTTGATCCGTCCGGCCGGCTCGCCGCGGCGGGCGGGCGAGACGAGCGGGAGGTGGGCGACCAGCGGCTCGGCCGCCAGGGTGGCCGCCACGCGACGCGTGTGGACGTCGTCGCCGTTTCGGACGTCGAAGCGGGCGGCGATCTCCCGCGCCCCGGCCGCCAGCTCCGCGTGCAGCTCCGGCACCGGCACGTCACGGCCGGCCCGCCGTACGGTGAGACCGTCGTGGCCCGTCTCCATCAGGCGGCGCAGCACCAGCGCGGCGCCCGTCATGAACGAGCGGGCCTGCGCCGGCGACGGCGGCCGCTCCAGCAGCGGCAGCTCCCGCTCCAGGATCTCCAGCCCGCGCGTCTCGTTTCCGGTCAGCGCGCAGAATTCCAGGTGGTCGCCGATGTCGTCCAGATATCCGAGCTGTCCCTGCACGATGCGGTACGCCCGGCGGTGCGCCTCCGCGGCCTCGTCCAGATGTCCGGTCTTGAGGTACGGCGTGAGCAGGGTGCACAGGATGCTCTGCGGCTGCACTCCGCAGGAGAACTCGCCCGCGACGACGGGCCCGCCGACGGCCACGGCCTCCTCGTACCGGCCCAGCGACGCCAGCACGTACGCCCGGCCGCCCAGGTCGCAGGCGCGGCAGTCGGACAGGTCGTCGCGCGGCGCGGTCTCCCAGCGGTGCAGCCACTCCTCGACACCCGGCTCGTCGCCGAGGTGGAGCGCGACGCGGCAGCGCTGCGCGTACACGGCCTGAGGTGCTCCGGCCTCGCGGTAGCGCCGCTCCATGTCGTCCAGCGCGTCCAGCGCCCGCCGCAGCGGGATCTCCGGGAACCTGCGCATGTCGCTCATGATCCACTTGAACTGCCAGAGCACCCTGCGCGCCTGCCACTCGGTGAACCGGCCGGGCTCGGCGTCGTAGGCGGCCACGGTCCGGGAGAAGGTGGCGAACGACTTCGCGGGCTCGCCGCCGTACTGGTAGGCCTGGGTGAGCGCGAGCCGCGCCGCGATCGCCGGCTCCGGCTCGCGCAGCGCCTCGGCCTCGCGCAGCGCCCGCTCGGCCAGCACGGTCCTGGCCTCCCCGTACGGCAGGCGCGCCGCCTCCGCCAGCAGCGTCTCGACCTGGTCAGCCATGCGTGCCCCCTTGCACGGCCCAGTCGAGCAGGCCGAGGAACGAACGGTTGAGCGCCGCGGTGTCGGCGGGCCGCAGCGGGTGATGCCCGTGGAGCAGCGCCATGCCGTACAGCGCCTCGACGGCGGTGGCGGCCAGCGTCAGGTCCGGCAGCCCGGTGACGCGGCGGACCAGCGGGTTGCGGTGATTGAGCACCAGCCTCGGCCGGTCCACCGCCAGCGTGCGCTCCATCGCGCCGAGCACGTCGGCCCAGAGCTCGTCCCCCAGGTCGCGGGCCTCGCGCAGCTCCGCGTGGTGCTGGGCCGCGCGGCTGGTCAGGTAGAGGGCGGGCAGCGAGGCCGGGTCGAAGTCGCGCAGCACCACCTCGCAGCCGAGCGGGTCGAGCACCCGCGCGGCGGCGCCGAGGAAGGGGCGGGCGCGTAGTTCCGCCTCGAGGTCCGCCGGGCCCAGGTGCGTGACCAGCTCGCCGGGGTCGAGGCGGGCCAGCCGGGCGTCCGGGTCGATGCGGGTGAGGCGGGGCAGGATCTCGCTGTCGTAGACGTAGCCGCCGTTGACCAGGCCGACGCCCTGCGCGCCGGAAACGGCCGCGAGCTGGCGGAACTCGTCGACGCTGGTGGTGTAGCGGCCGTTCGGGTGCCTCGACCTGAACTGGGCGAGCGTCATCCGCCCGGCGCTGGTCTCATACTCCAGCCATTGATCGACCAGCCTGAGCATCTCGTCGTCGTGCAGGGCCAGGGCCTTGACGCCCAGGTGGTGCAGGCCCAGGAAGGCGCGCAGGCCGTCGGGGTCGGTCTCGGCCAGCCGGACCAGCCAGGCACGCAGCTGGCGGCCGAGCTCCAGGCGGGTGTGTTCGAGGAGGTCGTCCTCGTAGAGCGCCTCGCGGCTGGCGGTGGGCCGCAGCTCGGCCGCGTCGACGACGCCGCGGGCGAAGAACGCCCAGTCGGGCAGCAGGCCGTCGGCGCTCTCGGTGAGGAGCATGCGCTTGAGGTAGACGCGGTGGCCACCGCGGATGGCCGGGTTCGCCGGAGTGGGCAGGATGTAGGCCACGCCGGTGAGCCCGGCTTCGGGGACGTGGAGGTCGACGACGTCGAGCGGCGTGAACCCGAACAGCTCCGCGCAATGCTTTTGCAGGAAATTCCGTCTTATCGCGGGAGAAGCGTGCTTTGTCTGCCAGGGCGGGGCACCGACGGTGGTGCGGCGGCCGTTCACGGTGACGTCGATCGGCAGGAGCGAGCCGTACAGCTCCGCCAGTTCGGTGATCGTCCGCTCCGTCACCCACTCGGCGGCGTCCGGCCGCGCCGCGAGGGTGACCGTGGTGCCCGGCTCGTCCCGCTCCTCCCCCGCCGGCGCCACCTCGTAGCGGCCGTCGGAGCGTCCGGTCCAGAGCACGGTCGGGCCGCCCGTCGCCGACCTGGTCCGCACGCTGATCTCATCGGCCACCAGGAAGCCGGACAGCAGGCCGATGCCGAACTGGCCGAGGAACTCGTGCCGGGCGAAACCCAGCTCGTCGCGCTTGGAGGAGCGGCCGATGGTGGCCAGGAGCACGTGGACCTCGTCCTCGGTGAGGCCGATGCCGGTGTCGTGCACGCTGAGCCGCCCATCGGCCACCTCGATGGTCACCGTGGCGGGCGCCTCCGGGTCGGCCGCCCGGCGTGCGGTGATCGCGTCGGCCGCGTTCTGGAGGAGCTCGCGTACGTACACGCGGGGGCTCGAGTACAGGTGGCGGCTGAGCAGGTCGACCACGCCGCGCAGATCGACATTAAACGCGCTCTCCATTTGAAACACCATAAATCACACAAGACATGATCCGCCGCTCGATTAACGCTCCTCACACCTTGAGCGCCTTGAACGCCTCACGCCTTGAACGCCTCACGCCTTGAGCGCCTCCCGCAGCGCCTCGGCGGAGGTGAAGTGGACGCCCGTCATGCCCGCGCGCTCGGCCCCGGCGACGTTCTCCGCCCGGTCGTCGATGAACACGATCTCGGCCGGGTCGGCGTCGAGGTCGGCCGCCATCCGGTCGAAGATCTCCCGGTCCGGCTTCACCAGGCCCATCCGGCCGCTGTAGAAGCGGTGCTTGATGTTCGCGATCCAGGGCAGCCCGTCCAGGCCGTCGGCCAGGCAGGCGGGCGCGTTGGACAGCAGGGCCACGTTGCCGCCGTCGTCCAGGAGATCGTTCAGGATGGCGACCGTCCCCTCGTCCGGGTAGGCCCAGCTGGCTACGTCCATCGCGACCAGCCGGGCGATCTCGGCGATGGAGGCGGGCCGGCCGAGCACCGCCGACCAGTAGGCGGCCGGAGACAGCGCCGCCCGGTCGAACTCCAGGCGGTGCTCCCAGTAGGCCCGCTTGAACGCCTCGGGATCGGCGTTCACCGCCTGGGCCATCTCGTCGGCGTCGGACTCGGACTGGGGCAGGGACAGCACGTTGCCGTAGTCGAAGACAATCCACGTCATGGCAGGAATGGTCGCAGATGCGGGTCGAGTGCCGGGCAACCCAGGTATTTCTCGGCGGTGTGGAAGTCGATCCAGTCGAGATTGACGAGCTCTTCGACGTCCACTCCGGTGAAGCTGCCACACAGATCGGGTGGGATGGCCGCGATGTCGTCTTTGTCGGCGATGTTCACCCAGCGCTTGACTCCGGCGGGCCGGGAGCCGAGGCCGTTGATCGGGGCGGGCAGGAGGCGCTCGAAGATCACGTTGCGCATGCCCAGCGGGCTGCCGAGAGTGATGAGCAGGTCGACCTCGAGGTCGGGGTTGGCCCAGAGCGTCTCGTAGGCCACGACGCTGCCCAGCGAATGGGCGATCACCACCCGGGGGCTGTGCTTCCTGATCGTGTCGCGGACGGCCTCCTGGCACCTCTCACGCCGGGCCGGGTCGGTCAGGTAGGCCGCCACCTCCGGCGCGAACAGCGACGCGAACGCCGCCGACCTGCTGTCGAGCCGGGCCAGCAGCCACCCGGTGAACAACTTGAGCGCTCCGGTGAAGCGCTCCCCCAGGCCCATGTTCCTGGCCCAGTCGACGAGCACCTGGTGGGCGGAGCCCTGCATGGCCGCGAACGCCTGCGGGCCCTCCTTGGGCCGGCCGTCGTGCAGCAGGTGGGAGAAGTAGGCCACCTCGCTGAAGTACGCCCGGTGCTCTCCCCCGAGCGCCGCCTGTAGGTAGCGGTCCCATTTGCGGCGCATCGCCTCGGCCGCCCCGGTCGCGGAGTTGCCCGCCGCTACGTAGTAGTTGTACTTGCCGATCCCGTGCACGCCGACGATGCCCGCCACAGCGCCCTCCCTGTTTCCCCGTGATTCCCGGAGATGGTGACACACCTCACTTGCAGATCGTTTGCCGGTTTAGTCTTGCCTAAAGGTTTAGGTAGAGCTAAAGTTGAGTCACCAGGAACCGACCGCTGAGAGCGAGACCGAGATGGCCTTTCGCCGGAGCATGCCTGACGAGGTGAGCCCGGGCGGTCTCGCCCAGGACGCCGTCGACGAGATCACGTGGTATATGCGTGAACACAAGGTCTCGCGGGCCGATCTGGCCGCCTCGATGGGCGTGTCGCCGGGCCGGGTGAGCCAGATCCTGTCGGGGGACGAGAACCTCACGCTCCGCACTCTCGGCGCCGTGGTCAAGGCGCTCGGCGCCCGCATCGAGTTCACGCTGAGCGAGGCCGAGGAGGAGTCCATCCTGCTCGTCGAGGAGACTCGCGGCTCTCGTGGGTGAAGCCTGAGCGGCCCGTCTCATAGGGGCGGCGTGAGCGGCGCGTCTCATGGGTGCGGTCTGAGCGACGTGGCGATTCGCGACCGCGTCGGCGGTACGAACCTGGGCAGCGACCGATACCCGCTCCGATAGGCCGAGGCCAGCAGCCGCAGCACGTCGTTCTCGGCGTCATGCCGGAGGATGCCGTGTAACCGGGTCAGATCATTGATGTAGCGCTCATACCTGGCCAGCCGCGTGTGCCGGGAGCCGCGCAGCGCGGTGATCACCTTGGACCGCGACGCTCCGTCCTCGACCAGCGCGGCCACGTCCAGCCGCCGCTCGATCGCGTCGAGCCTGGCGTGCACCCGCTCCTTCCTGCGCTCCTCCACCGAGAGCCGCTCGCCGATGCGCTCGTGGTAGCGGTTGGCGGCCAGGCTCAGCTCGTAGACGCTCCACGAGTCGTCGACCCGCTTCTCGCACCAGACCCGCTGGTCCTCGGCCATCGCCTGGTCGAGCTTGGCCAGCAACGACACCAGCCAGAACGTCGCCGCCTCCTTGGCCAGCGAGCGCCGGTCGTCCTCGCGGGAGCGCACCTGACTCAGCCACAGGCCGCCCGGCGCGACCGCGCCCAGCACCGTGGACAGGTAGTTGTTCAGCAGCTCGCCGCCCACCAGCGCCACGGCCGAGGAGACCAGCCCGGTCAGCAGGATGATGACGATCGCCAGCCACCAGCCGCCGGGCCCGAACGGCCGGCCCTTGCCCTGGCAGCGGAGTAAGAGGAATCCGGTGGCGGAGGCGATGGCCAAGGGCACTGTCAGGGCTATCTGCGTCGCCGTCACGTGCACCAGGGCCAGCTGCACCGCCGTCACGTGCACCACGGAATCGGCCTCCCCCACAGATCGTTCATTCCATAGTCGCAGCGGCGTCTGTGATTGGAAATCCCATTGCTTTGGGCATATGTCGCTCAGGTACGGTGACATTCCACTTCGGAGAACAGGAGCACCCCGCCATGCCCGGCCCGCTGGTCGTCAACGACTCGGTCGTCATCCCGGACGCCGAGCTCGTCTGGCGTTTCTCCCGCTCTTCAGGCCCGGGCGGCCAGGGTGTCAACACCACGGACAGCCGGGTGGAGCTCGTCTTCGACGTGTCGGCCACCACGGCGCTGCCGCCGGAGCTCAAGGCCCGCGCCCTCGACCGGCTCGGCTCCCCCACGATCACCATCGCCGCGTCCGAATACCGCTCCCAGCTGCGCAACCGCGAGGCCGCCGAACAGCGCCTGGCCCAGCGCATCCGCGAGGCCATCGCGCCCCCGCCCAAGCGCCGCCGCGCCACCAAGCCCAGCCGGGGCTCGGTCGAGCGCCGCATCGCCACCAAGAAGCTCCGCTCCGACGTGAAACGCCTGCGCCGCAGCCCCTGACCCGTTAGCCGGGACTATGCCGAAGGGCCCGCCAGGACGAGCCGGGGCGTGAACACGGGCCGCGTCCTGTGCGGTACGGGGCAGAGCTGGCCGACCAGTTCCCGTACCTGGTCGCGCAGGTAGAGCGCCGTCAGACGGCCCTGGTCGTCGAAGTGCGGGCAGGTGGGCGAGAGCACCAGCTCCGTGCCCATCACGACCGCGCCGGCGCCGGTGAGCTCCTTGAACAGCTCGGCCTGCGCCCACATGGCGCCGCAGGCGCGCACGCTGGCGCTCATCACGGCGACATGCTTGCCCGCCAGGCGCCCGCCGGTCGACATCCAGCGCAGCGCGTGGCCCAGCTCAGCCGGGAGCAGGCTGTGCTCGGGCGCGGTGATCAGCACCGCGTCGGACTCGTCCAGCTTGCGCAGCAGGCCCGCGACCTGCTCCGGTACGGGACCGAGGGAGTGGGGCGGGACCGTGCCGAGCCCCCGCCAGCACTCCAGGCGCGCCCCCCGGGGCAGCTCACCCTCCATTGCCTCCAGCAACCTGGTGATGAACGATCCCGCCTGGAGGCTCGCGGCGATCCCGAAGATTCTCACCCTTCACTCCCAGGGATGTTGATGTGTGGCCCGTAGTCCTGAACCTTCCCGATGTCGCGGATGTCCAAGACCATCTCCGGGTCAAGAGGGGGCACGGGCTTACCCGATGATGGGCCGATGGAATACGTACGCGTGGGAACGTCGGGCCTGAAGGTGTCGCGGATCGGCCTGGGCATGATGAGCTACGGCGACCCGGCGGCCTCGCCCTGGTTCCTGCCCGAGGAGGCCGCCGAGCCGATCGTGCGCCGGGCGGTGGAGGGCGGGGTGACCTTCTTCGACACCGCCGACATGTACTCCGGGGGCGTCAGCGAGGAGATCACCGGCAGCCTGCTGCGCCGGCTCTTCGACCGCCGCGAGGACTACGTACTGGCGACCAAGGTCGGTTACCCCATGGGCAAGGGGGTCAACGATCGCGGATTGTCGCGCAAGCACATCCTGGACTCGATCGACGCGTCACTGCGGCGGCTCGGCACCGATCACGTGGATCTTTACCAGATCCACCGCTGGGACGACGAGACGCCCGTCGAGGAGACCATGCGGGCGCTGGATGACGTGGTCAGGGCGGGCAAGGCCCGCTACATCGGGGCTTCACTCATGTACGGCTGGCAGCTGGCCAAGGCGCAGCACGTGGCGAAGGCGGCGGGGTTGACCAGGTTCGTGGCGATGCAGACCCGCTACAACCTCGCCTACCGGGAGGAGGAGCGCGAGGTGCTTCCCTACTGTGCCGACCAGGGGCTGGGCGTGCTGCCGTACAGTCCGCTCGCCCGCGGCCTGCTGGCCGGCGGGGAAGGGCGGGCCACCACCAGGGCGGCCCACGAGGACCGTGCGCCCGAGAACGACGGCGTCGTGGCGGCGCTGCGGGCCGTCGCCGGGGAGCGCGGCGTGCCGCCCGCGCGGGTGGCCCTGGCCTGGCTGCTCGGCAAGAAGCCCGGCAACGGCACGGCGGTCGGGCACGCGGCGAGCGC
This sequence comes from Nonomuraea sp. NPDC049028, assembly GCF_043197735.1. Classification (NCBI taxonomy): domain Bacteria; kingdom Bacillati; phylum Actinomycetota; class Actinomycetes; order Streptosporangiales; family Streptosporangiaceae; genus Nonomuraea; species Nonomuraea sp. NPDC049028. Next base: position 161,550 of record NZ_JBICTR010000019.1, read on the forward strand.
CGTCGCCGCGCCGATCGTGGGGGCGACGCGCCCCGGCCACCTCGACGACGCGCTCGCCGCCGTGGACCTCGTCCTCACCGCTGACGAGGTCGCCCGCCTGGAGGCCCCTTACCGGCCGCGCGAACCCTTCGGCTACGGCTGGTGATCGGCAAAGGGCCCGGACTCTCGATCAGCGCTGGGCGGCGCGAGCCTTGCGTTCGGCCCGGCGCTCGACGAACCTGGCCGCCGTCGCCTCGGTCTTGGCCAGGAACTCGGCCAGCTCCTCCCGGGCCTGCTCCCCGCCGGCGTCGAGGCCGGTCTTGTCGAACACCGACCACTGCTTCAGCACCGGCATGAGCACGTCGTCGAGGTGCAGGCGCAGGTCGTAGATGCCCTCGTGAGCGATGATCATCGCCTTGCGGGTGAAGCCCTCGATGCTGGAGCCGGGCATCTGGAAGGTCTTCACGACGTCGGTCACGGCGCGCATGGTCTGGTTGGGGTCCAGCTCGAAGGCGGCCTTGAGCAGGTTGCGGTAGAAGAGCATGTGCAGGTTCTCGTCGGCGGCGATCCTGGCCAGCAGCCGCTCGCAGCCTTCGTCGCCGGAGGCCCGGCCGGTGTTGCGGTGGGCGATGCGGGTGGCCAGCTCCTGGAAGGAGACGTAGGCCAGCTGCTCCAGCATCGTGCCGTACTCGGTGGCGAAGCCCGCCTCCATGTGCGTCATGCGGGCCCGCTCCAGCGCGACCGGGTCGACCGCGCGCGTCACCGTGAGGTAGTCGCGGATCGCGACGCCGTGCCGGCCCTCCTCGGCGGTCCAGCGCTGCACCCAGGTGCCCCACGCGCCGTCACGGCCGAACGTCGTGGCGATCTCGTGGTGGTAGCTGGGCAGGTTGTCCTCGGTGAGGAGGTTGACGATGAGCGAGACCCGGGCGGCCTCGGGCAGCTTCGAGTCGCTGTCCTGCCAGGCCTCGCCGCCGTAGACGCCGTCGAAATCGCGGCCTTCGCTCCACGGAATGTACTCGTGCGGGAACCACTCTTTCGCCATCGCGTTATGGCGGTCGAGCTCCCCGGCGACCACGGGCTCCAGCTCGTGCAGAAGTTGCGTCTGCGTCATCGCCTTCAAGATCGTCTCCCTGTAGGTTACGGTACCGTAAGTTAGGCTACCCGAAGGTCATACCGGCCAAATAGGGTGGTCGTATGCGACCGAGTGTCCGTGGCGTCCTCCTTGACCATGACGAGCAATTAGTGATCTTCCGCCGGACGGTCCCGGGCCGCCAGGTCTACTGGTCCGTGCCCGGCGGCCATGTCGAGCCCGAGGACGCGACCCTGGAGCACACGCTGCACCGGGAGCTGCTGGAGGAGCTGGGCGCGACGGTCTCGGGCGTGACCCCGCTGACCACGGTCACCTATCCGTGGCAGGGCGAGGTCAAGACTCAGCACGTATATGGCTGCCGCCTGATCGACATGGATCCGGCCCTGCGGCACGGGCCCGAGTTCGAGGACCCGTCGCGCGGCGTCTACGAGGTCGTACGGCTGCCGCTGCGGGAGGCGGAGATCACCTCCCGGCACGTCGTCCCCGAGGCCGTGGCCGCCTACCTGTCGCGCAACATCAGCGCGCTGCCGCGGCTCATCGGCGGTCCTCGATCTCCCACAGATGGTCGATGACGTGCCAGGCGGTCCGCCGCACGGCGTAGGCGGGCGGCCAGCCGGTGGTCTGCGGCGGCTGCCAGGGGCGTGACAGCACCTCGGCCAGCTCCTCGCGCATGGCGTCGCGGTCCGCCGGGCTCTTGTAGGGCTTGTGCCGTACGTCCACCTTCCGGGCGTAGGCACGCTCCGCCTCCGCGACGTGCGCCACGACCTTCGACAGGTCGCGCCCGCCGCCCCGCGGCCCCTTGCGCAGCTCCTCCGGAGACTCGGCGGCGACCTCGTCGAACAGCTCCCAAGCGGCGCGCAGCAGCGCCACCCGGCGTCCCGCGGTCTCGGCGTCGATCGGCTCCTGGTCGAGCTCGGGAATCGCGAACGGCGCGCCGAAGTCGGTCATCTCGCTGCCCGGCTCGCGGGCGACCACCACGGGATCGCCCGGCTCGAACGGCAGCCCGGCCCGCTCGGCGATCACCCGGTAACGCGGCGCGTAGTCCACGAGCAGGTCGATGGCCGCCTCCTCGCCCTTGGCCACGCGGCACCAGCCGGGCCACTCCAGCGAGCAGGCGAAGACCTTCTTGGGGCCGACCTCCAGGTAGATATGCGTCATACGGGGCACCTTGCCAGGCTTACCTGCCAACCAGTGTCAGGTTCAGATCAGGTCGATGAGATCCGCCACCGAGTCGACGACCAGCGACGGCCGGAAGGGGAAGCGGTCGATCTGCTCGCGCTGGGTGACGCCGGTGAGCACCAGGATCGTGTAGAGCCCGGCCTCCATCCCGCACACGATGTCGGTGTCCATCCGGTCGCCGATCATCGCGGTGGTCTCGCTGTGCGCCTCGATCTCGTTGAGCGCGCTGCGCATCATCCGCGGGTTGGGCTTGCCGACGAAGTAGGGCTCGACGTCGGTGGCCTTGGTGATCATGGCGGCGACCGCGCCGCAGGCGGGCAGCGAGCCTTCGGTGGACGGGCCGACCGGGTCCGGGTTCGTGGCGATGAAGCGGGCGCCGCCCTCGATGAGGCGGATCGCCCGGGTGATCTGCGTGAAGCTGTAGGTACGCGTCTCGCCGAGCACCACGTAGTCGGGGTCGAGGTCGGTCAGCACGTAGCCGACCTCGTGCAGCGCGGTGGTCAGCCCGGCCTCGCCGATCACGTAGGCGGAGCCGCCCGGCCGCTGGTCGTCGAGGAACTGGGCGGTGGCCAGCGCCGAGGTCCAGATCGACTCGGCGGGCACCTCCAGACCGGCATTCGCCAGGCGTACCGAAAGATCCCGCTGGGTGTAGATGGAGTTGTTCGTCAGCACCCGGAATTTCTTGCCGGACTCGCTGAGCCGCTTGATGAACACATCCGCACCCGGGACGGGCCGGCCCTCGTGTACGAGGACGCCGTCCATGTCGGAAAGCCAGGAGTTGATCCGCTTACGCTGAGTCACGCGGCCCATCGTACAGAGTGTCCCTTATCGACTTCCCGACCAGCACATGAAGAATGTTGTTCATGTCGTTCACTGAATCCGCGCGGGACCTGCGGGACGAGCTCGTCCGGCTGCGTCAGTCACTGCACACCACTCCCGAGATCGGCCTCGCGCTGCCGCGTACCCAGGAGAAAGTCCTGACGGCGCTCGACGGGCTGCCCCTGGAGATCACCACCGGGAAGGCGCTCAGCTCGATCACCGCCGTGCTCAGGGGCGGCCGGCCGGGTCCGGCGGTGCTGCTGCGCGGCGACATGGACGCGCTGCCGGTCACCGAGCGCAATGATCTGCCCTACCGGTCGCAGATCGACGGGCAGATGCACGCGTGCGGCCACGACCTGCACACCGCCATGCTCGCCGGCGCCGCGCACCTGCTCAGCGCGCGGCGGGCGGAGCTGGCCGGGGACGTCATCTTCATGTTCCAGCCGGGCGAGGAGGGTCATGAGGGCGCCAAGCACATGATCGAGGAGGGCGTGCTGGACGCGGCGGGCGCGCGGCCCGTCGCCGCGTACGGGATGCACGTCGTCTCCTCGATGCTGCCCCCGGGCCTGTTCGCCTCCCGGCCCGGGCCGCTCATGGCCGCGGCCGACGTGTTCGAGGTGACGGTGAAGGGGCGCGGCGGGCACGGCTCCAGCCCGCACCGCGCGCTCGACCCCATCCAGGCGGGCTGCGAGATGGTGACGTCGCTGCAGGCGATGGTGACCAGGACGTTCGACGTGTTCGACCCGGTCGTGGTCACGGTCGGGTCCTTCCACGGGGGCACGGCCGACAACGTGATCCCGGACGAGGCGCGCTTCGAGGCGACGGTGCGCACGTTCTCGCCGGGCAACCGGGAGCTGGTGAAGCGGCGGCTGGTGGAGGTGGTCGAGGGCGTCGCGGCCGCGCACGGGCTGTCGGTCGAGGCGTCGTTCGGGATGGGCTACCCGGTCACCGTGAACGATCCCACCGAGGCGGACTTCGTCTCCAGGACCGCCGAGGAGCTGTTCGGGCCCGGACGCTACTTCGTCTCGCCGCAGCCGGTCATGGGCTCGGAGGACTTCTCGTACGTGCTGCAGGCCATCCCCGGGGCATTCGTCTTCCTGGGGGCGTGCCCGCCCGACCGCGATCCGGCCACGGCGCCGTACAACCACTCCCCCGAGGCGCAGTTCGACGACTCCGTGCTGCCGGACGGCGCCGCCCTGTACGCCTCCCTGGCGCTGTCCCGGCTGGCGTCCTGAGCTGAAGGGGGCCCGATGAAGGCATGGATTCCGGATCCGGACCGGCTGCTGGTCATGGTGGACAAGCCCATGCCGGAGCCGGGCGTCGGGGAGGTGCTGGTCCAGGTCGAGGCCTGCGGTGTGTGCCGGACCGACCTGCACCTGGTCGAAGGGGACCTGCCGCCCCGTCACCCCGCGATCTCGCCCGGCCACCAGGTCGTCGGGCACGTGGTCGGCGGGGACGGGGACGTCGGGCAGCGGGTCGGGGTCGCCTGGCTCCGATGGACCTGCGGGGCCTGTCGCTACTGCCTGGACGGTAAAGAAAATCTTTGCCTTTCGTCCGCTTATACCGGGTGGGATGCCGACGGCGGTTACGCGGAGTATCTGACGGTGCCCGCCGCCTACGTCTACGCCCTGCCCGAGGGGGCGCCCGCCGAGAAGCTGGCGCCCCTGCTGTGCGCCGGGATCGTGGGCTATCGGGCGCTGCTCCGAGCCGACCTGCCGGAAGGCGGCCGGCTCGGGGTCTACGGGTTCGGTGCGTCCGCCCACCTGACCGCGCAGGCGGCCATCGCCCATGGGGCCGTCGTCCACGTGGTCACCAGGTCAAGCGCCGCCAGGGAGCTGGCCCTGGAGCTGGGCGCCGCCTCCGCCGGAGACCGGCCGCCCGAGCCGCTGGACGCGGCCATCCTGTTCGCGCCCGTGGGCGATCTGGTGCCCGTGGCGCTGGCGGCGCTCGACCGGGGCGGCACGCTCGCCGTGGCCGGGATCCACCTCACCGACATCCCCACGCTGAACTACGAGCGCCACCTCTTCCAGGAACGGACGCTACGGAGCGTGACCGCCAACACCAGGGCCGACGGACGGGCCTATCTCGACCTGTCACTCGGGCGTCCGCCGCACGTGATGACGACGCCCTATCCCTTCGGCAGGGCCGCCTCCGCGCTCCGCGATCTGGCAGACGGGCAGGTCAACGGGGCTGCGGTGCTTATGCTGGGCTAATGGCGCCGAGCGCCATCGACATGGGGCATGAAGGAAAGTTACATTAGCCTCACAACACCTGGAGATTATTGACGTGACCTGTGCGTGACCGTAGGGTCCGGCTAATCCCACGCGATCCTCAAGCAGGTCCGACACTCCCCGGAGCGGTACATGAAGCGACTAGCAGCGGTAGTAGCGTTGCTGGGCCTGGCCACTGCCACAGCGTGCAGCAGTGGCTCCACCAACAAGTCCAGCTCGGGCGGTGGTGGCGGGCTCTTCACCACGATCGACGTCAACCGGCCGGGCCTTGAGGCCTCGGCCCCGGCCAACCCGTACAACCCCAAGGGCAACTCGTTCTCCGGCTTCAACGCGATGAGAATCGCGTGGGTCAAGAACCACCTGACGGACCCGAACCAGGCTCTGCCCGGCATCGCGGCGAGCTGGGAGATCGCGCCGGACAACTCCGCGATCACGCTGAAGCTTCAGCCGAACGCCAAGTGGTCCGATGGCAAGCCGGTGACCGCCGAGGACGTCAAGATGTCCATCGGCATCGCCTACACGCAGGGGAGCACGGCCTTCTCGCTCACCCCCGGCGCGGCGGGCGCCGCCGCGGAGGTCACGGTCGTCGACAACCAGACCTTGAAGATCACGCAGGACATGGCCAGCCCCAGTCCGAAGTTCGCCCGCGGCGTGCTCGACACGGCCGTCCTGCCCGCCCACGTGTGGAGCAGTGTCCTTCCCGCGGACTTCTGGGACAAGCTCAAGGCCGCCCGGGGCGACGGCGCGGAGGCGGAGAAGGCCCGCGCGGAGATCACCGCCCTGGGCCAGAAGGTGATCGCCTTCGCCCCGCCCAAGGACGTCTCCGCCGGTCCGTTCGTGCTGGAGCGGGTCAATCCCGCGGAAGCCCTGCTGGTCAAGAACAAGAACTTCTTCAACGCCGCCAACGTGGCCCCGTCGCAGGTGAAGTTGCTCAACTACACCGGCAACGAGCAGATCTGGAACTACCTCACCGCCGGCAAGCTCGACCAGTCCGGCTTCGTCGCCGCTCCCACGGACGTGATGAACCGGATCAAGCAGGGCCCGGGCAACGAGGTCATCAAGGGCTACTCGCCGGTGGCCGTGGGCATGGCCTTCAACCAGTCCAAGAAGCCCTATGACAACGTGCACGTGCGCAGGGGCCTGGCCTACCTCATCGACCGCGACCAGGTCACCAAGGTCGCCTCGCCCGAGGGCGGCACCCCGGCCGTCACCACCAGCGGCATCCACCAGAAGGCCGCGCAGGCCTGGATCCCCGACACGCTGCCGAAGCTCGACCCGTACAAGCCCGACGCGGCGAAGGCCGAGGCGGAGTTCAAGTCGGCCGGGCTGACGAAGAAGGACGGCAAGTGGACGCTGGCCGACGGCACGCCGTGGAAGGTGTCCATGCACGCGCCGGCCGGCTTCTCCGACTGGCTGTCGGCGCAGGAGAACATCAAGAGCCAGCTGGTCAAGGCCGGCATCGACGCGGAGATCCAGACCAGCCCCGACTTCCCCGTCTACCTTGAGGAGCTGGCGGCGGGCAAGTACGACGTGGGCTTCTGGCTCATGGCGCTCGGCCCGGCGCCGTACGACATCTTCCAGCGGCTCTACGGTGCCTCCAACGGCTGGACCAATGTCGCGGGCAAGATCGAGCACTCCCCGGCGGGCAAGGGCGGCAACTGGATGGGCGGCCCCGAGCAGATCGAGGTCGACGGCGCCAAGATCGACCCGGGTGAGCTGACCGGCAAGCTGAACTCGGCCAACGAGGAAGCCGCCAAGCCGATCATGGCGCAGCTGGCGAAGGCGGCCAACCAGGACCTGCCGGTCATCCAGCTCTGGGACTACGTCAACAACCAGTTCGTCAACAACAGCCGATTCACCGGCTGGCCCCACGACGACGAGATCCTTCGTCTCGGCAACGGCGTCCTCGCCTCCGGTGTGTGGATCCAGCTCGGTATGGTCAAGTCGAAGCAGTAACTTATGACACTTATCGCACGACGACTCGCGGGCCACCTGGCCCGCGGTTTCGTCATGATCCTCGTTGTGGCGACGATCAGCTTCTTCATCATCAACAACATCCCGGGCGACCCAATGGCGGCCCAGTACGAGAAGCTGCTCCAGAGCGGCATGGCTCCGGAGGCGGCCACGCAGGCCGTCAAGGTGCTGTATGGGTTCCAGCCGACGGGCTCGCTGTGGCAGCAGTACACCGACTACATCGGCGGGCTGCTCCACTTCGACCTCGGTACCTCGGTCAGCCGTCCGGGCAAGCCCGTGCTCAGCGTGCTCGGCGAGGCGGCCAAGTGGACCATCCTGCCGGTGCTGGGGGGCACGCTGCTCAGCTTCCTCGTCGGCGTCATCCTCGGCGTCTATGCGGCCATCAAGCGCAAGAGCAAGCTGGGCGACGCCCTGGCCATCTCCGGCTCGCTGCTGCACGGCATCCCGCAGTATGTGCTGGCGATGCTGCTCGTGGTCATCTTCGCCACGCTCATCCCCATCCTGCCCGCCGACGGGCCGGTGGACATCATGTTCGAGCCGGGCTTCAACGCCGGCTACCTCGGCTCGCTCGCCGAGCACGCGGTGCTGCCGATCGCCACCTACGCGCTGTCGGCCTACGGCGGCTGGGTGCTGGCGATGAAGTCGAGCGTGGTCACCGTGCTCGGCGACGACTTCATCCTGGCCGCCGAGCTACGCGGCATGAAGCGCTCGATCATCTTCCGCTACATCGCGCGCAACGCGATCCTGCCGCTGTTCACGATCCTCGCCCTGTCTCTCGGGCTGCTGCTCGGCGGCGCGGTGTTCATCGAGAAGATCTTCAACTATCCGGGACTCGGGTGGCTGCTCATCGAGAGCATCAACACCCGTGACTACGCGCTGATGGGCGGGGCGTTCCTGCTGATCACCGCCGCCGTCATCGTGGCGAACATCGTGGCCGACCTGTTCTACACGGTGATCGACCCGCGGGTACGCAGCGGAGAGGACTCGACATGAGCACCGTGCTGATCCCTGAGACGGCGTCCGCCGCCGCGACCATGCGCCGTAACTTCTGGCTCGGTGTCTGGCGGGTGATGAAGCGCAAGCCGAGCCGGCTGGCCGGTGCGGTCATCGTCGCCGGCTTCGCGTTCATGGGCGCCTTCGGGCCGATGTTCTATCCGGACCAGCTGCCGGACGACTCCAACGCCATCACCCAGGCGCCGAGCTGGGCGCACTGGTTCGGCACCGATCCCCAGGGCAGGGACGTGCTCGCGCTGGTCATCACCGGCTCCCGCTACGTGCTGCTCAGCGCCGCGGTGACCGCGGTCATCACGGTGGTCTTCGGTACCACGCTCGGCCTGTTCTCCGGGTTCAAGCGGGGTCGCTGGGACAGCGTGCTCATGCGGATCACCGACATGAAGCTCACCATCCCCGCCCTGCCACTGCTGCTGGTCCTGGCGATGGTCTGGAAGTTCGGCAGCCCGATCCAGATGGGCCTGGTGCTCGGCCTGCTCGGCTGGGGCGGGGTGGCGCGGGCCGTACGCGCGCAGACGCTGTCCCTGCGCGAACGCGGCTTCATCGAGGCCGCGCGCGGGCTGGGCCTGTCCACCAGGCACATCATCAGCAAGGAACTGCTGCCCAGCATGGCTCCGTACATCGCGATGAACATGCTCATCGCGGTCACCGGCGCCGTCTACGCGCAGGTGGGCCTGTTCTTCCTGGGCGTGCTGCCGTACGAGGCGAACAACTGGGGCGTGATGCTCAACCTGGCCGTGTTCCAGGCGGGCGCCATGATCACGCCCAACGCGCTCGGTTATCTGCTGGGGCCGCTGCTGGCGATCCTGCTGCTCACCCTTGGCATCGTGCTCGTGGTCGACGCCATGGACGAGATCTTCAACCCCCGGCTGCGTGAGGAGTAGCAGTGGCGGACCAAGCGCCGGGAGTGCGCATCGACGACCTCACGGTCGTCTACAAGACGCCGGCGGGCGAGTTGCCCGCCGTACGCGGCATCAGCCTGACCCTGGAGCCCGGCACGATCACCGGCATCGTCGGCGAGTCGGGGTCCGGCAAGTCGACGCTGGCCCTGTCGCTGCTCAACGCGGTGCAGCCGCCGGGCAGGATCGCGGCGGGCAGCGTGGAGATCGACGGGCTCGGCGACGTGGTCGGGCTCGCGGGCGAGGAGCTGCGCAAGGCCAGGGGCGCCCACATCGGGTACGTCTTCCAGGCCGCCCAGAACTCCCTCAACCCGCTCAAGACGGTCGGCAAGCAGCTGCTCGACCTGGGCCGCTCGCACGGCGTCCAGGACCTGCCCGGCCTGGTCCGCGAGGCCAGGGAACTGCTGGGCCGGATGGGCCTCGACGGGGCCAGGGTGCTGGACTCGCACCAGCACGAGCTGTCCGGCGGCATGCGGCAGCGGGTCGGCATCATGCTGGCGCTGGTGCTCAACGCGCACCTGGTGGTGCTGGACGAGCCGACGACCGCGCTGGACATGATCACCCAGGCGAACATCCTGAAGATCGTCCGCGAGGTGCACGCCGAGCGCGGCCTGACCACCCTGGTGATCACGCACGACATCGGCGTGGTGGCCGAGGTGGCCGACCGGCTCGCGGTCATGTACGGCGGACGCCTGGTGGAGCAGGGGCCCACCAGGGAGGTGCTGGGCGCGCCCCGCCATCCCTACACCAGGGGCCTGATCAACGCGATCCCCCGGCTGGTCGGCGACATCGACGAGGCCCGCGCACTGCCGGGACGGCCGCCGACGCTGGCGACGGTGCCCAAGGAAGGCTGCGTGTTCAGGGAGCGCTGCGCGCTGCGGATGGACGTGTGCGACACCGTCGATCCCTCGGTGGTGGCGGACGGGGCGAGGTTCGTGGCCTGCCACGCGGTGACGGTGAAGGAGCACGCTTCGTGATTACCGGGACGGGCATCACCAAGACGTTCAAGCAGCGCGGCAACATGCTCGGCAAGCGGGAGGTCCCGGCGCTGCGCGGTGTGGACTTCGCGATCGCCAAGGGCGGGTCCGCCTCGTTCATCGGCGAGTCGGGCTGCGGCAAGACCACGCTCGGGCGCATCATCGCCGGGCTGGAGTCCTACGACGCGGGCGAGATCGCGATCGACGGGACGCCCATGTCGCCGCTGAAGGTCAAGCAGCGGCAGCCGCACTTCCGCAAGATCCAGATGATCCACCAGGACCCCTACTCGGCGCTGAACCCGACCCGGACGATCTACCAGACCCTCCAGGCGCCGCTGGCGCTGCGGGCCGGGCAGACCGGCCGGCCCAAGGGGTGGATCGACGAGCGGGCCGCCGAGGTGCTGTCGCTGGTCGGCCTCGACCCCGGAACGGTCCTGTCGCGCTACCCGCACCAGCTCTCGGGCGGCATGCGGCAGCGCGTCGTGATCGCCCGCGCGCTGACCGTCGACCCCGAGATGCTCGTCGCCGACGAGGCGGTCTCGATGATCGACGTGTCGCTGCGGCTCGGCATTCTGGCGCTGCTGAAGGACCTGCGCGAACGGCTGGGCGTCAGCGTGCTGTTCATCACGCACGACGTGGCCACCGCGCGCTACATCGGCGGTGACGGCGAGCTGTACGTGATCTACCGCGGCCAGGTCGTGGAGCGCGGGCCGGTGGACACGATCATCGCCGACCCGGTGCATCCGTACACGCAGTCGCTGCTGTCGGCCATCCCCGTCCTGCACGGGCTGGAGCGGCCCGGTGAGGAGCCGGTGGTGCCGCTGGAGCCGCTCGCCGCCGACCAGTCCGACAGCGGGTGCCTGTTCGCGCCCCGGTGCCCGTTCCGGGGCGACGGGTGCACGAGCGAGCGGCCGCTGCTTCAGGTGACGGACGGTGTACCTCAGGAGCACGCCTGCTACTACCCGCGGCGGCGCAGCGTCATCGCGCGCCCGATGAGCGAGGTGTGACCCCGGTGACCGGGCAGGCCGACTCCGCCGACCTCGCGGGCGCCGCGGAGGTGATCCGGCACGCCGACGCAGCCGACCTCGCGGTCGCCGCGCAGGTGGCGCGGGCGGCGCTGACGCTGGACGGCGGTGAAGGGGCGGCCCTGGTCGAGCGGCTGGCGCGTCCTCCCGCCGGTCGGCGCTGGGCCGCCCTGGTGATGGACGGCGGGGTCGTCATGGCCTCGGTGTCCGCCAAGGATCCGGCCGTCGGGCACCTCGATCTGCTGGCCGTACACCCTGACGCGCGGGGCCGGGGGCACGGCCGGGCGCTGGTCGGCGCGGCCGAGGAGTGGCTGCGGTCGGAGGGGGCGAGGCAGGCGCGCTTCGCCGGGAACCCGCCCTGCTACGCCTGGCCGGGCATCGACGTGCGCTACACCGCCGCCGCGTGCCTGGCGGAGCGCCTCGGCTATGAGCGCTATCACGTGGCCTGGAACATGACCGCCGACCTCGGTGCGGACCTGTCCGTCGAAGAGGAGCCGGCACGGCTGGCCGAGGCCGGAGTGAGCGTGCACGCGGCCGTGACGGATCGGGAGCGGGTCGCCGCCTTTGTGCGTGAGCACTGGAACGAGAACTGGGCCTGGGAGGCCGCCAACGCCGCCGGGCTGCACTACGCCGAGCGCGACGGGCGGATCCTGGGGTTCGCCGCCTGGGGGGCGCGGCCCGCGTGGTTCGGGCCGATGGGGACTGCGCCCGAGGCGCGCGGGCTCGGCGTGGGCGGCGTGCTGCTGCGCCGCTGCCTGGCCGAGATGCGCGCCGCCGGACTGTCCAGCGCGCAGATCGGCTGGGTCGGGCCGCTGCGGTTCTACTCGCACGCCGTGGGCGCGCGGGCCGAACGCGTCTTCTGGCTCTACCGACGCGATCTGGCGTGATGTCACACGCCGGTACGGTTTCCGCCACCTTCGGTGCGCCGCTTCACGCGGCCACCGCAGGTGCGCACTCCGCAAGCTGCGGTGCGCCGCTAGTAGAGGAGCCGTCCTTCGGGGTGGACGGGGTCAGGGCAGAGGGAGCGTGGGTCCTCCCCGGCGTCCAGGCACCTCGTGAGCGTGTCGGAGCCCCACAGGTGGTCCATGAACAGCTCGGGCCCCCACCAGGCCAGCTCGCCCGGGTACAGCGTGCGAGCCACGTGCAGCATCGACAGGCCGGTCAGCACCGGCCGGTACACCTCCCGGTCGTGCACGTGCAGCTGGACTCCGTGCACGGTCGTGCCCGCGTGCTTGTGGAACGTCGGCGTGAACCAGGTCTCCCTGAACCGCACCCCCGGCAGGCCGAGCGCGTTGAGCGCGGGCGCGAACCGGTCGTCGACGTACGGGGCGCCGACCAGCTCGAACGGCCGGGTGGTGCCACGTCCCTCGGAGAAGTTCGTGCCCTCGAACAGCCCGGTGGCCGGGTAGGCGTACGCGGTCTCGACGGTCGGCATGTTGACCGACGGCATCACCCAGGGCAGCCCGGTCTCGGCGAAGCTCATGCCGCGCCGCCACCCGTCCATGGTGACCACGCGCAGGTCCAGGTCGAAGCCGAACAGCGTGGCCAGCTCCCCGGCGGTCCTGCCGTGGCGTACCGGCAGCGGGAATCTGCCGACGAAGCTGGCGAACTCCGGGTCGAGCAGCGGTCCCTCCTCAAGGGTCCCGCCGAGCGGGTTGGGCCGGTCCAGCACCACGAACCGCAGGCCCAGCCTGCTCGCCGCGGCCATCAGGTCGTACATGGTCCAGATGTAGGTGTAGAAGCGCGTGCCGACGTCGGCGATGTCGAACACCAGCGTGTCGACCCCGGAGCCGGCCACCACCTCGTCCAGCGCCGCGCCGGAGACCTTGTGCGTGTCGAAGACGGGCAGGCCGGTTCTGGGGTCGATCGTGTCGGACTCGCTGCCGTTCGCCTGAGCGGTGCCCCGCATGCCGTGCTCCGGACCGAACAGCGCCGTCAGCGGCACCCCGGCCGCGATGAGGGCGTCCGTCGTGGGGGTCAGATCAGGCAGGACTCCTGTGGGGTTGGTGATCAGGCCGAGCCGGTCGCCGCCCGCCAGGGTGGGATCCGTGGCCAGCCGTTCAGCGCCAGTGCGTACGTACGTCATGAACCCATTGTCTGAAAGATATTTACAAGAGAGAAGTAGAGGGTGGAAATTAGCGTCATGATTGATCCGCTCCCCGAGCTGCCCACCGAACAGAGCGATCCCCGCTACAGCCAGATCGACCGGCTGCCGACAGAGCAGGTCGCCCGGCTGATGAACCAGGCCGACGCCGCCGTGCCCGCCGCGGTCGCCGTCGCGATCCCGGTCATCTCCGCCGCCATCGACGCGATCGCCGCGCGCATGGCGGAGGGCGGGCGGCTGCTGTACGTCGGCGCCGGTACGTCGGGGCGGCTGGCCGTGCTCGACGCCTCCGAGTGCCCGCCGACGTTCGGCACCGATCCGTCGCTCGTCCAGGGCATCATCGCGGGCGGTCCGGACGCGCTCACCCGCTCGGTCGAGGGTGCGGAGGACGACGCCGAAGCGGGCGCCGCCTCGCTCGCGGAGCTGGAGGTGGGCCCGCTCGACTCGGTGGTGGGCGTGTCGGCCAGCGGGCGGGCGCCTTTCGTGCTCGGCGCGCTGGCGGAGGCGACCCGGCGGGACGCGCTGACCGTCAGCCTTTCGTGCAACGACGGCGCGCCCCTGTCGGCCGCCGCCGAGCACGCGATCGAGGTGGTGGTGGGTCCCGAGGTGGTGACCGGCTCCACCCGGCTCAAGGCGGGCACGGCTCAGAAGCTGGTGCTCAACATGATCTCCACCATCTCCATGGTCCGGCTCGGCCGTACGTACGGCAACAAGATGATCGAGATGTCGGCGATGAACAGCAAGCTGGCCGACCGGGCGCTCCGCATGGTGCGCGACATCACCGGCGCCGACAACGACACGGCGGGCAAGGCGCTGGACGCGGCGGGCGGACAGGCGAAGATAGCGGTGCTGATGATCCAGCACGGGCTCGACGCCGGAGGGGCCCGCGCCCTGCTGGAATCGCACGGCGAGCGGCTCAGCGACGCGCTGAGCAGCTGAGAGCGACGCGCTGAGCAACTGAGCGACGTGCTGAGCGACTGACGGGACGGGCTGTATCACGGGCCGGACTGCTTGACGGACCGGATTCCTGTACGGCCCGGAACTGCTCGTGGGCGCGGTGAACCCACGAGCCGGCGGACTTACGGGGAGGCTGAACGATGTCCGATCGGCTGGACGCGATCCTGGCGGACGGCGTGCCGCGCGTGTGCTCGGCGGCGGTGGCGGTGATCTCCGTGGACGGCTCGGTGGCCGCCTCGGCCGTCGCCGGGGAGCTCGTCCGCTATGCCGACCTCGAGGGCACCCTGATGGCCGACCGGCCGGCGGCGGCCCGCGACTCGGTCTTCGATCTGGCCTCGATCAGCAAGCTGTTCACCACGGCCGTGGTGCTGTCGCTGGCCGAGGAGGGCCGCCTGGACCTCGACGAGCCGGTGGCGGCCTGGCTGCCGGGCGCCGACCCCCGGGTCACCCTGCGACGCCTGCTCACGCACACGGCCGGCCTGCGGCCCACGCGCCGCATAGACCTCGAACTACCCGGCGCCGATCCGGCCGCGCGCATGGCGGCGATGGTCGGCACCCCGGTCACCGGCCCGGTCGGCGGGCCGTACCTCTACAGCGACGTGGGCATGGTCATGGTGGGCCGCGTCGCCGAACTGGCGGGCGGCGCGCCACTGGACGCACTGGTCGGCGAACGGGTCACCGGCGTGCTCGGCCTGACCGACACCGGCTACCGCCCGGGCCCGGCGACGCTCCCGCGCATCGCCGCCACCGAGTGGAAGCCCGAGCGACAGGGACCCGGCTGCGTGCGCGGCGAGGTGCACGACGAGACCGCGTACGGCCTGGGCGGCGTGGCTGGACACGCGGGCGTGTTCGCGACGGCCGACGACCTGCTGACATTCGGCGAGACACTGCGGCTGGGCGGCGGTGCGCTGCTGCGCCCGGAGACCGTGGCCGAGATGGTCCGCGACCAGGGAGCGGAGGGCGCGGCGTTCCGCCACGGCCTCGGCGTACGGATCGGCGACCCGGCCATCGTGGGACCGCTGGACGCCGCCTTCGGCCATTCCGGGTTCACCGGCACCTCGCTGGTCGTCGACCCGGCCCGCCGGTTGACCGTGGTGCTGCTGACGAACGCCGTACACCCGGTGCGGGGCCGCGACGGCATCCGCGGGCTGCGTCACGCGGTCGCCGGAGAGGCGCTCCGGCTCGCGGCGTCCTGACACCGGACCCCATCGCTCCTGGTCAAAGCGCTGGTGTGGCATCATCCCGAGCGGTATACCGACTATGAAAGCAGAGGCGCCGAGATGCGTGATGAGCTGACTGTGCGGCCGATGGGGCGGAGCGGGTTGCCGGTCACGCCGGTGGGGATCGGGCTGGCCGCGCTGGGCCGGCCGGCGTACATCACGCTCGGCCGGGAGGAGGATCTCGGCGATGATCGCAGCGTCGCCGCGATGCGGGCGCGGACCTGGGCGGTGCTGGATGCGGCGCTGGCGGCCGGCGTACGGTACTTCGACGTGGCCCGCTCCTACGGCAGAGCCGAGGAGTTCCTCGGCGGCTGGCTACATGAGCGCGCCATCGCGCCCGGGGCCGTGACCGTGGGGTCGAAATGGGGATACGCCTACGTCGGCGACTGGCGGATGGACGCCGACCGGCACGAGGTGAAGGAACTGTCCGCCGACCGGCTGCGCCACCAACTGGACCAGACCCGAGTGCTATTGGGCGAGCACCTTTCGCTCTACCAGATCCACTCGGCCACCGTCGAAAGCGGCGTGCTCGGCGACGAGGACATCCTGGCCGAACTGCGCGAGTTGCGCGCCGGGGGTGTCTCGGTCGGCCTGTCCACGACCGGCCCGCACCAGGCGGACACCATCGACCGGGCGATCGAGATCGGCCTGTTCGACACGATCCAGGCCACCTGGAACCTGCTGGAGCGATCCGCCGGCCCCGCCTTGGCCCGGGCGCACCGGTCCGGCCTGGGCGTGATCGTCAAGGAGGGCGTGGCGAACGGCCGCCTGACCTCCCACGCCGCCCCTCCGGCGCTGGCCGGCGCCGCCCGGGAACGCGGTGTCACACCGGACGCGCTGGCCTTGGCCGCCGTCCTCGCGCAACCGTGGACCGGCGTGGTGCTCAGCGGGGCCGCCTCGGTGGACCAGTTCCACAGCAATCTGACCGCGACCCGGGTCGGCTGGGATACGGAACTGGACGAGCGCCTGGCCATGCTGACCGAGGACCCCCAGACCTACTGGACGACCCGAAGCTCGCTGAAGTGGCAGTGATCGCTCGGGTCAGCCGCGAAGCAGATCGAGGATGTGCGGCCAGGCGGCCGCTCCAAGCTCGGCGTCGGCGGCGGCGTCACCCCCGTAAAGGAAGCGCGGCGATTCAGGGGCCGGGCCTTCACCTGGAAGACGCGGGCGATGGCCGGCGTCGGCCCGGCTGATCAGACGAGCGGTGCCGCGACGGGCCAGGAGTCGCTCGGCGAACGGGAGGGACGGCCACATCGCATCGTCCCCTCCCGCCACCAGCAGCACGTCAGCCCTGCTCTCCTCGATGGGGATCTCGGCGGCGGGGAGCAGGTCGGCGAAGGTCCGCTCACTGCGCTCGTACCAGCCGCGAATGGCCACCGGGCCGTCCGCCGGTTCAGGAGCAGTCCAGTTGTCGTCGTACGGGATGAAAGGCAGCGGTTGCCCCTTCCACGTCCAGGACGACCGGTAAGGGCGGTCCCGTCCGTCTCGCCCTGAGCCGACATTGCCCCACACCACGGAGGTAGGCGACATCGCCACGACGCCGTCGACACGCGGGTCATGGACGGAGGTGAGCAGGGCGGCTTCCGCCCCTTTGGAGGAGCCCAGCAGGCAGATGCGGTGTACGCCGGTGGATTCGAGCAGGTCGATGGCGGACACGAAAGTCTCCAAGGGGATCTCGCAGATGCCTGGTGATTGTCCGGGACCGCCGAACCATCGGATCGACATCGCGGTCATGCCCTCCTGGGCGAGGATACGAGCCCGCTCCCGGTCGATGCGTCCGCTCGACCCCGCCAGAACAAGAACGCCCGTGTGGCCGATGACGTCAGGAGTGATCAGGACGCCTTCCCACGGCTCGGCCAGTTCCCGCTCATCCATGATGATCCTTACCTCTCGGCACTCGGCGGCATCGCACTCTACTGAAGACGGCAATCCGATCCTGTCCGTTGCGGCAGGCTGGACCCATGACCGACCAGACCTGGAACACCCTGCTCCGAGATCAGACCCACTGGCACTGGACCCATCAGGTGCGCGAACGCCTCGACGGGCTCACCGACGACGAGTACTTCTGGGAGCCCGCGCCCGGCAGCTGGAGCGTGCGCCCGCGCGGCACCGGCGACGCGCCGGTGCGGGCCGGGTCCGGCGCGATGACCATCGACTTCGCGATGCCGATGCCCGATCCGCCACCGTTCACGACGATCGCCTGGCGGCTCGGGCACGTGATCGTCGGCGTGCTCGCGATGCGCAACGCCTCCCATTTCGGTCGCGCGCCCATCGACTACCAGTCGTTCGAGTACGCCGCGAGCGCGGACGCGGCGCTGGCCCAGCTCGACGCGGAGTACGCCACGTGGCTGGCCGGGGTCGAGTCCCTCGGTGAAGCCGGCCTCGCCCGCCCGTGTGGGAAGGCGGAGGGACCGTATGCCAAGTATCCGCTGTCCGCGCTGGTGCTGCACATCAACCGCGAGCTGATCCACCATCTGGCCGAGGTATGCCTGCTCCGCGACCTCCACCTGCACACCCGGCCGCGCGCCTAGGCGGCTCATAGGTGCCCGTCAGTGGCTGTCGGTCCTCCGTGCCTGCCGGGGCGTACGCGGGTCACGCCCCGGCAGACGAAGCGGAGCGCGTCGGCGTCGCGGCGGCCCGCCTCCGCGGCCGCCGACTTGATCAGCTCGGTCCGCCCGGCGACCGCCGCCAGGTCCTCCCCCATGGTGCTCCACCACCTCCTCCTGCCACGCCTTGCGCAAGACCTGAACGAACTCCTCACCCTGCGCCCCTGGTGCTCGAAACCGACCCCCGCCGCCTCGAACTCCTCCCGCAGCCACCCCAGCCCGAGCCCGGCCGTCAGCCTGCCCACGGAGACGCTCTGACCGCCGGGCGGAGCTCCTGAACAGGCAAATTATTCGCTCAGTACAGCATCTGGGATGCCGATCCTCTCATGGGGCGATGAACAGCCACGATGCGGTCCAGCCTCCCTGTCAGATGATTGAGCCGCTTAATCACAGCTGCTTTTCCCTTGGTGGCGCCGACCCCGGTGGAGAGTCATCATCACCCGCTTCTTTTCCTACCCCACGCGAACTGTCCCGGACACTTCTGAGAACATTTTGCCCCTGCTCATCCACCAGTCCTGTGATAATTTGCTGCGCGGCTCCGAAAACCGCCGCCCAGGCGATGATCTGCGCACTGGTGTCGAGATTGCTTAGTCCCGGGATAAAGCGTCCTTGAATCAGCATCAGACCGATGACCGCGGACACGGCTCCGGCCGGAAGCTTCAGGAGTGACAACACGACTGGAAGCATATAAGGCGCCGAAGTCCCGTATATTCGACGAAGCCCGAAAGCGCCCACCAACGAGGCCGAGGTCAACCCGATGAGCTCCACGACGGGCACGTCCCACTTGTTCGGTTCGGTGCCGATCGGGCACGCGGGCCCGGTCGTCGGATCATGGAAGCAGAGCTTTATCACCGCCGGAGATATGAAACCCACTACGGCCAGGACCAAGGCGATAACCGCCATAACGGCGGTGGACACCAATATCGTGTTACGAAAGCTGCGGAGCCGCGCCTTCTCCTGCTGGGCGGATATGTTGGCCGCCTGCATGGTGATGACCGCCAATGTGCGATCCTGCGGGGCCAGCTTTCCGTCCTGATGAAGGAGAAGTTGTTCCAGCTTGGCCCTTCGCGGGTCCTGCTTCCCCAGGTGCTGCAGTGCGCGCGCGAGGACATCACTGCCCCACCACGGGAGTTCCTCATCCGGCATCAGCCTCAAAAGGGCGACTTCAGCCTCGTTGATATTCGCCCAGGTGCGATCCACGGCGAATCCCGACCAGGCTCCAGCCAGACTCGGCTTGCGTGCCGCGGCCTCTTCAGCCGCTTTGAGGTGCCTTTGTGCACCAAGAGCGACCGGAGATTCTTCGTCCAGTCCGTCAAGCTGGCTCCGCAACTCGGTGATGTGCGCCAGGGCGCGCTGCCGCCATGAGCACGCGTCCTTTCCCGGCACATCCTTTATGGGTTTCATCGTCATGGAGCCTTCCAGGCGCCCAGTAAAAACAGGCTTTAGATGCCCGGCTTACAATGGCGAAAAACATCGCGCGATTAAAGAGTGAATCGATTTTCCATCTCGATTAACAAGCTGGTGGCCGAACTGGCGATCGAAGATGTGACCGGCTATAACCTCAAGCCGGACCCGCAGGACCCCGACCTTCATCGCATCGTGGGCGGGCTCATGGTCGGACTCACGGCCTGGGGCATCTGGGCTTCAGAGCCTGGGTCCGCGCGAACCCCGTCGATCGCAGGCGCTGCGCACCAGGGGACCGTACTACCAGTTCCGGCGCATCGATCTGCAGCAGCATCTCGCGGACTGGCGGCACAC
This sequence comes from Nonomuraea sp. NPDC049028, assembly GCF_043197735.1. Lineage (NCBI taxonomy): Bacteria > Bacillati > Actinomycetota > Actinomycetes > Streptosporangiales > Streptosporangiaceae > Nonomuraea > Nonomuraea sp. NPDC049028. The sequence continues at coordinate 181,379 of NZ_JBICTR010000019.1, forward strand.
GGCGTCCAGAAAGGAGGAGCGGCCCGTTCATTGACCTCATTTCATCCTGGCTTGGGGGCGAGCCGAGACACGCATGGGCATCGTTCCGTGGGAGCCGGCCCATCCGGGGCGGTGGAGATCAGGAGTGCTGCCATGGGTGAGAGATACAGCGTGCTGCGAGATCTGAGCGGCGCGCGTACGGCGAGTCCGTTCGAGATGGCGCTGCCGGCGGAGCTCGGGGCGGCCCGAGGGTTCGCCGTCGGTGCGGAGCCGCACGTGGAGGCCGTCGAGCTCAGCAAGCGCGAGGTACGCGACATGGTCCGCGATCCCGAGGTGCGGGGGGTGGCGCGCGTGATGCCGACGTCGCTCATCCGTCCGATCGAGGACGGCACCGGTGAGCAGGCGGAGGCTGAGGCGCGTGCGGCAGCGGCCACGTGGGGTGTCAAGGCGGTGGGGGCCGACGTCTCGACGCGTACGGGGGCGGACGTGATCGTGGCGGTGTTGGACACTGGCATTGACGCCACTCATCCCGCTTTCGCCGGGGTGACGCTCATTCAGGAGGACTTCAGCGGCTCGGGCCTCGGCGACAAGGCCGGCCACGGTACCCATTGCGCGGGCACGATCTTCGGCCGTCCCATCGACGGCACGCGGATCGGTGTCGCGCCTGGTGTGACGCGGGCCCTGATCGGTAAGGTCCTGGCCGACGACGGGAGCGGCGACACCGAAGGGCTGCTGCGAGGGCTTGAGTGGGCGCTGCAGCAGGGCGCCCAGGTGATCTCGATGTCCCTGGGGTTCGACTTCCCCGGCATGGTCCAGCGGCTGGTCGACCAGGGACGGCAGCCGAATTTCGCCACCTCGCTCGCCCTCGAGGCGTACCGGGCCAACCTGCGGCTCTTTGACGCTCTCATGCAGATGGTCGCCGCCCGCCAGGCCATCGGCACCGGCACGATCGTCGTCGCCGCCGCGGGGAACGAGAGCCAGCGCGAGACCGGCCCCGACCTCGAGATCGCCGTGTCGCTGCCCGGCGCCGCGCAGGGCGTCATCGCGGTCGGTGCGCTGGCTCAGTCGACTGTCACCGGCAACGGCCTGGTCATCGCGCCCTTCTCCAACACCTTCCCGCAGATCAGCGCTCCTGGTGTCGGCGTGGTCTCTGCCCGGGCCGGCGGCGGCCTCCGCACTCTGAGCGGCACCAGCATGGCCACGCCGCACGTCGCCGGTGTGGCGGCGCTGTGGTGGGAGGAGGTGCTGAAGTCGCCGCTGCCCGCGACGGCCTCCACCGTCACCGCACGCTTGCTCGCGGAGGCCGTCGTCAGCCCGCTGGCCGCGGGAGTGGACGTCGCCGACCGCGGCGTGGGCTTGGTACGCGCCCCGTAGCTCGCAGAGGCGCCGAGCCCGGAGGCGGTCAGGGCGGGCAGCAGTTCATCCAACGCACCCGAAACGGGCCGAACAAGCGGATCGTCGACGAAAGCGACCGATGGAATGGCGGGCAGGCGGATGCGCAGGGGACAGCCTTGCTGCTCGGTCTTGATCGCTGAGGAGACGGGGGGCGAATGTGTCGCCTCTCGTCTTCGAGGCACGTACCGGAAAGCTGCGTTCAGGCACGGCCTCGGTGTACATGTCGATACTCGCCACTCTGTCGGTGGCGCACGGCGGCCTCTCCGAGCAGGCCCATCTGATCGTCAAACACCGCGGGCCGACTTGGAGGAAGAGGGGGACGATGTCCGCGTCGCGTTCCATCTCCTTGGCGAACGTCTGCCCGTAGCGTGCCCCTGTTGGACGGCTCCCCGAACCTCATGTCGGGAGAACGGATGAAACGGGCCCACCACACGCGGCCGAGCCGGGCGTGCTCGGCAAAGGTCAGCGGGGGCCGGTGAGGCGGACGTCGCCCTGCGCGGACAGGACGAAGACCTGCCAGTTGTAGTACGCGTAGAAGCTGCGCGAGTCGCGCTTGATCTGGCGTGCGTGCGCGAGGACGGCATCCACGTACCGGGCATCGTGGTTGTAGGCGAACACCGCACGCCGGTAATCTCGCGGCGCCCCCGACGCCTTGAGGTAGTTGGCCGCGGCAAGCACCGCGTCACGCGCGTCCTGGACGTCCCCGCCCAGCCCGTACTGCCGCCACGTGCCCGGCATGAACTGCATGGGCCCCTGCGCCCCGGTGGAGCTCGCCGACCTGACCCGTCCGAACTTCGTCTCGACGAGCATGATCGCCGCGAGAACCTCCCACTCGACACCGAACCGCTTCTCGGCCCGCACCATGTAGCCACGCAAACGCTCGGCGGGCTGCGGCTCCACCAGACGCATCCGCTTGCGCTGCGCCGCGCTGATCGGACGGGCCAGGGACAGCAGCTTCCCGATGGCCGTGGCGTTGTCGCGCGCCTCAGCGGCCAGCCCCTTGGGCAGACGCCTGACGACCCCCTGGGTCAGCGTCGTACTGCGGGCCATCGCCCGGTAGATGCGCTGCTGATGAAGAGAGAGCAACACGACGTCCTGCGGCGGCCGCTCCTGCGACCCCTTGGTCCAGCTGTCGATCGCCTCGTTCAGCGCGGCGGTCGTCTTCTTCAGAGCATCGGCCAGCTTGACGGGGTCGCTGGGAATGCGGACATCAGGCGCAGGCACCCCCATGGCTCCCGCCTCCGGAGAGGGCGTCCGGGTGGCGCTCGGAGCGGTGGCCTGGGCGGGCCGCTCCGGTGCCGCCGATCCGTCCGCCGCACCGCCGCATCCCGCGAGGACGGCTACGAGGGACGCCGCGATCATGACGTGGACCGATCTCATGACGCCCTACCGTATCGCCCGGATCACCTGCCGGAGGTGCGGCATCGCCCACTTCCCGGCCGGCCCCGACTGTCATGACGGCTCTTCGAAGTCAAGCGGGGTCGAGGCAGCCGCGCTTGACGGCGAAGAGCCCATATCAGGTGCATATCTCTGTTACGAGGCGATGATTTCCGTGGATGGCTTGCGGCCCACCCACGAGGCGCCGAAGAGCCCGCACAAGGCGGGCTGTTCGGGGTGGGATATTTCCGAGTTAAGACATCGTTTCCAGTTCGGCACGCGTCAGCTTAAGGGTGTTGTCCGGCAGCGACTCGGGGTTGCTGGAGGTGTCCAGCGGATACTTGGCCTGGACGGGGTTGAGCAATGCGGCGGGCGAGTCAGGGTAAGTTTCCAGGAACAGGACGTAGCCGCTGTCCTGGTTCATCGGAGTGGTGTGCTCCTCCTCATAGGTCACCCCTTCGAAGTTTCCCCCGAGCTCCTTGACCTCGATGGACTGCCCCACCTGGGCCTGACCTTTGAAGACCTTTATCACCTGGGCGGTGTAGACGGTGATGACCGTCGGCGGGGCCTCGGGCTGAGCAGCCACCCCGGCCGGGGCTCCCGCGTTGGGATTCAGGTTCGGATCTGTCTCTGCGGGATCGGGCGCTTCCTCTTGTTCCTGGAGATAACGCGGCTCTCCGACGATGCGGGCTTCGACGACCAGGGTCGCCTTCTCGAAGAGCGCGTCGGCGCTTTGGTACTGGGGATAGTCGGCTCGATAGAGGACAGGTTCCTCATGCGCCGAGCATGCGGTCACGAACACCGCGGCGAAGACAAGTGCGCCAAGACGCCGTAGCACGGGCCGGCCTCCTTTAGTAGTAGGCATTGACGTCGGCGACATCGTGCGACTGGGGCTTGGTCATCGAGTTGCGGTTCCTGCTCGAATTCATGATCGAGGTGCCCGAGTTGTGCGCGAGGTTCAACGCGTGCCCGAGCTCGTGAACCAACGTGCTCGTGACGAAGTTCGAGAAGTTCGACGCGTCCCTGTTGATCGTCCGGGAGTTCAGCCGGACGTACATGCACATCCCGCCGCACCTCTGATAGTGCCCGTAATAGGTGTTGCTGTAGGACTTCACCGTGATCGTTGAACCTGAATTTGAGTTCTTGTAGAAATTGGCGGGGCTCGCGGTCGCGTTCCAATTGGACAGCGCCTTGTTCATCGGCGTCTGCCAGGTGCCGTTATAGCTGTAGGGGTAGATATGAATACTGGCGATGTCCTGACCGGTGCCGTTCCAGTGGGCGAATGCCGGCGAGACGCCCACCGTTCCCACCAGCATGACGGCGAGGACCATGAACAATCCTCGCCGTGCGTTACGTCCTAACGTTCCCGAATGCATTGTCGAGCCGTCACTCCTTGCGTTCTGGGGGGTGTTGTGCGTGCACACAAAAGGGAGCTGACCGCCGAGATAAAAGTCAAGGCCCGGCTATCGAATGGGAGGCGTCGAAAGCTGATCGAAGCGCTTTGAACGGAGTATGAACGCGAGGATGATCACGTGTCAAGGATTGGCTGAGCAGGGTGTCGACGACATGGTCACTCCTACCGAGCAAGGAGGGAGATACAGCGCGGACGCGGCCCCACCCGCCCGCTCCGCGGGGACCAGGGGCCAGAGTCCAGCGCTGGTCGTCGGCGAACCCGTGCGCCAACAACTCACGGGTCGGTTCGGCTTCCAGCCGCGGCCACTGTGCGGCGGTCGGCTTCTCCCGCGAGACGGGCCCCTGCGACCGCAGCGCCCCGCTGCCCGGCCGCACGCCAGTGACCGGCCGACCGACCGCTCACTGACGTGATCTCAATCAATTGCCGGTAGGTAGTCGTGCTCGAAATGGGTGAGGACAAGCGCTGCGCGAGCGATGTCGCCGATTCGGCTGGGGCTG